>NZ_BPFZ01000001.1 GCF_030158815.1 Candidatus Phycosocius spiralis
TGGCTTATAACGTCTTGTCTTGCCAGTCAGTCGGTCAAGCAGGTCAATCAATGTGAGGCACGATAGGCACCAACGGTTTCAAAGATATTTTGAGCCTTAATTTGCGCTAGGCCTGTGCCCTTTTTCCAATCCTTCGAGTTCTTTAATGGATTAAATGGGACGTTTTAAACGCCCAAGATCCAGCCTTCTTCTTGCTCAACGATGGTAATTTGCGCCGCAGTTAAGGATTTTGCCGGACCAAAACAAGCGGATAATTTGCCTGCTTCATCCAAACCTGCAAAATGCGCCCCAATAGCACGCACTTGCGCTAAATCCTTGACCTCGCCAGCTTTCCCCTGCGTTTTGAGCATGGAGGGATAGATTTCGGCCATCACAATACGGACGTCCTTTAAATCCTCACGGATCAGTGGTTTAAATCCTGTCTCAAAAGGCCAAATACGTGCATCCTCGCGCAGGTCGCGCAGCTTTTGGACAATAGGGATCCCAACCAACGCCTGCGAACCGACCGAGCCTGCGGTAAAAAGTTTCCAGACCGGACTTGCCGCTTTGACCAATTGCTCGGTCAAGCGATGTTCAGGTAGATCGGAAGCTTCATGGGGGCGGGTTTTTTTGGAGTCCAAAGTGGTCAAAACGTCGCGTGGCGGGCAACCCCAAAATGGGAAAGGACCATTTGAAATCAGTCGATTCATGCGGGCTGCAACTTGAAATCGATTATTGGCATTATTTGTTTTATCTTTGATTTCCTTAGATAAAAATAAATGCATAGCCTGCCAAGCCGGCCCTTCTAGCTTCAAAGCTGCTGCGGTTCCATGCGGATAGCCCATAGGAAAATCAAAGCCGATTAAGGTGCGATCACCGCGCTTATCAAATTCGGTTAACAGCGTACTTATAGTTTCAAGCGCACCATGACGGGTTGGGGGATTTTGTGCTTCAAATCGCAATTGTAACCGCACATCGCGCCGCAATATGCCGATCCAGATTGAGTCTACACCCAAACTTGGCTTGGCCGCGGCAGACCAATCCACCATCACATAATTATCAAAGAGACGGCTCATCGGTATGTTCCTAAACCAAGCTTAAATGGCAAATTTGGCTTCTACAAGTTAGGAGCAGTTTCGTCACGCCCAAATTGTATAGCTTAGTGGTCATACAAGAGGCTAAGATAATTTGACCAACATTTTTCCGGCGTTGACCCCGTTAAACAGACCGATAAATGCGGCGGGCGCCTTATCAATCCCGGTCATGATGGTTTCTTCCCATTTGATATCACCCGACTTAATCCAACCCCCCATTTCTTCTACAAACTGAGCGTGTAAATGAGCAAAGTTTGAAACGATGAAACCTTGAATTTTTAGGCTTTTTCCAATTACATTGATTAAGTTCTTAGGCCCCGATGTTGGGCGTGTTGCATTATACTGGCTGATCATACCGCATTCAGCAAAGCGAGCCCCAACGCGAGCGACTTCCAACGCGACTTCAAGATGTTCACCCCCTACATTGTCAAAATACATATCGATCCCTTGGTGGGCGCACGATTGCACGGCCTTAAGCAAGTTAGGCGCTGTTTTGTAATTGATGACTTCATCCACGCCGACTGATTTCAGCCAAGCCGCCTTAGCCTCCGATCCACATGATGCAACAACGTTACAACCCTTAAGCTTGGCGATCTGGCAAACCAAAGAGCCAACGGCACCTGCAGCCCCAGAAACAAAAACAGTTTCACCCGCTTTAGGTGTGCAGATTTCTAAAAAGCCACAATATGCGGTCATGCCCGGCATGCCCATCACGCCCAAAAACGCTTGTAGCGCAATGCCATGGGTGTCGACTTTGGTGAAAAGGGCTTTTGGGCCCTGTGCAATTTCGCGCCAACCCAGCATATGGGTCACGATGTCGCCGACAGCAAAATCGGTGTCGCCACTGGCGATGACTTCACCAATAGCGTGGCCTTGCAACGTCTCCCCTAAACCAAAGGGGGGAACATAGCTTGGCCGATCATACATGCGACCACGCATATAGGGGTCAACGCTCATCCAATAGTTCCTGACCTGCACCATGCCGGGGCTTGGATCATCATATGTCACATGTGCCAGTTCAAAATTCTGGGGCGTTGGTTCGCCGTCGGGACGCGAAATGAGGCGAATTTCGCGCGAGGTGAGCTGTGACATTTTTTTCTCCCATATCAATTGTAAGGCGATTGACGGCCTTTTGGTGTGGGGTCAAGCCAACTTTGATGGTGATTGGTGTCGGCATTGAGTTAAAGCCATGTTGATCATGAGCGCTACATGGTATGACCATGGATCCAATCTGAGCCAAGAGCGAAAGGCAGTAGGTTTTGATAGGGTCCGTACTTCCATTCCCCTTCAGTCCAAGCGTGACCAATCAATTGGTCCCATGAATTGGCCGCAGATGCCCGTCCTTGGAAAAAATGCAAGCATGAATCTCTTGTGTGCTCCAGCCTTTGAAACAAGGCTCGTGTCAGGCTAGTTTGGCATGCATGCAACAGGCCAAACCAAAGCTTCGTATCGTTTCGGTCCAATTGAACCCTATTGTGGGTGATATTGTGGGCAATCGAAGAATGGCTGAACAAGCTCTTGAAATCGCTGCCCATAGCCAAGCCGATATTGTTGTGTTCTCTGAATTATTTATCATTGGCTATCCCCCCGAAGACTTGGTTTTAAAGCCTGCCGCAGTGCGAGATTGTCGTGCAGCCATTGATGTCCTTGCACACATGACTGCCGATCTGGCTTTGACTGTGGTCATTGGAACGCCGTGGCGCACAGCCGAGGGGCTCTTTAACGCAGTTGTCGTCCTCTCTCACGGTGAAATACAAGCGGTGCGCTATAAGCATGAATTGCCCAATTATGCAGTTTTTGATGAGAAGCGTGTATTTGATCCGGGTCCATTACCTAGCCCAGTTGACATATGTGGCGTGCGCATCGGAATCCCTATTTGTGAAGATATCTGGTTTGATCGGGTTACACATGCACTCCACACCCAAGGTGCGCAACTCCTCCTCGTCCCCAATGGCTCGCCCTATCGTCGTGGTGTGACGCTTGAGCGTTTGGCCTGTGCTACCGAACGTGTATATGAAACCAAAGTTCCATTATTATATGTTAATCAAGTCGGTGGGCAGGATGAATTATGTTTTGACGGTGGCAGTTTTGCTTTAAGCCACACTGGCGAGTGCGTCCAATCCTTATCCAATTTTAGAGCTACATTGGCGATATCTGACTGGCAATGGCGTGAAGGTCATTGGATATGTGTGCAAGCGGAACAGCAAGAGACTTGTAGCAACCAGCAGGCCGATTATGCAGCTATGGTGTTGGCGTTGCGTGATTATGTCAATAAAAACGGCTTTCCAAGCGTCATTTTAGGTCTATCTGGTGGGATTGATTCTGCGTTGAGTGCGGCTGTCGCAACCGATGCTTTAGGGCCACAGCGTGTGACCTGTCTGATGATGCCTTCGCGTTTTACCAGTCAGGAGAGTTTGGCAGATGCCAAAGATAATGCAGCCCGATTGGGCACTGCCTATCACGTGTTACCGATTGAGGGTGTAGTCGCTGGTTTTACAGACATTCTGGACCCCCATTTTGAAGGTACCCAGTCTGGAATAGCTGAAGAAAATATACAAAGCCGGGCACGCGGTGTGCTTTTGATGGCTTTATCCAACAAATTCGGTCAGATGGTCTTAACAACCGGCAATAAAAGCGAAATGGCCGTCGGCTATGCCACCCTTTATGGCGACATGTGTGGCGGCTATAACGTCCTCAAAGACCTTTATAAGATGCAGGTCTACACGCTGGCCAGATGGCGCAATGCCAACACGTGCGAAATTGGTTTGGGGCCGGCGGGGGAGGTGATCCCGCAACGCATCATCGACAAGGCCCCCTCTGCTGAGTTGCGCGACAATCAAACCGATCAAGACAGCTTACCGCCCTATCCGGTGCTGGACGACATTTTGCACGCTTTTGTCGAAGAAGAAGCTGAGATCGAGGAGGTGATCGCACGAGGTCACGCGCCAGAGCTGGTGCACCGTATTCAAAACCTGCTTTATCTGGCCGAATATAAGCGTCGCCAAGCGCCTCCAGGGGTGAAACTAGGTTCGCGCAACTTTGGGCGGGATCGACGTTATCCCATCACCAATCGATATCGGGATCGTAACTGATCGAAGCTTAGTGCCTGTCTTGGAGGAAGACACTAATTGAACTCAAAGATCCGATCTCAATCTCTCAATGCGTTACTTCATTTGAGCATTACTCAGCGCTTCTATGGAATAAAGCCCTTGATACACTTTAAGCCTATGTCATTGTTAACGATGTGACGGATTAACAATATAGGGTGTGTATGGGTCATGCGGGTCTGATCATGATACAAGTCCCGCTCACGATCCATAATCGATGTCATTGAGGCTTCAATTTAAATAGTCGAGGCTAATACTTGCATAAGACATCCTCAAGTTCGCCTGTTTGGCTTCGCCCTGCATAAAGTGCGCGACTTAGGTTGTGAGATGCACAAAATCGGTCGGCATCCAATTGTTGACGATCACGACCGTCTACAACCAAACCTGGAAAGAACACAGTTCCTCGACCTGCGACAAAGCGTCCAGAATAGGTTGTTGGGCGGTCCTCATTTTTATGACCGAGATTGCCACCAGAGCCTAGATCATTGAAATCGGTATAGCCATTCGGAGCACGGCCTCCGACATAGCGTGCAGATGAAATGCGGCCCCGAAAGGAACGCAAATCAGGCACTCTATCGTTGTAAATACGACAGCGCGTGCCATAAAAAGGGTCGAGACAAACCTGCCACTCACCACGGGCCAGAAGGCTCCCGGCTGCTTCATCAAACCCGTGCTCTCTAAGGTCGGGGCTATCTGTGCTTAAGGTTAAGGTCTGTCCGGTATAATTGAGGCCCGTAAATAAGGTCAAAGAAGGTCGACCCCGATCAAAGTGCTGTGCGTAGGCTGGTGCCATGCCAGCTTGAACCAAAAAAGTGATCATCATAACCGTCAACAACTTATTCATGTCCAACCTCACCAAAACATGACGACCGATGGATAGTTGGCACGAAGATAAGCAAAATATCTGAACCCGTGGTGAGGCACCCATTAGGCGTGTGTTCATTTAATAGGCCACAAAATTGGCACTATGGCTCTCAATCTGGGTAGAGGGCATAAGCACGATCAATCATATGTTCATAAAGTTTATTGTGAGCCACCCTTGGCAAGAGGGTAGAGTTGTGGTTCGTTAAACTATGATAACAACATTTAGATCGTCTGTTTTGTTCTGGAGTGCTGCCCTCTTCAGCTTGGTTGTAGCCTTTGTACCACAGCTGTGCCACAGCCAAGGACTCCCGATTGCGTCAACCCCGAAAGACGCCGTTTGGCCATGGGACGGTTCTGACCTTAAGCCTGATCCAACCATTGTGTACGGGGTTTTGCCCAATGGTATGCGATATGCAATCCGCGTGAATAAATTACCTGAAAAGCAAGTCGCACTGCGGTTGCGCTTAGACGCAGGCTCCAAATATGAGCGCGACGATCAGCGCGGCTTCGCCCATATGATCGAGCATATGGCCTTTAATGGATCAACCAATATTCCCGAAGGCGAATTGACTAAGACAATGGAACGGTTGGGCTCAAGCTTTGGCAGCCACGTCAATGCCCACGTCAATTATAATGAAACCATGTATAAACTCGATTTACCAAGCGCCGATGGCGGACGCTTAGATAAAGCCTTATCGATTTTTCGCGAGACCGCTGATCGGCTCTTGCTCAAGGAAGAAGCAATCAAACGCGAAATTGGCGTGGTGATCTCAGAGCTCAATGACGGGGAGGGACCTGCGCGAAGGATCAGCCGCCAGATCAACGCCTTTTACTTCCCCAATGACCGCGAAACCCTGCGTGAACCCATTGGGTTGCGAGCAAGTGTGGAAGGGGCAAATTCTACGAAGCTGCGCGAGTTCTATGAGACATGGTATCGCCCAGAACGCGCGATTTTGGTGATCAGTGGCGACGTGGATGTCGAAGCAACCAAGGCGATGATTGCGGCGAAATTTTCGGATTGGAAAGCCAAGACCAAGACCGCTCCTCCTGCTCCAGATAATGGTAGCTGGACCGTCACGCCGGCACGCGCGCTTGTTTTGGTGGAACCAGAACAGCCCGTTGTTGCGATCGTCAATCTCGTGCGACCGGATGAGACCGACTATGGTGAGTTGGATACATCCGAAAGACGGGCTTGGTGGCGGTTGCAAAGCGTTGCAGAGAACGTGTTTTCGCGCCGTCTAGCGAGTTTGCAATTGGTGGATAATCCACCCACGACAGCCGTATTTTTTAACACGACCAAACGCAAGAATGGTTGGGTAGCAACCCTTGCGGTGGTGCCGCGCGATGGCGATTGGAAGGCGGGGCTGAAGGCTGTTTCACAAGAATTGCGCCAAGCCCTTGCCACTGGCTTTACCGCTGAAGAAATTGCTGAAGCCATTAAGGATCGGCGTTTGGGTTTAGAGCGGGCGATCATTCAAGAACCAACCAGACGAACCACGGGGTTAGTCTCGTCCATTGTCTCTGATCTTGGTACCGATGATGTGCCCACAAGTCCCGTGGATGAGAAAGCCTTATTTGATTTGGCGATACCAGACATCACACCCCAAGCAGTTCATGAGGCGTTTTCTTGGTGGTGGCGCGGGGTGGAGCCTGGGATCACTTTGATCACAAAACAGCCGATTGCCGAAGGTGAAACCGCTGTTCTTTCTGCTTGGCAATCGGCGATGTCGGGGGCTTTGGAGAAACGCGAAGTCAAGCAAAAAGTTGAATTTAAACCTTTGATTCCAGGGCCACCTGGAAAAATGGCTAAGGTTGAAGACTTAATTCACCCAAAAGCTAAGATTGTTACATTTGAAAATGGGGTGAGGCTCATTTTCCATAAGACCAATTATACCAAAGACCGTGCCTTTGTTCGGGTGATCATCAATGCTGGATTTCTGGTGTTTCCTTATAGGGATGTAGCTTGGCCAATGTTCGCGGGTGCTTCTTGGAGCGGGGATGGTATTAAAGATTTGACCCTTGATCAGGCAATCAGTGTGTTCGCTGGCCGCTCCACCAGCTTGGCCGGGGTGAGCTTGGGAAGTACCACCCTAGATATCACAGCTTCCCCTGCGGCCGCCGACCTGCCCGAACAAGTACAATTGATGCTGTCGCAATTGATTGAGCCTAGAATGGGACCGCGACCTGCTTTGTTGATCCGCGAAATGCTCAGCTCAACTTGGGACTCAGCACGATTAACTGCGGGCGATTGGTTTTCTTTTAATTCAGCAACATTTTTTGAAACGGGTCATCCTATGTATGATGCCCCTAACTTAGCGCGCATTTTGGCCAGCGATGATGCGCAAGGCAAATCTTGGCTCACTCGGTTGCAACGAGAAGGGACCATTCATATCGTGGTCGTAGGGGACGTCGATTTTGATCCGGTGGTGGACGCCGTCGCCAAGACATTTGGTGCATTGCCTACCAGACCTGGCCTCAAGCTGGATGTTGCTCAACTAAGCACCATTCGATCAGTACCGACTGGTCAAGCTGCACGCGTATTGACACACAAGGGCCCAGCCGAACAAGCGATTGTGCATATATCGTGGCGCACCCCTGGATATGTTGATCGTGATCGTGCCGAAAAAATGGGGGCGCTAGCTGCAATCATGCAATTGCGTTTAACCGATAAGGTGCGCGAAGCATCCGGTAAATCCTATTCGCCAGATGGCGGCTGGGTCGCAACCCTTTATGCGGATCTGGGCCGTTTTTATGCCCAAGCCAACGTAGAACCCGATCAAGTCAAACCGATTGCGGCTGTTATTGATCGCATTGCCGCCGATTTGGTTCGTGATGGCGTAAGCGCCGATGAGCTGAACCGGGTAATCGCTCCGGCGGTTGAAGCCCAAGGTCGTGCACGACAAAATAATGGCTATTGGAGTTCGATGTTGAGCGAGCTTAATACACCCAAATTGCCAGGCAGCCCGTCCGGTTATGGCCTAGATCGGGAAGCAAGTACAGAAACCAGATTAAAGGCCATTACGCTAAAGCAACTTCATGAGATTGCCAAACGTTATCTGGTGCCGCAAAACTCAATCCGGATAGAAGTCTTACCAGAAAAAGCGCTACCACCCAAAGCCAATGCACCAAAGCCTAAGCCCTAGGGTTTAGGGGCTTCTCATGGATAGGATTAGTCCACAATCTTTATGGTGTGAAGGCTCTCTCATTCATCATGGATTGTAAATCCAGTAAGAACGGTGGGTTCTTGGTAGAAGGTTTCAGAAGAACTGGCTTAATTGGTTGCAATTAGGGGCGCTCACGCGTATGGACGCGCTTCAGTTTTGAGGGTGATCCAGATTTGGTCACCTTACTTTTGAAATGGAACCTGCATCATGGCAGTGCCTAAGCGTAAAACCACTCCATCTCGCCGCGGAATGCGACGTTCTCACGATGCATTGGGTGGCAATTCCTATGTTGAAGACAAGGATTCAGGCGAATTGCGTCGCCCCCATCATATTGACCTGAAGACTGGTATGTATCGCGGTCGTCAGGTTATCACACCCAAAGAAGACTGAATCTGAGCTTTCATAAGAGGAAAAAACCCTGTTCTTGCGGGGTTTTTTGAGTTGAGTTTGGACCCTAAATCTTAGGAAGCCTCTTGCTCCACAAGTCTTGTAAACACGCCTTCAAACATCGCCACGGTCAGACGACCCGTATTGGTGTTGTAGCGGCTACAATGATAGGAATCATGGAGGCATAATGATCCCAATTGATGACGGGCCCCATGCTTGAACCGGTGCCTAGCCAATTGGCCTCCAAGCTGTTTGACTGTTGATTCATGGCTGATCTGACCCAGACAAATGATGTGTTTTAGGTTAGGAAGGGCTTGGATTTGTCGCTTTAAGAACGGCGCGCAATTGGCAATTTCAGATGGGATTGGCTTGTTTTCTGGTGGAGCGCATTGAACTGCATTCGTGATCATGACACCGTGTAACTTCAAATCATCCGCGCCGTTTGGATCATAGGTTCCCGTGGAGAGCTTAAACTTAGCTAGCGTTTGATATAATAGATCACCCGCCCAATCACCGGTGAAAGGCCGACCGGTCCTGTTCGCCCCCCCGCGTCCTGGTGCCAAACCTACAATCAATAACCAGGCCAACCTATCGCCAAAAGCTGGGGCAGGGCCGTTAAACCAATGCGGGTTTTCAGCTTGATTGCGCGCCCGATAGGCGGTTAGTCGTGGGCAAAGCGCGCAATCTCGCTTTGGGCTGATCAATTCCATCTACCTATAACTTGCCGCATTTCAGCAATTAGGCCAAGCAATTGGCCCTAGGCCTCACCTTCAAATTCATCTTCAATAACTTCAAAATCATCTTCGAGATCATCGAGAAATTCATCCCCATCACCGATTGAGTCTGCGCGATAGCCTCCACGGGGATTCTCATACCCATCTGGGCGAGGTGGACGACCAATCAAGCTTGCTAAATCTGCTAAATCGATGAAAGTGTCGGCTTGACGGCGTAATTCATCCGCTATCATCGGTGGCTGAGTTTTGATTGAGGACACCACAGAAACCCTTGGACCACGGCGTTGGACCGCTTCGATCAGTTGACGAAAATCACCATCTCCTGAAAATAAGACGATGTGATCAATATGGGGGGCGAGTTCCATCATATCTACTGCAATCTCAATATCCATATCTCCTTTGACGCGCCGGCGACCTAGGGTATCGGTGAATTCTTTGGCAGGTTTTGTTATAACATTAAAACCATTGTAATCCAACCAATCCGCCAGTGGTCGCACTGGACTATATTCAACTTCTTCAAGAATAGCTGTATAATAACTAGCACGAACGAGACGACCACGCTTCTTAAACTCTTCAAGAAGTTTGCGATAATCAACGTCAAAGCCAAGTGTACGAGCTGCTGCGTAGAAATTAGCACCATCGATGAAAAGCGCGATTCGTTCATTGGGATAAAAAGTCATGGTTTTTCTTAAGTCCTCTCAACAATACCTACCAAAAGCTTCAACAAATGCATCCGGAGTCTATGTTAGCCTTGGCTCAAACCTCAGCGTACAAAATTTAGTTCCTCAAGAAATTATTCTTGAAGCACTAGGATTAATGACACAAAATGGTGAATGTGTCATTAGGTGTTCGTCATTATGGATCACAAAAGCTTGGCCACAACATTGTTCAAATCCTGATTATACTAACGCTGTGTGCAAAATTATGCCAATGGATAGTGATCCCGTAGCTTTGTTACGACGATTGCATTGGATTGAGGCAATTTTAGGTCGCACCCGCGATGTCAACAATCAATGGGCAAACCGGACTTTGGATCTAGACCTACTTGATTATAATGGCATGATTAAGGATGAATCGGATTGTTTGAATTTGCCCCACCCACGACTGCAAGAGCGTGACTTTGTGTTACGCCCCTTGTTAGAAATAGCACCTGATTGGCGTGATCCCCGTACAGGGGAAAGGGGTAAGTTACTGTTGAAGCGCCTAGAAAAGACTGGCAAACTCAATGGCTGTATCAAATTAGCAAACCCGAACCCAAGAACGCTTGCACAGATAGCTGCCCAATTATAGCCCAGTTATAGCCCAAATATAACTTTGTGATCCATATGCGTGCGGTGGTTGAGAAGCCTCACTTTATAGACTAGAATGATAAATCGAATTCCGAACAGGATAACAATATGGCCCGCGTGACGGTAGAGGATTGCGTTGAACGCGTCCCAAATAGATTTTCTCTTGTTTTATATGCAGCGCACCGCGCCCGCCAAATTTCAGGTGGAGCCTCCCTGACCCTTGAACGTGATCGCGATAAGGATCCAGTAGTTGCGCTACGTGAGATTGCCGAAGTTACCGTTGATACGGAAGAATTGCGCGATGGTTTGGTGGCCTCTTTACGTGAAGTGCGTCCACATGCTGTTCGTGAAGAAGAAGAGAGTGATTTGTTGGCACTCGAGGCACCCGTGATAGCAACTGAAGACGAAGTTCTTCGTGCCTTGCAGCAAGAGCAAGAGGCCGTACGCGAAGACCCCTATTAATCCTTAAGCTTTAAGATGGGCGATGACACATCCACTCCGACCATAGATCAATCAAGGGAATTACCATTCCCAGAACATATAGTGCGCCCACCCAGTCGCGGACGCATCCTGCGGCAATATGAATTGGTTGATCGTATCCGGGCCTATGATCCAGATGTGGATGAAGATGCCATCAATCGCGCTTATGTCTTTGCGATGCAACGCCATGGTAGTCAACTGCGTGCATCGGGAGATCCTTATTTCGCCCACCCTATAGAAGTTGCAGGGATTTTAACTGAATTAAGGCTGGATAGCGCGTCAATCATCACGGGTTTATTGCACGATACAATTGAAGATACCACCGCTACCAGCTCTGAAATTGAGCATTTATTCGGCCATGAAGTCGCTCAATTGGTGGATGGGGTTACCAAATTATCTCAGCTTGAGCTTAATTCTAATCGCACCAAGCAGGCTGAGAATCTGCAGAAATTCATTCTGGCGCTCTCAAAAGATGTGCGGGTATTATTGGTCAAATTAGCCGACCGGTTGCACAACATGCGAACGCTTAATTATATCAAAAAGCGTGAAAAAAGGGAGCGCATAGCCCGCGAGACCGCAGATATTTATGCCCCCCTTGCGCGGCGTATGGGTATACAGCGGTTTTCAGGAGAGCTTGAAGAACTTGCTTTTGAACATCTTCACCCACAAGCCGCTAAAACCATCCATGAGCAACTGACCAATTTGCGCGTGCAAAGGGCAGACGCGGTCGCAACTGTCACCCAAAAAATTAGCGCTGCACTTGAAGCGTCAGGGATTGAAGCCATGGTGGTTGGGCGCGAAAAAAGAGCTTATTCAATCTGGAAAAAGCTCGAGAGAAAATCAATTTCTTTTTCTGAAGTCACAGATCTTTATGGCTTTCGGGTTGTGGTTGATCGTGTAAGTGATTGTTACGCCGCCCTTGGGGTTATTCATGAGGCATGGTCGTGTGTTCCAAATCGCTTTAAGGACTTTATTTCAGTTCCCAAGCCAAATGGTTACCGCTCAATTCATACTGGTATTGTAGGACCCAATGCGACTTCGGTCGATATTCAAATACGCACGCACGACATGAACCGTATTGCAGAAGATGGGGTTGCTGCTCATTGGCGTTACAAGAACAGTAGCTATGGCTATCACCCGCTTGAAGAAAATGGCAGCGACCCTTTAGCACCTCTACGCAGTTTGGTTGAGATACTTGAGCATGGTGGCGATCCTGAGGAATTTCTGGAAAATGCCAAGCTCGAAATGTTTCAAGATCAAGTGTTTGCCTTTACCCCAAAGGGTGACTTGATCGTGCTACCCTATGGTGCGACCCCCTTGGATTTTGCTTATGCCGTCCATACCCGCATAGGTGATACCACAGTGGGTGCACGGATCAATGGTGAAGAGCGACCCTTACGTACGGCATTAACCAATGGTGACGTGGTTGAGATTTTGCGCTCGGACCGCCGTCGCCCTGTCGCGGACTGGGAATCGGTTGCGGTCACGGGTAAAGCGCGTTCTGCCATACGTCGTTTGGTTCGCGAAAGTGAGCGCGAAGAGTTTACAACCCTTGGTAAACGTTTAGCCGGGCACGCTTTGCGCCGTGTTGGGGTCAATCCCGATGAGGTGAATTTAGAAGACGCGCTTCAACGCCTAAAATATGAAAGCTTGGACGAACTTTATGCTGCGATTGGTCGGGGGCGTTTAACCGGGGCCGTATTGGCGGAAGCGGCTGTTCCAGGATTTGTCCACAAAAGTGTATTAGGGGAACCACGCTTGATGATTGATGATGATCATGCGGGTGATTTTGTGCGTGGATCTGATCTGCGACCAGGTGTTGGCTTGCATTTCATGGCGTGTTGCTCCCCCTTGCCAGGGGATCGCATCGTTGGGGTGCATATGCCAGATCGGGGCGTGGAGGTACATACCATCGATTGTGAGCATCTGGCCGAACATGAGACCAACGAGGATCAATGGATCGATCTGGCTTGGTCCGATGAAGCCAAGCGCAACGGATTGGCTTTAGGTCGTTTGATCCTCAGTTGTGAGAATAGCAAGGGTGTGTTCGCCCAAGTAGGTAAAATAATCTCAGAATGTGATGGCAATATCACCAATGTTCGCGCCCAAAATCGGCGTGAAGACTTTATAGACCTGCTTGTCGATGTAGAAGTAGCTGATTCTAAACATTTAAATATAATTGCAGCTTCTTTAAGGGCTTTGCCAGTGGTTATTGATGTCAAACGATTACGTGGCTAGTCTCGTAGTCCATTACTTATATGGTCCAGAAGCAAGCGCATTTGGATTAACCCCAAAGTGCAAGTGTGTCAGCACCAGACTGGCAAAATCAACCATTAAAGTGGTAAGAAATGAGCATGACCAATGATGAAGTTCTGACTATCTTTCAATCGGCAGGGGCTCTGTTAGAGGGCCATTTCGTGTTAACTTCGGGTCGTCATAGTCGAACCTTCTTGCAAAAAGCCTTTGTTTTTATGAACCCTCAAGCTACAGAAGTTCTCTGTAAAGGCTTGGCCGCGCTGATTACCCAACGCTGGGGCCAAATCGATTATGTTGTCTCCCCAGCCGTAGGGGGAATTATCCCTGGTTATGAGACAGCCCGTCAATTAGGGGCTAAAGCGGTGTATGTTGAGCGTGAAGATGGTCAATTCAGGCTACGACGTGGCTTTTCTTTGCCGGCTGAAGCACGGGTAGTTATCGTTGAAGATATTGTTACAACTGGTATTTCTGTGCGAGAAACCTTAGAGGCCATCAAGAATGAACCTTTCGTAATCCTAGGGGCGGCCGTTATCATCGACCGCTCAGCTGGACGTGCCGATGTGGGGTGTGAGCTGGTGGCGCTTGCTTCCATTGAGATTGAAAGCTTTGCACCCGACGACATTCCTGCGGATTTACGTTCTATCCCAGCGATCAAGCCCGGAAGCCGTGCCCTGACACATGGACTTCATACATGAAGGCGGGCTCATATCAACGCTTGGGGGTCAATATTGATCATGTTGCAACCATTAGAAACGCTAGAGGTGGCTCTCATCCAGATCCTTTAAGGGCGGCTTTTATGGCCGCACAAGCAGGTGCCGACGGTATAACTTTGCATCTACGCGAAGACCGCCGCCATATTCGCGATGAGGATTTAGAGGGCTTAATTGCGCGAGTCAGTTTGCCCATCAATCTGGAACTTGCCGCCACCGAAGAAATGGTAGAAATAGCACTGCGCCACAAAACCCATGCGGTGTGTATAGTTCCAGAAAAGCGAGAAGAGCGCACAACTGAAGGTGGTCTTGATGTGGCTAGGCTACATCATTCCATTGCGCCGTTGGTTCAAACCCTCAGTGCCGCAGGGCGTCGGGTGTCTTTATTCGTTGAGCCTGACCCCATTCAATTGGCGGTTGCAGAAGCTATGGGCGCTCATGTGGTTGAGTTGCATACCGGTGCCTATGCGGAAGCGGCCTTGAACGGCGATAAGCAGCTTGCTGATTATTTGGCTGTACAATTAGCTGATGCGGCGCGATTGGGTACTAAGCGCGGCCTTGAAATCCATGCTGGGCACGGTCTCACTTTTGAGAATGTGAAGCCTATTGCCGCCATTCACGAAGTGGTGGAGCTCAATATTGGTCATTTTCTCATAGGTGAAGCCATTTTCACGGGATTGGATGGGGCCATCAAACGTATGCGCGCTTTGATGGATGAAGCACGCTCATGATTGTTGGTATTGGTAGTGATCTTTGTCGGATTGATCGCATTGAGCAAACCTTGGCCCGATTTGGGACACGGTTTGAGAGTCGATGTTTCACACCGTTTGAGCAGGCACGGGCGAACCTAAGGCCGATGCAAAAATCCAACACCTATGCTAAACGATTTGCAGCCAAAGAAGCTTGCTCAAAAGCCTTGGGAACAGGCATGCGGGCAGGGGTAGCTTGGCGCGATATAGGTGTGGTAAATACCCCAATTGGTAAACCAAGCTTGAGTTTGACCGGAGGCGCGCTGAAACGTTTGCAAGAACTGGTACCACAAGGCTTTAGAGCTGATATACACTTAAGTCTCACCGATGATCATCCTTATGCACTTGCGTTTGTGGTGATTGGACTTTTGCCCCACCCCATATCTCAAAATGAAATGATTTTATATGCTTGACGCGACGACACCTGATCCAAAATCGCCCAAATCATTAGCTCCAGCACCTAAGGGCGAGAGCATAAAAGACAATATCAAGACCGTGTTTTTTGCTTTGAGCATTGCTTTTGTCCTCCGGGTCTTTTTATTTCAACCCTTTAATATTCCTTCAGAATCCATGCGTCCTGGCCTTGTCGTAGGGGATTATTTATGGACCTCGAAGTGGGATTATGGCTTTAGCCATGTCTCCATTCCTTTTGAGCCTAAACTATTTAAGGGTCGGATTTTCGGCCATGAACCCACGCGTGGTGATGTGGTTGTGTTTAAATTACCCGCCGATGGTAAAACCGATTATATCAAGCGCCTCATTGGATTACCAGGTGATCGGATTCAAGTTGTTGGCGGACAATTGATTATCAATGGCACCCCGGTTCCCCATGAATTATTGCAACCAGAAACCATCAAGGATCAAAGCGGAAATGTGTTGAGCGTCAATCGTTACAAGGAAACATTACCCAACGGTCGCTCCTATATTACCTATGACATGCAAACCAATGGCATGTTTGATGACACACAAGTGTTTGTTGTACCCGAAGGCCATTATTTTATGATGGGTGACAATCGCGATAATTCAACAGACAGCCGTGCTGACCCGATCCTTCAATCGGGAGTTGGCTTTGTACCAGCTGAAAACTTGGTTGGGCGCGGGCGAATTGTTCTTTTGTCTTTTGATGAAACAACGCGTTTTTATCTGCCTTGGACTTGGTTCACAGGCATGCGGTGGGATCGACTTGCCGTACCAATTCGATGACACGACAAGCTCAGATGCGGGCGCTCCAAGCCAGACTTGGTTACGAATTCAAGGATAAGGCATTGTTAGAGCGCGCATTGACTCACAAGTCACGTGGGGATGGGCAGCCAGGTTTTATGCATAATGAGCGGCTGGAATGGCTTGGAGACCGGGTGTTGGGTCTTATGGCGGCGGAGCGCTTGTTCCACATGTACGCACGAGCCGAAGAAGGGGAACTAACCCGCCAGTTCAATGCCATCGTATCGGGTAAAAATTGTGCACAAGCCGCGCGCGAGCTCGATTTAACACATTTGGTCGAAGTATCTCGCGGATTAAGTGCGGACGCCGTTGCAGAGAGTGATTCAATTTTAGGCGATGCTTTTGAAGCCTTGATGGCCGCTCTCTGGCTGGATGGCGGCAGACATGCGGTTGAAGGTTTGTTTGAACTTGTTTGGGTCAGTGGCCAAACACCATCATCTGGCAGCCGTAATCCTAAAAGCGCATTGCAGGAATGGGCTCAAAAACGCGGTCTTTCAACCCCTTTCTATAAGGTTGTCGAGCGTGATGGCCCAGACCATGCACCAAGATTTGTCGTAGAGGTCAAGCTAGGCACGCTGGTTGCCCGCGCCCAAGGGTCATCCAAGCAAAATGCAGAACGTGCAGCGGCCCTTGCCCTCCTGAAACAAGGCGGATTAGGTGTCTGATCATAGAGAAAATGTGTCGATAAAAGATGCTTCAGTCCCGCTGGCTCCGGAAGGGCAAGCGACCAGATGCGGTTTTGCGGCTATCCTCGGTGCGCCAAATGCTGGAAAATCGACACTGGTGAATGGCTTGGTAGGGCAAAAGGTCTCGATCGTTACCCAAAAGGTGCAAACAACCCGGTTCCCGGTGAGAGGGGTAATGATTGAACAGAGAGCTCAAATTGTATTGGTTGATACTCCAGGCGTATTTGTACCCAAGCGCCGTTTAGACCGCGCCATGGTTGCGTCAGCTTGGGGCGGGGCGGCGGACGCAGATGCACTTGTTCATGTTGTGGATGCACTTGCGGCTTCACGCATGCGCGAAGGGCGTGGCGATGGGGCGGATAAAAAAACCCATGAGGATGTCCAGTATGTTTTTGAAGGGCTCCAGAAACATGGTGGTAAGGCCATATTAGCTCTCAACAAAGTCGATGTCCTTGAAAGGGCTAAATTGCTTGAACTTTCTAAGTCATTTTTTGAAATTGGGATCTATGATGAGGTGGTGATGATTTCAGCTTTGAAATTGTCCGGGCTCAAGAGGTTGAAAGAATTGCTTGCGTCGCGAATGCCTGTGGGTCCATGGCTTTATCCAGAAGAGCAGGCTGCCGATACGCCGATGCGCGTCATGGCAGCCGAAATCACGCGGGAAAAAGTGTTTCTGCGCCTTCATGAGGAATTGCCCTATCAGGCCACGGTAGAGACCGATATCTGGACTGAGAAAACAGATGGCTCGGTCCGGATTGAACAAACCCTTTATGTGATGCGCGAAGGCCACAAGGGTATTGCTATTGGTAAGGGTGGGGAAACGCTTAAATGGATATCCCAACAAGCCCGTAAAGAGATAGCTGAAGCTATTGAACGTAGGGTGCACTTATTCTTGCACGTCAAAGTCCGTAAGAACTGGATTGAGGATCGCTCCCTCTATTCAGCGATGGGCTTAGACTTTGATGTTTAGGCCCATGCCATGAGCGAATGGGAAGGACGCGCCATCGCACTGGCTGCGCGACGGTTTGGTGAGAATGACGCTATTCTAGAAGTCCTTAGTGATGCCAAGGGTAGGGCTTCTGGCCTAGTTTATGGCGGTTCTGGCAAACGAAAGCGCGCGTATTTAGAGCCCGGAACAAGGCTGCATGTGACTTGGAAAGCCCGCAGCGACGATCAACTTGGATTTTTTGATCCCATTGAGGCACGCGGGGGTGGTCCTAGTGATGTGATGGATGATCGGGCAGCTTTAGCGGCTTTAGCCAGCGTTGCGTCACTATTGCTAGACGCTACGCCAGATCGGCAGGCCTGTTTAGGGCTATTTGAAGCTACAGAAATTTTACTGGACAGTTTAAGCGATAGCCAATCCTGGCCTGCCCTCTATGTCCGATGGGAAATGGGCTTGTTAGCAGAGATGGGCTATGGACTGGATTTATCACAATGCGCCTTAACAGGTACGCAGGATGATCTGGCATGGGTCAGTCCCAAAACTGGGCGTGCGGCCTCAAGGCAAGCAGGGGAACCATATCAGGATCGTTTATTGGCTCTGCCACCATTTCTGTTGGGTGGTCAAAACCGGCCACAAAGCGGCGATATTGCAGACGGATTTGCATTATTGGGACATTTCATTGCGCAAGCGCTGCTAGATCCCCTGCGCAAGCCAATGCCAGAGACCAGAGCTCGGCTCATTTTTGCGTTGGGAAAGTCAGGAAGATTATAGGGCTCAATTTCAGTATCAACACAACCTCTTTCTATGCTGAGTGCTATCGATCATGATCCATCGAAAGCTTAAGCAGAACCATTATGCAGCTTTCGATCCCTGTGCCCCATCATGGCTAACCTGGTTTCGACCATTGCGTTTGGATGCATAGAGCGCCGCATCGGCGCGCTCAATCAAATCTTGCGGTTTTTCCCCTGTTCTTCGCTGGGAAACGCCCAAGGAAACGGTTATTTTACCTAAATCCTCATTCGATGACCTACGAACCAAACGCTTACTCTCTACCGCTAATCGTATATTTTCAGCTATTTCAATTGCGGCCTTGCGATCGGCCATCGGCGCGATTAGGGCAAATTCTTCGCCACCCAAGCGCGCCACGAGGCCACTATCGGGCTTCACGCGCTCCATGACTGTAGCAACAAATTTAATCACCTGGTCGCCTGTTTGATGGCCGAATGTGTCATTGACCCGTTTAAACAAATCAATATCAGCCATGATCAAGGTGATGGGCCCCCCCCCTCGATCAGATGCTGCGAACATATCCGACATGCGCGCCTCAAACTCTTTGCGATTGGCTAGACCTGTCAGTGGATCGGTGGCAGCCTCGATACGAACTCTCTCAAGTTCACCGCGCAGCATCTCAATTTCAGCATCGGATGCGGCAAGTTTTTCTTCCAAATGCCGCGATTGGTTTGCCATTTCCTGGGTTGCATCAACCAAACCATCGACGACATCACGCGTGATGATAGCATGATCGGTTTTGGCCAATTCCTGTTTAGCAAATTCCAGTTTTTTGCTATAAGCCCTCGTTTCAAGGCCCGCTGTCTGCAAGTCTTTGCGTACCCCTGCCATTTCAGCAGCAATCCTGCCGCTAGCCTTAACCATTCTTGAGCCAATGGAAATGTCTTCAAAATAGGTAATATAAACTTGATCGCATACTTGATCATCAATCACGCGCTTTGCTTGGATCATCATTTCCATATCGGCGCGGAGTTGTTGGGGAAAAGAGCCGTGATAGGCTAACCACACGGCATAATTTTCAGGGGAAGGGGTGATGGACCGCTCCTTCATGGATTGAAGGGCTGCGTCGGCTAAGCTTATGCCTTGTTTACCATTCAAGCCTAAGGCCACACAATTCACCATCTAACCGAATTGAACGAACGATATAGTCACTTGAATATGGAGATTGCGTAAATGCACGCCCCAAGATTGACGGTGACCAATAATATTCATAAGTCCATGCGAATAAGAGGTAAAGTAGAATAAAAGTTTAAATGCACAAACTTGCTTCTGGAGTTGTCTTCATGGATGAAATGACACGTAAGATTAGCCAAGAAGCTGACATAATAGAACATATGCACCACATTCTAGCAGCCCAAAAAGCCGCACACTCACGTGATGGCGTAGCCTCAAGGGCGGTTCGTGAAGATCGCTTAGATCGCTGTATCGCTTTGTTGGTTGATCATGCAAAGCAAATTACTGATGCTTTGTCGGAGGATTTCTCGTGTCGGGCCCGAGAAACCAGTTTGATTACTGAAATTGCTAGCTCCTTAGGGCCGCTCAAGTATGCAAAGGCTCATTTGGCTAAATGGATGCGCCCAGAAAAACGCAAAACTTCACCCCTGCTTTTGGGATTGTTTGGTGCTAGGGCTGAGATTCACTACCTGCCTAAGGGTGTCGTTGGTATTATCGCTCCGTGGAATTTCCCAGTGAACCTGATTTTTGCACCATTGGCGCAGGTGTTGGCGGCGGGTAATCGCGCCATGATCAAGCCTTCAGAGTTAACGCCTAACACATCAGAGCTAATTAAATTTTTAATTTCTAAAACCTTTTCTCCAGAAGAAATCGCGGTCATCCCAGGTGGGCCTGATGTCGGACAGGCATTCTCACGCTTGGCATTTGATCATTTGGTCTTTACGGGCGGCACTGGGATTGGGCGTCATATCATGCGGGCCGCAGCGGATCATTTAGTCCCCCTTACTTTAGAGCTTGGAGGGAAGAGCCCTGTTGTTGTCTCCCGTTCCGCTGATTTGCCAACCAGTGCAGACCGAATCATGGCCGGCAAAACCCTCAATGCAGGACAAATCTGTTTGGCACCGGACTATCTGTTGGTCCCAAAGGAAAAACTGGATAGTTTGATGTCTCATTTGGTGGCCTCGGTGAATCGCATGTATCCAAGCATGCACGATAATCCTGATTATACAGCGATTATTTCGCAAGGACATTATGATCGGATAATGGCTTTGCTTTCAGATGCCCGTGCGAAGGGTGCAAAAATTGTGGAAATTAATCCGGCGGGTGAAGTTTTTTCAAGCCAAAGTGACCGTAAAATACCACCCATTTTGGTCCTTGATGTCACCGATGATATGAGCATTATGCAAGAAGAAATCTTTGGCCCACTCTTGCCAATCAAGACTTACTCAGAGCTGCGAGACGCAGTATCTTACATCAAAGCGAAACCGCGACCCTTGGGCCTTTATTATTTTGGGACCGATCCTGTCGAGCAGGATTTCGTTTTGTCCTCTACAATTTCGGGCGGCGTGACGGTCAATGATGTCATCTTCCATATTGCCATGGAGGACCTGCCGTTCGGCGGTATAGGCCCATCTGGTATGGGCTCGTATCATGGTCAGGACGGCTTTAAGGAATTTAGTCACGCGCGGGCTATCTATCACCAAATCAATAAGGATATTGGCCCATTGAAAGCACTACGACCTCCGTATGGTTCTGCCGTCAAAACCTTTTTAGCGCAGCACATAAACAAATAGGGCAGGGTCTAAATGGCTCAAGTGGGTTTGACCATCGAAAAATGGCCAACATCTATGCGACCGGTTCTAAAACCTGCTTCACAATAAGCGAGGTAAAAACGCCACAATTGGCGAAACCTCTCATCAAAGCCTAAGTCTTTAATCTGGATCCATTCTGCCAAGAATGACCGCGCCCATGCAGCCAAAGTATCAGCATATGAAATGCCGAATGCAGCTGTGCTTTGCCAAACCAAACCTGCGCGGGCAATTTCTTGTTTGAGGCGCGGGACGGTCGGCAACATTCCGCCCGGGAAAACATATCTTTGAATGAAGTCCGCACGGGTACGATAGACATCAAACAAACTTTCATCGATGGTGATGATCTGCAGGCCCGCTTTGCCGCCCGGTTTTAGAACTGAATTGACCTTGTCAAAATAGGTGGGCCAATATTCCTCACCCACCGCTTCAAACATTTCAATGGACACCACCGCGTCAAACTCGCCTTGAATATCGCGATAGTCCGTCAACTGAATATCGGTGAGATGACTAAGCCCAGCCCGATCCAGGCGCTCAACAGCATAATTGTGCTGTTCTTTGGAGATCGTTAACCCTGTGACATGCGCGCCATATTCGCGGGCAGCAAATTCTGCAAAACCGCCCCAGCCACAGCCAATCTCCAACACCTTATGGCCTGGCTTGAGGTTAACTTGTTCGGCTAGGGCGCGGTATTTATTCATTTGCGCGCTGGTGAGATCCTCACCCGCATCCTTATAGACCGCTGACGAATAAGTCATGCTGGGGTCTAGCCAGCGCGCGTAAAAGCTGTTGCCAAGGTCATAATGGGCGAGAATATTCCGCTTAGAGCCCGATTTAGTGTTTCTTTTAAGAAATTTATGCCGGAACTTATTGATCACCATCCATAAAGGCCCACCCAGAAGCAATTTGGGCATTAAATCCAAATTGCTTGAGAAGACTTCCAGCAGCACGGCCAGATCGGGCGTATCCCATTCGCCAGCCATTAATCCTTCCGCGAACCCAATGTCGCCTTGCGCCGCGACACGACGGATAAATCCAAAGTCCTTAATATGGAGTGTCGCACTTTTTCCAGGCTTATAGCCTTGAAATAGGAGGATGCGGCCATCAGGGAGTGTGACCAAAATTTGACCTTCCACGATTTTAGTCATGGCCATCGCAGCCATTTTAAAGGCCAAGGGCACGCCTCGCAGCCTGCGGGCAATAGCATGGGTTACTGGAATGGTATCAGGTAAGATTTGGTCACTCATGTGGAGATGGGATCCTACTTAGTCGCGCGAAACTGGTTGGATGAGGTGGAAGGGGTTTTTGATAATAGCGAGCACCTTTTAGTAATAGTTTCAAGGCCTCCCAATGAATGCCAACCATCACTTTAACAGTCATAAAGGGGATGGAGAAAAATGCACGCTTCAAATTCTGATCCGTCAATTCTTCTCGACGCAGTTTGAGGGTAGCGAGATGATCACGCGTCGCTGCAGCCATTTTTTCGATGACCAAAGAGAAGGTCTCAGATGTTCTGTGTAAGGCAAAGGCATAGCGCCCTGATACATCAAAAAAGGGCGAGACATGAAAAACCTTGTCTGCTTCATGGCGCTGGGTAGGCGCTTCAACGCCTGGGGCGACATAGGCATGCGTCTCACCAAACGTATTATTGACTTCATAGATCACGCCAGCAAGATCGCCGCCTCGTTGATAGGCCATAAAAACCGAAACAGGATTAAACACAAAACCCAACACACGCGGGAAGGTTAAGAGCTCTATAGGTCCGCCATCATAAGGTATATGAGCTTCCTTGAGTTTGGCTTCAACCCATGGCCGCAACGGCGCGCCATCGCGATCCCCATGATCCTTGTCATAAAAGGAAAGCGGCGCAAACCGATTATAGGCAAGCCATCGCAGATGCTTAAACTGGTGGTCAAGCCGATCCACATCCACCAAGAGCTGGTAGAGATCATAGGAGAGGCGATGTTCAAACGGCAAAAACCGTACATGCAATGTGCGGCCACGCATTAAGCCTAAACCCCGGCTATGCTTCATGACACCAATCCAAGTTCAGGGGCTAAAACGCCCAAAGCGGGTCCCGTCATGGGCGAAACTTCATCGCGTACAATATCATCATCGATAAAGTTCCAAGGGACTTTCCCACCCAGCTTTAAAGCAACCCGAAGCCCTGCGCGAAGACCATCTTCATGAAATCCGTAACCTTGCCAAGCTCCAGCAAACCAAGTTTTTTGAACGCCTTGAATATAGGCCAAGCCCTTCTGCGCGCGCGCGGCTTGGTGATCAAATTGTGGGTGCGCATAAGGAATAGTGGCAAAGACCAGATCGCTGTTAACTTCGCGGGCTGGATTTAAGGTCACAAACAAGGGGAAGTTGGGGTCAATGCCCTGCAATCTATTCATCCAATAGGTCAGTTCGATTGGGGCTTTACGATTACCACGCGCAACATTCCAACTCGCCCAAGCGGCTTTACGCTGAGGCATAAAGCTTGGATCACGATGCAGGACTGCGACATTGGGGGCATAGCGGATCGCACCCAAAATGGCTGTTTCTGCCTCTGTAGGGTCAGACAAAAGGGCTAACGCCTCATCTGAGTGGCAGGCCAAAATCACTTGATCAAACTTTTGCGTGGTGCCTTCGGCTTCAATTTCAACACCATTTTCTGTGCGCCTAATAGCGGTTACGCTACATTGCAGTTTGACGCGGGCACCCAATTCCTTGCCAATCGCTTGAACATAGGATTGCGAGCCACCCGTGACGGTACGCCAGTTTGGACGTTCAAAGTGGACTAAGCGGTGGTTATTGAAGAATTTGATAAAGCTGGCCGCGGGATAATCCAGCATGCCTTGTTCAGGTGTTGACCAGATCGCAGCCCCCATCGGCACCAGATAGCGCTCCAAAAAATGAGTAGATAGTCCAAGCTTGGCGCAATATGAACCAAGGGTGAGCTCATTCAGCAGGGGGTTATCAGCATCCTTTTGAGCTTTAGCATTGAACTGGATCATTTCGCCCAAAAGGGCCCAATGGCTCCAAGCGAATATGTTGCGCTTCCACGCAAAAAAACCCGGCACGCCATCTGAGCCCCACTCACTGCCAGGCTGCCCATCGCGTACTGAAAAGCTCATGTCTGATGGCTTGGTTTGCACCTGCAAGGCTTCAAAAAGCGCGATCAAATTGGGGTAATTGAGCGCATTATAGACAATAAAGCCAGTATCGACGGGAATGCTGGTGCCCTCATAATCGACCGTGACCGTATTGGAGTGGCCGCCTAAACGATCGGCTTTTTCAAAGACAGTGACCTCATGGACATCGCGCAATGCCCAAGCCGCAGAAAGACCACTTATACCTGTACCAATGACGGCTAGTTTCACGCCTCTTCTCCATTGTGTTGTTCTTTCAAACTTGCCAATGCAGCCAGTGCCCTTTTGCGACCCGTATCATGATCCACGATAGGATGGGGATAGGTTTGACCAAGGGTAACACCATAATGCTGCAATAGCTCTTTTGGCGCATCAAAGGGGCGGTGAATGAAGGCGTCGGGCAATTTGGTCAGCTCTGGCACGAAACGTCTCACATAATCGCCTTTTGGATCAAATTTTTCGCCTTGGGTCATGGGGTTGAAGATCCGAAAGAACGGCGAAGCATCTGCGCCACTGCCTGCCACCCACTGCCATCCAGCGGCATTATTGGCGATGTCAGCATCGACCAGCGTATCCCAAAACCATTCTTCACCTAAGCGCCAGTCTTGTAAAAGGTGCTTGATCAGGAAGGACGCAACGATCATGCGCACGCGGTTATGCATCCATCCAGTTTGATACAATTGGCGCATACCCGCATCCACAATCGGATAGCCTGTCTGCCCGCGCTGCCAAGCTCGTAAAGTGATAGGATCATGCCTCCACGGAAAAGTCCGATAAGGTGTTTTCCAGCTTTCGTCTGGAAAACTCTCGAAATGATAGATTAAATGGGTAGAGAATTCTCGCCAACCTAATTCAGATAGAAAATGCTGTCCGTCTTTAGTCAGCGTAGAATCGATGGCCATCGCATTTCGCGCGGCCAGCCAAACCCGCCTGATCGAAATCTCGCCAAAGCGTAGATGCGGCGATAACAGCGATGTCCCGTCAATGCCCGGTACGTTTCGATCGCTTTGATAGGTTTTAATTGGACCATCTAAGAATGCTTCTAATCTCTTCTGGGCGCCGACTTCACCAGGTTGCCACATGTGGGCAAGCCCTCCCGACCAATCTGGTTTGGAAGGGTGTAAAGCCCAATCCTGAAGCCGCTCACTTGGATAATCAAACGCGTCAAAGCCGAACAGTTTTGGCGTTGAGATCGCCTCTTGCGCCCAAGTATCGCACAAGGGTTGGGCTGCCTTAAAAAAAGGTGTGAAAACCTTAAAGGGCCCACCTGCCCCGGTTTTAACTTCCCATGGTTCAGAAAGTACGTTAGCTTTATAACTTATTGCATTGATTTCAATTGTATTAAGCTTAGATTTGATTGCGCTATCTAATAGTTTAGACCACGCGTAATAACGCCGGTTCCAATGCACAGTTTTAGCACCAATGGCTTGCGCCAATTGTGGAATGATCGTTTTTGGATCTCCTCGTCGCAATAAGAGCTTGAGGTCGCACGCCTCCAAATCAGATGCCAAGCTTTTTAGGCTTTGGTGCAACCACCATTTGAGTGCACCTCCTAATGGCCGCCCGGTTCCTGCACCCTCTTCAAGGATATAGATGATAACGACGGGCCCTTCCTTGGCAGCTGCATTAAGGGCAGGATTATCATCTAAGCGGAGGTCATCGCGTAACCATACCAAGGAAGGGCGTGGGGATTGGTTCAGGGGGATGGCTTGCATGCTTGCCTTACGTGGTGGGCCTGAAATTGGATTGAAGCGCGCTGTCGATAGCTTACAGAAATGAAATTCTAAGAGGCTGATTTAACCAAAACATAGGTGCCTGGCGCATCGCCCAGCACGGCACATTCCCCGTCACCTGGCACACGAGCCGGGATTTGGTTGCCTGAGCGCTCCGCAAGCCAAATCGCCCAATCTGGCCACCAAGAGCCTTTAAATTCTTCTAGGCTCTGCTGCCATTGATCCGCTGTAGCGGGCAGGTCTGTCATGGACTTGGAGGGCAACCAATGCTGGTATTTTTGTGCAGCTGGATGATTGATAACCCCGGCGATATGACCAGAGCCCGCCAAAATCATCCGTACTGGCCCGCCAAATAACTTTGCCCCACGAAAAATGGAGCGCCAAGGCGCGATATGGTCTTCTTTGGAAGATTGCATATAGACTGGGGTGGTGACGTCTTTCATTGCAAGTTTGTGACCCATTAAGCTCATCTCGCCCTTGCTTAAACGATTGTGTCGATAAAAATTATCCAGATAAAAAAGATGCAAGGCTTTAGGCATGCGCGTTTGGTCTGCGTTCCAGAAAAGTAAATCAAAGGGCTTAGGATCCTTGCCCATGAGATAATTATTGACCACAAACGACCAGACAAGGTCATTGGCGCGCAAGAAGTTAAAGGTTTCACCCATAACGGTGGCATCCAACACCCCACCTGCATGCTCAATCTCGTCCTTGATGTATTGGATCGCTGCATCATCGGTGAAGACTTTAAGGTCACCGGCTTCTTCAAAATCCGATTGAGAAGCAAAAAAAGTCGCAGAATTAATCCGATCATCGCCCGTCTTGGCCATAAAAGCCATGGTAGCTGCTAAAAGTGTTCCTCCGATGCAATAGCCCACCGTATTGATTTTGCTTTGACCCGTTGCCTTGATGACCGCGTCGAGAGCTTCAAATATGCCCAAGCGCGCATAATCCTCAAAGGTTTTTTCGGTATGTTCAACGCCGGGGTTCACCCAAGACACGACAAAGACGCTGTGGCCTTGTTCGGTCAGCCATTTCACCATGGAATTGTCTTGCCGAAGATCCAAGATGTAGAATTTGTTGATCCAAGGCGGAAAGAACAGGATCGGGATTTCAAATACGGTCTTTGTCGTGGGATTATATTGTATGATTTCAATAATTTCGCCGCGATGAATGATTTTTCCTGGGCTGATCGCGATGTTTTCGCCAATTTTAAAAGGACGCTCATCAACTTGGTTGGGTGTGAGGCGTCCATGACCACGTTTTAGGTCTTGTTCTAGATTGGATATACCTTTGACAATACTCATTCCACCTGTGCGTAACGCTTCACGAAGGGCGACTGGATTGGTCATTAAGAAATTGGACGGGGCGAAAGCGTCGGCAAGCTGTTTATGAAAGAAGCTTGCCTTTCGGCGTGTCATGTCATCAATGCCATCAACATGGTCGATCAGCCCAGTAAACCAATTGGCAGTATGCAGATAGGTTTTTTGAATCAAGTTGAACATGGGCAAGGTTTGCCAATCGGCGTCAACGAAACGCTTGTCTTTTGGCTCTTGATCGACCTCTTCGCCAAGACTGATTTTGACCGTCTCTGTCCATAAATCCGAAAAGCCGCGCCATAAATCCTGATGCGCGGCAAGCATTTTTTCCGGATTACCGACCAGACGTGTTGTTACTTCGGCAGCATAGGGCGCCAAGCCATAGGGATCAGCCCGCAAGGGGCGGGCGTCATCGGCCATGACTTCATCGACGGCTTGAACACCCAACATACCCACTTTGGACAGCGCATGACCCAGATTACGGGTCAAACTTTCTATACTCTCTAAGTTTTGCGCTTGAAGTGCCTCTAACAAGGTGGTGGCAGTAGCGGGATCGGTCGGGGGCAATTGTTCAAAGGCTGCTTGATCACCTTTAGGGTCACTAGCGGCCCTGGATATTTTCTCTGCCATAGTCTTTGTCCCAAATGCTTTGCCAAATCGCATTGATTGACATCTTTATGCACTGTTTGCCTTGCGGCAAGGTACGCAGCGGCGCATTAAAAGCTTATAGCGCTTTGTGGTACTTTCTGTCACCCTTGTTGAATTTCTAGACGTGGGCATTCCCATGTGACTATACCTTTGACAAGCAAACGCCGGGACGATCTAGTATGACCATGTCGAATGTGGATGAATGCCAAAGTGGACCAAGCAAGCAAGAAGGTTTTGCCCTTGGCCTACGCAAACTTGTGCTTCAGTTTTTGCGTAGATTGGGTTTAATGGGCATGATTCCAGCCGTAGCATGCCAATCCATTGGGACTGTTGAGGGTGCTTTGCCTGATGCCATTCGTTCAACAAGGGCTGTAGTCGTTGCAGCAGGTTATCCTGATTTATCAAAAATTCCCACAGTTCCAGTTAACCTGCCAAGTGAGAAAGACTGGATAGATTTTGAGTCTGACCTGTTAAGGGATGTCCGTCGCCTTTCATTTAAAGCGGGTGCACCGCCGCTCAGTCAGCTCGAAAGCACTCAAGCATGGGCCAGCCAAGTCAGATCAACATTGGAGGCTTCGCATATGTCTGCTCCCATCGATCCTTCTCCCTCAGACGCGACGAGTTGGGCGGCCAAAGCACGAGCGAGCATAGAGGCAGGTATCGCACGCCTGCAACCTAATTGATTGACTTTATATATCTTAATTTTTGGGACTTGCGCTTCTTGCTCAATAAAGGTCTAGCGCCATGATCGGCGAATTTTATAAGATAAAGCGTTTGCCACCTTATGTTTTTGAGGAGGTCAATAAACTTAAGGCGCGTCTGCGGGCTGAAGGCACCGATATAATTGATTTTGGCATGGGCAATCCTGATCTGCCTGTCCCTGAACATATTGTGGACAAGCTGGTGGAGACAGCACGCAAACCGCGCACCAATCGCTACTCGGCATCAAGGGGTATCGCGGGTTTGCGCCGCGCCATGGCTGGCTATTACGAACGCCGCTTTGGGGTGCATTTAAATCCCGAAACCCAAATTGTTGCCACGCTGGGATCTAAAGAAGGCTTCGCAAATCTGGCTCAAGCAATTTGCGCCCCTGGTGATGTCGTGATTGCCCCTAATCCGTCTTATCCGATACATGCCTTTGGTTTTATCATGGCAGGCGGGGTGATCCGGTCGATTGAAGCCCATAGCCCAGAACATTATTTGGCCGGGATCAGCCGCGCTGTACGCCATTCGGTTCCCCCGCCGATTGCCATGATTGTATGCTATCCAGCCAATCCGACGGCCCAAGTCGTGGAGCTTGACTTCTATAAAGAAGTGGTCGCCTTGGCGAAAAAGCACGCCATGTTGGTCATTTCAGACATGGCCTATTCGGAGATTTACTTCGATGAGAACAAGCCACCGCCCAGTATCTTGCAAATTGCAGGTGCTACGGATGTGGTTGTGGAGGTCAACACGCTTTCTAAAACCTATTCGATGGCAGGCTTTAGGGTTGGTTTCGCCTTGGGGAATGAAAGGGTAATTGCAGCTCTCGCGCGGGTGAAATCTTATTTGGATTATGGGGCCTATACGCCCGTACAAGTTGCAGCAGCGGAAGCTTTGAATGGTCCCCAGGCCTGTGTCTCAGAGATGCGCGCCATTTATAAAGCGCGCCGTGATGCCCTGATTGATTCTTTTTCCCGCGCCGGGTGGGAAGTGCCCGAACCGCAAGCCTCCATGTTTGCTTGGTCGCTTATACCAGAGAAGTTTCGATCCCTTGGCTCGGTTGAGTTTTCTAAACGCTTGGTGAAGCAGGCAGGGGTTGCGGTTGCCCCAGGAGCGGGCTTTGGTGAGTATGGCGATGACTATGTGCGCATTGCCTTGGTTGAAAATGAGCAGCGCATCCGCCAAGCAGCGCGGTCGGTTCGCAAATTTCTCTCCCAAGACAGTGGGGTGCTTTAGCGCATAAGCTAGGCATTGATCCCAATGATGAATGGCCCTTTGAGCTATAAGTGAGTGATCATGAGCATGTTGAAGATTGGCGTTGCAGGTTTAGGTACGGTCGGAATGGGCCTGTTAAAGCTAGCGTTTGGGCAAGGGCCTTTGGCTTCGGTTGTCCAAGTTGTTGGGGTATCGGCACGCACTTTGGGTCGCGTACGGGACGTGGACATTACTCACCTCACTTGGTTTGACGATCCTGTCGAACTGGCCAAAAGCCCAAATATTGATGTGTTTGTCGAATTGATAGGTGGTGCTGACGGCAGCGCCAAGGACGCGGTTGAAGCGGCTTTGATGGCTGGCAAGCATGTGGTTACAGCCAATAAAGCATTGTTGGCAGCTCACGGAGCTCATTTGGCTACATTAGCAGCAAAGCATGGCAGTGAAATCCGGTATGAAGCGGCAGTGGCAGGGGGTATCCCAGTTATCAAGGCCCTTCGCGAAGGATTGGCGGCTAATTATATCACCTCGGTTAGTGGTGTTCTAAATGGTACGTGCAATTTTATACTAACCGAAATGGATGAGTCCGGGCGTAGTTTTGCAGAAGTGTTGGCTGAAGCCCAGCGTTTGGGTTATGCTGAAGCGGACCCAAGCTTAGACGTGTCGGGTGCTGACGCGGGGCATAAATTATCGATCCTTTCTGCAATTGCCTTTGGTGGCCCTCCCGATTTTTCATCCTTGCGTCTTGAAGGCATTGAAGCCATTGAGCCGATTGATTTGGAAAGTGCCAAATTTTTGGGGCGAAGGGTAAAGCTTTTGGCCAAGGCGGCGCGGGTTGGATCCTTCATTGTACAATCTGTACGCCCAACTTTATTGGGACAAGACCATCCAATTGCGCGTGTTAATGGCGCGCTCAATGCAGTGGTCATTGATGCGGATCCAGTAGGCCGCTTGTCCTTAGTGGGCGCTGGGGCAGGGGCTGGGCCAACGGCTTCGGCCGTAGCGGGTGATTTGATCGATTTGTCGCATCAGGACACGCGGCCTGTGTTCTCTGGCCCCGGCCAAGCAAACTCAAGGTTTTTGCCTAACCAGCAAGGGTCAGCCATCTCTAAATTTTATGTACGACTTCGGGTAGCTGATCGCGCCGGAACCATTGCCAAAATCACCGATACACTGGCAAAACACCTTGTTTCTATCGAAAGCTTCCTGCAGAAGCCACCCGAAGATGCCGCCCGGGTGCCCATTGTTCTGACGACGCAACCCATGGCGGAAGGGGATTTGTTTAAAGCCATGGCCGAATTGTCGCGCTTGGAAATTATGGTTGAACCCCCAATTCTGATGCCCTTGGAAGATTAATGATCGCGATTGATACGCTCGCCCTCTAACAAAGTTGGACCAGTAATGACCATAACTTTACCCCTTGAAATCGCTGCTGGCGCGCTTGTGGCGACCGAAGCTGCTGCCATCGCCTCCTATCAAGGTATTGGGCGTGGTGATGAGAAGGCTGCCGATCAGATGGCCGTTGACGCCATGCGCAGGGGCCTCAATGCCATGGCTATGAAGGGCCGGGTTGTCATTGGCGAGGGGGAACGTGATGAGGCCCCAATGCTGTATATTGGCGAAGAGGTTGGAACCGGGCAGGGGGGCGAATATGATATAGCGCTCGACCCCCTTGAAGGGACCACATTGACTGCCAAAGCCATGCCCAATGCATTAGCTGTGCTGGCCATTGCGCCTAAGGATGGGCTTTTACACGCGCCAGACACTTATATGGATAAGATCGCGGTCGGCCCGGGTTATCCTGCGGGCGTTGTTGATATAGATAGATCACCGATTGATAATGTTATGGCTTTGGCAAATGCCAAGGGTGTGGCGCCCCATCAGATCGGAGTTTGTGTGCTGGATCGGCCACGACATAGCTCGATCATTGAAAGTTTGCGCGCAGTTGGTGCACGCATTCATTTGATCACAGATGGCGATGTCGCTGGGGTCATATATACGACTGACCCAGATACTGGGATTGATCTCTATCTTGGTCAGGGTGGTGCGCCTGAGGGGGTTTTAGCTGCGGCAGCTCTAAAATGCGTCGGCGGGCAATTCCAAGGCCGCTTGGTATTCCGCAATGAAGATGAAAAAGCTCGTGCGCGCCGCATCGGCATCACTGATTTAGGTCGCACCTATCTTTTGAATGAATTGGTCTCAACCGATGTTATATTCTCAGCAACCGGGGTCACGAATGGCGCTTTGGTGGCTGGGGTCAAGTCCACGCCAAAGGGGTTTGTAACGGAGACTTTGGTCTTGGATTCGGCTAGGAAGACCGAGCGAATCGTGCGGACCATTCATCTTGCATAATAAGATGCCCAGCGCATTTTTGGGTATTGAGTTAAGCTTAACTGGCAAGCGGTGGAACCAACGTTGCCCGCCATCACGCCTTCATCATGATCTTGGTCCCTTAGAAGAGGGGGTCAGACGGTTAGGAATCGCTCCGCTGCAAGCCAAATTGCTTGTCGCCCGTGGTGCTACCCCAGAGACTGCCTATCGCATTTTGTCGCCGCGCTTAAAGCATGAGTTGCCGGAGCCATTCTCGCTCATTGACATGGAAAAGGCAGTCACCGCGATCTTAAATGCCGTGCGGTCCAAGCAAACCATCACAATCTTGGCTGATTATGACGTGGATGGCGGAACCTCAGGTGCGCTATTGCTGGGTTGGTTCCAAGCCTTAGGGGCAAATGCCAATGTGTTCGTGCCTGATCGCGTTGTGGATGGGTATGGCCCTAGCCCAAAGATCGTCAATAAAATCAAACACTCTGGCACCGATTTGCTGATCACCGTTGATTGTGGTGCCGCCGCGTACGCGGCTTTGGAAGAAGCCGCTCGAATTGGACTGGAAGTGGTGGTGTTTGATCATCATTTGATGCACGATAAGCCCCCGCCCGCTTTGGCTGTGGTCAATCCCAATCGCAGCGATGATGGTTCCGGGCTAGGCCATCTGACAGCTGCTGGGGTGGTGTTTGTGGCACTGGTTGCCCTTAACCGCGCGGCCCGTGCACAGGGCTTAATGGACGGCTTACCACCCTTTGACCTATTGGCTCGGCTGGATTTAGCTGCACTTGGCACTATTTGTGACGTCGCCCCCTTAATCGGCTTAAACCGTGCTTTGGTGGCGCAAGGCCTTAAAGTACAAGCGCAATTGAGCAATGTTGGCTTAGCCGCTCTTGCGCAGGCGGCCAAGCTTAAGGATCCCGGCAGTGTTTATGCATCAGCTTGGGTGTTTGGTCCTAGGCTGAATGCCGGGGGGCGGGTGGGGGATTCCTCCCTTGCTGTGCGTCTTTTGTCCACCACGAACAAGAATGAAGCTCAACAATTGGCTGAGGAATTAGAAGTCCTCAATGCAGAACGTCGCGCGATTGAAGCCAATGTTCTTGATGAAGCTATTGCCCGGGTTGAACGTGGTGAAGCAGGTGCCTTAGACGGTCCACTATTGATGCTGGGGGCTCCTGGCTGGCATCCGGGCGTCATAGGCATTGTTGCAGGACGGCTTAAGGATAAGTTTCACCGCCCAGTGATTGTGATTGGGTCTGCTGATCTGGATGATCCGTTGGCCAAGGGATCTGGACGTTCTATTCCAGGTGTCAATTTGGGTGCCGCGATTGCAGGTGCTGCACAAGCCGGAACGATTATTGCGGGTGGTGGCCATGCGATGGCTGCAGGCCTCACCATGGCCTTTAGTGACATAGAAGCTGTTCATAGTGACCTTTCAAAGCGACTGAGTGCTGAGGCAACCGCGGTAGGTGATCGGCGGGATTTGGATATAGACGCTTTGCTTAGCTTGGATGCGGCGACATTAGAGCTTTTGGAAGCTTTGGTGGATGTTGGCCCATATGGGGCTGGATGGCCAGAACCGGTATTCGCCGTAGCCAATGTTCGCCCCTTCGCGGCAGCTCAGGTTGGCACAAACCATGTTCGCTTGATGATGGAAGATCAAAGCGGTGCCAAAATCAAAGCGATTGCGTTTCGAGCTCTTCATACTCCCCTTGGAGATGCCTTAATGGGGCGAGCACCTTTGCATGTCGTGGTTCGTTTTAAAAAAGATGACTGGCATGGCGCTAATCGGGTTGATTGTGAAATCATGGATGCAAGCCCTGCATCTTAACAGCATCCAGCGCTTGCTTGTAATAAGTGACCTTTGTATAGAGCGCGGCTTGCACTCAAGATTGGTGCATTATGGCCCCTTCGTCTATCGGTTAGGACGCCTGATTTTCAATCAGGAAAGACGGGTTCGACTCCCGTAGGGGCTGCCAGCCATTTATACCACCCTCGCATTTTTGTGTCATCCACTCCTGTTTGCAGCCAAACAGCATCTTGGGCTGCCCGATGGCGTCGCATCATAGCACTGGCCCTGTCATGATAGGAGCCTCATTCGAGCTAAGATTTGATTCGCAAGGCATGGACTGATGGGTGATATGTTGGAGTTGGATGGCAGCGGCGGGGATAGTGGCAACATTATCAACGAGCCGTTCGATCGGGCTTTAGAAAGCCGTTATTTGGTCTATGCGCTTTCCACGATCACAAGCCGCGCACTTCCCGACGTGCGCGATGGCCTAAAGCCCGTTCAGCGCCGCATCATCCATGCCATGGGTGAACTTGGCCTTGATCCCGCCAGTAATTTCAAGAAGTGCGCCAAGATTGTTGGCGATGTGATGGGCAAATATCACCCCCATGGCGATAGCGCGATTTATGATGCTTTGGTTCGCCTTGCCCAAGACTTCTCGGTACGCTACCCCTTGGTCGATGGCCAAGGTAATTTTGGCAATATTGATGGCGATTCTGCGGCTGCGTATCGCTATACCGAGGCACGACTAACCGCCATTGGCGCTTTATTGAACGAAGGGGTTGAGGAAGATGCGGTTGTCTTTCGTGAAACCTATTCCCAAGAAGATGAAGAGCCTGCAGTTCTGCCCGCTGGCTACCCCAACCTCCTTGCCAATGGGTCGATGGGTATTGCGGTTGGCATGGCTACTTCCATCCCGCCCCATAATGCGGCTGAATTAATCGATGCGTGTTTGTTATTGATTGAGAAGCCAGAGGCCGATTTGGATGAGATAGTGGCCTTGGTCCCTGGCCCAGATTTTCCAACCGGGGGCATTTGTGTGGAAACGCGCGAGGCGATCCGCGAAGCCTATGCCACCGGTAAAGGGGGATTTCGCACCCGCGCACGCTGGCACGTAGAAGATACAGGGCGGGGTACGTGGCGTGTCATCGTCACACAGACACCCTATCAAGTCCAAAAGTCCAAAATTGTGGAGCATTTGGCCGAGCTGATCGACAACAAAAGGGCTCCTCTTTTAGGGGATGTCCGCGATGAGAGCGCAGAAGACATTCGTTTAGTGCTTGAACCTAGGTCGCGCACGGTAGAGCCTGAGCATTTGATGGAAAGTTTGTTCAAGCTGACGGATCTTGAAAGTCGGTTCTCTATGAACCTTAACGTGCTTGATGCCCGCGGTGCCCCCCGGGTCATGACTTTGGTGGAGTGCCTGAAAGCGTTTTTGGAACATAAGCGCGAAGTGATTGTAGCGCGGGCCAATTGGCGTTTACGTAAAATCGACGCAAGGCTTGAAATCCTAGAAGGCTTGTTGGTTGCCTATCTCAATTTGGACAAGGTCATTCACATCATCCGCAACGAGGAAGATCCAAAAGCCGTTTTGATCACGACATATTCTATAAGCGATATCCAAGCTAATGCTATTTTAGACACCCGATTGCGTAATTTGCGTAAGCTTGAAGAAATGGAAATCCGCCAAGAAAATAAGCAGCTAAAGGCAGAACGCGTGGGTCTTGTTGCCCGCATCGAGTCAGAGCGTTTGCAGTGGGAACAGGCTGGAAAAGAATTGCAACAGATCCGCGCGATTTTCTCAAAAGATACCCCATTGGGAGCAAGGCGAACGACTTTTGCTGATGCTCCTGCCAGCTTGTCTTTAAGCGCTGAAGCCTTTGTCACGCGGGAGCCGATTACGGTTATCTTGTCGCAGAAAGGCTGGATCCGCGCGCTTAAGGGCAAAGTCGATGATCTCTCCACAGTCAAATACAAGGATGGCGACAGCTATTGTCTCTCCGTTCAAGCCGAAACCACCGATCGTATTGTGTTATTTGCGACTGACGGGCGTGCCTTTGCATTAGCTGGTGATAAATTACCTAGCGGTCGTGGTCTGGGAGAGCCCGTTCGATTGTCCATCGATTTGGGCGAAGAGCATGATATTGTTGCTATGTTTGTGCCACAACCAGAAGGTGAGCGTTTGGTGGCAGCTAGCTCTGGTTACGGCTTTGTCGTCAGCGATGAGGAATGTGCGGCGATGCGGCGTTCCGGCAAGCAAGTCTTAAACTTAGATGGGCGAGCAAAAACCGCTGTAGTGCTACCTATTGAAGGTGACATGCTGGCTGTGGTCGGCGAAAATCGCAAGCTACTGGTTTTCAACAGCGATGAGTTACCACGTATGGGTCGTGGAAAGGGCGTTAAACTTCAGAGTTATAAGGATGGCGGTTTACTTGACGCTCTCACCTTTCACTCAGCCGACGGGCTTGCATGGTTTGATACGTCAGGGCGTCGTCACGATGTACCCGATTGGCGCGACTATGTGGCTAAGCGCGCGGCAGCTGGACGAATGGTCCCCCGTGGGTTTTCCAAAACAGGCAAATTTAACGGCTGAGAAGAATGGCCAAGTTAAACGGCAACTTGACCAAATTGTCCTTCAAATAGCCCAATACCTACTATATCGTAGTCTTGGCGATTGAGGCTAATCTCATTAAATCTTGGCAAGCAAATCATCCAAATTGGACCAGCCTGAAGATCCAAGAGCCTCGATCGGACGAAAATCGGTTTTATAGGCCATTTTTTGCGATCCACGAACCCAATATCCAAGATAGACATAAGCCAGCCCGATGTTTCGGGCTTGACGCAAATGATCTAGGATCATGAAGCTGCCTAAGCTACGGTTTGCCTCACGCGGGTCAAAAAAGGCATAGACCATTGATAGGCCGTCAGCCAAAGTATCAATGAGTGCGCACCCGATCAAACGATCTCCTTCATTGGTCACACGATATTCGATCATATGGGTGCGCACCGAAGTTTCTTCGACCATGGCTGCATAATCAAAAACAGACATATCGGACATGCCAGCCCCAAAATGACGATGTTGGAGATAAGTTTGCAGCAAGGAAAATTGCTCATAAGTTGCATGAGAATGAGCGATATTGGAAATCACATCTCGATTACGATTGAGCACGCGCCGCCAACGCTTAGTAAATACAAATTGCTCAGCAGGGACACGAACAGAAACACATGCAGCACACATATCGCAAGCTGGGCGGTAAGCAATATTTTGAGAGCGCCGAAAACCTGCGTGGGTGAGGCTATCATTTAACTCAGTTGCGTCTTGCCCGTCTAAGGCTGCAAACACTTTACGTTCTCTGCGCCCGTCCAAATAGGGGCATGGTTGGGCAGCAGTCAAATAGAACCTGATATTTTTAGAGGCGGCAATTCTGCCTGCAGGTGATGTCGGGTCTGTGGTCATGATATTTTACCATAATCATCTAATGATGATTTGGCCAAGCACTTAATTCTTTGATACTGTAGCTGAGCGAGCCAGATCACATGAGTTTTTATACAATAAAACGGCTGTCAAATGAAGCTAAGATAAGATCAGATCACCGAAATATTCCGCAATGTGGCTTGAACTTGACTTTACAGTCCATCTCCCTCCGGTAAAGGCGAGGAAGCGCGTTGAAGGACAATGGCAATACGGCGGTTGGCAGCTTGGTACGGATCGTCTGGAAATAATGGGTCTGAGCCAGCCCTGCCGCTGACTTCAGCAATTCTGTCTTCGCCAACCCCGGCACCAAGAAGGATCCGGCGCGCTGCATTGGCACGAGCCGCTGACAACTCCCAGTTAGAATTGCGTGGATCGGGGTTGGGGGTTGCATCGGTATGCCCCGAAATGGCAATTCGATTAGGTAAGGCTTGAATGATACGCGCCGCAGCTTGCAAGATTAGGCGGGCGCGATCATTTGGGACTGATGAGCCGGGTTCAAACATCGGGCGGCCTTCTTGATCAACCAATTGAATGCGTAACCCTTCGGGAGTTTGGTCCACGATGATGTTGCGCGAAAGCTCAGCCAGCTCTGGCATATCTTGTAAAGCTTGGCGCAAACTAATCTCAGCTTGGGCAAATTCTGCATCTTTGCGTTGGGCTAATGCTTCATTGGATGGATTATCCATACTTGTTGAAGCACCGCGCCCGGATTGGTCCCCTGCTGCGGATGGCGGACTTGTTGCAGAAGCGGTTGTTTCAAAAATCGGGGTAGCACCTTTTTGCAAAGCCCCTTCTTCGCCCAGCGCAGTCCCTCCCAAAATCCCGCCAGCCCCCGAGGTTGAGGGTGATACACTGGCTGGGGCAAAATAATCGGCGATCCCGCGTTTTTGATCTGGGGATGTAGTATTGATCAACCACATCAGCAGAAAAAAAGCCATCATAGCAGTTACAAAATCAGCGTAAGCGACTTTCCATGCCCCACCATGGTGTCCGCCTGCTACCTTTTTGACTTTTTTAATGATTATGGGTCGATTAGACGACATAGGATCGATCTCTCACCTTTGGAGTTGAGGTTTATCTCTCATCAGGGTTAAGAGGAGGTTTGCAGGAATAAACAAATGACATTTGATCTTGAACTTTATCGACGCGCCCTTGGAAGCTTCGCAACCGGTGTTACCATCGTCACCACTCTTGATGAAGCCGGCAATGGCCATGGTTTGACAGTGAATAGTTTTACTTCCGTTTCTCTTGATCCGCCTTTGGTTCTTTGGTGTTTGGGTAATAAATCGGACTCTTACGAGTTATTTTCAAATTGTGCGAACTATGCCATCAATATTCTTGCCGATCAACAAGGTGATTTAGCGCTGCGATTTGCTGGCAAAGGCAAGCAATCTCTGAAAGGGGATGAATTTTCGAGGATGCAGACCGGAAGCCCAATGTTGCCGGGTATGTGCGCTGTCATTGATACCAAGGTCGTGCAAAAGGTTGTGGCAGGCGATCACTTGATCCTCATTGGTCAAACCCAAGACTATTGGGTGGGGCATGGCCATGGATTGACATATCATCGCGGTCATTTTGGTTCCACCACAGCATGGTTTCGACCATGACGGCCCATGACATTGCCTTTTTGGGACTAGGGATCATGGGCGGACCGATGGCAGGTTGGCTATCTAAGCATGGCCATCGTGTGAAGGTATGGAACCGCACCAACTCTAAAGCCCAAGCTTGGGGGCAAAAGCATCAGGGCATCGTTGCAACTACGATTGCTGATGCGGTCAAAAAGGCTGATATCGTTATCGCCTGCGTCGGTGATGATCCCGACGCTAGGGCGGTAGCTGAAGCGGCCTATACAAACATGGCACCGGGCAGTCTCTACATTGATCACACCACAACCTCAGCTCATCTGGCCTACTCTCTCTCACAAGCGACACAAGCGCGTGGCATTGATTGGATGGATGCCCCAGTTTCAGGTGGACAGGCTGGTGCTATGAACGGCCGGCTAACGGCGATGTGCGGGGCAAGTAATGCGGTATTCACGCGTGCCGAGCCTATAATTTCGTCATATTGCGCCACGCGGGTCCGTATCGGGGAGGCGGGCACGGGCCAATTGGCCAAAATGGTCAATCAGATCGCTATTGCAGGTGTGGTCCAGGGTTTGGCAGAAGCTCTGGCATTTGCCCAAGCCCAAATGCTTGATACCGCTGCCGTTTTAGCAGCAATCTCAAAAGGCGCTGCTGGGTCTTGGCAAATGGATAATCGGTGGTCCACCATGGCCGAAGGCAAGTTTGACTTTGGCTTTGCGGTGGACTGGATGCGCAAGGATTTGCGCATTGCTCTGGAGGCGGCAAGTGCTTGTGGCCTTGATCTTGCGCTGACCAAATTAGTGGATAGCTACTATGCGCAGATTCAAGCTGAAGGTGGTGGTCGTTTGGATACATCGAGCTTGGTTAAACGTTTCACCGTAGGAGTTGCCAAGCCATGATCGAATTGTTGTTGTTGGTGAGCCTTCCAGAAGCTCCAAGCCAAGCCAGGAAGCCGCCATTATGTGATGGCATCGCATTAATCGAAAAATCGACATTAGATCGCCCGCTAGCATTTAAGTCGCTGGTGGTTCGCGAGATGGTGCCACAGCAAGTTCGTGACAAACAAGGCAAGCGTGTCACCCAGAAGGTTGAAGTTGTCAAAGTCAGGCCGTTACCGGGGCTCTTTGATTGTCGGTTTGTCTATAATTACACGATTTCCTTGGCTTGCTATGGCCCTGCGGAGATTGCGGAAGGCGATATGGATGCCCGTGAGGCGGGGCTAAGCGGGTTTGCTAAAGAGATACGAGATTGCCTCACCAATGATAAGCTAACCCAGTCATCAAGCGATCCAGACTCGACACCTTTTATCGCGTTTTCTGGCGGCGCGAAACAGCCCTTCTATCAGATATCAATGGTGCCGTTTCCCGCAAAAGACGCAATGCTACGCCCTGAACTGTTGGTTCTTGGGCCCGTTATTGATCCAATCCCACCCAAATCGCGTTCATCTACTGCAAAACCAGAAAAGGTTCGTGCGAAGTCTAAAAAATGACCTGCGGCAACCAAGCCATTTTAAGATTTCGATTACGCTAGCCGTTTGGCCGCTTCGAGCGCCCAATAGGTGATGATGCCATCTGCACCGGCGCGTTTAAAGCAAGTGAGCGTTTCCATCCGCACACGCTCGCCATCCAGCCAGCCATTGGCAATGGCCGCCTCCATCATCGCATATTCGCCTGAAACCTGAAACGCATAGGTTGGGACACCGAACGCGTCTTTCACGCGCCTGACAATATCGAGGTACGCCAAGCCGGGTTTCACCATGACCATGTCAGCGCCTTCATGAAGATCAAGGGCTACTTCGTGCAACGCCTCATCGCTGTTGCCGGGGTCCATTTGATAGGTCTTTTTATCGCCCTTGAGTGCCCTTTGTGAGCCGATGGCATCCCGGTAGGGGCCATAGAAGGCTGACGCATATTTAGCCGCGTAAGACATGATGGCTACGTCCTGAAACCCAGCACCGTCTAACCCAGCACGGATAGCCCCAACTCGCCCGTCCGTCATATCCGAGGGGGCAACCACATCCGCGCCGGCGCGCGCCTCAAGAATGGCTTGAGCAACTAAAGCCTCAATGGTTGGGTCGTTTAGCATCATGCCATTATCATCGATCAAACCGTCATGACCATGGTTGGTAAAGGGGTCTAAAGCCACATCGGTCATCAAGCCAAGATTGGGTGCGGCACGCTTCATGGCGGCAATTACTTCGGGAACTAAGCCATTGGCGTTAAAGGCTTCTGAGCCTTTGGCATCTTTAAGTGCTGGGTCAATAAAGGGAAAGACAGCGATCATGGGAATGCCCAGCGATTCTGCTTCTTGTGCTACCGCCACCGCTTCGGTGTGGCTGTAGCGAAATGTAGCAGGCATGGAATCCACCGGAATGCGCGCTTCTTGGCCGTCATGCACAACCATCGCCAAGATCAAGTCATCGGTGGAAAGCTTGGTTTCACGGGTCAGGCGGCGGCGCCAATCATGTAACCGATTGCGGCGCATACGGGTGGCGGGGTAGGCGGCGTAAGGCAGATGTTGGGTCATGGAACTAGCTGTAGCGCCATTATTTCAGAACGGCTAGGTTGGCCCGCATACAGCATAGGTGCAGAAATGGCGTTTGATATAACCGAAGACCAGACCCTCATCCTTCAAACCGCTCGACGGTTCGCACAAGACAAATTAGCTCCCCATGCCATGGCGTGGGAAGAGGCCGGCACGCTAGATAAATCTATCCTTAAAGCGATGGCTGGGCTTGGTTTTGCTGGCATTTATGTAAGCGAAGATGTGGGCGGATCTGGGTTGACGCGGTTGGACGCCACTTTGATTTTTGAAGAATTATCTCGCGGAGATATCTCCCACGCAGCCTTTCTATCGATACATAATATGGCTAGCTGGATGATTGATAGCTTTGGGACACTAGCGCAAAGGCAGAAGTTTTTACCTGCACTCACCTGCATGGATTTAGTCGCCAGCTATTGCCTAACAGAGCCCGATTCCGGATCAGATGCCGCCTCACTTTCTACCACAGCGCGCCTTGATGGCGACGTCTATGTGGTCAATGGCACCAAGGCCTTCATTTCAGGAGCGGGGTTTTCTGATCTTTACGTTGTTATGGTGCGTACGGGGCAAGCTGGCCCTCAAGGCATTTCTACCTTGATTATTCCCAAGGATACACCGGGGCTGTCCTTTGGCAAAGCCGAAAAAAAGATGGGCTGGCAGGCCCAACCAACCGCACAAGTGATGTTTGAGGATTGCCGCATTCCTGTTACCAATCGATTGGGCGAAGAAGGCCATGGTTTTCGCTTTGCGATGCTGGGGCTCGATGGTGGACGGTTGAATATTGCTGCATGCTCTTTGGGTGGGGCAGGGGAGGCCTTAGATCGGGCTATGGCCTATGCAAAGGACCGTAAGCAATTTGGCAAATCGCTATGGGATTTTCAGGCCACCCAGTTCAAGCTCGCGGATATGGCCACAGAATTGGAGGTTGCACGTGTTTTTTTACGCTACAGTGCCGCCGCTTTGGATGCCAAAAGTTCAAATGCCACAAAATTATGCGCCATGGCGAAACGATTTGTCACAGATGTCGGCTTTAATGTCGCTAACCAAGCGCTGCAGATCCATGGCGGCTATGGCTATCTCAAAGACTATGAAATTGAACGTATTGTCCGCGACTTACGGGTGCATCAGATTTTGGAAGGCACCAATGAGATTATGCGGGTGATCATTGCAAGGGAATTAGATCGTGGCACCTAAAACCACAGTTAACCCCCCGTATGAAAACAAATTTAAATCTATTAGGGCCCGTCGCCAAGTACTAACTGGGCTTGGCGCTGCTGTCACCTTCCCTATGGTCTCCCATCAAAGCGCACATTCAGCTGAATTAACCCATCGTGAAAGGCAAAGGGGAAAACCCATGCAGCCTAAACCCATTATTATCGCCCATCGTGGGGCATCGGGTCAGCGTCCAGAGCACACATTGGCGGCCTATCAATTGGCGATTGACCAAGGTGCAGACTATATTGAGCCAGATTTGGTCATGACTAAGGATGGTCACTTAATTTGCCGACATGAAAACGAAATCAGCGGCACAACAGACGTCGCAACCAAGCCAGAATTTGCCGACCGCAAGAAGGTCCAGATCATTGATGGCATGAAGGTTGAAGGCTGGTTTACCGAAGACTTTACGTTGGCCGAAATCAAAACCCTGCGTTGCAAGGAACGCCTGCCACAATTGCGGCCCGCGAATATGGCCTATGACGGCCTTTATTTTATCCCCACCTTTGAAGAAGTAGTAGAGCTTGCGGCAGCGCAAAGTAAAATCGTGGGGCGTCTGATTGGCGTTTATCCAGAAACCAAGCACCCAAGCTGGTTTGAAAGCTTGAATTTATCCTTTGATGAGCCACTGATCTCATTGATCAAAAAATACAGCATGGATGACCCAAGGGCACCAATTTTTATACAAAGTTTTGAGGTGTCCAACCTCAAACGTCTCAAGACCAAAACCCGCGTACGCCTGATTCAATTGATGGCGCGTGAAGGTGGCCCGTTTGATGGGGCAGGCCAAGGACTAACCTATGCCCAAATGTCGTTACCAGAAGGCCTCGCCGCGATTTCTGCCTATGCCAGTGGGGTGGGGCCAGAAAAAACAATGATCCTGCCACGTAACGTCGGTAATGAGGCTTTGGCACCGACCAGTTTCGTTCAAAATGCCCATAAAGTTGGGCTGCAGGTTCACCCATGGACATTTCGGGCCGAAAATTACTTCCTATCCAATAGGGATCGCCGCGGAAATCCTGCTGAGGTCACCTATCTGATGCAGCAGGGCGATTTAGTGGGCGAGATTCAAGCCTTTTTAGCCTTGGGAGTCGATGGCGTATTCTCTGATTTCCCAGGGATTGCTTTTGAGGCCCGCGAAACACTATGAATCCAGTTGAAGGTCACGTGGTCTTGGTCTCACAAACTGGGCCTTTAGCTATTCTTACCCTCAATAGGCCTGAGGCACTCCATGCCCTTAATGCAGATATGGTCGCGATCATGACCCAAGCCTTATTGGCTTGGGACAAGGATCCTACGGTAACCGGGGTATTGATTGATCATGCCGGCCCACGCGGATTTTGTGCCGGTGGTGATATTAAAATGCTAGCTGAAAGTGGGGCGACTGACGGCAAGCAAGCGTGCGCCTTTTTTCGTAGTGAGTATCAACTCAATCATCTTTTGGCCCATTTTGAAAAGCCAGTTATCGCGGTAATGGACGGCATAAGTATGGGCGGTGGTGTTGGCATCAGTGTTCATGGGCCGATACGTATCTGTACTGAAAAGACCTTATTTGCCATGCCTGAAACCGGGATCGGGCTTTTCCCAGATGTCGGGGGTGGTTGGTTTCTGCCTCGTTTACCCGGTGAGATCGGCATGTGGCTTGCTCTGACAGGCGCGCGACTTAAAGCAGCGGATTGTATGCTAGCTGGCATCACCACCCATTATGTCCCAAGCGATGTGTTAGCTTCCCTTAAAGTCGAAATCACCCAAGCATTAACAGCGCCAGAGCCCGTAACCGCTCTGAAAGCCTGCTTAAAGCGCAATACGCAGGATCCAGGCTCGCCCCAACTTTTAACCCCAAACGTTGTCGATCAAATCAATCAGTGTTTTGGTGCCCAAAGTGTCGAGGACATTGTAAGCGCTCTTGAGGCGCATAAAACGCCTTGGGCCGATCAACAATTGGCAATTCTGCAAACTAAGTCGCCGCAGACCTTAAAGATCGCATTGCGCCAATTGCGCGAAGGCCGTCTCGCCACCGATTTCGCGCAAGCCATGGCGCAGGAATTTAGAATTGGCGCGCGCGTAGTTCGTCGGCATGATTTCCAAGAAGGGGTACGGGCGGTTCTTGTTGATAAGGACCATTTGCCGCAATGGCATCCTCCCACATTGGCAGAGGTTACATCATTGATTATAGATGAAATATTTGCACCATTTGGTGTGGATGAAGAACAAGAATGGGAACCCCTAACATGGTAGATATCGCCTTCATTGGTTTGGGCGCTATGGGTGGCGGCATGGCTGCAAACCTAGCTAAGGCGGGACACCGGGTTATTGCCTTTGACCTTTCCGAACCAGCCGTGACACGTGCGACCCAAGCAGGGTGTCAGCGTGCAAGGTCGATAGCCGAAGCGGTTTGCCAAGCAAGGGTGATCGTGACCATGCTACCAAGTGGGGCCCATGTACTTGACGTGTATCGAAGTAGCGACGGCGTTATGGCACACGCACCTTCTGGCGCTTTATTCCTCGATTGCTCAACAATTTCGGTGCAAGATGCCCGAACTTTGGCACATGAAGCAACCAAAGCTGGCTTTAGGGTCTGTGATGCACCCGTTTCGGGCGGCGTTGGTGCCGCACAGGCTGGAACTTTGACCTTTATGGTTGGCGGTACAGACGCCGAATATAAGGCTGCTAAGCCTATTTTGGCGGCCATGGGCAAAGCAATTATTCATGCAGGGGCTCATGGTGCTGGGCAATCGGCAAAAATTTGTAACAATATGCTGCTAGCGGTCACCATGATAGGGACATGTGAGGCCTTTGTGTTGGCAGAGCGCTTGGGCTTAGATCCGAAAGCCTTTTTTGAGATAGCGTCACAATCCTCCGGTCAAAGCTGGTCGATGACATCTTATGCGCCTGTGCCTGGATTAGTAGAAAATGCACCTTCCAACCGAAATTTCACGAACGGCTTCGCAATTACCCTCATGTTAAAGGACCTGCGATTGGCTTTAGCTGCAAATAGTGAGTGTGGGCTCAAAGCTACTTTAGCCTTAAAAGCAGAAGAGATTTATAGTGAATATTTAGTTAAGTTTGGACCAAATCGTGATTTTTCTGGTGTTATTGATCTGATGAAGGAAGAGTAACCATCATTTTAACAAGATATTAGACCTTTTGCCTTAACTTAACACTAAACGTCGAAGAATACGGCGGGAGAAAAAGATATGGCGGGTCAAACACAAGAAATTTCGCTCCTAGAAGCGTCAGAAACATCCAGTTTAGGTGAATATCGTCGGGCTTTGTCCTTGGTTGAGCGTTTGCATCGTCAATTGCTTGATGTGGTCAAAGATGATTTGGACCGTGCAGGCCACGATGATCTAACCCCAGTGCAGGCACTATTAATCTTCAATATTGGTGATGCTGAATGGTCTGCAGGCGAGCTAAAGTCGCGCGGCTTTTATCTGGGTTCCAATGTGTCCTACAATTTAAAGAAGTTGCACGAATTGGGCTATGTCGAAAGCGGCAAGTCACAGCATGACAAACGCCAAATTCGTCTGCGTCTAACCAAACTTGGCAATACGTTACGTAACCAGCTGGACGCCATGTTCCAGCGGCATGCGGCGACCTTAAGCCCAGTTGGTGGGGTTGAAAGCCCAGAACTGACCGCCTCCAATAAAACTTTGACGCGGCTAGAGCGCTTCTGGGCTGATCAAATTCGCTTCAGGCTCTAGGTTAAACTTCACAATATCTATTAAAACTACTGCTGAGTTTCAGCAGTAGCTTTTTTTTATGTTCACATGCTTGAGTAAGTCTGATTGCATAAGACTATTTAGTGCATATGTCGCATGATCACTAGGAACCATGTGTGAACTGCTATGATAATGAGTAGCAAACCCTGTAAGGTCACCTCATGATGAAGAGGTATTCTCCATACCTTTGGCGAAGTTAGATGAGAGAGTGCGATCAAGTCTTTGCTGATTGGTAGTACTCCCAAGACAGCTTAGTCATGCCCGTATTCTACATCGGCCCCTAGTTCCAAGGATATGACATTTTCTGCATGGTTAGGCTACATGTGGGTGTCGCTAAACTAATTGACTTTGTTAGCATTTGTTATGGCTAAGGGCAATGCACTCATCCTTTATGATCTGGTGGACCTTCAAGGGGCTGGGCCAGAGCTAGACTGTTCTCGATAAAGCAGATGCATCCGGCCATTGGCGTACGTGGTAATGGCTTTGGGGACGCCATGTGGCACCCAATTGCATGAACAAGATTGAAGCATGCTTGGGTTAAGAGTTTCACTCTATTGGCGCGGGCATTGTTGGCAGATATGCGGTGAATTGTGCTCTAAGTTCTGGTGCGCTTGTCTTTATCCATAAGTCAACATGAGCTACGATTTTCGCTATGAAGCACTGGAAATGGAGAGAGAAGAGAGTTCTACAAGACAGCAAAGCCATTACACCCCCTAAGTACCCTCCATAACAAGCAAATTTCCCCCAATATGTGTTTTACAAACCAGGTCTTCCTGCTATGTCGTGTCGGGTTGTTCTTTTTCCCATTTCATTGTGGAGGCAACATTGGTTATGGCCTATTTCGAGCGAATGTTGGATGGGTTTTGCCACGAAGGGCAATCGATCATTTTTCCGACGGTAGCATGGGGTTTGCAAAGACAGCACCTTATCCCAAGCGCCTTGCACTTCGACACGCTAGACCACCCATTTGACGATTCCTGTTCACAGTTTTGGCAGCCACAGATTCTATCTCTGTTTCAGCGGTCGTTGGCAGGAGCATGACTTCAGATACGTCACATGAACGTCTCTTCGCGCTGCTTTCAGCACGTGAAATCTATATCGAGCGGTATTTTCGCGCTGGCTATGCACAGGTTCGCGCGATTGATGCGTTGACAGGGATTGAAGTTGCAGTGACTACCCCTGCCAATGCTGCACAGCATGACCAAAATCGGCTGGTTTTGCGCAAACTCGGACAGGCCTTGATCGCGCAGGGGCATTTAGCTGATGCAGCTCGTGAAACCCCAGATGATTTGAACACACCACCACAGAAGGGTGACAATCCAAAAGAAGCGTCACCCTTTTTACCCAAAGGCGGAATTTATACATGAAACTAATCTAGACGAACCGATTATCTTAACGTGTACTACGCATATCTGACCATACTTAATGATTTTGCTCAAGGATGTTGTTTAGTACAACTTAACGCCCACGAACACCGCGCCCCAGCCCGATATGTTTGGCAAATTCGCTGCGACGTTTGGCATAATTGGGCGCAACCATTGGATAGTCTGCAGGCAAGTTCCAACGACGACGATATTCCTCGGGTGATAAATTATATTTAGAACGCAAGTAACGTTTGAGCATTTTCAAGCGTTTCCCATCTTCCAGACAAACGATATAATCATCCGTAATTGATTTCCCAAGACTAACTGCCGCTTTGGGTTTTTCGACAGGCTTTTCGAAATCATCATTTGAAAGATTGATGAGACTTTTATGGATACTCCTAATTAAATCGCTTAAGTTTTCCGCACGAATTTCGTTTGCAGCAACATAAGATGAAACTATTTCGGTCGTCCTTTCGAGTAAATCCGTGTTTTGATATTCTCTTTGATTTCGCATTTGGGATAATCCTTCTTTTCTAGATTTCGCCGCGGATAGATACCTGATTTGCATGACTTGTGAGGGACGTCCTGCAACGATCTGTGCGTTTCACGTGGTTTAGAGCAAATAGATTGAGTAATTTACAGGGTTTTTTTCATTAATATTCTGTTTTATTAGCATATTTTTTTGTATTCTTGATTAATCTTGTTCTGTAAGTCTCGAAAATAAAAATTTTCGATCAAGTTAACCTTAAGAAATAACAAAGTGTAGTTACTTACTTATAGGTATGATTAGATGCAAGAAATGTTGCGTTTGGGACGGCTCCTCCTCTAAGAGTAGGAAAATGGAGACATACGACCATGTCAATGACCTTAGCACCCCAACTATATGATAATATTAATTTTTTTGGGGGTAGTGTTCAAAATCAGGATCCAGACTTAGCTAAAGCTCTTGCAGGTGAGCTGCATCGGCAACAGACCCAAATTGAACTTATTGCTTCAGAGAATATCGTTTCTAAAGCAGTACTTGAAGTTCAGGGTTCGGTTTTGACCAATAAATACGCTGAAGGTTATCCTGGGCGTCGATATTATGGTGGTTGTGAATATGTGGATGTTGCAGAAAACTTGGCAATCACACGTGCAAAAGCTTTGTTTGATTGTGCCTATGCCAATGTCCAACCCCATTCAGGGGCACAAGCCAATCAAGCTGTGTTTTTTGCGCTTTTAAAGCCAGGCGATACTTTTCTTGGGCTTGATTTGGCCAGCGGTGGGCATTTAACCCATGGCTCACCAGCCAACCAATCGGGTAAGTGGTTTAACGCGATTTCTTATGGGGTTAATCGCGAAGATCAATTGATTGATTATGATGGCGTTGAAGCATTAGCTCGCCAGCATAGACCAAAACTGATCATTGCTGGCGGATCGGCCTACCCCCGGCATATAGATTTTGCCCGTTTTCGTGAGATTGCAGACCGTTTTGATGCTTATTTTATGGTTGATATGGCCCATTTTTCTGGTTTGGTTGCGGGTAGAGCTCATCCAAACCCTTTGGGCCATGCACATGTTGTTACGACAACGACGCATAAGACACTGCGTGGGCCGCGGGGTGGGATGATTTTGTCCAATGATCTTGAACTTGGAAAAAAATTCGATTCAGCCGTGTTTCCAGGGTTACAAGGTGGGCCGTTGATGCATGTGATTGCTGCGAAAGCCGTGGCCTTTGGTGAAGCTTTGACACCAGCTTTTCAGGCTTATGCACGGCACGTGGTTGAAAATGCCCAAGCTATGGCAGCAGCCGTGAAAGCAGGCGGCTTTGATCTGGTATCGGGTGGTACCGATACCCATGTTGTTTTGGTTGATTTGCAGCCTAAAGACCTTACTGGTAAAGCCAGTGAAGCCGCGTTGGAGCGGGCTGGCTTAACGTGTAATAAAAATGGTGTGCCGTTTGATCCAAGGCCGCCATCCACCACATCGGGGATTCGACTGGGATCCCCCGCAGGCACCACGCGTGGGTTTGGCGTATCTGAATTCACTTGGATTGGCCATAAGATTGTTGAAGTACTTGATTCCCTTGTCGGCACGCCCGAAGGGAACCCAGAAGTTGAGCAGCGCGTTCGCCGTGAAGTTGAAGCCTTGTGTGCGCGCTTTCCCATTTATTAGATTTGCGGCTTTACAGGGGGTAAAGAAGCCCTAACCGTCGTCAAAGGTTGTTCTATGCGCTGTCCTTATTGTGGATTTGCTGATACCCAAGTCAAAGATTCCCGACCTGCAGAGGATGGTGCATCCATTCGCCGTCGTAGGCAATGCCCGGCGTGCGAGGGGCGCTTTACAACCTTTGAGCGCGTACAATTGCGCGAACTAAAAGTGATTAAGCGTGATGGTGTGCGTGAATTATTTGATCGCGATAAGCTTCAAAGGTCAGTCACGATCGCTTTGCGTAAACGGGATGTCCCTGAAGAGCGGATTGACCATCTTGTTTCTGGCATCGTGCGGCGGTTGGAAACCTCTGGGGAGAACGAAATATCGACCAGCACGGTGGGTCAATATGTGTTAGATGCTTTGGGGGAGACCGATCCAGTCGCCTTTGTTCGCTATGCCTCTGTCTATCGTGATTTTAGAGAGGCAGAAGACTTTAACCGATTTGTGGATGATGAATTAACAGCCTTAAAAACCAATCTACACAATCGGCCATCCTTGAAAGATGAATAAGCCTAATCCACGCCAAGTGAATGTAACACTGAAGCTTGCAACCAGTTTAGATGCTCGCATCGCCACGGTTATCGGGGCCAGCCAATGGATTACGGGATCTTTGGCGCGTCAAGAAGTTCATCGCATGCGCGCAAGCTATGATTGCATAATAACAGGCATTGGAACCGTGTTAGCGGACGATCCACTTCTAACGGCCCGCTATGGCCAAGATAAGGTGTCTCAGCCCTTGCGGGCATTATTAGATACACATGCACGTTTGCCCGCAACCGCCAAGTTGGTAACGAGTTCAGATCAAGGCCAAGTGGTTTGGTTTACCAAGGAGGGGGGGGTAATCCCTGCTTGGGCAAGTTCCTTGGGTATTAAGCATCATAATGTTCCTATTGCAGGTTCGTATTCTGATGCAAGTAAGCATACTGGTGCAGTTCACTTGGATCTGGCCGCAACTTTGACAATCTTGGAAAGAAGCTATGGGGTCAGATCGCTCATGATTGAAGCGGGCCCAAGTCTTGCCTCATCTTTTCTGCGGGCAGGATTAGTTAACACCATTGCATGGTTCCGCGCCCCAATATTACTTGGAGGCGATGGCCGTTCGGTGTTTGAAAGTCTGGGGGTGGTCGAGCTGGCACAGGCATGGAGATTGCATAAAATCGACACCCAATCTTTTGGCCCGGATCTCTTAGAAACCTATAAGATTGAAAAGCAATAGAAGGCTCGTCATGTTTACCGGGATCATTACCGATATTGGAACTGTGATAGGTTATGATCATCGCCTAGGCACGGATGCGATTTTTACCATTGCAAGCCAGTATGAGGTCAACACCCTTACCCTTGGGGCATCAATTGCCCATCAAGGTGTTTGCTTGACCCTGATCGAATTAAATCCAGGCCCTACTGGGTCTGTTTGGCGGGTACAAGTATCGCAAGAGACCTTGGATGTTACTTGCGCTCATGACTGGCGTCTTGCAACAAAGCTTAACTTAGAGCGTGCTCTTAAGGTGGGTGATGAATTGGGTGGTCATATGGTTTCAGGCCATGTTGATGGTATCGGTGAGGTGGTGCAGGTACGCCAAGAAAACGACAGCCATCGCGTTTTGATCCGTATTGATGAGGCGATAGCAAAGTTTATTGCCCCTAAAGGCTCTATTGCAATCGATGGGGTCTCGTTAACAATCAATGAAGTGGATGATGCTATATTCGGAGTTAATATCATCCCGCATACGTGGGCAGTCACAACTTTAGGAAGATTGAAAGCTGGCACACGTGTAAATGTTGAAGCAGATCAGGTTGCGCGTTATGTTGAACGCATACTATCCAGAAAAAACTAGATTGATGCTTCTTTCCCTCTGACTTGGATCGTACCATGACTTTAAACTTTAACCCACCTCATCTTTTATTTGTGGTAGGCAATTATTATCCCCATATTGCCGACGAACTTGTTGCTGGTGCTACCCAAGCGATTGAAGACGTTCGTGGTAGCTTTGACGTGGTTAAAGTGCCTGGGGTTTTTGAAATTCCTGCTGTGATTGCGCATGCAGATCGTTCCTCCCATCGGCCGACTGGCAAATCCTATGATGGCTATGTTGCCTTGGGATGCGTCATTCGCGGCGAGACCAGTCATTATGATTATGTGTGCAGCGAAAGTGCGCGCGCATTGATGGATTTGTCCGTTGAGGGTTTACCAATCGGCTATGGCATTCTTACCGTTGAAAATGAAAGCCAAGCCCTCGTGCGGGCAAAGCGCGATCAAAAGAACAAAGGCAAGGATGCAGTGGAAGCTTGCTTGACATTGCTGGCCACCAAGCGGCGTCTGAATTTGGGCGGCGTATGAGCCGGACTAACCCACAGGTACAATCCGATGCACGCCGTGGTGCGCGCTTGGCGGCCGTTCAAGCCTTGTATCAAATGGAAATGTCAGGAGGCGGCGTGACCAGCACGGTTCTCGAGTATCTGAATTTTCGTCTCGGCGAGGATAGTGAGGTTGGTCCATTAGAAACTGCGGATGCCGATTTTTTTCGCTGTGTCGTGGAGGGTGTTGTTGCAGAGCAGGCTCTAATCGACGCTTCGATCAAGGAACGCCTAGCTGAAGGTTGGCGGTTGGAGCGGATTGATTCGATCGTTCGCGCTGCAGTCCGGGCAGCCACTTATGAGTTGTTGCGGCGCGTTGACGTCCCCGTCGCGGTGGTGATTGATGAATATGTTGGCATAGTCAACGCATTTTTCGATGGGCCGGAAAGCGGATTTACCAATGGCCTACTTGATCGGTTAGCGCGTGAATTGAACGCGAACGATTTGCGCCAACTTGCCTGTTGATGGCATAAAGACATGACACAAAAATCACTCCATGAGTTTGGAATGATCAAGCGATTGCTTGCTCCACTAACATTGGGAGTGCCCGGTGCATTTGAACTTAAGGATGATGTGGCGCAACTACCCCATAGCGCATATGGTCAAGTTGTGACTTGCGATCAAATTATTGAAGGAACTCATTTTTTTCCTGACGACCCTCTAGATTTAGTCGCCAAACATTTAGTCAGGCGGAATTTGTCCGATTTAATTGCCAAAGGTTGTCGACCGCGTGGAGCTCTTTTGACCTTGGCCTGGCCCAAAGCGTGGTCTTTACCGCGTTTAGCCCTTTTCATAAAGGGGCTTGGTGAGGATTTGGCTGAATTGGGTGATCATTGCCCGCTTTATGGCGGCGACACCAGTCAAACATCCGGCCCGCTTGTTGCAAGCTTAACCTTAATTGGGGAACCACTGGCAGCTTCACACGCTCCAATATTGAGGTCTGGGGCCAAGCCTGGCGACCATGTGTATGTGACCGGGGTGATTGGGGATGCTTATCTAGGCTTAGAGGGACGCCTTGGCAAGCAAAGCGTAAACGATTTGAAGGCCTGTCAAGGTTTTGCGTTGGCACCTCTCCCGACGCCTTTAGCCATGTCAGCGCCGATTGCGCATTATGCCCATGCCAGTATTGATATCTCGGATGGTCTTTTGGCAGATGCAGCTCACCTTGCAACCAATTCCAGGGTAAGGATTGAATTGGCACTTGATTGTATACCCCTTTCCAGTGAGGCTAGCCAATGGGTAGAAAAATCAGATAACAGGGTTGATGCCTTATTGAACTTGGCAACAGGTGGTGAGGATTATCAGGCTTTGATGTGCGTTTCTGCTGAGCAGTCGGAAGATTTTATCAACCAAGCACAAAGAAATGGTACGCGCTTGAGCAAGGTGGGCCAATGTTGGCCAGGACAAGGCCTGACTATATCTTATTTAGGGCAAGTAATTCGGCTACCAAAAAAAATGGGTTGGAGTGTGTCATTCTGAGATCAAGCGATCCATTGGTTTAGCGACCCATGAATTCCACTTTGGTAAGCTGCACTTTCACAACCTTTAATCCTGGTTTAATGCTGGTAATAGCTGTGGTAATCGCACGGCTAATAGCGCCGGTATCATAAGAATTGCGGGTTTTTCCTGCAGGAATTGGGTTACGGGAAGTTTGTTTAGTTATCGCATCTCGCACTAGGAAATGTTTTTCACGCACAAAATCAGCTTGTGAAACGTCCTGCATGCGAACATTACACAAGACAAAAATATAATTTTCTAAAACACCATCTCGGACAATTGGCATCACGATAAAATTCAATTCCAAATTGCTACGATCTGCAGCCTCCAGTTTTTTTTCTTGCGCAAGAGCCGAGTTACCAAATGCGGGAGCGGTTAAGGCCACGATTGAAAGGCCAAACCGCATCATGTTTCTTCGAGAGGGCGACATCATGATTTATCCGACCTTCCTGTTCTTTGCATGAATGTTAAGGTTTTGCGTGATGGACCAATTACCCAAAGGCTTCAACAAGCCAGTGGCCGTTGCAACTCGCATGGTAGCGCCCTAAAGAGGTCGCATCAATAGTTGGGGGTTTCTTTCAGGTGTTAAGGATGCACTTTAACCTTGTAGAAGCCGGGAAACGAAAAGAGGAAGAACATGGACGTTAGCGTCTTGAGTGTAATTGCAGCCATTGGAGCGGGTTTTATTGCTCTCATTTACGGCTTTTTCACCGTACAACAGGTCCTAAAGGCAAGCCCAGGTAACGCGCGGATGCAAGAAATTGCGGCCGCTATTCAAGAAGGTGCCAATGCCTACCTTAACCGCCAATATACCACCATCGGGATTGTTGGTTTTGTTATTGCCTGCCTTTTGACAGTCTTGTTTAAGATTGAAACCTCCTTGGCGTTTGTGGTCGGTGCGGTTTTGTCGGGCTTGGCTGGTTATGTCGGCATGTTGGTGTCGGTTCGGGCCAATGTCCGCACGACAGAGGCTTCGCGGGGCAGTTTGGCCCTTGGGCTATCCATGGCATTTCGCTCTGGTGCTGTAACTGGCATGTTGGTAGCTGGCCTCGCGCTAATCGGTGTCGCTGGCTATTTTTATTTGTTGACCCAAATCTTAGGCCATGATCCAACCAGCCGCTCAGTAATTGACCCCTTGGTTGCTTTTGGCTTTGGTGCTTCGTTGATTTCTATCTTCGCCCGTCTGGGTGGGGGTATATTCACCAAAGGGGCCGACGTAGGTGGTGATATGGTTGGTAAGGTTGAAGCGGGCATTCCAGAGGATGATCCACGCAACCCTGCCACGATTGCAGATAATGTAGGCGACAATGTTGGCGACTGTGCTGGTATGGCTGCTGACTTGTTTGAAACCTATGCCGTGACTTTGGTGGCAACCATGGTGTTGGCTTCGATCTTCTTCAGGGATACGGGTGCGCAAATCATGATGTCCTTGCCATTAGCTATCGGTGCTATGGCCATCATCACTTCGATCATCGGTACCTTTTTCGTCCGTTTGGGTAAAGATAACAACATCATGAATGCCCTTTATAAGGGCTTGATTGCTGCTGGCCTTTTGTCGGTTGCAGGCCTTTATTGGGTTGTTCAAACCCTGATCACGCAAACTTATGTCACAACTGCCGGTGTATCAATCACGGCGATGAATTTGTTTTTATCAGGTCTTATGGGTCTTCTTGTCACCGCAGCCATCGTATGGGTGACAGAATATTACACAGGCACAGATTACCGCCCTGTCCGATCGGTCGCGCAGGCGTCAGTCTCAGGCCATGGTACCAATGTGATCCAAGGCTTGGCTGTCTCCATGGAAGCAACCGCATTACCGGCCTTGATTATTGTTGGTGGTATTTTGACGACCTTTAACCTTGCCGGACTTTTTGGCATTGCCATTGCCACCACCACCATGTTGTCGGTTGCTGGCATTATCGTAGCACTCGATGCGTTTGGTCCGGTTACCGATAATGCAGGCGGGATAGCTGAAATGGCTAATCTTCCACCTGAAGTTCGTAGAACTACCGATGCGCTTGACGCTGTGGGTAATACAACCAAGGCCGTCACCAAGGGTTATGCCATCGGTTCAGCTGGTTTGGGCGCGCTTGTTTTATTTGCTGCCTATACCGAAGATCTCAAATATTTCTCAACCAACCCCATACAATATCCTTATTTTGCCGGGGTTAATGTCAGTTTTGATCTCTCAAACCCATATGTGGTGGTAGGTCTCCTCATTGGCGGCTTGTTGCCTTATTTATTTGGTGGCTGGTCGATGACTGCGGTGGGTCGTGCCGCTGAAGCAGTGGTGCAAGAAGTTCGCCGCCAATTTCGGGATATTTCTGGCATTATGGAAGGAACGGGTAAGCCTGATTATGGTCGCGCCGTTGACATTCTAACCAAAGCGGCGATCCGAGAGATGATTGTGCCGTCGCTTTTGCCAGTGTTGTCGCCAATCGTCTTGTTCTTCGCGATCGATGCTATAGCGGGCAAGGCGCAAGCTTTGGCTGCTGTTGGGGCGATGTTGCTTGGGGTTATTGTTACTGGCTTATTCGTGGCTATATCGATGACTTCAGGTGGCGGCGCTTGGGATAATGCCAAAAAATCCTTTGAGGATGGCTTTGTTGATCGTGATGGCGTCAAGCATTTGAAGGGCTCTGATGCCCACAAAGCCTCTGTCACTGGCGATACGGTTGGCGATCCTTACAAGGATACGTCGGGTCCAGCGGTCAATCCAATGATCAAGATCACCAATATTGTGGCTTTGTTGTTGTTGGCTTTATTGGCCCATCAAGCCTAACGACTTGACCTTTTATCCGGATTAAAAGCCCTAGCTAGCAGCTAGGGCTTTTTTATGATGGCCATGTGCGCGTTTGGTTTAGAGGCTTGGCTAAATCCCATGGTTTAGATAGGCTTATGAAAATTGGCTTTGTAGAAACAAGTCAGTCTTGGAGTAGCAGACGTGCTCAAAGGGCAATGTTTGAACGATCCTTCCTTATGTCATTTTGCCGCCCAGGGAATTGATTTGCCCTATGCAGGCTTCGACAGTGTCTGCCCAGCCTGTAATAGCCCGCTTGCACTTCTAGGCCATTTAGTTCCTGCAGACTACGAGCATGAAGAGATAGACACCCCTTCAAACATGGCCATTTCTAATAGCCAAGCCTTGCTAAAAGTGTCAGACCACCGAAAAGATCTAAAAGGACAATTTCAGCCGTTTTTTGTGCCCAGCAAAGGGGTAATTCAATTTTCACGCTTGGTCGCTTTAGGGTCAGGTTTGGCCCTTTTAGGCATTATTAGCGCGCGGATCTTTGCACCCTCACCCCCAGTTGATAACCCTGCAACCCAAGAAAGTCAGAATTCACACCTAAATGATTCTGGCCTTACGGCCCGGACGGATGGCTTAAATCTGACCCAAATTTCACCCCCAGCTGTCAGGCAATTAAGTCAAGATGCACAAGCCTTTGTCTCGCCCGATCCCGACAGTGCAGTTATCGTTAATTTGGCCAAGGGGGTTGTATTGGATATGACGGGTCGACTTCATGTGAGGGGAAGGGATTGGGCCCGCATCACTTTACCCCATGATCGCTCGCGCTCTGGCTTTGTGCGCGAAACCTTATTGGCAACTTTAGGCGACGGGGAGGGGGATTTTTCAAATATTGACCCTACAGCCGTAAACACAATCCAAGCCGTCAATGGACCAATTATGCCAGTGCAGATCGGGCCATGGATGCATAATCAAAGTATAACCTATCAGATCATCGGTCCCCCTGCTGCTTTACGGCTGCAACCTGGGTATGAAAGCGTGCAAATTGGTCAAGTGCAAACTGGGCTAATGGTTAGCGTGATTGGTCAATTAACCAATGCAACAGGAACTTGGTTTCAAATATCCCTCACCGATGGCCGGACGGGTTGGATTGCTTTTGCATCTATGGCCCCGATTGCGATGCCTACCACTTCAACATCTTCTGGTGAACCCGATACTTCTCATAGTGCAGCAGGGTCACAAACGATCGTCTCACCACCTGGTCAAGCCGTTTCCCAACCTGCCACCACCCCAGCCAATCTGCCAAGCCTTGCTGCACCAACAGATACAAATCCAGAAGCTGGCAGACCTTGAAACAGGCAAAAAGGCTTAACTTTAGCCCTTTTTGGTAATTGTCTTCATAGCCATAGGATTGGAGTTGGTTCCAATTCGCTAAGATAAAAAGGCCTTGTGATCACCTAGGCTGCATGAAGGTGGTGAATGTTTTGAAGGGGGTCTCGATCAGGAGAGCCTTCACCTTGCAAATCCTTATTGCATGGGGTTTACATCTGTATGAACGGCTGGAAGGAAGAGGTGACATGCCTTGCGCTTCCAGTTTCCCATTGATTCAGCGATTTTATGCTTGATTAACGCAGCGATTGAGGATGTCAACAAGGGCTTTGTTAAGCACGATGTCATCAGCTGATCGGCATAAAAGTAAATGGCAGCTTGCTCCAAACACGATCAAGTACCAAACCTGCGATGAGCCGGTTACCTATGCCCGACATTGATAGTTCGGCTGTTTAAGTAGCTAGAGAAGAACGACCCTTTGAGACGTTGAGCATTTGGGCTATTAAGTGCAAGCCCAGCGTTGAGGTTGTCTACCCTCCTTAATGGAACCAAACGAACAGTTTGACCCGTTTTGGCTATCAAGAACTATAGGTTGAAATTCAGTTTTCCATTTTATAAAGCTAAGGTGTGGAGATCTATGGTGTATGGTAAGACTATCGCAATGGGATAAGCCGACATGTGATTGGTTTAGATTACACATGTGTTCTACAATAAGCCAAAGCGGCCATGAAATGATTTCATTGGGATCTCTAACGGAGACATAGGTTATGTATTCGCATGATTTTGATTCAAACTTAGAAGTCGACGAGACTAAATCAGGCTTAGGATCCCGTATTTTTCTCACCCTGGTGGCTATTGGTGTGACGTGTTTGATTGGTTATGGCGCTGTTTTTGGTTTTACCAGCCTTTTTGACCATCACCATCACGAAGAGGAGGTTTTAGAAGCTCCTAGGTCCTATAGCGCTCTTGGACGGATAGCAGTGCGCCGAGAGCCTGATATTGATGCACCAATCGCTCTTAACCTTAAGGAAGGAACAATTGTTTCAGGTCAGGTGGTTGGCATGAAGTCTGGCATTGAGTGGTTGTCCTTGACTGCAGTTGATGGTGCAAAAGGGTTTGCGCCAAAGGCCTTGTTTCGCGAATTGATAGCAGGAAAATCTGCGAGTAAAATCAATGGCGGGGTTCGTAATATCGTCACGTCTGCCCTCTTAAATCTCCGCGAAACACCTTCTATGTCAGGTAAAATCGTTGGCACAGTAGATGGTGGAACACGACTGGTCTCCGATGGCGTTGTTGAAGCCGAGGGTGAGTTGTGGATGCGCGTACCTTTAGGTGCCAATAGCACAGTTTTTTTGCTTCAACGTTTTACAACTGTTGATGATGATTCAGCTGTAGATGAGCTGAATGTCTCAGATTATTCAAATGTTGGGGTTCTTGGCCGAGCTATGAGAGTAGCCAATGTACAAGCGACACCGTTTGAAAATTCTCGGACCATTCGCGCGCTACAAATCGGGGAAATGGTACGTGTCATCGGGCAAACCAATTCCAGTATTGCATGGTACATTTTGCGACTAAATGATGGCTCGCAAGGGTTTGCTCCGAGAAGTTCGATCAGCATCGATAGTCGTGCGTCACGATGGGTCTATCCAGATGGTACAGACGCGCCAGGTCCCAACATTCCCCAAGGGCAAAGTGCACCCATCGACCCCGCAAAACTTTTGCAAGATCAGATCACTGGTGATGTTTCAAATGGGACGCCCACCAGTGTCAAAGGTAAATCCACACAAAGTGATACTATCAGTGGCGTGGCTTCAACCACGCCAAACTCGGCCCAGTCTTCGTCTCAACCTCCTTCACAATAAGGGTAAAATCAACACATAGAGAGCCCCGATTAGCCTTCGTGGATCCAATGTTGAATTAAGTGATGTGCTATAGCAAGAGGTGGTGGCGCGCGCAGTGTGACACCATCACGCCTACAGCCGCCTTCTGATAGCAAGGCGCGCGCCTCCTCTCGGGTAAACCAGATCGCTTCAGAGATTTCGTGCAGATCAATGGTCAATTCAAGGTTCTTGACTGAAGCAATCAAGCCGATCATCAATTGCGAGGGAAAAGGCCAAGGTTGATTGGCCACAATACGGGCATGGGTCATGGTCACACCTGCTTCCTCATGTAATTCCCGTGCGCAACCCTCCTCTATAGTTTCACCAGGTTCTATAAATCCGGCTAAAGCAGAAACATAGCCAGCCCTAAACCCTGGCCCCCGACCTAGTAAGCATCGATTACCATGGACGGCCAACATGATCGCAACAGGGTCTGTGCGCGGAAAATGTTCGCTATCGCAATTCGTGCAATGGCGCTTCCAGCCTGCTTCTGCCACCTGAGACGGTACGCCGCAATTAGCACAGAAACGATGACGACTGTGCCAATCGAGAATAGATTTGGCGGTTCCAGCAATGGCCAGGTCGCCGACATCCATTACACCTGCCGCCATTCTCATGTCTTCAATCTCACCTAAACCCTGTAATGGGCCGTCATCCCAATCAAAACTGGAGGGTAAAGACGCGGCAAACGTCGCGCGCCCATGCGTATTTTGCCCCATAAAGATGAGTGTGTCGTTGTGCTCTTGCAAAAAACCAGCCCGGCTGGCGGCGGCGAGTCGTAACAATTTTCTAGGTGCTGATGGCTGCCCACCGACTTTTAAAACCGGCTTGCCGTCTTGGATTAAGACTAAATCTGTATCGCGAAGACGCAATAGGTCGAAGATAAAATCCTGATCACGCCGTCTTGCTCCGGCACGATCAAGGGGAAAAGCACTAAAAGGAATTGGTGAAGATAGGGTGACCATTGAAGCATCTGAACTGGCTGCTATGTGTTGGTCAAGCGGAGATTTTCCGCATGGGTGCAGTCTTTAAAGCTTGAATCTCTATCGCCGAATTGCGATAGAGAAGGAGGAGATCGGCGGTGGACATAGTCCTCGCCAATTCGGTCAGGTCCGGAAGGAAGCAGCCGCAACGAGTTTTGCTGTGGGTCGCCGTTCGGTCTCCACCCTCACTAGGAAAGCTGGGCTTGTTATCAAAAGTAAAGCCACATGGTGATCCGCCCTTTGCCTAGGATGGATTGATGGTTTTGGAACCCCGCTATGGATGAGATGGATCTGCTTGATAGAGGTGAACATCCAATTCTTGGGGTGCACAATGCAGCTATGGATGCACAATCTGACCCGGATATGTTGACCATTTCGATTTTTGATCAAGAGGGTGCCCTACCTATTGCGCCAACCCAGCCTTATTTGGTGCTCGCCAGAAAATATCGCCCGCAGCGGTTTGAAGATTTGATTGGCCAAGAAGCCATGGTGCGGACTTTAACCCATGCCTTTGGCGCGAACCGTATCGCACATGCTTTTATGCTGACAGGGGTGCGTGGGGTTGGTAAAACGACTACAGCGCGGCTGATTGCTAGGGCTCTAAACTACCAGTCGCCCTCCATCGATCACCCCTCTATGGTGCTTGACCCGCTTGGTAGCCAATGTGAAGCGATCACGCGTGGTAATCATCCTGATGTGTTTGAGCTTGATGCCGCCTCGCGTACCGGGGTTGGGGACATGCGCGAATTGCTCGATGGGGTGCGCTATGGACCCATCGCTGCGCGCTATAAGGTCTATATCATCGACGAAGTGCACATGCTGTCCAAAAGCGCGTTCAACGCCTTGTTGAAAACGCTGGAAGAACCCCCGCCGCACGTCAAATTCATCTTTGCGACAACCGAAATTCGTCAAGTTCCTGTAACCATATTGTCGCGCTGCCAGCGCTTTGATTTGCGCCGCATTGAGCCTGCAATCCTTGCTGATTATCTCGAAAGGATCGCACAGAAGGAAGGCACCATGATTGCCCGAGACGGGCTTGACCTCATTGCGCGTGCCGCAGAAGGTTCCGCCCGCGATGGTCTTTCGCTTTTAGATCAAGCCATCGTGCAAGACCGTGGCAATGGTGTTTCAGGCGCCGATATCCGTGATATGCTGGGTCTCGCGGACCGCTCACGCACCTTGGACCTCATTGGTTCCATCCTAAAGGGTGACGCCAAATCTGCTTTAGAGCAATTTCGTGAGCAATTTGATATAGGGGCCGATCCCAGCCTGATTTTGCGTGACCTCATGGACCTAACCCATGAAATCACCCGCGCTGAAGTGCTGGGTAGCGATTGGCATCCTGCTGGTGCGAGCGATCAGATTGCACGCTTGCGGGCCTTTGCCCAATCGACGTCGCCTGCGGCTTTGGCACGCTTATGGCAGATGTTGTTGCGCGGGTTTGAAGAAGTAACGCGCGCGCCAGACCCCGTTCAAGCCGCTGAAATGTGTTTGTTACGGCTGTGTGCTGCCTTGAGCTTGCCACCGCCCGAGGACTTAGCCCGCCTGTTGCAGGGGCAATCTGTCTCAACTCCAGCTGCGCCAGTACAGTCAAATGCGTCCTCTGCCTTGCCTCATACGCCAGAATCTGCCGCTACAGCGGCTACCAACATGGCACCCGACCCAGTTATCGAACCCATTGAAGTAGCCGCCCAAGTCATAGCGGCCTTTGGGCCAAGTAGCTTTGAGATGGCTCTCGAAATGCTCGAAGAAGCCCGTGAAATCGTGCTGGTAACAGAGTTAGAGCGCTTTGTGCGACTGATCGGGTTTAAACCTGGAGAGCTGGTGATTGAGCTTCTGCCCAATGCCCCCGCAGATCTTCTAAAGCGTACGGCTGAGGCCTTAACAGCGCTTACCCAATCCCAATGGCGTGTGGAATTGGGAAAAGGCGGGCGCGAAAGTATTGTTGAGCGCACCAAACGTTTGGCGCAAGAGCGTTTAGACGCCGCAACAGCCGCACCAGAAATTCAAGCGGCACTGGAAGCCTTCCCCGGCGCACGTATTGTTGAAATTAGACCGGCACCGGTGCCCAGTGCGATCCAGCATGAGACCTCTCCAATTGATCTCGATGCAATGGAAGTGGAAGTCGATGAGGATAGCATTGCGCCAGACAATGTTTTATCGGTGGACTTTACCCGCAAACGGGTAGGGGATTAAGCTGTTTACCCCAATCGATCATGGTCAAAGGGACTGGAATAGACATGATGAAAGACCTCAGCGGGTTGATGAAAACCATGCAGCAGATGCAGACAAAGGTCGCAGATGCACAAAAGAAGATGGAAAAAATTGAAGCCGAAGGCCAATCGGGTGGCGGCTTGGTCAAAGTAACCACCAATGGCGAGGGTAAATTGATCGCACTATCCATTGACCCAAGTTTATGTGTCCCAGAAGATGTTGAAATTCTTGAAGATTTGATCAAGGCGGCCTTTGAAGATGCCCGCAAAAAGGTAGAAGTAAGCCGTGGTGCTATGGAAAAGGATCTGATGGGGGGCTTGCCCCTACCGCCCGGCTTTAAGATGCCATTTTAGGATGGGTGAGCCAGTTTCACGCACCAAGCGGGCGGTAGCGAGCCCAGAGATTGAGCGCTTAGTATCGCTTCTGGCAAAATTGCCGGGCATGGGGCCTCGCTCTGCCCGTCGCGCCGCGTTACATCTGTTGCGAAAGCGTGAAACGCTGATGCAGCCACTGGGCGAAGCGCTTGGCGATGCGGCGCTCAAGATTAAGCAGTGTAGCCAATGCGGTAATTTGGATACGATGGATCCTTGTGCCATTTGTATCGACCCGTCGCGCGATCCCACGATCCTGTGTGTGGTTGTCGATGTCAGCGATGTATGGGCGCTGGAGCGCTCGGGCGCTTTTTCGGGTCACTATCATATCTTGGGCGGCGTGTTATCCGCCCTCGATGGGATTAGGCCGGAGGATTTGCGTATTGGAGGCCTTTTGGCGCGCGTTGGCTTGGGCCAGATACGCGAAGTGGTCTTAGCGCTCGCCGCCACAGTAGAAGGCCAGACGACAGCCCATTATCTCGCTGATTTACTGGCAGATAGTGGCGTTAAGACCACCCGCCTTGCGCAAGGCGTACCGATGGGTGGTGAGTTGGATCATCTCGACGACGGCACTTTACTGGCGGCCCTTAAAGCCCGCCGCACCGTTTAGTTTTTAAGGTACAATGACGTCAAAGGTCAGGCCTGCACTCTTGATCAGGCGGGCGCGAAGGGCAGGGCCCATGATGGCGCCGGGCGTCCAAATCCCACCTTTGGCATCCTTAGCTTCTTGGATTAGGCAAAGCGCCGCTTCTGTGATCATCTTTGAGGTGGAACCATAGCCGGGGTCGCGGTCACCTGTCACAACGACTTGGACATCCGGCCCAGCTTCGGCCTCTGCGACGAAAAGTACGTCATAAAAGCCAGCTTCGCGTTCTTCCTTGGACGGGCCTTCGCCGGGTTTTGGGCCGCCCTCTGCGCCTAAGCTTTTGTCGCCAGCGACCGCAAAGGCAATCTCCTTTCCCTTATCACCGGGCCCCGTGACCAACATTTCTTCATAGACAAAGTCTTTGCCATATGGATGGCCAAGGAGCGCGTTTGTGCGATGGACATTACGGGTATTGATGGGTGCCATCACAAAAGGGGCAACCCACGTGCCTAATTTTTCGTCGAAATACGGCTTTTGACCATGGGGCTGAGCTGGGCCTTCAAATCCGGGAGTTAAAGCAAAAGGATTGCGTAACAAATCCATTATGCCCGGGTCTTTCATCGCGGCTGCCATCGTGGCCTTGAGGCTGGCTGCGGTTCCACCCGAAAATGTTCCCCGCATTTTGCGCACACGGCCCTTCATGTTGCGCGCAGGCTTACCGGAACGGGTCAGCATGGCTTCTTGTGCCAATTGAACGCCTAGATCAAATGGAATGGAATCAAAGCCACACGAGAACACAATCCGCGCGCCAGAAGCTTTGGCCTTGGCTTCATGTGCATCAATCATGGCGCGCATCCACGCAGGCTCACCACATAAATCGACATAATCGGTGCCCAGTTCGGCGCAGGCGGCAACCACTTCGCTGCCATAGGTCTGATAGGGGCCAACGGTGGTTAAAAGCACTATGGTTGAAGAAATCATCGCTTTTAAAGACGCTGCATCTTCGGTATCACAGACAATGATGGGCGTATCTTTTGGGGCACCAATTTCATCGCGCACGGCGGTAAGCTTTTGTTCATTACGCCCCCCCATCGCCCAGCGCACACCGCTTGGATAGGTTTTGGCAAGATATTCAGCGACAAGACGACCGGTAAATCCAGATGCGCCAAATACAATGATGTCAATGTCCCGGCTCATTCTTTAGGCTCCCAGCATGTTTTGTTTGGCTATTTGTTTGGCGCAGAAGGATGAAATGGGCAAGCCCCAAATTTGTTCCTGCCTCAAACGTCAAGCTCTTCTGCATAACGCGCATTTTCCTGTAGCCATTTAAACCTTAGCTCTGGCTTGCGCCCCATCAAGGTCTCAACCAACTCGCCCACACCGGGTATATCTCCTTCCGGGATCACTAAACGCGCCAGTGTCCGTGTGGCTGGGTTCATGGTCGTAAGCTTAAGCTGTGCTGGCATCATCTCGCCAAGGCCTTTAAAGCGACCGACCTCAACCTTTGCGCGCGGGCCAAAGGCAGTTTTGAGCAATTCATCCTTATGCGCATCATTTTTGGCATAGAGTGTTTTGCCATTATGCGTGAGGCGGTAAAGAGGTGGTAAAGCCACAAATAGGCGCCCTGCATGCACCAATTGGGGCATAGCGCGGAAGAAGTAGGTCGCTAATAGTGCCGCAATATGGGCACCGTCCACGTCCGCGTCGGTCATGATAATGATCCGCTCATAGCGTAAATCCTGCAACCGGAACTTCGCGCCCGGGGCAACTCCAAGTGCCAAAGCCAGATCCGACAATTCTTGGTTGCCCGCCAACTTATCGCCTCCTGCGCTGGCGACATTGAGGATTTTGCCACGTAGCGGCAAAATAGCTTGTGTGGTGCGATCACGCGCCTGCTTGGCGCTGCCACCAGCAGAATCGCCCTCTACAATAAAGATCTCGGTACCAATGGCGTCTTGGCGTGCACAATCGGCCAATTTTCCAGGTAGCCGCAATTTTCGCGTTGCACTTTGGCGCTGAACTTCTTTTTCCTTGCGACGTTTCATCCGGTCATCGGCTTGAGCGATGGCCCAATCCAGCAATGCGCGCGCTTCACGCGGACTGGCACCCAACCAATGATCGAAGGGATCCCGGATTGCATTTTCAACGATACGCGCAGCTTCCGCAGTCGCCAAGCGATCCTTGGTTTGACCAACAAATTCTGGTTCACGCACGAACACACTTACCAAGGCCGCAGCAGTGTTAAAGACATCCTCTGCGGTGATTTGGGCAGCCTTTTTGTCACCTACAAGTTCACCATAATTGCGCAAGCCTTTGGTGATCACACCGCGCAGGCCTTGTTCATGCGTGCCGCCCTCTGGCGTGGGAATGGTGTTGCAATAAGATAAAAGAAATCCATCGCGATCGCCAAAACCGCGCACACCCCAAGTCATCGCCCATTCAACGCCGCCATGCCCAGCGGCTTGGGTGGTTCGCCCGGCAAATACCTGGCTGGTAACGGTTAGGGCATCCCCAATTGTACTATGAAGATAATCTGCCAATCCATTGGGAAAGCATAAAATTTCCTCAATTGGAGTGTGATCGCCGGCTTTTATGCGTTCTGGCGCACATTTCCAGCGGATCTCTACGCCACGAAACAAATAGGCTTTTGAGCGCGCCATGCGAAACAGGCGCGCAGGATCAAAGCTTGCGCCTTCTCCAAAGATTTCTGGGTCTGGATGAAACCGAACAACACTACCCCTGCGGTTATGAATCGGCCCTAAATGCTCGATCGGGCCCTGTGGCATGCCGCGCGAGAATTGCATGCGATACAGTCGTTTGTCGCGCGCAACTTCAACTTCCAAGCGGTTTGACAGTGCATTGACAACCGAGACGCCTACGCCATGAAGACCGCCAGAGGTTTGATAGGCCTTATCAGAGAATTTACCCCCGGCATGAAGTACGGTCATAACAACTTCTAAGGCCGATTTATCCACATATTTTGGGTGCGGATCGATCGGAATTCCGCGCCCATTATCACCGACTGCCAAAGCACCATCGGCCTCTAGCGTCACTTCGATCCATGTGGCATGGCCAGCGACGACTTCATCCATGGCGTTATCAAGGACCTCGGCAAACAAGTGATGCATCGCGCGAGCATCGGTGCCGCCAATATACATACCAGGGCGTTTACGAACCGGTTCTAGTCCTTCTAGAACTTCAATATCTTTTGCCGAATAGCCTAAACTTCCAGCTGAGGTCGATTCTGGCTCGAACTGATCGAAAAGATTTGAATTGGGAGCGGCATTGCTAGCCATTCTTCTGATTTCCCTAGGATGAACTTACATATGATGACCTCCCATGACCCGCCGAAGCAGCGAATTTTAGGGATTAGGCAATGCACAGATATGGGCTCTTGTTCGAGTGCTGGGTCAAGTGTTTCTAGTAGCAGATCATCTAGCAGTCTCAAAAATCTTAATTACCAAAAAGTGGTTGCACGTTTGTAAACCTTGTGTTTACTTACCAAAGGGTAACCTAACATCTTGTAGGCTTAGTTGCCGTCTTGTGTCATCCATCTCTTTATAAGCAGCTTAGCTTGTTGGTGGGGGCACAGAAACGGATTGAGTGAGGGATAAGCATCGTGACACACCAATTACTCGAAACAATTACATCTATGGGTCCAGAGCCATTGGGGACGATGGCGGAAGGGACAGTTAAATGGTTTGACCCAGTTAAAGGCTTTGGATTTATTCAAATTAATACCAGCAGTGAGGCGAGTTATCACGAAGTTGACGCCCTTCTCCATATTAGTGTTTTGCGCAAATATGGTACCATGATCCCAAAAGAAGGGGATGGAATTTCTGTTTTGACAGCTGAGGGTGAACGTGGGCTTCAAGTTGTTGAGATTTTAAGTGTGCGGCCAATTGTACGTCCACCGCCAGAGGATGTGGATACGTTTGAGCAAGTTACAGTCAAATGGTTCAATCGCTCCAAAGGCTATGGCTTTGCCGGTCTAACCAAGGATGGTCCGGATGCGGAAGATATCTTTGTTCATGTTGCTACCTTGCGCCGTGGCGGAATTGATCAGGTTGAAGGCGGTGAAGTGTTGCGCGCACGTGTTGAGAGGAGTGAAAAAGGGGCCATTGCAACAGCCGTCGTTCAGGCAGACGACTGAGGATTTCGTTTCTTTTAATAAACCAGCATCCGATAGATTTTCAATAGCCCAAGTGGGTATAACCTAAACAGGAACGCATGATTGTATAGGTATACCCAATCATGTTCTTTCTCCTATGTGATAGATCCAAGGGTGTAGATTTGGTAGGGTCAGCCGGCACGGCTGGTCCAAAGGGCGTGTAAGTATCATCATGAGCAAATTCATAACAATCACCCTGCTTTTTTGTGTGACATTTTTAGTCACGCCAATGTTGAGTTTAGCCCAACCCGTCATGCTGAATGGGCCGCAAACTGGATTACGGGTTGAGAGTTTAAGCATAAAAACCCCAAAAGGTGTCCGTGGGTTTAAGGTTGAGGTCGCAGATACTGCGCGCACTAGGGAAATCGGTATGATGTGGCGCACACAAGTGCCGCTTGGAACGGGTATGTTGTTCGACTTTAAAAAACCTACCCCCGCTACATTCTGGATGGAAAACACATTGGTCTCGCTCGACCTTATCTTCATTCGAGAAAATGGCATTATTGCCAATATTGTCGCTAATGCAGCGCCGCTATCGCGTGACTTGGTGCCCTCTGATGGGCCTGTACTGGGTGTGTTAGAAATTGGAGCAGGGGAAGCCATGCGGCTTGGAATTAAACCTGGCCAGAAGGTTTCGCACAGAATTTTCCCCCCATAAGATTTTAGGCTATTTGACTTCAGTAAAATCTGATCACAATGCTTGCCCTTCTAAGGTCGGTCGCGCTATAGGCGTCCCTTTCGGGGAGTAGCGCAGTTTGGTAGCGCATCTGGTTTGGGACCAGAGGGTCGCAGGTTCGAATCCTGTCTCCCCGACCATTTAGGTCCCTAGAATGGGTGCAGCGTGGGGTTTTACAAATGTGCCAAACGCGATCAAACTTAGGCATAAATCCAAGCTTTTGCATAAATGGTCGAGGGTCTCATGGGTTTTGCTAGAATTTTTCGTCCGTCCAAATCAGCAATGCAATCTGGTCGCGCTAAGACCAATGTCTGGATGTTGGAATTTGAGACTGATGCGGCTCGCAGCTCTGATCCTTTAATGGGTTGGACCTCAAGTGCAGATACCCAAGGCCAAGTACGCTTAAGCTTTGATACACGCGACGAAGCTATATTTTATGCACAAAAACATGGGCTTGCGTTTCAAGTGATGGACCGAAAGGATCCAAAACGCATTCCGCGCTCCTATGGCGATAATTTTACGTTTTATCGTCGCGAACCCTGGTCACATTAGGCCCAATAGCTCAGCTGGATAGAGCATCCGCCTTCTAAGCGGACGGTCGCAGGTTCGAATCCTGCTTGGGTCGCCACGGTCTTTTTAAGATTATTACAAGATAAAATTGTGCACCAAGTACCATCAGGTGGCTCTTATTGTCTAACTTTTCATGCTTTTTAATCTGATCAGAACCTTCATTCGGCGTACAAACCTTCCCGAGCACAAAATTTGTTTAGAGATGATGCGCTGACGGGCAGCCAGCAATGCATGCGCTTCAATTTTTGACGGCACCAAAGATTTAGACCTAGTTGGCACCGGGTCGAAAAGCCATGAGTTACCTCTGCAAGTCGGTGGGGATTACAAATTGATCGAAGGGTTCGCTATCATCTGTCGCGTTATCCAGTATAACGGGCATTAAATATGGCAATGCAGAGGTAGACGAGTATCCAACCATCCAACAGGTTGGCTGGATTGTTTAGAATAGGAACAAAACGCGCACGCATATATATCGATGAATGTGGATAGCGGAGCAGCGTAGTCACAAAAAACTCTAGCATAAAATAGAGTCACTGGTGATAATTGCATTCGGCCGCAATTCAACGCAATGGTGTCACGCTGCAAGCACGTTCTGCCAACCAATCGTCGGTTTTGCGACGCAGCAGCGCTTCGCTTGCCGCAATCATGATTGAATATCGTTCATTGCCGATACCCCACAGCGTCGAAGTAACCTCTTCTCGATGCCCGACGAAATACGGCAACATCACGATCACGCGCAAATCGCGGCGGCTTTCGAGATAACGATCGATGGTGTTGGTGACTGCATCTTGGTTATCAGGATTCCATTCGCACAGCAGGTGTAACGTTCGCTCGTTATATATATTGTATACCGTACTCGTCATTTTATTTACGGTGACGAACGTACGACCGTCGAACGTTTCCACCGCCGAGACAACCGTATCCGTGTGCAGGTCGGCGATCACGCCGGAAAAAACATCCCACGCATCGTTTTTCGATTGTAGAAAAGCGTCAATGCTTTTGCGTAAGGCCGCATAATCGGGCGGCAACACAACGTCGTCCTCCATCACCGTGATCGATTTATGATCGTTTTGCAACGCGTGTCGCGCCAAGGCGGCAAAACTTAAACCGCAACCAATCCAGCCCGGGTGCCGTACGATGCCGTCAAATAGAGCACAACCTTCCGGACAAATCGTTTCAAATAGGCGCCGACGGGCAATGGTTTCGGGCATCGACAATCCGAAGGTGTTGGCACCCGTCGGCAAAGTCAACGTTAACTCTGCAACGTGAGCAACAGGTAAAAAGCCCTTCGCGATCAAAAAACGATCAAACATAAATGCGAAGCGCTTTTGCGAAGCGGCACATGCAAGTGCCGGAGCATCGTCTTCGGCAGTCAAACCCCGCTCGACGGCCGCCAACATGGCCTCGATCGACCCGGTCTCGAAAAATGTAACCCCATTACCCAACTCGGGATATTCCGCTTGATCGTGTGCGCTTTCCGACACCACGCGCACGCCAAGCGACAAACATTCTTGCAGCCGCGGCATTTCAAGCAGGGCGTTTTCATAATAATGGAGATTGATAACGACCCGTGATTGTTTAATCGTGCGGATCATTTCTTCGCCGAATAGGTCAGTGACCATATGTACGCGAAACCGTTTGCCCAAAGCTTCGAGCATGCGTTGCCGGCGTGGCGAACTTAGATAGTCGCCGAAGAACAAAACATCGTATTTTTTTCGTTGACCGTCACGTCACGGCCGTAATCGGCCGAAGCTCCGATGGGCAAATAATGAACATGGGGATGAGCAATGTTATTTCCTTTAAAAATTCAATATTTTTTAAAGAATAGTCAATGACAGAATGCGAGTTAATAAATGTATCCAAGTACTCATGCGTAAACCAACGTGAGCTGACGCTTTGCTCCATTGAAATGCAAATCTGCGCTCAGGCGGTGGCAACCGATCAAACATTTGCGGAAGCGGACACAGCACCACGTACATACAATTGGTAAAATCTTGCGGCATCGATGACATAATCTGAGCAGCTATACCGTTTTTCTGTAACCGTTGGGCAATCAGGTGCGCAACAAACAAAGTATAACCGGTCGTTACGATGCCACACATCCCGTCAAACGCCGGTTCTTAACTTATTAAAAATTGATGCGTTTGCGTAACCCTCACCAATCGCCGCGCGCAAGGTAGCCCGCAGCTTTTATAGCTCGCCACAGCACCGCCGTCATTTGCGAAAGCCTGTCGTTTGTCCGCGCACCAGGCGCGCAGCCGCCCGTAACGGCCGAGTAATGCGCCACGAGTTTGAGCCGATGATGCGACGGCGCTCTTCTTCCGCAAACATCGCCTGCGCTTGTACTTCGCTTAATCTGGTTTCGGTTGCGGTTAAACGTACTTCAGTCTCCACGCGTTGGGTGCGTTCTTCGTGCAATGCCCGGGCCGCCTGCGCTTGTGCTTCGCTTAATCGGTTTTCGGTTGCGGTTAGATGTGTTTCGGTTGCACTTAAACGCATCTCCGTCTCGCTTAGACGCATCTCCGTTGAAGACAAACGCGTTTCGGTTTCCGACAAACGCGTCTCGGTTTCCGACAAACGCCCTTCCGACCATGTCGCGCGATCTTGTAGAATCAGGCAACGTGCTTCAGCCTCGCCACGATGGGTTCGTTCTTCGTGCAATGCCGAGGCGGTCGCAGCCGCTTCATCTTCCAGCCGCCGTAGCGCTTCGTACGTACGCTGCAAAGGTGCCTCGGGCAGATGAAACGAATAATCGTCGCGCGACGGCAACACGCCGTGCTTTACGCCCCAAAAATACAAATCGTGGGTTTTGTGTTGACTTGAGAACTCGAAACACGAAAAAAATTGCTCGATATCGCAAACAGCCCGTATGTCGGCTTCTTCTAAATTTTTATAATAGTCGCCCCAATCCCCGAATGCCCCTGTAAACGGCGCATCCTCTGGTGTGGTGCGACGCGTGCCGTGTTCTGGCCTACCGGTCGTAGCGCATGTAAACAAAAATAAGCCGCCGGGCTTCAGCATGCGCACGATGTTGGTGATGGTTTTGGCATAATATTGATCATGCTCAAAGCATTCTGTCGATATAATAACGTCAAATGTTGCATCGGGCAATTGCAGCTCGTGCCCGGTGGAAACTAAATCGACGTTTTTGCCAGGCAGCAAATCGAGGCCTAAATACCCACATTGCGTGAATAAATATTGATTATTGCCGTTGATATCGAATGAACCGATGTCTAGCACCCATTTGTCGCGAAAGAAATCTGGAAATTTTTGTTTTACCGACAAACAGAATTGTTTTTGCTCCTCATGTGCCAACGTCGTCACCCTAACCGCTTCGCCATTTTCGATTGCCGTTGACTAACAAACGATTGCCCTTAAGAAAAGCAATTTACTGACATTTTTCCAAAACGTGTGGCTAGGTGCAGATAGATTAAGCTAAGATTACGTTTGAAGGACCACACATAAGCCATGGCGATAAAATGACTTGCTGTAACCGCGTGCTTTGCGTTTGGCCGCTTGCACAACCAAGATCAACCTTTAGAGAATCCCGTTGTTCAGTTTCGAACCCATCCACTAAAACACACCGGCGCGATGCTAGTCAAACGCCTACTGCGTTGTGCATCGGCTCAACCTAACAATGCAGCGTCCAAACTAGCCATCACTGCAAAACATCAAAATGCGTTTGCTTGCTGACGCCATCGCATGTTTGCTGGTATGTTTCCCGCATGCAAACGCCTCCATTGACTAAAGTTTCAGCTCCGATCATTGCAGCTTGTTCGAAGCGTGTCTGAACGTGAGTTCGAGGGTAACTTGTTGGGATTAGCAAGTGACGATAAAGTGAGCCTATATTGACCCAACTCCTTAAAATCCGGCCATTAGTTTGTAGGATCCTCAGACGAGAGGATGACAGATGTGCAAGAGCAGATTTACGCAATTACCGATCATCGAGATGATCAAGGAACACGAGCGCGGTGTGCCGACGGGTGATGTGTGCCGCAAGCACGGTGTGAGCAGTGCTACATTTTACAAGTGGAAGGCCAAGTATGGTGGTTTGCATGGTAAGACATGAGCCGCCATCGGTAAGAAGCCTTGCCGAACGATGCGCGTCGGCTGAAGGCTATGGAGCAAGAGAACGCAAGACTGAAGAGATTGCTGGCCGATGCGATGCTGGACAATGTTGTCTTGAAAGACTTGCTGGGGTGAGCGAGCGCCGCCATTGATAATGAGGACATTCGCGTCAAGATGCGCGAGATTGTAGGGCAGCGCCGCCGGTTTGGCTACCGCCGGATCGGCCTGATGCTGGATCGTGTTGGCATCATGATGAACCATAAGAAGCTTCGGCGGATCTATGGCGAAGAAGGCCTGTCGGTGAAGCGCAGGCGCGGTCGCAAAAGGGCTCTGGGGACGCGTGCGCCGATGTTGGAACCATCAAGACCTTCGGTTAGATGGAGCCTCGACTTTGTCTCAGACAGCTTTGGTGATGGCCGAGGGTTCAAGATATTGGCGGTGATTGACGACTTTACCCGTGAATGTTTGGCGCTGGTTGCTGACACATCCTTGTCAGGTGCGCGTGTCGCACGCGAGTTGGACCGGATCATCAGGCTTTACGGGAAGCCGCAAATAATCGTGTCTAAGCGAGCTGCTTCAGCCCATTGGTCTGGGTTATTGATCAATATTGTCTGCTCGCCTTCTTTTTTATAATGGGTAGACAAGACCCGCTGAGTGGAGCTGTGGCGTAGCTGTGGCGAAGCGGGCTTGGATCGTTTGGCGCTTTGCAGCTGATGGTTGCGCGCGAAGATTGCTGGGGCAACCGCCGATCGACGTGTGCGGGCGCTGTGGTGGCACTGATCGAAACATGAATAGCCAACTCATTGATCATCCTATATGTTTTAATCGTGCAACGATGATCAATCCATCCATTATAAGCTAGATCAAGGATAGAAATGTCCGAAATCGGAGCTGGTAAATCCAACAACACGTGTTACCTTCTGGCCTTGGAGCTAGAGGAGTGAGGTTTATGAACCATTCAACTGATGTTGGGAATCCTCCCCCTTCACTTGCACGGGGTATTGAAGCGCTTCGCGGCAAATGGGGGTGGATCGTTGCCCTTGGCGTTGTCTATCTGGGTGCTGGAATCATTGCGTTAGGCAGCGTTGTCACGGCAACGGTTGCAACTGTGGTGATTGTAGGGGCTATGATGATTGTCAGTGGCATTTTCGAGATCATTCATGCGTTTCAAGTTAAGACTTGGGGTCGATTTATGCTTTGGGCACTATTAGGGGTGCTTTATATAGTTGCCGGGATTATGACATTTAATAATCCGCTGTTAGCCGCGTCAGTCCTGACTTTATTTCTTGGCTTTTCACTCTTGATATCTGGTTTTGTTCGGATTTTTCTCGCTTTTCCTTTTAAGCAAGGCATTCCTTGGGTCTGGATCGCTGCATCGGGTGTGATTACGCTTTTGCTTGGTCTAATGATTTTGTTTCGCTGGCCTTATTCAAGTGCTTATAGTCTGGGGATATTTCTGGGCGTCGATCTTGTTTTCATTGGCATAACATGGATAACAATGGGTCTAAAGCTCAAGCACAACGACCAATTGAACCTTGATTTGCCTGCAAAAGAGGGGACTGATTTGTAGATTAGGGTGATTTTTCATCTGGTCATTTTTGAGACAATAGCGAATTTGACTTGAAGTATTGGCCAATGGCAAACCTTGGAATGCTTGTGGATCGAGAAAGTCTTCGATGGAAACCAAGGTGGCAGTAAATTTTGAGGTACCTAGCCCCAACCAGAAAGAGACCACAAACCCACTTTTCAAAAATCCCAACGTACCTGCCCAAAATCTCGCATGCCTTAATTGCGGCACAAGCCCTATCGGGGACTTTTGTCATGGGTGTGGACAGTAGGCGCACGTGCATCGCTCGTTTTTGCATGTGCTGGAAGAAGCGTTCCATGGGATCACGCATTTTGATTCTAAAACTTGGCGTTCTTTCCCATGCTAGTGTTTCGACTTGGCACTTTGACAAGACGTTATGTCATGGGTCTTAGCAGCCACTATGTACCGCCGTTTTCGATGTTTCTAGCTTCCAATTTTGCGATGTTTCTGGTGTTTGCTATCACTGGGACCAATAGTCTTGTTCACCAAACGTCCCACAACCAAACGCCCCACAACCAATCTGCACGCACTAACTCCGACTTTGCCACTAAGCCCAAAAAACTCGAAGCAGCTAGAAAATCTTTTCAATTGGCGCTTAAAATAGAGTATCAGGCCTTAAAACAGGTAGAATTTGCCAAAAAAACTCTAACCGCCTCACTCAGTGGCGGGCCTACCTCAGCCACCAATCGTCAAAATGAGCAAACCATTGAAGTCCTAACGGAGGAAGATTGGAAGGGGTTGCTGCTAAACGCATTGTCTAAAAAAATCAAAATCAACACCCAATGATCATTATTGAATCAGAAAATTACCAGCAAAATCGAAAATTCAGAACTATTTTGTTATAAATTTCACAATACAGTTTATAAATTTTATTTCCTTCTCATTCCTTTAAGCTTAACTTTCATTTGGCTATTATTTATCTAAAGCGCGGTATTACACTCTATGATCATAGTGTTTTTGTTTTATATTAATAATCATTTATGTCGTTTTTTTCTCAAGCTTAGCAATCTTGGCTCATTGGTTCGTTTTTAAGGATCAAAATGTTGTCCTTTTGGGTGTATTCTTGCATCTTTTTTCCAGTTTAAAGAGGCATATGGTGTTAAGTGGTTTTCTGCATTATGGCGTACAATTGTGTTTGCTTTTTTGCTCCCATCTTAATCAGTCTGTTTTTGAGTTTAATTATTGCTTTGGGCCTCGTAGGCTGAGTGGGTGAATTTCCCCATCATACTACTGGTGTGAAGGCTATGCCCATCCTACAAACCATGCCAATGGCTGTGAGAGGAGGGCTTGCGTGTTTAACACATTATTGATCGCAAATCGGGGGGAGATCGCTTGTCGTATCATGCGAACCGCGCGTCGATTAGGTATCTCGACGATCGCAGTTTATTCAGATGCCGATCAGAATGCCAAGCATGTAAGAGAAGCCGATCACGCCATACGTTTGGGGCCTGCAGCCGCCCGTGATTCCTATCTTCGCGGAGATCTCATCCTCAAGGCTGCACAGGAATTAGGGGCCGATGCCATCCATCCTGGCTATGGATTTTTATCCGAAAATGCTGACTTCGCGCAGGCCTGTACCTCTGCTGGTATTGCTTTTGTAGGACCGCGCCCAGATGCCATACGTGACATGGGTTTGAAGGACCGGGCCAAGGCTATTGCTCAGCAGGTCGGGGCCCCGGTATTGCCAGGCTATTGGGAGGCCGAACAAAGCACTGAGCGACTAAAGACTGAAGCTGATCGCATCGGTTTCCCGCTCTTAATAAAAGCGGTTGCGGGGGGAGGGGGCCGTGGCATACGCGTGGTGGAATCCTTGGACGGTTTAGCCTTGGCTTTACAAAGTGCCAAGCGTGAGGCCGCAGCAGCGTTCGGAGATGATCGGGTGATGCTTGAACGGCTCGTTTTATGTCCCCGCCATATTGAGGTTCAAATCTTTGGTGATCTACATGGCAACCTTGTGCATTTATTTGAGCGTGATTGTTCAATCCAACGACGCCGACAAAAACTTATCGAAGAAGCCCCAGCACCGGGCATGACAGAAGCGGTCCGAGATAGCCTAACTCAAGCGGCTCTCAAGATCGCGCGCGCCGTCCATTATTGTAATGCTGGTACTGTCGAATTTGTGTTTGACGGCCAAGGACCGCTTCGCCCTGATGGTTTTTGGTTTTTGGAAATGAATACCAGGCTTCAAGTCGAACATCCAGTTACAGAAGCTATTGTTGGGCTTGATCTGGTCGAATGGCAATTACGCGTTGCGGCGGGTGAAAAATTGCCATTAAACCAAGCCGATATCATCATGACAGGGGCGGCTATCGAAGCCCGCCTTGTGGCCGAAGATCCTAGCAAAGGCTTTTTGCCTTCCTCTGGCGTACTGGGCGGATTAAGCCACCAAAGCAAAATCCGGATCGATTCGGGGTTTGATCTCGGAGATCGTTTCCCCGATACTTATGATTCTTTGATCGAAAAAGCAATTGCGCATGGGCAGGATCGTCCGCAAGCCATAAGACTTCTGCAACAAGAATTGTCCACTCGCGTGGTTACGGGCATTAAGACCAATATTGGCTATTTGGAAAGGCTGTGTCGTTTACCCGCCTTTCTTCAAGGCGAAGTCCATACTGGCTTATTGGAAGAAGCGGCAAGTGTATTATCAAAGCCAGATGGCTATGACGCGCGCCGGCTTGCGCTTGGGGCCATTGGGGTGCAAGTGGCACGCGAATTAGAAATTGGCGATTTTCCGTCGCCATTTAACCTGGCAGACGGCTGGCGCCTTAATGCCAATGCTCATTTAGCGGTGCATTTTGAGGGCGAACCCGACACATACAGCCTAAGCATAAAGTCAGATGCAACCCAAATCAGCGCTAGTATCGCTGGCGATCACGGGGTTGTTGCGCGAAATCTCCTGCAAGTTGTCGGTCAATCAGGTGCATGGACAATGTTGATTGCCCACGACAAAAATCATCGTGCAATGGTCGATGGTGATGCAACAATTGGATCAATTGCCGCCACTTTATTCGTTGATAAAGTTGGGGTTACCTTGGTCGAAAATGGTGAGGTTTGGCATTATCGATTGACAAGTACCCATGACAACTCTGACGGATTAGACGCCAGCGATGATATTCAAGCCCCCTTGCCTGGTAAAATTGTGATGGTTTATGGCAAGCCCAATCAGCAGGTTAAGCAAGGGCAGGTCCTAGCCGTGCTTGAAGCTATGAAAATGGAACACGCGCTGACCGCCACCCGTGATGGTTTCATCCAAGAAATATATGTTCAAGATGGCCGCCAAGTTAAGGCGGGAGACACTTTAATTCGACTTAAGCCAGAATAAATCAGACCAATGCCCCTTCATATGATCAAACTGGCTGTTGGTGCTACCTGCCTTCAGGATTTACTGGATTGGCATGAGCATCAAGCCTCCACACGTCAAAATTTAGGTCTTGCCCCCCGCCCGGTCTGTGACACGCGGATGACCCCAAAGCGGCGCGATGAAGTGCTCGATGGAGGATCGCTTTATTGGGTAATTAAAGGGCAGATCCTTGTGCGTCATCCTATCGAAGATATTGTGACTCTAGAAGATGGCACAGGCAAAACCAGGTGTGAAATCCTACTCCAGCACGATCCCATTCAAACAGTGCCTCAACGGTGTAGCGCCTTTCAAGGGTGGCGTTATCTCTTGGCTAAGGATGCACCGCCCGACCATAAAAATCTAGAAGGTGGAGAAGGCTTATCTGAACCACTGCGTCAGGAATTGTTCAAATTAGGTGCGTGGTAAATCTCAAAACTGACGATTATTCCTGAGTTTAGCTTGTGCCGATATTATCAATTAATCGCGTCTGACCAAGCCAAGCTGCAACCAAAATACGGGCAGGATCACCCAATTGCCAAGGTTCTAAGGTAAGGCTGTGACAGACCTCCAGATAGTCGATCTCCCTAAATCCTGCGGCAAGCAGGTCCTGTTTGGCTTGTCCCACAATGAAGTCCAGTCCCGCAGGATTTGTCTTCAATTGGTGGGCTATCTTGTCTAGCGCGGATTTTAGCTTGGGAGCAAGACGGCGCTCTTCGGCATTGAGATAAGCGTTACGTGACGATAGGGCTAACCCGTCAGGATCGCGGACAGTTGGTGCGGTCAATATAGTGACGTCTAAGTCCAAATCCTTAACCATAGTGGAAACAACTTGGACCTGTTGCCAATCTTTCTCTCCAAAGATAGCTAGGTCAGGTGTAACCTGCAGCAATAGTTTAGCCACCACGGTGGCCACTCCACTAAAGAAATGAGGTCGAAACACGCCTTCTAAACGTTGCGTAATCGCCCCCAGTTCGATGCGTGTTTGAAAGCCTTGCGGATAGAGTTCCTCTAAGTTAGGCGCGTATAGAAGGTCGCAACCAATGGTGCACAATTTCGCACGATCTTCATCCTCTTGACGCGGATATCGGGCTAAATCCTCATTGGGACCAAATTGAGTCGGGTTAACGAAAATCGAAGTGACTACATGGTCCGCGTATTGCTTCCCAAGTTCGATGAGAGCAATATGGCCGTTATGCAAGGCACCCATCGTTGGAACCAAAGCAATTTTTTTGCCTTGATCTCGCCAAATCTTAAGGTGCTGACGCATATCATTGCGACTACGGGCCAAGATCAAATGCGACATGGGCACTCCAAAAAATACAAATGGACCAAGATAACAAGACCCTGATCGAAGATGCGTCTTAAACTCCTCTTTACCATGTCACGCTAGATTTTTTTTCATGGCAAGGTCAAATCACTTCAATAAAAGACTATCCATTTGGGTTGCTTGCTTGGGCTTAACCTTGTGGTGGAGTGGATCATCGGCTTTTGCGCAATCGGCCGGCTCGTTCATGACCAGCCCCTATGTGCCACCTCCACCTCCACCTCCACCTCCGCCGCCGCCTGCCACTGAACCAGAGATTGAGGTCAACAAAGTGGCGGCACAAGCCTCATGTATTTGCCCAGAACCAAAGCCAGAATCTAAGTCGGATGGTGGCAAAAATCCTAGTAACAAACCTTCCTTGAACCACGATCAAGGAGCAAGTTCCAATTCTGGTAAACCCAATAAGCCAACCCCTCCAAGTGCAAAATCTGGTGGAAAAGCAAGCAAACGTGTCAAGCCCAAATCGGGGTCATCACCTAGCACCACCCGATCGCCTAATTCACCTGTCATTATGTTTCAACCGTCGCCAAATGTCCTATCTTCCCATCCCGATGGCACGCCTATGAAAATTGTTAGTGTGATGCCCATGACTTCTATTCTGCCCGAACCTGTTCCACCCCTTGCTGTGTCAATTGGCGAGCCAATCAAGAAGGAATCAATGCGTAATCAATGGATATATAACTCTAATAATACGAATGAACATACTGAAAAAAAAGATAAAAAATTAAAACCTCGCAAACCACCTGGGGCTTTCACACGCATCGTGCGCGATTCAACAAAGAGCTTGTTGCATGATGCACCTGAAGCATTAGCAGACGCCTTACCATGGGTCGACAAATCCCAAAAAGCTGAGCCGATAAGCGAGGTCCTCAGTCAAGTCGTTGATGATTTGTCGCGGGCCGCAGCGCAAGATCCTGAATGGGTTAATCCAGCGCAGCGCGAATTGCGTGATTTAGCCAAACGCTTATCTACCCTTTCACCACCTCCAATGACGGATGAAAGTGTGCCAAATTCTGGAGCTAGTAGGGCCGCAAATCTTGAAAAAACCAGAATGGAGCGTTCTTTTCGCCCCCGCCCGATCTGGCCAGGTGCCAGTGTGCAAGCAGAAGCCCAATCACGTCCAGCGACGGTTGTGACCTACACTGGCCTTGATCTTGGACCTCAATCCGAGGGTCAATCCCTGCCATTTGTTGCCGAAAAGAGGGAAGGAGAGGCAACAACTCCTAAACCAAGGCCAAAAAAATCAGCCACCAACCGTCCCAGTCGTCGATCTCCTTAAAGTGTGCTCATTGGCTCATAGCTGTAGTTCTGATTTGGCATCAGTCCCAAACCCCTAGACAAGGTGCACGATGTGGCCCTGATTGGGCCAAGTCCGGCACGCGTTTGGCTTGCGGTCAATGATTAAGAAGTAAGGTCATCTATATGGGACATGTCATTGTTGTTGGTAATGAAAAGGGCGGCGCTGGTAAGTCTACCATATCGGTGCATATTGCAGTCGCTTGCGTGATTTCAGGGCTTAAAGTCGCCGCATTGGATCTTGATCGCCGACAACGTACTTTTGAACGCTATTTTGAGAATCGCGCTCGCTGGGCCCATACACAAGAAATAGAACTTGCCAGCCCTGAATTTCATTTCTTAGTACCTAAGCATGCACATCAGCTCCAGGAAACAAATGGTGAGGTGCAAGATGCTACACGCACCCTGATTGACGAGATGTGCGCTGGCCATGATATTGTGGTGATTGATGCGCCAGGGGCGGATACGCCAGCTTCTCGCGTTGCACATGCCTGTGCTGATACTTTGGTTACACCTTTAAACGATAGTTTTGTAGATTTTGATCTTTTAGCTGAGATTGATCCAGTTACCGGCAATATCGGTAAACCTAGTGTTTATGCAGAAATGGTTTGGCAAGCCCGTAAGATCAAGGCGGCTACCCAAGGTCAATCAATCGATTGGGTCTTGATGCGCAACCGACTTTCCCCGCTTGATGCTAAGAATAAGCGCCGGGTAGGTGATGCTTTATCTACACTGGCTCAACGCATTGGATTTCGGGTAGCACCGGGGCTTTCTGAGCGGGTTATTTACCGCGAAATGTTTACAGCAGGTTTAACCCTGCTTGATCTAAGTGACGAGGGTGCTGCAGCGGCATTTACCTTAAGCCATGTCGCCGCCCGTCAGGAATTAAGAGATTTGATCTTGGCCCTTAACATAGCGCCAATCGCTACCGCAGGTGGGATCGGCTTTTAATCCAAATCGAATTGTTGAGCCTGGAGGTTATGGCATAGGTGCCCCACGTGACGCGACTAAGATTTGGTACCACTCAATTGGCGAAAGATTAAAAGTAGATACTTGGCGGGTTTCAAGGATGCGGTCAGGGTTCTGCGTGCCGATCAAAGCAATTGGCCGACTTGGATGGGCCTTAACCCACGCATAAGCAACCGAGTTTCTACTTACTCTATGCGTTTGTGCGACATGATCAAGGGCTGCAATGACCGCCTTAGACCTTGCATCTTCCCCATTTTTAGCTAATTTCCCACCCGCCAAAGGCGACCAGGCAAGAACCGATGCACCCAGTTCAATCGCCAAATCAAGCGTACCATCGCTTAACGCATCTAGGGCGAGGGGAGAAAATTCAGGTTGGAAAGATGCAATATCAATTGACAGATAAGACACTAGGGCGCGGGTTTGCGACGGGGTAAAGTTAGAGATACCAAAAGCGCGGATTTTTCCAGCTTGCATCAAGTTATCAACGGCTTTAGCGATCTCTGCGGGATGGGTCAACAGATCAGGCCGATGAATTTGCCACAAATCGAGATAATCTGTGTTGAGTCGGCGCAGGCTAGCCTCGCAAGCCTGAACCAAATAAGCAAAGCTTGAATTATAAGGGGTAGGGGGTGTGATGCCGCTTTTGCTTGCCAATATCATGGATTGGCGTAGTGACGGTGCCTCCTTGATAACAGCCCCTAATAAGGCCTCAGCATCGCCAAACCCATGTAGACCCCTGTAGCCATAGACGTCGGCTGTATCAAATAAATTGATGCCTGCTTCAAAAACAGTTTCAACTATCTTACGTGCGGCTAAAGGTGGTGTGCCCGCAAACCGCCACATGCCCCAACCCAAGCTGGACACCGAAATACCAGTTTTACCAAGTGGTACAAGATCGAACACGTGTGACATCGTCATGTTAAGGGCCTCTAGCAGCAAGATGTAGCAAACAGCAATTAGATGATAAAAACAAATTGTATTCTTATGCATCCTTAAATGCGTGGATCAGATCTAAAGCTTTTCTTACCTCATTGTGAAACTTACGCGTCAGTCGCCCTAAGACCTCTTAATCATCAAAGTCCTCCATATGAAGAATGATCAAACTGTTTACGGTATCAGAGGCAGGGCACGTATCATGTTTGAGTTTTCTCCATCTTGCTTTAGAGTTTACGATTAGGATGCTGCATAAATTATTGGATCGAAACTGGTTAAGACCTTGGCGAGCAATGAAGAAGCAATGATACCCACGGCTTTGATTTCCCATCCCGATTGCTTGATGCATCAACCACCTGCCGGTCATCCCGAATCAGCACAGCGATTAGAACGTATACTTGACGCCTTAGCGCCAGAGTCCATGCCAGGTTTGATCCGTTTGGAAGCACAAAAGTGCAGTATTGAAGACCTGACACGCTTCCACCCACGTGAGCTGGTAGAGGGCATAATGAAGCTTGAACCTCAGGCAGGCCGTCATTGTTACCAGCTTGATCCAGATACCTACCTTTCACATGGGTCAATTAATGCGGCCATGCATGCAGTTGGGGCAATCAAGGCAGGTATCGATGGCGTCATGACTGGCGCATTTAAGCGGGCATTTTGCGCGACCCGTCCACCTGGTCATCATGCACAAGCCAAGATGCCAATGGGTTTTTGTCTGTGGAATACGGCTGCAATAGGGGCGATGTACGCCCGTCATGCTTATGGTTTGAAGCGCGTAGCCATTGTTGATTTTGATGTCCACCACGGCAATGGTTCTCAAGAATTGGCCTTAAGCGAACCCGATATATTTTATGCTTCTATTCATCAAAGCGGCATTTATCCGCAAAGCGGGTTTGAGGCAGAAACCGCTTTTGGGAATTTGGTCAATGTACCCCTGCCAAGTGAGACAGACGGCCAAACTTGGCGCGCTGCTTTTGAAGAAAAAATCTTACCAGCATTGCAAGCTTTTGAAGCTGAGTTTGTGATTGTTTCGGCCGGCTTTGATGGGCATCGTCTTGATCCTTTGGCTGGGTTCAATCTGGAAGTGGACGATTATCGATGGGTGACGCAGCGTTTGCTCGATGCTGCAGATGGTCAACTTGTATCATCCCTTGAGGGCGGCTACCACTTACAGGCACTGGCCGCCTGTGTCAGTGCACATGTACACATCTTACAAACCTATCAATCGCGCGGGGGCGAAAATACGGGTGTTTGAAACCAAATTGGATCATCTAGTGGCAAAATTTGGGTCAACGCCTACTGCCAACTCTGAACGGAATGCTAGCATATCAAGTGATAGCCCAATGATTGTCATTGCGCGTCATGGTCGCCCTGCACTGGATCGCCACGTTTGGATCAATGCAGAACAATACCAGGATTGGTGGGCTCAATATGATGCGGGGGGTCTGACGGCTGGGCAAAAGGTTCCCAATGCACTTATGCAAGCACTTATGGCATGTAAAATTGTAGTTTCAAGTAGTTTACGACGTGCTTTAGAAACGGCTGAACTGGCGGCCCCTGGACGTGATCTCATCATCGACCCCCGCTTTGTTGAAGCCCCACTGCCACCTCCGCCCTTGCCAAGCTTTATACTATTCAAACCCAGGTTTTGGGGTATAATTTCGCGCATCGGCTGGTTTTTGGGTTACCACCGAGATCAGGAAAGCCGCGCTGAGGCTGAAATCAGGGCGCAAGGGGCTGCGGACTGGTTGATTGAACAGGCGCAAACCTTCGGCAGTGTCGGTCTATTGGCCCACGGTTGGTTTAACCGCATGATGCGCCCATATTTAATTGCCCGTGGCTGGGTGTGTGTCTATGATGGCCGTGATGCGCATTGGTCTCATCGCATCTACCGACCAAAACCCGACTAAAACCCAATTATACTTCCTGATGTTGGTAGAAGTTGTTAAAAGCGCAAGCGCTTTGAACTTGGATGCATTTCCATAAAAAGCCTCGTTGCCCCAAAGCTTGGCACAGTCTAGTAGGGATGGGGTAGAGGAATATTGCCATGTCACATGAACCTAAGGCCACCTTGAGCCCAATCGCTGACTTGAGTTTTGAAGTCGCTCTTGAAGAATTAGAAAACCTCGTTGCCAAACTAGAGTCTGGCCAAGCCAGTCTGGAAGAATCAATTAGCCTTTATGAACGCGGCGCACTCCTTAAGGCCCATTGTGAAGAAAGGCTCAAACGTGCACAAATGCGGGTCGACCAAATAGTTGAGAGCCCTCAGGGGCTTGCCCTTGAAACAGCCCATATCGGGTAAGGAGTGGGTCGATGGACCTTGCGGTCAGTTTAGAGCAACGCTTAGAAGAAACAGCTGACCGGATCACCGTCGCACTCGATACTTTGGTGCCGCGCGTGCAAGGTCCTGAAGCGCGATTGATGAGTGCGATGCGTTACGCCGCATTAGGTGGTGGTAAACGACTACGTCCGTTTTTGGTTCTCGAAACTGGTCGGTTATTTGGGGTGGATGAGCGGTGCCTTCTGCGCGTCGCTGCAGCTCTTGAATGTGTGCATACCTATTCCCTGATCCATGATGATTTGCCCTGTATGGATGATGATGACATGCGACGGGGCAGACCCAGTGTTCATATTGCTTATGATGAAGCAACAGCTATCCTTGCAGGCGATGCCTTATTGACTTTAGCGTTTGAAATTCTGGCCGATCCCCAAACCCATACAGATCCTAGCATTCGTATTCAGGTCGTAGCGCGCTTGGCAGAGGCCGCAGGTGCTCGCGGCATGGTGGGTGGTCAAATGATGGATATGATTGCAGAGAAATTGGGTGACGATATCGCAGCCGTCACAAGGATGCAGCGCCTCAAGACTGGTATGCTGTTCACCTTCGCCGTAGAAGTTGGTGCCTTGATGGGGCGGGCCAGTGAGGATGCGCGTCACGCTCTATCAGCTTATGCCCATGATTTGGGGTTAGCGTTTCAAATCACCGACGATATTTTGGACGCTGAGGGCAGTGTTGAGCTGGTCGGCAAAGCGGTAGGCAAAGATAGGCATAAAGGTAAAGCCTCCTTTGTCAGCCTCTTGGGTCTTGCGGGGGCAAAACAAAGGGTTAAACTGTTGGCAGATCAAGCACACGCCCATCTTGCTCTATTTGGTGCCCGGGCCCACTATTTGAATACCATCATTGATACGATTATTGAGCGCAAATCCTAAAGCAATCCAACCAAATGATCCAACCATTTTCGGGCAATGCTTCCCATTCAACCCAAACGAATAGACGATAATGCCGCCACTGACCCCTGCACTTGATGCTATCCAATCCCCCAAAGACCTAAAAGGACTTTCGATTAAGGCCTTGCGACAGGTCGCCGATGATTTGCGCGCTGAAACCATTGATGCGGTTTCGGTGACTGGCGGGCATTTAGGGGCTGGTCTTGGGGTGGTAGAGCTCACTGTGGCGCTGCACCATGTGCTTGATACGCCCAAAGATATTTTGATCTGGGATGTTGGACATCAAGCCTATCCCCATAAAATCTTAACTGGGCGGCGCAACCGGATTCGCACGTTGCGGCAAGGTGGGGGCTTATCTGGTTTCACAAAGCGCAGCGAAAGTGTTTTTGATCCTTTTGGTGCAGCCCATGCCGCAACATCAATTTCAGCAGCGCTTGGATTTTGTGCCAGCCGCGACTTGCAAGGCGATAATCACATTGTCATGGCGGTCATTGGCGATGGTTCCATCACCGCTGGAATGGCATATGAGGCTATGAATAAAGCTGCTGAGACGACAAGCCGTTTAACCGTCATCCTCAACGATAATGATATGTCAATCGCCCCACCCGTAGGCGGTATGAGCCATTATCTTGCACGTTTGGTTTCAGGCACGGGGTATCGCACCTTACGCAAAGTTGGTAAACAGGCTGCCAGCGTGTTTCCTAAGCCGATCCAAGAAGCTGCACGTAAAGCGGAAGAATATGCACGTGGCATGGCCACAGGAGGCACGTTTTTTGAGGAATTGGGCTTTTACTACGTCGGCCCAATCGATGGTCATGATCTTGAGGCCTTGGTTGGTGTTCTTGAAAACGCCAAGAAAATTGAAGACCGCCCAGTTTTGGTCCATGTCGTAACCCAAAAGGGCAAGGGCTATACACCTGCCGAGGCTGCCGAAGATAAATATCATGGTGTTTCAAAATTCAATGTGATTACCGGCGAACAGGCCAAAGGTAAACCCAATGCCCCCAGCTATACCCGCGTGTTCGCCGATACGCTGGTCAAGCTTGCTCATTTCGATCCCAAAATAGTTGCCATCACGGCGGCCATGCCATCTGGTACAGGCCTAGACTTGTTTGGGGAATCCTTTCCTGAGCGAACATTTGATGTAGGAATCGCTGAACAACATGCAGTGACTTTTGCGGCTGGATTGGCCGCCGATGGCATGAAGCCATTTGCCGCAATTTATTCAACCTTTCTCCAACGCGGTTATGATCAAGTCGTCCATGATGTTGCCATTCAATCCTTACCGGTACGCTTTGCCATTGATCGCGCAGGGTTGGTCGGCGCTGACGGTCAAACCCATGCCGGGACGTTTGATATCGGCTTTATGGGTTCGTTGCCAGGAATGGTCATGATGGCTGCAGCCGATGAGGCAGAATTAGCGCTCATGACCGCTACAGCAGCCGCAATTGACGATCGGCCAAGCGCCTTTCGCTATCCACGCGGGGAGGGGACAGGTGCGATGATCCCATCCGATTTGACCCCACTTGAAATTGGGAAAGGCCGGATTGTTAGAGAAGGTGGGGTGATAGCGATTTTGTCCTTTGGGACACGTTTGCATGAATGCTTGCTCGCAGCTGATCAACTTGCTGCCATGGGTCTGCCGACGACCGTTGCTGATGCCCGCTTCGCTAAGCCGTTAGATCATGAATTGATCCGTCAATTGGTACGCCATCACCAGGTTCTCCTGACCATAGAGGAAGGCAGCGTGGGGGGCTTTGGTGGGTTTGTTTTGCATTTCTTGGCGGGCGAGGGTTTACTGGATCAAGGGCTAAAGGTTCGCACATTGACCCTGCCTGACCTCTTCCAAGATCAAGACAAGCCAGATATTCAATATCAGCAAGCAGGCTTGGATGCAGGAGGCATAATTGCCCAGGCTCTACAGGCTTTAGGCCAAGGCCTAGGTGGTGGTAGTCTGCGAGCCTGACTCCATTTATCAAGCTCAAGATGGTGTAGAAGGTTTGCCCTAAACTTGTACCTACACCAAAACCTGAACTGCCAAAGTCACTAGATCGAAACTTAGCACTATGTGCTTTTTTGCCTTAGTTGCTTGATCCAAGCCCATGACACACTATGATCGAATGGGGGGAGGTGCCAAATAAATAAGGTACCCCCAAACGGGAGTGTTCAATGAACCTTGCTTTTACCGATGAAGATATCGCCTTTCGTGACACAATTCGAACTTTTATCGCAACAAATTATCCCTCTCGTTTACGTGCAATTGCCGATCGCGATGATTTGGGCAAGGAAGATTTTCTTGAATGGCATCGTATTTTAGGGGCCCGTGGCTGGTCCGCACCAGCTTGGCCGACCCAATATGGCGGCCCCGGCTGGGGGCCCACACAGCGCTACATATTTAGCGAAGAATTAGCACGCGCGCAAACCATACCGATCTTGCCATTTGGCATCAATATGGTCGGCCCAGTTATCTATACATTTGGTAACCAAGCGCAAAAGGACCGCTTCTTGCCGCCAATCCTAAAAGGGGAAGAATGGTGGTGTCAAGGTTATTCAGAACCAGGTGCTGGCTCTGACCTTGCCAGCCTGAAAACAAAAGCAGAGCGCGATGGTGATAACTATATTGTCAATGGCCAAAAGACTTGGACGACCTTGGCCCAACATGCCGATTGGGGCTTCTTTCTGGTGCGCACGAAGGCTGATGGTAAACCACAAGAAGGCATTTCTTTCTTGTTGATCGATATGAAGACACCAGGGATCACCGTGCGTCCCATTATTACCATTGATGGCGGCCATGAAGTCAATGAAGTTTGGCTTGAAAATGTCCGTGTACCCGTTTCCAATCTGGTTGGAGAAGAGAATATGGGTTGGACATGTGCGAAATTCCTGTTAGCGCACGAACGCTCTGGTATTGCTGGTGTGGCGCGCTCCAAAGTTGGCGTGAAGCGCTTGAAGGAATTAGCGCGCGCGGAGACTATGGACGGGGCTAGCCTGATTGAAGACCCTGACTTCGCGCGTAAAATCGCCGAGCTTGAAATCGACCTGACCACGCTTGAAATGACAGAATTGCGGACTTTGGCGCGCGAGCAGGCTGGTGAAGGACCGGGCCCTGAATCCTCCATCCTGAAGATCAAGGGTACAGAAATTCAACAACGTTTGACCGAGCTTGCGATGGAAGCGGTCGGAAACTATGCCGCCCCCTATGTCCGTGGTTTCCGCGACTATGGCGATAATATGGGTGTTGGGCCTGATTATGCCCATTGGACCGCACCAACTTATTTTAATACGCGCAAAACCTCCATCTATGGCGGGTCGAATGAAATTCAGCGCAACATCATCGCCAAGATGGTGCTTGGTCTCTAGCGCCTATTGTGCCTATGCCTATAAGGGATAGGAAATTATGATCGAAAGAATGTGTCAGACGGTCTATAAGCCGGGTTCTGTCCCAGGGGTGATCCCCTATGTGCGACCATTCATCTGGGACTATGTTCACACATAGCCTCGTGCGACCTACCCGGACACGCCAACCCACAAACAAGCCGCCAGGATGCATACCCCAAGAGGTAAACCCTGACTTGGTGTCCCTATTCGGTCTTGCTCCTGGTGGGGCTTGCCATGCCTCCTTCCTTACGGTTAGAGCGGTGGGCTCTTACCCCACCGTTTCACCCTTACCCCGTCCCAGCAAGCTGGTTGAGGCGGTCTGTTCTCTGTGGCGCTATCCCTAAAACCGCACCTTATGTGCGCTCTCGGCGGGCATTACCCGCCACCATATTTGTGTGGAGCCCGGACTTTCCTCTCTTGCGCCCTTTCAAGCCTTGCAAGAGCGGCCGCCCAACCGCCTGACCAGCCCTTATGGCACCAATAGACCTATGGACGCAATATGGAAGCGACACGCCCAACCAGTGATTTGGTTTCGATATCGATCATACCATCCACTTTATTTGGTCGAAACCGGCGCTGAAAGGCAGTTAGAACTGCACGTGTATGAGCATCTAATCTGCCATTGACAGGAATGCCATACCCAATCGTGTCAAGCCCAGTCTGAACCGCAGCAATCCCATGATCCATCTGATCGGCTTCATCGAACAAAGGTCGCTGATCACCATCTTCAAGGGCAGGGGCTGGCCAAATGGATAAACCGGCTTCTGCAAAGCGTTTCCACGGAAATTTCTCACCGGGATCAGGCTTCCGCGCTGGCGCTACATCGGAATGGCCAATGACATGGTGCTTGTCCAAGCCATGGCGCTGCAAGATATGCTTCACCAATTGCATGACTGCGACAATTTGAGATTCTGCGAATTCTGGTAAGCCAAAATCATGGCCGCCATTGGCGATCTCGATCCCGATTGAAGCTGAGTTGACATCAGTCTCGCCATCCCAAAAGCCTTTGCCAGCGTGCCAAGCCCGCTTCGATTCATCTACGAGTTGGTGGATTGTGCCGTCCTGTAGTGCCAGATAATGGCTGGATACCCGGCTCATCGATTCTGGGATAGATTCAGTATTTTGGGGTGTCCTTGGCAAATCATCTTGATAAGCGGATCGGGTAGGAGCCGGGTCGGTCAAAATCCGCAGTGCTGATTGTTCGCTTTGCATGCCTGTATAATGGAGCACAATCAAGCGGATGGGCCGTGTTCTTTCATCAAAATTGGGTGATGGCGATTGCAGAATGGTGAGCGGCGTCAAGGTCTTTATCCGGCTTTGCAGTGGCTTAGGTGAAGCAATTGAACGGGCAAGCATCGGCTTTTCTAGCCGGTTTTGACTTGCGCGACAGCATGATCGGGTAAAGTTTTATTTTCCCGCACTGCGACAAGGAAGACGCCTGCCAAAGTTAGGCCACCACCCAAAATGAGTTTAAGCGTAACTGGTTCATGCAGCAAGAAAATACCAGTTGTTACAGCGATAATCGGCGACATCAAGGTCAGTGGGGCAAGCAAAGTTATATCATATTTTTTGACCAATTGATAATAGACTGAATGGCCAAAAATGGAGACAAAAATCACGGAAAAAGCAATACCACCCCACAAGTGAAGATCGCCCTGTCTTATAGCTTCAAGTTGACCATTCTCGGTAAAGAAAGATACGCCAAAAAGGGGTATAATGGACATTAATCCAACCCAAGCTTGCAGGTTTAGGGCGGGAATTGGCTGGAGGCGCTTCATCAAGATCGATCCTATCGCCCCGACAAAGGCTGCTGCTGCTACATAAACAAGGCCGATCTCAAAACTGAACTTGCCTGGCTGGTACAACATGGCGATCACGCCCGCAAAAGCTAAGCACATGCCTAAGCTGCGCCGCCAGCGCACTTTTTCATGCAGAAAAAAGATAGAGAGCACGGTAATAATCGGCAGGCCAATTTGCCCAACAATCGTTACTGCCGATGCTGGAGCGGCTCGAAGCCCCAAAAACAGCAAAGCAAAATGAACCCCGCCTATACACATAGCAATAGCCAATACGAGACCAAATTGCTTGGGGACGGGAGGCAAGAATGGCGATAGCAAAACGGCTAAGCCTAAAAATCTTAAACCCGCAAGAAAAATGGGTGGTACATCTTGAATCATCCAGCGCGTTAGGGGAAGATTCACTCCCCATGCTAAGCAGCAGGCACACAAAAGGATAAAGTCATACAAGCGCATATTTGTTCGTTCCAAGTTGGCTGGTGGTCAAGTTTCAGCACAGCTGATAATCCATGCTGTGGCTGATTATTCCACAGCGGGGCGCCATTATTGATCGATAAGCCTAAATCGGCGGCGAAACACTTTGCACCGGCCCAAATTGGCGTTGGAAGGATTGTCTGAGTACTTCATCCACCTCAGCCAGCGTAATTGGCAATCCCAGATCAACCAGCGAGGTGACGCCTAAGCCCTGTTCTCGAATTCCACAAGGAACAATTGCGTCGAAATGGTGTAAATCAGGTTCAACATTCAAGCTAATTCCATGCAAGGAGATCCATTTTTTTACCCGCAAGCCAATGGCCGCAATCTTATCTTCATGGCGGGGCCCACCAATTAGGGTACGATCCACCCAAACACCTACGCGCCCATCGCGTATAACGCCCTTAACATTGAACGCATCGAGTGCATCGATCAGCCAATGCTCTATAGATTGGACAAAGGCGCGAACATCACGGCCTAGTTCACGTAGATCCAACATCAAATAAACCACACGTTGTCCAGGTCCATGATAGGTGAATTGCCCGCCCCGACCACTCTTATAGACTGGATAAAGGGCATTAGGAGAAAGGTCACCCGGTTTGGCACTGGTTCCGGCTGTATAAAGGGCAGGGTGTTCTACAAGCCAAACCAACTGATTCTGAGTTTTCGCGGCTATGGCGGCTGCGCGCGCTTCCATCACGGCGACACCTTGTTGATAATCCACCAATTCGGAGGAGATCGCCCACTCAATCACAGCAATTATCCTTTTTTGTGCAGTATCTTTATCGGCGTTAACCAAGTTCCAACACTCCAGGGTCCAATGTAGCCAAGTGACAGATGATAGTGAACACCCTCCTTCGCAGATCGAAAAGGTCTTGGTCGAAATTTCGGTCTTGGTCGGGCGATCTACCTTGCCGATGCATCAGCTTTTGCGCATGGGTCGGGGTGCTGTGATTCCCTTAACGGCTTCACCCAATGATCCAGTTTGGGTCTTGGTGAATAATCACCCAGTGGCGCGAGGCGATATCCAACTTGATGATGACCGCATATCGGTTGAGATTGTCGGTGAAGCCGATGTCTTTGATTATTTGGCAGGCCCATGATCCTTATCCAAGAAATCTCTCCTCATAACACCCTTGAACTGCGGGCGACTGGTTTCGACAGCTTAAAAGGGCTTCACAAGAATGTCGGCTTCTACTAAAAGCGCGCTCTTTCTGGGACGTGCTCATGGCGGAACTGGTAGACGCGCTAGCTTGAGGTGCTAGTGGGGAGACCCGTGGAGGTTCGAGTCCTCTTGGGCACACCAAAGGAAAGACAATTTGGCTTATCTCTGCTGCCAGCGATGAGATAGGTCGTTACACTAACAGATGGGCCTTAGACATGACGGAAAGTGACAGTCATGGACGATCTACAAGCCCTAGGGTCGGACCCTACACATTCTGAACATGGTGTTGACCGGTCGTTAACAGTTAAAGTCATTGGTGCGGCTGGAGATCATGACGGGCCTTTGTTGCGCCGTCTGCTTTTACCAATGCACCCCGCTGATATTGCGGAACTTCTGCAAAATGCACCCAAGGAAACCGCGCGCACCATCTTTAACTTGATCGGGGAAGATTTAGACGCTGAAGTCTATGCCGAACTTGAAGATGAATTGCGTGAATTTGCTCTTGAGTTCATTCCAGCCACCAAATTGGCGCAAAAACTTGAAGATTTAGACACCGATGATGCTGCCGCCATTGTGGCAGAATTGGATGATGAAGATCGCGCGGAAGTTCTGGCGGCAGCCTCCAATGATGTGCGCGTGGCGGTTGAAGGGGCCTTGTCGTTTGATGAGGAAACCGCTGGCCGATTGATGCAGCGGGAGTTTGTAGCCGCCCCACTCCATTGGAATGTTGGGCAAACCATCGATTTCATGCGTAAAACGGGTGAGGACCTACCAGACCTCTTTTTTGATATTTATGTGGTCGATCCAACCATGGCACCGATCGGGGCGATACCGGTATCAAAACTGATGCGCGCACGGCGAACCATCTTATTAAAAGACTTGATGGAAGCCCCTGAAATCATTGTTGATCCTGAAACCGATCAAGAAGTGGTTGCCCATGCATTCCAGAAATATCATTTGATTTCCGCCCCGGTGGTCGATCGCGCGGGCCGTTTAACCGGGATGATCACGGTTGATGATATTGTGCGGGTGATACAAGAAGAAAACGAAGAAGATTTGTTGGCACTCGCCGGGGTTCGGGATGCCTCAACAGCCGATTCGGTGTGGTCATCGGTTAAGTCGCGTCTGCCATGGTTATGCGTCAATCTGGTTACAGCGCTTGTGGCTTCGTTTTTGATTAGCACCTTTCAGCATTCAATTGAAAAAATTGTGGCTTTGGCCGTTATGATGCCTATGGTGGCTTCCATGGGTGGAAATGCCGGTACCCAAACCTTGGCTGTAGCGGTGCGTGCCTTAGCAGCGCGTGAACTTACCCCCGGCAATTCCGCGCGAATCATTGCCCGTGAAGTTGGTACAGGTATCGTCAATGGAGCTGTGTTCGCGATGCTTTTATCCACTGTAGCGATCGTATGGTTTAAGAGCGTGCTGTTAGCTGTCACCATCGCGCTGGCGATTTTACTCAATCTATCCATAGCAGGTTTTGCCGGGATATTGATTCCATTGGCGCTCAAACACGCGGGCCAAGACCCTGCGGTATCTTCAGGCGTGTTGGTAACTTTTGTAACTGACCTTGTTGGCTTTGTTGCCTTTTTAGGGCTTGCAACTTTGATCATTTTATAGGGTTTTTACGAACAGGCAGAGGGGCGTTACATATCTCAAGCTTGCCGGCTTTATATTTGGTCCAGCTATCTCGACGGTTCCTGCGGCTTTCCAGCACCTCTGTATAGATGGGATGATCGCTTCGCAGGGCTTGGAGTGCTACTTGTTGTTCGATGGGCATAGCGCTACCCAGTTTCATGGTGATGATTTTGGGCTTTTGCTGTAACCCACTATAAAATCCCATGGGTTCACTGCCGCGCGGTAAGCTGGTCAGCTGGTCCATACCGTCCACCACCCGGCCTAACAGCGTCACATTGCGGTCTAAGGCACGTGGGCTATGACCTGTTACAGCATAAAGCTCTGCAGGTCCGCCTGAATCAGCGGCTTCATCTCGACCAGCTCCGACCATGCCATAGCAATGGGGCAACCAGTAGCGGTTTTCCTTCGGGCTCCAAGCAACCGGCCAGTTTTTCCAAAACCCAACTTTGGGTGCATAGACATCACCGTCTTTCAATAGGATGGCCTTAAATTGAGCATGGATTTTTTGCTCAAATTCGCTTGCCATCTTGGCACCCTTATACCCTAACGCCAAAGCTGCCGCACCATCGCCCCATTGAACGACATAATTGTCCTGATTGCGCACAATCTCGCGCCCTTTAAAAAAGTCCTTTGTGACCAATTCCTGTAAGGCGGCGACATGGTCTGGGGCAAAATCAGGGGCCAACAAAATTATAACACGCGCTGGCATACTTTGCGCGGTATCTTTGGCAAAAAAAAGATATAGCAGGCGCCCTTGATCCAAGTTTTCCCAGGCTGTATCAGGAGCTCTCTCAACCAACTCTGCGGTGGTCAATTGTGACCATGCTTTGGTAACGTTGTCCGGTGCGGGGGCAGATTGGGTGAAACCGGGCACAGGCAATGCCATGAGAACTATCATGAGTGCCTTCAGCCTCGCTCCTAAATCGTCATATCCCAAACAGCATGGTATGCGCATGAGGCCTCATCCTTGTGTTTCGATCAGGGTAAACAAGGTGCAAGAAACCATAGCCCTTGTCGAGGGGGACAGGAACAATTGGCGGCCCCAATCCTGCAAGAAGTGTATCACTAGGCGAAATCCGTCTCTTTTTGGAACGACTTATGTCCAGATTAACTGCGTCACGTGCCGCATTGGACCTTATAGCCAGTTTTGAAGGCTTCCGTGCCCGTGCGGCCAAAACCCCTGATGGGCGGTGGACGCTTGGCTTTGGTCACGTCAAGACCGCGCGCGAAGGCTTGTCGGTATCGCGATCTGAGGCTGAGGATTTGTTGCGTTGGGATTTGCGAACCATTGAAGATGCGGTGCGACAGTCGGCCTTAATGCCATTGTCTCAAAATGAGTTTGACGCACTGGTTTCTTTTGCTTTTAACATCGGCTTGGTTAACTTCGCAAAGTCTGACGTCCTGCGCTATCTCAATCAAGGTCAACCCGTGGCGGCAGCTTTGGCGATGCACGCTTGGCGGCGCGCTAAGGTCAATGGTCGTATCATAGTGATTGATGCGCTGGTACGACGTCGTGCTGCCGAAGCGGCGATGTTTTTAGAGCCCGTTGGCCCACGTCCTGCGGCCCCAAGCTCCGTTGTGCGTCCGCAGGTTGATCCTTCGGCAGGGCTGATTGTCCAACCACCAGAGCAAAGACCACCAGAGCAAAGACCACCAGAACCGCGCCTTGATGAGACTACTCCCAGTTTAACCAAACCAGACATGATGAATGAAACATCCGTGGCAATCCCCCCGCGGGTCATGATACAAACTGAAAGCCTAATCAATCCGGTCGTGCGCGAAACCACAAGTTCGACCCATCAACCCAAAGCAGATCAGGCCGATGACCTGATGAATGAACCCAATCAATTGCCGCTTGATTTAGACGAAACTGTGTTTGGTGAGGATGGTGTTCAAGAGGGTTTGTGGTCACCAGTACCGAGTAAGAAACTGGCTTTGATGCTTTTAGTGTTCAGCATAGCTTTGATGGGTGGAAGTATTTGGTATGGTTTGGCGGTAAAGGCGATTAGTTTTCAACCTTTGCATGTGGTGCAAGGCTTGCAAGCAACCCTAGCGTTGATCGTTGCCGGCATCGGCTTAGTGACCTTTGTTACCTCTGCCTTATCGTTAGGGCGAAGCCAAGTTGATGGGGTTGAGGAGAAATAACTGCCTTAGCATTCCATTTGCACTCTTGCGCTCGACATTAACCTCGCGCATGAAAACTTATGCTAAAAAATTCCTATCCCCGCCTTGATTTTGACCTTGGTGAGAGTGCGGATGCCATCCGCGAAACCATAGAGCGGTTTGCAGCGATACATATCGCGCCCCGCGCTGCCGAAATTGATAAAACCGATGAGTTTCCTCGTGATTTATGGCCTCAACTCGGGGAATTAGGCCTTCTGGGAATTACGGTAAGCGAGGAAGATGGCGGATCTGGTTTTGGTTATCTAGAGCATGTTGTGGCGATGGAAGAAATCAGTCGCGCTTCTGCTTCTGTTGGCCTTTCCTATGGCGCGCATTCGAATCTTTGCGTCAATCAATTGCGGCGCTGGGGCACGCCAGAACAAAAGGCGAAATATCTGCCAAAATTGATCTCTGGCGCGCATGTAGGTTCGCTTGCAATGTCTGAAAGCGGATCAGGGTCAGACGTCATGTCCATGCGCCTGCGTGCGGACAGAAAAGGCGATCGTTATGTTCTTAATGGCGGCAAATTCTGGATCACCAATGCCAAGCATGCCGACACTTTAATCGTTTACGCCAAAACCGAACCCGAAGCCGCTTCTCGCGGGATTAGTGCCTTTCTAATTGAAAAGGATTTTAAGGGATTTTCGGTAGCCCAAAGTCTCGACAAATTGGGTATGCGGGGATCTCCAACTGGTGAATTGGTGTTTGAAGATTGTGAAGTTCCCGCTGAAAACTTGATGGGCCCACTTAATAAGGGTGCGCAGGTTTTGATGTCAGGCCTTGATTATGAGCGCGCGGTTCTGGCCGCAGGGCCTATCGGGATCATGCAGGCTTGCCTCGATATCGTCTTACCTTATTTGCATGAACGCAAACAGTTTGGTCAAGCCATAGGTGAGTTCCAGCTGATGCAAGCCAAGATTGCCGACATGTATGTGACCCTTTCGACAACGCGCGCATATGTCTATGCTGTCGCAAAGGCCTGCGACCGTGGCCAGACGACACGCAAGGATGCCGCCGGTGCGATACTCTATGCCGCTGAGAAAGCAACTTGGATGGCTTTAGAGGCCATTCAATGCTTAGGGGGCAATGGCTATATCAATGATTACCCAACCGGCAGGTTGTTACGCGATGCTAAGCTCTATGAAATTGGAGCCGGGACAAGTGAAATTCGCCGCTGGTTGATTGGTCGCGAATTGTTCGGTGAGACGGGCTAGTTGAAAGTCTTTAGTGCTTTAATCACCGATATCGGGTAGCGGGCCAATTTGTCTCTTTCAGCAAGCTGTCAGGATGTTGTTTGGTCACCCTTTAATGCCTCTAAAACAATTTGTGCTTTAAAATCAGATGCTTGCCTTTTTCTTATTATGGGCATTCTTTCTACCTTCTCGTTTCATCGCTAAGCGATCATGTCGGCTTTTACTCATGCTTGTCACAACTATAACTTTAAGTTACATAACCATATCGACACTACTAAAAAAATTGTCAAGCCGTTTTCTTAGCGCTCTTTTTGCCGCTCTTTTGGTGGGTTTAGCCGGTGGGATGTGAACGGATTAGTGGGCGATCGCTGGCGGGAAAAGGTATAAAAGCCAAGCGAGATCACCACCAAACTCATCATCCAGTAAGGTCAGACACAGATGGCATTTGGATCTGCCACTGAAGGTGAAGGGAAAAATTTTCACAAAGGCCCTAAATCTTTGGCAGCTTTGGTCGATCTGGACATCTCGATCAAGCTTGAACGAATTAAACTTGTCGTGCTGGCGCTCAGGGAACCAGAAGCATGAATAGGAATACGGCAAATAACACCAAGTGCACGGCACCTTGCATAATCGTTGTCCTACCAGTTGAGAGGGAAAGGGTCGAGACAAGTAAGGTTAAGACTAAAAGCACCATATTCGTCTGATTGACACCAAGCAGCAATTTCCAGTCAAAGATAAGCGCAAGCGCCGCAACAACAGGAATAGTCAGGCCGATTGTCGCAAGTGCAGAACCAAGTGCAAGATTAAGGCTGGTTTGTAAGCGATTGGCGCGTGCAGCACGGACAGCAGCAATACCCTCGGGTAAGAGAACAACACCTGCGATGATGACTCCAACAATCGCTTTGGGTGCACCCGCACTGGCCACGATCAGTTCCACCGTGGGTGCCAGCGTTTTTGCAATCCAAACAATAGCAACCAGCGACATCATCAAGAATGCCCCGCTGGTTAAAGTCAAACGATTTGAAGGTAATGGTACATCTGTTGTTTCATCTATTGTTTCATCTCTCATGACCTGCTTATCATCGGACATGAAGTAAGCACGGTGGCGGATGGTCTGTATCATAACAAAACTGGCATAAAGGACGAATGAGACAACTCCAACAAATGCTAATTGGGCCGGAGCAAATACTGGACCAGGTAGGGTGGTGACATGGTTAGGCAAGATCAGTGTGATTATCGACAAGGTTGCAAGTGTCGCCAATGCTGCACTTACCCCTGTTTGCATATAGGTTTGTTCACCATGACGAAGCCCGCCCAAAAATAAGCAGCTTCCAATAACCCCATTTAGAATAATCATAATAGCGGCCATTACCGTGTCGCGGGCAAGGGTTTCGGCAGCTGGGCCCCCAGCAAGCATGATCGATACGATCAGCCCCACTTCAATAATGGTCACGGCAACTGCAAACAGGAACGTACCAAATGGTTCACCAACCTTATGGGCGATGACTTCAGCATGATGCACCGCTGCGAGCACGCAGACAAATAAAGCCAACCCAAGACCTACAAGAATGATGGGCGATTGCGTTACGTAATAAACGGCGAAGAATATCCAGCCCGTCAGTGGTGCAATCAGTGTCCAAGACGGCATAAAAGCGAGGGTTTTTTATCATTCATATCCCATCATCTGTTTCCATACATGTGTAGACCCTTAACCACTTTTTGGACTGAAGTTTTAAACGACGCCTTCTGATTTTATAAACGTCGGTTTTCAAACTGTATTCCAGATCAGAACCAGATTAGAGGATGTGCGTTCGATTTTGCCTTTTTTCTTAGTTCATCTGGCTCTGTCTCATTAGGGATACGATTTCATATAGGAGTTGCGCGGCATCAAACAACTTAAATGCTGCCCTTGACTTTCCTTTCTACCATGGCTTTGCAGGCAATTTGCTCACTTAACCAATCCATGAATTGGCACGTCGTCACTGAAACCGTGGGCTCTTGCCCTGAAACATTGGTCATGATTGACAAGTTGCCGTTAAAATGTTCTTATTATGTTCTCATTTCACCGGAGCTGTGTTGTGTTGCGCCTTGTTAATTCGCCGCCCAAACTCGAAACCTTATTGTTCAGTACGCATGTATCAGCTGGTTTCCCAAGTCCTGCGGATGACCATATTGAAGGCAAGCTTGACTTGAATGAGCATCTGGTCAGGCGACCGGCGGCTACATTTTTCGTGCGCGCATCAGGGGAATCCATGCGTGATGCAGGAATTTTCAATGGTGATCTTTTGATTATTGACCGCAGCGTCACCCCACAATTAGGTGACATTGTGCTTGCCATTCTCGATGGTGAACTTACGGTAAAGCGGCTGAAAAAGGCTGATGGCGTGTGGCATCTGGCGGCTGAGAACAAGAATTATCCATCCATACCGATCGGTGAAGGTGATTGCGCGTTTTGGGGCGTCGTGACCTATACGATCCACCAGCATTGTGGACGCTGATGGCTATTTTTGCATTGGTTGACTGCAACAATTTTTATGCATCTTGTGAGCGGCTGTTCCAGCCCCACCTGCGTGGTCGCCCAGTTGTGATCCTGTCTAATAATGATGGATGTGTGATTGCCAGATCCGATGAAGCCAAGTCGCTTGGTATTCTCATGGGCACCCCTGCATTCAAGATACGTCAGCTGATTAAGGCGCATGACATTGCAGTCTGCTCGTCTAATTATGCGCTTTATGGTGATATTTCTGAGCGTGTGATGCGTGTGCTGGGCGAAAGCGCGCCTAACCAAGAAATCTACAGCATCGACGAATGCTTTCTCGATCTTGATCGGCTCAGCGTTCCTAATCTTACACAATGGTGTCGAAATCTGCGTCACCAAACTATGCAATGGACCGGCATTCCAGTGTCGATTGGCATAGGACCAACCAAGACTTTGGCGAAGCTGGCCAATCGTTTGGCGAAAAAATCAGTCAGAGAGAGCGGCGTACTGAATTTTATGGATGACCCAATTAGAATTGATACGGCCTTGCGTGAAACATCGATAGGCGATGTCTGGGGTATAGGTCGCCGCTGGACCCAAAAACTTGAAGAGCGCGGTATTCACACGGCCCATGATTTTGCCAATGCCCCTGATGCTTGGGTGCGACAATGTATGGGTGTTGTGGGTCTGCGTACTGTTCATGAATTACGTGGCATTGCTTGCCATGCGCTTGCGGATCAGCCGGCGCCAAAGCAGACAACCTGCTATACGCGCACGTTTGGGACAGCGATCTACGATAAAATGCAGATCCAAGATGCTGTCACGTGCTTTACCGAGCAGGCAGCAGCAAAGCTACGCAAAACCGGTCAAGTTGCTGGTGCGGTACAGCTGTTCATCCAAACCGACCCGTTCGCTCGGAACGTACCCAAAAAGTCGGTATCTGGCTTGACGACATTGGATCGGCCCACCTCCAACACCCGCGCTATTGCCACCGCTGTAACACAGATATTCGACCGAATTTGGCAGGATGGTTATGGCTGGAGAAAGGCTGGTGTGCATCTGTTCGATCTAAGCGCACCCGACCAAATAGCACCATCACTATTGGATGTGATCGAAACACCCAACGATAGCCTCATGAAAGCCGTCGATCACATCAATACGCGCTATGGCCGCGGCGCGGCGCGGATGGGTTTCGCCTCAAAAAATGCAGCATGGCAGATGCAACAGGCGCATGTTTCACCCCGCTTTACAACCAAATGGGCCGAAATTCCCGCTGTTCGGATGATGTAGTTTCAAAGATAATGAGCTTAAATGTTTGGTTTGAAATCTTGATCGCTATAATAAGAGGGCGAATGGCCCGTCAGGGCGATACGCGTCAAGGATGAATGTCTTGGCGGGGAAAGATATTCGTCGCTGAATCAGAACGTAAAGCTCGATCGATAAGGGCGATCGGCGTTACCCAACCGCGCTGCACGTCACACATGTAGCTTGCACCTAGATAGGAACTGGCGCGTAGCGCCAAGCCTTAACTTCAGACGATGGATACGCTGAACTAGGTCTGCAGAATGGATCTGTTGCGAGTACAAGCAAAACGGGCTGGATCATTTGGCGCATTGGGTTTGGTGGATGCCAAGACGGCTGAGCTAGTCCCTGCCAGACGCATGGCTGAGCAAGTCAAGGTGCCAGGTCTTTGCTCGCTCACGAAAATAACAATCAAGGCAGCAAAATGGTAGCATGTCGCTGGCTAAAGCTCACCAACTGGGTCACCGATTGAATAGATGAAACGGGAACATGGATGAATTGCAAATCTGCACCCAAAGCCTTGCGCTTTAGGTCTAGCTCAGAGCAAAGGGTCCTATAGAATGAGATAAGGGGCAAGTTGGATCCAAGAGTGCCTGTGCATGATCTACTGATTATTGGTGGCGGCTTTGGAGCTTGCTCGGCATTGGCTTGGCTGGCGCGACTGGCTCCTAAAGCAATGCGCGTAGCTGTCATGATTGGATCACGGACACCGGCAGACGGCGCGGACAATTTCTATGGTTGCGGACTGGCTTATGGTGCTCAAGATCCTACTCATTTGCTGAACTCAGCACATTGGAATATGGGTCTTTTATTGGATGAGCCAGATGGCTTTACACATTGGCTTTCAGCTCAATCGCCAACAAAGAAACTGTCAGATTTTGTACCGCGTGCGGAGTATGGCGCTTTCTTGCAATCCAAATGGCATGAAAATCTTAAACTGCTGACCCTAAAGGGTGTAGAAGTTCATGTGATTCAGCAAAGCGCAATTTCTATCCTTGAACTGACCGATCGGTTTGTCACCATTGTTGACGATGCAGGCACCAACCATTCATGCGCTGCTGTGTTGGTTTGTATGGGCCCAACTTTAATCTCTGAAACAGGCCTAAGGCATGAAAAGCTCATCTCGCCCATATGGCCACATGGATTGCAATGTCTTAAGGGTGCTTGCGGTCAGGTGGTTATAATCGGCACTGGGCTATCTGGTATTGATGCAGCAATCAGTGCGCTGGCAGAGCCTGAGGTGACAAAGCTTACCATGATCTCGCGTGATGGACGCTTACCCTTGGCTCATGACGCAGCAGCACGAGAAAGACTGGACGTGCAATTCAAGGGTTGCCCATTAGAAGTGTTAAAAACCATCCGCACTGCCGCAAGCAGGGTACCATGGCAGGCTGTGATGAATGCACTGCGCGACCAGTCTAACATAATCTGGCATGATTGGACGACGATTGAACGACGCTTAGCGCTGAGGCATTTGAGCGGCATGTGGACCGCCCATCGCAACCGCTTACCCCCCGATGTGCTAAGGCAAGTAGAAACAGCAATCGACCACGGTCGGCTTGAAATCATTAAAAGCTTTACTCGACTTCATTTTGATAACGATGGTCATGTTTGTGTCCAATTGATCGGCTCTGGTGGAATTATCAAGCCTGACTGGGTTGTTGACGCGCGCGGCTTCGCGCGCATAAACATGAACATGAACTCCTTTTTTGGCCAAGCTTTGCGGGATGGTCACTTTAATACATCCGGTCTTGGCTATGGCATTGCGGGGGATAAATCGCATCGAGTAACCCCACTTGGGCTTGCCCCAATCCATGTCGTCGGCGCTGCCCGGATAGGCGATTTAATCGAAACAACAGGTGCACCGGAGGTGCGGACTCAAGTACACCAAAGTCTTGAGGCACTTCTTAAACCAAATCACCCAGTCAAGGTTTCACGACATATGAATTGCCAAGAAAATGGCTCATCTGCGATCGATTGAATTCTAACAATCGAAATGGTCTAGCAAACGCAGGATCAAAATCGATCTTATCGCATACTCAAACTCAAATCTGGCTGGCATTTAGAGTAGTTAAACAAGTAGCAATTGCCCTCTCAATCGTAAGTACTGGCGGAAGGGATGGGCCTGCAGTCCAATCTTTCTGGTCTATCGTATTGAGATCGATAAGATGGGTCGTAACTTGTCGCCAATGATGGCCAAGGCCTTACTTACTTGCGAATGGGCTTGGAGGCGAACTCGTTCGACAGGCACACGATGTTTTTTTTCACAACCCGCAATCGGATGCAGTGTAAAACTTACATGCGGTCCCTTGGTCTTCTCTCGAACTTTCTCTGCCGGATCATGTGGAACTTAGCTCCACGCAGTAGCTCTGCCGCGTTCGCGATCAGCAAGGAAATCAATTCTCCCGGTCTCATTGACTACTCTGGGATCGTCCGTTCTATCTTGCGCACCAGGTCCATGAAAACCAGTACGGCAGGTGAGAGTGCCCTTCAGCGGTGCCAGATGAAGTCGTAGTTCAGTCAAAAATGCGGCAGTGGTAGCGACAGCAAATGGAGTTGCCCTCGTTCCAACTTCGACTGGATTTGTTCAGACATGATCGCCGAGACCGCATCGCTTACCGCCACAATATTGATGAGACCCGCGACCGCACTCAATGATCGTGAAAGAGACCGTTGTGCTATTTCCAAGGCCTTGGAAGCCTTCTGAAATTTACCGTGGCCGGCAAGCGCGCTGATGATGTCTATCTGACGCAAAGAGTCCAATGCCATACCGGCCTCCTATGATCCAGTCTTGATCAAGACGATAAACAAGATGGTACCGATTGCAGCGACTCTTGACAAAATCAACTAAAATGCTTTTTATGCAAGGCAGTGTTGTTATGGGCGCAAGCCGATAATGGAAGCAATGAATTCATAGAGTAACTGAATTCTTAGGGTAATCAGAGTATCAGGAGGCCGCAGCGTTGGCAATCTTGGCGCGGTCGGTCTTCTTGCCGTTATTTTGAGACATGCGGTGCTGCAAGATGGAAGCAGTGGCTTGGATATCGGGGAGGATTATAACGAGGCACAATCAGGAAATGGTAATGAGGAGTTGGCATGACATTCACAAAGCGGTTGATTCTCTTGTCCGCAGGGGCCGTTGCTACAGCGCTTGCCATCACTTGCCCTCTGGCGGTTTTTAGCCAAACTACACAGCAGTCGTTTCCGTCCGATAGCGATGCTAATGGCATACGCACTCAAAAAGTTGAGCGCCTCGCGCTTCAAATTCTGGAGACGGCACAAGTCAAGGAGGCAATTGAGAAAGGCATCGCAACATATGCGGCCAGTGCCATCGCATCTAAACCCGACGCCATGCGCTACGCGAGGTCAGCGGTTGAGGAGGCGGCAACCTTCGCGGCTCTCAATGCAGCCATGGGCGGGGTGTCCGATCCGACATTTGTATGGCTTTATGCGGCACCGCGTCGGTGGCACGGTTACAGCCTTCCAGGCTCGCGTTGGTACGCTGACAACGTGGATACGTTTTATAGGGCGGTGAGGGTCGACGAAACGTCAAGTTATGAGATCACGGTGCTTCCGGGTAAAGTCCTGCCTTCGCAACTGTCATTCATGCTCTACAATTGGCTGATTCACGACGGCACTGATCCTCGCAACGATGTGCCGTTGGGGACCCTGACTATCACTGAGGCGACGCCGCGCAATCCAGACGGCTCGATAACCCTGACCGTCGGTCCCGAACTGGCCAACGGTCGTCCTACGCATTTGCAATTGAAGCCGGGGGCAAAGCAAGTACTGGTTCGAGAGATTCGGGGAGACGAAACTCTCCCTGCGGTTCGCCTTTCTGTTAGGCGCACGAGAGGGAATCCTCCCCCGAAAAAGACGATCAACGATCTGGCGGCAGAAACCGCCGCCTATATCGCCGCCGGGACATTCGGCTCAACCAACATTAGCGTCGGTTTTGGAAAAATGGCCGAGAACCAGCTAGGCGCACCCCGCGTTCGCTGGCTCGAAGAGGGCAATCAGAAACTGACCACTGACGAGCCTGTGGGACCCGATCAGGCGCTCGGCTTTCTGTCGCCGTTCGTGTTCAACATCAAAGAGGACGAAGCGTTAATCGTCACCCTGAACATGATGGGCGCAGAGTATCTCAGTGTCAGTTCGTACCGGCCCTTCCTCGTCAGCCCGGAACATGTCTTCGGAACCAGTAGCCTGAACAACTATCAGTCAAAGAAAAACCCGGATGGATCCATCACCTTCGTCTTCGCACGAAAGGACCCGGGCGTTTACAACTGGATCGACGTCGGCGGCATTCCTTACGGGAGCGTTGGAGTGCGTTGGCAAACGCTCACCAAACCAGTCGCGCCAACCCTGCAGAACGCCGTGCAAACCGCGAAAGTCGTCAAGCTCGCAGACCTGCGGAAAGAGCTTCCCGCGACCACGGCGTGGGTTTCCGCACAGGAGCGCCGCGAGCAACGTGCGAACCGCGCTAGAAACTTCCTGCTCCGGTGCCTCGGCGACCCCTGCGAGGTGGGCGGCGAACTGGACAAGCCTCATTGAAGGCGGCGTAGAGATCGACAACGCCATCGAGCGTATTGAATGATCCATTGCGCATGATCGTAAGATCTAGCCCGTAGATGGTTTTGTTCAAGCGAAGGCAAGATCATGACCAATGAATTGCAGAACGAATTTGGTGAACTGGTTCTATAGCCTGGCGAAGAGAAGATCATGAAACAGACAGACGTTAAGCTAACCAAACGTGAAGCCATCCTGTTGGCGAGCGCTTCGCTGGTGCCGCTGGTTGCCTCCACCGTTGAAGCCCACAACAAGGCCACACTGACGCCAGAAGTCGCGCGCTCTCTCGCTCAGGAAGCCTGGCTGTTTGGTGTACCACTGGTCTACATTGCGACCCAAGTCGATGTCCTGACTCATGTTTTGAAACCGGAAGGGTCGGCCGCACCGATCAACCAATTTGTGCATTATCGGGAGTTTCCAGATCCTACAAACAGACTGGTTGTCGGCTTCAATGTCGACACACTTTATTCGCTGGCGTCACTGGACTTGTCGCAGGAGCCAATCGTGTTGACCGTGCCTAACATGGGCACCAGGTACTGGGTGATGCAGTTGGTCGATGGATGGAACAACGTTTCCCATGCTCCGGGCTCGCGCACGGTTGGCGGTAAAGGCGGAGATTTCGCCATCGTCGGACCGGACTGGCAAGGCACCCTTCCCCCGGGTTTGACCGAGTTACGCATGCCCACCAGTATCGCAATGGTAGGCGGCCGCACCTACACGGCAGACAAGGACGATTATTCTGCGGTGCATGTGTTGCAAGATAAGTACAAGCTGATACCGCTTCATGCGTGGGGCAAGCCCTATGCACCGCCGGATGATGTGCCCCTCAAGTCGGGCGTTGACAGCAAGACCCCTGTTCCGGAACAAGTCCTGGGCATGACGTCTGTCGCGTTTTTTGGGCGCCTGAACGCTTTATTAGTCGACAACCCACCCGAACCGGCAGATCCAACATTTATGGCGCGCATCGCCCAACTCGGCATAACGCCGGGGGCTGCATTCAGCACGGCCGAGTTCAGCCCCGAAGTCCTCAAGGCCATCGAGGAAGGCGTTGCGGCTGGCGTGAAGCAGATGCGCGAAACGGTACCCGGCAAGAAGGTGAACGGTTGGGTCATCACCCTCGACATGGGGCGTTACGGCACCAATTACCCATATCGGGCATATTGGACCTTCTTCGGGGTGGGCGGCAATTTGGCCGAGGATGCAGTCTATCCGCTTGCGCAGACAGACGGCGATGGTGTACCGCTGGACGGTGCCAACAAATACATCCTGCATTTCGCCAAATCCGAAATCCCGCCCGTCAACGCATTCTGGTCGGTCACGATGTACGATATCGACGGCTACCTCGTGGCGAACCCGATCAACCGCAATGCGCTTGGCGATCGCAGCGCGATGACGTTTGGCAGCGACGGGTCACTGTCCATCTATGTCCAAAACGAATCTCCAGGTCCTGATAAGGAGGCAAATTGGCTTCCGGCTCCCGGTTCCGGCAAGTTCAAACTGGCATTGCGTCTTTACGCGCCAAGGAAAGAAGTCATGGATGGCAAGTGGGCTCCGCCGCCTGTCATGCGCGTTTAGCCCATCCTGTTTGATGTGCCCCACCGTTGCTCACTCAGCTGAGGTTAGCCCCGCTATCCATTCTGGGCCGGTGTCAGCGCAGTACAGGATGATTTCAGTGACGCGATAGCGGAAACTGCTTAGGTAGATCATGGGATGTCCTTTCGAGGATCAAAGGCAGATGATGAAGTGAAAGCAGACCAGCATCGCCATGCCCCAGAACAGTGGCTTGCGGCGGACGTGGTGGAAGCGGTCAGCCTTGCGCATTGCTGTCTTCCTTGACCTTGGAGGCGCTGGAACGGATGAAAGAGATCGGGACGCCTATTGACGATGTTGTGTTGCATTCCCTTCGCCATACCTGGGGGCATCGCAGAATCTGGTCGTAAACGTTCGCTAAGCTTGTCGCAAGGTTGACTGCATGGCGACTGGCACTTTCTGGCAGGCGGGAAAGGTTATACATGTAGCGCATGTCGCGCTCCGAACGTCTCTTCGATTTGTTACATGTGTTGCGCAGCCATCGCCGCCCCATCAGCGGGAAGAAGCTGGCAGATGAGATCGGCGTTAGCATCCGAACGCTTTACCGGGATATCGCCAGCCTTCAGGCCTTGGGAGCCGCAATCGAAGGAGAGGCAGGTGTCGGTTATGTCTTGAAGCCCGGATTTCTATTGCCGCCGCTCATGTTCACGCCGGAGGAGATCGAGGCGCTTGTACTCGGCTCGCGATGGGTCGCTGGTCGCACCGATGATCCGTTGCGCGATGCGGCGCGGAGCGCGCTGGCACGGATCGCAGCTGTACTACCGGCCAATCTTCGCGACGAACTCGACACATCGGCGTTGCTGATCGGGCCAGGTGTGGAGGTTCCAACTGACGGCGTCGATCCGGAGTTGTTGCGCAGGGCAATTCGTACCGAACGCAAGTTGGCGCTGGTCTATCGTGATGGCAGCGGCGCGGCGTCGGAGCGCATCATCTGGCCATTCGCGCTCGCATTCTTTGACAACGTACGGGTGTTGCTGGGTTGGTGCGAGCTGCGGCAAGGCTTTCGCCATTTTCGCAGCGACCGGATTGTCTCTGCTACGCCGATCGAAACGCGCTATCCCAAGCATCGACAAGCTCTGCTGAAGGAATGGCGTGAGGCCGAAGGTATCATCGGAACGTCGAAACCTACTGCCGGAAACTGACAGCATGCCGGTGTAGTATCCGCTCAATCCATTTCTGGATTGGAGCATCTTCATGACCGACACCAATACCATTTTCCTCTATGTCGCCGCCCCATTGGCAAGCGCGAGCTTCTACACTGATCTGTTTGGCATCGAGCCGGTCGATGCCAGCCCAACGTTCGCGCTATTCATTTTGCCCTCCGGACTGGCACTCGGCCTGTGGGAAAAGGAACGCGTGCAACCGGCACCGGCCGCCGGAGGGGGCGGAAGCGAGATCGGTTTCAAGGTGCAAGGCACCGCGGAGATCGACAGCACACATGCGGATTGGCAAGCCAAAGGCGCAACCATCGCATTTCCGCCGACCGATCTCGACTTCGGACGCAGCTTCGTCGCGCTCGATCCGGATGGACACCGGCTGCGCGTCTATACGGTCGCGGAGGAAATATGAGCAACGCGGCGCGACACTGGATCGCCGTTGCTTCGGCCGAGCATGTTTTGCTCGGCCAAACGCTCGGCATCATGCAGGTCTGTCATGGTAAGGCGGCACCCCTCCGACGGATCACGCCCGGCGATCAGGTCATCTACTACTCGCCCGTGTCGCGTTTCGGCGGAAAGGATCGTCTCCAGGCGTTCACCGCGATCGGCACAGTCATCGACACAATGCCTTATCAGGTCGAGATAACACCAGGATTCAAGCCTTGGCGGCGCAAGGTGCAATGGCATGCCGCACATGCAACTCCGATCAGGCCGTTGATCGGCCGGCTCGCATTCACCGCGAAGGGGACGAACTGGGGATATCGGTTCCGGTTCGGCCTATTTGATATCACCGGCGAGGATGCTGCGCTGATCGCCACGGCGATGTTGGCAGACGTCACGGGATCTACGCCACTTTCGCGTCAGGAGCTTGTCGCCGTCGAGCCTGATCTCCCCCTTTGGCGTGACGTGTCGGCAGAGGGTCTGTCGTAAAAGGCCGAGTTTGGCGCATAGTTCGGCGACTATCGTCTCTGGTTTGCCCATCGCCGCCTGGGAGAAGCGCAGTTTGGCGGGCGTCATCTTGAACGGACGCCCGCCTTGTCGACCGCGTGCCCGCACTTATCCCAAGCCTGCGCGGTGCACTCGAACTCGGCGAGGCCGACGAAAATCGCGAAGATCAGTCAGCCGTTGGTGGTGGCCTGCCAACCGGATCGGCTTCGACGTACAGCTTTGCTATTTGCGCCAGCGACTGGCCTTGGGGGCGATCTGGTTCGAAGGTAGCCGGGCCTATAGAACCTTGAGCGATTGACTTCTCCCCAAGCCCGCCTTCGAGGAGATGCTGGCCGAGCGGACTGTTCCGGTTGCGGATGATGTTTCGTTCGCACCCTGGCTTGGTGAACGGCGGCAAAGGCTCAATGCCCGCGTGGCCGAGGTGAACCAGAAAGCGGTGAGCGGCCCACGTCATCGACGGCCTGCTCGACTACAAGAGCCAACTTGACATCGATTAACATGCAACCGACTCCGCAGGCGCTGTCGATCATGTGTTCGGGTAGTGCCTTCTGATTGGATTTTTGTTCGCGCCGCGCATTCGTGATCTCAGCTAGAGACAACTCAACACCCTGATGCCTGCGGCTGTATATGCTCCTCTGGAGTAACTGATCGGCAGCTCCATCAATGTGAAAGCCATTGAGGACGACTGGAAAGAGGATTTGCATCTGGCGGCTTCGATCCGCACCGGGACGGTCAACGCCTTAGTCATACTGAAGAAGCTGGCAGGGTATTCCCAGCAAAATTCCCTATCACCGGCTTTGCAGGAAATCGGGCGGATCGAGCGGTCGTTGTTCATGCTGGACTGGCTTGACGACATTGATCTGCGCCGCCGCACCAACGCCAATCTTAACAAGGGTGAAGCCCGAAACGCCCTAGCCCGCGCCGTTATCTTTAACCGGCTCGACGAACTGCGCGATTAAACATTTGAAAATCAGCGTCACCGGACCTCGGGCCTCAATCAAGTATCCGCGGGGATCCTCCTGTAGAATAGGGTCTATCTTGGCCGGGCCGCCGAACATCTCCGGTATCAGGGCCGTGACATTGACGATAAGCTGGTCAACCACGCCGCACAACTTGGCTGAGAGCACATCGGCCTGACAGGCGACTATCTCTGGAGCGACATGAAATTGCCGGAGGACGGTTTTCGTTCGCTAGGTACGAAATCCCGTCATTTTGAGGCTTAGCGTGCGTTTACGAACAGACTCTGCGATGCCACCAATACGGTGTTATAGGTAACTGGATAGTCACAGTCTGATCTAGTAAGTGCTTTGTTTTTATATGAAAATAATGGCGGACAGGGTGGGATTCGAACCCACGGTAGACTTTCACCTACGGCGGTTTTCAAGACCGCTGCCTTAAACCACTCGGCCACCTGTCCGCATTTTGAAATGTCCAGTCGAAATCGAGCACGAAATCGGGTGAGAAAATCGGAAATTAGATAAAAGTTGATCTAAAATCCAAGCATTCATTTCAAACTTTGCTTCTAAAGTGCATTAGGTCTTCGGATCAACTGGCGTACGACAAGAGTCTGCAAAAACTACTGCATTGAACTCAGGTGGGACAAAGCATGATTCAGAATATGGTGATCAAACCCTTTGAAGCTCCGATTGTGCGTAGGCATAAAGAAAGATCAGGTTTAGGTATTATGCGAAGTTTTGCTGGTCTTGTGTTGTTTTTTTCTGGTGTATGTAACCAGCCTGTGCTGGCGGCATCGCAAGAACGCGCCACCTTGTCTAACACCATGGCCAACGTAGTTAATAACGAAGCTGCCTCACCTGATCGTACGTCTCTGATTGCCCGACGTCCTAGTACCAAATCAACATCCTTCAGCACACAGTCCGCCGCGAAAGCGGGAATGGGCATTGTAGACAATCCAAGCCTACATCCACACTCGCCGATCACCATTGCTGCCTCTGAGCCTCCTCTAGCCCCATCTGTACGGCCAATGGATGTCCAGGATTTTCAAAAAATCGGTGCGCCTTATCAGGCCAATGGTACTTGGTATATTCCCGCCCATGAGCCCGATTATAATGAGATTGGGACTGCTTCATGGTATGGTCGTGATTTTCACGGCCGAACAACTGCCAATGGGGAAGTGTTTGATATGAATGTTGTCTCCGCTGCCCATCCAACATTACCAATCCCCAGTCTTGTTGAAGTCACCAATCTGGCCAATGGACGATCCATGATTGTGCGGGTCAATGATCGTGGTCCGTTTGTTGGCAATCGGTTGATAGATCTATCTGCCCGCGGTGCTTATTTATTGGGGTTCCAAGATCAAGGCTCAACCCAAGTGCGGGTGCGTTACGTTGGCCCAGCCGATCCAAAACCGCTGGTTAGTCTTGCCACACTGTCGCCAGCCAGCGAGGAGAAAAAATCATCTAAACCCATGGCACTTGGAGAAGTCACTCAAGCAACCAACCGGGCATCTCGAGCTCTATATGTGCAAGCAGGGGCCTTTTTAAGTCGCTCTAATGCGCAGCGCGCGCTCAGCCAACTGGGCGGTATAGGGTCAGCAAGTATTGTAAAGAGCCAAAATAAAGATGGCATCACCTTGTATAGGCTGGTGATTGGACCAGTAATGAACCCTGAAGAAGCTCGTCAAACAGCCCAGACAATCTCAACTTTTGGCTTAGGTGGTGCCCATGTGATGGCTTCAATCGATTAGAGGTCTCACAGAGAAGTAGGTTCACATTGTGCAAGCCGTGCCTTCGATCCTTAGAGTGTTCTCGGCATATGGCTGGTTACATCATTGTTATCCCAATACATACGGACCAGATATATGGGTTCCCTTTAGACCTCGCCGAAACTTGCCTGCCGCCAGCCGATACTCTAACTGGAACATAAAGGGCTCATCCAATGCAGGCTGGAAGGTTTATCACGTTAGAGGGGGGTGAGGGGGCAGGTAAAACCACCCTTTTGACCACCCTCCAATCCAAACTGTTGGCTAAAGGCTATGAAGTGGTGGTGACGCGTGAACCCGGTGGAACCCCAGGGGCTGAGGCTATTCGTAATCTGTTGGTGACAGGCTCTGCCGAACGATGGTCAGCTTTGTCTGAATTGTGTCTGTTTTTTGCAGCACGCGAGGATCATTTAAACCGCTTGATCCGGCCTGCTTTAGCCCGAGGGGCATTTGTCTTATGTGACCGATTTACAGATTCTACTAGGGTCTACCAAGGCCAAGCGGGTGGGGCAGGGCTTGAAGCCGTTGAACTCTTAGATCGTTTGATTGTTGGTCACACCCAACCCGATTTGACCATGATTTTGGATCTTGATCCTGCCATCGGACTTAAACGTGCAGCCGCGAGACATGGCAATGAAGATCGCTTTGAAAGCAAGACCTTAGACTTTCATAATGCTCTACGGACCGCCTATCTTGGACTGGCTAATCACTTTCCTACTCGTTGTGTCGTGTTAGATGCGCAAACCAAGCCCGAGGCGTTGGGGCATGTTGCATGGGAATTGCTCACCAAAAGATTTGTGTTGGCATGACCCAGGATATTCAATTGCCTGACCAAGAGACTGGATCACAGCATCCACGAGCAGTTTTTGACCTTTTTGGACATGCACATGCTGAAAATGAACTTGCCTCCAGTCTTCAAAACGGCAGATCGCACCACGCGTGGCTGATCACGGGGCCAAAAGGGGTTGGCAAAGCGACTTTGGCCTATCGGTTTGCCCGTCGTCTCTTGGGCGCTAAACCTGCTTCGGGCAGTCCCTTAGCAAGCGACCGCGATGATCCTTGTGTGCGTAAAATAGCGCAAGGGTCCCACTCAGATTTGCGAACGGCAACCCGTTTTGATCCTGAGAAGCACGAGATCAAGCGCGATGTCAGTGTCGCCGCCATTCGTGAGTTGACCGCGTTTTTCACCATGACGGCAGATGGCGCAAACGGTGCACGGGTTGGTATTGTGGATTGCGCCGATGATATGAGCGTCAGCGCGGCCAACGCACTCCTTAAAACGCTCGAAGAGCCGCCACCGGGTGCAACAATAATCCTGATCGCCCATGCCCCTGGGCGTTTGCTACCGACTTTGAGGTCGAGGTGTCGGCGTTTGGATTTGTTGCCATTATCAGATCAAGAGATGGCAATGGCGTTGCCGAGCATGGATGCAACGACATTGGCACTGAGCGGAGGTAGACTTGGCCGGGCTTATGCTTTGGTTCATGTGCAGGGGGCCAAGCTTTATCGTCTGTTGACACGCCATTTAGCAGGCTTGCCCCGTGCCCCCTTAGACGAAGCTTTGGCATTGGCTGATACGACTGGTGATGCTGATACCTTCCATGCTGTTTTTGATATGTTGGAAGACTGGCTCGCCCGCGCTGGCCGAGCTGGGCTTGGATTATCCATCCGTGAAGTGGAGCCAGGTGAGAGTGCTGTTTTGGCCCGTCTGGCCGCCAATGCTGGCCAAGATAGCTGTGCACGCGCTTGGAGCAAGGTTCGAGATGTTCGGTTACGCGTCGAATCCTTAAATTTGGATCGCAGCCTAGCCACGCTTGATGTTTTACGCACCATTCGTGAAGACCTGTCTCCAATCCACTAAAGAGCTCGCATGATCGACAGCCATGTCAATTTACACCATGAAGCATTTCGCGTCGATTTTGACGATGTTATGCGTCGCGCGCAGGGAGCAGGTATTGATGGTATGCTCACCATTTGCGATCAAATGAGTTCATTGCCCCAGATTGCAGCCCTTGCGGCCGCCCATAATCATGTATGGCACAGTGTAGGGGCCCACCCCCATTTTGCCGATGACCATCTTGATTTGACGTCGGATCAGCTGGTAGCGGCAAGTCATTCTAGCAAAGCCATCGGAATTGGCGAGACGGGCCTAGATTTTCATTATAATTACAGTAAATTGGAAGCACAAATTCAAGTATTTACCACCCATATTCATGCCGCGCGCGTGACAGGACTGCCCCTGATTGTTCATACACGAGAAGCCGATGAACTTATGGCGGACCTCTTAGAGCAAGAGACGCTAAAAGGCGCTTTCCCGATTCTTTTACATTGTTATACCAGCGGGCTTGAATTGTTACGTCGCGGGCTTGATCTTGGCGCTTATGTATCGTTTTCAGGGATTGCGACATTCAAAAATGCAGGTGCCGTCCGAGATGCTGCACGTTTGGTGCCCTTGGATAGACTGTTGATCGAAACCGATTGCCCGTATTTGGCACCCATACCAAAGCGTGGGCAGCGCAATGAGCCTGCATTTTTACCCTATATCAACGCATTTTTGGCCGATTTTTATGGCGTTGAGGCTGCTGCCTTAGCGGCGCGAACCGATCAGAACTTTTTTGACCTGTTTAAAAAGGCCCAGCCATGACGGGAAACGGGCAAGCCCGCGTCCGGGTTACGATCTTGGGCTGTGGGTCTTCTGGGGGTGTTCCCCGCGTTGGTGGGGCTTGGGGGGTCTGTGATCCAAGCGAACCGCGCAATCGCCGCACCCGTTGCAGCCTATTGGTTGAAGCCTATCAGGGCACTTATAGCCACGAGACCTCAACGGTTGTTTTGATCGACACCTCGCCGGATTTACGAGCGCAATTACTGGCCGCCAAAGTAACCCATATTGACGCTGTGTTGTATACGCACGACCATGCCGACCAAAGCCATGGGATCGACGATGTGCGGGCGATTGTGTATCATCAACGCCACCGTATCCCGGCTTATATGGATGAGGTTACCTCGCATAGCTTGATCAATCGGTTTGGCTATATTTTTGAAACACCAATTGGCAGTCATTATCCAGCACTTCTAGATGCCCAAATCATGCCAGAGCCAGGCGAAGTGTTACAAATCAACGGGGCAGGGGGATGGATTGGCTTTAGGGTCCTTAACCAAAACCACGGTGAAATGAACAGTTTGGGCTTTCGTTTTGGACCTGTTGCCTATTGTAATGATTGCAAACTCTTGCCGGAAGCCAGTTTAGCTGCCTGTTATGGGTTAGACTTATTCATTGTTGATGCGTTGCGCTATGCACCCCATCCAAGCCACGCCCATCTGGATCAAAGTCTCGCTTGGATTAATACGCTTAAACCAAAACAAGCCGTGCTGACCAATATGCATTTGGACTTAGACTACAAGACCTTGTGCGAAACATTGCCCGAAGGTGTCATTCCAGCCTATGATGGGCTCTACTTTGATCTGAACTTAGATCAATAGAACAATAATTTAATTATTAAATATCCAAATCGACAGACTATGGATAATCAGGCCCACAAGGCCCCCAATCACGGTGCCGCTGATGCGGATATATTGTAAATCACGGCCAACTGCGGCTTCAATCTGATCGACCACGGTTCGCGCGTCCCAGCTCTGGATGGTTTCAGCGACCATGGTACCGACACCTGCACCTTGCGCGCCCGCCAATTCAACAGCCCAAGCCTTTAGGCGCTTATTCAAGCTTTCGCGAAGCTCTGGGTCTTGCTCTATCGCCCGTGCAAGATCTTCTAGGCCCGCTGCAATGGCGGTACTTAGGCGCTCAGTTTCCTGTGGGGTTTGATCGCGCAAGGATTTTTTGAGGTCATTCCATACTTGGGTCACATAATTGCGCACGACTTGGTGGTCAGACACCTCATAGACCCAACGCTGTAATTGATCGCGCAGATTAGGGTCGTGGCGTAAATCGCGGGCAAAATGGGCTAAAGCCTCATCAATTCTGGTGCGTATCGAATGGTTTGGGTCTTTTGAAGCCGCTTTCAACGTGTCCTTGATGGCGGTGAGAAGCGCGTCAGAGGCGGCCGCATCAACCGAAAATAGCTTTGGTAACCAATCCATCTTGTCGGACACGCGGGTTCTAAATTCGGTTTCTTCTGAATGAATGGCAAGGTCCGCATGAAACAGGATCAAGTCCACAATGGCTGTGTGACGCCCGCCACGGATCAAAATATCGAGCCCCTCGGCCAATAACTGGGCGATATCGGCATGGCGCAAACGCTCAGTTAAGGTCGATTGCAGCCATTGGGCAATCTTGCCTTCATTGAGTAAGCCCAAGATACGCGGTACGGCCCCAGCTATCCCATGCCCAATGCGGCGCGCACGATCGCCTTCAGTGAGCCAATGCGCGCTCCCGCCCGCTAAATCCATGTCCTTGAGGCGGCGTTGCACTTGATCGGGCTGGAGGAAGTTGCGGGAGATAAATCGGCCAAGGCCCGCGCCAATGCGGTCCTTCGACCGGGGAATAATGGCGGTGTGGGGAATAGGTAGACCCAATGGGCGGCGAAACAGGGCCGTCACCGCAAACCAATCGGCCAACGCCCCAACCATAGCCGCCTCTGCAAAAGCGCGGATAAAGGGAACCGCCGGGTGGCTGGCCTCAAAAAACTTGGCCACCACAAACAAAGCCGTCATACCCAGAAACAAGCCCGTCGCGACCCGCTTCATCCGGCGATAGGCAATCATAGGATCTTCGGTCAGTGCCGGATTAAGGCCCATGGGCGTCGGTGGCTTAACATCAATCATCGGAATTTGGCGAAGTCCTGTTTGCACGTGGTCGCGCATGTGTAGCGATAAAGCTATCAACTTATACCAGATGGCGATGCAAAGGGCATCCGGCAAGGCATTGCGGCTAAATGCTTGCGCATCAATCCTGCTAGCCGATTAAGAATTCCTGCACGGGTTACGATTGTTTTTCCATGCAACTTGGGTAAGCTTATCGAACAAAGATGGGTGAGTTTACGTGAGAAAATGGCTTGGTTTCGCAGTCGCGTTTATGCTTTTGGCACTCAGCGGCACGGTGCCTAGCGTGGCCCAAGATGAGGTGGACATCAGTTCCTCCTTTCCCGGTCTAAACGACGTTTCGCTCAAAAATTTAGGGCAACCGACCTCGTTTGCCGTGCCCACGGGATCCAGCACGGCCGTTGAATACCTGTTCTCCTTCACGAGGAAACCCGAAGTTGAGATTATATATCCAACAAGGCAAATCTCATTTATGATGAGCTTTGGTGCTTCAGACCCTTCTTTTAGTAGCGCGGGGTGGAAAGAACACTGCGACTCTGGGCGCATGAAGTGCGTAGACAGCGATCGTGGTGAAGTTCGAAATTTCTGGGTAATGAGTTTTTACGAGTATAATTATCGTTATTTAACTTGTGATGAAGCGCTGGCTTTAGCCAAGATTGGCGCGCGGATGAATGGCTATCAAGTCATTGGTCTAGGGTCATATAGGTGCTGGCCATTCGATTGGGCGGCAGGCGAGCTCAATCTCGCCCCGAAAAAGGCGATCGTTGCCGGTCAATGCACCGCCAAAAGCTATGCGGGTCCTTGGTCGCGCCCGGGGAAGGGTGCGCAGCGCCCACAGGTGCGTTTACAATTTGATGACGCCTCCGCCACCAAACAACCCATGGGCCGTGTTTCAGGCTTCAATGCGTCGCCTTATGGGGAAGGTGAGGTGGTGGTATCCCAAATTCAGGCATCTAAAACCTGCGAATACCGCGCCCAATGCACATCTCCCTTAGGCAGCGCAAACCCCTGCACCTTAAATGTTGATCCTGCAAAAGGGACGCTAAAAAAATCCTTGGCGGACCAAAGATATTTGTAACCAACGTCGAATGGACGCGTGCAGGACCGGCACCTCAAGAAAAGACCTGTGGCGCAGCCGACATTGAGGGTAATTGGACGCGAACCGACGGCGCACAAGTCACGGTGGCTGGGGTGCGGTTTAAGGATGGCGGCAACGCGCTTTTGTATAATCATCCAACCGGCGGATGGCCCCAAGGCGCGTTTAAATTCAGTCAGATTAAGTCAACGGGTTCGTGCAATTGGGAAGCCCAATGTGCGACCGTTTATCGCGACTCCAGCAAAGGCGGCTTCAACACGGTTCGTGGCGCTTGTACCCTGACCGTTGATCCTGAAACCAAAACAATGACGGCAAGTGGTACCCATGGCTCATTCAAACGCTAAGAAGATCATTTTCGCTGGACTTGCTGTCGCCAGCATGGCAGCGCCAGCATCAGTGCAGGCACAAGACTTTTTGATAAAACGGGCAGATCCGGCAAAAATTGCTGCGGCTTATCCACCAAAAGCGCTACGTGCAGGTATAGACGGCTGGGTCATGCTTCAGTGCAGCGTGCGCAAGACCGGGCAATTTGAGAAATGCACAATTTTGGAAGAAAAACCGTTAGGCTACGGCTTTGGCGCTGCCGCACTTGCCTTTGGACCCGACTATTGGATCAATTTGAAAGACCCAAGAGCGGGAGCATTGCTGGGCGACCGTGTTCCTCAGGATATCGTGTTCAGGGTTGACGATGCACTCAAGTTGCCCGCCAAACCAATTAAGCCGCCCGCTAAACCCGTGCCACCGCTATGCCCGAGCAAAAAGGACTGCATGGAGGTAAATTGAAGTGCGCATCCCAATGCGCGCTTGAATCAGTTTGGTTATGGCGGTCGTTCGACCAGACAATCATGTTAAATTGAAGTTTAGACCATTTTGTCCCATAATACATATTATGCGAATTACGGATGAGGCGATTGATGAGTATAATGGCGCCTAATGCCTTCTAAAGATCATTGACGAGCGCGAACTCCCCTATTAGCTTCTGACGATTAGAGTTGGAGATATTCGATGCGCTATTGGGTTATTGGTTTAGCTTTTTGTTTTGTGGGTTGTGCGTCTGTACCAGTGTCGCCGGAGGAGCAAGTTCGCTTTGATACGATAGCAAGTCGCCTTAAGCCGCCTGCAACACTCTCTGGCGCGTTTTCAATAGTCGACCAGCGAAAGCCCGACGCTACTCAGGTCAAGGTCAATTTGACCGGTTTGGCTGGGGGGTTTTCATGTTTTATTGGTATTTCGCAGCTTGGGGATTCCAAATTTGCCGCCGACCGTATTGCGCGACTTGAGAATGCGCTGGCTGAGGCATTTCCAGGACGTTCAGGCCAACTAATTGTCAGACGGTACGACATCTATCTCAACCAAGGAAGCGAAGTCAGCACTATGGTCTGGTCAGTGGCCATCGGAGGCGCTTTGGGGGCCGCCGCGGCAAGCGGTGGCTTGGTTGGGTCTGGAGATGTTAATGCACCAACCGTCTGGCGTAAGCCTAGATGTGATCGAGAACGCATGCATAGTGGATGGTTCGACCCCAGCGACCTAACCAGTAATTACCCTCCCGTTACGGTCGAGCTTGACGTTTCGGTGTTTGGACAGAATTATTCTATAAACGCTGCGCACTCGTCAGAGATAGTTATAGAAACTTACGGTGTAATACCGATGCAAAAGTCACCCGTATTCAACGCAATTTTACAGACGACTATGGACAAAGCGAATGCGCGGTTGGTTAAGGCTATCCAAGCAAACTCGCCCCCAAAGACGGATTAGAGTTTGTTAGCAAGCTTTCCTGCAACCAGCCTCAATAGATGCCAGCTTTGGGCTGACATGCCCTTCCGCCGTCGCATCGTATCATGATGTGTGGCGGTTGCCTTTCCCTGTAATCGCTCTACTTCTGACTGGGTAGATATTTAATCGGAGTTTGGTGATGCCAAAAACGAACGCTCGTGGTTTAGCAGGCCTCTTTAGCCTCAGTGGCGCCTTCGCGTGCTTGATCGCCTCTGTGACTGTCACACCGAGTTTGGCGGACAAGTTACCCATGCCAGCGAAATCAACCACCTCTAGCCAGCAATTTGAAGGCTTAATGGGCGGTCAGATCGATTTATCGGCTTATAGAGGCAAAGTCGTTTTGGTCGTGAATACCGCTTCAGAATGCGGCTATACCGGCCAATATGCGGGCCTAGAGCGTTTATGGAAAGCGCGACGCGGCGATGGATTGGTTGTTGTTGGTGTGCCCTCTAATGATTTTGGTGGTCAAGAGCCTGGCAGTGCTGCCCAGATCAAAAAATTCTGTGAGCTCAATTACGGCGTAAGTTTCCCGATGGCTGCGAAATATAGCGTTAGAGGTCCTAACGCCCATCCATTTTATCGCAATAGTTTGAAAGTGTTGGGCGCCAAAGCTGAACCAAAATGGAACTTCCATAAAATCTTGATTGGCAAGGATGGGCGCCCTGTAGACGCCTTCCCTTCGGCCGTCACGCCTGATGCTAAAGAGCTGACCCGGGCCATCAATGCAGCGTTGGCCGCACCAACAACCTAAATCAATTTGAGTTTCAAGGACTTCTGAGCTTTCAAGCCGCGCAAAGGCGTGTAAGCTAACCCTGATCGTCCCATTGCCGCGCCATTACGCCGGCTTATTTGTTGCGCGCAATGATGGCCGATGTGGGCGATGAGGATTTGCTTCAAACTGGGCAAGACCGCACAGGCTTCTTCTACGCTTTGGTGACCTTAATCGGTAAAGCAGTCTCTGCGGTCGCTGTAGGGGTCACCTATATTGGCCTGGGTCTGATCGGATTTGACTCTAACCTCGGTACCCAAAACAGTTCGCTCGCTTTGACGGGGTTAACCTTTCTATTTATCGGCGTGCCAATAATCGTCAGTTTGATTGGCACTGCATTACTTTTATGCTACCTAATTGATTTTAATAGAACTATTAAGCTGTAAAGTGAAATCAAGGCCAAGCGGGATACAGGCTTGATTGAACGATTATAATCGGTTTTTGGTTTTGGGCCTCAAGAATCACCCCATAAGGCCACATGACCGACCAAACTGCCTTAGAGCGCCTGCTTTCCATTATGGCCGCCTTGCGCACCCCCGGTACAGGATGTTCCTGGGACCTAGAGCAAACCTTTGAAACCATTGCACCTTATACGATTGAAGAAGCTTATGAGGTGGCCGAAGCCATCGCGCAAAAGAACATGGCGGCCCTAAAAGAAGAATTGGGTGATTTGCTGTTTCAGGTGGTTTTTCATGCCCGTTTGGCTGAGGAGCAAGGCGCTTTTGGATTCGACGATGTCGTAAAAGCGCTATGTGAAAAAATGATGGCCCGCCATCCCCATGTTTTTGGCGATCAGATTATCGAAAGCGCTCAGGAGCAAACGCAAAATTGGGAAACGATCAAAGCTCACGAACGGACGCAAAAACTTGTTTCAGACTCTAGCGTATTGGCCGATGTCCCCCTCGCCTTACCTGCACTGACGCGGGCTTTCAAATTGTCGAAACGGGCAGCGCGCGTCGGGTTTGATTGGCCTAATGTGGAGGAGGTTTTTGTTAAGTTGGCAGAAGAAACTGCTGAGGCCCGTGAGGCTTTAACTGAAGGTGTTTCGACGCATGTAGAAGAGGAAATCGGAGATATGCTATTTGTGCTCGCCAATCTGGCCCGCAAGGCAAACATTGATCCAGAGCTTGCGTTACGGGGTGCCAATAGCAAGTTTGAGCGTCGGTTTCGTTGGATAGAGGCTGCATTAAAACGCCAAGGCAGCAGTCCAAATCAGTCCAGTCTCGAAGAAATGGAACAATTATGGCTTGAGGCCAAAGCGTATGAGCGGGCATAGGCTTAATTCTATCTCGATTCTCGCTCCCTTCCCTTTCTATTTCCCATAAGTCATGCTCAGATTTCTGTATCACAATTACCTATAGACTTCTGTTTCATCGATGTGCTGACATAGGTCTTAGGGAGGGCTTGGGAATCCAAAGCTTGCGGCCATTGCGCGACAAAGCGAGCGGCATCGTGCTCATTGAGGCGCACTTGAAGGTGGATTGCGCCATCTTCATCGGTTATCTCGTGGCGTACGGCCCCTTTACGAAACAGCCAAGCACGTGCCGCTCCTTGATCAGGGCCAATCATCACATTAAGAGGTTTGGCATCAAGTGCGAGTTCATGATCGATCAAGTCAAAAAGCTCTTTAACCCCTTCCCCAGTTAAGGCAGACACACATACACTTTGTGTCGTGCCGTCTCGTCCCGATGCGGCTGCGCGTCCACGCACGTAAGTGCGGGCTTGATCATCAAGTGTGTCCACTTTATTCCATACCTCAATCAAAGGCGGGCGAACGGGCATGTCTTTAACAATACGGTCAAGAACCAACTCAACATCGCGCTTTTGATTGTCACTTTCGGCGTGGGAAATGTCGCGTACATGGACCAAGAGATCGGCTTGAGCCACTTCTTCTAATGTGGCGCGAAAAGCTGCGACCAGCTCTGTCGGCAAATCAGTAATAAATCCAACGGTATCAGATAGGATCACGTCGCGCCCGCTCGGAGTGCGCACAGCGCGCAAGGTGGTATCTAAAGTGGCAAAGGGCATATCTTTAGCCAAGACATCGGCCGAAGCTGTTAGATTAAAAAGAGTGGATTTGCCTGCATTGGTGTAGCCAACTAAAGCGATCACAGGATAAGGTACGCGCTTTCTACTGGCACGTTGAAGTGCGCGGGTGCGCTTAACATCTTCAAGTTCTTTTTTGAGTTTCAATATCTTATCGGCAATCATCCGACGGTCTAGTTCGATCTGACGTTCACCCGGCCCCCCGGTCTTGCCCGTTCCACCCCGTTGCCGCTCCAAATGGGTCCAGGTTTTGACAAGGCGCGATTTTTCATAACTCAGCCGAGCTAACTCGACTTGCAGTACGCCTTCACGTGTTCTGGCTCGGCGTGCAAAGATTTCGAGGATCAGACCGGTGCGATCGATCACCTTAATTTGTAGTGCTTTTTCCAGATTGCGTTGTTGAATTGGTGATAATTGATCGTCTAAGATCAAAACATCCGCATTTAAACTCTCTGCGAGGGCTTTGAGTTCTTCGATTTTGCCGATGCCAAAATAAGCCCCCGGCCTGATTTTCCGCACAGGCTCATGGTGCGAATCAACAACAATCAGATCAAGTGCCTCTGCCAAGCCTTGCGCTTCAATTAACCTGAGGTCGGGGTCACGATAATCCAAGCCTTCATATCGCATGGTATGGATAAGTATGGCACGTTGAACTTGATCCTGCTGGTCGATCAAATCAATAAGTCCTGACCAAGGCTAAGTTGGATGTCAATTTATATATCTTTTTTTCATCTGTAAGACTTGAAGCCTGATTTTTAGCAGACTTAAAATCTGGTATATGGTCATGTTCCGCGCCACAACAAAATATCATCCAACCTGTAATATTTAACCATTTGGCGAACAATCGTGTTTAGTCAGGTTCAGCTGGGTCACCTTCAAACATTTGGACAGGCGCGCCCGGCATAATGGTTGAGATAGCATGCTTATAGACAAGTTGGACTTGGCCATCTCGCCGCAATAACACACAAAAATTATCAAACCACGTGACAACACCTTGAAGCTTGACCCCATTTACAAGAAATATGGTTAAAGGTGTTCGTGCTTTGCGAACGGCATTCAGGAAAGTGTCTTGTAGATTCTGTTTTTTGTCTGCAGACATTGTAAACCCTGTCTTTTAGTAGGTATCGTTGGTCTCTACCTTTTTTCTCAATACGCAGGACTTGGTACAAAATTCAATCGAGATTAATGCTTAGAATTGATTTTTACTGATGTTTGTTGCGAAATATATGCAGTTCGCAATGATAAAGCTATTTTTCCAGGCTTTCCATCACCGATTATGCACCCATTGATGGCAATGATTGGGGTCACAAAACTGGTCGCGGAGGTCATAAATGCTTCTTGTGCTTTTAAGGCTTCGGGCACACTAAAAGCTCTTTCCTCAAATGGATAACCCAGCCTACTGGCGATTTCAATAATCTTGTCGCGGGTAACCCCCCGCAAAATCGCTGGTGACGCCTTGGTTGTGCGAAGCCTGCCTACTTGATCAAGAATCCAAGCATTTTGCGCAGTACCTTCGGTAATCATGCCTTGGTCGTCTACAAACCAAGCATCGTCAAACCCCGCATCCAGTGCGGTTTGCTTGGCTAAGACATTCGCTAAAAGATTGACAGTCTTGATATCTACCCGACCCCAACGATTGTCTGGACAGGTTGTAATTCGGATACCCTTTTGTGCGCGTTCATCTGCTTTGGCTTGGTTAAGGCTGCGGGCAGTCAAAATGATACTGGGATTGGTGTGGGGCGGAAAGGGATGATCCCGCCGCGCAACCCCGCGTGAGATTTGCAGATAGATGAGCCCATTTTTTAGCTTATTGCGGGCTATAAGCTCCCGAATCACCACCATCAGACTGCTATAGTGTAAGGGTGGCTTGATCGAAAGAGCCGCTAAAGATCGACCCAAGCGCGCTAAATGGCCGTCGCGGTCAAACACATAGCCGTCTCGGACGGCCCAGACTTCATACACAGCATCACCAAACTGTAAACCACGATCTTCAACATGAATGCAAGCTTGACTGTGTTGGACAAATTGACCATCGACATAGGCAATTCTGGGCACAACTAACCCTCCAAATCAAAACCACGGGTTCCTTCAACCCCTAGGCTCTTTAGCTTACGATGCAGGGCGGAACGTTCCATCCCGATAAATCCTGCCGTACGTGAAATATTACCGCCGAAACGGGTGATTTGAGCCGACAGATACTCGCGTTCAAAGAGTTCTCGAGCTTCTCGCAAAGGTAGTGATACCAATTGGTGAAGACCTGTTCGGTCTGCAAGTTCACCTACGCCAACGCCATCGAGTGCTAAAGCGGCAGCATCGATGGGCTCATCGGGGTCGCCAGAAGCCAGAATCAACATGCGCTCAACCAAATTGCGCAATTCTCGGACATTGCCTGGCCAGCTTGCGGCTTGAAGGGCGGCAACCGCCTCAGGACTGAACTGACGTATGGTGACGCCATTGGCTTCAGCCACCCTTTTTGTAAAATGTGCCACCAAGCGTGGAACATCATCGCGTCGCTCCGCTAAAGCAGGCGCGCGAATCGGAACAACATTTAATCGGTGAAAGAGATCTTCGCGAAACCGACCCGTGACAATTGCATCGCGTAGATCACGGGTAGTAGAAGAAATAACGCGCACATTGACAGTAACGTCGCGGGTACCACCAAGGCGGCGAAAGCGCTGTTCAACCAAGACGCGGAGGATTTTAGACTGGGTTTGCATTGGCATTTCAGCGACTTCATCGAGCAGAAGTGTGCCATTATGGGCATGTTCAAACACCCCAATCTTGGTTGGCCTGCCTTCACTGGTTTCTTCCCCAAATAATTCAGATTCCATGCGTTCAGGGTTGATGGCTGCTGCACTGATCACAATAAATGGGCCATCCGCACGTTGTGAGCCAGCATGAATGGCACGCGCAATAACTTCTTTGCCAGAACCTGCCGGCCCCGTAATCAAGACACGGCTGTTCATCGGGGCAATTTTTTCAATAGCCGCACGCAATTGCAACATCACCGTGCTCTCACCAATCAGCTCATCCCCAGCCACTGCCCGCGCCCGTAATGCCATGTTTTCACGTCGCAAGCGCGCACTTTCGAGTGCACGGCTGATAATCAGAATTAAACGGTTAGATTTAAAAGGCTTTTCAATAAAATCAAAAGCCCCACGTTTCAAAGCATTGACGGCTGTTTCGATTGTCCCATGTCCAGAGATGAGAACAATTGGAATTGTTGGGTCGATACCTTGCACCACAGACAGAATCTCCATGCCATCCAGGTGACTGCCCTGTAACCAGACATCCAACAACACCAAATCTGGACGCCGTGACCGAAATGCTTCTAACGCACCGTCCGAGTCGGCCGCGTAGCGAACCACATATCCTTCATCCTCAAGAATTCCACCTACTAACTCCCTGATGTCGGCTTCATCATCGACGATTAAAATTTCAGATGCCATCTGAACACTCCAAGTCAATAGACTGTTTTTCTTTTTTAAACTTTGATTCATTTTGCAAGGCTGATGCGTGGTTATGGATTGGCAAATTCATGCGCACCAATGCACCCATTTCATGATTGGCGCGATCAGACAGTTCCAAAGCACCACCATGTTCTTCCAAAACGCGCGCTACTATGGCCAATCCAAGGCCTGTTCCTTTCGCACGTGTGGTCATATAGGGTTCCATTAACCGCCGACGGTCTTGGGATGGGAATCCCACACCATTATCGCTGATTTCAATCCAGGCCGTTTTAGGATCAAGACTTAGGTGCACCTCGATCAAGCCTTTTAAATCGGTACCATCGCGCGTGCGGCGTGCGGCAATACCTTCAGCGGCATTTTTGATTATATTGGTAAAAGCTTGGATCAATAGGCGCGTGTCCATAGAGACCATCACGGGTTCTGGTGGAAGCATGGTGATGATTTCAATGTCTGGGTTCGCGATACGTTGCGCAAAAATTGCTTGTCGCAAAGCCTCGCTCAGGTCATCAACAGCGAATTTCGGGGATGGCATGCGCGCATAGCTCGAAAATTCATCCACCATTCGACCAATGTCAGTGACTTGGCGGACAATGGTGTCGGTCATGCGAATGAAAACATCGCGGTCTGTTGTGATGATTTCAGCATATTTGCGTTTGAGCCGCTCAGCTGACAATTGGATGGGTGTTAGTGGATTTTTGATTTCGTGCGCGATTCGCCGCGCTACATCCTTCCAAGCAGCTTGACGTTGTGCTGCCAAAAGGCCGGATACATCATCGAAGGTTACAACCAAATCATCTCCTGCATAGGCAGCTCGAACATCGAACAACAAAGTCTCAGCCCCTACTAAGCGTTCGGCTTGTCCTTGCGCTGGATGATTGGGTCGCGCGCTGCCCACAATTGCCATAAATTCTGGTGCGATCTGGGAAAAGTCTTGCCCTTCCAATCGCTCATCTTTGGGTTGAAGCAAGCGCCCTGATGATCCGTTAGCGGCGCGGATAATATGGCTTTTATCCAAGCTAACCACGCCCGCAGAAACACCTTCCAGTACGGCACGGATAAACGCAGATCTTGTTTCGGCATATTCGGCGGCTTCTTCTAAAGCGCGCCTTTGAAACTGTAGTTCACCCGTCATTTTATTGAATGTGGTGGCCAAGGCGGAGATTTCATCGCCTCCTCCAACTTGGGCAACCCGTGCACTCATATCCCCTGCTCGTACACGCTCCGCCGCATCCGCCAATAAGCCAATTGGCGTACTGATTCGACCGGCCGATAAAAGGCCAAGCCATACCGATCCAATCAACACCAATAAGACGATTTCTAAATAAGCTAAACCAAATAGAAACAGAAGGATACCTTGACGGTCTTCAATCAATTGATATGCGTAGATCGCTGCCTTGGCTTTCTCAAATAAGGCAAGTTGTCCAGGCTCTGGTAGGCGAACTACCGCCAAATAAGAGTTTGAAAACGCATCAAGACGATAAAGCGCGCGCACAACTGCGGAAGGATCGATATTGATGGAAACATCACCGGCTTGTGCTATGGCAAAATCACCCTTGTCAGGCATAATAAATTCCGGGACCCCTTGAGGTCTTTGCGCTTGCGCTAGCTTCTCGCCTTGAGCATTAAGGACATAGGCCGCCACAAAACCGCGTCTGTCTGCTTGGGTGGCCAAATAGTTGCGGTAAGCTTTGGGATCAGCCTTCAATTGAATTGCTGAAGCATTGAGATCAACGGCCATAGCCGCGATATCAATTTTTGTGGCCTCCGCGGTCTTATCGACGGATTGATTGCCAAGGACACGCGTCGCTTGTACCGCCTCGCGAACTTGATCGGAAAACCAAGCCTGTACCCCCTGACGGATGGTGAGAGCAGAAAAAAGCGCAATTAACACAACAGGAATAACCCCGTTTGCGGCGAACAGCATCACAAAACGCAGATGCAGACGCGCGCCCGTCTGCGCGTTGCGTCCCGCATTGCGTAATGCCAGAACGCGGCTACCAACTCGGATCGATAAATAAGCGATCACTAATCCGCTGACGATCAAAAGCGCCAAAATCCAAGTACTGGCCGGACCAACAACATCGCCACCGGATACAGAAAATAAGAGACCAAAGAAGGTCAACACAACCGCACTGACATAGCTGGCAAGATCGGTCAAAGAAATATGCGCCGCATCAGACAATCTAACAGACAAGTTAGGTGTGGGTTTGATTCTCTTTGAGGGGTTTGGGATTTGTCGGCGGGTGGTCATGTGATCTTAAGAACACAAATGTGCTAAACCAGCAACACTTTTACGCTTTATAGCTTCCCTTTTCCAACATCAACCGCCAATTGAGCTAAGCGTTTACGCAATGTGTTGCGATTTAGACCCAATATTTCGGCGGCCTTGATTTGGTTGCCTCTTGTCTCACGCAGAGTTAGTTCAAACAAGGGGCGCTCGACTGCCGCAATAACGCTGTCGTGTAGATCTGTCATAGATCGACCTAATGCAGAAGCTTGTGCGATCAGTTTTGCAATAGCTTTGCGAGCTACAGCTTCCAAATCATCGTCATGCGAGCCGACGCCTGAACCATGTGTGAGGCTTCTTTCACGAAACAGCTCACGACGGATTGTATCAGCACTAATGACAGGATCAGGACTTAAGGCCGCAATCTTGTGCATCACATTTTCGAGCTCACGAACATTGCCAGGCCAGGACCAGGTTTCCAATTCTTGCACACCTGTTTTGTCCAACACTTTTTCCCCAAGACCTTGTTTGGTCGCCCTTGCTAAAAATGCGCGAGCAAGATCAGCAACATCACTCATGCGCTCCCGCAAGGGGGGAACAAAAATAGTTATCACGTTCAGGCAGTAATAGAGATCTTCACGGAAGCTACCCTTTATCACGAGGTCTTTCAAATTGCGGTCGCTTGCCGCGATCAAACGTACATTGTCGGCCTGAAATTTCCCACGATCCCTATCGGAAAGGATGTGCGCCAATCGCGCTTGGGTAGGAAGTGGCGCATCTGCTAATCCATCTAGAAACAATGTTCCTCCAGAAGCTTGCGCGAATATCCCTTTACCACCATGGCCCTCAATGGCTTGATCCAGACTGCGAGGATCTAGGGCCGCAAGGCTCAATGTGACAAATGGCCCAGTTTTGCGGCGACCATAATCATGTACCACGCGTGCAACCAGTTTTTTTCCAACCCCAGATTCACCTTCAATCAAGATGGTAAGGTCAAAACCTGCGGCACGTGACAAGGTTCGATAGACTTCCTGCATAGGTAAAGAGCGGCCGATCAAGGGCAAACGCTCTTCTTTTTCTGCCTTACGTTGTTGATTTGATGCATTAAAGTCTTTTTTTCCATCGAGGGCACGACGAACCAGACCAATCATCACATCCAAATCAAAGGGCTTTGGTAAATATTCATAAGCCCCATGTTCGGCTGCAGACACAGCCGTTAAAAGCGTGTTTTGTGCACTCATCACGATGATGGGTAGTTTAGGACGCTCCATCCGCATACGCGGTAAATAATCAAATACATTACCATCAGACATCATAACATCGGTTAAAACCAAATCGCCCTCACCCTCTTTGATCCATTTCCAAAGGGTAGCAGCATTCCCTGTGGCGCGAACTTGATAGCTTTCGCGCGCTAAAGCTTGTGAAAGGACCAAGCGGATTGAAGCGTCATCATCTGCGATCAACACATTTCGACCTGTAACACTCATGATGTTTCCTATGGATAGTGAGCCGTTAAAGGTCCAGCGCGCTGGGTGGACACTGGCAAGCGAACGCGAAAAACGGTACGCCCAGGTTCAGATTCAAAATCCACCACGCCACCATGAGCGTTGACAATCTTTTGAACCAGAGGCAACCCTAACCCACCGCTAGACGGCTTGGTGGACACAAAAGGTTCAAACAAGCAATCCTTGACATCATCGCTGACACCACGCCCATTGTCGTAAAATGCTATTTCAAGCGGTAGGTCTCTGGTTTCGCCTGAAGCAGTCCTAATGCGCACCCCATGTCGATAAGCTGTTGCCAAAATAATTTCGGCCCCTCCTTGGTGTGTGTGGGTGGCTTCGGCGGCATTTTTAGCCAAGTTCAAAAAGACTTGGATTAACTGATCCTCGTCGCCTAAAGCTTCGGGTAAGGATGGGTCGAAGAGCCGCTTGACCACATGATCACGCGCGAAACCGTTTTCGGCCAAAGCGGCTACCCGCTCTAATGCAGCATGAACATTTACCGACGCAAATTCAATTGGGGGATCAGCTCCGAAACTCTCCATTCGGTCAATCAACCGGCGTACCCGGTCGGTTTCTTCGACAATAAGATTGACCAGCTCTAATTCTCCCGGATCTGCATCGCGCAACAACAATTGTGCTGCCCCCCGGATTCCAGCCAGTGGATTTTTTACCTCATGGGCTAAAGTTCTCCCAAGGGCCGCCATGGAACGCGCACCTGCCATGTCTTGCATCCGCTCTGACAAGTCGCGTCCACGGCCCCGTGGCCGCAATACAACAGCAACAAAGCTACCATCTTCACTAGGTGAGGCAGTAATATCACACATGAAATCACCAAAACCCGCGCCACCCAGCTTCATATCACGTGCACTAACAGGTGAACTGGTCACCCTTGCCCGTTCAAGCAGGTCGTGAATGGGGCTGTCTTGGCTAAACAGACCCAGTATGCCATTGGTCTTTATACTTCGGATGGATTTGAGGAATAAATCCTGGGCCGCACCATTGGCTAAAATGATTTCGGTCCCATCCTTAACTCCAAGCGCTGGTAGCGGTAAAGCATCAAGGAAAGCAGCCGCAATCTGCCCTTCACGGTCCACAGTTTGTCGTGCCTTGATCTGGCTTGCATCAAATCCAACTGAGACTTTGGTTGTATTCAGGCTTTCCAATGCGATCATTCCATTGTGTTATAGTAATATGCTTACATATTTGGCATTTTCGGTCAAAGACTTCTCTTACTGAAAGCATTTTGCATCTATTTTAGTCTTAGATCGCCTATTTTTTGTGCGGTTGCAGTGGCAGCTGTCAGCGGCTTACTCAAATTCAGCGTTTTATTCTTTTGACCCTAGGCTTATTCGGCAATGATTACGATTACGAAGTGCCGTTTCTCGAAGCAATGGCACTGGTCGGTAGGTTTCAAACCCGCTAGATCATGGTCATGGTAACGTCTTCACCTAGATCAGCTCCTGCAATTGCCATTCTTGTCGCAGGCGGAACGGGTTCGCGTGCGCGTTTGGGCGGTCAAATCCCAAAGGAACAGCTTAATTCCTTATGGCCCAAGCAATTCCAAATTCTTGCTGGAAAACCTATTCTTAGGTGGAGTTTGGAGGCGTTTGCCCGCGATCCGCGCTTTGGACCAACCATCGTGGTTTGTGACCCGAAGATGCGCGATAAAGTGGCTCATTGTGCTGTGGACTTGGATATTCTCTATGCCGATAGTGGCCAAACGCGAACTCAGTCGGTGGCCAGTGGGTTAAAAGTCGCACAAGAAACAAATGCCCAATTCTACTTCATTCATGATGCGGCAAGGCCTGGCCTTGACCAATCGACGCTAGATGCCTTGTTTAAAGCTTTAGAGCAAGGGTCCATGGGCGCAGTGCCAGCGTTGCCACTCGCTGATGCGCTTTGGCGTACCCATGAGCAGCACTTGGTGGCAGGTGTGGATCGATATGCGCTCGTACGGGTACAAACCCCTCAAGCGTTTGTTGGTCAGGCCATTGGTGCAGCCTATGCTCATGTAGCGGAAGAAAAGACGATGGTCGATGATGTGGCGGTGGCACAAATGGCAGGTTTAACTGTTTCGTTTGTCAAGGGTAGCCCCAGACTCGACAAAATAACCTGGCATGAGGATTTTGCCCATATGACGCAAGTTCTAGCCCCGACCTTCCTTCCTCGTACCGGTAGTGGTTTTGATGCTCATCGGTTTGGTGAAGGTGCGTATGTTACCCTATGCGGTGTTCAAATTCCCCATTGCCAAGGTCTTGTTGGACATTCAGATGCAGATGTTGCTTGGCATTGTCTGGCCGATGCGCTTTACGGTGCTTTGTCAGCAGGCGATATTGGCAAGCATTTCCCGCCATCGGAACCGAAATGGCGAGGCGCTGGCTCGCATATTTTTTTATCCCATGCTGCGCATTTGGTGCGTGAAGCAGATGGTTTGATTAACCATTTAGATCTGACCATTATGTGTGAGCAACCCAAAATTGGCCCGCATAGGGAGGCTATGATCGCAACCACAGCCAGCTTGTTGGGCTTGGCGCATCATCAAGTCTCAATCAAAGCGACAACAACTGAAGGCATGGGTTTCACAGGTCGACGAGAGGGCATCGCGGCCCAAGCTTGCGTGACCATCCTATTACCTACCGATTTCTCCCCTTTCTCACTCTAGAGGCTCAACCTATGTCGCCTTTCCCTGAAGACCTTTGGTTAGAAGCACAAAAATTGGTTGAAGAAGCTGCTGCGCACAATATTAGAATAGCCACCGCAGAAAGCTGCACGGGTGGCTTGGTTGCAGCTTTGTTGACAGAGATTGCCGGCTCATCATCGGTAGTTGAACGTGGATTTATTGTCTATTCCAATCGCGCTAAAGAAGAGATGCTCCATGTTCCAGGCGATGTATTGGCCGATTATGGCGCAGTATCAGAGCCAGTTGCCCGTGCTCTAGCTGAAGGTGCTTTGCATGAAAGCCGCGCCAATTTGACAATTGCGATAACTGGTATCGCGGGGCCAAGTGGCGCAACAGGTTTTAAACCCGTTGGTTTGGTGCATTTTGCCAGTGCAAAGGCAAATCGACCTATCTGCCATGAAGAGCACTTGTTTGGTGACATTGGTCGCTCGCAGATCCGTCTTGAAGCAGTTCGGGTTGGTGTGAGGATGCTGCGAGATGGCGTGATGCGCTGATTTATGGCTTTGGATGAATGGCAAATAAAGCTCTGATGATATCTGTATGGTCGTCGGTCCAAGGTTGTGGTTGTGCACGGGGTACGATCAAAGACCACATTGGCCATCCATAACGTGCTAGACGCTCTGGCCTTCGCGCAATCACTACGACACGAACCGCTGTATCAGCATTTGGATTATCGCTAGCTCCATCGCGGTCACCCAGCATTGCAGCATAGCCAAGAGAATGCGCCGCATCGCTCACTATATCACTCAGTTCCAGATAGCGGTTAGAAATGTGAACAATCATAATGCCGTCGGGTGCTATTTTGCTCATGAAGGAGGCAATGGCTTCTTTGGTAATCAAATGTGTTGGGATTGCATCTGAAGAGAAAGCATCAACCAGCAAAATATCAAACCAATCATTGGGTTGTTGCTGCATTTGGATACGGGCATCGCCCATGACAATCTTGGTATAGGGCGCACATCGATTGATAAAGCCAACCAAATTTGGGTCTGTGGCTGCTTTAACAACATCTGGGTCAATTTCAAAAACCGTCCAAGATTGTCCGACCTTGGCATAGCAAGTCGATGATCCCATCCCCATGCCAATCACCCCTGCCCGCAAGGTTTCGGGCTTGGCGGCGGTGGCTTCCGTCAATAAGGTACCAATGGGTGTTTCGCGCCAATAATAGGACAAGGGCTCATTAATTCTTTTGGGATCTAAACTCATCACACCGTGCAATGTGGTTCCATGTGTGAGATAGCGCCAGCCAGTAGGTGCCACACCATTATCACGAATTTGCAAGACCCCAAAGAAACTTCTTTCACGAAATCGAATACCGGTTTGATCTTCACTCAAGACTGGGAACATTAAGGCAATAGCTCCAATGGCCGCCACCACAGGTGCAAAGCGTGAGACCATCACTGCTGCGATTGCCAAAACGGCACTAAGGACTGCTCCTAAAAATTCCGGATTATCTATGTGCAACGCATCATACCAACTGTAGGCAAAACTTCGAACGCCAGCCTGAGTGATTGGAACATGCGATTGTAACCACACCGCTAGGTCGGGCAAAAAATGGTAAAGCAGCGTTACTCCTACCACCAGCACCCCAGCTGAAACTGTCCATGTCAGTCGCGGTCGACGCCATGGGGCTACCGCAAGAGTAGCGACGAGAGCCAATTGATATTCCAATGTACTTTTCAAGATCATCGGGGCCAATAAAGCGGCGCTTGCCCCACCAATAACCCCACCTAAAGACATCCATAGATAAAATTCAGTCAATCGCGCGGGTTCTGGCCGCTTTGCAGCCAACTCGAGGTGACAACATAAAACGATAAGAAAAAACGCCGCTAAATGGATGCCTAACCCTGCTAAGCCCCCATCTAGATCAGCAGCCATCACAGCTGCCAGAAGAAAGATAACCAAGAATTTTAAAGGAGCAGCCCCTTCCACGATGCGTTGACCAATCGGGGAAAAAGCAATGACGAACGTCAATAAAAATAAGGCAAGCGGCGGGATCCAAAGTAAAGGAACCGAAGCCACATCTGTAGTTAAATGTGTTGTAACCCCTACCAGTAAAGCCGAGGGTGGTGCCGCACAGCCCGCCCATTTAACACGATCTAACCAAGTAGTGGGTCTAACAATCTGCAAGTTAGGATTGTGGCTATCTTTAGGCACAGCCATCCATGCAACGATCAAAGCTATCATCAACACACAATAACCAAGACTCCAAAGCACAGAGGTCAACCTAGCACCAACCATGGGTTCAAGAACAAATGGATAAAAGCCAAGGGCAATAAAGCTGCCCAGATTGGAGGCACCATAAAGCCGATAAGGATCAACATGATCCCCAAGACGGGCCCGCCAAACTTGGATCAAGGGTGCGGTCGCTGAAATAGCTATCATTGGGGCCGCTAAAGACATTATCAGTGCACTGAGTGTCCACAAGACTGGGCTGGTTATATTAGGTGCGCCCACCAGCGTGGAGACCTTGATTGGTAAAAAAATAAGGCCAATCAACAAGACGCCTGTATGCATCCATAATTGAATTTTGAGCGTAAACCGCGTTGCTAAAATATGCGCATACAGATAGCCGATTAAAAGCGCACATTGATAAAAGACTAAAGCTGTATTCCAAACCGCTGGTGTTCCTCCCATTAATGGAGTTAACATTTTGGCAAATAGAGGTTGGAGGGTAAATAACAAAGCCGCAGACAAAAAAGTTGTTGCGGGATAGAGCCAAGAAACAGCCTTCTCTAAAGGTGTTGGCTGTAGTTGTGTCGCCGACAAATGATCCATTTTGTTGGACAGATTTAATTTGGGAATATCTGTCACGGGGCGAGTTCCTTTGGCCCAAGTATTGAGAAATTAATGTACGACTGTGTAGCGCTTTTCTGCCTCACGTGTGAAGGCTATCATTAGTCGAGATACAGCAGTATTCAAATTAGCACTAAGTAAAGTAGATAAAAAGAGCTCTGAAAACTCAAAGTCAAGTGTTAAATCAACTAAAGTTCCAGATTGGGATGGCATAAACTGCCACATGCAGGTCAATGACTTAAATGGACCTTGGATCAAATTGGTTTGGATGGTTCGGGCGACCCTATTGACTTCGACATGGGTTGAAAATTGAGCCCGAAAGGCTTTGTAGCCAATGACCGCTTCGCCAACAAAGTAACGCCCGGTTTCAGTTTGTTTTTCCTGACTGATTCTCGACGCTTTGATCCAAGGTAGAAACGACGAATAGGCTGGAACGTCACTCACAAGCTTTAAAAGATCGTCAGGTGCAAATTCCAGAAGCTCAGTGGTTTCAAAGTGATTCACAGCTGAGATCGGCCTTGTTGTGTCTCACGGGCCGCTTTAAGTCTGGCAAAATCCTCACCAGCATGGTGGCTAGAGCGGGTTAGTGGTGACGCTGAAACCATCAAAAAGCCCTTAGATAAAGCGATAGTCTCATAGGCTTCAAACTCTTCAGGCGTAACAAATCGATCAATTGGCGCATGTTTGCGTGTCGGTTGGAGATATTGGCCAATTGTCAGAAAATCGACGCCAGCGCTACGCATATCGTCCATGACCTGCATGACTTCTTCTTTGCCTTCTCCCAAACCCACCATCAATCCAGACTTCGTAAACAGATTGGGATCGCGTTCCTTCACCCGCTCTAATAGGCGTAGCGATGCATAATAGCGCGCGCCAGGCCGGATCGAGAGGTAAAGCCGGGGTACAGTCTCCAGATTATGGTTGAACACGTCAGGCTTGGCATCAATGACCGCCTCCGCTGCGCCAGCCTTGCGCAAGAAATCAGGTGTCAATATTTCAATCGTGGTTGAGGGTGCAGCGGCGCGAATGGCTTGAATAGTCTCCACAAAATGGCGGGCACCCCCATCGTCTAAATCATCGCGGTCGACCGAAGTTATGACCACATGTGACAGGCTCATGGCCGCAACGGCCTTAGCCACATTGGCGGGCTCAAACGGATCAAGCGCGACTGGCTTACCTGTTTTGACATTGCAGAAGGAACATGCCCGCGTGCAGGTATCACCCATAATCATCATTGTGGCATGCTTTTTGGACCAGCATTCACCAATATTAGGGCAACCAGCTTCTTCACACACCGTCACCAGATGATTTTCTTTAACGATGGCGCGGGTTTCTTCAAACCTAGCCCCACCTGGTGCCCGCACGCGTATCCATTTAGGTTTACGCAGCATTTCACTATCGGGGCGCTTTTGCTTTTCAGGGTGGCGAGCTGCACGTTGCGCCCGTGTATCAAGGAGAGTGACCATCCTCTTTAAATGAGACCAATTGGGCGAAAAGGAAAGTCCCAAGTCCAGATGGATGCGCAGACCTACTATGCACGCTTAAGGCAGGAGCATTTTTTTTGCCGCCGTATCAGATTGAAAGAGGGCGGAGACGGTTTTCCCATCCCGACGCAGATTGATCTGATTAAGTTGGCCCTTGGTGAAATCCTGCAGCAGATTAGAATCCAAAGTCAGTGACTGGCCGCGATACTGCCCTGCTTCAAAATAGACATATAAAAGGTCGCCAGACAATTCAGCGCCGACAAATTGGATGGCTAAAGGCCTACCATTCACGTCTCCAATAAAGAATTGACGCAGGCAATAACCCTTTATCGCCGCTTGGCCTTCTTGGGTCAAAAACCAGCTCATGCCAATAGAGCCAAGATCAAGCGCATGCTCTAAATCATGGACATAGAGTCGGTGGGTGATCTCCAGATTTTGCGTGGTGGGGCTTATTTCCACCACGCTCAAAGCCGCTTGTATGCGATGGGCTTGGGCGGGCATGGTCAGACCCAAAAGTGCTGCGCTCATCAACCCAAACTTAAGCCCTTTCATAACAGGACTGCCTCATTTTAACTTGGGAGCTTGCCCACCAACCTCTGGTTTAGGGGCTACAGCTGGTTTGGTTTCAAGAGAGTTAGGCGTAACGGCTAAGTCATTGTCTTGCATCTGATTAGGCGGACCCGCGTTGGCTTTATACACTTCTAATCGAGTAGGTTCTATCCGGGTTGGGAAATAATTATTGGAGCGATCAACATCAGCGGTTTCTTGGCGTGGATCAAGCTCAACTTGGGTGACCTCCTTGGCGGTTATATAGGTCCAATTCACCCGTCTGGCGTCATAGCGCCAGATTTCAGCCGGAATAGTTATTGTATCATTTGACCCATCCTTGAAGCTAAATTTGAGAATAACCGGGGAAACCAAGCCACCCTTATTCTCCAAGCTCACACTATAGAACCGATCTTTCACGTCCAAAACGGCGCGTTCTTGAGGGGTAAGCTCAGAGCGGCTAGAGTTCGCACGTTTCTTTTGGCCCTTGGTGGCAGCCAATGGGTCAGTCCGGTCATAATAATCGAGAACTTTCGGATCACGGTCCGCATAGGTTTTGATCCCGGTATTATTGATCTGCCCAAGCTCAATCGGCTTGGCGTCGCGCTCCCGAATACGACGTGCAGCTTCCGTATCTGGGTCTTGGGTGTCAATTGTGCCTTCTCGCACTTGGGACAAAGCGATATCCACATGATCTGTGGAATAAAACCATCCCCGCCAGAACCAGTCTAAGTCTGTACCGGAGCTTTCTTCCATAGTACGAAAGAAATCGTAAGGGGTAGGCCTTTTGAAGCGCCAACGTTGCGCATATTCTTTGAAGGCCCGATCAAATCTTGCCCGCCCAATGATGGTCTCACGTAGGATCACAAGGGCCGTGGCAGGTTTACCATATGCGTTGTCACCCAATTTTTGAATGGAATCAGACTGAGTCATGATCGGGACTTGGTTATTGGAGCGCATATATTCAATTAGGTCACGCGGATCGCCACGGCGTGAAGGATAGGCCTTTGACCATTCTTGTTCGGCCACATATTGCAAAAAGGTGTTTAAACCTTCATCCATCCACGTCCATTGGCGTTCATCGGAATTCACAATCATCGGGAACCAGATATGGCCTACTTCATGGATGACCACGCTGATCAACCCATATTTTGTGCGATCTGAATAAGTCAGATTACCGGCCTTATCCTTTTCAGGGCGAGGTCCGTTGAACGTAATCATCGGATATTCCATGCCACCCACAGGGCCATTCACCGATTGGGCAACCTTATAGGGATAGGGGAAGGTCATGCGCCCATAAACATGAATGGTATGAGCAATGCTTTTGGTTGAATAAGCCGACCACAATGGATCGCCTTCTTTCGGAAAGAAACTCATGGCCAAGACGTCTTGACCACTCTCTTGGCGGACCGCCATGGCGTCCCAAATGAATTTGCGAGAACCCGCCCAAGCAAAATCACGCACATTGTTAGCTGTAAACCGCCAAGTTTTAAACTTAGTCGTTTTGGATTTCTCAGCACTTTCAGCTTCTTGGGGCGTAATAATATAAACAGGATCGGTATAACTTGTTTTTGCTTTCGCCAAACGCTCACGTTGCGTCGGGGTCAAAACTTCATCGGGGTTTTGTAACTCACCTGTTGAGGATACAGCAAAATCGGCAGGTAATGTGATCTCAACATCATAATCACCAAACTCCAAAGTAAATTCGCCACGACCTAAGAAACTCTTATTGTGCCAACCCTCATAATCTGAATAGACTGCGGCACGGGGAAACCATTGGGCGGCCAGAAAGATACAATTGCCGTCTTGATCCGCTTTGGTGAAGCACTCATAGCCTGAACGTCCACCAATCAAGCGGGTGTCGCGGATCGCCAAAGTCCAATCAATCTTAACTGCCACGCTCTCTCCAGGTTTTAAGGGTGAAGCTAAATCCACCCGCAACAATGTATCGACAACATCATAAACAAGCGGTTTGGCATTTGGATCAGTTACGCGCGTAATCGTAAAGCCGCCGTCCTGATCGCGCATGGCTTGTGCGCGGCGTACTTGATCGAAGGTGATACGCCCCGTTTCACCCATCGTAGAAGTCAACTCAGCGATCGAGTTTTTTTTAGCGTCGTTTTGATCCAACATCAGCCAAAGGTAGTTCAAAGTATCAGGAGAGTTGTTGGTATAGATGATGTCGGCGGAGCCCTTCAGGCTTTTGCTCGCTTCATCCAAGGTCACATTCATTTTATAATCGACTTTTTGTTGCCAATAGCGATGACCTGGTGCGCCTGAGGCGGCCCGATAGTCATTTGGGGTTGGTGCATCTTCGGGATCAAGCTGGCGGAATTTGTCTTGAAAATCGCCTTTGGTTTGCGCGATGGCTTGGGCGTGAACAGGCGATGATATCGTGAGGGTCGCACATAGGGCGACTACGAGGAGGTGGGGGATCAACAAATGTTTCATGATAGAAGTTTGACACTGGATTGCTTCAAAGCTCAAGCATTAAACTGAATTTGGCTGAAATGCGTGGAGAAGCTATGATTGCAAGCTGACTGGAGTGGATGGTGTGGCTTCAATTGATGAAACAAATTGCAATCTGACATGATGAAGCTAGCTTCGCGTTTTTAAAGCGAATACACAACAAATCGAATAAGACTAATTCACGGGTGAGGTAACCCCTCAAGGATGCCTTAATGCCACTACGCCCTTTTGACATTGCGCGGACGCGGCGCAGCATTTTTGACGCACTCCTTGACGCGCGCGGTCGCTTCGGTGGTAGCAAAGAAATCTTAGAAGACCCTGATCGCACTCCGATTACCTATGATCGATTGGTGTTTGGTTCGCTTGTTTTGGGGCGAAAAATATCAGGTATGACCGCGCTTGGTGAGAATGTTGGCATGCTTATCGCCAATTCGGTAGGGGCCATAGTCACACTGTTTGGTCTATTGGCTTTTGGGCGAACACCCGCGATGCTGAATTTCACGGCAGGGACCAAGAATATCCATGCAGCGTGCAATGCTGCTCAGGTTAAAACCATTTTCACTGCCCGCCGCTTTGTTGAACAAGCTCATTTAACGGCTCTGATCGAAGATTTGGGTCAAGAATTTCGTATCATCTATCTTGAAGATATTCGCGATCAAATTACCCCTTTTGAAAAGGCACGTGGCCTCATAGACGCTACCGTGCCTTTTCTAGCGCAAGTTAAGATCAACCCCGATGCCACTGCGGTGATGTTATTTACATCTGGAACCGAAGGCATTCCAAAAGGGGTTGCGCTAAGTCATGCAAATCTGATTGCCAATGTTGAGCAGGTAGCAGGCCATGTCGATCTCAATCCTGACGATATGGTGTTTAATCCGTTACCGATTTTTCATTGCTTCGGCTTAACGGGGGGGACGTTTCTTCCCTTATTGCAGGGGATGAAATGCATCCTTTACCCCTCACCTTTACAAGCAAATTCCATTGTCAAACTCATACGCGAAACCCAAGCAACCATTTTAGTTGGTACCGATACTTTTGTGAACCATTATGCACGCCAAGCTGATGAGGAAGACCTTACTAACCTGCGCTTTGTCGTGTGTGGGGCGGAAAGGGTGAAAGAAGAAACGCGCCAAACCATGATGTCGCGGTTCAATGTTCCCATTATTGAAGGCTATGGCGCAACCGAAGCCTCCCCAATTATCGCGGTCAACACCCCAAACCACCTTAATCGCCCTGGAACTTGTGGACGGTTGCTGCCCGAGATTCAATGGAAACTTGAAAGCATACCAGGCATTGATGGCGGTGGTAGGCTCTATGTGCGGGGACCAAATGTGATGCGTGGTTATGTACGGGTGGATGCACCAGGTGAGATCCAGCCACTAGCTGGCGGTTGGCACGATACCGGCGATGTAGTTGCCATCGATAAGGATGGTTATCTCACCATCAAGGGCCGCGTGAAGCGCTTTGCCAAAATCGGTGGCGAGATGGTGTCGCTGACGGCGGTTGAAAATTATGCCACCAGCTGTTGGCCTGATCACCTGCATGCCGCTGTGGCAGTTAGCGACCCCAAAAAGGGTGAGCAAATCCTATTACTGAGCGATTGTAGCTTTGCTAACCGCTCAGACCTTTTGGCTTGGTATAAGATCAATGGTGCCGCAGAGCTCGCCTTGCCCAAAAAGATTATCAAAGTAAAAGAAATTCCACTCTTGGGGACAGGCAAAATTGATTATGGCTACGTCCAACATTTAGCGCAGGACAAATCCAATGCAGTGGGGGCCTAGCGGCTATCCACTTCAGATATCTCGATCCCAAAACCATTAAGGCCAGCAAACTTGTGGGTTGAGCGGGTGAGTAATTTGATTGAATGCACACCTAGGTCCCGGAGGATTTGAGCCCCTACCCCCACTTCGCGCCAAGTTTGAAGGCGCTTGCTCTCTGATTGGGTTTCCTCATGCTGTTGAAACGGGACACCAACCGTTCCGTCACGCAGATAAACAAGTACGCCACGCCCATCTTGTTGAAATGTCGCCATAGCTGCTTTGATGGCAGGTGCACCACCAAAAACGTCCTTTATGACATCACCACGGTGTAAACGCGTAGCAATATTTTGGCCATCACCAATCTTACCAACTACAAATGCTAAGTGATGAACTTGGTCAAATGGGGTTGAATAAGCATAACCCTGCACTGGCCCTTGTTCAGATTGGACAACAAAGCTGGAAACACGTTCAACCAATTTTTCTCGGCTTTGGCGATAGGCGATCATTTCAGCGATGGAAACATGCCTTAGACCATGTGTTGCTGCAAATGCGGCCACTTGGGGCCCACGCATCACTGTGCCATCATCATTCATCATTTCACAAATCACACCGACTTCAGGAAGACCCGCCATACGGCATAGATCTACAGTGGCTTCGGTATGGCCAGTTCGCACCAAAACGCCGCCATCGCGCGCCACGAGTGGAAACACATGTCCGGGTCTGACAAAATCGACAGCGCCACTATTGGGATTGGCCAAAGCACGACAAGTATTGGTGCGGTCCTCGGCTGATATTCCCGTTGTGGTACCATAGCGCACATCTACTGAAACCGTAAAGGCAGTCGCGAGTGGCGCATCATTATTGGCTACCATCGGATCCAGGCGCAGTTTTCTTGCTAATTCCCGTGTCAAGGGCGCACAAACAATGCCAGAGGTGTGACGCACAATAAATGCCATCTTTTCTGGGGTGCATAAGCTTGCCGCAACAATGAGATCGCCTTCATTCTCGCGGTCATCATCATCGGTAACCACCACGATCTCACCTGCAGCGAAGGCTTCAATAGCTGCTTCAACGCGAGCATGAATTACGGGTGGATACGCACGCCCACCTGCACCCAAATCCACGCCGGCACGCGCTAAAATCTCATTGGGTGTGGTTTTTAGCACAACTGCCAGTGGCCCTGCATGTGCGGCTTTAAATTCCAACGCACCCGATAATAGACGGCTCACAGCAGAGCGATCACGCCCGATCGCCGCCCCTATAGCTTCTTGGGTGGCTCCCACCTCCTTCATGCGCGTGCGAAACCATTGAACATCCATGCCAAGACCCTCCGCAATGCGCGAAACATACACATCTTTCATTGAATCAGGCTATATCGTGTGAAAATCACACACGTCTACTTCTGTTAGCAGCAACGCAATTGGATAGAATGCACCATGATGGCTTGTTTCACCTCGATCTCTTCGAACATCATCAAATCGTGCTAAGGGTATGTCATGTCGATTTGGAAACGCCTTTTAGATCTGGCTGGAACCGCCTTTCATCCAACCACAGTTGACGCACAAGGCCATGATCCATGTGCGCCAGATCCCGGTGATATGGACTTTGCGGCTGCAGTTGTTGCCTTGGCTGCAAAAATGGCTAAGGCAGATGGACGCTCGACTTTGGATGAGGCTGCGGCTTTTCGCGCAGCTTTTCCGGTATCCTCTGAAGATCAGCCACTTTTTGATCGTTTGTTTGCCTTAGCCCAAGAAACAGTGCACGGTTATGAAGGCTATGCCCGTAAAATCGGCAAGCGATATATGGCACGTCCTTGTTTACTTGAAGACGTCTTGGATGTCCTGTTCGTGGTCGCAAGTGCGGACGGAGCCATCACGCAAGGAGAACTGACGTATCTTGAGCGGGTTGCAGACCTTTTTGGATTGACGGAGACTGAGTTTGCTCGCATTGGGGCACCTTATTTTCCAGATCGCGAACCTGATCCGTACACCATTTTGGGCGTTGCCCTTTCTGCGAATGAAGATGAAGTTCGCCGTGCTTGGACACGCCTTGTGGCCGAAAACCACCCAGATCGCTTTATTGCGCGCGGTGCCCCAATTGAGTTTATTAAAGCCGCACACGAAAAAACCGCGATTATTAACGCTGCTTTTCTGCAGCTGAAGTCAAATCTAGCGGCAAAACGACACCCTAAAACCGCCCATTTAAGCGCTTGAGACCCAACCATGACGGATCTTTTCTCAAGTTCAGCGAATAGGTACATAAACAGACTTTGCCCTCTTGACGGTAAGAGTTTCCGTGCCAACTCTATATGATGGATTTTCTGCCACAATCTGCCAAAAATTTCTATCAACGCATTTTTGCTTTGGTCTCAGGATTGCTCATTGCCTCGGCCCTATTATTTGGGGTGGTGGCTCTTGCGATCTGCGGTTTCTTGATCGGCTGTGCCGGGGCTATATCAGCCCGTATGCGCAAACCAGATGTCAGCGCACTTGCCTATGTAACACGACATACCTACCCATCCGGGCGCGGCTGGAGAATTGATCCTTCCTTTGGGCGCTAATGCCATCCACACTTCATTGCAACGGGAAAAGGCTACACAAGATATACAATGGGTGCGTATAGTTACCCTTCGCCAATGCGGAGAAAAATGGCACAAAGGTATTCGGACGCTATGTCCCCTCGCTCAACCCATCAAAGATTTGCTCTTCCCCTGATGGAGAAACTATAACGGGGCATTTCTCTCTTCATCAATGAATTCAAATGATTTGAATATGTAAGGCCTGGATCAAAGTCTTCACAGTCAAAGGGTTCAACCACACCATGCTTAAGGCGTGCAACTTGAGTTTCAGAGTGTTAAGACTAAAAGAGCGAGTTACGCCCAAACTACCCCTAAAGCCCTAATTTGGTTTTGATGACCTCATTGATCACCGCAGGGCTGGCTTTCCCCCCTGTTACTTTCATCAATTGACCAACCCACCAACCCAAAGCCTTGGGCTTGGTGCGCGCCTCTTCTACTTTATCGGGATTGGCGGCCATTAAGGCCTCAACGGTGGCTTCAATCAGGCCTGTATCGGTTTCTTGCTTTAAGCCTTCCCGCTCTACAATGATGGCGGGTGCATCTCCGGTTTCAATCATCCGTGCAAACACATCTTTCGCAATCTTCCCTGTTATGGTGCCATGACTGATCAATTCCACCAGTTCGCCCAAGCGTTCGGCGGATACAGGGCTATGGGCTAGGTCTTTGTCATGCTTGTTAAGCCAGCCGAATAATTCAACCGTCATCCAACTATTCACAAGCTTTGCGTCGCGACCCTTGGCAGCGGTTTCAAAAAAATCTGCAGCGTCTTTATCGGCAACCAGCACCGACGCGTCATAGGCCGACAAGCCATATTCAGATTTAAAGCGTTGTTTTTTAGCGTCGGGAAGCTCTGGCAAGCTGGCCGCAATTGCGTCCACCCATGCTTGATCTAAAACCAAGGGCAGGAGATCAGGATCTGGGAAGTAGCGATAATCATGCGCGTCCTCTTTCGAGCGCATCGCCCGGGTTTTCCCCGTTTTAACGTCAAACAGGCGTGTTTGCTGGATGATGGTACCGCCATCTTCTAAGATCTCAATCTGACGTCGCGCTTCATAATCCACTGCTAAGGCGACATAGCGGGTTGAGTTGACATTCTTGATTTCGCAGCGTGTCCCAAATGGGCTACCGGGCTTGCGTACCGAGACATTAACGTCGGCCCGCATAGAGCCTTCATCCATATTGCCATCACAGGTGCCAAGATAGCGCACCAAAGCGCGTAAAGTCTTAAAGTAATTGGCCGCTTCCTCGCTCGATCGAATATCGGGCTTTGAAACAATCTCCATCAATGCGCAACCTGAACGGTTCAAGTCTACATAGGTTGCATTCGGATCAAGGTCATGGATCGATTTGCCGGCATCTTGCTCTAGATGGATGCGCTCAATGCGAATAGGGACGGTTTCGCCATGATCGCAATCGACGTTTAGCGACCCCTCCCCGACAATGGGATAGGCGAATTGGCTGATTTGATAACCTTGCGGCAAATCAGGATAAAAATAATTCTTCCGATCAAACCTGCTCCATAAATTTATTTTAGCGCCAAGCCCAAGCCCTGTGCGCACAGCTTGCTCGACACAAAAACGGTTCAATACGGGCAGCATGCCTGGCATCCCCGCATCCACGAGGCTGACATGTGCATTGGGTGCTCCGCCATAAGCGGCACTGGCACCTGAAAACAGCTTGGACTGTGCACTGACTTGGGCATGTACTTCCAGCCCCACGATGATTTCCCAGTCCCCAGTTGCCCCAGCAACATATTGATCAGGGCGCGCAGCACGAATATCGAGGTCGTTTGGTATGCTAAAGTTGATCATAGAACCAACATAGCCATGCACAGGCATTTGGCAAAGATGCTATGACATTGAACATGGCGGGCTAAGTGGAAATTGACAACCACTCTGGAGTCAATACTCTAACCAAGGTGCCATTGGATAATATAGGTAAAGGACTAAAGTTTTCAAATGCACGAATACAGCTTTTGAAGTCCTCAGCAAATTACGCAGCACGTTGAACGACCCTCACAAAGTGGGAAGCGATCTTGATTTTACCCGCACATTTGGGACGCGCCGTTAAGAGTTGGTCAATGCTCTGCTTCATCTAGAAGCCCAAGACGGCGCTCGCATTTCTAAGAATGCGGCTGGGCCCTCTTTTCGTTTGAGCTGGTCTGGACACTTCTTCGCGCGATAAACTCCCAAAGCGCAAAAAAGCCAAGAGTGACGCCAAAAATTACGGAAACCATTATGATGCGAGGCAATTCAACAACCATGAAATCAGATGGAATAGGATGATCGAAAATCATCAATCTAAAAGCCGCTATTACGATCAATTGTTTCATTATGTCCAAGCTGATTATACTGTTTAAGGCGCACAAAATAGCGAAAGAGATAAAGAAGAACACCGCATTTCTTGTAGATATTCTTTTGACGATAACGTCACACCAAACCGCCATCGCCCCGCTTAACATCGGGATCAATAATAGCCAGACACCAATCTGATAGATAATGCGTAAGAAAGGTGAATTTTCAAGATCGGGACCAAAACCGAGAATAAAGCCTAATGCCCCAAACGGCATGCCCGGAACGTAAACAGAGAACACCAAAACGCGATCAAAAAATTTACCTAAAGGTGAATTGGCCAAGTCGGGAGGCACCTGCCAATTCAAAACAAAAAGACAAAAGCCAACAACGGTATAGAATATCGCTAATGCAAACATCACCCTTAAAGTGAGTCTGATTGTTCTTTTTAGCATTTTAAGCTACTTTAAAAATGAAGACATCCCCTATTCTACCCGAATAATAGTGCCGATGTTCCAACAACACAAGCGGGATTTTGTGGCTTAAGTCGCTTAGTTTTGGTCTTGAATCTGTAATTGGGTTTACGGGGTTCTGACTTCGGCTCAAGTTTTAGATATTCTCCCCTTTTTCCCTCTAGAACTTTTCATCTAGAGGGAAAAGAATTTAGCTGAACAAGAATTTAATCTCGCCTTATCGGGAGCTCGGTCACACAATCAAAACCCGTATCGACCAGGAGGGCGCTTAATGCGAATACTCCCATTTTTGATCGCTTGATCCAGTCTTTGTTTGGCTGCCGCAGCTTCTGGTGTTCTTAAGCCATTCAGGATGGCGTTGGCTGCGTTCAATTGTTCTTTAGAAAGGAGGACGTATACTCTACCCTTATCGTTTAGGATTGGTATCTCTCTGCGAAGTGGCCAAGCATAGGCCAACAAAAGTGGATTTGCATCGAGTTGAGCGACCAATACATCAATCTCCGCATCGGTTATTCCCGGGAATAACATCTTCAGATTCGCCCGGAGATTGGCTTTTTGTGTATCGGTAAGTAGCCGCGAAAACACGCCGCCACCACCGCCACCGCCGCGACCGCCGCCAGTAAAATAAGGTCCAAGTGAGCCGCCGCTGGACGGCGCTCGACGCCTAACTCCCCTAACGATGACATGCTCAACCCTTTGCCCTATTTTATTGGCGAACCTTGCTGCCAAAAAACCTTGAAAATAGGCGTCTTCAGTTGCCACCGCTTGCTCAACCATTGCCGCATAATCGTCAAAGGAGGAAAATGAACTCCACTGCGCGTCCAAATGATCATAAAACGCATCAAGCCGTGGGTAATAATCTTCAATTTCACTGGATTCGACTTCAAGTATCGCATTTAGGGGTATTAGATCTTCGTCTTGCGCCGCGATGCTGTCGTAGTTTTTTTTCAATGTGGGCATGTCTTTAACTCCTTTTTGGTGAAACACGCCCCATGATTATGACTTCGCTGAAAGCCTCATTGTATAGATTTTGATTTATCAAGCGCTTTAAGTTTGGCTCCACGACGGTTGCCGCTTTTCTAAGAATGCGGCGAGGCCCTCTTTTCCTTCCGGGCTCGCGCGGCGATGGGCGATGCGACGGGCGGTTTGGTGGCCTAAATCCATATCAATGACCTTGCCGCTGACATCCCTGACCAATTCTTTTACTTCCGCTACACTTCCAGGTGCCGCACAAAAGGCTAAATCGGCCAGACGCTCTTCTCGCTTGGCTAGATCATCTAGATCGGATGCAATTTCTTGAACCAAGCCGATTTCATGCGCGCGCTGTGCATCAAAGGGCATAGCGGTTGCGAAAAGGGCGCGCGCTTGACGTGCCCCAATGGCTTCGATCACATAAGGCGATATCGTTGCTGGCGTCAGTCCCAAGCGGACTTCAGAGAAGCAAAACCTCGCATCTGATAAGGCAATGGCGTAATCACAAGCGGCAACAAGGCCCGCGCCACCGCCAAAAGCGCCGCCCTGGACCAAAGCGACGGTCAATTGCGGCAACCTATGGAGTGCTAACAACATCTTAGCCAGATTTTGAGCGTCTAACTCATTGTCTTCAAAATCGTGGTGCGCCTGCCTTTGCATCCATTCAAGATCAGCCCCTGCACAAAATGACGTCCCTTTACCCCGCAAGAAAACAATGCGCACCCCATCTGCAACGCGTAAGGTTTCAAAAATGTCGGTTAAAGCCTCAATGGTGAATTCATCAAAAGCGTTTTTCTTTTCGGGTCGATTGAGGATCACCAACGCGACGCCATCTGGGGAAATATCCAACAAAACTGGGGGCTCATCTTGAATGGCGTCTGACATGTTAAATCCTTGATCGATCACATTCGGAAAATACCAAAGCGGGACAAAGCAATGGGCGAACCTGCGACACTGGCAAAGGACAGAGATACCACACGACGGGTTTGCGCGGGATCAATAATCCCATCATCCCATAGGCGAGCTGTAGAATAATAGGGGTCGCCCTCTGCTTCATATTTATCGCGGATAGGTTGCTTAAAGGCTTCTTCTTCTTGGGAGCTCCAAGTTTCACCTTTGGCTTCAATATTCTCACGCCTAACAGTGGCCAGAACACTTGCGGCTTGTTCGCCCCCCATCACGCTGGTACGTGCGTTGGGCCAAAGCCATAAAAATCGTGGTGAATACGACCTACCACACATGGCATAATTGCCAGCGCCATAAGATCCGCCAATCACAACCGTGATTTTAGGAACCGTCGCGCATGCAACAGCCATCACCATTTTAGCGCCGTCCTTGGCGATACCTGCGGCTTCGTAATCTTTGCCCACCATAAAACCTGAGATGTTTTGCAAGAATAAAAGGGGTATTTTTCTCTGACAAGCCAGTTCAATAAAGTGCGCCCCTTTTTGCGCGCTTTGGCCAAATAACACCCCATTATTAGCAATGATCGCCACTGGCCAGCCATCTATATGGGCAAAACCTGTCACCAAGGTCTCCCCATACAATTTTTTAAACTCGTGAAATTCTGAGCCATCGACGAGGCGGGCAATGATTTCGCGCACGTCATAAGGTGTGCGCACATCATCTGGTATGATACCATAAAGATCGCGTTCATCCACTAAGGGCGGGCGTGGCGTTTGTCGGCGCGTATAGTCTGGGTTAGGTTCTAGTGTTGCCACACATTGACGGGCTAACTCCAAAGCATGGCCATCATTGGCAGCATAATGATCCACTACGCCGGATTTTCGAGCATGAACATCGCCACCCCCTAACTCCTCTGCACTGACATCTTCACCGGTTGCTGCTTTAACAAGCGGGGGCCCACCCAAAAAAATGGTACCTTGCTTGCGCACAATTATGGTCTCATCGCTCATCGCGGGAACATAGGCGCCCCCGGCGGTACACGATCCCATCACGACGGCAATCTGGGCTAAGCCTCGTGCGCTCATTGTGGCTTGGTTGAAAAAGATACGGCCAAAGTTATCGCGGTCAGGAAAGACCTCTGCCTGATGGGGTAAATTGGCACCTCCAGAATCAACCAGATAGACACAAGGCAAGCGATTTTCCAAAGCAATTTCTTGCGCCCGCACATGTTTTTTAACGGTCATTGGATAATAGGTACCACCTTTAACAGTTGGGTCATTGCACACCACCATGACAGGCCTTCCACAAATCTGTCCAATTCCCGTGATAAGGCCTGCACCTGCAATATCCTCACCATAAAGCCCGTGCGCCGCCAAAGCGGATAATTCTAAAAAAGCACTGCCAGGATCCAAAAGGCGATTGACCCGTTCACGTGGCAGCAATTTACCCCGCGCGACATGGCGCTCACGAGCCATCTGGTTACCACCTTGGGCGAAAAGTGTGGTTTTGTGAACCAATGTGCCAACAAGTTCAGTCATATGAGCGTGATTTCGGATGAAAGCTGGCGAGGTGATATCGATCCGACTGGTTAATGAACCCAATGAAATCTCCAATAACTTTGAAATCTAAGCCAAATTGATGTTGACGTTCATTTAACAGGCTTGTGTCAAGAAGTCATGTTGGCTGTATGTTTCAGTTAAGGCTATTGAATTGGGCTAAGGAGATCACCCCAATGCGTTTCACCACCACAATAAAGCACATAATCCTTTTCATGATAAGTATACCAAATTGCGCTTTCGCCATTGAACCAGCTTGGATTGGAGCCCGGGCAGGAAGTAATGGTTTGGGAGGCGAGATGGCAGTTCAGATGGTCCCCACTCTTGTGGTTCGAGGTATAATCCAAGGATTTGATTATGGGTATGAACCGTCGATTGATGGTATTCAGTATGATGGGAAGCTTAAGCTTAGTTCTTATGGTGCCCAGATGGATTGGCGCCCACCTCTTGTCCCACTATATGTCACCGCTGGCATTTTTGCCAATGACAATCATTATTCCTTAAGCGTAACGCCAACAGGCAATGTAGAGATTGGCAATAAGATTTATACGCCTGCCCAAGTCGGGACATTAAGTTCCAAAGCCAAATTTGACGATGTGGCTTATTTTCTTGGGGCTGGGCTTAAACTGGATTTGGGACCGCTCGAAACCGCCTTGGAGGCGGGGGTTTATTCGCAGGGAAAACCCATAGTGGATTACAGCGCATCGGGTTCATTGGCCTCAAACCCAACTTTTCAGGCTGATCTTGCTTTAGAAAAAGAAAAAATGAGTCAAGAACTCAAACCTCACCAATATTGGCCGATGATAACCCTATTTGCACGCTGGAAATTCTAATTTGGGCCTGAGAATTCAAACCATGCAAATAGAAAGTCAGTGTCTACCATATATTAGGGGACTGAAATGACGCCTAAAGACTTTGCAGGTATTCCATTTTTACGCGATGTAGGGTCAAATGCCTTAAAAGATGTTGAAAAATCGGCGATTTGGTATTCTCTACCGGGGGGGTGGCCACTGTTTCTTGAGCATGAACCGGCTGAGGCATTGTGGTTTGTTCGTTCGGGTTCTTTAGGTGCATTTCGTCGCAATCAGGACGGTAGTAACGAATTTATTGGTCATATTCGCCAAGGGGAGCCAGTCGGTGAAATGGCTTTGGTGGCAGGTGAAGCGCATAGCGCCTCTGTTTATGCGTTGCGCGACACTGAATTGCTGGCACTCGATCGATCTACTTTTAATCGTCTGATACACCGCCACCCCCCGTTGATGCAAAATTTAGCCCGAATTATGTTATTTCGCTCGCGCCAAAATAGGCGGCGTAATCCGCGTTCGGATCCACGCGTTTTTGGGCTCATCTCTGCTTCATCTTCGATCGACATCATCAAGCGTGCAGAGGCGCTAAAGGATGCCCTTCATGTGCTGGGTAAACGTGCGATTGTTATTGGCATGGAAGCCGTTGGAAAGGCCGCTTCTTGGTTTGATGATATTGAACGCAATTATGATATCATCCTTTTAGCTGCGGATCAGGAAGAAGGCATCTGGCCTAAAATATGCCTAAGGCAGGCTGATCGATTATGGATTTTTGGCCGCAGTGATACAGCTCCACCCCATCATATCCTCCCCGAAGGTTCCTCCCCTGCGCGACAATTTCAACTAGTAGATCTCATTTTAGTGGGTCCCCAAGATCGGATCGGCGAAATGACAACCCGATCTCTATCATCAGCATGGCTTGCCGCCAGCCAAGCTCAGCGGCTATTTCATTGGCGTGCTGACCACATCCAAGACGTGATGATGCTGGCCCGCATTTTATCCGGGGCTTCGGTTGGCTTAGTGCTTGGTGGTGGGGGTGCGCGTGCTTATGCCCATATTGGAGTTGTGCGGGCATTACGCGAAACAGGTATTGCCTTTGATTTCGTTGGCGGCACCTCGATGGGTGGTGTGATTGCTGCATGTGTTGCACTTGGCTGGGATGATGGTGAGATTGAACGCCATATTTGGGATGGCTTTGTGCAAAGCAATCCCCTTAATGATTATATCTTACCCGTTGTAGCTATGACCTCTGGTCGAAAAGTCGATCAAAGGCTCGAAGCTCATTTTGGCGATGTTTTGATAGAAGATTTACCACGTCCTTTCTTTTGTGTATCCACAAATTTGACATTGGGATGCTCGAAATTACACCGCAGTGGCAGGCTACGGGATGCGTTGCGTGCCTCAATCGCTTTGCCAGGCATATTACCGCCAGTTGTGTCAGGGGATGATATATTGGTGGATGGTGCTGTGTTGGACAATTTTCCCATTAATGCCATGGCCGATCTCCATCGTGGTCCCAATATAGGCGTCGATGTAACTCGCCAACGAGCGCTACGGGCAGATGAATTTCGTAAGCCCGAGGGTTTTTTGAGATGGGTTAGCCGACATGGAATCCATTCAGCTCCCCCAATTGCTGAACTCTTAATGCGCTCAGCTACAGCATCTGTTGACGCGATGAGATCACATGACAAAACAGATTTACTGATTTTACCCGACATGCAAGGCATTCAATTACGGGACTGGAAGGCCTATGATGCCGCAGTGGAGAGTGGGTATAAAGAGGCCATGCGTGCGATACAAAATCCCCCTTTGGTGCTTAAGCACCATTTGAATTGAAGCTTGATTGCCTAGATTTTGCCTTTTGTGTCATAAAGTAACTCAGTGAGAAGAGAAGGAATTTGATTGTGCGCTTGATCATGGTCTCAGGAGCCGCTTTGACAGTGATTATAGTGTTTGGGTTAGGGGTTGTTGTGGGTAAATTCGTTTTATCATCGAACCCACCAGTCGCTAACTCGCCAAGCAATGCGATCCTCGACCCTGCTGGTTTGGTTAATCCTTTGGCCGATCCGGACGCTGCTGTGGGCAGTGACCCAAATGTCATTACGCCCCCCCCTGCCCCTTTACCTGCCCCCCCGGCCAGTGCAATCAATGAAGTGGTGATTGCTACACCAAGTAACTTACCCCCTGAATCAGGGGTGCATGACGAAACAGAACTTTCGATGTCGGCGGATAAAGCTTCTAGCCAATGTGATATTAAGGTCAACCAATCGCTAGCGATCCGGTCTTGGAAATCTCTGGATAAAGTCACCATAATGGCAACAGGCCCTGATTGTGCATCTGGCAATATAAGGATCATGCTTGAAACTGCAGAAGGTAGGGCGCTTTACACTTTGCAGGCTCCAACCCGTGATTTTGGTATAGCTGCCAATGCTAACGCGGATCAAATCAAAGATCGCCTGTCAGGACTTTTACCCCCCTCCGCCCTCAAAGCTTCTGACTATCCAGCTTGGCCGGTAGGAAGTGACAGCCCAACACGATCTGAATTTACCCGCGAAACCTATGAAACCATAAGGGATTCTGGTGCACCAGTTGTGTGTTTGAAACTACCAAGTTCGGCACAACGCTGTGTGGCACAAGATCCTAAATCCGGACAGTTCCGCGTTTTTGCACGTGGTTAACCTGTCACGGCCAGCCTTTATTCAATTGCAGTTATAATCGCTTGTAGGAACGGGCATGGCGCGGCACTATAGGTCATGGGATAAACATAAGCTTGCTGTGCATAACGCAAATCGCAAGTGAGATAGGTGAAAAGAAAATGAAACGTCGAGATTTTTTGGCAGGAGGTGCAGTGACCGTGGCAGTAAGCACCAGTGAAGGTGCAGTGGCAGCGGCAACTAAGGCAAAAGCACGCGCCAACCCCTTATTGGCGACCTGGAAAACCAAATGGGGTGTCCCGCCGTTTGATCAGATCCGACCAAGCGATTTCACTCCGGCCTTTGAAACAGGCATGGCCAGAAATCTCGCTGAAATAGCTAAAATTGCCGCCAACAAGGCTCCTGTCACCTTTAATAATGTAATTGGTGCGATGGAGCGTTCAGGTCAAGATTTAAACCGCGCTGCAACAGTTTTTTTCAATCTTTCCGGCATGTTGAGCACCCCGGCAATCCAGAAAATTGAGGGACCATTATCGGCAAAATTATCCGCGCATAACAACGCCATTAGCCAAGATCCTGCTGTTTTTGCGCGTGTGAAAGCGCTTTATGACAGTCGCGCCACCCAGAATTTAAATGCTGCACAAAGCAAGTTATTAGAAGATACATATTCAAGCTTTGTTCGCAGCGGGGCTTTACTGACCAAGGAGCAAAAAAAACGCGTCGCCGACATTGATGCGCGCCTGTCTACCCTGCAAGTGACTTTCGGCCAAAATGTGTTGGCCAGCCAATCGGCTTACGCCTTACCGCTAAAATCCCAAGCCGATCTAGCCGGACTTTCCGAAAGTTTTATTGTAAGCGCAGCCGCTGAAGCCAAGGAACGCAAGATTGATGCTTTAGGCGTTGTCACATTAACCCGGTCCAGCTTTGAGCCGTTTTTGACAATGTCGACCCGGCGCGACCTTCGCGAAGCCGTGCAAAAAGGCTGGATGGCAGTAGGCGGTACCCCAGGGACCTCTGATAATCGTCCCCTGATCATCGAAATCATCAATTTAAGAAACGAAAAGGCCAAGCTGTTGGGCTTTAAGTCGTTTGCACATTTCCAGCTCGACAATAAAATGGCCAAGACGCCCGAAGCCGCTATGGATATGATGATGGGTGTTTGGAAAGCTTCCCTCGCCACGGCCAAGCGTGAGCGGGCAATGTTGCAGGACTTGGCAGCAAAAGACGGCTTGGAAGGACCACTACAATCCTGGGATTGGTGGCATTATGCTGAAAAGGTCCGCAAAGCGAAATTTGACGTCGATGAAGCCGAGACCAAGCCCTATCTTGAACTCAACCAGATGATTGAGGCGATCCATTGGAACGCCAATCAATTGTTTGGTATCACCTTTAAGAAGATCCATGGCGTACCCACCTGGCACCCAGATGTAGTGGTCTATGAGGTATATGATTCAAATGGCGCACCCATGGCCCTATGGTATGGTGATTTCTTTGCGCGACAAGGCAAGCAGTCGGGCGCATGGATGAGCAGTTTCCGCGATCAACAGCGTTTGATCGGTGATATCAAACCTGTCGTCTACAATGTATGTAATTACACCAAGGCTCCAAAAGGCAAACCCAATTTATTGAGCTTGGATGATGTATCGACCTTGTTCCACGAATTTGGTCATGCCCTGCACGGCATGCTCTCCAACGTGACCTATCCCAGCCAATCTGGTACCAATGTGAAACGTGATTTTGTGGAGTTTCCAAGCCAATTGATGGAACATTGGGTGACAACCCCTGAAATATTGACCCGCTTTGCCAAGCACCATGCGACGGGCGAAGTTATCCCCAAGGCTTTGGTTGATAAAATCATTGCGGCCAAGAATTTCAATCAAGGCTGGGCGACCAGTGAATTTATGATGGCCGCGATTATGGACATGAAAATGCATATGATTGAAGGTCCTGCCCCAACGGATGTGGATGCTTGGGAGCAAGAAATGTTGGCCAGTATTGGCTCCATTCCTGAGATTGTGGTGCGTTACCGCCCAGGCTATTTCAAGCATACGTTTGAGGGCGGGTATGCAGCAGGGTATTACAGCTATATTTGGGCCGCAGTGCTGGAATGCGACGCCTTCCAAGCCTTTGTTGAAAAAGGCAATGTCTATGACCCACAAACCGCGGCGCGGCTGAAAGAGTTCATTTTCGCGAGCGGCGGTCAAGCCGACCCGATGGACAATTATATTCACTTCCGTGGCCGAGCACCGGGGGTTGAAGCCCTCCTGAAAGATCGAGATTTGAAGCTGAGCTAATTTGTGAGCTACCCTCCCCCGCTTACGGGGGAGGTGTCCACTAAACGACTGGAAGATTAGATTTCTTCCTCGCCCTCATCTTCATCGTCGATCTCGTCATCCTCGTCCAAATCATCTTCGAGATTCGCTGGCTGATTGCCATGAACAGCGGCAAGCTGTTCATATTCAGCAACAATCTCCTCATCTTCCATAGCCATAATTTATCTCCTTCTCACTGAGGCCTGCAGCGTCAATCGCTTTGATGTCACGTGTATGAAAGCTGTGCGAAGCTTGCGTGACGGGAGCTAATTTTAGGAATTGGCCTTGTTATCGTCCGCCACAACCCGCAGGCCCAGATCGCGCAATTGCTGTGGCGTTGGCAGGCTTGGCGCCCCCATCATCAAGTCTTGCGCATTTTGGTTCATCGGGAACATGATGACGTCTCGAATATTGGCCGTACCTGCCAATAGCATCACCATCCGCTCAATCCCAGCTGCACAACCCCCGTGGGGTGGCGCGCCATAGCGAAACGCATTGACCATACCGCCAAAGCGGGCTTCGACTTCTGAGGCTGGATAACCAGCCAATTCAAATGCTTTAAACATGATTTCAGGCTTATGGTTGCGGATACCGCCGGACAAAAGCTCATAGCCATTGCACGCCAAGTCATATTGATAGGCATAAACCTCAAGAGGATTGCCCTGTAGCGCTTCCAGCCCACCTTGGGGCATGGAGAAGGGATTATGGCTGAAGTCGATTTTGCCACTTGTTTCATCAACCTCATACATCGGAAAATCGACGATCCAGGCAAAGGCAAAGCGGTCAGATTCGGTAAGGCCTAATTCATCGCCAATGACCATACGGGCTTTACCAGCTATGCGCTCAAAGGTTTGGGGCTTACCGCCCAAGAAAAAGGCAGCATCGCCTGAACCCAAACCCAATTGGTGACGGATCGCTTCAGTGCGTTCTGGCCCAATGTTCTTGGCCAAGGGCCCTGCGGCTTCAAGGCCAGAACCGTCTTCGGCCTGACGCCAGAAGATATAGCCCATACCTGGCAGGCCTTCTTTTTGTGCAAAGGCGTTCATACGGTCACAGAATTTGCGGCTACCGCCCCCGGGCGCTGGGATGGCGCGGATTTGCGTGCCGGGCTGTTCCAATAGATTGGCGAAAATGGCAAAGCCCGAGCCTTTGAAATGATCGCTCACTTGATGCATTTTGATGGGGTTACGCAAATCTGGCTTATCGGTGCCATACCAAAGGGCGGCATCCTTATAAGAAATTTGCGTCCAATTGCGGTCTACTTTCTTGCCTTGCCCAAATTCCTCAAACACCCCAGCGATTACAGGCTCCATGGTCGCAAAAACATCATCCTGGGTGACAAAACTCATTTCAACATCGAGTTGATAGAAATCTGTGGGTGAACGGTCTGCGCGGGGGTCTTCATCGCGAAAGCAAGGTGCGATCTGGAAATATTTATCAAAACCCGCTACCATAATCAGCTGCTTAAACTGTTGGGGTGCTTGAGGTAGTGCGTAGAATTTACCAGGATTAAGCCGGCTTGGTACCAAAAAGTCGCGGGCACCTTCTGGGCTGGAGGCCGTCAAGATGGGCGTGGTAAACTCAGAAAAACCTTGATCCATCATACGTTTACGAATGCTTGTTACTATTTTGGAGCGCAACATAATGGTGTTGTGCAAGGTTTCACGTCGCAGGTCGATAAAGCGATAGCGCATACGGATGTCTTCTGGATAATCAGGCTCTCCGAATACTGGCACTGGCAGTTCAGACAAGACTTGCGAATGGATTTCAACATGGAGCACGCGCAATTCAATGGCACCTGTGGCCAAGTCTGGATTAATCGTAGACGGATCGCGGGCAATCACTTCACCTTCAACCCCGATTACACTCTCAGCGCGTAAATGGGTTAATGTATCAAAGCTTGGGTTGGTTGGCCCGCAGACGATTTGGGTGATACCATAATGGTCGCGCAAGTCGATGAAAGCGACGCCACCATGGTCACGCCGACGATGGATCCAGCCTGCAATTTTGACCGTTTGGCCAACATGTTCGGCGCGAAGCGCACCGCAGGTATGAGTTCGATAGGCTGACATGATATAGGGCCGATTCACTAAGTGGGTTGAAGATGGCGATAGACCGTGTGCCGCACGAAAGGTCAAGAAAAGAGGTCATTGGGTGGGCTCAAATCGCATCTTCATCGCTGAAAATCGCTGAATGAGTGGGATCAGTGTTGCAGGCTCGCGCCATAGAGATGCGATTTACACCTTCACAGCAAAGAGCAGCCTCTAAACCCTCGCGCTTTGCCCCGATCCACGTCATATGAATTTGGATGAAAGTTATCCAAACCACCCATGAACTTGCCGAGGCTTGCGACGCCATTGCCCAACATGAATTTGTGGCCGTAGATACTGAGTTTTTACGCGAAACCACCTATTGGCCCATGCTATGCTTGATCCAAGCTGCCGCAGGTGATGTTGAGATTTTGATTGACCCCCTGATTGAGGGACTATCGCTTGAACCTTTCTTAGACCTGATGGCCAATCAAGCGATCCTCAAAGTCTTTCATGCGCCACGTCAGGATTTGGAAATCTTCTATCGCCTGATGGGTGGCAAGCTTCCTAGCCCGATATTCGACACCCAAACAGCAGCTATGGCCTTGGGCCTAGGTGAGCAGATTGCTTATGATGGACTGGTGATGGCCCTTCTTAAGCGGCCCGTCGATAAATCACACCGCTTTACAGATTGGAGCCGCAGGCCTTTGTCGGAAAATCAATTGACTTATGCCCTAGCTGACGTGACCCATTTACGCGACCTTTATCCCAAGATGGCCGGTCAATTAGAGCGCAAGGGGCGTAGCGATTGGATCAGTGAGGAGATGAGAGCGTTTGTCGATCCTGCCGCTTATGACACCACGCCCGCAAATGCTTGGAAGCGTTTAAAGCCTAAACGATTTGCGCATGATTATCTGGCAGCATTTTTCACTGCAGCCACTTGGCGTGAATGGTTTGCGCAAGAGCGTGATGTTCCGCGCGGGCGTATCCTTAAGGATGATGCCATTTTTGAAATCGCAGAACAACGCCCCCGCGATGCCGATGCCATGGACCGTATGCGCGCTCTACCAAAGGGTTTTGGTCGATCAAAAGGTGGTATGCAATTAATAGAAGCCCTCAATGAAGCCCTAGACAATCCTGCCGAATATGCCCCTAAAATCGAAAAATTGCCAGCGTTGCCATCGGGGATTGGCCCGGTCGTTGAATTGCTGAAAGTATTATTACGCTGTGAGGCGGAGCGTTTAGGTGTAGCTTCCAAACTCCTTGCGACTGTCTCTGATTTAGAAGAGATTGCTGCCAGTGATAGTGCCGATGTGGCCGCGATGAAGGGGTGGCGGCGTCAAGCCTTTGGTGAAAAAGCGTTGCGCCTAAAACGGGGTGATATTGGCCTTGTGATGAAGGGCAAGCGGGTGCGGGTGTTTGATGTCGCAGATAATGCAATTGTGGAAGAAGAGCGCGATCCTCATTTAGATCATGATTGACGCTGCCGAAATGAGATTAGTTGGCTTGGATTTCCACAGGTATTTTTAGAATATTTCCTAATTGATTTAAGCGTTTAACAACTTGTTCTGTCATCAAGCCTCTGAACGAGGGCTGGGTGGAAAGCATCAGTTTGTTTGCTTCAAATTTAAGAGTGCTTTGGGTCAACAATCGCGCGGAACGCCCAGATATTTCTGCACCCAGACGAATCGTAGCACCTAGCGCGTCGGCGCGCACCAACCGCTCTGCATCGAGAAGGCGACTAACAAGTTTGGATTCAATTTCATCTAGTTTTGCTCCATATCGACGTGCCGAGGCACGGGCTAAAAAGACTCGCTCACTATGCGATGCTGCAGGATATGGTGCCCGCAAAACAATTTCAAAGGCAATGCGCGCGCGATCATCTGGATGCAAAATGGCCCCAACATCTGCCAGCATACAGGCAGAGGCACGGAGAATTTCATCGCGCTGATCTGGAAAAACCGGCGGTAAATCTTCAAACAAAGGCAACGTCCACCAAAAGAGCGCTTCACCAAACTCCCGCATGCGCGGGTCTTGACCCACCATGGCCATAGCACCGGCCACCAATGGATCTTGTGCCCGCTCTTCGGGGCTTAGATCTTCCAATAAAATCCCTTCACGTAAACCATGGGAAGAAATGATAACTTGTTCAAATGCACCAAAATCAAGCAATGAGCGCATCAAACCTGCCGCATAAGGCAAAGTCTCTGCCCGCTTACCTATAGCACCATCTATGCGCTCAAGGGATTGGCGGCTTTGTCCGGCGATAAACTCACAAATGGTGATGGCTTCTGCCCGAGACATTGCATAATTGTGTAAGACTTGTAGGGGGTAATTGCGGGTAATCATGTCGATCTTAGCAATGGCCCGCCAGGCACCCCCGACGGCATGAAAAGCACACCCCTTAAACCGCTTTAGCACTTCTGATTGCCTTAGAAACCTTTCAATACTTAGTTGAATTGACGCCCCATCAAACGGCTCGATCATCCCCAAAGCTAAAGGGCCCATTGGCCAACTTTCCGCCAATCCGGGTCCGTTTGGACCTAAAGCCACCAATTCAAGGCTTGATCCACCCAAATCTCCTGCGACACCGCCAGCACCCGGCGCGCCCGCTAACACCCCTAATGCCGATAAGCGGCCCTCCTCATGGCCAGAGAGGATTTTGACTTTGAAGCCCGTGTGATCGAACACGTTTTGAACAAAGTCGCTACCGTCTGATGCGTCACGAATAGCAGCCGTTGCGACTGCATGCACGTTTTCCACACCAATGGCTTCAACGAGCAGCCGATAGCGTTTCAAGGCTTCAAGAGCGCGGCGAACCCCTTCTTGATTTAGCTTACCGGTTTGAGAAAGCCCGCGTCCGAGGCCTGCCAATACTTTCTCGTTTAAAATAGGTGCAGTGGCGCGTCCCTCCAACCGATAAATTACCAAACGAACAGAATTGGAGCCAATATCAATGACCGCCCGTTCGCGAACATGGCTTCGTGCAAAACGCTTTGGCATGCTAATTCTTGACGCGAGAAACAGTTTTTCGGCGCACTTTGGCGCGCGGGGTCGTAGGACGGGTCAAATTGGCCGCGCGCCCCCGCCCAGAAAGACTGGGGTTTTCCATAAACCACATATGAACATTAAAAGGTTGATCGGGATTTTGGGGCTGCACGCGGTGATAGACTCCATCACAATCCATGAGCCAACTTTGAGCTTCATCGGCCAAATAGGCCACCATGATTTGATCGAGAACTTGCTGATGGACTGTGGGGTTTTCAATCGGAACTAAGGTTTCCACCCGACGGTCCAAATTGCGTGGCATCCAATCGGCAGAGGAGAAATAAACCCGTGCATTAGGACTAGGCAAACCTGTACCATTGGCAAAGCAGACGATGCGGGAGTGCTCAAGAAAACGGCCAACAATCGACTTTACCCGAATGGTCTCTGATAGGCCAGCGACACCCGGTCGTAAGCAACAAATGCCCCGTATAATCAAATCAATCGGTACGCCCGCTTGACTGGCCTCATAGAGTTTATCGATCACGACTGGATCAACCAGTGAGTTCATCTTAGCCCATACACCCGATGGTTTTCCTGCTTTAGCAGCTGAAATTTCACGCTCAACAAGGCCCAATAACTCAGATTTCATAGAGACTGGCGAAACAGACAGCTTTTCCATTTGTACCGGCGTTGCATAGCCGGTCACAAAGTTAAACAAGCGACCGGCATCACGTCCAAAAGCGGGGTCGGCTGTAAAAAGAGATAAATCAGTATAGGTTCGCGCTGTTACTGGATGATAATTACCGGTTCCAAAATGGGCATAGGTTCGCAACTCCGCCCCTTCTCGACGCACAACCAGACTGACTTTAGCGTGGGTTTTCAGATGCACAAAGCCATAAACAACATGCACGCCTGCGCGTTCCAAATCGCGCGCCCACTTTAGATTTGCCTCTTCATCAAAACGGGCTTTGATTTCTACAAGGGCAGTGACGGACTTGCCTTGCTCCGCTGCGGCAATCAAGGCCGCAACAATCGGAGAGTCGGTAGAAGTCCGATACAGGGTCTGCTTAATCGCCAAAACATTGGGATCACTTGCGGCTTGACGTAAGAATTGAACCACCACATCAAAACTCTCAAACGGGTGGTGAACCAATATATCTTTGGCGCGAATAGCGGCGAAGCAATCACCGCCAAAATCGCGGATACGTTCTGGGAAGCGCGCCACATAGGGCCTAAACTTCAGTTCTTGTCGATCATCTGGAATGATTTGACTGAGCTGGGAAATGCCAAGGATTCCATTAACCCGAACGACTTCATTAGGTGCGGCTTGAAGTTGTTCTATAATAAAGCTCTGTAAATCAAGGGGCATCGTCGCTTCGATTTTTAGGCGCACCACATCGCCCTTGCGACGCTCTCGCAACGCGGCTTCTGCTTGGCGTACTAAGTCTTCAGCTTCTTCTTGGAGTTCAACGTCACTGTCACGAATGATCCGAAACGCACCCGACCCAATTACATCATAGCCAGGAAACAAGCTATCGGCGAATAAGCGTATGGCGGTTTCAACCGAGACAAATCGCTTAACACCGTCCAATATAGGCAACGGCATGAAGCGCGCCGCCTGCATCGGAACCGGGACAAGTGCTGTCATCAGGCGCCCATCTTCTTCTCGGCGTAATCGAAAGGCGACGGTAAAACCAAGATTGGGTATAAAGGGAAATGGATGAGCGGGATCAATGGCTAAGGGGGTCAAAACAGGGAAAAGTTGTGTTAAGAAATCCTGCCGCAAAGTCTCACGGTCTATTTCGCCTGCCTCTTCAATGGTGACCACGGCAAAGCCCACATCTCGCAGTTCACCTTGTATCATTCGCCAGCACGCTTGCTGGCGTTCCATCAGGGCATTAGCAATCTTGTCGATCCGCGCCAATTGCTGAAGGGGTGTTAAGCCGTCTTGGCTTGGAGTTTTAAGATTGTCGCGTACTTGTTCACGCAGACCCGAAACACGAACCATATAAAATTCATCAAGATTGCTGCCGCAAATTGCTAAAAACCGCAATCTTTCCATGATGGGATGATGAAGGTTTTCGGCTTCATCCAATACGCGGGCATCAAAAGCCAGCCAAGACAATTCTCGGTTCAAAAAACGATTTGGCTCATGGCCCCTGCCTAAAGTCACCTTTGGTTTGATTGCCCGCACAGGCGCACGGCGGGTCACTAAAAGATCAGGTGTAATGTCAAGCCCTTGAACCGACGGCCTAGAGCTGTCTGGCGTGATATGATCGGTGACTTTGGTCATTGCTCTTTATGTTTTGCCTCAAAAACGTCATTACCTGACGCCATATCGTCATCATAGACTTGTGGATACATGACGCGAAGCGCACGTTGCGCCAAGGCCATAGGAGATTTTAATGAAGAAGCAGTGACAGATTGCATGCATAAAGTAATGGCCTTTGCAGAATTAAATGTCCTTGGCAGCCGTGCAGCCAAATAAGCTGCAGAAGTTTCATCGAGTTTAAATCCCATGGCAGCCGCATGACGAATAATCAATCGTGCAAGAAGAGGTTGCTCTGGCGGACGCAAGGTCTCGCAGACAATCGTCGATAGACGCGATTTTAGGTCAGGAAGCTTAAAGTTCCATAGCATAGGGGGTGTGCGGGCTAATAGCAAAACAGCTCCGCCTTCGCGCTCCAACCTAGATAATAGTGCAAATAATGCCGTTTCTTCACTCAAATCGGCGTCATCGATCAAAGCAATAAGCGGATTTGGATCCGCCTCACCTTCGATCAATTGTAAGTTAAGCTCATGTCCTTTCAGAAATATAGCTCCAGCTTCATAGGCCCAAAGCGTTCCTAGATGCGATTTACCCGAGCCGCTTTCGCCATAAAGACACATCACCCCACCTGGCCATGTTCGCCAAGGTATCAGAGCTTCACGAGCATTTTTACTTTCATCTGAGATTAAAAAGCTGTCAGCAACAAAGCTTGGGCTGCCAAAATCCAGCTGCCATTGTTGCGCGCCATGCTCAATGGCACCAGTCTTGCCGGCCTTATCGCCCGCGATTAAGGATGGTCTATTGGACACGCCTTCATGCACCTACCAGTTTTAGGGTATTTTTATGATGGCTCACATTCAGGTCCAGACCCATACGCGCCAGTAATGTTTTTAATTCAACGATATTACCCTCAAATCGCATTAAAACCAAGGCTCCATCAATTGAAACAGCGCGGATGGTCACGGTCAAACCCTGGATCCGATCTAAAGCCGTTCTTAACCGCCTCCACTCTTTGAGGTTGGCATAAATCACTAAAACCTCAACATTCAAGGGCGTTGTTTTGGGCGATATCTTATCTGAAGTTGAGAGCGTAACATGTTGACGTGTTTCGGCCAAACTAGGACAAGCCAGTAGGCTTATCATGGCAACAGCTGTGCAAATCAACAACAAGATGGGTCGGCAGGATAATTGCTTGAAGTTCATGGCTTCATTATAGCGCCATTGCAGGTTAACGTGAAATGCACACTTGCGGTAATAGCTGCACCCGATCATAGGGCTATAATGACGCGATATACTGACACCCCACCACCAATTGGTTTGACTTACAAGGAATCTGGTGTTGATATTGACGCTGGGGATGCTTTGGTTAAACGCATCGCTCCCTTGGCGAAAGCAACCGCACGGATTGGAGCCGATGCAGCTTTGGGGGGCTTTGGTGGCTTATTTGATCTCAAAGCCTTGGGCATGCGTGACCCGATTTTAGTTTCGGGAACCGATGGGGTTGGAACCAAACTTGAAATCGCCCTTGCTGCTGGCTTACATGATGGGATCGGCCAAGATCTTGTAGCCATGTGCGTCAATGACGTTTTGGCCCAAGGCGCTGAACCTTTATTTTTTCTTGACTATTTTGCCTGCGGCAAGCTTGATTTGGAAATAGCATCTGCCGTGATCGGTGGCATTGCGCGTGCCTGTAAAGAGGCTGGGTGCGCTTTAATTGGCGGGGAAACCGCTGAAATGCCTGGCATGTATAGCGATAAAAAATATGATTTGGCAGGCTTTACCGTCGGTGCGGTTGAGCGCGATTGCGTTTTGCCCACATTAGAAGACATGCGCGTGGGTGACGTCTTGGTTGGCCTACCCTCTTCAGGGCCCCATTCCAATGGCTATTCCTTAATTCGCAAGGTAGTGGCTTTAAGTGGTCTGACTTGGGATGCCCCTTCCCCGTTCAGTGCCGCACAAACCCTTGGCCAAGCACTATTAACGCCTACAAGCCTTTATCCTCGGGTGGCTTTACCCATCATTCGGGCGAAACTGGTTAAGGGTCTGGCGCATATCACGGGCGGTGGCCTCACCGACAACATTCCGCGCATGTTGCCCAAACACTTGGTACCTATATTAGATGATGCTGCTTGGGCTCTTCCACCAGTATTCCAATGGTTGCAGGAAACAGGGGGTATTGCAAGCACCGAAATGGCGCGCACCTTTAATTGTGGGATAGGGTTGGTTGCATGTGTTGCTCCAGAATTGGTCAGTCCCTTAATCGAAGCTTGGATAACGCAAGGGCATGAACCAGTGGTGATGGGCGAAGTGCGCGCCCGATGAGCAAAGCGCGCGTTTTGGTATTGATTTCTGGGGGTGGCAGTAATCTGCAAGCCTTAATTGATGCGAGCCTGAAAGCCAACTCCTCATTTGAAATCAGCCACGTCATATCCAATCGACCAGAGGCTGGGGGGCTCCTGCGTGCGACTAAAGCCTCAATAGCAGCAGAGGCCCTTGATCATAAATCCTTCAAAGAGCGGGCATTTTTTGAGGATGCTTTGGCGCGGCGAATTGATCATGTCACGCCCGATCTGATTCTTTGTGCTGGATTTATGAGGATCATGAGTGCAGATTTTGTCAACCGTTATGAAGGGCGAATGATAAATATTCACCCTTCCCTTCTGCCCAATTTTCAAGGACTCAACACACATGCCCGCGCCCTTGAAGCCGGCGTTACCTTGCACGGCTGTAGCGTCCATTGGGTCAACGCGGATGTGGATCAAGGGGCGATCATCGGTCAGGCTTGCGTGCCCATTTTCCCGGGTGATACACCAGAAATCCTTGCATCACGTGTTTTGGTACAAGAACACCGCCTATACCCCTTATGCGTGGAAGCAGTGGCTTCTGGGCGGGCAAAACTGATCCATGGACGAACTTTTTTAGATGGGCTTCAGGGCGGCATTGCCTTATTGGACAATTCTTAAACCTAATGCACACAATGGCGGCCGCATTGCGACCGCCGCTTTGATGCGTTAAATCAAGAGTGAGTTAGCCGACGATTTCATTACCAGCAAAAAATTGCGCGATCTCTATGGCAGCAGTTTCTAGCGCGTCGGAGCCATGCACCGTATTCTCCCCCACTGATAGAGCATGCGTTTTGCGAATGGTGCCTTCAGCAGCATTAGCAGGATTGGTAGCCCCCATGACATCGCGATAAGTCGCGATCGCATTTTCACCTTCAAGAACTTGCACAACCACGGGAGCTGAGGTCATAAAATCAACCAATTCACCAAAGAATGGCCGCGCTGCATGGATGCCGTAAAAGGTTTCAGCCTGCGCGCGGGTCATAAGAATGCGCTTTTGCGCGACAATACGCAAACCAGCGCCTTCAATAATCGCGTTGACCGCACCTGTTAAGTTACGACGAGTTGCATCTGGTTTCAGAATGGAGAAAGTTCGTTCGAGCGCCATGGTGGCCTCCTTATAAGCGAACGCACGTTCTTGAAGAACGCGCAATCTGGGATATGGAACGCGCGCCTCTAGCAGCACGCGCAACGAGTTGAAAGCCTCATGAACAATAGACTCGCGCAACTCTTGTGCCACGATTGAGTTCAATCGTAAGTTTACCCGGATTTACCTCAGATGAAAGCGGATCACCAACTCGATAAATCCGCGTTCCTGGTGGTAATTTGACTGTCAGGACGTCGCTAATCGTTCGACCAACCAAATATTGATAAGGGCGTGCATCGCACTTTGGTAACTTATCTTGTATTTGTGGTGGGGTTGAATGAGGTTGGGGATCTTGCTTGGACGCAGGGCCAGATGTCAGGGGTTGTGACAAAGGTGTTTGGGCAAATACGGTGCCAGAAAGACAAAAGATCACAATCATTAAGCTGTAGCTAATAGATTTTTGTCCCATTTCCCATCCTCACTTTGGCGCCAATAGGTTGGTATCAATCCGTTTTCTTTCGCCAACCGCCATTGGCTTCGCGCATGGGTTAACGCACCCTCATCGCGCCCATCAAACAATACACATATACGTTTTACATCATCCGTTTTGCCCCATTCCGCCCCATCGAGCAAAAAAATAGCCTCAGGTGTTGACCATTGCTCCACATGTGTGCCCGTGGAAGACAGTAAACAAATGGGCGCTAATGATTCTTTTGCCGAAAAATTTGGACTCTCATGCGCCAACCAAGAACCAGGCTTCCAAGTCCATAAGTGGGTATCAAGCCTTTGAAGGCGATCTTTTGAGGTTGAGTAAACCCCCACGCGCCACAAACGGTCTAAGCATTTCTCAATTAATGGAGGCAACGTGTCCTCCACACTGCTTGATTCCAAATGATAGAACCAAATCTCTGGACCCAAATCTACAGACATTTGGTTAAACTTCAAACGCATTTGCGATGAGGCGATTGAGCAGTCGCACTCCATAGCCTGTTGCCCATGATGGTTCACGGGGATCCTCATTTGTTGGTTTCCACGCCGTACCGGCTATATCAAGATGCGCCCATTTAACGCCGTCTTGTACAAAGCGTTGAAGAAATTGTGCCGCCGTAATTGAACCAGCTCCCGCACCACCTCCTGATTTTTGGACATTTTTCATGTCTGCAACTGAGCTATCCATCAATTTATGATAGGCAGGTGTTAATGGGAAGCGCCAAACAGGTTCTTCGCTTTGGATGCCGGCTTGTATCACTTTGCCAGACAATTCATCACAATTTGAGAATAGACCGGCATATTCATGACCAAGTGAAATGATGATCGCACCCGTCAAAGTCGCCAAATCAATCATCACCTTTGGTGAATACTTTTGCTGGGCATAAGTCATTACATCACATAAAACCAATCGTCCTTCTGCATCTGTGTTTAGAATTTCAATGGTTTGACCGCTCATAGAGGTAACAATATCACCAGGGCGTTGCGCCATGCCGTCTGGCATGTTTTCGACCAGTCCAACCAAGCCAATAACATTGGCTTTAGCTTTTCGCCCAGCAATCGCGCGCATCGTCCCAGCAATTGCTGCAGCCCCCCCCATGTCGCCTTTCATTTCCTCCATTCCCCCTGATGGTTTGATTGAAATTCCGCCAGTGTCAAAACAAACACCTTTGCCGACAAGTGCTAAAGGGGCCTCATGGCCGCCGCCATGCCATTTCATGATCACCAATTGGCTCTGGCGGGCAGATCCCAACCCAACACCCAGCAGGGCATGCATGCCAAGTGCAGCCATTTGTGCTTCACCTAAAACTTCAACTTCAATGCCTAATAAACTAAGTTCCTTTAATCTTTTTGCAAATTCTTCTGGGTGCAATACATTGGCGGGCTCATTTACCAAATTACGTGCAAAGTAAACACCATCGGCAAGTGCTTTATAAGCTGGCCAAGCTTCTGCCCCTGCTGCAACATCGATTTGTATAGTCTCTAGGCTCGGCTTTTGGTCAGATTTTAGCTGTGTCCTATAGCGATCAAAACGATAAGCTGCTAAGGATGCGCCAAAAGCTATTCTTGCAGCATGACTTGGACCTGCCCATTTTTTCCAGCCCGCCAGCGCAACAGCCGCGGTCTCAATTCCGCTTGTTAAAAGGGCTTTGGTGCCAACCGCCGCTGCCCGTTCAAGTCCGGCCTCATCCATTTTTCCACTTTCACCCAACCCTACCAAAACGATCAATTCATGCTGATCACTGGGTGCATGTACCTGTAACAGTTTTCCTGGTGCCCCCGTAAAACGCGCCGCTGCCACTGCCTTGGTCAGCCTACCCTTGCACAGCTTATCAAGCTTGACGGCTGGTGGTGTCAAAACAGCTTCGCCATCGGATTGAGCAACAAAGGCGATGACAGCTCTGGCGTGCGATTTTTCAATAAATTGGAATTTCATGGCAAATGTGCTCCCAAAGTTCGTGATGATGCCCGTGATGGCGCTACCAAACGAAATGTCCTAACAAATGAGTCTAAGATTTGCTTTGGAACAATCTTGCCTTCTCAATTGCGCGGTACGGTGTTTGGTGCAACTGGTCATTATGTAACTTTATCAAGTCTCAACAGTCGACGGGCCCATGAACAAGCTTCAACTTTATTATTTTTATCAGTTGGTGCCAGTTATTTCACTCATCCTGATAGGTTTGACCTTGATCGCCCTTCTGACTCAAAGTTTGTCGCAATTGGATTTATTGTTTGAGCGCGGCCAAAGTGCGATGACGTTTATCGGAATATCATTTTTGGCAACCCCGCAAATTATGGCTATTGTGATGCCTGTTGCTTTATTTTTGGCTGTTGCTTGGACCTATGGACGACTACATCAGGATAATGAGATCATCGTTGCCTATAGCAGTGGTTGGACCTTATGGAAGGTTGGTGAGCCTGCTTTTCGCCTTGCTGCCATGGCTTGTCTTTTTACTTTGGCTGTTAACCTATTTGTTCAGCCTTTGGCTTTGCGCGAAATGCGCGAGCGCTTGTTTGCTATACGAGCGGATTTTGCAAGCTCCATCGTTCGCGAGGGGGAGTTTCGTTCAACAGTTAACGGTTTAATGGTTTATGCCCGCAAGATTGACCGTAACGGTACGCTTTCAGGGATTCTGATTTCAGATACAAAATCACGATCGCAGCCCGTGATGTATGTCGCCCAACGTGGAACAATTGCCAAACTCGCTTCAGGTCCAGTGATCTATTTGCAGAATGGATCGGTGCAGCGCAAACTAGCAGATGGAAAAGTTGAGATTGTTGGTTTTTCTAGCTATATGCTTGAACTTAAAGGATTTGCTGATGAAAGTGCCGAATTATTTTATAAGCCATCCGATCGATTTTTATCCCAATTATTGGTCCCAGATCTAACCTATTACTGGGACCGGGACCATGTTGGGGATTTGTTGGCAGAAGCCCATCGCCGATTAGCGGGACCGATCATTTGTTTTTCAGCGGTCGCGTTAGCCCTGTTGGCAATTTTAGGTGGCCCGTTTTCGCGTCAAGGCTATGGCGCACGTGTGGCTTGGTCATTTGGAGGGCTAATCATCTTATTGCTCAGCTTTACAGGCTTACTACCAAGCGTAGCCAATCAGCCATTTCTCGCCGCTCTTTTTTATGTGCTGCCACTTGGGGTGCTGTTCTTTGCAACAAAGCCCATGCGTGTGCCGATCCGCGATCTCAAGCCAAATCGAGTTGGCAAAATTGCGGGACTTTTCTTACCTAAACGCTCAGATTTTCAACCGAAAAGGGGGAAGGCTAATGCTCTTTAGCCGTCTCGATCGCTATATATTCAGTCAAACTTTGATGGGTATATTGGTGGCAGCAGGTGGGGTGTGTTTATCGATCATTCTTGTCGATATTGTTGAGCAATTACGCAATCTTTCTGGTCTTGCTCATGCCACATTGACCACCGCCTTGAAATTCACACTCATGAGAACCCCCGGTATTCTTGAGCTTGCCTTACCTTTTGCAGTTCTGGTGGGATCGATTGTAACCTTTATGCGACTTGCCCGTAGTTCACAGATCGTGGCCCTTCGTGCTTCTGGGGTTTCGACTTGGCGTTTCTTAAGCCCTGTCGCGGTTTTAGCTGCCTTACTGGGCTTGTTTGCAATTGGCATTTTAAGTCCTGCCGCTGCGCGCTTGAATTTGGCCTATGAGACACAATTACAAGCCATTTCTATGGTTTCTGCCACCCGAACCGGTGTCGGCCCAAATTCCATGCTTTGGCTCCGTGATCGAAGTGAGCAGAATTATTACACAGTTGCAGCTTCATCAGGTTCAGACGGAAAGTATGAAAAAGTAACCTTCTTTGTCTTTCGTCAAACAGATGGCAGTTTCTTGGCACGCTATGACGCACAAACAGGCTATCGAACCCATCAAGGATGGACACTCAAATCAGGAATAGAAACATCAATTGGCAAACCATCGCAGTTTTTTTTAGAACGCTTCTTTCCCATCATGGCTGAGCCAATAGATGAAAACCGCACCCATGAGGCAGCGATACGTGCCATACCAGTTTGGGATTTGCCAGGGACTGCACGTAATGCAGAAGCCGGTGGTGGCTCTGCACAGCGTTATTGGCTTCACTTTCACCGAAAACTAGCTTTGCCCCTTGCCTTAGTATCCATGGCGATGATTGCTGCGGTATTGTCATTGAATAGCGAACGCTTTGGTCAGAGAGCCATAATGGCGGCAGCGGCGATTGCAGCGGGCCTTGTTGTCTATTTTGTTAATGACATTTCTGGTGCTTTGGCCACCGCGGGATATGCATCCAGTTGGATTGCCGCTTGGTGTCCCCCATTTGCAGCTTTGTTTATCGCCCTTGCCACCATATCCTTTCGCGAAGATGGATGAAACTGTCCAGTAGACGCCATCAGCATTGCTCTTTACATCTATCCAAGATCGCTGGCCCAATAAATTTATAAGGATGAAGCATGTCACGCGTGATGCACCATCACCTTTTGGTCCTATCGCTCACAAACCTTCTGGTACCTGATCTTGCACAGGCCCAGTCTAACCCCCCCTTAACTAGCCCCACCTTAGCCTCAAGCACGCCAGCCCCCTCAAATCAAACCTCCTCTAATCTGGCACAGATAGATGACCCAGTTCTATTGGAAGCGGATTCAGTGGAACAGGGTGATGAGGCAGGGGTATTTATGGCTAAAGGAAATGTAACGGCAAAACATAAAGGCCGTACGGTGCAGGCCGATCAGATCATCTATAACCAAAAGACAGGTGTTGTTACTGCGAGTGGTCATGTAAAAGTCTTTAATGCCGATGGTTCTAGCACATTTGCCGACGAATTGAGCTTAGAGGATGATTTATCCACAGCGGTGATCGGTTCGTTCGCATCGCGATTTGCAGATGGGTCAACCTTGGCTGCTAATGCGGCAGTAAGCCGTAAGGGTGACCGAAAATATTTATCTCAAGCCGTATTCACGGCGTGTTCAATCTGCACGATCGGTCACTCCAAACCATCATGGATTATTCGGGCACGCCGCGCCATGCAAAATGAGCGCGCCCAATTGGTATCCTACAATGATGTTGTTTTTGAAGTGAAGGGCGTCCCGGTTATCTATGTTCCTTATTTTGCTCACAGTGATCCAAGTGTCGGGCGCCGATCAGGTGTTTTGCAGCCAAAACCTGGTGAGACATCACGCAACGGGTATTTTGTTGAAATCCCCTATCTTCAGGTACTCGACCCCTATTCAGACCTAACACTAACCCCATTGATCAGCCAATACATTAACCCTGTGCTTTTATTGGACTATCGGCGCAAGTTTTACTCAGGCAGCCTTGATTTGAGTGGCTCGATTACACGCGAAAAGTTTTTTGGCAAACGTGGGGAAAAAATTGGTACGGCCGATTGGCGGAGCCATTTGTATGGTAATGGATCTTTCAAAATCAATGATTTATGGAAGTGGGGATTTACCGCAGAAACAGCAAGCGATGATCTTTACTTGTTTCGTTATCGCTTTGGTGAAACGAGCCCACAATCGGGATTGATACGACCCCAGCCATCGCGTCTGATGTCACAGATTTATCTTGAGGCGCAGGGAGGACATTTCTATGCACGTACCCTAAGTGCCGCATTTCAAGATTTGATTCCAGGAGATAGGCGCAAAAACGTCCCCAAGATCGTTCCGTTAATCGATGGCACCCATCAATGGCTCATTGGCCCCATGCATGGGCGTTTGGATGTTTCTGGTACGGCAGTGTCCTTGCAGCGAAGCGAGGGTCGTCTTGATTCCATTCGGGCCAATCTAGGGGCTAATTGGCGGGGAAGCCAAATCATTGCAGGGGGGGTCGTCTTCGAACCATCAGCCTTTTTGCGCGGCGATTATTTCAATTACAGTGCTGGTACCAACAGTGGTCCAATTGCAGATAATCCCCTGCCCGCTGAAACATTTGGCCGCGCCGTGGGTTCTGCATCCTTGGAGCTAAAATGGCCCCTATTTCGAGCTGGGAAAGATCTTAATTGGAACCTTGAACCACAGTTTTCCTTAACGACGGCCAGTCAAGATCGACAGAAAGATCGCATAAGGGTTGAAGATGCCCAAGGATTTGAGATGGATGCAACCAGTGTGATGCGTCCCTTAGGGGCGGCAGGAACCGATTTATGGGAGCCCGGCAATCGGCTGAGTTTAGGTGTTCGCACTGGATTTGACCTAAAACCTCCTCAGTCTTCGGCTGTACCCCCGTTGCGCGCAACAGCCTTCCTAGGTCGACGTATTCGTGCCCAAGACAGCCTGAATTTTTCGCGGGCATCTAATTTAGACAAAAAACTGTCCGATTGGGTAACTGATTTTTCCATAGAAAATGGGGCATATGCCAGCTTGAATGGTCGATTCCGGATCGACGCTGATACAGGCAAAATCACCCATTCAGAAGCCAGCGGACGTCTAAAAGTTTGGCGGGCAGAAGGGACATTGCGCTATCACGATTTTGCTAAATTTTCGGCCGATCCCACCCGTGCAAACAAAGAGCTGCAAGGTACGTTCACGCTAGAACTCACCAAGAATATCAAATTGATGGGCACTCTTTTCCGTGACCTGAATAGCAACACCAATCTTCGTTGGGCTTCAGGTCTAGCTTATCACGATGATTGCACGGATGTTCGCGTGTTTTATGAAGAAATCGGCACTCAAAATCGCTTTATCGAACCCTCTTATTCCATTCGATTTCAAATCGCTTTTAGAACCCTTGGCGAATTGTCAGATGGCCCTTTTAATTGATAATCAACTGCCTAAAGATCGACAAAATTGCTGTGCATTGATTTGATGCTGATGATTACGTTGGTCATGAACGTGTTTCAGGCTAAGAGGCAGCACCAGCTTTCGAACATAAGCGCGATAGCGCACGGAGTGAATAGAATGAGAAAATGGACAATCGCTGCCTGTGCAGGCGCACTCGCACGTGGCGCGATGCTTGCACTTTGTTGTGCGATTTGGTTTCAACCTGAAGCCAGTTGGGCTCAGGCACGTCCATTGAACGAGGGTTTGGCCGCAGTGGTCAATGATCAACCCATCACTAGGCTCGATGTGCGCCAACGCGTCCAATTCCTCATCGCTACCTCAGGCGCGCAACAAGTCACACCCGAATTGATCCAAAGTGCGACCTCGGCCGCTTTGAACAGCCTGATCGATGAGCGTTTGCAAATGCAAGAAGCAGCTAAGTTTAAAGTAGAGGTACCAGATCGTGAAATTGATCGCATCTTAGCCAACCAAGCCCGTCAGAATGGCTCGACTCTTGACAAGTTTTTCCTTGACCTAGGCGAAATTGGGGTTTCGCCACAAAGTTATCGCGATAAAACCCGTGCTGAAGTGGTGTGGCAGCGCATCGTTAGCGGCCGCTTTGGTTCACGCGTGCGGATCAATCGTGATCAAGTGAAAGCAGCACTTGATCGAATTTTAGCTAACACAAACAAGCCACAATACCTAATATCTGAGATATTTCTTGAAGACGAAACACCTCAATCTGCTCCCCAAACCTTTGAAGGCGCCAAAACGCTGGTGCAGCAATTACGAACCGGTACACCTTTTCAATTGATCGCACAGCAATATAGCTTTGCTCCCTCTGCCTCCACGGGTGGGGATATGGGCTGGATTACATTAGGCGAACTTAAAAGCGAAGTCGCCCATATTGTCGAAAAACTGCCACCTGGAACCATCAGTGATCCGATCGTGGTGCCAGGAGGGGTGATGATTGTTTCCGTACGTGAAAAGCGCGAACCAAACCCCCCTAGGTCAAAGCTCAAACTCAAGGAAATGTCACGAACAGTGCCAGTGGGAGCTGATGAGACTGTGTGGCGGCGTGCCGAACAGGCGGGACGTTTAGCCAGAGATTCCTTGAAAAACGGGTGTGAAGGTGTGAACCGTGCCGCCAAACGCGGCTCTATGGAAGTTGTAGATTTTGGTGAAATTCAAGACGATGAATTGAGTGAACCTTTTAAAAGTCAGGCACTGAACTTGTCCAATGGTCAAGCAAGTGAGGTTTTTAGATCCGATAAGGGAGTTCATGTTTTGGTGCTTTGTGAGCGCGAGACGACTGGCAACGATATTCCAACCCTCGATCAGTTAGAGGATCGCCTCTATGAGCAAGAATTGTCCTTGATCGCCCGGCGATATCTGCGCGACATTCGCCGCGAAGCGGCGATCATTCAGCCCTGATCACGTGCATAGGCCCCTCGCCTCGAACACGCGTCCCATCGCCATCACCATGGGCGATCCTACTGGCATCGGGCCTGAAGTAACGGCAAACGCGTGGTTGGCGTTACGGGGTGGATCCGAAAGTTTTTGCGTTTTAGGCGATCCGCGCCTTTATCAGGATGTGCCAACCCAAGTCGTCCCCGATATATCCGAAGCGCCCGCTGTTTTTGACAAGGCATTGCCCATTTTAGCTGGGTTTACCACAAAAGCCTGCATGCCGGGCCATCCCCATGCTCACCATAGCAAATTGATCCTGAAATCTATTGAGTTGGGCGTTGAGTTGGTTGCACGCGGCGAAGCGAAAGCTCTGGTGACCGCGCCGATCGCAAAATCGGTTTTGCTGGAAGCAGGCTTTACCCATCCAGGCCACACCGACTATTTGGGCGAGCTTACGGCGCAAATGCCTTTTAAAGAGACCCGTGGTCCCATCATGATGCTGTGTGTTGAGGGGTTACGCGTCGTCCCAGTCACAGTGCATTGCGCGCTTGCTCAGGTATCAGCGCGCCTCACCAAGCAGTCAATTGTCCATGCGGCCCTTGTGACCCATGAAGCGCTCAAGCGTGACTTTGGCTTAAGCACACCCCGCTTGGTGATTGCCGCTTTAAACCCTCATGCAGGGGAAAATGGGGCCTTTGGGGAGGAAGAGAGCCGGATCATTGCGCCAGCTGTTCAAGAGTTAATGGCGCGCAGCATCAATGTGACTGGCCCTGTGCCCGCTGACAGTTTGTTTCATGCCGACGCGCGCGTCAATTATGATGCTGTGATCTGCATGTACCATGATCAGGCCTTGATCCCCCTTAAAACCCTAGACTTTTGGGGCGGGGTCAATGTGACTTTGGGCCTTCCGATTATCCGAACCTCGCCCGATCATGGCACAGGCTTTGACATTGCAGGTCGTGGAATTGCGCGGGCTGACTCGATGATCGCAGCCATACAGCAAGGGGCACGCATGGCCAATTGGCGTGCACGCGCATGAGTAGTGACCTTAGGCAAGCTTTAGAGGCCAATGATCTGTTCGCAAAAAAGAGCCTTGGTCAGCACTTCCTGCTTGACCTCAATCTAACAGGGAAGATTGCGCGTTTAGCTGGTATCCAATCAGGCGAGACTGTTTTAGAAGTGGGGCCGGGCCCGGGCGGGCTAACCCAAACCTTGCTCGAAAGCCCAGCAGCCCAAGTCATTGTGATTGAAAAAGATGCCCGCTTTGTTGCCCACCTCAAAGAATTTTTTAAAAGTTACGGCGACCGTCTGATTGTGATCGAGGGCGATGCGCTGGCCATGGATGAGGCTTCGCTGTTGCGCAAGTATGAAGCCAAAGGTGCCGCCCGCCTCATTTCAAACCTGCCCTATAATGTCGGCACACCTTTACTGGTCAAATGGCTCAAGGCTGGGGATTGGCGAGGGCCGATGTGCTTGATGTTTCAAGCTGAAGTGGCAGAGCGTATCTGTGCGCGGCCAGGACAAGGTGCCTATGGCCGCTTAACGGTGCTTACCGCAGCCCGCTGTAACGCCCGTTTGGCCATGGCGGTACCCCGCCTTGCCTTTGTGCCGCCCCCACGCGTGGAAAGCGCCGTTGTGGTGCTTGAAAACCACGACCACCCGTATGCTGATTTAGCGGCGTTGGAGCATGTCACAGCTCAGGCCTTTGGTCAGCGCCGTAAAATGCTGCGCGCCAGTCTTAAGGGCTTGGGGGATTGTGAAGCACTATTGGCACAAGCCCACATCGACCCAACTGCCAGGCCAGAAACCGTCCCGCCAGAAGCGTTTTTCGCGCTGGCTAAGGCGTGGCGGGGGGTAGCTTTGTAGAGATTTTTTTCACGTCATATCCAGACCCAAGTCGTCTAAAGGCCTTATTGCTACTGTTTATCTTTACCTGGCTTTATCCAACGTAACTTTACATTCACGAATGGGCCGTCTTCATAAAGGCTTTTTGATACATCGCCGGCGCCGATTTCCAGCCAAACATTTTCATACAGCCTTACACTGTAATTGAGTGAATAACGGAAAAATTTTTCGTCAGTTAGGCCTGACTTGTCGAAGCTTCTCCAGTTATGAGATAATGTTATATCTGCTTTCCATGTTTCTTGGGCGAACATCGCTTGTGCTGCAAGGATACCCACATTTGCGTCTGCTTTCATATCCTTTGCATATTCTATTTCCTGTTTTGGGACCAACTTACCAAACAGGTTTAAGAAGGCAGTTTCTGAAAGTGGGTAGTTATAGCCTACCCAAGCTGACAATCCAGCATCTTTCAAGTTCCCTAATGAAGTTGAATCGCTATGAAAAGCTTGTCCTACGCCAACATACAAATCAGGTTGCGTTTTAAATGCGTCTCTAAGGATTTCAAAGCACTTCTCCCTACTGGATTGGGCTGCCGTCATGGCCGGTTTAAATGCCGCCACCTGAGATGGAGCTTGATTGATAATCTCTAAGAGGGTGGCTCCAAAAATGTCTCTATCATCTTCTAGGACCCCTTGGTTTTTGAGCCGGTATATAAATTCTTCCTTCAGGGCAGTTGGGGTAATGCCTCCTTGTGCCCTCTCCACCAGTAGAGCAGCAATTTGCTTTGCAGGAATTTCCAGTTTTAAAGCACTGCTTTCCTTAACGGCATCAGCAAGCCAAATCATATCGGCATTGGTGAGCAACGGGGGAGGCGATGTTAAGGGTGCCAAGGCATTCTTGACACAGTCTAGGTGAGCTCTATTCGTTCTTGGGTCTGTATTATCAAAAACACTGGATTGAAACCCTAGGCCAAGTCTCGCTTTTTTCTCTTTCTCTCCGATCGCGAAACTGAACTGGGACCGCGAAAGCATCCGCTCAAACGCTGAGGTCTTCTGCGGATCCAAGAAATCATCAATGGTTCTCTCACGTCCAAAGATTGTCCAATAGGGCTTTAGACTTACGCCGAAGTCTAAAGTTCCATTCCCTGAACCCATATCAACATATAAGTCAGCCCCCACGCTACTTCCGACCACGTCGGATCCAGATTTACCGATAACCGCAAAAGCAGGAATCGATGGCAAAGTCCGCGCAATTTCGTAGCGAGGTACGTTTTTCTCTCCTTCTGAATGAATTTCATACAGTGTGTCGGAGCCAGTTTGAGGTTTCCTTTCGCCAGCTAAGCTCGGAGTCGATAAAGCAGCGCCAAACAGCACAAACACAGCAGAAATGAACGTAAGAAATGAAATATTTGCTTTGTAACACTTCCACATCATCAAAGTCCTCTGAAGTTAAGAACGACTTGAACATAAAAAATGGCGGTACTATAGTTACCTGAGATTACTATAGGGCTCCCAGTCCAAGATTTACCAACCGGAAGTATCAGTCTTTGCTCAATCGATGTACGGTCAAATGCAATCGCAACGCTGTAAGGCGTGCCTTGTGGAACTGCATTACCTCCCAATGGGGTAACAGCAAGCTTCAATAGGATACTAACGCCATCACCCCCGCCTGCGATACTGGCGCTTGGTCGGATTTGGAATGTTGCAGTGCCGAGCCCATTTTGACCCGTGACATTTGTATTATCGGCGCGATAAACGTTTGCGGAAAGTCCGGCACCATGGCCCGCTGACATTGTCATTTTAAAAGGCTGCCAAGGAAGCTGATCACGCAAAGCATATTGCAGAATTTTATTCGAAACATCTGACATTGGTAGATTCTTTCAAAATAACCAATAGTTACAACACACTATGCAAATCTAAGCAGCATAAATGTTGCTTGGTAGGTAACAAAGGTTACTCAAATCTACTCAATTTATTATATCCGTCAAACTGAAAAACAATTATAGGTACTAAACGTGTTACCTTTCCAGAAGTTGGAAACCTCTTGCTTTAATTGTTCGCCCCTCTTCAAACCCCCGCCATTACCTTTGCAACCATCATAGGATCGTAGGCCAAAATCGGCGCTAGCCAACGCTCGATATCGCTTAGCTCCATCCCTTTGCGGATCGCATATTCACAGACTTGATCGCGATCAATGCGGCCGACACCAAAATATTCCGCTGCTGGATGGCTGAAATAAAGCCCGCTGACGGACGAGCCGGGAAGCATCGCCATGCTCTCGGTGAGCTGCATACCAATTTTTGCTTCTGCATCCAAGATACGGAATAATTGCTGTTTTTCGGTATGATCAGGCTGCGCGGGATAGCCAGGTGCCGGGCGAATGCCGCGGTATTTTTCAGCCAAGATATCGTCAACACTTAGCTGCTCATTGGGTGCATAGCCCCAATATTCCCGACGCACCAATTCATGCATGCGCTCCGCCAAGGCTTCGGCCAGGCGGTCGCATAGCGCCTGGAATAAAATTGCCGAATAATCATCATTTGCTTCTTTAAAGGCCATAGTTCGTTCGCGTTCACCGTGTCCGGCGGTGACGGCAAAACCACCTAACCAGTCGTCATGGCCTTCAGGGGCGACAAAATCCGCAAGCGCTAAATTGGCACTGCCCTCACCCTTAATCATCTGTTGACGCAGGGTGTGGAACGTGGCCTCGCGGTGCTGGCGGCAGTCATCGTGCCAAAGTGCAATATCATCGCCGACACGGTTAGCCGGCCAAAACCCAATGACGGCTTTGGCTGTGACCCATTTTTCAGCAACCATTTTGTCCAGCATGGCGCAGGCATCGGCATAAAGGGGCTTAGCAGCCTCACCGACAATCTCGTCTTCCAGAATGGCCGGGAAGCGGCCATGCAATTCCCAAGTCGCAAAAAACGGGGTCCAGTCGATCAGGCCAACAAGATCGTCCAAGGGATAATCTTCAAACACGCGCGTGCCCAAAAAGGACGGCTTAGGTGGCTGGTAAGACTTGAAATCAAGCTTCAAGCCATTCGCGCGGGCGGCTTCAAGGGTAGCGCGTGGGCGCTTATCTTGGCCAGCAAAGTGGGCCAAACGGGCCCGTTCTTGATCTTCGCGGGTTTCCTGAATGAAGTCTTGACGGTCGTCACCCAATAGCTTTTGGACGACGGGTACAGCACGGCTTGCGTCGGGTACATAAAGAACTGGGCCCTTGTAATTGGGTGCGATTTTGACGGCCGTATGGGTGCGTGATGTTGTGGCCCCGCCGATCAGCAAAGGCATATCGCCAAAGCCTTGACGCTCCATCTCGCTGGCAACCCAGCACATCTCATCCAAGGACGGCGTGATCAGACCAGACAGGCCGATGATGTCGCACTTATGCTCGCGCGCGGCTTCAAGAATTTTCTCGCAGCTCACCATGACGCCCAAGTCCACAACGTCAAAGCCGTTACATTGCAGAACGACCCCAACAATGTTTTTGCCAATGTCATGTACGTCGCCCTTGACGGTGGCCATCAGCACTTTGCCCGCAGCTTGATCTTGCGTGCCCAAGCGCTGCTTTTCTTCTTCCATATAAGGCAAGAGATGAGCCACAGCTTGTTTCATCACGCGGGCGGATTTAACCACTTGGGGCAAAAACATCTTACCAGTGCCAAATAGGTCCCCCACCACATTCATCCCGTCCATCAACGGGCCTTCAATCACATGCAGTGGTCTATCGGCTTCCAAGCGTGCGGCTTCGGTGTCTTCAACGATAAACTCGGTAATGCCATGTACCAGGGAGTGGGACAAACGTTCCCGTACCGGGGCTTGCCGCCACGATAGGTCCTTAACTGCCGCCTTTTGCCCCTCTTTACCGCGATAGATTTCAGCCGTGTCCAACAAACGCTCAGTCGAATCTGCGCGACGATTTAAAATGACGTCCTCGCAACGCTCGCGAAGTTCTGGGTCAATGGAATCGTAAACCGCCAATTGCCCAGCATTGACGATCCCCATATCCATGCCTGCCTTAATAGCATGGTAAAGGAAAACCGCATGCATGGCTTCGCGTACGGGTTCATTCCCTCGGAATGAGAAGGAAACGTTGGAAACCCCGCCAGAAACATGGGCATGGGGTAAGGTTTCACGAATGATCCGCGTCGCTTCAATAAAGGCGACCCCATAATCATTATGCTCTTCAATCCCTGTAGCGACCGCAAAGATATTGGGGTCAAAAATGATTTCTTCTGGCGGGAAGTCGAGCTTGTCGCGCAAGAGATTATAGGCGCGGGTGCAGATTTGGACCTTACGGTCAACAGTGTCTGCTTGGCCCAGCTCATCAAACGCCATGACCACCGCCGCAGCGCCATAGCGCCTTACTTTTTTGGCTTGCTCTAAAAATAGGGCTTCACCCTCTTTCATCGAGATGGAGTTTACGATCGGCTTGCCTTGGGTGCATTTAAGACCTGCTTCAATGATGTCCCATTTCGAGCTGTCGATCATCAAAGGCACTTTAGCGATATCGGGCTCAACCGAAATCAGGTTCAAGAAGGTCGTCATCGCCTTGACGCCATCAATCAGTGCCGCATCCATATTGATGTCGAGTACATTGGCGCCACTCTCAACCTGCTGGAGCGCAATCGCCAATGCAGCGGTATAATCATCATTCTCGATGAGCTTACGAAATTTCGCCGAACCGGTCACATTGGTTCGTTCGCCAACGATAACGAAATTTGCGAAGGGGTTAACCGAGGAGGTCATTGGCACACTTTTCTTAAGATTTAATGGCGTTTAGCGCTTGGACGGAAGGATATCTAAAAGTTTAAGAACAGAGGCTCGCCAAGCTTTGAAGTCAGCGGGATCCGCTTCTTGCCAAAGCTGAAAGAGCTCACTGCTTTTTGAGATCACCGCAGTCAAAGCACTTCTGGCTTGGGCTGCTAAGCCGCCAGTTGGAGCAGGAAGCCTTTCAATGATCATAATTATTCGCTTCGGCAAGCCTAGCGACGTAGGTCCCTGTGGCGTCGCTGTAAGTAGCTTGCCCGCGAAGACGGCTGAAGCCGCAATTGCGATTGATCCAACATCTACCTCCAAATAATCGCCGCCAGCCACTGCTGCGGAAAGGGCCATCGATATGATCTCCCAGCTCGGGGCCGCCTCTAATTCGATTGCCCAATCCATTGCATCATCATTTTCGAAATACCCAGTTCCCCACGCGCCCATTTCTCGACTCCAAAAGATGTCTTTGAATTTCCATGAAACAGCACTTCGAAGTTTAACAGCTAAGGCTGATTGCAACACTAATCTCACGCTGCTGCGGTAAAGGGTTCAAGGCCTGAAAGCCTTAAAGCGGTTGGTATGGCCGGCGCAACCCTGGGCTTGCCTTGGCTAGCTGCGTGCGCGATATGGCGGATGTGGTCGGGTGTCGTCCCACAACATCCACCCATGACATTTACAAGGCCTTCTTGCGCCCATGGCGTCATGGTTTGGCACATGTCGTCGGGGCTCTCATCATAGCCGCCAAAGGCGTTTGGCAAGCCCGCATTGGGATAGACTGAGACTTTACACGTCGCCACGCGCGCCAGTTCGGCCACAAACGGGCGCATTTCAATGGGGCCAAGTGCGCAATTGAGGCCTATCGACCATGGCGATACGTGGCGCACGGCATTCCAAAAGGCTTCAACCGTTTGACCTGACAACGTGCGACCAGAACGGTCGGTAATCGTGCCCGACACCATGACAGGAACCGCCTCACCGCGTTCCTCTAGCACCTCACTAATGGCGTAAAGGGCGGCCTTGGCGACTAAGGTATCGAAGATCGTTTCAACCATCAAAAAATCAACGCCGCCGTCTAGAAGGCCGATGGTTTGCTCGCGATACGCAATCACCATTTCATCAAAAGATGCAGCACGATAGCTTGGATCATTCACATCTGGTGAGAGCGATAAGGTCTTGTTCGTCGGCCCAATGGAGCCAACAACAGCGCATGGACGCTCTGCTGTTTCAAACTTATCACAAGCTGAGCGCGCTACTTTGGCAGCAGCAAGATTAAGCTCATACACAAGTGGTTCCAGCGCATAATCGGCCTGACTGATTGTGGTCGCATTAAAGCTATTGGTGGAGATTAGATCCGCCCCTGCCGTCAAAAAAGCCTCGTGAATACCCGCAATCAGATCAGGCTTGGTAATCACCAATAGATCATTATTGCCCTTTAAAGGGTGGCTATGCTCGCCAAAGCGGTCACCGCGAAAATCGTCTTCTTCCAGTTTATAGGACTGGATCATGGTGCCCATCGCACCATCGAGAATTAAAATACGTTCACGTGCAATGTTTTCGATCTTATCGAAGCGTTCTTGGCGACTTTGAAAAATACTCATGCTGCGTCCTGGTCTTGAGAAGGGATCTTTATGCCGAGACGTCGGCACGTTGCTAAAGCTAATTCTGCGCGATTAAGCGTATAAAAATGAAACCGATCGACGCCTTCATTTTGCAGCTTCAGGCATAAATCTGCGGCAACCGAAGCTGCAACCATGTCGCGAACATCTGGGGTTTGATCCAGGCCTTCAAAGGCTTGGGCAAACCAATCCGGTACCGATGTGCCCGTCGCCCCTGCCATACGCAGATAACCAGATACGTTGCCTACGGCCATGATTCCAGGAAGAAGCGGTATCGTGATGCCTGCCTTCGTCGCCGCATCACGAAAGCGCAAATAAGGCTCGCCCTCGCAAAAAAACTGGCTAATACCACGCGTAGCACCCGCATCAATTTTAGCTTTTAGGACGTCAATATCGTGGCTCAAGCTTGGGCTTTCAGGATGTTTTTCTGGGTAAAAGCTCACCGACACTTCAAAATCGCCAATGCGTTTGGCGGCCGCTGTGACTTCGGTGGCATTGCGATAGCCATCTGGATGGGCTTTGAACGTCGTGCCCACACCTTCTGGCGGATCGCCACGCAAGGCAACAATATGACGCACGCCCGCATCCCAATAGGCTTGCAAAACAGCGTCAACTTCGGCCTTTGAGGCCGCCACACAGGTAAGATGGGCCGCAGGCTGAAGGCTTGTCTCCTCCAATACGCGCTTGACGGTTCGGTGCGTCCTTTCACGGGTGGAGCCGCCTGCCCCATAAGTGACGGAGACAAAATCAGGTGCCAAAGGTGCCAGCTTAGAGATCGCGTCCCATAATTTAACTTCCATCGCCTCGGTCTTGGGCGGAAAGAATTCAAAGGAAATGGCTAAATCAACCATCACGCAATCCTTGGTTCTTTGATTTTTACGTAATCTCGATTCCGCACCGCTTTCGGGTCTGTCGCTTTCCAAATCGTGACCGCAAGACCTGTTTCGCCAGCAACCGGTGCCACATGCTCCACCGAAAGAGTGGCAAGGCCAGCTTGTTCACACCAGTCCATCACTTCTTGATCGCCAAATCCTAACCGCCTATGGGCATGGCGTTCACGCAATTCTTCAAACCCATGTGGCGCAAAGTCTGCAATCAGCAAGGTCCCGCCTGGCTTTAGAATGCGCGCCGCTTCTTTGATCGCCAAAAAAGGCTCAGGCAAATAGTGCAGAACTTGGTGGATAGTCACCAAATCGGCGCTGGCATCATCATAGGGTAAGCCCAAAATATCAGCTTGGCGGACCGAAGCCTGCCCACTGCCAGAATTATCCAGCCGCGCCCGGGCCAAGGCTAACATTTTGCGGCTGGTATCCACACCTTCAGAGCGTTTCGCTTGGCCGGCAAACAATTCAATCATGCGACCGGTGCCAGAGCCTAAATCAATGTGTAAATCAAAGCGTTGATCGGTTACAATCTTGGTTAAAGCAGCTTCAACCGCCGCTTCTGGCTGATGCAAACGACGCAATGCATTCCATTCATCAGCTGCCGTTTCAAAATAGGCGCGCGCCAATTCTTCGCGTTGGGCTTGAACTTGGGCTAATCGATCTTGATCGCGCATCAACACGATATCGTCTTTGGGCATTTCTTCCAGTATGGCGCGCACTATACGTCCTGCCACTCGATCCGTGTTTAACCGGAAAAACACCCAAGCCCCTTCAGGACGACGTTCTAACAAGCCTGCTTCGGCCAATAATTTCAAATGCCTAGAGACTCTAGGTTGGCTTTGATTGAGGACAGTTGACATTTCCCCAGCCGCTAGCTCACCGCGGGCTAACAGAACAAGGATGCGCATTCGGGTTGGCTCCCCAATGGCGCGCACAATATCAACAATCTGGTCCATACTTGCTCCTAACATATAGATATAAACATATCTTTATATGTTCTGGCAAGGACTTTCTGCGCATAGCCTATCGTGGGGTCTTTGCGGTTAAGTCATTCGCCCATAAATATAAGCTATGAGACAATCACCGCCCATCATAGGCACTGTAGTCATTTATACAGATGGGGCATGTTCTGGAAACCCTGGACCTGGCGGTTGGGGTGCTATTTTACAGTTTAATGGCACGGAAAAGGAAATCTTTGGCGGGGAAGCCCAAACCACCAACAATCGGATGGAGTTGATGGCCGCCATCCAAGCGCTTGAAAGCCTCAGGCGCCCATGTAACGTCATAGTGGTGACGGACAGCCAATATGTCAAAAAAGGCATTACAGAGTGGATCCATGGCTGGAAAAAGCGTCACTGGCGCAAGGCAGATGGCAAGCCCGTAATCAACGCCGATCTATGGCAACGCTTGGAGGAAGCCTGTAAGGCGCACACGCTTGAATGGCGCTGGGTACGCGGCCACACGGGTGAGGTTATGAATGAACGCGCCGATCACTTAGCCCGCCAAGGCACTTTGTCCGTAAAGACCTAGAAGCTTGGAACCCCAGCCCGATCAGATATCGGCATATATATGGGTCTCTGCAGCCCCACCTTCATGGGTAACCGCACCCAAATAGGCGGGCCCAACCAATTTGGCGTATTTAGCGATCGCGCCAGAATTATAGTTGGTTTTTCGCGGCTTCCATGCAGCTTTACGCGCAGCCAAAACAGCTTCGGACACTTCAAGCTCAATTGTACCGGCTAGGGCATCAATGGCAATGATATCGCCATTCTCCACCAAACCAATTGGCCCCCCAACTGCCGCCTCAGGACCGACATGGCCGATGCACATGCCCCTTGTAGCCCCCGAAAAGCGCCCGTCGGTAATTAAAGCTACATCGCCACCACGACCTAATCCATAAAGAGCAGCTGTAGTGGACAGCATTTCGCGCATACCAGGACCCCCGCGTGGGCCTTCATAGCGAATAACGAGCACTTCACCGGCTTCAAACGCTTCGTTGGAGACCGCTTCAAAACAAGCTTCCTCACCGTCAAACACCCGCGCTGGTCCACGAAAAGTGAGTTGCTTCAAGCCTGCAATTTTCAGCATCGCCCCATCAGGGGCCATCGTACCCCAAAGACCCACCACACCGCCATTGGGTGTGATTGGGGCTTTCACCGAATGGATAACTTTTTGGTTGGAATTCCAAGTGATGGCTTCCAGATTTTCCCCCAAAGTTTTGCCTGTCACGGTCAAACAATTACCATCTATCAGGTTTTCATCCAGTAATGCCCGTAACAGCATCGGCATGCCGCCCGCTTCGCCCATATCTTTAGCGACATAGTGACCCCCGGGCTTCAAATCGGCGATCCAAGGAGTTAACCTAAATGCTTCGGCAACATCCTTCATCGTGAACTCAATGCCCGCTTCATGCGCCATGGCAGGCAGATGCAGCGCCGCATTGGTTGAGCCACCGGTTGCTGCCACCACAATGGCCGCATTCACAAAGGCTGCACGCGTACAAATCTGTCTTGGCCGCAGGCCTTGTTCGATCAAGTCAACCACCGCCTGCCCTGAAGCCACACCATACTGGTCTCGATCGAGATAAGTCGCTGGTAAGGAGGAGGATAGTGGCAAAGAAAGCCCGATCGCTTCAGCAACACAAGCCATTGTATTGGCGGTAAACTGGCCACCACAGGCCCCGTCACTGGGACAGGCATGGCGCTCAATCTCGCATAATTCTTCAAAATCCATCCGCCCGGCAGCATGGGCGCCAACCGCCTCAAACACCTCTTGAACCGTAATGTCCTTGCCCTTGTGACGGCCCGGTAAAATAGAACCGCCATAAAGAAAGACGCTAGGCACATTGAGACGCAACATCGCCATCATCATGCCTGGAAGGCTCTTGTCACAGCCAGCTACGCCAACCAAAGCGTCATAGGAATGGCCCCGCATCGAGAGTTCAACTGAATCGGCAATGACTTCACGCGAAACCAGTGACGAGCGCATGCCCTCATGGCCCATCGCAATCCCATCTGTGACTGTGATGGTACAGAATTCCCTCGGAGTTGCCCCCGCCTGTTTGACGCCAGAGGAAACTGCATGACCTTGACGCATCAGGGCAGTATTACAAGGTGCACTTTCATTCCAACACGTTGCCACACCAACAAAAGGGGCTTCAATCTCGCGCGTTCCAAGGCCCATGGCGTAATAATAGGAGCGATGCGGCGCGCGGGCGGCACCAAGCGTGACATGGCGGCTTGGCAGTCTTGATTTATCCCAGTTGCGATTGGTCATGGCGTATCCTCATTGAACAATAGCCTTATGGCGCGGGATTGAATTTTCGCAAGCTATGCGCCCGGTCTTCCCACACTGGCTTTGGTCCAATGATTTATCACTCGATTAATCAAGCTATCCTTTGTTTCGAGTTTTAAAGCCCTTTGCGACCATAAAGAGCTCCACACTTTCGGCTCGGCTCGAAGGTGGCTTGGCGTGGCGTACTTCTCTAAATGATTGTTTGAGCAAGCTTAAAATATGTGCTTCTGTACCACCTTGAAACATTTTGGTTACAAATGCCCCACCAGGCGCTAAAACCCGCATGGCAAAAAGCGCTGCGGCCTCAGACAGGGCTGCCGTTCGTAAATGATCGGTTTGCTTATGACCCACCGTATTGGCTGCCATATCGCTGATCACCAAGTCAGGGCACCCACCAAGCAGGTCAAGCAAATGGTCTTGCATACCTTCGGCCAGAAAATCGGCTTGGATTAGGGTTGCGCCCTCGATTGGGTCCATGGGCAATAAATCGATGCCCACTAAAGCTGCAGCACCTCGCCGCGCGACCACTTGGCTCCAACCTCCGGGAGCCGCTCCTAAGTCAATGACCCGGCCTTGATGGGGAATAAAATGAAATTTCTCATTCAATTCCAATAATTTATATGCAGATCTTGCGCGCCAACCGTCTGCTTTAGCCCTATGAACATAGGGGTCATTCAATTGGCGTTCCAGCCATCTTGTGGATTGGGCGGAGCGCCCTTTACCCGTTTTCACGCGGGCTGGGGTTGCGCGCGCGTCTGTTTCGCCCATATCGAACACAATGCGGCGGCGTCTCTCTGGCAGAGGCGACGGGGGTCCCTTTTTAGCCCATTTACCATTGTTCTTGCCATCACGCATTGAGGTATAACTTTCACTGCCGCCAATGCTGAGGATTGAGCATGGTAAGGATCAATCCTTCGCGCAAGCCGCGGTCTGCGACACGTAAGTGCCTGCTGGGCCATCGATCTAAAACTGCCTCTAAAATAGCGGCACCAGCCAAGACAAGATCGGCCCGATCAGGGCCTATGCAAGGTTCGAGCGCGCGCTCTGCTTTGCTTAAGGAAATCAATCGGTTGATCACTGTACGGGTATCGGCCTCACACATCCAGAGGCCATCGACCAAACGCCTTGAATAACGCGGTAAGTTTAAATGGACACCCGCTAAACTCGTGATAGCTCCAGAGGTTCCAACAATATGAGCTTTGCCCGATTCCAATAAAAATGTGAGTTCCGGAGGTGGTGTAAATCGTGCGATATGATCGCTAGCACAGCGTTTCATGGAGCGATACCAAACCTGTATTTCGCCAATTTCAGGAAATTGATCGGCAAGAGTAACCACACCAATGGGAGCTGAATACCAGCTTTCAAGCCTTGGCCACTGATTTGAGCCGCGATACAAGGCCCATGATAATTCGGTAGAACCACCACCTATATCAATCACCAGAGCACCAATCCCATCGGGATTGAATAAATCAGCACACCCAAGCACAGCCAATCTAGCTTCTTCTTGAGGGTCAATGATTTCAAAAGAAATACCGGTTATCCTAGTTAGTTCACGCAAAAAACTCGGACCATTTTTTGCGGCCCGGCAAGCTTGGGTTGCTACACAACGGATTTGATCTGGCTGATGACGCGCTAATTTTTTGGCACATGTGGTGATAGCCGCAATCGTTCGCTGCATCGCACGTTCTGATAAATGTCCTGTTAACGAAAGATTTTCCCCAAGCCTAACAACGCGGGAAAAAGAATCAATGACACGAAAGCCCTTGCTAGCCCTTTGGGCAACTATCAAGCGACAATTATTTGTACCTAAATCCAACGCGGCAAAGAGGCGGGCCTTTTGCCTTAAAGCCTCGTGAGTATTGAACAATTGTCTGGGATTAACTCCTGTAGGTAACTGAATAGCTTCATTTGCCTTTTCAGGCACTAACAAGGTGCCGACCATAGCCATGACCTCAACTCGCACCCAAAATTTGAGCGCACACCTTAATCGTATCATTAAAAAGCTTAAGGGCAATCTCTGCTTATGCGAAGCGTTAAGTCCTTGCACCATTGCAAGATCGTGCATAGGTTTTAACGCAGAGAAAGGAGGGTAAGTCGTGTTGGATCAAACCGCTAAATTTCGCATCGGGGAAGTCGTAAAGCATCGACTTTTTTCGTTTCGGGGTGTGATCTATGATGTTGACCCCCAATTCGCTAATACTGAAGAATGGTGGCAGGCAATTCCTGAAAACCTGCGGCCGCGAAAAGATCAGCCTTTTTATCATTTATTGGCTGAAAATGATGAATCTCATTATGTCGCTTATGTGTCTGAACAGAATTTATTGCGAGATACTTCTGGTGAACCAATCGAGCATCCTAGCGTCCATGAATTGTTTACGGGTTTTGATGGCACCGCCTATGTCCGAAAATCGGGCAGTGCCCTCAATTAAATCCTTGGCAAAATGGGATTGCTGCATGTGTGAAGGATAAATCTTTATGGCAAGTAGCAACGTCCTTTCTCGTCCCCCCAATATCCGCCCAGATTGGACCGTTGATCAGAATTGGGAGTCTTTTAGCCCAAGTGATCATGATCGCTGGAGGCGCCTCTATGATCGGCAAATGCAGGTGCTTGAAGGGCGCGCCTGCGACGCTTTCTTCCGGGGACTTCACGCCCTTGATTTACACGGCAACGGAATACCTGATTTTGCAATTTTGAACCGCCAACTAACTTCTAAATTTGGTTGGACAATTGTTGCTGTTCCCGGCCTAATCCCAGATGCTGTGTTTTTTGAGCATTTAGCTAATCGTAGATTTCCAGCAGGCAATTTTATTCGATCTGAAAGCGAATTTGACTATATTGAAGCACCCGATATTTTCCATGATGTCTTTGGACATATACCCATGCTGACTGATCGGGTGTTTGGTGATTATATTCAAGCCTATGGTCAAGGCGGGTTGCGGGCACTGAGCCTTAATTGTCTCGATTCTTTAGCCCGACTTTATTGGTATAGTGTCGAATTTGGTTTAATCAACACGGACAGTGGACCGCGCATCTATGGGGCTGGGATTTTATCATCTCCCGCTGAAAGCTGTTTTGCCTTGGAATCCTCGTCACCTCACAGAGTTGGTTTTGACCTGATGCGCGTGATGCGTACCTTATATCGCATAGATGATTTTCAAGAAATTTATTTTCAAATTAAGGATTTCAACGAGTTATTTGAGGCTACCTTGCAAGATTTTGCCCCAATTTATCAAGCTCTACAAACCTGTACAACTTTACAACCTGACACGATCCTTCCTTCAGACATTATCGTGCAACGTGGCGACCAACACTATCGCGACAGATTTTCAGTGACGATTTAGCGACACCCATCTTGAATTCAAACAAAAAAGGCCCGGCGTCACCGCCGAGCCTTCTGAGCAAACATTGAAACCAATCACTGGAAAGTGAAGGTAACTTCCGCACGACGGTTCAAGGGTTCCTTGACACCATCTGGGGTTGGCTTAGCTGGTTTGGATTCACCAAAGGCTTCACCTGTCATCAAATCACCAGGAATACCGCGAGCCACCAATGCCTCACGAACCGAGACAACACGGCGTTGTGACAAAGCAATATTGTACTCAGGCTTACCAGCCAAGTCGGTATGACCTTGGATCAATACGGACTGATAATTACAAGATTGGCCCGAAATTTCTTGAACCGAATTATCAATCACAGTCGTTGCCTCTGGAGTCAGGAACGACTTATCAAACTCAAAGTACACAACCATTGAGCGGGCATCACACACCTGTGGTGGAGGGGGTGGCGGTGGCGGCGGTGGTGGCGGAGGTGGTGGTGGCGGAGGTGGTGGTGGTGGTGGCAGGGATGGGGGTGCCGGAGGAGCAGGCGGTGGGGCAAAGGAATAACGTAAACCAAAGCCAATGCCACCGATACCGGGCAATCCATTGCTGCTTGAACGCGCGTTAATGGTCAGTGGCGTAAACGCAGAGCCACCAGTAGTATTAGTCCGCACTCTACCTGATGCATCAAACTTTAAGTCCGACACATTTACATAAGTATAGGTAATATCAGCAGTTAATTGGTCTGATAATTTCAAACCCAATCCCGCGATCAATTGCCAACTAAAGCCGGTGGTGGAATCTTGAATTGTAACGCTAGAAGCTCTGCTCAATGTCAAGGGGCCGCTTGAACTAAAGGCTTTGTCATAAGAGCCAGCTAGCAGCTTTACCCTAGACATACCGATACCAGCACCAACGAATGGATTTACTGTGCCATCCCGGTTAAAGTCATAAAGACCATTTACCATGGCCGACCACACATTGATGTTACCAATAGTGGAGAAATTATCTGTGTCTCTAAACTTAGAATTGCCATTTGCCAAAGCCGTTTCAATACGGAAACCATTTTCAAAGGCATAGCCGAGAGCTAGATTACCGCCCCAACCGCCATCACCTTTAGCTTTTTGGCCAATGACATAGGGTGCTTGATTTGCCCCGGTGGGGTTAGCAGGAGGATCAATATCGACACCACCTTCAATATTATAGCCCACACCAGCACTACCATACCAGCCATCCGCCGATACGACGCTTGGTACGGCTGCGAGTGCAATCATCGCAGAAGCACAAAGCCAAATTCTCTTCATGAGTTTAATTCCCCTCATAAGCGCTAACGTCCGGCTGGACGCTCTTGCAACGTATTAAACGATGTATTGGATAGGTCAACTACCAGATTGAGACCGTTGTCGATTTGTAGGCATTAAGTAGAGACTATTATGAAATCTTTTCTAAAATGTTGCCCTTAAGTGTCAGTTATGAGAAAGGCTCAGCCCGACGATCGAAATGAGTCCCCAACATGATGTTTACCCAAACGATTTATTCTTCTCGCGCGGGCCTAAACTCGATCTAAGTGCGAAAATCGTAAAATTATCCCAGAGATAATCCCAGATATAAAGTCAGAAATCATTTCAGAACAAGGCGGCTCGGATCCTGACATGATGGTCCTTTGGGTCACACCAACCTTAATCAAGTCACTTATCAGGGAAAAACTAAAGGAAACGTGCCAGTTATAGGGCATCTGATATGGTAAAAATGCATGCAAACAACACATTTTGAAGATCTGTAGAAATGTGTTCTGCACCTTGTATCATAATGCCCCACAGTGTCATTGTGCCCCACACCTACATTTTTATGTTTATTTACATGTAATTATTTTGAAAATGGTGAGCCCGCCGGGGTTCGAACCCGGGACCTACTGATTAAAAGTCAGTTGCTCTACCGGCTGAGCTACAGGCTCCCAAGAATGGATTGGGGTTCGCGTTTCCGCGGTCCGGGTGTGAGGGGCGCTGATAAGCATTGACTTGTCCTCAGTCAATGGCAAAAAGTGAGCTTGGTTAGGCTTAGCGGATGATTAAACACAGTTTCTTTCAGACCCAATGATGGATAAAATCATTGATGTAGGTTAGAATTCTCTTACCCAGCCATGCTCCATTCATGGTTTGTAGCACAAGGAGTAAACTCACGAGGAAAGCACTTAACCTAAGTGCCCTACTTGCGAATTCCCTTAGTGCAGATTGGTCTGGATTGGGTGGTCAATGGATAGCGAGATGTGGAGCGATGACCAACTACAAGGTTAAACTGAGACATATAAATCTTCATGTGAAAAATCTGAGACTTAAGCTGTGCATAGGTGCGCTTGTTGTGGGGGCACTGGTTGGGCTTAGTGCTTGCGCCTCTGGTCCAGACAAGCAACAACAGCTTCAATCAAACTCAACCAAGGATACAGATACAATACAAGATGATTTGGGTGAAGCAGCAAGCCAAGCCGTAATCCAACCGTTTCGAGATTTTGGTGTTGTCCGCGAGAAAATACCTGATGCACTCGCGCGGATCAGTAACCCATACGCACCACCTAGCGGCGATAATTGTCAGTGGATCAATTATGAAATTAAACAATTGGATGACGTTCTTAAAAGTGAAATTCCTCCTCCAGAAGAGAACGATAGTCGCTCTTTACAAGAAAAAAGCGGCTCGATGGTGCAATCAGGCGTCACAGAAGCGGTACGTGGGGCTGGCTCATCGCTCATACCAGGTCGTGGCCTTATTCGAATGATATCAGGGGCCGAACGATCAGATCGCCTTGTCAGAGAAGCCCAACAACGCGGTATGGTTCGCCGTGGTTATTTAAAAGGACTTGCGCATTCTAAGGGCTGCTAATTTGTCTTAAGGCCCCAACGATCAAGCAATGACGCCCGCACCTCTTTGAATTGATGGTTTTCTATGGCCACTCTGAGATGTGACATCAAATCCTGGTAAAAGCCCAAATTATGCCAAGATAACAAGGTTTGCCCTAATATTTCTTCGGCTTTGAATAAATGATGCAGATAGGCCTTGGAATACTGATAGCTGGCAGGGCATGAGCTGGCGGCATCGAGAGGTGTATTATCTTCAGCAAACTTTGCATTCTTGATATTGATCGGACCATCCCAAGTCCAAGCTTGGCCATGCCGCCCTGCGCGGGTTGGCAGAACGCAATCAAACATATCAATGCCGCGTGCCACAGCTTCAAGTAAGTCGATGGGTTTGCCAACGCCCATCAAATAACGTGGCTTATCTTCGACGATATGTTCGAGGGTCACATCCAAAATGTCACACATCAGCTGGTGGCCCTCACCCACAGCTAGACCACCGATGGCATAGCCTTCAAAGCCAATGGAATGCAGGGCATGTGCAGATCTTGCACGCAAATCGGGAAAGATGGATCCTTGAACAATTCCGAACAGTGCCTGTTTTTCCCTGGTGCCCCCGAAAGCGTCTTTTGATCGCTGTGCCCAACGTGCGGAAAGCTCCAAGGATACAAGAGCTTCTTCATGGCTTGAACCAAAGGAAATGCATTCATCGAGTTGCATCACAATGTCTGAGCCGATCATATCGGCTTGCAACTCGATCGAGCGCTCAGGTGTTAGCATGTGTTTGGAGCCATCAATATGGCTGCGAAACTCAACCCCTGCTTCGCTAAGCTGGCGTAGGCCCGCCAAAGACCACACCTGAAACCCACCTGAATCAGTCAAAATTGGTTTGTCCCACCCCATGAAGCTATGAAGCCCACCCAGTCGCGCTAAGCGCTCACCACCCGGACGAAGCATCAAATGATAAGTATTGCCCAGTAGAATATCGGCACCCGTAGACTTTACCTGCTCCACACTCATCGCTTTAACACTAGCGGCAGTGCCGACCGGCATAAAAGCAGGCGTGCGAATGGTGCCACGCGGGGTTGTGAGTGCGCCAGTCCGCGCACGGCCGTCGTGTGCATGACAGCTAAATGCGAAACTCATCGTGTTGAAGCCTTCCACATTAAGCATGCATCACCATAAGAATAAAAACGATAGGCATGATCAACGGCATGAGTATACAAAGAACGCATGCCCGACATACCGATCAAAGCTCCAACCAGCATTAAGAGTGTTGAGCGGGGTAAATGAAAATTGGTCATCAGCCCATCCACCGTCCTAAACCGATAGCCCGGTGTGATAAAAATGGAAGTTTCCCCACACCCAGCTTTAATCTCACCATCTGCATGGGTAATAGATTCAAGCGTGCGTAAGCTCGTTGTGCCTACAGCAATGATCCGGCGCCCCTCTGCCTTGGCGCGCATTAAGGCTTCAGCAGTCTGTTCTCTAACCTCATAGGTTTCGCTATGCATGACGTGGTGAGATATGTTATCAACTTTGACCGGCATAAATGTACCGGCACCCACATGCAGTGTCAGCCAATGTTGTTCAATCCCCGCTTGGGTCAGTGCTGCCAACAAAGCCGGGGTGAAATGTAAGCCAGCCGTAGGCGTGGCAACAGATCCTGATTGCCGGGCATAAAGGGTTTGATAGTCTTGCTTATCGTGGGCATCGACTTGACGTTTGCGGGTGATATAGGGTGGTAGTGGCATGACACCAAGCTGTGCAATCGCCTCATCCAGAGCCTCCCCCACACAGGAAAAAACCAAACTGATCTCGCCCCCCTGCCCTTTGGCGGTCATAGTCGCTGTCAAATCGGAGCCAAAGGTCAAAACATCGCCTACTGCCAAGCGCTTGGCTGGGCGACTAAAGGCGTTCCACGTGCTAGGACTCAGGCGCTGGTGCAAATTGATGTGCACCTCAACAGGCCCGCCCACGTCACTACGTTGCGCCCGGACCGCCTTTAACGCGGCCGGGATAGTCTTGGTGTCATTAAAAACCAACACGTCCCCAGCTCTTAGAAACTGCGGGAGTTGAGAAACCCTAGCGTCCTCTAGCATCTGATCGGAATGGCGTACCAGCAAACGCGCACTATCGCGCGGGCGGGCGGGCCGCAGCGCGATCAGGGCTTCTGGTAAGTCAAAGTCGAACTCTGAAATCTGCATTTTTATCCCTGACTGACATGGGCATTCAGAGTCAAAAGATGGGTTAGAGTTTAGACGTCTGCAGCAACTTTCATCGAAACGATTTTGCCAGGCTCTGTTGGTGGTACGCCTTTTGGTAGCGCATGGACAGCATCCATTCCAGAAGCAACCTTACCCCATACTGTATATTGACGATCGAGGAAGGTGGCGTCGTCCAGACAGATGAAGAACTGGCTGTTGGCTGAGTTTGGGGCGCTGGTCCGCGCCATAGAACATACGCCCTCAACATGGGGTTCGCTCGTGAATTCGGCCTTCAAGTCCGGCTTGGTGGAGCCACCAGTCCCGCGACCACTGGGACAGCCACCTTGTGCCATAAAGCCGTCGATTACCCGATGGAACACAATGCCATCATAAAAACCTTCCCGAGCTAATTCTTTGATACGTGCTACATGCCCAGGAGCCAAGTCTGGGCGCATATCGATGGTGACTATACCAGTATCGAGTTCCAGAATAAGGGTATTTTCGGGGTCTTGGTTCATCTGATCATCTCCTGTGACTGGGGTCCTAAACGTTCAAAGACGCGCGGCAAAGCCCAAGACCCCCATTCATGTCAGTGATGGAGTTAATTCCGTGCAAGAATGCGCCCTTCGGGCATAATATCGCAGTTTGAAAAGGCGGCACCGCGCTGCTCTAGGGTCGCTTTGAGCTTGGCTTGAAACAACGGCCCGTCTGTTCGCTGGATCACGACCTTGGGACGCTCGCTTTCTTCTAGATCGCTCAGCACCCGAACAGTTAGCATTTTATCAGGGTCAATAACAGGCTCACCCACCTTAAAGGCGCGGATGACATCGACCCCAACAACAGCACGGCCCCAAATTGTGTAACGTCGATCCAAAGTTGGATAGGCCGCCCGCATCAGAAAAAACTGACTATTGGCGGAGTTTTCATCATTACCCCGAGCCATACTTGCCACACCTAAACAATGATTTCCCCAAGCGGCGACTTTTTTATCGGTCGTGCGCTCCATCAATATGTCCGATTGCGTGGTAACCGGGATAGTTCTTATCCAACCAATACTTGCACCACCACGATCCACCGCTTTAACAAACCCACTATCTGCACCGCGACGAAAATTGAACTCAGCGCGCAAATCAGGTTGGTCCGATCCCCCCGATCCGTCGCCTTTCGGATCACCACCTTGCGCCATAAAATCGTTGATCACACGGTGAAAACTTAAGCCATTATAAAAGCCTTCACGGGCTAGTTTTTTCACACGCTCCACATGGCCTGGAGCGATATCTGGCGCGAGTTCCACGATGATGCGACCCTTCGTCGTTTCAAAAATCAACGCATTTTCTGGGTTAAGCGTACGCCAGTCTTCGTCAGGAAATACTGCCTTGGCTAGGGGCTGGGCTGGATTTGCCTCAGCTAGAACTTGAGCGGGAGGTTGTGGTTTGGAGTTAGAATTGGAGTGAGTAGGCGGATTTTCCGGCGTGGGAATATTCCAATGTGCAACAGTTGGCGTAGCCTTAGCCGGTGATGATGCTGGCTTGGAAAAAGGCTTTGAACTTGTGCTTTGTCGCGGTTTGGCAGTGGATTTTGATGCATCGGGATTAGAAAGTGGTTCTGCATCTGTTTGGATTTGCGCCCAATGGATGGCCGTTGTGCGCGATAAAACTGGGCTAGGGTGAATCCAGTTGAGTGTGATAGTCAGTAAGCTGACGAAATAAAGCGACAGTTTCACTTAAACTTCTCCCTTAAAGCAGCAACAACATGGGCGCTGACAAATGGGCTAACATCCCCGCCAAGGCGTGCGATTTCCTTCACAAGTCGCGAGGCCACAGCCTGATGCTGCACGTCGGCCATATAAAATACGGTTTCGATAACAGTGTTCAGCTTTTGGTTCATGCCAACCATTTGAAATTCATATTCAAAGTCAGAAACGGCACGCAAACCCCGCACAATGCACGACGCGCCAACCTGTTCCGCAAAATGGATGAGCAAACCTTCCATCGGCAAGACTTCAATTTTACCCAGTGGCTGAAAGCGCTCTGTGTCCTGGGAGACCATTGCCACGCGTTCTTCTAAGGAGAAAGTCGGACCCTTATCGCGGTTAATAGCAACCCCAATCACCAATTTGTCAAAAAGTTTGATCGCACGCCCAATAACATCCAAATGCCCCAAAGTGATCGGGTCAAATGTCCCGGGATAAAGTCCTACGCGCATCTAAGTCTCCCTGCCTCAGAGCGTATCTGCCACTGATGAGCGGTCTGTGATGGGGCGTTCATGGTTGGTTTGGCACGCCATCTTCATCACCACCCATATCTGCCAAACGTTCAACAGACACGACGCGCTCACCTTCTGACACGCGGATGATCATCACACCCTGTGTAGAGCGCCCTGCACGACGGATCTGATCCACCCGGGTACGAATCAACTGGCCGCCATCGGTTACCATCATCACTTCATCACTCTCCTCAACGGGGAAAGCCGCGACCAATTGGCCACCCTTGCGCGACAGATCATGGGCGACAATGCCTTTACCGCCGCGATTGGTAACACGATACTCAAACGACGATGCCCGTTTACCAAGACCTTCTTCGGCCACCGCCAATACAAATTGCTCACGGGCGGAAAGCTCAGCGTAGCGTTCAGGTGATAATTGTGCGGATCCACTCACGGCTTCTTCAGAAGATTCTACCACGATATCGCTAGTCTCAGTTTCAGTCTGTTCGGCTTCCTCGCCCCGAACAGAACGGCTTTGTTTAAGATAGGTTGCGCGTTCTTCGGCGGTGACATCGACATGGCGCAAAATCGACATGGCAATGACTTCATCGCCCTTTCCCAAGGTGATGCCGCGTACTCCGGTAGAATCTCGACCCTTAAACACCCGTACATCGGTGGTTTGAAAGCGGATACATTGCCCCATACGGGTAGTCAGCAGTATGTCATCTTGATCTGAGCAGATGGCAACATCGACGATTTGATCATCCTCATCGTCAAATTTCATAGCGATTTTACCGCCGCGCGCCACGCGTTGGAAGTCAGAGAGCGAATTACGTCGCACGGTGCCTTTGCGCGTTGCAAACATCAACTGCAAAGCTGCCCAGCTGTCTTCCTCTTCGGGCAAAGGCATCACTGAGGTAATTTTTTCATCTTTTTCAATGGGTAAGATATTGGCAATGGAGCGACCCTTGGTCCGCGGATCCCCAAGTGGCAACCGCCACACTTTTTCACGGTAGACAATGCCCTTAGACGAGAAGAATAAGATCGGCGCGTGGGTTGAGGCTACAAACAAGCGCACCACGAAATCTTCATCCTTCGTATCCATGCCCGAACGTCCACGTCCACCACGGTTCTGGGTGCGATAGGTGGACAAAAGCGTACGTTTGACATAGCCAGCATGAGAAACGGTCACCACCATATCCTCGCGCTCGATGAAATTTTCATCATCAAGGTCAAGGTCAGCCTCAATAAACGTAGTGCGGCGTGGTACAGCGAAGGTATCGCGAATATGAGTCAATTCCGCGCGAATGATTTCAATCACCCGCGTACGCGATTGCAAAATATCCAGTAGATCAGCGATTTTGGCTGCTAAAGAGCGCACTTCATTGCTCAATTCATCGCGGCCAAGCCCGGTTAGGCGCTGCAAGCGCAAATCCAAGATCGCGCGCGCTTGATCCTCACTCATGCGAATAGTGCCGGCCTCAGTTAATAAAGAGCGTGGGTCAGCAATCAATCGAATGATCGGGGAAAGGTCATGAGCAGGCCAATCTCTGCTGGTTAAAGCCAAGCGCGCAGCCGTGGGATCGCTGGCTTCCCGTATCATTCGCACCACTTCATCAATATTGGCCACAGCAATAGCCAGGCCAACCAAATCATGCCCTCGTTCACGAGCTTTATTTAGGCGGTGGCGGGTACGACGTGCAATCACTTCCTCACGGAAGCTCAAAAACGTTTCTATCAAGCCGCGCAAAGACATTTGGATGGGGCGACCGCCCACCAAAGCCAGCATATTAACTCCAAATGATGTTTGAAGTTGGGAATAACGATAAAGCTGATTAAGCACGACTTCAGAAGAAGAATCGCGCCTAAGTTCAATGACCACCCGCATGCCGCGCCGATCACTCTCATCACGCAAGCCGGAAATGCCCTCAACGCGCTTTTCGCGCACCAATTCGGCGATCCGCTCAATCATCGATGATTTATTCACCTGATAAGGGATTTCCGATACAATGATGGCTTCGCGTTCGCCTCGTATCGTCTCCACAGACGTCTTAGCGCGCATGATAACCGAACCACGTCCGGTTAAAAGGCCATTGCGGGCACCCGTGCCCCCAACAATTTCGCCCCCAGTAGGAAAATCAGGACCAGGGACAATGTCAAGCAAATCTTGATCCGAAATCGCAGGATCATCTAGGATCGCCAACGTAGCTGTACAAATTTCGCCAAGATTATGGGGTGGGATATTGGTCGCCATCCCCACGGCAATCCCGCCTGCCCCATTAACCAATAAATTTGGATATTGAGCAGGTAAAACAACTGGTTCACTTTCTGAACCATCATAATTATCTTGGAAATTGACAGTCGATTCGTCAATATCATCCAAAAGCGACATGGCGATTTTGGCCAATTTGCTTTCGGTATAGCGCATCGCAGCCGGGGGATCGCCATCCACTGAACCAAAATTACCCTGCCCATCGATCAGCGGCAGGCTCATCGAGAAGTCCTGTGCCATCCGCACCATCGCATCATAAATAGCACTATCGCCATGAGGGTGATACTTCCCCATAACGTCACCCACAATCCGCGAGGATTTGACGTGCTTCTTGTCGGGTGTGAAGCCGCCTTCACCCATGGCATAAAGAATCCGCCTATGTACAGGCTTGAGGCCGTCGCGCGCATCCGGCAAAGCGCGAGCAACAATCACACTCATGGCATAGTCGAGATATGACGACTTCAGCTCATTTTCTATTGAAATTGGCGTAATGCCCTTGGTGTCAATGATCGCAGCTGGGGTAGGTGCTGGCTCCATTGGATCGTCCATGTCGGGGCCTTCGGTGTCTGATATATCGGTCAAGAGTCAAGCCGTCTTTTAAATGGTCAAAATAGCCCCGAATCGTAGGTGGCTTTCGCCTTGCACCTTAGCATTCACGTGCAGCTAGGTACAAGCTTAGAGCAGAAAATCCAGCTTTGTTGATGCCAATAGTTGTACCCCTCCCACTGTATTGGTATTTGCCCTTTGTTGGTATTTACCCCTTTGTTGGTATTTACCCAAGAGAAACAGGCTAACCACATACGATGCGGATATCGTACCCTAGGATCTAATTGTACCCCCTATTGAACCTATGTGGTGAAAAGGCAGATCTGCTAGCTTTCGACAATCTATGGCAGTGTATAGGCAATTGCCTTCTACATGATAGGTACAGCCATTGCTAATCTTTATGCATTAAAGATCAATTCGACTTATCTAATTGAGCTGCCAATTCTTGGCGTTCAAATTCTTCAATCGCCTTGGCACGCGCCAGCGGACTTCCTGTAAACCTGGCTAAGGTCATATAGATAGGGGGAACAATAAAAAGAGTAAGGATGGTCGAACAAAGAACACCAAATACAACCACCACACCAATATTTGACCGCGCTTCCGCGCCTGCTCCATGCGATAAGGCCAAGGGGAGGGCCCCTGCGATGGTTGCCACAGATGTCATTAATATTGGCCGTAAGCGCAATGCCGATGCCTCCAAGATTGCATCTTGAACCCTTGCCCCTTCGTCGCGCAATTGGTTAGCAAATTCGACCATCAAAATGCCATTCTTCGCGGCCAAGGCTACCAGAATGATTAGCCCGATTTGAGAATAAATGTTGAGCGTAAATCCCGCCGCATAAAGCCCAAACAATCCACCGGCCATCGCCAATGGGACCGTGATCATGATCGTTAAGGGGTGAACAAAACTTTCAAATTGCGCCGCTAAGGTTAAAAAAACGATCAAAATAGCCAGAATAAATGCAAAACCAATCGCCGAACCTGCTTCCTTAAATTGTTGGCTTTGGCCTGTATAATCAATCTTCATATCAGGTTTCATTTCGGCGGCAGCCGCTTCCTCCAGCCATTGCACCGCTTGGCCAATTGTATATCCCTTGTTCAAATTGGCGGAAATAGTTATGGCGCGTAATTTATTCACTCTGGGCAAATCATCGGTTCCACCAAGATGTGTAGTGGTAACAAGATTGGACAATGCCACCAATTCCCCTGTGCGATCGGAGCGCACATAAATCCGATCCAAATCCTCTACCTGTTTACGCTCACGCCGATCGACTTGAAGAATAACATCGTATTCGTCACCATTGGCCGGATAGGTGCCAACGCGTCTAAGGCCCGTTGTAGCTTCAAGGGTTCGCCCAATGGACTGAACAGAAACGCCAAGGGCCGCAGCCCGCTCACGGTCGATTGATACTTCTATTTTGGGCGAGGTTGGCTCATAATTCATACGAATGCGGGCAAATCCTTCATTAAAGCGGCCTTTTGCTAAAATTTTTTCGCCAATAGCCGCTAAATCCTTGTAATTGCTGCCGCCAAGTACGATGGCGACACCATCATTTCCAGCACCGCGACCGCTGGAAAAGGCATTTTGCATTGAGACACGAAATTGAGCACCAGGGATAGAAGCCAGCTTTTTGTTCAATTCATCTACCAGGTCATTACCCTCACGCCGCTTTCCCCACTCACTAAGAAAAACCCTGCCAATGGCGCGGTTCATCCGGCCCGTGCCCTGATCTTGAAAACTTGGGGCTATGAATAAAGTACGCACAGCCTCCCCTCTTCTCACATAGTCTGCCATTATAGGCTCGGCCTTTGCAATCATGGTTTGAGTGTATGAAAAGCCCGCCCCTTCAGGTGCACTGATATTGATGGTGATATTGCCCCGATCTTCCAGTGGGACCAATTCACTTGGTAATTTGGTCGCAAAAAACAAAACCGCCCCAAAAATGACAGCCATCACAATCATCACGAATCTGCGAGCCCTTAGACTGGCCTTAACAGAAGCCGTGTAAGATTCTTGAACTTTCTCAAAACCTCTATTAATCCATGTTGTTAGGGGATTAGCCTTGTTGGCTGGGCGCAGCAATAATGAGCACATCATCGGGGTGAGAGTCAAAGCAACAAAAGCCGAAATCGACACGGCAGATGCTATGGTTACCGCCAGTTCCACAAACAAGCGCCCGACAAAACCGCCCGTGAACAATAAGGGTGTAAAGACCGAGACGAGAACTGCGGTTGTTGCGATAACTGCAAATGCCACTTGGTTGGTGCCGCGTTGTGCTGCGATGAGGGCAGGCTCTCCTGCATCCACACGGCGCTGGATGTTTTCCAAGACCACAATGGCATCGTCCACCACAAGGCCGATCGCCAAAACGAGCGCCAAAAGCGTAATCAAATTGATCGAAAACCCAAAAATGCCCAGAACGCCAAATGTAGCAATCAAGCAAACAGGTATAGTGGCTGCAGGCAAAAAGGCCGCTCGAAACGACCCTAAAAATAGATAAATGACCACAATAACCAGCACGATGGCTTCGGCCATAGTCGTCCAAACACCTTGAACAGCGCGCTCAATAAACACAGTAGAATCAAAGGCTACTACCATTGTTGTACCCATAGGCAGTGTTTTGGCTATCAAATCCCTTTGTGCTCGCACAGCACGGGCGACATCTAAGGCATTTGCATTAGATTGACGCACGATCCCCATGCCGACTTGATTGACCCCATTGCCACGGAAAAGACGTCGATCTTCTTCAGGCTCGATGGCAACCCGTGCTACATCTTCCAATCGCGTCAAGCGCCCATCGCCACTGCGCCCTAATGGCATGCGGCGAAATTCCTCCGCCGTACGATAACCACGTGCGATCCGCATCGCATAATCGCGCGCCTGCCCTTCGATTTGCCCGGCAGGCAGCTCAACATTTTGGCTACGTAAAGCTGTATCGACGTCATCAGGGGTGAGACCACGCGCAGCCAAAGCCTCTGTATCAAGCCAAACCCGCATGGACTGACGCAAACCACCAAACACCCGAACCGAAGCCACACCATCAATTGCACTAAAACGATCGACCAGATTTTGTTCTGTGAAGTTAGTTAGATCAGCTGTCGACAGCTTCGTTGAAGCCAGATTTAAAAACATAATTGGGTCACTATCGGCGTCTGACTTTTCAACTTGGGGCGGATCAACGCCAGAGGGCAACCGATTTTGAATGCGACTGACCGCTGCGCGCACATCATTGGCCGCTTCATCCAAGCTCCGCGAGAGCTTGAATTCAACTCGGATTGAGGAACGCCCGTCTCGGCTCGAGGCTTGGATTGAGGCTAAGCCTTCAATGCCGGTTAACTGGTCTTCAATAATCTGCGTAATTCGGCTTTCAATTATATCTGATGAAGCACCCCGATATTGGGTTGTAACTGAAACGATCGGAGGGTCTACGGCGGGTAATTCGCGTAAAGGCAACGTCTTAAAAGCAATCAAGCCAAATGCCATCAGCAACAAGCTGGCCACTGTTGCTAAAACGGGGCGCTTAACGGAGATGTCAGCTATAAACATTAACCCCCTCTCGACTGGGGATTAGCGTGCTGGCTTGATTTGTTATTGCTTTCGCGACCAAGCTTTGTATTCATAGGTTTAATGGGCTGACCGTCACGTAAGCCAACTAAACCTTCGGTTATAACTAAGGTACCAGGTGCTAAACCATTGATAATTTCAGCAAAACCGTCACGACGGGTGCCTATCGAAACCGGCACGCGCATGGCCTTTTGCCCGCCCTTGCCATCGCTGACCGCGATAAAAACAAAGCTGGCATTGCCGTCTTCGACCAGGGCTACTTCGGGGACTGCAGGCCGGTTACGAACAGGTGCCATCACGTCCACACTCATCAACATACCTGGGCGCAGATTGCCCTCGGGATTGGGAATATAAGCACGTGCGCGAATAGTGCGAGTGTGTGGGTCAATGCGGGTGTCTACAAAGCGTACAGTGGCGCGATAAAGTTGGTTGGGTAACGCTGTTGAGCGTATAGCAATTTGCGTGCCCACTTGCAGGGCACCTAATCGGGTTTCTGGAACATCAAAATCAACTTTGATCTGAGAGATATCATCCAAGGTCGCCAAGACTTCCCCCGGGCGAGCCAATTGACCCGGACTAATTGTGCGAAGTCCGATCCGACCTGAAAATGGGGCGCGAATGGTGCGGTCTTCAAGGCGTGATTCCATCGATGTTGAGCGGTTAGAGACACTTTGCGCCCGTTTTGAAAGTGCATCTGCACGCCTTTTTTGGGTTTTTATCCGATCAAGTGCACCTTCAGCGCGTTCTTTAGCTACCCAAAGCTGCGATTGGGCGGCTTGCAGCTGGGTTTGGGCGGAATCAAGCCGGGCTTTAGAAGCAAAGCCACGTTCAGCTAAAGACCTTACCCGATCTAAATTCAGCTGTGCTTCATTGCGTATCGCTTCTGCTTCAGCAATACCAGCACGGGCAGCTTCAAGGTCACGACTAAACATATTAATTTCATTGTAGGCCGCATCGGCATCTTGAAACGCAGCAGCCACTTCATTGCGAGCACCCCCAAGGTCTGCGGACTGCTCTGTTCGGGCCAATCTTATCAATACTTCGCCCTTAGTGACAAATTGACCACTTTCAAAGTAAACCTTATCGACCACATCTTGAACCTTTGAAGTGACGGTAATGGATTCGTTCGCAAGCGCGGTACCAGGAATGTAAACACGATCGGAAAAAATCCGAAGATCTGCTTTGCTCACCACAACATTGGCAGGGCGACCACTCGATTTTGCACCACTACCTTGACCAGGCCCCGTAGCTGCAAAAGATACTGTTGATTGATTTGATTGAAAAAAATGGGTGATTTCCTTGATGAGGACTAAGCCAAACATTGCAGCAAATATAAACCCTGCCGTAGCTAAAAAGAAATGTCGCTTTAAAAACACAGACAAAAAATTCACCCCCAAAATGGCTTTCGTCAAGAACACAATTTGCGTTGCCAGTACCATAGCCCGCTTAGGCTTGATTTGTCAGTCTTTTCCTTTTGGTTTACCAACTTGATTTTGAATCCGAGGCTAAAACACACGCCAAAGCCCCAAGATAAGTCCCTGATCGGTGTTTATTTTTTCTTCACCTAACGATGTACGCCAGCCAATTTCTAGCCTGGTTGCCCCAAAAAGAGGGGAAACATAGCTCATTTGCGAGCGGGTCAAGGGCAAAGCACAACCATTGCCATCGCCAAAGATTTTTACAATCAGCATATCGCCTTTAGGTAACTTAACACCACCGGTAGCGTCATAGCGTATTCCTCGTGAAATGCCGCATGTTCTCCCAGCAACTTCACCATTCAGCCAACCCCAATGTCCTAAATTCTTGCCTAGAGCGAAACGTGTCTCAATGCCGATCTCGCTGGTTTTTGACCCCACGGAAGTAGGAATCGTAAAGGTACTAATCTGATAGGATAAAGCGAAGCTATGCCCCCGATAAAAATTTCGGCGAAGGCCCACTAAAACCTCATCAACCGACCATTGAGAAGAAACGGCTTGAACACCCTGGCTGATAGAAGGAGCTCCAACCAACGCCAACTCATGCCCTAAGCCGACTTCGCCATAAAGTTCCAGCGAATAACCCCTCGGTGTTTGATCCTTGTTTAGACTAACAGCGTTGATGATCACTGCGCCGTCACCACGTTTACCAACCCAAGCACCCCCATGAGCTTGGCCGCCAGCTGCTAGAGCCAAACTGCTGAACAACAGCATATGTGTCCAATGCAGACTTATGTATTGAAACCAGGAGATTGACGGACAACCTTACGAAGTAAACCGGGCCACGCCAACAAACCACCCAGAGCTTGTGTGAAGGCGGGTTTTACTTGTTCACCCACCCTTTGCTCCATATGCTTATCACAGGTTAGTAGCCCACCTCCAGATTGTGCGAGAACCTGCATCTTGCAGGCCCGCTCAAGATAATACATGCGCATGAATGCACTGGCCGCAGACTCACCCAAAGTTAACGTACCGTGATTACGTAAGAGCATAAAATGGTGTTTTCCTAAGTCTTTTACTAATCGCTCCCTCTCATCTAAATCCAAGGCCACCCCTTCATAATCATGGTAGGCAAGATCATCGGTACATGCCATTGCGGTCTGCGAAATTGGCAATAAACCGCCCTGTTGTGCACTGACGCCAACCCCAGCATCACTATGACAATGGATCACGCATTGCGCATCCTCGCGCGATGCGTGGATGGCCGAATGAATGGTGAAGCCCGCTGGATTGATGAAATAAGGAGTTGGATCAACGATATTTCCATCCAAATCGACCTTAACCAAAGAGGAAGCTGTAATCTCATCAAACAAGAAACCATAAGGATTGATGAGGAAATGGTGGCTTGGTCCCGGTATCCGCAAGCTGATATGGGTAAAAATCATATCGTCCCAACCATAGAGCGCAATCAAGCGATAAAGGGCTGCACAATCAACCCGTGCACGCCACTCCACATCGTCAACCCGCTCACCATAAATAGATGTGACGCTTGCCATCAAGCCAGACAATCTAGGTGCAGCCCCATTAGGAAGTGCAGAGCCATGAGCTTGAGACGCTTTGTCAGAAAGGGGATTAGTCTGGATATTCATCTTCATCTCCATCTGAAACCAAGTGTAAGCAAGTCTCTCTCTTTCCAAGACTAAGGTCAAGTTGATTTAGAAAACCGTATCAAAACAGTGACTTTTATTTTACTTTCTGTAAACCAAATCAAATTTATTTTGCGAGAAATGAACCAGTTAGTTTCCCATCATCCCCTTGTTGCACTTGCTGAAAACGATTCACGCGAAGCGCGCGAGGCTTTGGTTGCAGCAACAGCGGAACAATTTTTGGATGAAGGAAACACGGCAACCCTTATGGAGCGAACGCTTTTTTCGGATATATTGGTGAAACTCTATGGTTTCGCCCGTCAAGAAGTACGCCTTAAGCTTTCGGCTGCCCTTGCGATGGCAGATTGGGCACCAGTTGATTTGCTGCGTGAGTTAGCACTCGACGCGTTTGAGATTGCACAGCCTGTGATTTCTTTTTGTGCATTGCTAAATGATGATATTCTAATCGAAGTGGTGCGGGCTTGTGGATTTGATCATCGCATGTGCGTGGCTGAGCGAGCCTGTATTGGGGAGCGCGTCTGTCAATGTCTTATTGATACTGGCGATAAGATGATCATGTCGGCTTTGACTAAAAACATGACAGCGCGTCTTTCACTGGTTGATTTTCACCGCACCATGGAAGCACTCGTGGATTTGCCTGAGACCTTGGATGCTTTTGTCGCGCGTCACGATTTACCACCCAGCTTAGTAGCTGCGGCTTTTGCGATAGCGGGGGCGAAGGCCCGTGCCACTATCCTTGCGCGGGTCAATCCTAAAATCAGCAAATTGTTGCAAGAAGTTATTGGTGAGGCAACGGCTGATGCCGCGAAAGAAGCCTCCCAACGTCTATTTCAGAAACCCCTACCGAAACAGGCAGTAGACGCAGTGCGAACTGCTTCGCAGAAACTCAATGTGAAACCAACGCCAGGTGTGTTGGTTGCCGCACTGATGCGTGGAGAGCGCGAACATTTCGTGCGTGGAATCGCATCGATCTTAGACCTCCCATTAAAAGGGGTCGGCGCTAAATTATCAGGTGCTGATATAGAAAGTCTTGCCCTGGCAACGCGTGCGGCTCAGTTTAATTCTTCAATTGTGCGCACGATTTATGAAACCTTGGACACACGATCCATACCTTGGTCGATCAATGATGATCGAACGGTCGCTTTGGTTTGGATGCGCTGCTCGCCTGCTGCCGCCCGCATCGCGTTTGCTAAAGATATGGCAAACGAGTAAAACTGAGTTTAAACAGCTGGTTTCGCGTAAAGCAGCGCAATTTGGTTGGAGCGGGTCGATGAAGTCTGCGCCTAGACATCCTGAACGCATTGCATTTGTTGCGAGCTCAAAGCCAGAAGCCCATCAAGCGATGAAGTTTTTGCGCCGTCGATATGGTATTATTGACGAAAGCGATGCCGATGTGATTGTGGCTTTGGGTGGTGATGGCCTGATGCTGGAGACTTTACGTCGCCATATGGAAGACGGAATCCCCGTCTTTGGCCTCAATCAAGGTACGGTTGGATTTTTGATGAATGAGTATAAAGAAGCTGATCTACCAGATCGCATTGCGGCTGCAAAAGCTTCTGTCATTCACCCATTATTGATGACATCTCACCAAATCAACGGTCAAATCCACCAACAAGTCGCAATCAATGAAGTGTCGCTGTTGCGTCAAACCCACCAAACCGCGCGCTTACGCATTTTTGTTGACGAAGCAGAGCGGCTGCGTGAAATCATTTGTGATGGCGTTATGGTGGCTACACCAGCAGGAAGCACGGCCTATAATTTGTCTGCCCATGGCCCGATTTTGCCGCTTGGATGTGGATTATTAGCCTTGACACCAATCAGTGTGTTTAGGCCCCGTCGTTGGCGCGGGGCATTATTACGCCATGAATCAGAAGTGATGTTTGAAGTTCTTGACCCAGATCTTCGCCCCGTAGCCGTTTCTGCCGATAGTCAAGAGGTTCGCAATGTTTCACAGGTACGCATCAAAGAAGACCGCACCCGCAGTATGGTCATGCTGTTTGATCCTGATCGTTCGTTAGATGAGCGCATCTTGGCTGAACAATTTGCACAATAATCAAAGGATAGAGCAGAGAATGAAAATCTGATATTCACACTATGCATGAATTTAGATATTTAAAAAACAAAATTTTTAGCCTTTTAGTCTAGGTATTTGTGTCAATACCTAGGTGGATGATCACACCACGTCCCGAGTGACCAGCCTTCATGGAATATTAAAATCTGTCAATTACCATAGGTTTAGTTGGAGTAGGTGATGCCACAGCAAGATGAACAGGTTGAATATATTTCGCCACCTAATCGATTAAAGGCCAAACTCGGCAATCGGATTGGAAGTTTTGATGCTGCTGCTATAGCACGGGCAGAAGCGGCTATCGCCTCGATGTCACATCAATTTGCAGGCTGGCTGGATGAGGAATTGGTCAAGCTTGAGGCCGCCCATAAATTGGTGAATGCAGACGGGGCTGGAGAAGAAGAACTAGAAGATTTTTACCGCCGTTCGCATGATCTCAAGGGGCTTGGGACTACCTATGGATTCCCGATTGTTTCGCAGTTTGCAGCATCCTTATGTAAATTGATCGACAGCCCCGAAGCGCGGGCTAAAGCGCCAAAGAAAATACTTGATGCCCATGTCAGTGCCATTGTTGCTGCCGTCAAACAAGGCATTCATGATAGCAATCACCCAATTGGGAAAGCGCTTCTAGTTGAGCTTCAGTCCCAAGTTGATCTTTACGCCTCAAGTGCGTAAATCTTTGCCCCATCTGACAATATATGTCCAATTCGAATTGGTTTTTCAATTCGGTTAATACAAACTCTCAAATCTCCTGCATCGAGCTGACAAGGCTTTAAGTTTGCGATGTTACCCATCTTGCTGAAATAGATGATGCACGTCAAAGCAGGATTGAAGACATGGATTTGAATGTCACCCCTTTTGGGTCGATAGAACCGGCGTTTGCCGAGGTTAATGCCAAGCATAACAACAAGGGTTTCTCCACGATTGATATCGGTTTTCAGCCGCAAATAGAATTTGGGTCAAAGGCCATTGTTGCATTTGAGGCCATCGGCCACTGGGGTCTTGTTTTGGCGGACTGGCTTCATCCACCCTGTGGTCATGCGGGGCAAACGCAAGCTGCATTAGCGCGTGTCATCACCCTCGCAGAGGCGACCCACGGTGCGCGCGCTGCCTGTGCTTGGCGGACTTCGGGATTTAACATTGATGTATGGATCAAACTACGGGCCTGCGATGTTTTAAACCCTCAATTTTCCTACACATTAATAGCCTCTGTCTTGCAAGCGCAGGCCGAGCCGGATTGGTTGGTCCTTGAAATGGACGAGCAGGACTTAGTAGCAGCTGGGGAAGTTGCGTTGGGTTCACTTGAAGTGTTGTCTGGCCTTGGGTTTAAGATTGCACTTGCCGCTCAGGGGGCACCCATCATGGCATTTGATAAGCGGATACGGGCCTTGTTTAGCCACCTGAAATATGAAGGTCTCACGGCTTTAGGGTTCGCACACACGCCAGATAGTCCAGCTGCCCGAGCTTTCACCCGCCGAATGCAAGCCGCAGAAGCAGTTGGCTTACCAATGGTTGCTACGGGCATGGTATCAAGGCAGAAAAAATCATTATATCGCCAATTTGGCTTTACGCGTTATCAACCTAGCTATGCCAGCCAAACTCTAGCTTTTGATAAAGCAACCAAGCGCTTAATGGATCAAAAAACCAACACAACACATAAAACGACGCCCTTTATACCTCCAAATTGGTCAGGCAAAATCAATGCCCATTGGCTTAGGGATGTGATAAGTCATGATTTACAACAAACTCATCAATCCAAGTACCACCCGAAGTCCCACCCGAACAACCAAAAAGATCTAGTCCTTCTTAGACGAATAGCAGAGCGGGCGGTATAAGGATTAAACGCTTTAATCATAATGAAACCAAGCCTAACCCACTGCCCTTCGCGGTTGGAGACTATGGTCTGGAACATAGTCGAGCTTTTCAAGTAGATAGGTTAAGTCTTCAGCAGGTATGGATTGAAAACGCGTTAACACCCTCTCAATCATCAGCTTTTTAAAGCGGGACTGATCGTTCGTGCTGCCTGTAAACTCGCTATCATGGAGAACATCAATCGCTGCCCTGAATGCCGGATAAAGACTTGCAGGGAAATGGGCGCGCTCAAAAAGAGCACGAAGTCCGATGGTCCCGCCATCATGCACTAAAAGCCAAGCCTTATTATGTGGCACTGCGGCCAATTCTGCAAAAGCATATTCAACCAAACGGACTTCACCCTGACATAGAGCCCGTAAAACAAAACTAGGTGTCAAACGACCATTGAGATGTAATTGCTGGACATAGCGGGGTAAATTGGATTGCAATCCTGCTTGGGCAATCAAATCAACGCCGCTGCGTTCACGTGTGTCATTAGCCAAATCGATCGCCAATTGTGGTGGCACCGCGTGATGCTCTACCAACCGGTCAAAAAGCTCTCCGGTTAGGAGAGCAGCTAGCTTTTCGGCTACCAATATAGGCAAGACCGGACGTTCAACCACAGCCTCCAACAAAGAGACCATATCTGGAAAACGTTCAATCGCGCAAATCAACCCACTTTCGTTAAAGCTTGCTTGCGTATTCCGCAGTGCCTCAATGATCGCACCATTGATCCCAAAACGGCATAGTGCGGTGGTCACAACAGGGGATAAATGGGCGCGGCGTGCGATCGCAAATTGACGTGCCGGTTCAGCGGATTCTAAAATCTCGGCCAAATCCTCATCCGTTAAGGAAGGCGATGATTCAAGAACCGGGATCGCTATCGAATCAAGGTCGCGGGCTAATCGATTAGCGATTGAAGAAGGTAACATAGGCGATGCCTTGAGTGTTACAGCCAAAGCACGTCGTACCCGTTCAGCCGCGCCTGCGACCACAATATGTAAAATCTGTTCAGCAAAGATACGCTCTTGCGGTGTCAAAACCACTTTTTCAATGCGGCGGCATAATCGATAGCACCCTAAAGCGCGATCTTCATCGGTTTCCCCTTTGAGCAAAGCGCGAATATCGTCTTCACTCAAATGAATTCTTAGCGTGCTGACGCTCATCAATACATACTCCCAGCATCATATTTGCCTTGATTCGTAATATCTCTAATCTGAAGGCTCACAGTTAATGGCACCTTTACACAGATGGCTGCTTGGGTTGAAGTGCCTCAATATTCTGTTCATCATTGCGGGGAGACACAGGCATGCTACTCAAAGGTCTCTAAATGATCGAATATGCAACCTATATCGCGGCACCAAGTGCTGGGGGGTGATGGCGGATTGGGCCGCAGACGTCATTAAGATCGAGCCACCAGGGGGTGACCCAATCCGGCAGTTTTTTGAGACCATTGGATCAGACATTTCCGATAATCCAGTTTTTGATTTGGACAACCGTGGTAAACTTTCAATCATTATCGACATCACGCAAGAAGATGGCCGTGGGATCGTTCGAAAACTCGCTACTCAGGCCGACAACTTCATCACCAATGTACACCCGGCCAGTCTGACTAAAGCCGGCCTTGCTTTTGCTCCACTTGCCGGCCTCAATCCACGCCTGATTTATGCCAATGTAACGGGCTATGGGCTTGAAGGTCCTGATGTCGACCGAGCGGGATTTGATATCGCAGCCTTTTGGGCACTTTCAAGTTGGGCCCATTTGACTACACCAAAAGATAGACCCTTTCCATTTTCGCACTGGAGTTGGCGACCATATTTGCTCTATTTCTACGGTGGCTGGCCTGTTGGCAGCCCTATATGCACGCCAAACCACTGGCAAAGGACGCCAAATAAACACCTCATTGTTGCGCTCAGCGACTTATACATTGGGTTCTGATTTATAGATCCAAATGCGTTTTGGGCGCATAGGATCCACCCGACCCCGCCATGAACCGATCAATCCATTGGCCAATTTCTATCAATGCCGCGATGGGCGCTGGTTGACGATCGTGCCGAGGCAGGGCACCAAAGACTGGCATGGATTGTTTCGGGCATTGAGCCTGGAGCATCTGGAACAAGATCGAAGAATTGCAACTACCAAAGCCCGTCGGGAACATGGGCCGCTTTTGGTATCGCTTTTGGATGAGCTATTTGTCAAATCCGAATTTGCCGACATCGCCACGCGGCTGGATTAGATGGAAAAAGTACCAGATCCTGGTTGCGATACCCAAAAGATTTTAGAAGAAGTAGGTTTAAGTGACGCCGAAATTGCAAGTCTATTTACTAAAAAAACCGTAACCCAACCCCTTTAAGCTTGTGTATCCAAACCAAATCCTAGTGGTGACGGGCCTGGTTCATCATGGCCTGAGGGATCTGGAGATAGGATTTGAGCCATCGAACGTAATCCCATAATCCCTTGCACGGATTTAAGGCCAGCATCTTCAGCATGCCGGTCACTGGCCGCATAAAGCTGGGCAAGCATACTCGCGCTAAGGGGATTGGTCTCGCCGGCCTTTTGGTTGTTGACTTGTTTCAAAAGACTTAAATATTCATTGGGTTGGGTATCAAACATATCATTGCTTAGAATGGATGTCATCAAGCGAATGAACAATTCATGATCAAGTCCCCCTGGTAAGGGTTGGTTTGGACCAAATAGGTTTGCAGCTTCATACCCTAACTCATGACGACCCACGGCTGGGGCTTGCCGACTGGGCGTTGCGCGCAGATTTTCTAACACTTCTGAGACAGTGCGTTCTTGGCCATTGGATTTATAAAAAACGGTTCGATTGGCGGCAGCGGCACTGGGAAACAAGTCCGCAGCGCTGGCCCATGGCCGATCGCGCACCGCATTAACCAGCTCAGCAGCACCTCCAGCGCCAAGAAAATGGGCCGCATAAAGATCCCCCGCTTCAGGCTCCTGCCCCGTACGAGCCCGCAGATAATCGGCATTATCTCCGGCAAACTCTGCAGCCATCAAGGCAGATATCTTCGGATCATAGCGCAAATCCAACAACGCACGCTTAAGGGCGCGATCATTGACACTAGGGCGACCATCTTGGCTAATATCAATCTGGGAGGCTTCGGCTCCTAAGCCATGTTTGGCACCGTGCCGCTTGAGTGTTGCCAGCCATGTGGAATCCAAGAATTGAAACAAACCTGTTGCACTTGATGTTTTAGCCTCTGCCTTGGGGTTTAAGGCACTTTCACGTACTGCGGTTGCCAGCAAAAATTGAAAATCCATCCCTGTGTCGCGCGAAGCCTGGGCAATCGCTTGACGCACGGGCGATCCGCCAATGGATTGGGGTGTCACTTGCCTGCCTCCTACAGCCACAGTCACATATTCGTGGACCGAATGAACTCAAATCAATGGTCAATTTAAGGTTAATTTTTCGTTGACATAATGATGATGTTTGAATTTAGTAAGATTTTGGTAATCCCAATACACGCTCCGCCACAAAGTTGAGAATCATTTCGCGCGAAACTGGTGCTATTCGGGCAATCATGGATTCGCGAAACATCCGCTCAACATGATATTCTTTCGCATAGCCCATACCACCATGAACCAACAGGGACGTTTCGCAAGCGTGGTATCCAGCTTCAGCACCCAAATATTTTGCAGCATTAGCTTCAGCACCACATTCCAACTCCGCATCAAACAAAGTGGCCGCTTTCATGGCCATGAGTTCGGCGGCCTCAAGCTCACACCAGGCTTTAGCCAAAGGATGAGCAAGGCCCTGGTTCATCCCGATGGGGCGGCCAAACACCACCCGCTCCTTTGCATATTGGGTCGCGCGGGTTAAAGCGGCACGACCAAGGCCGATGGCTTCAACGCCAAATAAGACTCGCTCTGGATTAAGGCCTGAGAGTATATATTTAAAGCCCTTACCTTCTTCCCCAATTAAAGCTTCATGGGGTACTTCTAGGTCTTCAATAAATAGCATATTACATTCAACAGCTTTACGGCCCATTTTTGGAATAGGTTTGGCATCGATCGCACTTCGATCAAAGTCACAATAAAACAGACTAAGCCCATCTGTTGGCCGTGTGGTTTCTTCACGTGGGGTGGTTCGCGCCAGCAGCAGGATTTTATCTGCCCGTTGGGCGCAAGTTGTCCAGATCTTGCGACCGGTGATGGTATAGCCGTTTGAGGTGCGGGTAGCGCGCGTTGTGATGGCGGCGGTCTCTAAGCCAGCATTAGGCTCAGTCACGGCAAAGCACATTTTATGCTCACCTGTAATGAGCTTGGGAAGATAGGCCTGCTTTTGAGCCAATGTGCCAAATTTCTCAATGGGTTTAGGACCAAAAATGTTTAAATGGATCGCGGAAGCGCCCGAAAAACCAGCACCCGATTGGGCAACAGTTTTCATCACAAGTGCGGCTTCAACCAAACCTAATCCAGCCCCGCCATAGGTTTCAGGGAAAGCACAACCGAGCCAGCCGCCGTTGGCCATATCCGATACAAAGGCTTCAGGAAACTGTCCGGATTCATCGGTATGCAACCAAAACGCATCGTCATATTTGGAACAGATTCGGGCCACAGCTTCTTCTATGGCACGGTGCTCATCACTTTGTACAAAGCCGGTCATGGTGTCGGATTCCTTTTGCGCGTCGGTTTAGTCGATGCCAAGTCTCTTTAGCCTGTTTTTTGATTCCAAATAGCCTAGCGAAGCTAAGAGCACATCACTGGGCTTGTTTTACCTATCAAAAAGAAATCGAGAGGGTGCCAAAAGTGATTGAAGCGCAAAATCTATATCGTGTTCGACCAGCTGTGCCCCCAACAATTGGGCTATTGCAGGGGCCAAGAGCCAACCATTGCGATAGGTCCCACTAGCAAGGTAAACGCCATCGCACCTTGTTGGCCCCACCAAGGGCCTATGATCAGGGGTATCGGGCCTAATCCCAGACCAGGCTTCAATCACTGGGCATTGACTTAAATTTGGAAGCAAATGTGTTGCTTCTTGAAGTAAGTCCGCCAATGGCTCAAGATCAATTTCATCGGTTACACAGGCATTCTGGTCCGAAGTGGCCCCGATGACGATTGTGTCTTCGCGCGCCAATAAATAGAGGCGTCCAGCACGGATCGCGCCCTTAAAGTCCGCTTGCTTCCCTACCCGCGCCATTTGTCCTTTGACCGGACGTAACGAGTTCAACTCAGAAATTGAGAAACCAAAGCAGCTGCCTGCATACCCATTGGCAACAATGATAAGATCACCACCCACAAAAGTGCCATCTGTCAAGGTCACACCTTGCGTGCTAATCGCCGCAGCCATACCTTTCACACATATTCCACCACGTTCTAAAAAAGCGAGTTTTAAGAGCCTAAGCACTGTGCGAGGGTCAAGACTTGCCTCATCTTTAGCCGAATATGCACCGCAGCCAAGCAGAAAGTCAGGTACGGCAATTGCCTGCATGGGATAATTCAGGGCTTGCGCTTGGGTACTCAGCCAATCGAGATGGGCTTGTTCCCGCCTATCCCGCGCAACAATGATCATGCCGGTTTGCAGCGCAACATTCAAATCAGAGGCTAAGGTCTGCCAAAGCAGGGCAGACTTTAACGCGAAGTTGACCAAGATTGGTGGCATATCAGGCTCAGCCACAAACTCATATAAAGGGGCCAGCATACCACCAGATGCCCATCCAGCCCCGCGTATCCCCGCATCAATTATAGTAACTTTGAAACCGAGCCGGCGTAATTCCAAGCCTGTACATAGCCCGACAGGACCTGCACCAATAATCAAAACATGCCTGGAGGAACAATAAGCCATCAGCGAAGCTGCGACATGGGATGATCATTGCCCTTTAATGCCAAACCGGTCAAATCAATAGATGCGTTTCCAAAGCCCCGACGCCCGCATGGTACCGTGAAGTGGAATCGAACCGCTGACCTCCAGAGCCACAATCTGGCGCTCTAACCAACTGAGCTACCACGGCACACATGCGAGGTATGTGGAGATAAACTTTTCCCTTTCTTTCTTCAAGTCACATGTATGCTTAAGCATCTTCAATACGATGGTCTGACATGGGTCTTGAATATGGTCTCAATCGCTTGAGGTCGAACACTTCAAGTTATGCCCAGTGATAAGCCCAGATCAATGCGACTGTGACACCTTACCTGGCCAATAAAGTTGTTAAGATGCAGTTAACTTAAAGGAAAGCAATCAATCATGGTTATCCGATCCATCTCAACATTGAGGAGGCATAACAATGGGGTGATGGCGGAACCTCACCATAAACACTCACAGCACAATGGCTTGGCTCCCTATTGCATTCTCAACCGAGGGTATAACACCATAAGCCCCTGTGTTTTATGTGCACGCCAGCTTTTAAAACCTAGTCCATCTTTGCTAAAGGGTTGGGATGATTTGGGTTATAGCTAGCATTATCAGCATGGTGTCATCGTGTTTGGTGTCGTGGCTGATGATTGTTTGGTCGATCAAGGATGTACCAGATAGCAAACGCAAGCTGCATCTAACTCCTACCCCTACTGCTGGCGGGGTTGGTATCATGGCAGGGACAGTGCTTGGTCTTATGACTTTATGGATTGCTACCCCTTCTGCAATTAGTCCCCCACTTCTGATGTGCTTGGCGCTTGGCTTATCAGGGGGTGGATTAGGCCTTTGGGACGATATAACCAATGCCGGTCCAAAACTGAAATTAGTTTTGATGGTTGCTTTGACTTTAAGCTTTGTTTTGTTTGGTCTGCGCATTGAATACTTACCCTTATTGACCGGTTTAGATCTTGAACTTGGGCCAATTTTAGGGGGATTTGGAACTTTGATCTGGCTTTTGGTGATGGTCAATGTAGTCAATTTCATGGACGGGGCAAATGGACTGGCCATCGGTTCAGCTTTTATTGGACTATTGGGGCTTATGGGTCTTAGATTGATTGAGACACCTCTTGATGATTCCGAACTGACTTCGGCCTTCCTATGTGCCGTATGTAGTGCAGCCTGTATTGGTTTTTTATACTGGAACGTCCGAGATGGGCGAATTTTTGCTGGGGATAGCGGCGCTTTATTCATTGGCCTCATGGTTGGGGGGCTTGGTGCTTGGGCATGTGTGGACGGTGTAAACCCATTCGCTGTTGCATTATGCTTTTTGCCCATGCTCAGCGATGTGATTTTAACAATATTATGGCGGATCGGGCAAAAAGCCGATCTATTCCAAGCACACCGTGATCATGTGTATCAACGCGCCATCCAATTTGGCTATTCACATGGGCAGGTCGCTTTCGTCTATTGGGGTTTGACACTCCTTTGTGTAATTGGTGCTTGGCTTGGTCAGAAATTGGGGGCCAGTGCGACCTTATTGATCTTTGGAATTTGCTTTACATTTGGGTGTTTTGGATTGACGCGGGTACGAGCTAAATATACTCCAAACTCTTGATACTTGATCCATATTCTCAAACTCCTCGAAGCCGTTATGCCATAGATGCTAAGGGTATTTCACAGCCATGACTGGACGGAGCCTTGAAATTAAGTCAGGCTAAACGTGGAATTCCATCTGATGGTTAAATGGATTAATGCTTTAATGGTTTATTGGAATGGATTGGGATAAGTTAAAAACCTTTCATGCAGCGGCCGATACGGGCAGTTTGACCGCTGCTGCTGAAAAAGTCGGCCTTTCCCAGTCAGCCGTCAGCCGCCAGATTGCAGCTTTGGAAGACGGGCTTGGTGTCCCATTATTTCACCGTCACGCCCGTGGACTTATCCTTACTGGTCCTGGTAAAGTACTCCAGCAATCCACTGGGCAAATGGCAACCATTGCGGCTGTAGCTGAATCAAATTTGAAAGACGCGCGCGACCGCCCGCAAGGGGAATTGATCGTGACGGCCCCTATCGGCATTGGTGCCACATGGCTCGCTCCACGTTTGGGCGGTTTTATGGATGCTTATCCTGATGTTTCACTTCGTCTTTTACTGGATGATCGCGAATTGGACCTCACGACATTGGAGGCAGAATGCGCCATCCGTTTGTGGGAAGCCACCCATGCTGATTTGATCCAACGCAAAATCTTATCTATCACCACATCCCTTTATGCGTCACGCGACTATGTGGCCAAGCATGGCATGCCTAAAACGCCAGATGATTTAGCCCATCATCGAGTGATTGCCTATGGTGCTCGCGCGGCAGACCCAATGAAAGTCCTTGATTTTGCCCTAACTTTAGGCCGTGAGGACCACCGTCCGCGCGAAGCGGCTTTATCGATCAACAATGTTTCTGCTTTAGTCAAAGCTGTGGTTGCTGGCCTTGGCATTGCCGGTCTACCCGATTATTTGGCGCAATCCGATCCGACCTTGATGCGAATTTTTCCCGACTCCACCGGTCCCAATATCGATGTGTTTTTCATTTACCCCGCCGATCTTCGGCGCTCCAAACGCATTGCTGCATTTCGCCAATATTTATTAGAGCAGACGGTTAATTGGGGAAATCTTAAGTGATAGAATTTTATTAGCTATGCATTTTTGCAAACCTTTATAGCCAGTTCGCCCCCTTAAAGTGCGAGATAAGTCATCCTACTTAATTGTGGCAGCGGACCTCGGCTGTACACATCTTGCATGGTGCGCCTTGAATGATCCATTCGGTGCTATGTGGGTGTCTCCCCCCCCCTAGAGGATGCCTCAAGGCCGCATCCAAGTTGATGCGGCTTTTTTTTGATCTTCAAGCCAAAACAAGCACGCGATCGCATGTTACTGAATATGGACTGGCGCTTGTACCACAATTGCCCTAAATGACAGATATGCTCGATCAACTCAAAGCTTATGGTGAAGGTGCTGCTGAAATTCATTACGGCACACCTGAACTCTCCATATTTCGACCCGGACGTTTTGTGCGCTGCGGTGTGACAGGTAAACACATTGCTTTGGAAGATTTACGTTATTGGTCGGTCGAGTTGCAAGAAGCCTATATTGACGCTGCGGCCGCCACGGCGCGTTGGAAGCAAGTCAACGCGCGCACCTAAATTGGGGCAAAATGTCACAGCGGGCCAATGAAGGACCGCTTTTCAACGTTCTTTGGCGATTATGGTCACCACAAGCCTGCCGACCAAGCTGGACTTAAGCGGGCGTTTTGGTTAGCGCGCTTATATGGTCCGCCCGACAACTTCTTTAAATTGGCTGCGCCGCTTACAAACCCTGTTGGCGGTGATGGCGATTGCGATCAAGGTCGCGATCCCATTAGGCTTTATGGTTGGCACTCCAGCCTCGCCAACCGGCCTAATCCCGATTGTGTTGTGTACCGCCACAGGTGACGTCACGGCCTTTATGGATAATGCCGGGGCGATCCATCAGTCAGCGACAGAGGCTGAGGGCACTTCAGGCCCTGATGGCGACAAGGATCATGATGCCAGCGGGTGTCAATTTGCGGGCCAGTCGGTCCCCCTCACCGCCCCAAGCCATGATCTTTTAACGATCCGCTTTCCCGCTTATGCCTTAACGGGCCCCGCGCGCCGTATCGATAGCGCTCCAGGCCTTGGACTAGCCGCACCACCCCCACCAAAGACTGGTCCACCCCGCCACGTTTGACGCCCAAGCACTGTGACCCTGACCCGCTGGTCAGGTCACGATGATTTTGACTTCAAACCTGGACCCCTTTCATGTACAAAGTACCAAACACGCAAACTTTGCGCAGACATCTGTTGAACTTTACCTGTCTTGGCTTTTGCCTTTTAGCCCCAACTTTAGCTGCTGCCGACGAAGCCACCGAAAACGTCACCGACAAGCCGACCGAAACCGTCATTGTCGTGGGTCAACGCGACACCCCCATCACCGTCGTGCCCCGTGGCTTGTCGGTTTCATTGGGCAAAGACGATTTTGAAGCCATTAACGCCATCAATGTCGAAGACTTAATGAAATACGCGCCAAACTTCTTTGTGCGTAAGCGTTTCGCCGGTGACGACAATGCCGTGGTCGCCCTGCGCGGCGCCAATACCGTTCAAAGTGCGAGAACAATTGTCTTAGTGGACGGGTTTTTGGTCTCGAACTTCTTAGGCAATTCCTTTTCATTCTCCCCAAAATGGAACGTGGTTGGTCCTGCCGATGTGCGCCAGTTTGATATTGTCTACGGCCCTTATTCGGGCCGTTACGGTGGCAATTCCATGGGTGGAATTGTCTCGGTTACCACGCAAGAGCCCAAGAAAAATGGGGCCTATTTGACGGCCCAAACCATGGTCATGCCCTTTAAAGAATATGGGTTTGATGAAACCTTCACCGGCTATAGCCTCGAAGGGGGTGCAACGCGGGTTCTCCAAGACGGTAAATTGCGCGTGCGCGCAGGCTTTCGCTATTTTGACAATGTCGGTCAATCCATGACCTATCAGCTTTTGACCCCTGCCACGGGTTCAAGTGCGGCGACGTCCGTGACGGGTGCTTATGCGGATCCAGGGCTTTCAACACCGGTTTTTGGAGCCGCCTCGCCCGTTGATGAGGTACAAGGCCAGTATCGGTTACGCGTCGGCTATGACCTTGCACCGGGTTGGACGATTGATGGCTTGATTTTTGGCTGGACAACCGAACAAGACCTAACCAGTCCACGAACCTTCCTTAAAGACACTTCTGGTCAGGAGGTGGGTCAAGGCCGGGTCCGATTTGCCAATCAGATTTGGAATGCGACGGGGCTTACGGCCTCAAAATTTGAACGAAATGAATATCTAGCTGGCTTAAAGCTGGCTGGCGACGTGTCAGGTTGGGCAGTGAAAGCCAATGTGTCGCGGTTTTGGATACCGATCTGGAACACCAAAACATCTAGAGACTGGCTAACGGGCAAATCCAATGGGCCTGGCACCTATCAGGTTCAGGATAATCCAGGCTGGTACGCCGCTGATCTCAGCCTCGATCAACGAATTGGAAATCATTCCATTGGCTTTGGCTTCAACGCCAATCAATATGAGGCCGCTCAAACGACCTTTAACACCATAGAGTGGAATGAGGCGTCTGGACGGAGCTTTAATTCTGCCACGGCTGGCAAAACCTCCTCACTTGGGATTTGGTTTGAAGACGCCATCGACCTGAATGAAACGGTGATGCTGACGGTGGGTGGTCGATATGATCATTGGCGGGCCTTTGATGGCTTGATCGCCCGCCAATCGGGTACTGCTCGCTTGGAGGCCCGCTATCTGGAGCGGACCGATGAAGCCTTTAGCCCCAAAGCCTCCATCCAAGCCGAAATTGTTGAAGGCACGCTGGTGCAGCTTTCGGTTGGAACAGCCACCCGCTTTCCAACCGTTGGCGAATTGTTCCAAGGCCGCTTGGACGATATCACCCGCCAAATCGACCCGCAAAGCTTTGATCCCAATCTGAAACCAGAGCATTCGCTTGATCTGAGCTTGATGGCGAGCCGTCGTTTTGGCGGCGCTAAGCTGACGGCCAGCGCATTTTATCAAGATATTGAGGACGCCATTTTCTCCTTCAGCGGCCTCAATCAATTCGGCACGGTGATTTCCAACTTTAAGAATATCGACCTTGTCAGCCAAGCAGGCATTGAAGTCATTGCCGAGGCCAAGGATTTTGGTGTCAAAGGCTTAGATGTAAATGTCAGCGTCAGCCGCATGCGGGCCGAAACGGTGCGCAATCGGGCCAATCCAGAAACACAAGGCCAGCGTTTCCCACGCGTGCCCGATTGGCGTTCAAGCGGCAATATCCGCTATGCCATCACTTCCAAACTCAAGGCGTCATTGGGGTGGCGCCAAGCCACACGGCCAACTTCGGATCTGTTTGGCCGCGAAGGCAGCGTGTACGGCTTCCAAACCGAATATCTGTTCATCGACACCCGCTTATCTTGGGACTTGAATGATTCCATCCAGCTTAATGCCGGGATCGACAATATCAACCAAGACCAAGCCTATGTTTTTCACCCCATGCCGCAACGGACCTTTGTGTTCGACGTCAAGCTGAAGCTGTAGGAGATGAAGATGTCCACATCTCAACCAATCCCAATCGGGCAACAAGCCGGTTCAAAAAGTACTAACTCTGAGAAATTTGCCCGCCTGTATCGTATGCTTTGGCGCTGGCATTTTTATGCGGGCTTGTTTTGCATTCCGTTCATCATCCTTTTGTCCATCACGGGCAGCCTTTATTTATTTAAGCCCCAGATCGAGGCGGCTTTGGATCGCCCCTATACGCAGTTGACGTTCGAGGGGGCTAGTGCGCCTGTTAGCCAGCAAGTCAATGTCGCACTGGCGCAGATTGAGGGATCGCGCCTTAAATCCTATCGTCTACCTGACGGCCCACGCGATGCAGCCCAAGTGTTGGTGACACATAAGGGCGTCGATACGCTTGTGTATGTGCACCCATCCAGCCTAGCTGTCCTCAAAGCCGTGCCAAAGGAAGATCGCTTCATGGCCATCATCCGCAACATTCATGGCGAATTATTGATGGGGGATAAGGGTTCTTTGGTGGTGGAGCTTGCCGCCTCTTGGGCCATTGTGATGGTGGTGACGGGGCTTTATCTGTGGTGGCCGCGCACGGCCAAAGGCGTCATGGGCGTGCTTGTGCCACGTCTACGCGCAGGACCGCAGGTATTCTGGCGCGATATGCACGCGGTGACGGGCCTATGGGTGTCGTTTTTTGCGCTCTTCATCCTCCTAACAGGCCTGCCTTGGACCAATGTCTGGGGTGGCGGCTTTGATCAGGTACGCGCTTGGAGCAAAACGGAAGCCAAATCCAAAGACTGGACCAATAGCCGCAGTGGCGAACGCCAAGCCAGCATGGCCGCGTTTGAGCATGGCGGCCATTTTGCCCCTTACTACCTTGCCACTATCGATGACATCGCCGCAGAGGCCCGTGCTGAGCGCCTGATGCCCCCTGTCGAGATCGCCCCACCCACCGCCAAAAACCCCAATTGGACAGCGCGCTCAACAGCCCCGGATCGGATCAGCCAAGTTAGTCTGACCTATCACGCGCAAGACGGTGCATTGGTGGGCCGCCAAGCCTTCGCCGATAAGGCCGTGTTGGATCAGGCTGTCGGGATTGGGATCGCAGCGCATGAAGGCCAGCTCTTTGGCCCCCTTAATCAAGCGATGGGCCTTTTAACGGCATTGGGCCTTATAACCTTGAGTGCCTCAGCCTTCATACTTTGGCGCAGGCGGGCACCAGAGGGCGGATTGGGTGCTCCCCCACCCATTCCAGATAGCAAGATTGGAGCTGGCCTTGGCCTCCTTATTTTTGTTTTTGGCTTATTTTTGCCGGTTCTTGGCGCCTCGATCGTGCTGATCGCCGTGCTGGAGCGTTTGGTTCTGGCCCGAATACCCAGCGTTTCGCGCTTTTTAGGATTGGTGCCTAACCGCCCTGTTCAATCTAAAACTTTCCCTTAAAACCCGACCAAGCTTTGGAGACACACATGCGCCTTTGTTCTCGCCGATCCCTTCCTGCCTTTTTGGCTGCCCCTTTATTGGTCGGCCTCACCCTTTTTGCTGGATGCGGGCAAGCCGCTACACCTCCTGCCCCACTAGCCCCCGTCGCAAAGGTCAGCGGTGTGGACATCAGTGAGCCACGCCTACGCCTTCCTCCCAATGGGCGCGATGTTACCGCAGGCTATCTGACCTTGACCAATACGAGCGACAAACCGCAAAAATTGGTGGCCGCTACTAGCCCAAATGCACAACGGGTGGAGCTGCACGCCCACCTAAAAGGCCCAGACGGTATGGCGCAGATGCGTCAAGTCAAAGAAGTGGTGATCCCAGCTCGCTCCACCGTGGTTTTGGCCCCAGGCGGCTTACATCTGATGGTATTTGGACTGCGCGCGCCGCTCAAAGTGGGCGATCAGGTCCCAGTTGAGCTGACGTTTGAGCCCAAGCAAATCGTGCGATTTAATTTACCAGTTGTGACCAATCCCAAAAATGGCAGTGAAGAAACCATGAACACTAGTGAGCATCAACATTAAGGAAAAAGAATGATTATGGGGTCTGATCTTTTTCTCACAGTGACGTGACTCCCGAAATCTCAACCAGTTGAATGTAGAGTCCGGCCTTGAAGTGCACTGCTACCCATCGTTGGGCCACTTTGGCCGGATGAGAAACAGGGGTCACGTCAATTGACTATGGCCATAGGTTCAATCACATCAATCCTATTTAAGCACCAATCACCATCTAAAACTTGCAAAAGCTATGGCGGGATCTAGGGCCAACTTTGCCAATCTGTGAGAATGACATTAAAAGCCAATCAACTTCCATCCTACTTCCAATCCCCAATCCCCAGGACGATCGCCGCCAAAAAAGACCGTGGGCTTGACGGATACAATCGCGTTTCCACCATGGACTTTACCAATGATGCGTCCAAAAGTTATAGCGAGTGCACCATATTGCTTATCGGCTTCCCAATCAGAAACTAAAGATGGATCAAAAGTGACCAAATTGTTGGAATCATTCAATTTAGGTACAAAATAAAGATCGAAGGTCGATTTATTGACATCAGGGCGGGACTTACGTCCAGCTATACTGATTTGGTGGACAATCGAAGGTGCTAAGATGTTGCCAGTGGGTAAAAAAATGGCACGAACATAAGTTGCTTTGATGCTGGTGTGTCCGGCTCCCAACTCCGGGCGCTTTGCAGTATCAAAAATCATTTCTCCGACTAGGACATTACCACCTTGTTTGGATAAACCAAACACTTTTGCAACGGTCAAAGAGGCATCGCCAATGTCAAAATGCTCACCCGCCCCAGACCCAGTTAGTCGGGTCACGGGCAGTTTAACGCCTAGGGCAACATTGTTGGGCAGTGAAAGAGTATACTCAAACTTCAAAGTATCATTGCCAAGACCGCCCTTGAGATCGAGATGCTCATAGGTTGAGATGAATTTACTCACCATTTGAGTGGGATCTGTCCCATTATTGACATGCTGGCTTTGCGCATTGGCAGCCCCTGCAAAAGTTTGCAGCCCAATAGCTAACCCAAAAAGTATAGGCTTGACCCATGGCGATATGCCTATGGATACCAAATCCGAACGAGGTGAAGATACCAATTTAGATCGCATGAATCCTTACCTATCTAAACCTAACTTTTTAGCTATATAGCTTTGTAGCTTTGGTATAACCCAGCGACGTTATGAAGATGAGCAAAAGCTCTATTCATGATGTTTTACACTTCATGACGTCAACGAGCCTCACTTTGTGCATTGGGTGCTATAGCGACTTGGATCATAGGTTGTGAATCTGTTCAGCAAAGCCAGTATGAACCAAATAGTGTTATTGCGCAAGTTTCACCATCCCTATATAGCGCGTCACTTAAGGGAAAAGGACTCGATCAATGTGGGTCTTGTGATCAACAAGCCTTAAAGTCCGGCCGCCGCCATCCGCCTTTGTTGACGGCCTACGCGTAGGCTATGGGCGATGATAAAGGCCATTTCAATAGCTTGATCCGCATTAAGGCGTGGATCGCAATGGGTGCGATAGCGGCTGGCCAATGCTTCCTCTGTTACCGGTGTTGCACCGCCGGTGCATTCGGTGACATCATCACCCGTCATTTCCAGATGGACGCCACCAGGATAGCCACCCTCCGCCCGTACAATATCCATAAAATCACTGACCTCGCTGACCACGCGCTCAAACGGCCTAGTTTTATAGCCTGAAGCGGTTTTAAGCGTATTGCCGTGCATCGGGTCAGAGCTCCACACCACACTGCGGCCGGCCTCTATGACCTTGCGCACTAATTTGGGTAGGCCCGCAGCGATTTTATCGGCACCATAGCGGGCAATCAGCACAATCCGTCCTGCTTCATTTTTCGGGTTTAATAGCTCAAGAAGTGCCAACAGCTCTTCAGGATCAAGGCTTGGCCCGCACTTAACGCCAATTGGATTAGCAATACCTCTGCAAAACTCAACATGGGCATGATCGAGCTGGCGTGTCCGGTCGCCAATCCACACCATATGAGCAGACGTGTCGTAATAGGCGCCCGAGCCAAATAATTGGTCTTGGCGCGTCATCGCCTCTTCATAACCCAATAGCAAAGCTTCATGGCTGGTGAAAAAATCCACCGCATCAGTACCAATACCTACAGAGCCGTTTAAGCCCAGCCCATTCATGAATTCCAAGCTCTCTTCGATACGATGGCATAATTTCACATATTCAACCGAAGCTTTACCTTGCTTTCTGGCAAAGGCTAAGTTCCAGCGGTTAACATTTTCTAGATTGGCATAACCCCCTGTGGCCAAGGCGCGTAACAGGTTCAAGCTGGCGGTGCTTTGATGATAGGCCTCAATCAGGCGTTCAGGATCGGGAATGCGGCTTTGTGGGGTAAAGGCCGCGCCATTTATATTATCGCCACGATAGGAGGGCAGGCTAATCCCATCTTTCACTTCTGTGGGTTCCGAGCGCGGCTTGGCAAACTGGCCAGCCACACGGCCAAGCTTGACCACATGCTTGCCGCCCGCAAAGGTCAAAACGACTGCCATTTGAAGAAAAGCACGGAAATAGCGGGTGATGCGGTCAGCCTCAAACTCTGCAAAGCTTTCTGCGCAATCCCCGCCTTGCAATAAAAAAGCTTCGCCTACACAAACCCGCGCCAATTCGGTTTTGAGCTTCTCAATCTCAGAAGCAACCACCAAAGGTGGCTTTTTAGCCAACCGCGACTCCACCGCACCTAATGCAGCAGAATCTGGATAGTCATCTGGTATATGACAGGCGGGAAAACCGCGCCAAGATGAAGGCGTCCACGTCATAATTGGTTCCATATAAGGTTAAGACCTTCTAACGGTCCCTTGCGCTTTTGTCGAACTGGTGAGCCAGTGGCGGGAAACTAGGTCAAAACCTTGGCTCTCCGCTCTGCCCGTACATCTTTCTCCACTACTTTTTCGCCACAGGCCGTGCAAGCAACATAGGGAACCAAGATTTCACCACACGTTTGGTGGCGATGGCGCACTTGGGTTTCAGGCTGGCCTTCAACGGCGGCAGCACCCCATTGGCCCAACATCAACATCACTCCATTAAGCGCCCGGCCTTTGGCACTCAATACATAATCATAACGAACTGGCTTAATCTGATAAGGCCTTTGCACCAAAAGGCCTGCCCGAACCAGATGCGCCAAACGGTCACGCAAAATGGTACGCGAAAGCCCCAAATTGGCTTGAAAAGCCTCAAATCGTTTCAGACCAAAGAAACAATCACGCAAGATCAAAAAAGTCCAGCGGTCACCCACTATACTCAAAGCCCGAGCAATCGGACAATCAGCTTGGTTAAGCTCGCTCCATCGCATGTGCACAATCTCGTCTGGTTTCCGTTGCGGAGGTCATTGACGCAAGTCAAGCCTTACTATTTTGTGAGTTTAGTTTATAAACTCACTCATATGGATATGTTAAGGCAAAGGCAAGCATGACAAAAGAGCGCTCGAAATTATGCCTCGTGATCGGTGCTGGCGACGGCTTGGGTGGTGCGATTGCGCGTGCTTTTGCTGCGCAAGGCCTGACCGTATGTATCACAAGGCGGCCTCGCAACCTTGAGCGTTTGGAGATCTTGGCGCAATCGATAAGGGATCAAGGTGGGCAAGCTCACGCCTTTGGCATCGATGCACGTGAAGAAGCACCCATGGTGGATTTGATCAACACAATCGAAGCAGAAATTGGCGATTTGGATGTAGTGGCATTTAATATTGGAGCCAATGTAAAGTATTCGATCACCGAGACCAGTTCACGCGTCTATCAAAAGGTCTGGGAGATGGCGGCTTTTGCTGGTTTTGTCGCCGCGCGAGAGGCTGCGCGCGTCATGCTCCCACGCGGTAGAGGGACTATTATTTTTACCGGTGCAACCGCCAGTTTAAGAGGCCGCGAAGGATTTTCCGCCTTTTCAGGCGCTAAACACGCTTTGCGCGCACTGGCCCAAAGCCAAGCGCGCGAATTGGGTCCAAGGGGACTCCATATCGCCCATATTATCCTAGATGGTATGGTGGAGGGAACGTTCATCAAAGGGCTGTTACCCGATTATGAGGCCCGATTGGCAGCGGGCGATCTGATTCAAGTCGATGAAGCAGCCAAGAATTGGGTCTGGCTTTGGAAACAGAACAAATCTGCATGGACTCATGAATTGGACCTAAGGCCCAGCAGCGAAACCTGGTGAGGGATCCATGAAACAACTTGAGTTTATCTTCGATTTTGCAAGTCCAAATGCCTATCTGGCCTATCATGCTTTGGGCCCCATTTTGGAAGCAACCAAGGTGGAACTGATCATTACCCCTTGCCTGCTTGGCGGGATCTTCAAAGCCACCAACAACCAAGCCCCAATGGTAGCGTATGGCCACATCAAGGGTAAAATGGATTATGAAATGCTGGAAATGCAACGCTTTATTGTTCGTCACCAATTGGGTGCATTTAAAATGAACCCGCATTTCCCACTCAATTCCATGCACGCTATTCGCGGCCTCATTGCGGCGCAAACTTTAGGGGTTGGAAAGCCTTACCTTGAAGCCGTCCTTAAGGGTTTTTGGGAAGATGGCTTAAAAATGGATGAAACAGAGGTCATTGCAAAAATTCTTACCCAAAAAGGCCTTGATGGCCCTGCCCTTATGGCGGCTACGGCTGATCCGGAAATCAAAGCTACCCTTGCCGCCAATACCCAAGCGGCAGTTACGCGTGGTGTCTTTGGCATCCCAAGCTTTTTTGTCAAAGGCGAACTCTATTTCGGTAAGGAGCGTTTGGCTCAAGTGTGTGAGGCTTTGACGACATGAACACAAATCAACCCCCAACCCGCTTTGATGACTTGCTTGACCGCTTAGTTGAAAAAGATGGCCAGTTTCACGTGCAAGTTGGTCCCGATTGGATGCAGGGCCGTACCCTGTATGGGGGGATCACAGCTGCCTTGAGTTTACAAGCTGTCCACCGCACTTTACCCGATTTACCACCGCTTCGTTCGGCCCTGATAGCCTTTGCAGGCCCCAGTTCCGGGGATGTTGTCATTCAACCAAAACTGTTACGACAGGGCAAATCAGCCGTCTTCATCAGTACTGATCTGCGAACAAGTGCAGGGTTTGGGGTGCATGCGACGTTTTGTTTTGGAGCCAAGCGGGACAGTGTACAAGCTCAGCAAACCATAGCCATGCCGCAGCTCCCCCGACCCGATACCATTGAAAGGGCTTTTGCCAAGGATCGTCCTAGACCCGAATTTACAGGCCATTTTGATATGCGCTTAGCCAATGGTCCTGCCCCGGTTTCAGGGGGTAAGGTGGCTGAACTATGCTGGTGGCTGAAAGCGCTGGACCGTGGTGGGGTACACGATGATGTTGCCCTGATGGCTTTAGCAGATGCACCGCCACCAGCAGCACTGAGCCTTTATGACCGCTTCAGCCCGATCAGCACCATGACTTGGATGCTGGATTTTATGAGCGATGATGTATCAAGCCCTGATGGTTGGTATGCAGCCTATCTCAAAAGTGAGGCCATCGCGGAAGGATATTCTGCCCAAAATAGCTATCTTTGGAGTTCTACAGGGCGACCACTAATTGCATCTCGACAATCAGTTGCCTTATTTGGCTGATCTCATTTGGTACATTAGCGCCTGAATTGACCAACAGAATCAAGATCTATCTCACCTAGTTTGTTAGGGGATTGTGCATTGGAATGAGGTGCAACACTGGCCCCAGATCGAGGACGTTCAACAGCATGGATCACGCGCTTGATAAAAGCAGCAGTTGAAAAGGGTTTGGCCATGAATTCTGTCATCCCAGCTTCACGGGCTTCCATCACAAATCCAGCATCCGTGCGTTGCGATAAGAACATGATCGCTGCATGCTTATTGAGACCAAAACTGCCTTCGCGAATCAATTGTGTTGCGGCAATCGGGTCTAGATTTCGAATACCCGTATCTAATAAAATAACATCAAATGTTTGATTGGAAACGGCCTCAACAAAATGCCGCGACTCGGTCACTTCGGTTAGGTTGCTAAAGCCATTATATAATAGTTCCGAGCGAAAGGCTGTTCGGAGTTGGGGATTGGATTCTGCTAATAAAACGGATGTGGGCCGCACGGTATTTAATGGACGCATGACCAATTGATCCCGAATAAGTTGGTGGAATCTTACTCACAAACACGATTACTCTTCGGTATTACCAATGGGTTACAGAATGACTAACAACACTAAGATTATGCAAGTAGATTTAGCTTAAGCGACACAAGGATGGGTAGATTTCTTCCCTTTATGAGGTTGTGACCCATTTTTCCTTCATGGTGACCAATTCTTCCGCGACCGTGGGGTGCACGGCGCAAGTTGCATCAAATTGCGCTTTTGTTAGGCCGCATTTCACCGCAATACCGACTGCTTGAATGATTTCTGCCGCATCTGGCCCAACCATATGGCAACCGATCACCACATCGTCACTTGGCCGGACGATTAGCTTCATCAGCATGCGTGTTTCATCATTGGGCATGACATAGCGCATCGGCCTAAAAGTCGTTTTATAAATATCAACCGGCCCATATTTGGCCCGTGCATCGGCTTCTGATAGGCCAACAGTTCCCGTGGGGGGTTGGGAGAATACGGCGGTAGCAATCGTATCATGGTCAAAGGCCATGGGCTGGCCGCCAAACACGGTGTGGGCAAAGCACGCTCCTTCGCGAATGGCTACAGGGGTCAAATTCTTACGGTCGGTTACATCACCAACCGCATAGATGGAGGGAACTGTAGTCTGCGAATAAGCATCAACCATGATGGCACCATTGGGTTTAAGTGTTAATCCTGCCGCCTCACAACCAAGTCCCTCGCTATATGGCTCGCGCCCTATCGCTAGCATTAATGCATCTACTCCTAGAGCTTGGCCATTGGTTAAGCGCACGCTAAGGCCTGCCACACTCTTATCAATTGAGGACACCCTACAATGCGTGATGACGCGTACACCTTTACGCTTAAGTTCTCCATGCACGTGTAAACGCACATCATCATCAAACCCTCGTAACACGTTATCCCCACGATAAAGCAATGTAACATCTACACCCAAGCCCTTCAATAAAAACGCAAATTCTACGGCGATATAACCACCCCCGGCAATCAGAATGGACTTGGGTAAAGTATCGAGTAAAAAGACTTCATTGGAAGTGATCGCATGCTCTATCCCCGGCACGTCAGTGGGGATCGCGGGCTTACCTCCTGTCGCGATCAGGATGGTTTTGGCGCTAATGATGGTACCTGAAGAAAGATGGACTTCATGTGGCCCGATCAGCTCTGCGCGCGCTTCAAAGACTTTAATACCGCCATTGCGTAGATTGCGCGCATAAATACCACTTAAACGATCAACTTCGGCGGCTACATTGTCGCGCAGGGTCGGCCAGTCAAACTTGACACCTGCATATGTCCAGCCATAACCCGGCGCAATATCGGCCATCTCGTGGCCAAATTCAGAAGCATAGATCAGTAGTTTTTTGGGCACACAACCCCGGATCACACAAGTGCCGCCAATACGATATTCTTCAGCTATAGCGGTTTTGGCCCCAAACGCCGCACTCATCCGTGCCGCCCGCACGCCACCTGAACCAGCTCCAATCACAAACAAATCATAGTCATAGGAGGGTGTCGCAGTCATGGGTCAGGCGCTTTCGTGATATGGTTGGCTTGTGCATTTAGAATGCGATGGCGACAATGACTAGGCGGGAGATGTGGTTGAGCAGTAAAGCAGGAACGGCTTGGACTTAACAAACAGTTTTGCTGTGGCGACAGAAAAGCTGACCTAGCCTATAAGATGTCCAAGCCAATGGGAGAAGCTCTTGATGATCGCATTATTGAGCGACATTCATTCCAATATTCAGGCTTTAGACGCCTGCCTAGATGATGCATTGGGCATTGGTACGCGCCAATTTGTCTTTTTGGGAGATTTTGTGGGCTATGGTGGCAATCCTGACTTGGTGTTAACTCGGATACAAGACTTGGTGGCCCAAGGGGCATTGGCCCTTAAGGGCAATCATGATGATATGGCCGCTGATTTTGATCGCGATATGAATGAAACCGCGGCCCAAGCTGCCAATTGGACGCGTCGGCAATTAACTCCAGAGCAACTAGCATTTTTAGATGCTTTGCCCATGACCATCACGCAAGATGATCGCTTTTATGTGCATGGCGATGCATCAGAACCGGAAAAATGGCGTTATGTTACCGATCGTAGGAGCGCCCTTGTGTCCTTACAGGCCGTTCCGCACCGGATTGTTATCTCTGGCCACGTGCACCTACCTGCGATTTACGGATTGGCCAGCGATGGCACAATCTCTAAATTTATTCCTGACGGGGAAGCCGAAGTGCCGCTATTAACTTCGCGGCGCTGGCAGGTTGTACTGCCCAGTGTTGGCCAACCGCGCGACGGAAATCCTTTGGCTGGTTATGGTCTATATGATCCTGCCACCCATTTACTACAGTTTCGCCGCCTTGCCTATGATATAGATGCCGCCGCCGCCGCGATCCAAGCTGCAGGTCTGCCACAGCGCTTGGCCACACGCTTATATATGGGTCGATGATTGATGCCAGGGGGATTACTTGAAACAGGCTTGCAGATCGATGGTTTCACCATAGGCGACATCGTTCATCGTGGCGGTATGGCGGTTCTATGGCGCTGTAAGCATCAAGATATACCCTTCCCTTTACTGATGAAAGTGCCCAAACTCGCCAATGGCAAAGATCCTGCCGCTATTGTCAGTTTTGAGATGGAGCAGATGATCCTGCCTCGGCTGTCTGGATTGCATGTGCCCAAAACATTTGGCGTCGGCGATTACACGCACCAGCCCTATATAGTGGTTGAGGAAATTGCTGGTGAAACATTATTACCCAAACTCAAATCCCTGCCATTAGAGCCCCAAGAAGTTGCCGCTTTAGGCATTAAATTGGCGTGCGCGCTTGATTCTCTCCATCGCCAAAATGTCATCCATTTAGATCTTAAGCCCTCCAACATTTTGTTTCGCCCAAGTGGGGAAGCGGTTTTGATTGATTATGGCCTTTCCCATCACACCAAATTGCCCGATTTGATGGCCGAACAATTTCGTCTACCTTATGGCACTGCCCCCTATATGGCACCCGAACAAGTGCTTGGTGTCCGCAATTATCGTCGGTCTGACATATTCGCGTTGGGTGTCTTGATGTATTTTTTTTCCACAGCCGTGCGGCCCTTTGGTGATCCGATAAGCTTAAAAGGTCTTAAAGAGAGGCTATGGCGCGATCCCATTCCACCGCGTCGGTGGCGAAGCGACATTCCCAACTGGCTGCAAGAGGTGATATTGCGTTGCCTAGAACCTGACCCTGAACAGCGTTATCCAACGGCCGCCCAAGTCGCGTTCGATCTTAACAATCCAGAGCAAATCAAGTTAACCCCACGCGGTCAAAGACAATTTCAAGACAGTTGGTTCACCGCACTACGTCGCAAGTTTAACCCCGACACTTATGCGCCAGCGCGTAAACTGGCGAGCCAAAGCAAGTTTGCAGCAGCACCCATTATTCTAGTCGCGCTTGACCCAAGAACCATCAATGGCCCATTGGGATGGGCCTTGCGTGATAAACTTCAAAGCACGCTCGCCGCAACCCCACAGGCCCGCACGGTTTGTATGACAGTGCTTAGTCATCATGCAGGCGGGCTTGATCTAAGTTTGGCGGTATCTACCCCCAATCGTCATGTGGCGGGTATTGTTGCACTCAAACACTGGGCCGGTCCTTTAGGCCTTGGTAAGCAAGCCGTTTCTTATCACGTGCCGGAAGCCATGAATGCCGCAGAAGCCATCTTAGACTATGCACGTGCAAATTATGTCGATCACATCATCATGGGTGCACGTGCTGAAAGCACTATGCGCAATTTACTAGGAGCCGTATCCGCGCAAGTATCTGCCCACGCGCCATGCACCGTCACAGTGGTGCGACAGCGTAATTGGCCAGCCACTGAACCAAGCGAGACTCATCCACAAGAATAAGTTTCGCACAATCCAATGAGTCGAATTAAGAAGGCATTATGTCACACAATAGCTTTGGTCATCTGTTCCGCGTTACCACCTGGGGTGAAAGCCATGGGCCAGCCTTGGGCTGTGTGATCGACGGTTGCCCCCCTGGCATCGCGCTTTCCGCAGAGGACATTCAATCCGATCTTGACCGCCGCAAACCCGGTACCAACCGCTTTGTCACACAGCGGCGCGAAGCAGATGAGGTTCGTATTTTGTCAGGTGTGTTTGAAGATGACCGCACTGGCGGGCAAGTGACCACGGGCGCACCCATTAGCCTCATGATTGAGAATACAGATCAACGCAGCAAGGATTACGCAAAAATTCGCGACAGCTGGCGGCCCGGCCATGCCGATTATACCTATGACATCAAATATGGCGTGCGCGATTATCGTGGCGGTGGCCGCTCAAGCGCGCGGGAGACGGCCGCACGTGTTGCGGCAGGTGCCGTTGCCAAAAAAATTCTAGGGGAGTCTATCCTAATTCGCTGCGCCTTGATCCAAATTGGGCCACATAACATCAATCGCGCTAACTGGGATTGGGGTCAAACAAGGCTCAATCCGTTCTTTGCCCCTGATGCATCTATTGTTCCTGTTTGGGAGGACTATTTGGATCATATTCGTAAAGATGGCACTTCAACTGGGGCGGTCCTTGAAGTGGTGGCGAGTGGGGTTCCAGCTGGCTTAGGTGCACCGATCTATGCAAAACTGGATAGTGATATAGCCGCCGCTTTGATGTCGATTAACGCGGTTAAAGGGGTGGAGATTGGTGCGGGTTTTGGTGCAGCCCTTCTTCATGGCGAAACCAATAGCGATGAAATGCGTTGCAGTAACGATGGTCAGCCTTATTTTACCTCCAACAATAATGGTGGCATCTTAGGTGGGATCAGTACGGGACAAGATATCGTGGCGCGATTTGCCATTAAGCCAACTTCATCTATTCTTAAAGAAGTTAAAAGCTTAAACCGCAATCTTGAAGAAATTTCTGTGGTAACGACGGGCCGTCATGACCCATGTGTTGGGATACGGGCAGCGCCAGTTGGGGAAGCCATGATGGCATGTGTACTCGCCGATCACGTCCTGCGGCACCGTGGGCAAATGGGGGGATAAATTGGTGGAGCCTTCCGTGCGGCCACATGTGCTGGGACGGTCCTTTACATCCCAGTTTGACCCACGGCCGGCTTGGGCTTTTGTTTGGGTGGGTCTTGGCCTCTTTGGCATGGCGGCGCTTGGTACCATGGTGTTGGTTAGAACCATTCCTATAGCACCTATCGGCTGTATGTTGGCATTATTGTTTCATTTTGCGCCCGTCCTTAAACCATCCAAACCTGCGATTGAGCTTTGTGAAGACGGATTTCGATTGGATGGTTTAGGGTTGATCCCGTGGCAAGCGATCGGTCAAATTACCTATCTCGAAAGGCCCCAAGCCCGCCTGATGAGCTTGCCCAAAATTGCTGTGTTAGAGATTGACCTTGTTGCACGGTTTAGCCTGGTGATTGTGCGTCCTGATCATGGGCCGTTCTGGCGGCGGTGGCAAGCACGCCATTGGCGTAAGCTGGGAGATAAGCATCTGACCGTACTTTTGTCTGGGCTTGCCGATCCACCACGCGAGATCAGACATGCATTTGAAATCTTCATGGATGAAGCAATTAGCGGACCACGCGGGCTGATTATTTAAAATTTACATGAATAAGCCTGATCGCGTAACGATTAGAACAAAGCCAACTGCCAAAAATTGACCACAAGTTTGCCACTAAAGCCAGCAATAGAGTAATCCAAAACGGCGGTGCACTATTGCCAAAAAAATATTATCAAGAATGAACTCCACGAGTAACAGGATTTTCCAGCTAGCTTTACCCAATACGCAAAAGAAAATGAACTGCCCCGGGAACAAACCATAGTGACCTTGGATTTAACGTCCAGCCTTGTCGGGATGTTTATCGCTAGATCGCTGAGGATGAGACCGGCCATGAAGAATAATTGATAAAGGGTGTTGGGGCATTTAGGGGTGCTTTTAGCTCATAATCGGATGGGCATAGGCTATAATGCCGCTAACACAGCCCGCATAATTGGATGATTGTATAAAGGGTCCAACAAAAGCCAACGATCGATAAAACTTCCTTCAAACTGAAGTCAAAAACTGACCGGTTTTGTCGCTAGGACTGTGACAATGCCGGTCCTATGTCATGTCTGTTTCTTCCACGACTTGATAAGTCAAAGCTTGCCCGCGCCTTGTGATGGTCACATAATCCCCGATCAGTAAACGATGCTCCCCCAAATGATCTACATTTTCATCAGGGCCTTCAAAAGCTTCATCATAATGGAAATACCAGCGTGTACCGTGATGGGTAAGTAAACCGTCGGCAATTTCTGGGCCGCCATGATCAGGACTGGGATCAAAACGACGTACTGTGCATTTGGCGCGGTGAGCTTGCCACGCCGCTACATCAAGATGCCCATCCGAGCGTAATGGAGCAACTAAGCTATAACCATGACGTGCATCGCCACTTGGAAAACCTACTTGCGGGTTACGGGCCAAACGCAAAATGATTCGTGTGAGATCTGTCATATCCTACTCCGTTGAACTAAGTGACCCATGGGCCCTGATTGCTAGTGACACATGAAAAGAGATGGGCTTGTAACCGTCTTGATCAAGGTGCGTGTCACTCCCCCAAAGATAAATTCTCGGGCACGCGAATGGCCATAAGCCCCTGAAACCAAAAGGCCAGCCCCATGGTTGGCGCAGGCTATAAGAATATCGGTGGCGGCCTCGTGGCTTGCTTCAATCTGCTCAATTTGTGAGGCGATACCATGACGGGAAAGCCATGCATGCAGGCGCGCAGGCTCACTCAACTGCTTGTCTAAATCGTCCTGCGCCCCCACAGCTTGGATGATGATAATTGACTTGGCATGCTTTAAGAGTGGCAATGCCGCTTTGGCAGCACGTCCTGACTCTACACTGCCGTCCCATGCGATCAAGGCCACACCAGCGAGATCAGATATGGGTCTTCTTGGAATGAAGATCGGGGCATGTGCATCCATCAACAGCGCTTCAAACAGAGGTGAGATGGAGGTTTTTCCCCGTGCAGTCTCACAGGTAAAGATCACCAAATCGCTCAAAGCCGCGCGCCGTGCCAATAACCGATCCGCCCGTCCAATCAAGCGTTCTACACATAGGTTATCAGATCGAAAGCCTAGCGACTTTACTCTTTTACGTACAATGTCCCATGCTTCGTCATTGCCGTCACGGGCTGATTGAATGAGCCCGACAGAAGTAGCGGCAAAAGCGCCATCCGCTGACCAAGCCATCATATCGGCTGGATCGGATTGAGTGAAGACACACGCCACTTGCCCATTCATCATGGCCGCAAGTTTTTGGGTATGTGCCATCAAATCGACATCTGACTTGTCCCCCAATAAGGGCATCAGGATTTCAACTTGGCTCATGATCTTTCTCCATCAACGCGGTCAAACGCTGGTGTTGCATCATGGGTTTTGGTGAATCCCACCCCAGCTAGTAGTCACCCTTGCACATACGCTCCTTCACCCTATCCTGTCACCTTATCGTGTCATGCCGTCGTGTCATGCTATAGATTTAGGCAGCCACTCAGGCTAGCACAAGCCATTTTAACCAGATGAGACTTATGGCCAAACCAAAACTTTCACGCATGCCAAAAACACTTCAATCCTATGAGAGAAAAACGCCACCGCGCGCGTGGCAACGCATGCTTTCAGGGCGCCGTTTAGATTTATTAGATCCTTCCCCCTTAGATATTGAGATTGGAGATATTGCTCATGGCTTGGCCAGAGTGGCGCGGTGGAACGGGCAGACAACCGGGGATCACGCTTTAAGTGTGGCCCAACATAGTTTGATGGTCGAGGAGATCGCCCACCATATTGCCCCAGATTTAAGCCCGCAGGATCGCTTGATTGCTCTGTTGCATGATGCGCCTGAATATGTGGTTGGGGATATGATTAGTCCATTTAAAAACGCTCTTGGCATGAATTATCGGACTTTTGAAGATCGATTAGAGCGCGCGATTCATATTCGTTTTGGCTTACCAGCCACGACCCCCTTGGCTCTAAAACAATTGATCAAACAGGCTGATCGGGTCAGTGCATTTTTTGAAGCAACACAAGTAGCGGGCTTTAGCATCAGTGAAGCAACCCAATTGTTTGGCTCCCCACCAGCTGGCTATACCCTCACTCTTCAACCTTGGCCAACCCGCCAAGCCCAAACCGCCTATCTTGAACGCCATCACAGCTTAATCAGCCAGATCGATGCCTTAGCCCCCACAAACACCAAAAGAAAGATCCCTTGATGCCTTTCATCTCTGTGTGTTCCCTGTCTCGTGTTCATGCCACGGTCGCACGGCTGAATCCATGGGGGCTTATTTCACTCCTAGACCCAAGCTCTATGATTGATACCCCTGTAGGTGTCTCGCCCACAACCCATTTGAAGTTAGGGCTCAATGACACCACCTCCAGCCAAGAAGGCTTAATCAGCCCTGCGGCGGCACATGTATGTGCCATATTAGATCATATTCAAGCATGGGACCAAGCCGCGCCTTTGGTGGTGCATTGTTGGGCTGGGGTATCGCGATCCACCGCTACAGCCTTTATCGTCGCGTGTGCGCTTAATCCAGACATCGAACCCCACATCATTGCCAGTTTCATCCGTGAATTCTCGCCAACAGCCTCACCTAACCGCCTTCTGACCGCTTGTGGGGATGATCTGTTGTGTCGGGGAGGCAAAATGGTAGAAGCGGTTGATGCCATAGGCCGTGGTGAAGATTGTTTTGAAGGTGTAGCCTTCGATTTACCAGCCCGGTGGGAGGTTTAGGTGACAGCCTCTCCCCGCGTGATTATTGGCCTATCTGCTGTGGTTGTGGCGGCGGGTGCTAAAGGTCCTGAAGTTTTATTGAGTGGCGGGCAACCAGCGATTGGATTGCCCTTTGGCAGTTTCGACCCAGTCGGCCATCGTACCTTTGAGTTGGCGGTGCGCGATTTTGTGACCGCCCAGACCGGCTTTGCTTTAGGCTATGTTGAACAATTATATACGTTTGGCGACAAAGGTCGTGAAGCCCCTGTCGCGGATATGGGCCTATCCACCGATGGGGATCGCATTGTTTCGGTTGGCTATATTGCCTTAGCTGGAAGCATTATCGATGGCCAAAGACGGGCGGGTATTTGGGCGGATTGGTATCGATTTTTGCCTTGGGAGGATCAGCGGACCATGTCGGGTACGCGGGCAGTGCAGGCAATCATTGCCGCTTTGAGTAGTTGGGCCACAACGCCAGAGCGACAAAACAGGGTCGCTTTAGCCTTTGGTCTAAACGGGTTGTCATGGAACGAATCGCATGTCCTTGAACGATACGAGCTTTTATATGAAGCTGGCCTTGTGCAAGAAGCCGCTCGCGACCGGGCTAAATCCAACCCATCTTTCATACCTATGACCACGACTGACTATGCTGGCGAGGCCATGGTCTCTGATCACCGTCGCATCCTGGCCACGGCCATGGGCCGATTACGTGCTAAAATCCGCTATCGCCCGATTGTGTTTGATCTAGCCCCGCAGCGGTTTACGCTCAGTATGCTGCAAGATTTGGTCGAGGCCTTGTGCGGTGTGCCTCTACATAAACAAAACTTCCGCCGAACCTTAGAGCGCTCAGGCCTTGTCGTATCTACAGGCGCGATGGAGACCCAGACCGGTGGCCGACCCGCCATGCTTTTTACCAAACATGATTCTATCCAACATGCTGGCACAACAGGACTAGCTTTGCCATTGGCTAAAAGGTAAACCAAGTCAGTGCTCCAATTGGCCCATAACTGAGAAAAACGGAGCGTTAAAACGCCAAATACCTTGGAAGCTGATAAACCGATTCACCCCTAAAACCGCTGGTCAAGCAAGCTAAGTCAATCTGTCCCTAAAGTTGCCCACACTTAATTCATTGTGGCCCAAGATGAGGTCATAGACACGTTTCAGCCTACCCAACACATAAAGCTCATCACACCGGCGCATTGATCCACTTGGTTGATAACTTTAAGCAAGTCGCTAGGTTTGTTCACAGATTAGTTCGCGACAGTTTGACTATTGAATAACACCATAGGGGGCGAAGAGATATTTAACAATCTTTATTCTACTGCCTTCTCATCGCCGGACAGCATCCCTTCCCAGGGACTTAGGAAATCGAAATTGCGATACTCTTGAACCAGCTTTACCGGCTCATAAATCACCCGCTTTTGGGCTTCGTCATAGCGCACTTCATTATAGCCAGTGAGGGGGAAGTCTTTGCGCAGCGGATGGCCGTGGAAACCATAATCAGTAAGTATGCGGCGTAAATCTGGATGGCCGGAAAATAAAATGCCATACATATCGAATGCTTCACGCTCAAACCATTCAGCCGCGGGCCAAAGACCAGAGGCGGAGTCAACTGGGGTATCTTCATCGGTTGAAAGCTTAACCCGCACGCGGTTAGCCTTGCTCATGGATAAAAGGTGATAGACTATCTCAAAGCGTTCTACCCGTTCAGGATAATCAACTCCGCATAAATCTACAAAGGAAGTAAATCCCTCAATATCGCGCAGATGTTGCAGAACAGCCAAATTGTCGTCACGCTTGATCGTAAGCGTTAGTTCACCCCCAGCTAAGTTCACCAAAAGGATTGAGGTATCGAGCGCTGCGGTCAGGCGGTCTTGTAATGCAACCAATGTGCTCATCGCTCAATCGTTCCTTCACGGCGGATTTTCTTTTGTAATTGTAAGATACCATACAACAGGGCTTCTGCTGTGGGTGGACATCCAGGGACATAAATATCGACTGGAACGATGCGGTCGCAGCCACGAACGACTGCATAACTATAATGATAATAACCTCCACCATTGGCGCATGAACCCATGGAGATGACATAGCGTGGGTTTGGCATTTGGTCATAAACCTTACGCAAGGCCGGTGCCATTTTGTTGGTCAAGGTGCCAGCCACGATCATAACATCAGATTGGCGTGGGCTAGCGCGCGGGGCAAATCCGAACCGCTCCATATCATAGCGCGGCATGGCGGCTTGCATCATCTCAACCGCACAGCACGCCAAACCAAACGTCATCCACATCAAAGAACCAGTACGAGCCCAAGTGATCAAATCATCTGTGGCAGCAACAACAAATCCCTTATCGGCCAATTCATCAGACAGCCCAGAAAAATAAGGATCGTTGGGTATGACTGAGTCAATTTTTTCATTCATTACCGGAAGCATACCGCCGCGCGGGGGAAGCTTTAGTTCCATTCTAAGGCCCCTTTCTTCCACTCATAGATAAAGCCTACCAACAAAATTCCAAGGAAACTCATCATCGACCAATAACCAAAGGGGCCTAGCTCATCGAGGGCCAAAACCCAGGGAAACAGAAAGGCGATTTCTAAGTCAAAGAGGATAAATAGGATCGAAACCAGATAGAATTTCACATCAAACTTCATCCGCGCATCGTCAAAAGCGTTGAATCCGCACTCATAGGTCGATACTTTTTCAGGATCAGGACTGGATGGGGCCAAAACAAAACTGGCCATTATAAAGGCGCAACCAAGGGCTGCCGCTAGCCCCAGAAAAACAATGATAGGAAGATAGTCCAGCAAAAAATCACTGGTTACGAGCGTATGATTAATCTCAAGGCCGACTTGTTCAACGGCTGATCCTACAGTTTGCGCCATCTGCGCCCTCATTTAATACATTTGGTAAAGCCAGTCATCTTTGAATTTACTAGGCTGGAGCGGCCTTGGTTGCAACGTGTCAAGGTGGTAAAATTGTGCGAATACCTAGAGGGGTAGCCGTTTGGGAAGGCCTTGAAGCTTTAAAATCATGCCAAAAAGATCCCCCAAGAAAGAATAAAGACACAGCATCTGCGGTCAATTGCAGAGCGCACTTGCACCATAAGCCCCAAAACGTTTAGGAAGCATATAATGCCGGTTTAGCTCAGCAGGTAGAGCGCCCGATTTGTAATCGGACGGTCGCGGGTTCGATTCCTGCAACCGGCACCAGTTTCTCGTTCAACCGGTTCACTTGTTCGTCCTTGGCATGACCAAATCGCAATAATCTCTGTCATGGCGTCCCCAAGGTAGGTTTACTTCAGGGATTAAACTACCGCCAGCTTGGAACCAACACACACAAGGCGATTAACGCGAGCGCAAATCCGTCTCGATCGATTGGTCGAGTAAGCGTAGATCAATATCTAATTCCTTGCCCTCATCGGCCTTGAGCTCAAGTTCAGTACGCTCAAACAAGACTTCAAGTTTTTTGAGTACGGTTTGGGTACCACTGATCCGCTCTATATCAGGGTCTGTATCGGCTTCGAGTTTGGCCAAGGCATCGGCCACTTTCACCGTCTCAGGGCAATAATAGGTGAAAACACGTTGGGCAACACCAAGTTTTTCGGGGTTTGCCGCCACACTCAACATCAGTCGATTACCAACTGCCACGATACGGGCAACCGAAGCCACAGAATCAGGATGTCGCAAGCGCGACACGGTACCATCCAAAGCGCGCAGAGCCGCCGCCGCTTCAGCCAAGACTTGTTGAACCAACTCAGTGCGCCCTTGAGGCATTGTATTCTCACTCACAGTCGGCGCTTTGATTTCAGGGCGCGCTGGCACAGGGATAGCATTGGTAAGGCGTGCCGTTTTTTGACTGCGACTGAGTATTGAGGACCCAATCCAAGATACAAATCCGCCGATCATGATGCCAAAGCCAATGCCTGCCAAAGGATTAAGTGCGTCGCCGATCACGGCTGCCAAAAAAATACCTGAGCCGACACTGGCCACTGTCCAGCCTGCCTTAAGTCCAGCTTGCGCGCGGCGCTCTTGACGTTGCACATCGCGAGCTGCGCGAATTTCCAACTCATAACGACGACGGGCTTCTTCCATTTTACGGCTATAAGCTCTACGATCATCTTCATCATCAGTGTCTCGCCAGTCGCTTCGCCGTCCCATCTTGTCGATACCTTGTTTGATCTGTTCCTCATGACGTCGATCGAGCGCTTCATAGGTTTCGCGCAACGCCAGTCCAAACATTCTTTGAATAAATCCGATCAAAACGCCAAGTAGGCCAAGCACGGCAAGGCCGCATTTGTACAGTAAAGAACCGATGGCACGCACTTTGTCCAAGCCATGGGAGAGATTTTGCTTAAAGCCTAACAGCTTGACTTTGCTTGGCTGCTTCATTCGTGATTGTCTATCTCGCTAACCTTTCGCAGCACCCTGCTGGAGATAAGCATAGTTTCGGCGGGATGTAAGGGCTATATTAGCAGGGCCGATGATTGGGACCGCGATCGCACGGATTAACTTGATATCAAGTGTCTGGGACGGTTTTGACCAGAAGGGGCACCAAAGCGCGTCTAGACCTTCTAGACCTTGTGGGCTCCGTCCAACAAAGAGTTTTACCTCAAGCTTCTAGCTCAACATCCCAATAGAGCCAGTCCACCCAGCTTTCGTGCAAATGGTGGGGTGGGAACTTTCGGCCCATGGCTTGAAGCTCATGCATGGTGGGACGTTTAGGTGCCCGGCGCGGATTCATACCCGCATCGCGAAGGTTTCTTCCGCCCTTCTTAAGGTTACAAGGCGAGCACGCCGTCACGATGTTCTCCCACGTTGTTTTGCCGCCTTTAGAGCGAGGAATCACATGGTCAAAGGTCAATTCATCAGTGGCATGACAATAAGCACATTTAAAACCATCTCGCAAAAAAAGATTAAACCGGGTGAAGGCTGGGGTGCGGTCTTGCTGCACATATTCTTTGAGAGAAATCACGCTAGGCAAGCGCATTTCAAAACTTGGGCTATGGACGGCCTGCTCATATTCGGCAACCACCTCAACCCGCTCCATATATACAGCTTTGACAGCATCCTGCCAGGACCAGGTTGATAAGGGATAATAGCATAATGGCCGATAATCGGCATTGAGAACTAAGGCAGGAAAACCATTAAACTGCCTATAGGGTTTGGCATGATTGGTCTGTAACCCACATAAATGGTGATCAATGTCCAAATGATCCTCCAACGCCTAGGCAAAAAGCGCAACGCGGAGTGCTTAACCCATAAGCGAGACCTGCTTGGCTTAGCGTACTGAAAACCTTATCCTCCTGCACAACGATTTAGCACTAACCGATTCACAAACAAGAAAACATGACAGATACGCAAAAGGTTTATGTCGTTGCAGTGAGTAAGCGGCCAATCGGGGATTTAACTATTGAGCACGCGCGCGAGAAATGCGCCCCCCAGCTGTAGCCCGTCCATAGCAATCGTATGACCAGTTGTAGGCGAGATATGCAGCTGCACATCTATACCAGCGGCCACCATCCTTTGTAGCGCCAATTGACTGGCTCCAAGTGGCACTCTTTCATCCTGATCGCCATGGACAAGCAAGACCGGGGGTTTAGAGGCGATCAAGGGATTGCCGACCAAGGCACCCGAATAACCAACTATACCGCCGTAAGGTTGTTTTGAGGTTAGACCAATTTGTAGTGCCATCATCGTGCCTTGACTAAACCCAACCAAAGCAGTTTGTGCCTTGGTTATGCCAAGACGTGTGATCTCAGAATCAATAAAGGCATCAAGTATCGGGGCAGCGGCATGCGCGCCTTGAGCGAGTTTAAAAGGGTCCATGGTTTCAATGCTAAACCATTGATACATCATATCAAATCCTGGAACGGATTGGGGTGCATTCGGCGAGGAAAAGTGCGTGTCGGGGAGTAACTTGTCCCAATAGTGTGCCAAAGAGAGCAAATCGTCACCATTAGAGCCATAGCCATGCAAGGTAATCACTAGGCTTTTGGCGGGTTGGCCCGATCGTGGCGGGCGGCTGGGGCCGGTCAAGGAAATCAAAGTCATCCGCCTTCATAGCAAAACAGCGTTGCCAAAGACAGCGCCGCTACGGCATAGAGCAGCCATGTTTACCACACGGTTTGCCCCTTCCCCCACCGGCTATTTGCACTTAGGACATGCGTTTTCGGCATGGACGGCTTTTGAAGCGGCACAACAAGCCAAAGGCCGATTTATTCTGCGCATTGAAGATAGTGATCAAACCCGTTGTCGGCCTGAATTTGAGGCGGCGATTTATGAGGACTTGGCCTGGTTAGGCCTCAGTTGGGAACAACCCGTGCGCCGCCAAAGCGAGCATATGGATGAGTATCAGGCCGCGCTCTCTCAGCTCGAAAGCCTTGGTTTGATCTATCGCTGCTTCAAAACCCGCAAATCCCTAATGGCAGACATAGCAGCTGCACCCCATGGCCCAGTGTCGGCGTCTGTTGACCACGCTTTGACGGTAGCACAAGAAGCCCGTCTTCTGGCTGAAAACCGCCCATTTGCGTGGCGTCTGTCCCTTTCACGCTGCCGCCAGTATTTGGGGGCTAGATGGGAAGATTTAGGCTTTTTGGCAAATGGGAACTGGGTCAAGGCGGATCTGGAACGTCTGGGCGATGTGGTACTGGGGCGCAAAGAATTTCCATCTAGCTATCATTTGGCAAGTGTCTTAGACGATGCGGCCCAGGGCATAACCCATGTTATTCGTGGCGAGGACTTAGCAGATGTACCCCATTTGCATGTGCTGTTACAGGTTCTATTTGACTTACCAACGCCTGAATATCATCACCACCGCTTGATCCTGGATGCCGATGGCAAAAGATATGCCAAAAGAAATCAGGCGGTCACATTGCGAAGTATGCGTGAAAACGGCACAAGTCCCAACCAGATTCGTGCTCTTGTGGGCCTATAGGATTATTGATTTAGTGCACGATAACCCGCGTTCAATTTTCATCGGAACATTTGTGTTGGCGGCTGGGGCCTCATGCATTGCACTTGCGCCAATCATGGTGAAATTATCACCATTAGGGCCCCAAGCTAGCGCATTTTGGCGCTTGTCCTTTGCCTTGCCATTATTGAGTATTTGGAGCTTAATTGAAGCGAAGAAGGCAAAGGGTAACGATGTTCAACCCACGATGCCTTGGGGTCTCCTGATCCTTGCGGGTGCATTGTTTGCCGGTGATTTAGCCACTTGGCACGCCAGCATTGTGCGCACCAGTGCGGCTAACGCCACGTTTTTATCGAATCTAACCCCAATCGTGGTTGTTGCCTTTACGTGGCTGACCACCAGAATGCTACCTACAAAAGCCTATTGGGCCGGGGTTGGGCTTGCACTATTGGGTTCCCTAGCTTTATCGGGTGGTGCCCCGGCAACCAATCCAGATCGCTTAGTAGGTGATGGCTTAGCGGCCCTCACTTCAATTTGGTACGGCCTTTATCTCTTGGCAATGGCGAGAATGCGCGCCGATTGGGGTGCTGGGACCATTATGTTCTTCTCATCTTGTGTCGCCATGGTTATATGCTTGGCGGTTACCTTGATTGCAGGCGAGCCGATCCTGCCACCGGACACGGGTCAGTCTTGGATCAGCCAATGGTGGCCCATCTTGGTACTTGGGCTTTTGGCGCAGGTCGGTGGGCAAGGATTATTGGCTGTTGGTTTTGGCATGGTGCCCACCCACATCGCTTCCGTCCTTATCTTACTTCAACCTGTTTTGGTAGGCTTATTGGGCTGGCTGTGGCTGCACGAAAGCTTAACCCCAATTCAAGTGGCTGGCGGGGCTTTGGTGCTGGTTGGAATTTGGATGGCCAAACGGGCGGGATAAGGGTCTAAATCAGGATCACCTTGTTGGACAATTCATTGGCATCGCCCGCAATAGGGGGGAAATGCGGTGCCAAGATCGTTGCACTGGCTGCAACGGCCCCAACCAGGCCTTGCGCTAAATCGCCAGCGCATGCTGCGCTTACCAAATCTTGGATCACATCACGCCAGACCCCTTGATCAACCTTAGTATAAATACCAGTATCTGCAACGATTTCGGCCTGTTTTTCCTTTAAGCTCACATAGATCAGCACACCGGTTCGCGCTTGGGTTTCCTGCATGGCCTGGGTGACAAATTGGTCCAGCGCAGCTTGATGGACCTGCTGTCGTTTAATCCAGATTGGGGTCAACAAATCTCGAACCCATGAAAAGCGACCCAAAGTTTGTGCTAACATCACGATCAAAACTTGAGCGATCACAATCAGAACCATGCCAATCTGGGCTTCATTATAGGCACTATAATCTACACCCAAACGCCATCCACCAGACTGTGAAGCATGGACCCATTCGGCCAAAGTGATTGGATCGAAACCAAACGCGAGAAGCAGTAATGGAAAACAACATGCAATGGCGATGCCATACACCCAAGGCACAAGATTATAGTCAGACGATTTGCGCGCCACTACCACAACAATCTCACCCGCCGTTTTGAGTTCGGCTGCTACAATGGCATCTACGATCGACTTTTTTTGATCGGCATTTAGGCCTTGAGGCGCTAGTGTTACCATGATCCTGACGAGCCTCCTCCACCAAAGCTACCGCCGCCGCCAGAAAAGCCCCCCCCGCCACCAAAACCACCAAAGCCACCCCCGCCTCTGCGCCGTTGATCCCAGTCGTACAGGACAAAAGGTGTCATCCCCCAAGCCGAACGGCGACGGAAACGACCATGCCGGGAACTATGAACAGAAATCCAAACCCATAACAGCAATACCAGCACCATGATGATGGCTTGGGCTGGGCTATACTGCATCCCGCTTGCCTGTTCTTTAAGCCCACGCACGGCGCGCGCCTGTAGCTCGGCTGGATCGGCTGTCAGGACCCCTTCAATTGCGGTAACGCCCTTTGTAATCCCCAAAGGCATATCGCCTGCCTTAAAGGCTGGCACAATCGTATCGCGGATGATTTGCCCCGCAAAAAAATCGGTCATCACCCCTTCAAGGCCATATCCAACTTCAATACGCACCTTGCGTTCATTCGGCGCTACTAGCAAAATTATGCCATTGCTTAGACCCTCACCTTGGCCAATCTGCCATGTTCGGCCTAATTGATAACCGTATTCTTCAATCTCAAAGCCTTGAAGGCTAGGCACGGTCGCCACCACCAGCTGATCAGAGGATTTGGCTTCCAAAGCCGCTAATTGAGCCGTCAGTTGGGCCTCGGTGTCGTCAGGTATAATGTTAGCGGCGTCTACAACCCGCCCAGTCAAGGCCGGAAAAGTTGGCCCCGCAGCCCATGTCTGTGTGCTGGACACAATCGCCGCTAGGACGGCGACCGCGAAACACCCAATAAGGGTAAACTGACGGACGCGGTGTTGCCAAATCTTCAGCATATCGCCCCCTTTCTAGGGATTAGTCGCAAGGTGAGGCAACATGGAGGCAAGGCTTAAAACTTGACTTCTGGCGGTTGTTCAGCCCCGCTTGCGGCTTGGAACAATTGCATCGGCTTGGAAGAAGCAAAGACTGTCTGGGCCCAGATTACTGAGGGAAAAGTACGCAATGTTGTATTATAGGTCTGCACAGCTGCATTATAGTCACGTCGTGCAATCGCGATGCGGTTTTCGGTGCCTTCAAGCTGACCTTGCAGGGCTGTGAAGCCTTCGAGCGAGCGTAGCTCTGGATAGTTTTCTTGGATGCTCATCAAGCGGCCTAAAGCTGCAGAAAGTTGGCCTTGGGCGGCCTGAAACTCAGCGAACTTGGCGGGGTCAGTAATGGTCGAGCTATCAAAACTGGGGCGGGTGGCCGAAGCACGGGCTTCGGTCACGGCTGTTAAAACCTCTTTTTCTTGGGAAGCAGCCCCCTTAACCGTGGATACCAAATTAGGAACTAAATCAGCGCGGCGTTGATATTGGGTTTGCACTTCAGCCCAAGCGGCTTTCGCCGCCTCTTCTTGCGTAGGAATGGTGTTATAGCCACACCCTGCCACCGAAGCGACACCCATGCCCACCAAAGCTAAGCCAGCCAGACGTGTATTGAAAGCCATGCCAGTTCCCCAAAAAGTTAAGCCCCATTCTATGAGGCAAGATAGTGCTTTATGTTGGTAAGAGCATGCCTTTACGCAAGTGGTTCATGTCAGGCTGGACAACAATAATTCTCAAGCCTCAAAATTGGCAGGCACGATGGTCACGCTCTCGCCGCACCCGCAAGCATCGGTTTCATTGGGGTTTGTAAAGACGAATTTGGAATGCAATCGGGTGGTCTCTACGTCGACCACTGATCCGATCAAAAATAAGATTGCATTGGAAGCAACAAGGATCTTGACGCCCTTGTCTTCGACAATTTCGTCGTGGGGATCGGGCTGGTCTGCATAGGCCATCACATATTCCATGCCCGCACAGCCACCATTTTTTACTCCGACCCGAAGATATGGTTTATCTGTCTTTGCCATGATGTCACGCACGCGCTGAGCGGCGGCGGCGGTAAGGGTCACCACTTGTGGGCGTGGACGGCGGGTGCGTGGGGCAAGGGTGTCGGATGTAATCATGGCGCACCTATAACATATTTAAAGCCAAACGGGCTTCATCGCTCATCCGGGCTTGGGTCCAAGGCGGTTCAAACGTGACAATCGCCTTGGCCGAATTAATCCCTTTAACCGTTTTGGCCGCATCTTCCACCATAATCGGTAATTCCCCAGCAACTGGACAAGCGGGCGCAGTCAAAGTCATATCAATATCCACATGGCCCCCAGCCTTGAGGTCAACCTTATAGATCAAGCCCAATTCATAGACATCAACTGGAATTTCTGGGTCATAGACGGTTTTAAACGCCTCGATCAGATCATCGGTCAGGCGTGCGATTTCTTCAGGCGGCAAATCGGAAGGCTCGCGGTCTGGTGTCACGATCGGGGGGGTAGCCAGATCAAGTAAGTCTCGCGTTACAGTGGTTTCATCGGTCATAAGCCTGCCTCAAAGCAAAAAATTGCGCGCTTTAGCCAGCGCTGCCAAAAAGAGATCGACCTCTTCAAAGGTCGTATAAGCCGCAAAGCTTGCCCGCGCGGTTGCGGTCACGCCAAGGGCTGTCATCAAAGGCTGGGCGCAGTGGTGCCCCGCCCGCACCGCTACGCCGGAGCGATCAAGAAGTTGGGCAACATCATGTGGGTGTGCCCCATCGACATTGAAAGCCACAATCGCGCCTTTTCCCGGTGCCGTGCCATAAAGACGGACACCATTGACGCCATGAAGTGCTTCCATTGTATAGTTTAAAAGTGCTTGTTCATGGGCATGCAAACCCGCTTGATCCTGACTTTGGATCCAATCAATTGCCGCCCCAAGCCCGACAGCTTCTGTAATCGCAGGGGTACCAGCCTCAAAACGAAACGGGGGTACATTATAGGTTATGCGTTCTTTCGAGACGATCTCAATCATCTCGCCCCCACCCTGCCACGGTGGCAAAGCATCCAAGGCTGCTGGAGTCCCATGTAGAACGCCAATCCCGGTTGGGCCATACATCTTATGACCAGAAAACACATAAAAATCAGCACCAATTGCATGAACGTCGATGCTTTGATGGACCACCCCTTGGCAGCCATCGAGCAGCACCAGTGCGCCCTGAGCGTGTGCCATAGCGACGATAGCAGTTACATCCTGCACACTTCCCAAGACATTGGACATATGGCTGATCGCCACCATTTTGGTGCGCGGTGTTATCAAGGCCGAAAGCTTATCCATATCGAGCGCCCCATCTGGGGTAATCGGAGCCCATTTAAGGATTGCGCCTGTGCGTTGTGCCGCCATATGCCACGGCACAATATTGGCATGATGTTCTAGCTCTGAAATCAAAATCTCATCACCTGGCTCTAATCTCTGGCTGATCCCTGCAGCAACCAGATTGATTGCCTCGGTCGCGCCTTTGGTGAGAACAATCTCCTCCGCGCTCCCTGCTCCAATAAAATGGGCGACTTTGGTGCGCGCATCCTCAAAGGCCTGGGTCGCTTCATTGGCCAAAGTATGCAATCCACGATGCACATTGGCGTAGGAGGTGCGCTGAAACTGTGCCATCGCCGATATCACAGCTTCAGGTTTTTGAGCGCTAGCTGCATTATCAAGATAGACCAAGGGCTTGCCATGCACGCGCCGGCCCAAAATAGGAAACGCGTCACGGATGACTTGGCTGTTAAAGGGCGTTACGGGTGGTGCCATGGCGCTCAACCGACTCTGGACTTCAACCATGTTCGCGCTTGGTCGTTGAACCAGTCGCGCACGTCTTGTTCTGATAGGGTATCAAATACTTCGGTGACAAAAGCCTCGATCAAAAGCGCCTTGGCTTGGTTTTCGGGAATGCCGCGTTGGCGCAAGTAAAACAGTGCTTCTTCATCCAATGCGCCGATCGTGTTGCCATGGGCGCATTGCACATCATCGGCATAAATCTCGAGCTCAGGCTTGGCATCAATTTGAGCGCCCTCGGTGAGCATTAAGGCATGGTGATTTTGGCGGGCATCGGTTTGTTGTGCGCCCCGTTCAACCAGAATTTTTCCTTGAAAGACACCACGCGCGCGATCTTGAACGGCACCTTTGAACAATTCTTCTGTGAACGTATCTGGGCTCAGATGGATTATCTTAGATGTCATATCAGCATGAGAGGATCCAGCCAAAAGATAAGCGCCTCGAATACGGCAATAGCCACCTGCCCCGATGAGACGCGCCAATGTCTCTGCGCGGGCAAAATGGGCACCAAACATCAAGGATGTCGCCTCATAAGTGGCCCCTGCCCCAATCGTGACCCGGCAATGGGAAAGGTCGATCGCTTTATTTCCGCCCTGCTGGAGACTGTAGCGCGTCAAGGTCGCCCCGGTAGCAAGCTCAGCCTCGATCAAGGCGCTCGCTAGGCCTGCTTCGCCCAGACTGGTATCCACCAAGGTGAGATTTGTCTCGGCTTTCAGCTCCACGCGCACCCGCATCGGCGCCCCGGGATGACGGCGCAGGAAGATTGGCCTCGATTGCTGGCTGGTTATGCGCAACACCAAAGCGCGCGGGGCAAACCCGGCGGCAAGGCTCTCTACCCCCACTACATCTTCAAGCGGTAAGCTTTCTTCACTTTCAATAACAAGGCCCGCATCTTTATCGCCCTCTAGGCCAAAGCCTTCGGGGGTAAAATCGATCACCAAAGCATCTTGCCAACAGGCCGGGACCATGCCTGCCGATCCGCTGGGCTTCGGCACGCCGTCTTGAAGGGCCGCACGTAGGTCAGACCATTTAAACGCTTCATTCCGCTTGGTTGGTAAGCCTTGAGCGAGGATGGACGCGCGCGCCGCTTCCCCGGCTTGGGTGGGTGCCAAAGCCTCTAGTACAGCTAATTCGCCGTCGGCTAAGCTTGGTGCAACAAGAACCATCAAGCGGCATCCTTATAGCGGTCATAGCCGCTCGCTTCCAAGGTCAAAGCTAAATCAGGGCCGCCACTATCGACGATGCGCCCACCTGCGAGAACATGCACGCGGTCGGGCTTAATATAATCCAACAGACGTTGGTAATGGGTGATCACCAACATGGCCTTTTTGGGTCCGCGTAGCGCATTGACCCCTTCAGACACGACGCGCAAAGCGTCGATATCCAAGCCAGAATCTGTCTCGTCTAGGATCATGAAGCGGGGATCCAACAGCGCCATCGCATAGATTTCCATGCGCTTCTTCTCGCCACCCGAAAAACCAACATTCAAGGGCCGCTTCATCATGTCCTGGGTGACACCCAGCTTTTTTGCGACTTCGCGTGATAGCTTCATGAAGTCTGGAACGCTGATTTCGTCCTCACCACGGGCTTTGCGCTGAGCATTCAAAGCGGTGCGCAAAAAGGTCAAGGTTGGCACGCCTGGGATCTCTAACGGGTATTGGAATGACAAGAACAGGCCCTTGGCGGCGCGGGCTTCTGGCGGCAGGCTCAGCAGATCGACGCCATTTAGGGTCGCAGTGCCGCGCGTCACCTCATAGCCTTCACGCCCGGTTAGCGCATAAGACAAAGTGGATTTGCCTGCCCCATTTGGGCCCATGATCGCATGCACTTGCCCTGCAGGCACTTCTAGCGTTAGGCCATTGATAATGGCCTTACCGCCAATTTCCACGTGCAGATTATCAATGTTTAGCATGGGATTTTCTTTCCGAAGGAATAGGGAATGGGGCTTGAAACAAACCTATGGGTCATAGTGCGGGCTCCCCAAGGGGCTTTAAAACCTCGATCCGATTGCCAAACGGGTCATAGAGAAATGCGCGCACATAACCGGGCAACTCATCATCCTGCTTAACTTTAAAGCCATGCTCTTGGGCTTGGGCAGCAAGGGCTGCAACATCCTTCACGACAAAGGCGACATGAGCTTTGTCATTAGCGCGAAAATTCTGCTCCACTCCCAAATGCACCTTAACCGCGCCCGCTTGGTACCAAGCACCACCGCGCACGGCCATACTGGCTGGCTTTTGTACGGGGTCGAGGCCCAAAAGGTCTTCATAAAACCGACGCGCTGAGGCCTCGCCACCTTCTGGGATAGCGATTTGCACATGGTCAATGGCGGTGATGGTGGTCATATATTGCTTTCTTGACGGGTGTGTTTCATCGAGATGATCAAAATAAAATCTGGGCCAACCCGATAAACGATCCTTCGCGTCCACTTTGGAAGGCTTCGAACATGGGCATCATGCCCTCGCGCTTTGGGCCAAGCTAACGGTCTTTTGGCAATCGAACTTATGGCGACGCCGATTTCCTGCTCAGCACGCTTTGCAGCCTTGGGATTTCGTTCATTGAGCCAGCGACCAATTTCAACGAGATCCGATAGCGCTTGCTGCGACCATCTTACCTCCATCATTGAGACAAAACATCACGAAACTGGGTCATTGCCTGCTCATGACTGATGGTAAGGCCCTGTGCCAAGTCCCGATTAGCCAATTCTAAGGCTTCGGTTTCTTCAGGGGTCAAATCCAGTGCCTCCAAAGCCAAATCCTCTTGAAGCATGAGTTGGGCTGCGGCCTCTTGGAGGACTTCCTCCAAGCTCATTTTCCACGCATCTGCTTTGGCTTGCAGATCGCTTGTGAGCGCATCAGGCAAGTTGATTGTGATTTCGGTCATGACCTCACCTCTTCCAGAAATACTCTCATCATCCCACGCTCCCCTCAAGGCTGATGGCCACCAGCTTTTGGGCCTCCACCGCAAACTCCATCGGCAATTCTTGTAAGACCTCGCGGACAAAGCCATTGACCAAAAGGGCTACCGCATCTTCGGGCGGTAAGCCGCGTTGGCGGCAATAAAACAGCTGATCCTCGCTCAAGCGCGTTGTGGTGGCCTCGTGCTCAAAGGTGGCGTGAGGCGTTTTGGCTTCTATATAGGGCACGGTATGGGCACCACATTGATCGCCGATCAACAAGCTATCGCATTGGGTGAAATTGCGCGTGCCAGTTGCTTTCGCATGAGCACTAACTAGACCGCGATAAGTATTATTGCTTTGACCAGCCGAAATGCCCTTCGAGACGATGCGCGAACGGGTATGATTGCCCAAATGGATCATTTTGGTGCCAGTATCGGCTTGTTGATGCCCATTGGTGATGGCGATAGAGTAAAACGCGCCTTGGCTTTGATCACCACGCAAAATGCAGGAAGGATATTTCCACGTCACTGCTGACCCGGTTTCAACTTGTGTCCAAGACACTTTAGAGCGCGCACCACGGCAATCGGCGCGCTTGGTCACGAAATTATAAATGCCACCCACGCCGTTTTTATCGCCGGGGTACCAGTTTTGCACGGTGGAATATTTGATCTCAGCATCTTCTAAAGCCACCAATTCAACAACGGCCGCGTGGAGCTGATTTTCGTCGCGCTTCGGCGCAGTACAGCCTTCGAGATAGGAGACATAAGACCCTTTATCGGCAATGATCAATGTGCGCTCAAACTGACCTGTATCGGCAGCATTGATGCGAAAATAGGTCGAAAGCTCCATTGGGCAGCGTACGCCAGGCGGGATGTACACAAACGTCCCATCAGAGAACACGGCACTGTTCAGCGTCGCGTAAAAATTATCGGTGACTGGCACGACCGATCCCAGATATTGGCGCACTAAATCGGGATAGTCCTTGATCGCTTCTGACATCGAACAAAAAATCACGCCCGATTTGGCCAGTTCCGCCCGAAAGGTGGTCGCAACTGAGACGCTATCAAACACGGCATCGACGGCAATACGTGGTGCGCCCTTCACGCCTGCCAGAACCTCTTGTTCGCGCAGGGGTATCCCAAGTTTTTGATAGGTGGCGAGGATTTCTGGGTCAAGATCGTCCAAGCTATCCAGCTCGATCTTGGCCTTAGGGGCGGCATAATAATAGCAATCTTGGAAGTCGATCTTAGGGTACCGCACCATCGCCCAAGTCGGCTCTTGCATGGTCAACCAGCGCTCATAGGCCGCTAAGCGCCAATCGAGCATCCATTGCGGTTCCCCTTTTTTGGCGGAAATAAAACGAATAATGTCTGTATTGAGACCCTTAGGGGCCAGTTCCATCTCTATATCCGTGACAAAGCCATGCTCATATTCAGCAATGCTTTCAACTGTATCAATGGTTTCTTTAATTGCAGGCATAAACTTTGTACCTTTCAGGCGGCGTGGGCTGATCGCGTGCGACCCAGCCGTGCGCTCGCTTCAAGATAAAGGTTTGCTAATTTGACCCCGTCGCCAACTTCGCTCGACCAGCCAAAACTGACGCGGATGGCACATGCCGAGGCGGCTGGTCCATATCCACAAGCCTGCAAAATGCGCGACGCCTTGACTTTACCCGAAGTACATGCCGAGCCCGCTGAAACGGCAGCACCCGCTAAATCCAATGCCATAACCTGACTGGACCCTTCCCAACCGTCGACCATAAGACATGAAGTATTAGTGAGGCGAGCAACACCGGTGCCGATCACTTTGGCCCCAATTCCACCCCCGGTCACGATGCGCTCAAAGCTATCGCGCTCACGGCCAGTAAGGCGCGAAAATGCTCTTATCGCTTCATCGTCACAAGCGGCGCGGGCCGCAGCGGCAAATCCAATGATGGCCGCCAGATTTTCGGTTCCACTTCGCGCACCCCTCTCTTGCCCACCGCCGCTGCGTATCGGTTGAGCATTGATACCGGGAGCGACAATCAAAGCGCCAACGCCAGCTGGACCACCCAACTTATGGGACGAGATGATGAGCCAATCGGCGAACCCCGCAAACTGCGAGACACTGGTCTTGCCTGCCATCTGCACGCCGTCACACATCAAAGCACCACCGGAAGCGCGCACACAGCTACTCAATGTGTTAAGGTTTTGGAGCGTACCAATTTCATGATTGGCCCCTTGTGCGATCACCAAAGCAGGGCTGGCATCGGACCCAAGGCGGGCAGACAGCCAATCCATATCAAGCAGCCCATCTTGGTTCACCGCGATTAAGTGCGCGTCTGGCCAAAGTTTTTGAGCATAGGCCCAAACTGCATCATGTTCGACGGGGGAAATAAATACCCGCTTAAAGTCCATCGCATGGGCGCTTTCGAGTGCGATATGCAATGCCTCGGTCGCGCCACTGGTAAAATAAATCGCCTCACCATGACACTGTAATGTGGCGGCCAAGTTTTCGCGGGCATCTTCCAACGCCCGCTTGGCGGCGCGGCCTTCACCATGCACTGAAGAGGGGTTTCCAATCAGATCCAACGCCCGCACCATGGCTTCGCGCGCTTCAGCCCGCAGCGGCGAGGTGGCATTGTGATCGGCATAAAGACGGTTCATGGCGGAGCCGCTACCAAGCTTAAAGGGCCTATAGAATCGTAGTTTTTGGATAGTTGGTTTTTGGATACTTGGCGCGACACAACATCGGCCAAAGTCAATGCGCCTAAAAAAGCGCGAATATGACGCGATAATTCATCCCATAAATCATGGGTTAGGCAACGGCGTCCACCGCTGAGGCAACCAATCCGATTATGGGCCTCGCAACGTGTGATCTCTAAAGGCTCTTCAACAGCTGCCATAATGGTAGCTATGGCGATTGCTTCGGCAGGCATTGCCAATCGATAACCACCGCCGGGGCCACGCGTGCTGTCCACTAAGCCATGGCGTCGCAGGCGAGCGAATAATTGCTCAAGATAGGATTGGCTGATTTCCTGACGCCGGGCGATATCGGCCAAGGTGATGGATTTGACCGCTTGACAAGCCGACGCACTGTTGGTGGCTAAATCCACCATAGCCATTACGGCATAGCGCCCCTTGGTTGTTAGCTCCATGATCCTCGCTCCTTACCTCATTACCTGCTACAGGTTACAGTTTCATTGCGGAAAAACTTGGCAATGTGCTGCCCGGCTATGATAGGAGCCGTTTCTGTCTGTTATAGACCTAGTATTCCCGACCTCTATGGTCAAGAATTAAACTGAGCAATATGGCCGAACTAATCCTAACTGGCGCTGCGGGGCGCCTAGAAGCCCGCTATAATCAAGCAGAATCGGAAAATGCGCCGATCGCTTTAATCCTGCACAATCACCCCAAAGCTGGTGGGTCGATGCAAGACCGGGTCACTGTCATGCTGCATAAATTATTTGTGGAGCGGGGTTTTTCAACATTGCGATTTAATTTTCGTGGTGTCGGGCGCAGCCAGGGCAATTTTGACAATGGTCAAGGCGAGTTGTCAGACGCTGCAAGTGCGCTCGATTGGCTGCAAGCACAAAACCCAGTTGCCCCGATTACCTGGGTCGCCGGCTATTCATTTGGCTCTTATATTGCTTTGCAGCTTTTGATGCGGCGGCCAGAAATTGACGGCTTCATTACCGTAGCCACCCCTGCCAATCATTATGATCTGTCGTTTTTGGCACCATGCCCCTCTTCAGGCATGATGTTTTATGGTTCCAATGACCAAGTGTCCCCGCCAGCCGATTTGGAACGTTCAGCTTCCAAAATTCGTACGCAAAAGGGTGAATTGGTTGAATGGGAACAGATTGAAGGCGCGGATCATTTCTTCCGCAATGAGCTAGATGTGCTGCGCACGCGGGCGGCCGTCTATCTCGACCGTAGGCTGGCTGAGCCTAAGAAATCCTCGCCACCGCCGCGCAGATAAGTAAAGCAACTTATTGTTCTTTATCGTGCAACACGATGTCCTCGCCGGCATCGGCTGGCAACTTCGCCCATGGCCCCTTACGTGGTGAGGCAGGATAGAAATAGAGCTGCCAGCCATTGCGCATCAATAATGCACCATCTGGGAGATCGCCACGACCAAAGGCATGACTTTGGCCATCGAAGGACAAGGCCAAGGTGCCCCGCCCTCGACCTGCATAAACATAACGCCCTTCCCAATCCCCTTGACCGACAAAACAGGTGCGGCGGATGACATGCTCGCCCTCTGGTAACAGGTCTTGAACCTGTGTTGGGCTCAGCCCTGCGCGGTCTATGAGGCGGCTTGCATCAAAGCGGCCGCCCGTTGTGCGGCATAATTGGGGGTACTCACCCGCCGGTGTGGCTAGTATGGCCCGCCCTTCTGGGCTAATCCAGCCAACGGGTTTAGGTGCAGCGATCCAGATCGCCAAACCCAGAACAAAACCCAACAAAGCCATATAGCGCAGGCGTGACCGCCATAAGGTGAGCCATAGGATAGAGAGGATCAATACCACTGGCGCGGTGGCGTCGGTCCACGCAACGCGCGCACGCGCTCCCGGCAATTCTGCCATGAAATGAGCGATGTCGAGGGTGCGGCTGAGCCCCCAAGAGGCCAGTGCCCATGCCCAACCATCCAGTCCAATCGGGGCTAAGAGCGCCCCTAAAACCGCTGCCGGGGCGACCAAAAAATCATTGATCGGGGCTGCCAAAAGATTGGCAGGCAAGGACCATGGCGAAATACGGCCAAAAGTTGCCGCTGCCACAGGTGCCGTGGCAAGCCCAGCCACAAAACTGGTCGCGGCAGCGGCCCCAAGCCAAAAAATCACGGTATGGACAGGGCCGGGCGTTGGTTTGCCTTGATCGCGGGCATGATGAGCTTCCCATACTTCCCACATCGCCACCAATCCGGCTGTAGCCAAAAAACTCATCTGAAAACCCGGATCAATCGCACTTTCGGGTACACCCACCAGCACACAGATGGCAGCAATCGCTAAGCCACGCATCGATATGGCTTTTCGGTCCAATAGGATCGCACCAAAAGCAATGGCGGACATTATAAATGCTCGCACGGCTGGGGCTTCTGCACCCGAAAAAATGCAATAAGCTCCAGTGCCAAGGAGTGCAGCGCTGGCACCGACTTTTCGTGCATCAAATCGAAGCGCAACACTTGGAATAAGGGCAATAGTCTTGGCGATAACCAAAAAAATTAAGGTACCAAGTACCCCGACATGGAGGCCAGAAACCGAAATGATATGGGAAAGGCCGGAGACTTGCAGGGCTTCAACATCGTCTTCGCTCAACCAAGCGCGGTCACCCGTAGTGATTGCTGCCAAAAATCCTGCCCCAGGGCTTGGCGTGGTCTCGACCAAATACCGTGCGGCTTGTGCGCGCCAAATACTCAATATCAAAACCATAGCCTTATCTGGCGGCAATTGCCCCGTAATCAGCTTACATGGCGCAATTGCGTAACCGACGCCCCCAAGCTTCATGAACCAAGCCCGGCGTGCATGATCATAGGCCGTGGGCACTACAGGCCCCGGTGGTGGACGTAAAATAGCCTGACACAGAATTTTCTCGCCTGGCCTTGGCGGCTCGTCCTGGGTCAAAGCCAGTCGCACGTAGCTGGGGTTTTCTCGGCTTGCGGCTGGGGTTAGGCTTTCAACTTCAATCCGCGCCCGCCATACACCATTTTGGGTCTTATCGATTTGGACAACATAGCCCGATACGGTCAGCGGGACTTTATGTTCACGAATGACAGGTGCTGCCACCGCCATGGCGCGCAATAAGCCTGCTGCACCTCCGCCCAAAAAGGCGGCAAACAAGAGGGCAAGGGTTGCGATCAGGCCACAAGTATAAGAGATCGCATGTGTTTGGGCGCGCTGGGATAAAAAGATACCAATCAACCAGATGGATAAGGCCCCAATGGTCAAACCAACCCAAAGTCCTGCAGGGTCGTCAGCACGCACCGAACAGGTTAGCCCTGCCCCAAACGCAAAGGCAACTGGCAGCCATAATACCAGCCGATCGCTATCTTGGGCCCTTAAATCTTCCAACCAATCCATGAACAATATGTAGAGACGGCTTTCACGCGCCCGTGAGCGTGCTAAGAGGCGGGCAAACAAACGCCCAACTGGCGTTGCCTCTTTCAGTTTTGTTTCTTGTTGAGAAGCCCCGTCTATCATGCATGCTCCGACCGACCCGACAGTCCACACACACGAAGCAACAGGCAGCGCCATCGTGACGCGATTTGCGCCCTCACCGACTGGCTTCCTGCATATAGGAGGGGCAAGGACGGCTTTATTCAACTGGCTTTTTGCACGAAAAGCAGGTGGCAAATATCTTTTGCGGATCGAAGATACGGATCGTGAACGCTCAACGCAGCCTGCTGTTGATGCAATTTTGGCTGGATTGGCATGGTTGGGGCTGGAAGCTGATGGCCCACCGACCTTTCAATTTACCCGCGCTGCCCGCCATCAAGAGGCCGCAACAAGCCTAGTTGCAAGCGGTGGGGCTTACCATTGTTATCTGAGCAAAGAAGAAGAATCTGCACTTAAAGAAGAAGCACGGGCCAAGGGCTTGGCTTTCCGCTCCCCCTGGCGCGATCCCGATTATGGCACGCCACCCACCGGGGCGTCTTATGTCACGCGACTGCGCGCACCCAGCGACAACACCATCATCGAGGTCATGGATAAGGTTCAAGGCAGGGTCGTGACTGCGGGTCGCGAGATCGACGATTTCATCTTGCTTCGCTCTGACCACACGCCCACCTATATGCTGGCGGTCGTAGTCGATGATCATGATATGGGCGTGACGCACATCATCCGCGGTGATGACCATTTGACCAATGCGGCACGTCAATCTGTCTTGATTAAAGCCTTTGGCTGGCCTGTACCTGTCTATGCTCATATTCCTTTGATTCACGGCGATGATGGCAAAAAACTATCCAAGCGCCATGGCGCTTTGGGTGTGGATGAATATCGACGCATGGGCTATTTGCCCGAAGCCATGCGGGCTTATTTGTTGCGCCTTGGTTGGTCTAAGGGTGACCTTGATATTGTCAGCACCGACGAAGCACTCGCCCTTTTTGACTTGGAAGGATTGGGCAGAAGCCCCGCGCGGTTGGATTTTGTCAAAATGGGTAGTGTCAACGCGCATTTCATCCGCTTGGCCGATGATACACGCCTGATGGAGTTATTGCGGGAACAAGCTAGCCAAAGTGGGATCGATTTGAGCGCGATCCCAGATGTCATTTTGAAGGCGGCCCTGCCCTATCTTAAACCACGCGCCCAAACGCTGCCAGACCTCTTAGATCAGCTCCAATTCATCCTGGCCAAAAGGCCCATTACTCTTGATGAAAAGGCATCCAAAGCGCTTTCAAGTGAAGCAATCGAGCGGATCAGGCGTTTGCGCGGTGAGCTAAGTTTGCTAATAGTCTGGCAACACGACGAAATTAAAGGTAGTTTGGACCGTTTCGCTGGGGAGGAAAACATCGGCATTGGCAAGATTGGACCTGCTGTACGCGCCGCTCTGACCGGTGGTTTGGCAGCACCTGATCTGGCTGTAACGATGCAATTACTAGGAAAACAGGAAACCTTAGGGCGTCTTGATGACATAATATAAACTTCTGTCGTACAAACTGGCGGTAAAAGTTAATGATGTGAGGGCAGAGACATGGAAAGTCATGCAATACCAAAAGGATCCGCGAAATTGGAGTTTGAAGGCAAGACAATTGATCTGCCGATCTTCAGCGGCGCGACTGGGCCTGATGTCATCGATATACGTAAACTTTATGCGCAGACTGGTGCCTTTACCTATGATCCGGGCTTTACCTCCACTGCTTCTTGCGAGAGTCAGATCACCTTTATCGACGGCGATGAAGGCATTTTGCTCCATCGTGGCTATCCGATTGACCAATTAGCAGAGCGGTCAAACTTCCTAGAAGTCGCTTATCTATTGCTTGAAGGCCATCTACCCAGCCAAGCGGAATTTGAGCAATTCCGCCATGACATCACCTATCACACCATGCTACACGCGCAGTTTGATCGATTTTTTGAAGGGTTTCGCCGCGATGCACACCCTATGGCGGTTATGGTTGGTACAGTGGGAGCTTTATCAGCATTTTACCACGATAGCTTGAATATTGATGATCCCATCCAGCGCAAAATCACTCAACATCGTCTGATCGCTAAAATCCCAACGATTGCTGCGCGCGCCTATAAATATTGGTTGGGCCAACCCTTTGTGACCCCACGTAACGAATTGAGCTATGCCGCCAATTTCTTGCGCATGTGCTTTGCCGTGCCAGCAGAAGACTATGTCGTCAATCCTGTCATGGCCAAAGCGATGGAGAAAATTTTCATACTCCATGCCGATCACGAACAAAATGCTTCAACTTCAACGGTACGTCTAGCAGGCTCATCTGGTGCCAACCCGTTTGCTTGTATTGCAGCGGGTATTGCCTGCTTGTGGGGCCCAGCACATGGTGGGGCCAATGAAGCGGCCCTCAACATGTTGACCGAGATTGGCCATGTTGACAATATTCCAGCGTTTGTGGCGCAAGTCAAAGACAAGAATTCCAGCGTACGTTTGATGGGCTTTGGTCACCGTGTGTATAAAAACTATGACCCACGCGCCAAGGTAATGCAGCAGGCCTGCCATGAAGTCCTCGCCGAAGTTGGTGTGAAGGATGATCCCTTGTTGAAAGTGGCGATGGAATTGGAAAAAATTGCGTTAAACGATGACTATTTCGTTAGCCGCAAGCTTTATCCCAATATTGATTTTTATTCAGGCATTACCTTAAAAGCGATGGGTTTTCCCGTTGAAATGTTCACAGTCTTGTTCGCTTTGGCCCGCACCACCGGCTGGATCGCCCAATGGGACGAAATGAACGACGACCCCGCCCAAAAGATTGGCCGCCCCCGCCAACTGTATACGGGTGCCATACAACGCGATTATGTACCCATTATCAATCGATGATAGTTGGGCTCGGTATCGCGCTCAATCCTGCAATCTTAAAGCGGGTTCTGGGTCTTGTTTGATCATGCTAGGACCCAATCAACGCCCAAGCTCACCATGGGTCATAATTCTTGTATTATTCTCACTTGCATAAAATGTTTGCTAACAAGAAAATCTTGGGTCCCATATCTAGGGCTCTAAAATCAGGGGTAGCGTAAAGCTTGGCTGGATTATTTAAGCTGTAAAGGGGCAACTAACTTGACTTTTTTCTGTTTAAGGCAACGTAATCAGAGAGAACAAACATGAACAACTGCCCCGCACCTTTTCACAAAGTGTACCGCACCTTAGTTTTTATTGTTTGTTTTCAGATACTTAAAAAGCCAATGGTGCCCCGGGTCGGACTCGAACCGACACTCCTCTCGGAACTGGATTTTGAGTCCAGCGCGTCTACCAATTCCACCACCGGGGCAAGCCTTTCAGCATGGGGTGCGAGGGCGGTGTCCTAGACGGGACGCGACCATGTTGCAATCACTTCTTCTGCAACTAGATGTGCTCAAAACAGACAGAGTTGAATTTTTTATGTTAAAGCTTTGCAATGTTGCGAAATCTCTATCACAAATTACGCGCCTTGGCCGCATCTGACCGTGCCGACCGGGCTTTGGCTGGTGTGGCGTTTGCTGAAGCATCATTTTTTCCAATACCTCCAGATATAATGTTGATCCCTATGTCAGCTACACGACCAGAGCGTGTTTGGCGGTCAGCCGCGATAGCTACGTTTTTCTCGGTATTGGGTGGGTTAATGGGCTATTGTATCGGTGCGTTCTTTATGGACTCGATAGGAAAGCCATTGTTGGATTTATATGGTTATGGGGAAAAATTACATCTATTCAACGAAGCCTACGCCAAATGGGGCTTGTTGATCATTCTCATCAAAGGCTTAACACCGATACCCTTTAAGCTGGTAACAATAGCCTCTGGTCTAGCAAAATTTGATCTATTGACCTTCATATTGGCAAGCCTCCTGACCCGGGGTGTCCGTTTTTTTCTCGTGTCTTGGTTGGCCGCACAATTTGGTCCCAGCATTGAGCCCTTCATCGAAAAACAGCTTTATTGGGTTACAGGGGCTGTCGCGGTGGTCCTTATTGGTGGTTTTGTGCTAGCGGCGCAATTTGCTTAGATCAAGCACCTTTGTTTGTTATGGCTACGACCTATAACCCCTCGCCATCCAAGCGAGATCAAGATAGAATGCTTATGCTTAGATGAGCCTAAAATCATTAATCCACCCATTGATTAAGCACTGGCCTATGACGGCGATTGGAAGCAGTTTTTTGATGCTGGCCATCGCCCATGGGTTTGAGCGTTTTGGCCATTTGCCACCTTGCGCCCTTTGTTTGCGCCAGAGAGAAGTCTATTGGATCGCAATTACAATAGCGATCATCTCACTGGTAACACGAAAAATGGCTTCCGATCGTATGAGTGTACAGGCCTTAAACTTTTTATTGGCCATCACATTTGGTACAGGCGCTCTGGTGGCAGGCTTCCATATGGGCGTTGAATACACATGGTGGCCAGGGCTTGCCTCGTGCGCGGCTGGTCCAACGCAAACGATCTCTACTGATCTTTTGGCGGCCTTAGGTAAGCCAATGCAAGCCCAAGGATGTAGCCACATCGCGTGGTCATTTTTGGGTCTATCCATGGCTGGATGGAATATGGTGACCTCGCTTAAACTATGTATTTATTCGGGGATAGCCACGTGGCGACCCTATGGCTTCATGGAATTGGCTCATGTCAGAAGTTAAGACAGGGCGCGCCAAACGCCCCCCCCTACCCGGCACTGGTTTTAGTCGTGATCGGCTTAAAGAGATGCTGCGCGTCGATCATGCTGGTGAATATGGCGCAACCCGCATTTATGCTGGCCAGCGCGCAGTGTTCTCGCGTTTGCCTGGTGCGCGCAGGATAACCGCTCAATTGGCGGAGCAAGAAGCCGATGAAAAGGTCCATAAAATTGCTTTTGATCAGCTTTTGGTTGAAAGGTGTGTTCGCCCTACGCTTCTGGGACCGCTGTGGGGCATGGCGGGATATAGCCTTGGGATATTCACAGCTTTGATGGGCGAAAAAGCTGCCCATGCCTGCACAGCGGCGGTTGAAGAGGTGATTGAAACCCATTATCGCGATCAGATAGAAGAATTAGGTGACCGAGAACCTGAGCTTAAAGCCATGATCACCCAATTTCGTAACGAAGAGATTGCGCACAAAGATCAAGCCATTGCTGAAGGGGCTAAGGATGCATTTGCCCACCCTATCTTAGAAACATTGATCAAGCTAGGCTGCAAAGTCGCAATCACTGTTAGCCAAAAATTGTGACTCTCGTGTGCATTACTTACCCATCATGTAGTCTGAAATATACCTAAAAAAAGGCCGCGCAAGACTTGTCTAGCGCGGCACAAAGGTTCTGGGAGGAAACGCCATCAGGCATTTACGAGACAGCGACAGGCCCATCTCGCAATTGCACAATTGGTCCAAATTCTCATGGTTACAATAGTAATCACGCAAATTGACCGTAAAAATGACTTGATTAGACTAATGGACTATTTGAGGAGCAATGACTGCCTTTTTTTTAGGCTCACAATTAGATATAGTCCAATTTCGGTCCCTTTAAGCTATAAATCGACCTAAAGGATGCTGCAATGATATCCATCCAGAAAGCATTAGCAAAGCTAACAAGATCCAAATCACTGCGGAGATGCAAGTCGTCCAAATCAGTTTTTGCTTGATATGGGTATCCACGGGTGCGCCAGGATCTGTTCCTTCTATCATTTCTCCATATTCTTTCTGGCTAAGCACCCCAAAAGGTAGCACGGCAAATAATATTACCCACCATAGAATCAAATAAATGGCGATCCCGGTAAACCAATCCATCTAATGGCTCCCCTTGGGCGTTTCCATCAACTCAATTAAGACGCCGTGACTATTTTTAGGGTGGACAAATAAGATCAAAGTCCCATGCGCCCCGATCCGCGGCTCACCCATAATCATTGCCCCTTTGGCGCGCATGGCATCGCGCGCTGTATAGATGTCAGGAACCTCAAAGCACACATGATGCTGCCCGCCGGCTGGATTTTTTTCTAAAAACTTATGGATGGGTGAAGCGTCTCCCAAGGGTTCGATCAACTCAAGCTGGCTATTGGGAATAGTGACAAAGGCCACTTTCACACCTTGCTCGGGCATTTCGCGCGTTGGTGTGATTTCATCATCGCTCACACCATAGAGCGACTTATAGGTTTCTAGGGCAACGGCAATAGAAGGAACCGCAATGCCGACGTGGTTTAACCGACCAAGTTTCATCTCTCTCTCCCAAGGAAGCGCTGACCCATAAACCTCTAAACCGTCATGACCACTACATCGACGATAGGACGTTTACCAAAAACCCGCTCCGTCGCTTTGCGGACGGCGCGCATAACAAATCCCTCTGCCACTTCTTCATGGGTACGCTGATCAGGCTTGAGGCGATGATAGGCTTCTTCGGCAGCATCGGCCAATTGTTCTAAGCGACCTTCGGCGGGATCACCATTTTTCTCGCTCAATCCGCGTGCCCTTACATCAGGGCCAGCTTTAATTTTACCACTGCCATCAATCGCCATCGACACCATGACATAGCCATGCTCCGCCAAGCGCAAGCGATCCCTGATACACTCACTTTCCGCAGAGATAATGGCATCACCATCAACCAACAATCGACCATTGGGGACTTCATCAATTACCTTGGCAGGGCCCGGAGCCAAGCGGATCATATCACCGTTTTTAACCGCCAAAGCTTCAGGAACGCCCAAACTCAAGGCAAATTTCGTATGCTCCATCAAATGGCGTTGCTCACCATGGGTTGGGATCGCTATTTTTGGGCGTACCATGGCATACATCGTTCGCAATTCATCGCGACACGGGTGACCTGAAACGTGTATATGGCGATCCTTACCGGTGATGATGTTTACCCCGCGCATGGCAAGCTGGTTTTGCAGTGCCATGATCGCATGTTCGTTGCCGGGGATTTCACGGCTTGAGAATAAGCAGGTATCGCCTCTGCCAAGGGTGACATGGGGGTGGCTACCTTTTCCGATGCGGGCCAATGCTGCGCGCGGCTCACCTTGGCTACCGGTGCACAAATACAAAATTCGATCATCGGGTAAACTTCTGGCTTGTTCTGGCTCAATAAAATGTGCATCGGCCAAAAGGCCTACAGCTTTGGCGGCCCCGGTTATGCGCACCATCGAACGCCCAATCAAAGAGACTGAGCGACCGGCGGCTGTGGCAGCTTCAACCGTCGATAGGATCCGCGCCACATTGGATGCAAAGCACGCAACAGCCACTTTTCCTTTTTGTTCAGCAATAACTTCATGTAAGCCGTCACGGACGCCGGCTTCAGAGCCCGCTTCGCCTTCTGAAAACACATTGGTACTATCACACACCATCGCCAATACGCCTTCATCGCCCAATTGGCGCAAACGGGCTTTATCCGTTTCACCCCCAATCAATGGACTAGCATCAAGTTTCCAATCCCCAGTATGAAGAACCCTACCAAGAGGCGTATGGATCGCCAATCCATTGGGTTCAGCAATCGAGTGGGTTAAAGTGACATATTCAATGTCAAACGGCCCAATTTGAAAGCGATGCTTTAAGGGAACTTCATGGAGCGTCACTTTGCTCTCAATCCCGCGCTCACGTAGTTTGTCACGCAGTAAGTGCGCAGTAAAAGGTGTGGCATAGACAGGGGCTGGAAAGCGCGGCCAGAGCCAGCCAATCGCACCGATATGATCCTCATGCCCATGGGTGAGAATGATGGCTAGAATATCTTCTTTATTGGATTCTAAAAACTCAGGATCGGGCAGGATCAGATCGACGCCTGGAATGCCCTCCTCGCCAGCGAAAGTGACGCCGACATCGACCACAATCCATTTCTTATCGCCTTCCGGGCCAAAGCCATAGGCGTTAAGGTTCATGCCGATTTCGTTTGAACCACCAAGGGGAAGAAAGACGAGTTCATCACATGTTGATTTTATTTTTATTTTTGTCACGTTGGGTTCCGTTTGACGGACCTGCCGCCGTTGCGCTCAAAGATTTCTAATAGCCCGACAGGAGTCAAGTCTTGATCATAAAAATCAATATGGTTTGACGCGCCCTCAAATAAAGAAGCAACGCCACCTGTGGCAATGACTTTCATGGGTTCGCCATACTCTGCCTTAATACGACCAATCAGGCCATCAATCAGTTCAATATAGCCCCAGAAAACACCCGATTGCATGGCACCAACCGTATCGGTGCCTATGACTTTATCAGGCTTGCGAATTTCGATACGGGGCAAACGAGCCGCATTGGTGTGGAGTGCTTGTAAAGAAAGATTGATCCCAGGCGAGATTATACCCCCCTCAAATGCGCCATCTGCCCCTACAATGTCAAATGTAGTCGCGGTGCCACTGTCAATCACAATGCTGGGCCCGCCATATTGAATAAAAGACCCAATCGCATTGACCAATCGGTCCGCGCCTGCCTCTGAAGGTTTGGGAATACGCACTTCAATGCCAAGCGCTGCATTCTCACCCACCACCCACGGCTCTACCCCGACATAACGACGCGACAAATTACGCAAATGAAACAGAGCTTGGGGCACCACGGTTGAAATCACGCAATGGTTTAGGACTGTTATATCAAGATGTACAAAGCGCATAGCTGCATCCAGCCAGACGGCATATTCATCGGCTGTACGCGACGAATTACTGGCAGCGCGCCAGGTCCCGCGCCATTTTTTGCCATCATGCACCGCAAATTTTGAATTGGTATTTCCAACATCAATTGCTAAAAGCATAAGGCCCCCTAGGGTCTGGTTGAGCAAACCGCCTTAGCCTTTCTGGGTGACACTTGCCAGTCATGAAGCTGCTGGGATCAGGTAAAGAACACATCACCAGCCGCCACATCCGCGATCGTGCCATCTCTTTGTTCAAGCTGTAGTGCACCCGTCATAGAAAGGCCTAAGAACCTGCCTTCGAGTGTCTCATGTTGTAAACGCACCATGATAGGTTGGCCCACACCCGTGGCCCGGGTCAACCAAGCCTGCGCGATCGGGGCAAAGCCAGCTTCAACCCACACATCAAACCAAGTCTGAAAGTGGCGGCGCAATGCCTCAAACAAGATTTCTACAGTCACTGTCGGTTGACCATTTAGCAGGTGGCGAGCAACACATGTGATCTGCTGATCCATGGCGTGAGGATAGGTAAGCACATTAACACCAATGCCAATGGCGATATGAAAGCCATTGGCCCCTTGCCAACTCTCCAACAAGATGCCGCTGGTTTTGCGCCCTTCAATCAGGACATCATTGGGCCATTTGAGGCTGACCAAGTTTTGGGGAACATGGTGATCAATCGCCTCTGCCACAGCAAGGGCTGCGACAAATGAGAGGTTTGCCGCTTCTGCAGGGCTACATTCGAGCGTGATTAATCCTGTTGCAAAAAGATTGCCAGGCTCACTGTACCATGTGCGGCCCCTTCGTCCCCTGCCCTTGGTCTGTTTAAGGCTACGCAACCACAGAGGGCCTGTCTCGCCTTGTTCGCTTAGGCGGCGCGCCTCATCATTGGTGGAATCTAAACTGTCATACAGTCGAGCCACACGCCACCAGCTGGTATGAAGTGGCTTCAATGAAACCCAGCCCCAGCCAGTTCTGCTGCCGAGCCAACAAATCCAATCACCACCGTCAATGCAGCTAAAATGATAGTCGCCCCTGTGAGGGTCAAGGTGGTAGATACGCCAACTGGCATCATCGCCATACGCGGGGCGTCAAACCAAACTGTCTTGAGGATGCGCAAATAGTAGAAGGCTGAGACTACAGACGCCAGGATCAGGCAAACCGCCAAGGGAATAAGACCCGTCGAAATGGTCGCGAGAATGATTTCCCATTTTCCCCAAAAGCCTACCAAGGGAGGTATACCCATCACTGAGAACAACAACAAAGTCAAAGCGACGGACAAAAGCGGATTAGAGCGTGAAAGGCCCGATAATGCTTCAATCGTTTCGGGTCTTTGGCCATCGGTTGTGCGCATGGATAAGACGACGCCAAAGAGCCCAACCGAAGTGATGGCATATATGGAGATAAAGACCAAAAGCGCTTTGGGACCATAGATCGGACCGCACGCAATCGCCACCAAGGCATAGCCCATATTGGCGATCGAGGAATATGCCAACAGGCGCTTGATATTGGTTTGTTGAAGCGCAAACAGCGCGCCAATCCCCATCGACAAGATGGCCATGATGATGGCGATGCTCTGCCAGTCCTTTTGTAACGACCCAAAGGCTTCAAAGCATACACGTGCAAACAAAGCAGCCGCTGCCACTTTTGGGGCGGAGGCAAAAAACGCGGTAGCGGCCGTTGGCGAGCCTTCATAGACATCCGGCGTCCACATATGAAAGGGCGCTGCCGCCATCTTAAATGCCAAACCACATAGGATGAACACAAGGCCAAAAATCACACCAATGGAGCGGTGATCTTGCACTTGGCTGGCGATCACATCAAACCGAACTGAGCCTGTAAAGCCATAAACCAACGAGCAGCCATAGAGTAAAAGCCCCGACGATAAAGCGCCCAGCACAAAATATTTGAGGCCCGCTTCTGAGCTTTTGGCATCGTCGCGGGCATAGGCTGCAAGTACGTAAAGACACAAGCTCTGCATCTCGACACCAACATAAAGCGCGATCAAATCATGCGCGGAAACCATGATGAACATGCCCAAGGTCGCTAAAAGGGCTAACACCGGAAATTCTGGCTTATCGATTTTTTTTTCAGCCAAAAAATCAATCGATAACACAAGGGCGCTGGCAGCAGTTAAAGCGATGATCATCTTGGCGTAAGCTGAAAAGGCGTCTGCGGCATAAGAACTTGAAAAAACATTTATTTGCTTAGCCGGGACATGTAAAATGGCCATGCTTCCTGCAACCAATATGGTGGCCACACACAGCCATGTCACCAAGCGCGCGCCCTTATCGCCCACAAACGCTCCAACCAGCACAATGATAAGCGCGCCAATCGCAAGGCTGAGTTCAGGCAGCACATAGAGCAATTGCTGCAAGAACAGTTCTGGCGTCATAGTTGCTTGGGTGATGGTTAGAGGTGTGCTCATTACCGTACCGGTTCATTTAAAGTGGGCGTGGAAGGCGTCCACGAGCGCAACAGCACTGATCGCTGTCTGGTCAAACACATGATTGGGCTGGAAGCCTAAGAATAAAGCCGCCGCGATCAGAGGAATAAAAATCAAAATCTCACGCGTATTCATGTCGGTGATGGTGTTAAGCGCGGGGTTCACAATCGTCCCGAAAATGACTTTGCGGTAAAGCGTCAACATATAAGCGGCAGATAAGATTACCCCGCTTGCAGCCACCATGGCGGTCACTGGATCGATATTGAACGCACCTTGCATGGTCAGGATTTCGCCGATGAAGCCTGAAGTACCCGGAAGGCCGACATTGCCCATGGTGAAGAGCAAGAACACGGCTGCATAAATTGGCATGCGGTTCACCAGCCCGCCATATTGGGCGATCTCACGGGTGTGCATGCGATCATAAATCACCCCAACGCACAAGAATAAAGCGCCAGAAATGACGCCGTGGCTGATCATTTGAAAGATCGCGCCCTGCACGCCTTGCTCATTGCCGGAGAAAATCCCCATGGTAACAAAGCCCATATGCGCGACCGAAGAATAAGCGATCAGCTTCTTGATATCGGTCTGCCGGAAGGCAACTAAAGACGTGTAAACGATGGCAATCCCTGAGAGCGCAAAAATAAACGGCGCAAAAGCGTTGGACGCATCTGGAAACATGGGAAGCGCGAAGCGCAAGAAGCCATATCCGCCCATCTTCAACAAAACCCCAGCTAAAATGACAGAGCCAGCTGTTGGTGCTTCAACATGGGCGTCGGGTAACCAAGTGTGCACGGGCCACATCGGCATCTTTACGGCGAAGGATGCAAAGAACGCGAGCCACAGCCAGGTTTGCACCGCCGGGCTAAAGGCAAAGGCTTGCAGATCGGGGATGGAGGTTGTTTTGGCGGTGACGACCATCCAAGCGACGGCGACCAACAACAAAAGCGAGCCCAAAAGCGTGTAGAGGAAGAATTTATAGGCCGCATAAACGCGGTTTTTACCGCCCCAAATCCCAATGATCAGATACATGGGGATGAGGCCAGCTTCGAAGAAAATATAGAAAAGCACAATATCGAGCGCGCAGAATACGCCGATCATCAAGCTTTGCAGGAGCAAAAACGCCGCCATATATTCAACGACGCGCTTCTCAATCGCCGTCCAGCTGGCCAAGATGCAAAGCGGCATCAAAAAGGCGGTCAATAGGATCAAAAGCACCGATATCCCGTCAATGCCCAAATGATATTGGATCATGCCATACCAATTGGCACGCTCGACAAATTGATAGCCCGAATTGGTCTCATCAAACGCCACAGTCATCCAAGCGGCGAGAACAAATACGATCAAGGTTGTGAAAAGCGCAATCCAGCGCGCCGCACTGGCGCGCGCCGCTTCCGGGCTCTTGATGAGCTGAGGTAAGAACAAGATCAGGACGGCCGCAATCGCGGGCAGCCAAGTGAGGATCGAGAGGATGGGCAGCGTGTCCATGATAGCCTCAAGCACCCCGCAATAAAACTAAAGCACCAAGCGCGACCACCGCAATCAGCATCAAAAAGGCATAATGATAGACATAGCCAGACTGGATTTTGACCGCTTTTTTGGAACCAAAGTTTAAAGTGCCAGCAATGCCATTAGGACCTAAACCATCGATGATTTTGCCGTCCCCAATTTTCCAGAAAAAGTCGCCTAGAACGCGCGCCGCCTTCACGAAAATAATCTCGTAGAGCTCATCAAAGTACCATTTGTTTTGGAGGAAAGCGTGCGCCAAGCGTTTGCGGTCGGCGATCTTCTTGCCCAAGTCTTCATTGAAGAAATAGAAGTAAAGGGCAGCACCAAGGCCAACCACCATGACAACCAAAGGCGCATAAAACACCCAGTGTGGCACGTCATATTTGTCTTTCAGAACCGTGTTGTCAGGTGCCGTATAAATCGCGCTGCCCCAGAATTCCTTGGCGTGATGGCCGACAAAGGCGTCATAGAAGATCGATCCCGCAAACACCGCCCCTAAGGCCAAGAGGATTAAAGGGATCAACATCACCCAAGGGCTCTCGTGTGGGCCATGCCACGCGTGATGGCCATGATCGGTGTGGTTATAATCTCTTTGGCTAAGGTCATCATGACCAGAGGCGGCAGTCACATGCCATTTTGGCGATCCGCTGAAAGTCATAAAGGCCAAGCGCCAAGAATAGAAGCTGGTGAGGGTTGCAGCCAACAATGCCATCCAGAAGGCGGCTTGGGCTGCACCATTGCCAGTCATACCCGCCGCAAATGTGGTTTCAAGAATGGCGTCTTTGGAGAAAAAGCCTGCAAAACCAAGTGGCGTGTGGGGAATGCCAACGCCAGTTATCGCCAAAGTGCCAATGATCATGATCACAAAGGTGATTTTCATATGCTTGGCTAAGTCGCCCATTTTGCGCATGTCTTGCTCATGGTTCATGCCATGGATCACACTACCTGCGCCCAAGAACAATAACGCTTTAAAGAAGGCGTGGGTGAAGAGATGGAACATGGCGGCCTGATAGGCACCAATGCCGGCCGCAAAGAACATGAAACCCAATTGCGAACAGGTCGAATATGCAATCACGCGCTTAATGTCGTTTTGCGCCAGGCCAACGGTTGCAGCAAATAACGCCGTAACGGCACCAATCATGGTGATGAAGCCAGCAGTCATGGGGGCTGCTTCATAAATGGGTGAGCATAGGCAGACGAGCACAACGCCAGCGGTCACCATTGTGGCCGCGTGGATCAGCGCCGACACCGGGGTTGGCCCTTCCATCGCATCGGGCAACCAAGTGTGGAGGAAGAATTGCGCTGATTTGCCCATCGCACCGATGAACAACAAAAAGGCGATGATTTCGATGGCAGGAAATTGATAGCTGCCCCATTTGAGCATCACTGCCGCTTTTTCGGGCACCAAAGCAAAAACGTCTTTGAACTCAATGGTTCCAAATACAAAGAATACCGCCATAATGCCTAGCACAAAACCAAAATCGCCAACCCGGTTGACCACAAAGGCCTTAATCTGGGCATCATTGGCTGAGCGCTTATGATACCAAAAGCCGATCAGGAGGTACGAGGCGAGGCCCACACCCTCCCAGCCAAAAAAGAGCTGCATGAAGTCGGCCGCTGTAACCAGCGCCAACATTGCAAAGGTAAAGAGCGATAAATAGGCAAAAAAGCGTGGCTTATGGGGGTCTTCGGCCATATAGCCCCAACTATATAGATGCACGAGCGCAGAAACACCCGTCACCACAATCATCATCACCGCACTAATGGCGTCAATGCGGATTGACCACGTGCTTTTAAAATCCCCAACATGGATCCAAGTTGCGATCGCAATAGGCTCGCTTGGCAAATGCAAATTATGTTGCCAATGGCCAATGAATAGTGTGGCTGCACATCCAGCCGCGACAAACAATAAGGCGGTAGCCACAAACATCGCCACCTTCTCACCGATAAAGCGGTTGAATAGCCCGCAAACAAGTGCGCCCAAAAGTGGCGCGAACACGACAATCGTCGCAAGCGTTTCTGTGAGGCCAAAAGCGGCGTGAGGTTCAGCAGACACGCTTTAGCCCTTCATCAAATTAAGGTCTTCAACCGCGATATTGCCGCGGTTTCGGAAATAAACGACCAAAATTGCCAAGCCAACAGCGGCTTCTGCTGCCGCCACCGTCAAGACAAACATGGCAAACACCTGACCCACGAGGTCGCCTAAGAACGAAGAAAAGGCGACCAGATTGATGTTAACGGCCAAAAGGATGAGCTCAATCGACATCAAGATGACGATGATGTTCTTCCGGTTCACAAAAATTCCAAAAACACCGATGGTGAAGAGAGCGGCCGCTACCGCTAGATAATGAGAAAGGCCGATCAAAACACCACCCCCTCGCCCGGCTTCGGGTCTTTCATTTCAACGCCAGCCGCACGGGTGCGTCCAACTTGGGCCGATACATTTTGGCGGCGAATGCCATCGCGGTGACGAAGCGTCAAAGCAATCGCCCCTACCATAGCGATGAACAAGATGATGCCTGCCGCCTGAAACAGGAAAATATAGTCGGTATAAAGGATGCGCCCGATGGCTTCGGCATTCGATACCGCCGCGGCTGCGGGGCTTGGCGCGGCGATAGCTGAGGCAGTGACTGATTTTTCAATCCATGCCCCGCCAACCATGGCAAACTGGCCAAATAGGATCAAAGCAATCAAGCCACCAAACGGCAAATAGGTGAAAAATCCCGCTTTAAGTTCGGCAAAATCAATATCAAGCATCATGACGACAAACAGGAACAAAACCGCGACCGCGCCGACATAAACGACGATCAACAGCATGGCTAAGAATTCCGCGCCTAACAGCACAAAAAGGCCCGATGCGGTAAAGAAGGTCAGAATCAAGAAGAGCACCGAGTGCACAGGGTTGCGCGCCACCACAACCATGAAGGCTGCGGCAATTGCAATCGCACTCAAGATGTAAAAGGCGGCGACCGCAATCATCGCGACTTACTTCCCCTCTGCGGCCTGACCATCTTGTGGCTTGGCCGCGCTATGTTAAAAGTCCAAGGATTGCCCCTATCGATAGGGGGCATCCATTTTTAGATTTTTCGCAATTTCGCGTTCCCACCGGTCGCCATTGGCCAGAAGCTTGTCCTTATCATAGAATAATTCTTCCCGGGTCTCGGTAGCAAACTCAAAATTTGGGCCTTCCACAATGGCGTCTACTGGGCAGGCTTCTTGGCAAAAGCCGCAATAGATGCATTTGGTCATGTCGATGTCATAGCGCGTGGTGCGGCGCGAACCATCGTCGCGTGGCTCTGCCTCAATGGTAATGGCTTGGGCCGGGCAAATCGCCTCACACAATTTACAGGCAATGCAACGCTCTTCACCATTTGCATAACGGCGCAGCGCATGCTCACCGCGAAAACGTGGGCTGATATGGCCCTTTTCAAACGGGTAATTGATCGTGAACTTAGGCTCGAAGAATTTCTTCATCGCAAGGCCAAATGCGCCCGCAAAATCGAGCAGGAGTGCACCGCGAATGGCTTGGGCAATCCCCATGCTTACCTCCCAAAATAAGCGACATGGCCGCCTACTACTGCCACTGCCACCAAAGTGGTGGGCAGGAAGATTTTCCAACCGATGCGCATCAACTGGTCATAGCGATAACGCGGTACGATGGCTTTCACCATGGCGAACATGAAAAAGACCAGCCAAATCTTGATATAGAGGATCAAGAAGCCGACCCATGGGTTGTCAATCGGCCCCCAAGGTGCGTTCCAACCACCCAAAAACAAGATCGAAATCATCGCGCACATTAAGACAATGGCCAGATACTCCCCGATCATGAATAGAAGATATGGCGTGGAGCTATATTCAACCTGATAGCCAGCAACCAATTCTGATTCCGCTTCAGGCAAATCAAACGGCGGGCGGTTGGTCTCGGCCAAAGCCGACACGAAGAAAATGCCCAGCATCATGAACATCACAAGGCCAACGACGAAGGCATAGACGGTACCAACAATCCCGGCGCCTTCCTGGGGGTGCACCAAAGCGCCGATGAAGGAAAAGGCGTGCCAATCCCAGATACCGGCCTTTTGGTGGTCAACAATGTCGGTCAAATTCAAGCTTCCAACCACTAAAAGCACAGTGATCAAGACAAAACCGATCGAGACTTCATAGGACACCATTTGCGCCGCTGAACGCAGCGAGCCCAAAAATGGATATTTGGAGTTAGACGCCCACCCCCCCATGATGATGCCATAAACACCCAAGGACGACATGGCGAGCAGATAGAGAATACCGACATTCATGTCGGAGATAACCCAACCCGGCGCAAAGGGCACCACGGCATAAGCAACAAACGCCAAAGTGATGGTGATCAGGGGCGCTAAGATAAAGACCGTCTTATTCGCCCCGGCTGGGATCACGATTTCCTTGACCACAAATTTCAAAAAGTCAGCAAAGCTTTGAAGCAAACCAAAGGGGCCAACCACATTGGGGCCCTTACGCATCATCACGGCGGCCCAGACTTTGCGATCGAACAACAAGATAAAGGCCAAGGTCAAAAGCAACATGACCATGATCGCTAAAATCTGCCCTGTCCCGCCTAGCACGCCCCACAATGGGCCCCAGTCACGCACAAGATCTTGCATGGGCCCCTACTCCGCAGCGATCGCAGCTACAGAGGCTGCTTTTCTGGAAGCCGAACACGCCGCCATGGTCTCACTGGCGCGCGCAATGGGGTTCGTGAGATAAAAGTCACCAACCGGGCTCGAAAAAGGGACATGATCGACATCACCCGCAAGGCCAATCCGCTTTAATTCAAGCGGGGTGCTGGCACCGGGCGCAAAATCTAGGCCCGCCAGTACCGGGCAATCAGCGCGCATCTTGGCGCGCAAAGCCTCTAAGGTGTCATAGGGCAAGGGCGTGCCAAGCAACGCTGAAACTGCACGGAAAATCGCCCACTCTTCGCGCGCTTCCCCTTTTGGAAACACCGCGCGCAACCCTTGCTGGACACGCCCCTCGGTACTCACATAGGTGCCATTTTTTTCGGTATAAGCGGCGGCAGGTAGGATCAAATCGGCTTGCTGGGCACCTGCATCGCCATGGCTACCGATATAGACCACAAAGGTGCCCGCTGGCGCTTTAACTTCATCCGCGCCCAGCAAAATAAGCGTGTCCAAGGCACCAGGTGCCAGCATCGCTTGGGTAGAAAGCCCTTGCTCAATGGGTAAGAAGCCAAGATCCAAGCCACCAACACGCCCTGCAGCCGTATGGACGACATTCCAGCCATTCCAGCCATCACGCACGATCTTGGCTTTCATGCCGATCTCAGCAGCCAATTTCAGAACCTGCGCGCCGTCTTTACGGATAAGAACACCCATGCCGATGATGATCATCGGCCGCTGCGCTGCCGCGAAGCGCTTGAAGAAATCGCCCTTGCCTTTAGCCAAGTCCACCAATACCGAGGGGCCAACACCCAAATGCTCATAACCATAGGTGAGGTCGAGGTTTTCACCGACCACCCCGATCAAATCTAACGCGCCGGACAACCAGGTTTTGCGCACGCGTGCGTTAATCAAAGGCGCTTCAAGACGCAGATTAGAGCCGATGATCAATAAGGCATCGGATTCTTCAATCCCCATGATCGTGGAGTTGAAGAGATATTCCCCGCGTTGGCCTGACTGGCCAATTTGTGCGCCATCTTGGCGGCAATCGGTATTGGTTACCCCAAGGCCGCGTAACAAGTCCAATGCCGCCTTTAAACCCTCAGCCTCATTCAAGTCACCAGCAATTGCGCCAATCTTTTTGGCATCGCCTTGAAGTCTGCTCGCAAACGCTTCCAAAGCCTTAGGCCAGCTCACAGGGGTTAATTTGCCTTTAGTTTTCAAATAGGGCTGATCCAAACGTTGGCGGCGTAAGCCATCCACCGCATGACGCGATTTATCCGATAGCCATTCTTCATTGATCTCTTCATGCAGACGGGGAAGCACGCGCAACACGTCATTGCCACGTGCATCCACGCGGATGTTGGAGCCAACCGCGTCCATCACATCTACAGTCTCGGTCTTGCGCAGCTCCCATGGGCGTGCGTTAAATGCATAGGGCTTTGAAGTTAAGGCCCCAACCGGGCATAAATCGACAACATTGGCGGATAATTCACTGGTCAAGCTTTGTTCAAGATAGGTGGTGATTTCCATATCTTCACCGCGCCCAATGGCACCCAGCTCAGACACGCCCGCAACCTCAGTCGCAAAACGCACGCAACGCGTGCATTGAATGCAACGCGTCATTACCGTTTTAACGAGAGGGCCCATATTTTTTTCTTCAACCGCGCGTTTATTTTCATCATAGCGCGAGTTAGCGCGACCAAACGCCACCGCTTGGTCTTGCAAATCACATTCGCCACCTTGGTCGCAGATCGGGCAATCCAACGGATGATTGATCAACAGGAATTCCAACACACCTTCGCGGGCTGACTTCACTTTTGCTGACTGAGTAATGACTTCAGGGGGCTCCCCATTGGGGCCAGGGCGTTGATCTTTGACTTGTTGGGCGCAGGATGCGACGGGCTTTGGCGCGCCTTTAACTTCAACAAGACACATCCGGCAGTTACCAGCAATGCTTAAACGTTCATGAAAGCAAAAACGTGGGATTTCAGCGCCCGCAGCTTCACATGCCTGGAGCAGTGTGAATTCCCCCGGCACATCGATTTCATGTCCATCGACGACGATTTTCGTCATCATTTTGCCCCATCAACACGATCAGACTCAGTTCATTGACCTGTCTCGGCCAGATACGACGCTACGATCTAAATTGCCACCGCCAAACTCACCCAAAAACCAGCTAACAGCCGTTTGATTACAGCTTCGGTATACGCGGTCAATGTAAGTGAAATGAGATGTGCTCGGATACAGCCCATAAGTGCGGCATGCGAACGGGTCTGTCGTCACTTCATGCTTGACAACTTTGGGCAAGTTGAACAACCTTAATAGGAATGTTCTGGATCTGCTACGCAGGGCTGCTGGGAGTTAAAAATAGCAAATGCGGTCCCTAAATGCTGCTTTAAGTTGCGCTCTAGTTGCATGCTCTATCCTAGCGGGGTGCGTCTCACGACCGATCACCCCTGCCGACATTCGGCCAATTCCAATGGCGAATTCATGGGCAACAACGGGACAAAAATTTGATGGCATTCGTGCCGCCTTGGAAAACCAAACGAGGGCAAGCAATCGACCTGTCCGCATCCTTTTTGTTCACGGGATGATTACAGATCGAGAGGATTATAGCCTTCCCACTCAACGCGCGCTGGCGCTGCAACTCGGCCTATGTAAATCAAAAAAGGCGTGTGAGCCAGAAACATCGGTTGGGTTAGAGGATCGCTATCCATTGCCGCGTGGCTACAACCCGGTGATGCAATTTTATGGTCAGTCTTTGGAGACGGCCTTTCCAAAAGATGCCAGTGGGAAGGTGTCCGCGCCCAGTTCCGTCCTCACTCGTTACGTCTGGAAGCGGGATAACCAGCCTGCTTTGATTGTCTATTCCCTGTTTTGGGCGCCGACGCGCGATTGGGTCAAGAATTCGTTGCTGGGATGTTTTGAAAGCTATGAGGCGGTCCAAGCGCGAAACAACGTGTCTCAGACCCCCAAACCCTTGGATACGATTTGCCCGCCAGAAGGCAGTTTTGGTGCGACCCGAAACACGGACAAAAGACTTTGGTTCAATGGGCAGGTCTTAAAAGACAATTTGATGGTCAATGGATTTGGCGATGCCGTAACGGTCGTGGGTGCTGCTGGGGCCGTTTTGGAAGATGACGTTCAGTTAGCCTATTGTGTCATGGCCAATGATATTCTGTCGGATGCCACTAAAGAATCGGCACTCCTAAAGGCCGCTGGCGAAGAAGCGAACAAGAGCCTTTCAAGCTCCGCAAGCGCCAAAGATCGCGCGGACGCGACGCGCGAAAAGCTTAAGCAGAATACTATAAACCTTGAAGCTAAATCCTTCGATCTGCAAGTCAAAACCGAAGACAAGAGGTGTTCCTTAGAATCTTTGACCAATGCACGCACCGAGAAGCTGGTCACGGCCTTGGCTGAAACGCCGTTTTTTACGGTTACTGAATCCTTGGGCAGTTATCTCACGCTTAAAGCGCATTTATCGCGCCAGACCCATTTGTCGACGAAGCCTAGTGCCAGTTCTGAACGCATTGCTTTTTTTGCGCTACTGGACAATGCCACCATCTATATGCATGCCAATCAAATAAGCTTGCTAGCGCTGACTGATCTTAGAGCGCGCTGCGTGCCGTCTGACCTGGAAACAAGTTGCCCTGTCAACGACAGCCGATTACGTCAAACCAATTCCCCAAACCCTATTTTGCCTACACCCCCTCGGACGACTGTAGTCGCCTTTAATGATCGCGCGGACGCCTTGGGGTATGAACTACCACCTTTTTTGGGACAAAGCGGCTATTTCGGAAGTCTGGTCAATATCTCAGTCTCTAATCCTGCCTTTACCGTGCCTGGGCTGTTGAAATGGCCTATGGACGCGCACACCAATCAGCAAAAGAACCATGCCATCATCCAATTCATGGTGGAGGGGTTTAGTCCTCCAGTTAGCGCCCCCAAATAGGGGGCGCTTTTCTTGGCAATTTATCCTAGCGACCAATGGCGCTAGGTGGCATGAGCACTGTATCGATGACATGGATCACGCCGTTGGAGGCCGCGACGTCTGCCGCGATGACTTTAACGCCATTGACTGTAACTTGACCTCCCCGCCCGTCAACAATCGCTGCTCCGCCTTGAACTGTAGTGGCTTGGCTGAGCCTGCCCACCAATTGCCTAGCCGTGACTTTGCCTGCAACCACATGATAAGACAAAATAGCGGTAAGTCGATCACGGTTTTCCGGCTTAAGAAGGGTTTCAACGGTTCCCGCTGGCAATTTTGCGAAGGCAGCGTCGGTTGGGGCAAAAACAGTGTAGGGGCCGGCATTGTTAAGTGTGTCAACCAAGCCGGCGGCACCCAAAGCTGCGGCCAAGGTCTTGAAGCTACCTGCCCTAACAGCAACTTCCACAATCGTGCCAGGATTGGCATGGGCTTTCGCGCCAGCGCCGCGGGCGGCTGCATCCCCACGCGTTTGGGTACCATGAGATAGGGCTGGTACAGTTGATACAGCTAAAACGACTGTCGCCACAGCAAACATTTTGAAAATAGACATATTCATACCTTTTGGATGAGCAAAATAGCTCAATCACCCTCTACGTTGCGCAGATCAACTGGTTCGCTACGTACCCGAAATTGTGATGTTTCTCTCTGAATTGTAATGCCAAGGCACAGTCCGCCAGCCTAAGGGGCTCTTTCCCATGACCGCGCAACCGATTAAGCACGTGCCATGAGCAACGACCCCTCCAATGCGCCAGAGTTTTCAGTTTCTGAGCTGTCAGGCGCGATTAAGCGCCGCTTAGAGGATGATTTCGGCCATGTGCGGGTGCGCGGAGAGATGGGCCGGGTGACTTTGGCACGGTCTGGCCATGTCTATGTTGACTTGAAGGATGCCAATTCGGTTCTCTCCGCCGTAATGTGGAAAGGCGTTGCGGCCAGCCTGCGGTTTCAGCCTGAAGAAGGCATGGAAGTGATTGCGACCGGTAAGATCTCCACCTTTCCGGGCTCATCGAAATATCAACTGATTATCGAAAACCTTGAGCCGGCAGGTGTAGGGGCCTTATTGGCCCAATTAGAAGAACGCAAAAAACGATTAGCGTCTGAAGGTTTGTTCGACCCCGATGCCAAACAGGCTCTGCCATATCTCCCCCAAATTATTGGCGTGGTGACAAGCCCAACCGGGGCGGTCATCCGCGACATTCTTCATCGCTTGACCGAGCGCTTTCCTGTGCATGTGATTTTATGGCCCGTTCTGGTGCAAGGGGATAAAGCTGCCCCACAATTGGCTCGCGCGATCAAGGGCTTTAATGCCTTACCCGCAGCTTCAGGACATGGCACGGGCGCAATCCCCCGCCCTGACTTGATCATCGTTGCGCGCGGCGGTGGCTCGATTGAGGATTTATGGGCATTTAACGAGGAAATAGTGGTGCGCGCGGCTGCGGCCAGCACCATCCCGCTGATTTCTGCCATTGGTCATGAGACCGACACAACCTTGATTGATTTTGCGGCTGACCGTCGCGCGCCCACCCCCACCGGTGCCGCTGAATTGGCAGTGCCCGTGCGTACGGAATTACTCCAACGCCTTGCAACCCTTGATGGCCGCTTGGCCCGTGCCGTACTTCGCACCTTAGAAGGGCAAAGAATAGCGCTACGCGCTGCGAGCGCGCGCCTTCCCAAATCCGATACTATCCTAGCCAGTGCACGTCAGCGCATGGACCTAATTGATTTGCGCTTTGCCCCGTCCTTGCGTGCGCTTGTGACCGCTAAGATCCATGATTTAACAGCCCTTGGGGGTCGGTTGCGTCCAATGATCCTGACCACAGATGTAAGCAGGAAGACACAAGTGGTTCAAGCATTAGGCATGCGCCTGCAAGGGGCCATGATGCGCCGCACCGGCCTTGAACGGCACGCCCTTGCGCAATCGAATGTACGGCTGGAAAGCGCATCGGTACGGTTGAAAGCCGCCATGGCGCGACAACTCGACCTTAAAGCCCGCCATGTCACCAGCCAAGCGAGTTTGCTTGAGGCCCTCTCCTATCGATCGGCCTTGGCGCGGGGATTTGTGGTGGTGCGCGGGCGCAATCATGGTGTGGTGCGCACCAAAGCGGACATGCAAGGCCAGTCTCGATTGACTTTGACCTTTGTCGACGGCGACGCCCAAGTCCACATAGATGAGAAGCCAGCCAGCGATAAACCAAAACGTGAGAGAACAAGCCTCCCTAAGCCCACTCAAGGCCTATTATTCGATTGAGGGTCATCTTTGTTTTGTTTGTTGAGGAGGGCTACCAAGGCTTCGGCAGCGCGCTGGGGTGCTGGCGCATGGCTACCCCCCATCTTTTCAAGCGCCAAGGCTTGTTGATCGCGTTGGACTTGTGCAGATTTTGGGTCGTATAAGAGAATTGAAGCGGCTTGCGCGATATTCTGTGGTGTTAATTCATCTTGCAAAAACTCTGGTATGGCCATGCGATTAAGTGCGATGTTCAACAAACAGATGTAACGGCTTTTAAGTAAAAATTTCAATAGAATAAATGCACTGATTGCCCCTAATCGATAACCCAACACCATGGGCGTACCTTGTAATGCAACTTCGGTTGTCACCGTACCTGAACAAGCTAATGCCACATCACCGGCCGCAAATGCATCGCATTTCTCTGCTTCGCCAACCAGATGGTGCTTGAAAGTCCACGTGGCAGCGCGCGCGCGGATTTGTTCTTCCACCGATGGTGCAAGCACCACAACCACCTCAACACTTGGATCTGCGGCGCTGAGTAATGCAGCCGCACCTTCTAAGGCCGGGGCAACGCGTTTGATTTCCCCGGCGCGTGAACCCGGTAGCAACAGGACCACGCGTTTATCTTTAAGTCCATGGCGTTGTCGAAACTGGGTAGCGTTACCGGGTTTGCTTCGCGCGATTGCTGGATTACCAATCACTGTAATTGGAAGGCCTGTTCCATCATAATAGGGCACTTCAAAATCATGGATGCAGAATAAAGCGTCATAGACCTGCGCGACGGTCTTGGCCCGCCCGGGTCGGCTGGCAAACACCTGTGGCCCAACCATCTTAATCAAGACTGCATTAGGCAATAAGGCGCGAATGGCCTTGGCGGCGCGAAGCGTAAAACCCCATGAATCGATGAATACCACGGCATCAGGGGTAAAACGGCGGGCTGCCTCGCTCGTCTCTAAAGCGCGTCGACGCACGGTTCTAAGGGCACTCAATCCCTCTGTTAGGCCTAATACCGATAGTCCTTCAATGGAAACTTCACTGATAACGCCATGGCTGGCCAGCTTAGCCCCTCCAACCCCTGCAAGTTCAAGTGTGGGTTCAACTCTGCGTAATGCAGCCACCAACTCGCCGGCCAACTCATCGCCCGATGGCTCCGCTGCGACGATGAAAACACGCCTTGGCTTCACGTCTTAACGTCCACTGCCATGCCCAGAATAAACAAGCCTGCTTCCTCTGCTGCGGCGATCACATGAGTTTTGTCGATAATTAAAGCCCCTCCAGCCTCAACCACCATGCCAGCTAGGCCGGCTTTCGCCGCACCCTCGACAGTTTTAACGCCAATGGTCGGCAGATCAACTCGCCGTTCCTGATTGGGCTTGGCGCGCTTAGCCAAAACGCCACGTCGGTGAGACCTGGTGCCGCGCAGATGGCTGGATAATTCATGGACGCGGGCCAACATTCGGTCAGTACCTTCTTGGGCCTCCACGGCCAGCACCAAGCCATCGACGACGACAACCCCTTGACCAATATCCATCTGACCAATTTCGCCAGCGACCTCAAAGGCTTTGTAGCAGTCTTGGGTTTGAGCAGGCGTGGGCATGTGTCCTGCAATAAGCCCTTCTGTTGCCAATAAGGCTGCCAAGACATCGTCCGTACCAACGATCTTAAAGCCCTCGCGCTCAAACTCGGCTATGACGGCGCGCAATAAAGCATCATCCCCTTTGCTCATTTCCGGTACTATGCGGGTTAAGGCCAAAGCGCCACGCATATCGGGTTTAAGGGATTTAAGGTCAGGACGGTTAACCAGACCCGCAAACACCAAGGCATCGACTTGATCGGCTTTAAGCGCTTTGATCCGCTCACCGACCCGTGCCAAGCCACACTCAATGCCCGGGAAAAGCGCCAAACTGGGATCGCTTACGCCTTTGATACGGCTTACATGCACTCCAAGACCTGCTTCTTGGCAATGCTGCGCCAAGAGCAACGGCAAATCCCCTGCCCCGGCTATAATGCCCAGTTTAGAAAATGTGCCCATCTCGCCCTTCCGCCACGGCTTTGACTTTGGATTAGCCTACTTAGCGCTCCACACTACAAATGCCACGTTTGGAGGGAGCATTGAGGAAGTCCAGCATTGATTGGACTTGATCATTATCTGCAAAACCCTCACTCACATCGGTGATACGGTCCTGTAATGGGGTCACATCATCGCCAAATAGCATGTCAAAGGCAGCCAGAATATCACGAATCTGCCCTGTATGATTACCGCGCCGCTTAAATCCGACAATATTCAGCCCCTTAAGATGAGCTGGATTGCCATTGGCCATCGCAAAAGGAATAACGTCGCGCGTCACCAAGGCCATGGCACCAATAAAGGCATAAGTACCAATCCGCGTCCATTGATGAACAGCCGCGAGTCCACCAATATACACACCCTTGGCTAAATTCACATGCCCACCCAAAGTTGCACTGCGTGCCAAAATGCACTGATCGTCGACAAAACAATCATGGGCAACATGGGAATTGTCCATAAAGTAACAGCCATTGCCAATTTGGGTCAGGCCTTGATCGCGTGTTGAGCCCCTATGCATTGTCACATGCTCACGGATCACACAATCTGTACCAATCACCAATCGGGTATCACTATCTTGATAAGGATGGATTTGTGGTGGACCACCCAGAACTGCGAATGGCCAAACTTGGGTATTAGCGCCGATTTCAACATGGCCATAAGTCGTTACATTGGACATCAGGTTTGCGCCTGCGCCTAGGATTGTCTTGCTAGAAATAAAACAAAATGGCCCGATGAAGGCCTCCGCATGAATAGTAGCCCCTGCTTCAACAACGGCGGTGGGGTGTATGTGCCCACTCATCCCAAGTCAACTTTCATCGCGGCCCATTGGGCTTCACAGGCCATTTGGCCTTCAACCGTGGCAATGCCTGCAAATTTATAGACATTGCGTCGCCCCATCACCACTTCGACTTTCATGTCCAACACATCCCCTGGGCGTACCGGGCGGCGAAACTTGGCAGCTTCCACCGACATGAACATGATCCCAGCTGTTTTAGCGTCAATTTTCAGTGTCTTAGACATCAATACAGCACTGGCCTGAGCCATGGCTTCAATTTGCAGAACACCAGGCATTAAGGGTCGGCCTGGAAAATGGCCCTGAAAGAAAGGTTCATTGGAAGTCACACATTTTACGCCACGTATGCTTTGCCCCTCTACATATTCCAAGCAGCGGTCAACCAATAAAAACGGGAAACGATGTGGAATAAGACTTTCGATTTCATCACTTTCAATCAGGTCACTCATCGCTCTTCCCCTGCTGTTTCGGCTTTGGTTGGTGTGGTTGTCACCAATCGCTTGAGAGCAACCGTTTCGCGCATCCATTGTCGCATTGGCTTTGCAGGATAACCACCCCAAGATTCCCCAGCTGGTATAGAATTTAAAACCCCACTCCCAGCCGCCACAGTCACTTTGGCACCAATTTTGACATGGTCTGCAATACCAACACGACCACCCATCAGCACTTGATCACCTATCTCGCACGAACCTGATATCCCGCCAAAGGCTGCTATCACCACGCCTAAGCCTAATTGGCAATTATGCGCGATCTGGGTGAAATTATCGATCTTACAGCCCATACCAACCACGGTATCGCCAAACGCACCCCGATCAACAGCACATAGTGATCCAATTGAGACATCATCTTGTAAAATCGCACGCCCTAATTGGGGTACATCCTCTGGACCATCGGGTGTTGGGGCTACCCCAAAGCCTGTTTCGCCAATCACACTACCAGAAGCAATGGTCACCCGATCTCCGATCAAAGCGCAATAAATCGTGACATTCGCGCCAATCCGACAGTGACGCCCGATCACTACCCCTGGACCAATCACCGTGTTGGGGCCAATTGTCGTTGCTTGGCCAATTTCGACATCCTCACCCAACACCACCCCATGGCCCAAGATAACATCGCTGTTGAGACTAACTGAAGTAGGAATCGCTGGGGCACCGCTCTCAAAATCCCGCCGCTGCACTAAGGAAGCTGCCGCCAAAGCAAATGATGCGCGCGGCTCATTTACTATCAAAGGTGCCACATGTTTTGGCAATCGCAGAGCGTCCTCAGCACGGATGAGACAAGCAGACGCACTTGTCTGTATGGCCGCTTCCCCCTTCTGAGGGCCATGACAAAACACCAATTGCCCAGGATAAGCCGCTTCCAATGGTGCACAACTATGTAAATCAAGCAAGGGATCATAGCCTTGCGGGCATGTAGCGCCTACACTAAGAGCCACTTCCATCAAGCTTTTTGGGCCGAGGAGCGTATAAAAACGCGGATCGATCATCTTTAACGCTCCTATAAGGTTCAACCTCCATGTTTAAGCGAACATAGGTCTTGACGCGCAAGCGCTTCTTACACCCAGCCAAGCAAGGCCCAACCCAAAAATAGGCCTTGCTTGTATGAACCCAAATTTATGAGCGCGGTGGAACCGACGCGGGTTGACGAGGCAAAGGTGCCCCAGGCGCAGGTGTTGTTGGGGGAACCGGACGAGGCGCAGCTGCGGCAGGTGCTGTCCCAGCAGCCGGTGGGGTTGGCAAAGTAGCGCGAACAACATTGATGGTCTTGGTTGTCGCATTCAAGCGGGTAATTAGATCCCCCGTCATGTCAACACCAGGCACAAAGGCTTCAACTTGCTGAGCTTGCATGGCGACCAAAGCATTGCGCGTTACCATAGCTTGTTGCATCGCAGGCGAAAAAGCGTTGCTGAAAGCTTCCAATGCGTTCCGCTCAGTTAATTGCATCACTTGACCTAAGCGTTCTTGCTTTTGTTGGAATTGCGCATAAAGGCGCTGAAAGGCTTCTTGGCGGGCTTGCGCGGCAGGTGTTTGAGCGTCGGCGACAGAGGTCGCACGAATGGCATTTAACTCCGATTGCAACTGGCGCTGATCGGGCTCTAACTCGCGGTTGATTTGATCGCGAATAGCTTGCAACTTCGTGCGCATATCTTGGCCCGCAGTGCTATCTTGAATTAAACGGCCCAAATCATAGATGACGACAGGGCTTAACACCGCCGGTGCAGAGGTTGGACGTGCAGCATTTGGAGGGGCTGCTGCTGGGGTCGTGGGTGGTGAGCTTGTTGGCGCTGGTGCAGGAACTGGAATTGGTGCTTGTGCTTGTGCGGCTCCTGCCAAGAGTGCAGCCATAAGGCCTGCCAGAATGGCTTTGTTTGTCATTTGAAGTCTCCTAGAGTGATGATTGGCTAATCGCCTTAAAAATTTGTAGCGGTTGAAAATCTGAACGTTTCAGTCTTGTCATACACCTCTTTCAGGAAGGGATTGGAAAAGTCAAACCGGACAGGCCCAAACGGGGAAATCCAGTTAATTGACAATCCAGCAGAGGCGCGTAGCGCCAATCCATCGCGTGTATTTTGATAAGTGCCATAATTGATGTTAAAACTCACCTTATCAATGGGGTCAAGCTTGCCCAAAGTTCCTGTATCTAAGAACAAAGCCGCTGTAATTCCATAGGATTCAGGTAAGGGCGTCGGAACAGTCAATTCAAAAGTTGCAATACCATAGATTTTGCCACCCAAAGCATCACCATAAGTTATCTGAACATTTTTAGATAATTTGTCTGGCTGGCTATTATCAGGCGCGCGGACAGAAAAAACAGTACGTGGCCCAATCCCAGCAATTTCAAAGCCGCGGAACGACTGCCCACCCTTGAAAAATCGGTCATTAACCCGAATATTATCGCCGTCCCACCCATTTATATTGCCTGCAGACAACCGCGCACTAGCCCGCCAGCCCGGAAATAAGCCACGATAGATTCCAGCTGATAATTCGGTGCGATGATATTTGATCCCAGTTCCGACACCTGCAAAATCCTGACTTAGGGAAAGATCAAATCCACGTGTCGGCTGACGTGGATCATTGCGTCGATCCCAATTAAACTCATAACCCACCGAAGAGGTGGTGGTTTTGCCCAGATTGCGACATAAGCTGCTAGCATTAAAGACTGGGGTACCATCCGGGTTGAAACAGGAGATTGAAGGAATTTTATTCGTGTCGTTGCGATAAGTATATCGTAAACCCAAGCTTCGATCTTCTGCCAATGGGAAACCGCCACGCAAACCAATACCGGTTGAGTTGGTTAAAAACCCAGCTTCACGTATATAATCCTGCTCGACAGAGAATATATCAACCCCGGCTGCAATATTGCGTCCCATAAAACGAGGTTCTGTAAAGCGAATATCGATATTTTTGGTGCGTGAACTCGCCTCAACCCGAAAACGAAGGAATTGCCCCCGACCGCGCAAGTTACGTTGCGAGATTGAGATTGCAAAATTATAAGCTTCTTGTGATGAATAGCCTACACTAAAGGCCAATTCACCGGTTGGTTGCTCTTCAACCTTAACTTCGACCACGGTGCGGTCGGGTAATGATCCTGGCTTTTCCTCGATCTCAACCTCTTTAAAGAAACCAAGAGCCTTGACCCGGTTTTTCGAACGATCAATCAAGACACGGTTAAAGGCATCACCTTCCGCTAAACGTAACTCTCGCCGGATGACCTGATCTAACGTAGCAGAATTACCAATAATGTCGATGCGCTCCACATAAACGCGCGGGCCTTCATCAACATCAAACACAATATTGACTTTGCGCTTATCTCGGTCGGCCGATTCACGTGGGCGTACATCAACAAAAGCATAACCCGACGACCCAGCTGCAAAAGTTATGGCTTCTATGGCCTTTTCAACCAAGTCACGCTCAAACACAGCCCCACTTCGAATTGGCACGAAAGCGCGCAGAACATCACCGCTGAGCTTAGAGTTTTTGGTATTCACACTAATGTCACCAAATGTGTATTTCGCCCCTTCTTCTATGGCATAGGTGACAAAAAAATCTTTTTGATCTGGGGTTAATTCAGCCACAGCCGATTTCACCCTGAAATCATAATAACCCTCATTGAGATAAAATTTCCGCAATTGCTCGCGGTCATAATCGAGTTTATCTGGATCATAATTGTCTTTACTTGAGAAAAACCGCCACCATTCAGATTCTTGGGTAACAACCACACCCTTTAACCGATCATCTGAGAAAGCTTGATTGCCAATAAAATCGACTTTGCGTATGCCAGTCGTTCGGCCTTCATTAATCTCAAAAATCAGATCGACCCGGTTGGAAGGTAGGATTTTGATCTTAGGCACAATGGTTGCAGCAAATTTACCAGAGCGGCGATAGACTTCCTGCATCCGACGAATATCGGCTTGCACCCTGTTTTGGGTAAACCAAGAGCGCGGTTTGATTTGAACTTCTTTTTCCAGCTTGTCCTTGGTGACCGCACTATTACCTTCAAACAAGACTTGGTTGACGGTAGGATTTTCGACCACTTTGATTACCAAAGTCTGGTCACGCTGTTCAAATTCGACATTCGCAAAAAAGCCGGTCGCAAAAAGCGTTTTAAGGGCGATATCGATGCGCTCAGCATTAAAGGTTTCGTTAGGCTGGATTGCGACATAAGCTAGGACCGTTGCCGTCTCAATGCGCTGATTGCCTTCAACAACCACATTATTGATCACTTGAGGAACAGCCACCGGAGCATCCGGCGTCACAGGCGCTTGAGCGAACACGCAAGGACCATAGCAGGAATTGGCTACCAGCGCAGCCGCGCCGCCAATGAGCAAACGTTTGAATGATGCCATGAATGGGCCTTTAAACCTTGTTGAACATGTGTCTGGAACACATTTCTAGTGTAGAGGGGGGTGGATAAACAATTTGGCGCGCCAATCCTAGCCTGCAGCGACAAAGCCTTTCAGCAGATTGAACAAACCAGATCGCTCTAAATCTTGGAATGTCGCAAATACGAACAAACTTAAAATGCAGGCCAAACCAATTTGAAAGCTTATGGCCTGCACTTTTTCTGGGATTGGTTTGCCGCGAACGGCTTCTGCCGCATAAAAAACCAAGTGTCCGCCATCGAGCACGGGCAAAGGCAAAAGGTTCATAAAACCAACAGCAACCGATAAAACCGCTGCCAAGCGTACGAGGCCGATCCCAACAGATTCTGCGACTTGAGCGGCACTTGCTTGTGGGCCTGCCTCAGCAACTGAGTTTTCCGTCACTTTACCTGCGATCTGGAAAATCCCCAAAGGCCCATTGATATGCCCCGCAGACATGCCGCCACGCAACACAGCCAGTATGAAATTAAACTGGGTTGCAATGATATTAGCAGTCTGCTCTCCCCCCCGCACCAGTGCTTGAATAGGGTTATAGCTCCGTTTTTCAACCGTTTCACGGGTAAAACGGGTCTCGATGCCCAACAGACCTTGAGTTTCCTTATCGCCAAACGGGGTTTGGCGTTCAACGATTTTAGGGGTAACCCGAATGTGAACCGCCCCATCAGCCCGCCTGATATCCAAGGCCATTTCCTTGCCCCCTGAAACCATGATCGCGGTTTGAAGGTCTACAAAGTCATCGATTTTACGGCCATTAATCGCAACAACCTCATCACCAGCTTTCATGCCGGCCGCTGCGGCTGCCCCATCAGGCAGGACATGTGAAATGATAGGCCGCTGCACCATCTCACCAAAAATTGCAAAAAATATCGCAAATACCGCGATGGAAAAGCCAAAGTTAAACAAAGGTCCTGCCGCTGTTACAGCCGCACGAACATGCACGGGTTGGGCATGAAACAAACCTGAATTACGATCGGCTATACCGTCTTTGAATGTGGGTGAGCTAACGGATTGAGAACTAACATCCTTATCGCCTTCAAATTTAACATAGCCGCCCAGAGGCAGTGCTGCGATACGCCAGCGCACACCTGCTTTTGAAGTCCAAGCACATAATTCAGGGCCAAACCCGATCGAAAACGATTCAATCTTCACCTTAAACCAGCGCGCCACCTGATAATGGCCAAACTCATGGACGAAAACAACAACGCCCAAAACCACAAGAAAAGAGACAAAGCTTGCCGCAAGCCCACCAATAGGTTCAATCATGATCGTGCGTACTCCAAAAATGTAACCCATTGCAGCTTCTAAACGGTGACAAACTAAACAGAGACAAACCTGCGTTTGTCACGATATTGCGTGGCAATGCTACGGCCCGCTTGGTCAGCAGCATAAACATCGTCCAAATCTCCCAATGCAGCATCCAAGCCAAGACGACAGGCTTCATCCATTGTTTCTGATACGATTGCGGCAATTTGTGGAAAGGAAATAGATCGATGCAGAAAGGATTGCACCGCGATTTCATTGGCCGCGTTTAAAATTGTTGGCGCGGCCCCGTTTTTTTTCAAGGCTGCTCTTGCAAGTTTTAAAGCAGGAAATCTATCTAAATCAGGAACTTCAAACTCAAGTCTACCAATAATTGTTAAGTCCAATCGCGGCGCCGATGTCACCAAACGTGCCGGCCAAGCTAGGGTATGGGCAATTGGGATGCGCATATCTGCTGCACCTAATTGTGCTAAAACACTGCCATCTTGATAGGCTACCAAACTATGGATCACCGATTGGGGATGAACTAAGATATCAATTTGATGCTCAGGCATTGCAAACAAAAGTGCCGCTTCGATCAGCTCAAGACCCTTATTCATTAAAGTGGCGCTATCAACCGAGATTTTCTGCCCCATAGACCAATTAGGGTGGTTGATCGCTTGTTCAGGTGTTGCGGCAGCAATGGCGCTTGCAGACCAGGTCCTAAATGGACCCCCAGATGCAGTCAGTATGAGCTTCTCTACCTGGTCGGATTGATCGAGCACTTGGAAAATCGCATTGTGTTCACTATCCACTGGCAGGATTGCGCCACCCCCTTGCGCAACAGCTTGCAAAAAGACACCACCCGCACAAACTAAGCATTCCTTATTCGCCAGAGCAATCGTGGCCCCACGGCGTGCGGCAGCTAAAGTAGGGGCAAGGCCTGCTGCACCTACAATCGCAGCCATAACCAGATCCGAAGGCCGAGCCGCAGCCTCAATCAGTGCTTGCGGACCAAGATCAATGGCGATGCGATGATCAGCTAAGGCGGCTTTAAGTTGATCGCCATAGCGCGAATCAGAAAGAGCAACGTGGCGGGCACCCGATTTGATGGCTAGCGCGGCCAACAAGACCCAATCGCTATGGGCGGTCAAACTGATGATCTCAAACACTGGTTCCTTGCCAGCTTGCCGTGCCCGATCATTGGCTTCTTGGACCACATCAAGTGTCGCGCGTCCAACTGACCCCGTGGCACCTAATATGGTCAAAGATTTGGGGGAACTCATGTCAACATCGCCTTTAAACCCGGGGTCATTAAAAGGAGCGCGACAAAGGCCAGTGCAGCCGCCAGATGACCGTCTAACCGGTCCAAGAACCCACCATGGCCAGGAATAACCCCAGAGGCGTCTTTAACCCCATAATGGCGTTTAGCCAGTGATTCCAAAAAATCGCCTGCTTGCGCCGTGACGGCCAACAGCCATCCAATCAACGCCCAAGCCATCCAATGACCGCCGGATATCAAACCATAAATTACCCCAGCTCCAATACCAGCTAGCGTTCCCCCAACCGACCCTGACCAGGTTTTATTAGGGCTGATGGCGGGAAATAGTTTAGGTCCGCCAAACACGCGCCCTACAACATAAGCCATTGAATCAGTGGACCAGACGATGGCAAACAAACCAAACATCAAGGCTCTTCCTCCATCATCTTGTCCGCGAAGCCCTGCCAAAGCCCATCCTGACAAAGCCAGATAGACCGAACCTGCCAAACCCAAAAATCCATAGTGTCGAGGGGATCGCGCCAAAGTAAGGAAAAAACCTAAAGCCGCAATGATTTCATAGGCACGCGGCAAAAGTGCAAAGCAAAATCCACATAGAGCGGCAATGAGTGCACGCACAGTCAAATCATCGGCCTTAGGCGCGATCATCCGCCCCCACTCAAAGGCCAAAGCCGCCATCACTGTTGCAGCCATGAGAGCCCACCCCAAACCACCATACCAAGCACTGGCCAAGCTGAGCGTCACCATCACGAGGGCTGAAACCAGCCTAACCCGCAAATCACCGCCTAATTTACCAGCAGCCAAGCCAATCAAAAACACAGATTGCTTCGGGTCAGGTTGGGGGGGTGTCGTCAAGGTCACACGCCCCCAAAGCGACGGTTACGCTGGGCATAGTGGCGCAAGGCTTCTTCCAAATGGGCGCGCCCAAAATCTGGCCACAAAATGTCAAACACCAAGAATTCCGCGTAGGCTGATTGCCAGATCAGAAAGTTGGATAAGCGCTGCTCACCACTGGTGCGAATAACCAAATCAGGATCAGGCCATGCGTGGCTCGGTAAAAAGCGCGCAATCGTATCTGGACCAATGGTCTCAGGATCCATGCGACCAGCGGCAACTTCACGTGCAATTTCTTGGGTTGCGCGCGCGATCTCGGCCTGCCCACCATAATTAAAGGCGATCACAAGGGTCATGGTCGCATTTGTTTGGGTTTGGGCTTCAGCTTGATCCATCAAGGCTAAGATATCATCAGGCACACCCTCGCGCTCACCTAACACACGCACACGCACCCCAGCCCTGTCTAGCCGCGCGAGGTCTGAGCGGATAAAGCCGCGCAACAGGCCAAACAAAGCTTCAACCTCATCGGGTGGGCGGCGCCAATTCTCAGTGGAAAACGCATAGACCGTAAGGACTTCAAGTCCCAGATCACCCGCTGCTTCGACTGTCTGCCGTAAAGCTTGCACTCCCGCCGAATGGCCAAACGCCCGTGGCATCCCCCGCGCAGTGGCCCATCGACCATTGCCATCCATAATAATCGCAATATGGCGCGGTCGAATTACAGCCCGCCCATCTTGGTGTGGCGCGGCATCTGGAGAGGCTTGTTGAGCCCAGTCGACGAGTGCCCCGGCCATTCTAAACTTGCATGATCTCGTCTTCCTTGGTCTTTAAGGTTGAATCTACCTGTTTGACAAAGGAATCCGTGGCTTCTTGAACTTGGACTGAGAGTTTCTTGTGCTGATCTTCGCTGAGATAACCATCTTTTTCGGATTTTTTCAGCTGCTCCATGGCATCACGGCGGACATTGCGGATGGCAACCCGCGCGGCTTCAGCATATTTTCCTGATAATTTAACCAATTCGCGACGACGCTCCTCATTTAAAGGAGGAATAGGCACACGTAATGTCATACCGTCAACCACGGGATTAAGGCCAATACCAACATTGCGAATAGCCTTATCCACCACGGCAACCATAGATTTTTCCCACACCGTCACGGTCAGCATTCGTGCTTCGGGGGAAGAAATCGCACCCACTTGGTTTAGCGGCACCAACGCGCCATAAGCCTCTACCATCACAGGCTCAAGCAAATTCACATTGGCCCGGCCAGTACGCAAGCCTTGAAAGTCACTTTTCAGGGCGGTGATTGCGCCTTCCATTCGGCGCTTGATATCTTGAATGTCAAATGTCGTCATGGGTTAGAAATCCGTTATGACGGTGCAGACCCCGGTGCCCGCAAGCACCTCGGCCAAGCGCCCGGGTTGGCGAATATTAAAGACTATGATGGGGATTGCACTATCGCGCATCATGGAAACCGCAGAAGCGTCCATGACTTTTAAATCCTTGGCCAAAACCTCAGTATAGGTCAAGCGATCATAGCGCGTCGCCTTTGGATAGCATTTGGGGTCAGCGGTATAAACCCCATCAACCCCAGTGCCCTTTAAAAGGGCGTCACAACCCATTTCGGCGGCGCGCAAGGCCGCCCCTGAATCGGTGGTAAAAAACGGGCTGCCAACACCAGCAGCAAAAATAACGATCCGGCCTTTTTCCATATGGCGCATAGCACGTCGGCGGATATAAGGCTCACACACGGTTTGCATCGGGATCGCCGATTGCACGCGGGTATGCACGCCAATGCTCTCCAAAGCGCCTTGGAGAGCCAAAGCGTTCATAATGGTGGCAAGCATACCCATATAATCCGCGGTGGCGCGCTCCATACCCTTGGCAGCACCAGAAATGCCGCGGAAAATGTTACCCCCACCGATCACCAAACACAGTTCAATGCCAGAATCGCGGGCGGCCTTCACATCGCGCGCAAAGCCCAAACAAGTCTCTTGATCAATCCCGAACTGGCCATCCCCCATCAAGGCTTCCCCCGAGATCTTCAATAAAATCCGGCGTGGTTTTGGACCAAAGGGTTTGATGAGATCATCCATTATGCTGCGTCTCCAAGCTCAGCGAAGGCCTACCATGACTCGTCCGCACCCGTGCAGAATGGTCTTCTGACAGACCCAGAGCGGCACGCCAAGCATGCCGCCCTGTTTCTTGTCAGCTTTGTGACAGCAAAATAGGTCGCCCTTTAGGTACCGCTGAGGGCGGCCACTTCCGCTGCGAAGTCATCTTCTTTTTTCTCAACGCCTTCACCCAGCTTAAACATGGCAAAGCCGGTGATTTCAGCAGCTAAGCCCGCCGCTTTAGCCGCTTCAGCCACAAAAGCTGCAACTGTTTGATCTGGGTTCATCACGAACGGTTGTTGCAGCAGCACCACTTCTTCATAGAATTTACGGATGCGGCCTTCGATCATGCGGGCAATCACGTCGTCAGACTTGCCGCTTTCACGCGCTTGCTCGGTCAAGACCTGACGTTCACGTTCAACGACGGCAGGGTCTAAATCATCGGTTTTGAGCGATAAAGGTGCGGTGGCTGCGATATGCATCGCAACTTTCCGGCCAATGTCGGCTGCAATGGCTTGATCGCCCGCGGTTTCAACGCCAACCAAAACACCGATGCGGCCAAGGCCTTCACCGGTTGCGGTATGGATATAGGACGCCACAACACCCTGCTTGACCGATACTTTAGCCATGCGGCGCAAGGTCATGTTTTCGCCAATTGTTGCAATCAGATTGGTGACATAATCGGTTACGCTGCCTTCGCCTGCTGGTGAAGGAGCCGCTGCGAGTGCTTCAAGTCCATCAACGCCATGGGCCAATTTAGTGATGCCACGGACCGCAGCTTGAAACTGTTCATTGCGCGACACAAAGTCGGTTTCAGCGTTCAACTCAACCAAAACGCCCGTATTGCCGCTGACATAGACGCCAACCAAGCCTTCAGCTGCCGCACGGTCTGCCTTCTTGGCAGCCTTGGACAGACCCTTGGCACGCAGCCAATCGATTGAGGCTTCAATATTGCCATTGTTTTCAGTTAGCGCTTTTTTGCAGTCCATCATGCCAACGCCGGTCTTCTCGCGAAGATCCTTAACGAGGGCAGCCGTAATTTCGGCCATAATCGCCTCCAGGCTCAAGTGTTTTTAAAGTTTGCCCTGGCCTATGTCTACACAAGCCAAGGCATGATCGAATTAAGCTTCAACAGGAGCTTCGAGGTCGCCTTCAACCGATTCTGCGACAACTTCTTCAGCCACCGCTTCTTCTGTGATTTGGCTCAACACGGGCTCAGTTGGGTTTTCCATCGCACCCAAATCAACCCCAGATGCCGATTGACCTTCTGCCAAGCCATCCAAAGCCGCATCTGCAATCAAGTCACAGAATAATTGAATGGAGCGCGCAGCGTCGTCATTGCCTGGAATTGGGAAATCGACTTCGTCGGGATCGCAATTGCTGTCGATCATCGCGGCAACTGGAATGCCAAGCTTTTTGGCTTCTTTGATCGCAATGGCTTCTTTATTGGTGTCGATGACGAACATCAGGTCGGGGATACCGCCCATGTCGCGGATCCCGCCCAAGGAGCGCTCCAGCTTTTCGTATTCGCGGGTGAGGTTCAAGATTTCTTTCTTGGTGAGGCCAGCTGGCGCATCCCCTTGAACGATGGCTTCAACTTCGCGCATGCGCGCGATCGACTTAGAAATCGTCTGCCAATTGGTCAGCGTGCCACCCAGCCAACGGCTGTTGACATAATATTGGGCGCAGCGCTTGGCCGCTGCAGCAACAGGATCAGAAGCCTGACGCTTGGTCCCAACAAACAAGACCCGGCCGCCCTTGGCTGTAACGTCGCGGACGCGCAACAAAGCCTGGTGCAACAAAGGCACGGTTTGGCTGAGGTCAAGAATGTGGATGTTGGCGCGCTCTCCAAAGATGAAACGCTTCATCTTTGGGTTCCAACGGTGGGTCTGGTGACCAAAGTGTGCGCCCACTTCGAGCAATTGGCGCATAGTAAATTCTGGCACTGCCATAGTGTTTCAATCCTTTTTCCGGCTAGCCTCCGCAGGCAGGAGCGGCCTCACATGAGAACCGCGCCGGATGGACGAACGACCCCTGCCCTATCCCTGAAGGAATAAAAAAGGGTTCGCGCGCCGCGAGCCCGCGTGCGTGATGGCGGCGGGTCTAAGCTTAAGTCTCCCAAAACTCAAGGCTTGTGGGCAGTTGGGGGTGTGTGCGGCGGTGCGCCATTTGCACAATGACCGGCATAGGCCTTTGAATAAGGTTGATCAAAGCAAGTACCAAGGCGATCAACGACATCTAAATTCATCGGCCAGACTGGCCTTGGTCGATTAAAGCGTTTTTCAAAGTCTGCTGCTGCCTTTTCCCAATTTTTAGGAGGCGGCAAAGCAGCCAATCCGGCGCGCGCTTGATCAAAGGCCGCTCTATCGCGTCGAAGGAAGGCTATGGTCGCATCAGCATAATAGTTTTGCGCGTCATCGCCCTGCGGCTTTGTAGCCTTAAACGCTTTAATCGCTTCGCGGTTTTTACCAGAAGCAGCTAGTAATTGCCCTTGATGCCACTTAAGTGTGGACAATCGCCCGGTTGGAACTTTTTCTCGGTTCTTGTGAACGTAAGCACCAATAAGCTCTGCAGCGCTTGCTTCGCAGCCCTCCTGCTCTGCAACTGCGCGCCAACCGCCCTGAAAGTCTTGATCAAATTGTTCGAAACTGAGCGAGAGAAGTTCATCGGCTCGCGGATGCGACAGCCCGCATGCAGGCGCATTACCAATTGCTTGGCAACCAGAAACCAAAGCGACAATGACCAGCAATCCGATATATTTCATCACAAAGTTCCAAAATCATTTTAATTTGGAAGAACTGGATAGCGCGTTCTGACTAAATTCAAATCTTGTATCAGCACACCCTCTTGTACAAGCCACCGCTAGACCCTCGCCCCTCAAGCCATTTCCGCAGCCAAAAATGCCGCAGCCCGCTTGGCCCCTTTGAGGCGCTGTTCCGGGGTAGACCAATCGCCATTCACAACCATTTTGCCATCTGGCCGCAAACGAAAGAGGGCTGGTTGCTTTTGCACGGCCGCGACCAGCTTCATCGGATCGGGGGCTGATTCAGGTCTAAAGGTCAAAACAGCACCCTTAGGCCCAGCGTCGAGCTTGGCGATATGGGCTTGGCGGCAGAGCGCTTTAACGCCTGCAATTTGAATGAGTTGGCGGGCTTCTTCGGGCAAGGGGCCAAACCGGTCGGCCAATTCTGCGGCATAGCTATCGCGGTCTGCATCGCTCTCGAGCTCACTCAAACGTCGATAAAGCGATAGGCGCACATTGAGGTCTGGCACGTAATCTTCTGGGATCAACACCGCCACACCTAAATTGATGGCGGGCGACCAGGACCGCGCGGAGATGACTTCGCCGCCATCTTGAAGGCTTAAAACCGCTTCTTCGAGCATTTGCTGATAAAGCTCAACGCCGACTTCGCGAATATTGCCCGATTGCTCCTCACCCAACAAATTGCCCCCGCCACGCATATCAAGGTCATGGCTGGCCAGTTGGAAACCCGCGCCTAAACTATCGAGTGATTGGAGGATTTTCAGCCGCTTTTCAGCGCTTGTCGTAATTGCTCTTTCCGCCGGAATGGTCAGATAGGCATAAGCGCGGGTTTTGGAGCGGCCAACCCGCCCACGTAATTGATACATTTGAGCCAAGCCAAACATATCGGCCCGCCACGCAATCAACGTATTGGCGCGGGGAATATCCAGGCCGCTTTCCACAATCGTGGTGGAGACCAAAACGTCATAAGCGCCCTCATAAAAGGCGGTCACAATCGGTTCCATCTGGGTGGGCGACATTTGGCCATGGGCAATGGCAAAGGTCATTTCCGGCACCATTTCGCGCATAAAGCGTTCGATATCGCTGATGTGTTCCACGCGTGGCGCCACAAAAAAAGCCTGCCCGCCTCGGTATTTTTCCCGCAACAGGGCCTCGCGAATGGTCACGGGATCCCACGGCGTGACATAGGTGCGCACCGCTAAGCGGTCGACGGGCGGGGTGGCGATGATCGACATATCGCGAATGCCCGCCAGTGATAATTGCAAGGTCCGCGGGATTGGCGTGGCCGATAGGGTCAAGACATGGGTATCGGTGCGCAATTCCTTCAAGCGCTCTTTATGCTTAACGCCAAAATGCTGTTCTTCATCGACGATCACGAGCCCCAGATCGCGGATGGAGAGGTCCTTGGCAAAGATGGCATGGGTGCCCACGACTATATCGATTTTACCATTGGCGACATCGCGCTTGGTATCGGCCGTCTCTTTACTGCCAACCATGCGGGACAATTGACGCACTCGCACCGGCCAGCCCCGGAAGCGTTCAGTAAAGGTCTTAAAATGTTGGCGCGACAATAAGGTGGTGGGGCACACAACCGCGACCTGGCGACCCGTCATCGCAACCACAAAGGCTGCGCGCAAAGCCACTTCTGTTTTACCAAAGCCGACATCGCCGCAGATCAAGCGGTCCATCGGATGGCCTGCCGCCAAATCTTGGAACACGTCTTCAATCGCGCTCAATTGATCTTCGGTCTCATCCCAAGGAAAGCGTGCGCAGAACTCATCATAATCACCCGATGCGCCATCAATGGGTTCGCAGACTTTGGCGGCGCGTGCGGCGGCGATCTTAATCAGCGCCTCGGCCATATCTTTAAGACGCTGCTTGGCCTTGGCTTTACGGCCCTGCCAGGCAACCCCGCCCAATTTATCGAGTATGGCTGTGGCGTCTTCTGAGCCATAGCGGGAAACAAGTTCGATATTTTCAACAGGCAGAAAAAGCTTGTCCCCGCCAGCATATATCAATTCCAAGCAATCATGGGGTGCACCTTGAACGTCCAAGGTGCGCAAACCCTCATAGCGGCCAATACCGTGATCAATATGAACCACCAAATCGCCTGCCGACAGGCTGCCCGCTTCAAGGATAATGCTGGCGGCCTTGCGGCGCTTGCGCGCGCGGCCCAAGCGCTCACCCAAAATGTCTTGCTCGGACAAAATGGCATAATTTTCGGCCACAAAGCCATGCTCCAGCGGCAAAACCGCCAAGCCAATCGCGCCCTTGGGCATGAGGCTTATCGTTTGGGCGTTAGGTAATGGAAACAAAGCCTCCATACCATGTTCTTGCAATACATGACCCATACGTTCGGCCGAACCTTCACTCCAGGCCGCAAGAATGGGTTTGAGGCCTTGGGCAATTAACGCCTCAACATGTTGGCGCGCTGCGTCCCAAACATTCACGCCTTCGCTAGCCCGCTCGGCGGCAAAACTGCGCCCGGCTTTGGCGCCTGCTTCCAATAAGGCCTGCCCGCCTTCTGCCTCTTGATAGGCGCTCAGACGTCGGATATCTTGGCGTGCCAATAGAGCGTCAAGCTCACCTTTAGCCACATAAAGACGATCAGGTGGAATGGGATTATACGGCGAAGAGCCTTTAGGTGGCGGGATCAGGCGCGCTTCATAATAATCCGTGACTTGCGCCAAGCGTTCTTCCGCCGCGTCCAAGGCGTGGGGATCAAGGCTGATCAAAGCCCCCGGCCCCACATAATCAAACACCGTCTCCATATGGTCATGGAACAAGGGCAACCAATGCTCCATACCGTTGCGCCGCATGCGCTTGGTCACCGCTTCATAGAGGGGATCGCCTTGGGCCGCTCCAAAAAGCTCAAGATAGGCCAAGCGAAAGCGACTGGCCGCCACATCATCCAAAATCGCTTCTGAAACCGGGGCCAGCACCACGCCTGCCAATTGATGGGTTGAGCGCTGGGTTTCAGGATTAAAGCTGCGAATACTTTCTAAGGTGTCACCAAAGAGATCCAAGCGCACAGGCTCTGGCAATTCAGGAGGAAAAAGATCGATAACGCCGCCACGGATCGCAAATTCCCCGCGCTCACGCACCGTGGCGGTGCGCACATAGCCATTGGCGGCAAAATAAGCGGTCACAATGCCCATATCAAGGATTTGGCCGGGCTTGGCAGAGAAAGAGGCAGCCGCCAAGCGATCACGTGGTGCCATGCGCTGGATCAAAGCAGCCCCGGTTGTGACCACCATGACGGCAGGATCACCGGCTTTACGGCGGATCAATTGGGTCAGTGTGGAAAGCCTTGTCGCGCTGATTTCTGGCGCTGGCCCGACCCGGTCATAAGGCAGACAATCCCAAGCGGGCAGCCGCAGCATCGAAAGGCCGGGGGCAAAAAACTGGGCAACGGCGATAAAGGCAGACGCTTGTGCGTCATCTCGCGCTACATGCAGGGTTACCCCGCCACGCAACAAAGCCGCGCGCGCCATTAGGTTGGCATCATAGCCTTCGATAGCACCCGACACACGTAGAGGGCCAACGGCGTTGACGAGGGTTTCGACAGTTGTAATCGACATGGGTCAGCGAGCTTTTGAGTTGATGGACCCAGGCTATAGCGGCCCCCTACCCGCTTGGCGAGGGAGTGAGCTCAGTACCTAGCCCATTGGGTGGCATCAAGCAGGCTTTAATTCACCCCGACAAGGATCACACCAACCAAGATTGCAGCGTAATGAAGCCCGGCTGCTGCCACCACATGTCCATGCCAGATTGCGCGGCGAAACTTCAAGCCCTTAGCTGCGTAAAATAAGGTACCGACTGAATAAACAATACCGCCAGCCACCAATAGCCACATCGCAGCCACAGGCACCCCGTCAATCATTGGCTTGATCGCAATCACCACCATCCAGCCCAAAGCCAGATATAGGCCAACCCAGATGGCTTTACCAAGCCCAGGTAACAGCATTTTGCCAGCAATCCCAAGCCCCGCCAAGGTCCAAACCGCCACTGTCATCCACGTCGCCCATGCCCCAGTCAGGGCTTGGGTGGTAAAGGGGGTATAGCTTGCGGCAATCATCAAGAAGATGCCCGCATGGTCAAGGCGCCGCAGAAACGGCTGCCAGTTGGGCTTAGCAAAATTATAGGCGGTCGAAAATGCCAACATCGCGATCAGTCCCAACGCATAGACGCATACGGCAGCCACTTTGCCAATCATGCCATGACTAACCGCCAAACCCAAAGCCAAGCCACCACCAAACAAAGCCAAAGTTAGACCTGCAACATGGACAATCAAGTCCGCGCGGCGCGCCCATAGGCTGGGATAATGATCACAAAACTGCATACTAACCCCCATAAACAAACAATGTGGCAGACATAAGATCACATAGATTGGTTAAGAATTAGGTGTTCGCGCTATGGTTTCGACAGTAAAACTTAATGATTGCAATCTATCCATAACTGGGCCTTGAAACACTGGGGGTACATGAACTTGGCCAACGATCCAATTATAAACATCCCAATCGGCCTGATCCAATAAGGCTTCAAACACCCCTAAGTCAGCCTCATCACACTGCGCCAAGCTTTGATCGGCAAAGGTGCCCATCAAAAAATCATGCTCACGAAAGCCGCGCCGCCATGCACGGTAGCGCAATTGCTTGATCCAGATATCTCGATCCTTCATGTCGCCTCTCCTTGAGCCACATAATCATATAGCGCGCCGCGACAATGACCACATGGTGGGGTGCAGTTGGGGGGCGCCGAGAGGTGAAGGTCTAGCCCCCGCTTGACTGCTCCAGCAGGCGGTAATGTTCGATGATTTGGCTGTCACAACTAAGCCTTTTCGCGATCTTGCTATCGGGCGCAATCACGCGCCAGAAGGGCACCACGTCGCTTGGTACCTTACCCTCAGCCAAATCCATAAGAGCGACTTCGGCCACCACTTTGAGGTAGATTGCGGTTGTGACGGGACAGGCCGCTTGGGCGTCATGCTTGCGCGCCAATTCATTGCGCATCCGCTCGATACTGCAGGTCTCCCCCACAGGAATACGCGCGATAAAATTGGCAATCGTGCCGGGGGACGCAATATGCATCGTCGTGCCGGTTTTGATGCCCGCAAAATCAGTATGCAACACCACATTCTTTGGTGGCTTTGCGCCATCAAACCGCTTGCGCCAATCCGTTGGCCGCTTCGCCTTAACCGCCATTCTAACCCTCCATTTGTGTGACGCATGGCTGCTGTCATCAACCAAGGCGTAAAGATAGTGGCCGGGGATCGCGGGCACAATTATCCCGTGTTTTTATGAGTGTGGGCAATGGGTTAGGAGGTTTGGTGTCTGGTGGGGTCAACTTCTGCGGGTTTCGGCTATTCCACGATTGCCCTATCTAGCTCAAGGCGTCGAAGTGTCAGATAGCTTGGTCGCTTCCCATTCTCTGTAGGTCATAGCTTTCCCTTTGACTCGCCATTCCAAAGTGCCGTTAGAAGGACGGCCGCAGACGACGGCCGCGGCTGCACTTGCGCTGGCGAAGGCATAGTCGGTGGTGAAGGTGCTGGCTTCTCCTTGCGGAACCAGAACGCCCGTCCGGCAAAGCTCGCCGTGCAGCTAGGCATAACCAGAGGCTTCTGTACCGATCCCAGCCCATTCGCGCCGGGCAGTTGATCCGGCTTGGACAACAAACTCACCATCACGTAGAAGCGCCTGCGCAGTGATGCCATGTTTGCGAAGATTGAGCTCGAAGCTCACGCTGGAGCTTTCGTCCGAGGAATTAGCTATAGCGGCGCGCAACATCCTGCGGCTGTTCAGGAACATGTTGATCCTGAGGGCCGGAAGGACCATCAAGAGGTAGTCGAGAAAAGCCTCCATGTTCGCTTGCCAAACCTCGGACAGACTCGATCGCGCAGGCGTATTCCCTTTTCCAGTTTCACTTTTCCAATGGACCGCGCGATTTAGACCAGGCGCGCTTCGAGATATTTTACATGAGCCTTGTTCAGATTATTCGCGGCTGACGTTACGAGCACAGCGGTTGTCCACCACTCACGTTTGGCATCATGAGACTTAATCCGGTCGCTGATATCTTCCGCCTCGCCGATATAGGCGCAGGGCTCTCCGTCTTTGTCACCCAAAAGCAGATAGACGCCCGTATAGCGGGCCTCTTTCCGGGCAAGTGCCTCGGCAATTTGGGTCCTAGGTGACATTATGACATGACCAGTCCAGTTAAAGACCTCAGCCGTCAGCATCCCGTCGGGCTTGCCGTCTACGAAATAAAGTTCCAGTGAGCGCCCCGTCATTCGCCCCTCCCTAAAACCAAAGCCCGCTGGGGATCACCTAGCTTGCCCACAAACGGCGCAACTTGGATCGTCCCTTCCCGGCTACGGGTCTGGGCAATGTCGAAGCTGTTTTGCATCCGCATCAAGGTATCCATCGACACGCCAAAGGCCTTTTCGATCCGCAATGCCATTTCCGGGGACAGATTAGCGCGCTCATTCAATAGCGCTGACAGCGCCGCTCGCGTCACGCCCAGCGCTTCGGCAGCCGCAGTGACCGACAGGCCCAGAGGCTCAATGATCTCGTGCTTCACAAAGCCGCCCGGATGGGCAGGGTTCTTTAAGCGGAAACCAGAAATCGCAGTCCCAGAAATCGCATTCATAGCCACCTCCTAGTGGTAATCCTCATAGTCCAGATCGATGATCTCAATCTCGTCTTGATCGATCCAAAACGTCATCCGCCAGTTCTTGGTCACAAAAAGGCTCCAAGTGCCCTTTCGATCGCCAGTCAATAGATGCGCCTTCCAACTCGGCACAGTCCGAAGCTCGTCCTCCCGCTCCATGTCTTGGAGGAAGGTCACCATGCGCCGGATCTTGGACACCACAGCAGGCTGAAGCCCGCTAGCGTCGTCGCTTTCAATGAAACGGTGCAATCCCTTATGGATCACGTTCCTGATTTTCATGCCTCAAGCTACCAAAAAGGACCGTATGGTGTCAAGCGACACGATACAGTCTTATGGCGATGGCAATGGCTTGTTGTGCACCTTGAGGTGCACCCTACTCTTGATAGATCCGCGGAAACCTGGGCGGCATGGCATGGTGAAATCAATTGAGGATTGGCTGTTTTCCAGCTTTTATCACGGGGGTATGTGAAGCGGATGGATGATTTCGATACACCTCGCAATCGATCTAAAATGGTGCATTCCGCACGGAATGCACCCTACTGCGCAAAGCGCAATGATATTTCAAGAAAAGGCTAACAGCGACCATCTCGGTTGACAAAATCGAGATGGTTCATGAAGCTGTTGCGAAACGGGGCAGATATGTTTTCGACGTACGCATTCAAAATCTTGAAACTGGCGCAGTGGGTGGATTTGCCATTCTACTGTCTTCAGAAATCTGCAACCACTACTACCTAAGCGATTTATCACGTGTAATTTATTTTGGAGCTTGGACGCATGACAAAGTTGAAGCGTGTAATTGTAGCACAGATTTTTATATTTTTGGGTGGATGGAGCACTGCCGCCCAAAGCGAAGCCACAGCTCCTTCCGAGAGCGGCGTAGTTCGCATTGCCAACCCAAGTGAAGGCTATACCTATTTTAACAAGCCCGGTGCGAATATCGATGACCACGAAGCAGAAGTTCGTTCATGCTTGCTTGACGCCAAAGTCGTCGTTTCATTCGATGAATTTATCGGTAACAATCAATCGCTGGTGGTATTTATAATGACGTCTGAACGGACCAAATCAGCGCGCCTCTCAGCCTTAAAAATTGCATGATTGTCCGCGGTTGGCGGGTGGTCGGGCTTCAAACCGAAGAAGGAAAAGCCCTATCCGTGGGACCGCAAGATAAGCTGAGGTCATTTTTGTTAGGACAGGTTGGGGCCGAGAAGCCCCAAGGTCAGATTGTTCGCATCTGGGGAAACGAAGCGCTTAACGCAACCCACAAGCGCTCGGAACTCGTGCCAAGATCCACAAATAATGGGCAATTGTCGCTTTTATACTTGGGCAAAATCACCGATTTGCTCTATCCGCCCACAAATTCGGTTATGGTCAATTATGGTGGTAAGTCAACCTTAGAAACGCTCGACCACACGGCAAGCATGGCCGAACGTTTAAAGTCTGCTCAACGATCCGATGCGGTACTCGCGCGGCCCTTGCAGACAACCGAAAATATCGAGGTTCCAGAAACTTTTGAAAAAAAGATTGGTCGTAATCTTGCGGTCGCAGATTTTGCCAACATACCCGACGGTTGGGGCTTGATCGTGATACGAATCGATGGATGGAGCCTCAAAAATGGGCTTAGTCTTGGGTTTGGTCCCTTCAGGGGGCCCAAGCTGCGATCAAAAAAAGGTGTCATTGTCAATGAAATTGATTTCCGGCGCGGCCCTCTAAGTAAAGGGGTTGGAAAAGATGGCTCTTGGCTGATCCGTGCAGTACCGCCGGGCGAATATCGACTAAGCCAAATGGACGTTATCCCGCTTAATTTTTGCTTGGGTTCTCCTGTCTTCAAGTTAGAGAAAGGCCAGATCCTATATGCTGGCACGTTCGACTTATCTGCAACAGCGATGGGTCCTGACTTGTCCATGGAGCCGGTACAAACGCTTTTGGTGGGAAGCCCATTTGCAGACAGAGTTCAGCCAGCATCCTATGTTAATGGCTCCACGGCCAATTGCTTGGGCGGCGTATCCATTTATGCCATTGAGTTTCCAGGTGCCCCTTTTCTCGAAGACTACGAATGGGGGTCAAAGGCCAAAAAGAGCCTTAAATAGGCACTTTTTAGGTTTATTCATTTCTGCCCGCTCATCATGCATCCTTTGTGCTTTGCTTGTGCCAAAACTAGGCAAAGGGCGGTGCCGCCCTGAACTGTGCTAATCATGCGTCACAACGACATGCTGACCATCATAGACTTCAAGATAAAGAAGGCCCATTCCTCAACTGAATTTCGGCCAAGAACTTATTCATCTTTTGCTATCCAATTGCCTTTCATCGACATCTCAAATACACTGATCTATTCAACATCCAAGCGCGCTCTAAACCAACTTTCATCTGCGTCAAACGCAGTAGCGGCAAGAACCTTAACTCGCACTAGATCGAGTACTGAGCTCAAACGCAACTATCTAGTTCTAAGAAGAGCACAATTTCACTATGCACGCCTTGAAGTGAAGTCAGGATCGGATCGTCTGGCTAATCCTTTGTCAATTGTACCTGCCTTGACAACTGTCACGGGTTGTCAACTTCTGCGATGTATGGCCGTTCTGCGGTAGTTCGAATGGGATCATGGAATTGAAGTGTCAGAATGCTTTTTCGCTTCCCATGCTTTATAGGTCATGGCTCATCTCGTGACGCGCCATTCCAACGTTTTAAGAAGGACAACCGATAAAAAGGAGGTAGCTGCACCCGTGCTGGCGAAGCCATAATTGGTGGTGAAGTTGCTGGCTTCTCCTTGCGGAACCAGAACACCCGTCCGGCAAAGCTCGCCGTGCAGCTGGCATAACCAGAGGCTTCTGTACCGATCCCAGCCCATTCGCGCCGGGCAGTTGATCCGGCTTGGACAACAAACTCACCATCACGTAGAAGTGCCTGCGCAGTGATGCCATGTTTGCGAAGATTGAGCTCGAAGCTCACGCTGGAGCTTTCGTCCGAGGAATTAGCTATAGCGGCGCGCAACATCCTGCGGCTGTTCAGGAACATGTCGATCCTGAGGGCCGGAAGGACCATCAAGAGGTACTCGAGAAAAGCCTCCATGTTCGCTTGCCAAACCTCGGACAGACTCGATCGCGCAGGCGTATTCCCTTTTCCAGTTTCACTTTTCCAATGGACCGCGCGATCTAGACCAGGCGCGCTTCGAGATAGTTCAAGTGGGCCTTATGAAGGTCATTCGCAGCTAAGCATACCAGCTCAAAGATTATCCACCCCTAGCTTTTGGTATAGGGCGACGGGATGCTTTCTTTATCCATTTGAGCCAAATCTTTCGTCATCGCGCGATTATAAGTCAGAAACGTGCGTCCCTGCGACCCTTAAGGCCGCAGGGAAATTTAGCGCACGATCTGGCGGTAAAACACATGCCCCCCTATCGCATTGACACGCAAATATACCCGTGACCAGTTGGGAGACACCATTAAAGCGTGAAAATGGGTTGCACCGGGTGCAATCCCTGGCCGCCAGCCATCCACGACGCGCTCTGCAATTTCATTGGCGCGCTGCCACTGAAGCCCCTTTGGCGTACGTTTAGTGCCGCAGGCCCATGAAAACTGACAAGATTGCCCACGACGCTGATAGACAACGCCGCAAAAGCTCTTTGGATATCCTTTTGAAGCCACCCGCGTTGCAACCACTTCAGCTACTGCTTCTTGGCCGCGACGGGGCTCACCCTTCGCTTCATAATACACTGCCTCAGCCAGACAACGAACCTGACGCGCACGATCAAGCTCGACCGTGTTGTGTTTGAGATTCGATGTACCCTGGGATTGGGTCGTGGTTATGTCGGCATCAACCTGGGCATTGGTCACCTCAGATTCTGCGTGAGCGACCGTGCTGAGGCATACGATCAAACACACAGTCCCTAAAACGGTCGCAGCATCACGCGCGAAGGTCTTAAGGAGGCCGGTCTGTCCCGACTTCATGAAGTTAACATATAGCCAAACAGCCTCAACCGCAAATTTTCTGCCTTGTCCGCATAGCCACATTTTCGTGATTGAGGCGGAAACATCCGTCCAAGGAGAAAATTTGCTAACAATTTTAGTAGCTTAAAAAGTCCTTGCAATTAAGCATAACGCCCATGCAATGGCCAAAATAGGCCTGTTTTTGGGGGAATAGAGGCGCGTTCTTTCCCGCAAAACTCATGATTATTTCGGCGGATAACCCGAATCAGAGGTAGACTAATCCCGCAAAACATAGCGCCTGTTAATCGGCTGAACTGGCCGGGCATTGGCAGGGAATAGGGCTTTGAAGCGGGCGACATCTTCTTGCGATACGAGGATGGGCGTTGAGAGCACGGTCCACAGAACGGTTTCAGAGCAAGGTGGCGTCGTAAGTGACCCTTGATAGCGATACATCCCATTGATTGGTGCGATCAGGCCCCTTTGCTCCACCGTACCAGCACTGACAGAACCTTCTTCCTTGGGGGCTTTGTCCATGATCGTGGTGAATAGGAGGTTTTCGCCGCCGGGCATCATCAAAACGCCGATTACGGCCAGCTTGCCTTCTGCATTTTTGTGCACGAAGTGGACTTCCATCGGGTAATTATGGCCATCAATGGTGTGTTCGGATGGGGTGTGGAAGTGAAATTGCAAGAGGTCGTAACGTTCCCCATCAATGGTGGCGTAGCCGCCGTCCTTGCCCTCAACCTGGATCGTATGGCCATTATTGACGACGTTCCAAGCACCAGGCTTCCAATGCAACGCAATATTGGAGATTTCAGCGTCCACCCCGCCAGTTAGATCAATCGGGGATTGTTCTTGGCCTGAAGCACATACCTTATTGGCTTCATTCAGACTGCCCCAGGCTTGCGGCCCCCCTGCCCCTTCATAACCCCAATGGGCGCCTTCTTTGCCGGGTATCAGCGCCGTAACGGCCGCTTTGACGCCTGCACCTGCGGGCTTATTGGATTGCGGCTCACTATGGCTATCTTTAGCGCCGTGCGCGGTTTCTGGCTTGGTTGGTGCCTCGCTCATCAAGGCTTTTGCTGTGCCCAGTCCTGCGACGCCAACAATGGCAATAATTCCGATACCGGCTAAGATACGCTTCATGACACAACCCTCACGCACATTATGGTCTCGATCAGCCTAGACGATAGTCCTTAAGTTTTCGTCACTTAGTTTGCATGGCCAAGGTTCTAGCGATGTGCACAAACAAAAACGGCCCCAAGTTGGCTTGGAGCCGTTATAGAGGTCAAAAAGGCTGGAAATTATTCCGCACCGAGATCTACAACATCCATGCCGGCGACATCGGTTGGCAAGGGTTCGAGTGCAACTTCTTGCTCAATCTCGGCATCCGCATCCTGATAGGCGGCGATCGCCTTCAAACGACGCAACGCACCACCCGTACCCGCAGGGATCAAGCGACCCACAATCACATTTTCCTTCAAGCCTTCCAGTGTATCATGCTTTCCATTAACCGCCGCATCGGTAAGAACGCGGGTGGTTTCTTGGAACGAAGCCGCTGAGATGAACGAACGCGTCTGCAAAGAAGCTTTGGTGATACCCAACAGGACGGGTTCTGCTGTTGCTTCGCGCAGACCTAATTCCTTCATGCGGGCATTTTCATCAAGCAGATCGATTTCATCAATCGCATCGCCCTTGATCATGTCCGTATCGCCTGGATCGGTGACTTCCACTTTCTGCAACATCTGGCGGACGATGGTTTCAATATGCTTGTCATTGATACCAACGCCTTGTAGACGATAGACTTTTTGTATTTCTTCAACCAGATATTCGGCCAATGCTTCAACTCCCAGAACCGCCAGAATATCTTGTGGTGCAGGGTTGCCATCCAATAGATACTCACCGCGCTTGATCCGGTCGCCATCTTGGACCGACAAATGCTTGCCTTTGGCGATCAGATAGGTTGCAGGTTCTAAGGTCTCATCATCGGGGATGATCAGCACTTTGCGCTTGTTCTTATAGTCCTTACCAAACTCAACCTTACCATCGATTTCAGCGATGATGGCATGATCCTTTGGACGGCGCGCTTCAAACAATTCAGCAACCCGTGGCAGACCACCGGTGATATCGCGGGTCTTAGCGCCCCCAGTCGCAACACGCGACAAGGTAGCCCCAGGTCCCACTTCTTCACCGTCCACCACCGACAAAATGGCATCGATTGGCAAAGTGTAGACAGCATCTGCCCCATTAGCCAATTTAGCGATCGAGCCGTCAGCTGCTAAAATAGCAATCGCAGGCTTTAAGTCATTATTGGCCTTAGACCCCCGCCAGTCGATCACGCGCTTAGAAGATATGCCTGTGGCATCGTCTAATTCATCGCGGGCCGAGATACCGTCAACCAGATCTTGCAAGCGAACTTTGCCGCCAACTTCGGTCACGATGGGGGTTGCGAACGGGTCCCAATCGGCCAGGCGTTGGCCACGTGAGACTTTTGCTTTGTCTTCTGCACGAATGCGCGCACCAAAAGGCAGCTTAAAGGATTGACGCTCTTTACCTTCACCATCCAAAACAGAAATCACCATGTTGCGGCTGAGGCAAACAAGATCGCCATCGTCGCGCTTGACCGTTGCGCGGTTCAAGAAACGCACCTTTCCATCAAGGCCTGCTTCCATAAAGCTGGTATCAGCCACTTGCGCCGCCCCACCAATATGGAAGGTCCGCATGGTCAACTGGGTGCCAGGCTCACCGATGGACTGGGCAGCAATAACACCAACTGCTTCGCCATGGTTGACGCGCGTTCCGCGGGCGAGATCACGCCCATAGCAGGTCGCACATACACCATTTCGGGTTTCGCAGGTCAGCGGTGAGCGCACTTTTATAGATTGAACACCCGCTTTATCAATGGCGATTGCAATATCTTCATCTACATAAGTGTCTTGTGGGAAAAGGATTTCGCCAGTTTGTGGATCAAAAGCGTCTTGGGCCAAGGTACGACCCAAAATGCGCTGTTCCAGCGACACGATGGTTTCAGCACCCTCAGTCACAGCGCGCAACTCAATACCCAAAGAGGTGCCGCAATCTTCTTCGGTGATGATGCAATCTTGCGCTACATCAACCAAACGACGGGTTAGATAACCAGAGTTAGCGGTTTTAAGCGCGGTATCGGCCAAGCCTTTACGCGCACCATGGGTGGAGTTGAAATATTCTTGAACAGTCAAGCCTTCTTTAAAGTTAGAGATGATCGGTGTTTCGATGATTTCACCCGATGGCTTAGCCATTAATCCGCGCATTCCGGCCAATTGCTTCATTTGGTTTTTAGAACCACGCGCCCCAGAATGGGCCATCATAAAGACGGAGTTCATTTCTAAGGTTTTGCCATCACGGCCTGGACGTAGTCGTGAAACTTCCTCCATCATAGCATCTGCCACGCGGTCGGTACATTTTGACCAAGCATCCACAACCTTATTGTATTTTTCACCTTTTGTGATCAGACCATCGGAATATTGTTGCTCATATTCCTCGACACTGGAGCGGGTGGCTTCGACCATGGCTTCTTTTTCTGGCGGTACAACCATATCGGCCATCCCGAACGAAATTCCTGCCTTACATGCTTCCTTGAAACCCAATTGCATCATCTTATCAGCGAAAATGACCGTAGCTTTCTGACCGCAGAAGCGGTAGACTTGGTCGATGATGTTGGATACCTCTTTTTTGGTCATTAATTGGCTGACAATGGTTGGTGGCACTTTAGGGTGACGTGGTAACAAATCAGCGATCATAAAGCGCCCTGGCGTGGTGTTGATGGTTTTTGTCAGAGGTTTTCCATCTTCATCTACGCCAACATATCGCGCCTTTATCTTGCTATGCAGGGTAATAATACCTTCATCTAAAGCGGTTTCGATTTCACCCAAATCGCCAAAGGCTTTGCCTTCACCGATTTCGCCATCCCGCTCAATCGACAAAAAGTAAAGACCCAACACGATATCCTGGCTTGGCACGATGATAGGCTTGCCGCTGGCAGGGCTTAAGATGTTATTAGTCGACATCATCAGCACGCGGGCTTCAAGCTGCGACTCTATCGACAAAGGCACGTGAACAGCCATTTGATCGCCATCAAAGTCAGCGTTAAATGCCGTACACACTAAAGGGTGCAGCTGGATCGCCTTGCCTTCGATCAGCTTGGGTTCAAACGCTTGAATGCCCAAACGGTGCAAGGTTGGCGCACGGTTGAGCATAACTGGGTGCTCACGAATTACCTCGTCGAGAATATCCCAAACTTCTGGACGCTCTTTTTCGACCAATTTTTTGGATTGCTTGACTGTGCTAGAAAGACCCTTAGCGTCCAAGCGCTGATAGATAAAGGGTTTGAACAGTTCCAAAGCCATCTTTTTAGGCAAACCACACTCATGGAGCTTCAACTCTGGACCCACGGTGATCACCGAACGACCCGAATAATCAACGCGCTTGCCGAGAAGGTTTTGACGGAAACGGCCTTGCTTGCCCTTCAACATGTCGGCGAGTGACTTTAAAGGACGCTTATTTGCGCCAGTGATCACGCGACCGCGACGGCCATTGTCGAACAGTGCGTCAACGGATTCTTGCAACATGCGCTTTTCATTGCGCACGATGATATCAGGTGCACGAAGCTCAATTAGGCGCTTCAAACGGTTGTTACGGTTGATCACGCGACGGTAGAGGTCGTTGAGATCCGACGTAGCAAAGCGGCCTCCATCCAAAGGCACCAATGGACGCAATTCTGGTGGTATGACCGGTATATTGGTCATAATCATCCATTCAGGGCGATTGCCTGAATGGATAAAGGCTTCGATTAACTTCAAACGTTTGGCGAGCTTCTTTGGCTTGAGCTCCGTCGTGCATTCAGAGATTTCAATGCGAATTTGCTTTGCAGTTTCTTCCAAATCGATGGCTTCCAACATGGTCCGCACGGCTTCTGCGCCAATGCCAACTGTGAAGCTGTCTTCACCATAGGTGTCTTGGGCTTCATAAAGCTCATTTTCATCGATTAATTGTCGCTCAGTGAAGGGTGTAATACCGGGCTCGATGACGATGTGGCGTTCAAAATAAAGTACCTTTTCAACGTCCTTTAGGGCCATATCGAGCATTAAGGAAATGCGCGATGGCAAGGATTTCAAAAACCAGATGTGAGCAACAGGAGCGGCTAATTCGATATGGCCCATGCGCTCACGGCGCACCCGTTGCAGCGTAACTTCGACGCCGCACTTTTCGCAAGTGACGCCCTTATATTTGATGCGCTTATACTTACCACATAAGCATTCATAATCCTTGATCGGCCCGAAGATGCGCGCGCAAAACAGGCCGTCGCGCTCTGGCTTAAATGTTCGATAATTGATGGTTTCAGGCTTTTTGACTTCGCCATAGGACCATGCCTTGATTTGATCAGGGCTGGCTAAGGCAATGCGGATATTGTCAAATTGCGGGGCAATGGCTTGTGGGCCAAAAATGTTCATCACGTCTTGATTCATAGAACCCAGTCTCCCGTTCTCGCGAAGAGAACAAAGCGGAGCGTGCAAACCACGCCCCGCAAACTCATTCAAAAATGTGGCTTATTTTTTCGGAGGCAGTTGACCGCCGGCTCCATCGCCGACCGCAGCACCTTGCCCCTCAACGAGCTCAACATTGAGACCTAAAGAACGCATTTCCTTGATCAAAACATTGAACGATTCAGGGATGCCGACTTCAAATGTATCATCCCCGCGCACGATGCTTTCATAGACTTTCGTCCGCCCAGCCACGTCATCGGATTTAACCGTGAGCATTTCTTGCAAGGTATAGGCCGCACCATAGGCTTCAAGAGCCCAAACTTCCATTTCCCCGAAGCGCTGACCACCAAACTGGGCTTTACCACCTAGCGGCTGCTGGGTCACAAGCGAGTATGGCCCAATCGAGCGTGCGTGGATCTTATCATCTACCAAGTGGTGCAGCTTGAGCATGTAGATATAGCCCACCGTGACTTTGCGCTTAAAGGCTTCCCCGGTGCGCCCGTCATACAAGGTGCTTTGCCCGGTTTCATCATTACCTGTCCGGCGCAACAACTCACGTATATCGCTTTCACGCGCACCGTCAAACACTGGGGTGGCGATGGGTACACCAAACGAGAGGTTACGACCCAGAATTTTCAGGTCTTCGTCGCTGGATGGCAATTCCTCATCCGGGCCGTAAATACCCTTCAATGTTTCTACAAACCGCGCTTGATCCCCTGCCCGCTCATAGGCTTCAAGCGCATCCTTGACTTGCTTGCCAAGGCCTGCACAGGCCCAACCCAAGTGGGTTTCAAGAATTTGGCCGACATTCATCCGCGAAGGCACGCCCAGTGGGTTCAACACGATATCCACATGGGTACCATCTTCCAAAAAGGGCATGTCTTCAATCGGCGTAATACGCGAAATCACACCCTTATTGCCGTGACGACCAGCCATTTTGTCGCCCGGTTGCAGCTTGCGCTTCACCGCAACGAAGACTTTGACCACTTTCATCACGCCTGGAGGCAATTCATCGCCACGACGTAACTTTTCTACCTTATCTTCAAAGCGGGTATCGAGGCTGCGTTTTGCATCTTGGAACAGCTTTTGAATGGCTTCGATTTCGCCCATGGCCGCTTCATCGCCAAGGGCTATCTGCCACCATTGACCCTTGGAGAAGTCGGCGAGGGTTTCTTCGCTGATTTGGCCTTTGTTGAAACCTTTGGGGCCGGAAAGACCTTCTCTCCCGATCAATAATTCCTTCAAGCGGCCATAAATATTGCGTTCAAGAATAGCCAGCTCATCGTCACGGTCCTTAGCCAAACGCTCAATTTCTTCGCGCTCAATCTGCATCGCGCGCTGGTCTTTATCCACCCCGTGGCGGTTAAAGACGCGCACTTCAACGACAGTACCTTGAACGCCAGGTGGCACTTTCAAGGAGGTATCGCGCACGTCAGAAGCCTTTTCACCAAAGATGGCGCGCAAGAGCTTTTCTTCTGGTGTCATCGGTGTCTCGCCCTTGGGCGTGACTTTACCGACAAGAATGTCGCCAGGATGGACTTCAGCTCCAATGGCCACAATGCCAGCTTCATCCAAATTACGTAGGCTTTCTTCGCCAACATTTGGAATATCGCGCGTGATTTCTTCTGGGCCCAATTTGGTATCGCGAGCTGAAATCTCAAACTCTTCCAAATGAATGGAGGTAAAAACATCATCGCGTACAATGCGTTCTGATATCAGGATTGAATCCTCAAAATTGTATCCGTTCCAAGGCATGAAGGCGACCAGAACATTCCTACCCAAAGCCAATTCCCCCAAATCAGTGGAGGGGCCATCGGCAATGATATCGCCATCGCGGACATAATCGCCAACCCGAACCAGCGGCCTCTGGTTAATACAGGTGTTTTGGTTGGAGCGTTGGAATTTGATCAAGCGATAAATATCAACACCTGGCTTAGTTGGATCCATCTCTTCGGTGGCACGTACGACAATCCGCGTCCCGTCAATCTGCTCCACAATGCCTGGACGACGCGCTACAATGGTGGCTCCAGAATCACGTGCCACCACACCTTCCATACCGGTGCCAACCAAAGGAGCTTCTGAACGAACTAAAGGAACAGCCTGACGTTGCATGTTAGAGCCCATCAAAGCCCGATTTGCATCATCATTTTCTAAGAATGGTATCAACGCAGCTGCAACCGAGACAACTTGTTTGGGCGAAACGTCAATAAACTCAATAAGATCACGGTGCAGTATCGTGGCATCGCCATTCTGTCGTGCTTCCACCAATTCTTCAGTGATAAACCCGGTTGCATCCACAGGTGAGTTGGCCTGCGCAATGGCATATTTGGCTTCTTCGACGGCAGAAAGATAAATCACTTCTTCTTGCATCTTACCTTCGATTACCCGACGATAGGGGCTTTCGATGAAGCCATATTTATTGACGCGCGCAAAGGTCGCCAAAGAATTAATCAAGCCAATATTGGGTCCTTCTGGTGTTTCAATAGGGCAGATACGGCCATAATGGGTTGGGTGCACATCACGGACTTCAAAGCCTGCGCGCTCACGGGTCAATCCACCTGGGCCTAAAGCCGATAGACGGCGCTTATGGGTGATTTCCGACAATGGATTGGTTTGATCCATAAATTGCGACAATTGCGAGGAACCAAAAAATTCGCGTACCGCAGCGGCTGCGGGCTTCGCATTGATCAAATCATGCGGCATCACCGTGTCGATATCGATCGAGCCCATACGTTCTTTGATTGCACGTTCCATCCGCAACAAACCGACGCGATATTGATTTTCCATCAATTCACCGACCGAGCGAACGCGGCGGTTACCCAGATTGTCGATGTCGTCTATGTCACCGCGGCCATCTCGCAGACCGACCAAAACCTTCAATACTTCGATAATGTCTTCCTTGCGCAACACCCGCATTTCGTCGTCAACATCAAGATCAAGACGCATGTTCATTTTAACGCGGCCAACGGCCGAGAGATCATAGCGCTCCTTGTCGAAGAACAAGGATTGGAACATGGCTTGCGCGGTTTCTTGTGTTGGTGGCTCACCTGGACGCATGACGCGGTAGATATCGGTCAATGCACTATCACGGCCATCATTCTTATCGAGCACGATGGTATTGCGGATCCAGGGGCCGACGGTCACATTATCAATGTCCAACACGTCGATTTCTGTTACACCCGCCTGACGCATTTCAACGATTTGCACATGGCTGAGCTCTTGGCCAGCCTCGGCATAGATTTCACCATTTTCTGCATTAGCAATATCAAAAGCGGCAAACCGACCTATTAATTGATCATCAGGCACCAAAAGGGTCTTCACCCCCTCTTCAGCCAGTTTATTAGCCCCGCGCGCCGACAATTTCTTCCCACCTTCAGCGACGACCTTGCCGGTTGCCGCATCGATTAGATCATAAGCGGGCTTTTGGCCGCGCCAACGTTCTGGCACAAAAGGAATGTTCCAGCCGCCTTCGGCTGCGGTGTAGGTAATGGTTTTATAAAAGGTAGATAGAATTTCTTCTGCATCCATGCCCAAGGCATACAAAATGGTGGTGGCTGGCAATTTACGTTTGCGGTCGATCCGCACATAGACAACATCCTTGGCGTCAAACTCAAAGTCGAGCCAGGAGCCGCGATATGGGATCACGCGCGCTGCAAATAACAGCTTGCCCGACGAATGGGTCTTGCCCTTGTCATGGTCGAAGAACACGCCCGGTGAACGGTGCATCTGGGAAACGATTACCCGCTCTGTCCCATTGACCACAAAGGTACCTTTGTCAGTCATCAAAGGAATGTCGCCCATATAGACGTCTTGTTCCTTTATATCTTTAACAGACTTAGCCCCCGTATCTTCATCCAATTCAAATGTTATCAGACGCAGCTTGACCTTCAAAGGAGCCGAATAAGTTAGATCGCGCTGAATACATTCATCCACATCAAACTTGGGGGGCTCAAACTCAAAAGACACATATTCGAGCACAGCGCGCTCTTGAAAATCCTTGATCGGAAACACCGACTTAAACACCGCCTCAATGCCATCGTCTCGGCGCAATTCCTGCGGCACGTCTTTTTGAAGGAAATGATCGTAAGAACTTTTTTGAACCTCAATCAGATTCGGCATCGTCACTGCCTCGGCAATTTTGCCGAATGATTTACGAATACGCTTCTTGCCTGTGAACGATTGAGCCATCGCTCTTCCCTTCTTGTGGTGCCGCGCGATCATCCAGCGGAGGCTGGGCGCAGTGGCTGCCGAATGATTGCCTGCTCGGGGAAAAGCCCCCCTCAAACGCAATAAAGGCCCCGCAGGCATGAGGGACCATAGCGTGGATATATGAAGGTGCTTGTTGGGTGTGCCCTAGCTCGCTCTTTAAGTAAAGGGGTTAGGCGCAGTGGTGATTGCAAGAACTTTCAGCGCATGGGGATGGGGTAACGCTTGGTTGATTTGGGGGCTACTTTTCTCGCGAATCCAGCCCGCGATCTCGGTCTTTTTGTCTGGGAAGGCTTTGGTGCAGGCTTTGCCTACCCCAAAGGCCTCATTGGATTGTTTGTGGGCGATTTGACGAGTCAAGTCCGCAGCATCGCTGCGCCGGTTCGGCAGATTTCTGAAAGAAATCTGGACTTGACGCGACAAAACGCCCGGTCATGCTCGTAAAGCGGTTTTGTGCCAATATGGGCACCAAAACGCTTATCGTCTCTGTTTAACTTTTTCTCTCATGCCATAACCGTCGATGGCGTTCCATCACTAACGTAAGGTCGAAATCACTCAGAAATTGACCCCATGCCCCCAAAATGATATTCAGGGGTCATGGCTGACGTAAAAATCCGAAATTTAGACCAAAAAGTGGTGGAGGCCTAAAAAGGTCGGGCTAAAGCCGCAGGTCATTCTTTAGAAGCCGAGCTTCGCTTGGCCTTGAACGATCAACTTGTTCAAAGCCGCGAGGCCCTTTTACAAAACCTAGATAAGTTACGCTTGGCACTGCCACCTGCTTCATCTGAGGCACCAAATAGTACAGAAACCCTGGAGGCTATTCGCCAAGCAATGGCCGGACAGCGCGATTGACTTTTGTCATCGATACATCAGCGGCAACTAAGCTATTCATAGACGAAGCAGGGTGGTGGAATGTTCGCTCATTCGTTTCAAGCGCACAAATGATCGCGGCACCAGCCCTGTTCAAAATTGAGCTCACAAGTGCTTGCGTTGCGCAATGGCGGCTTCGAGGCCTAGAAAAACTTCGGATCGGTCAAAATATAGCGCTGATATCAGCCTTCTTAGATCCCAAAAACATGATCCTTTACGCGGATGAAGATGACTTTGAAGAAGCCGTTGCATTAGCAATTTCTTACGAACACCGCATCGCAGATTGTCATTTTGTCGCGCTTGCGCGTCGATTAGAAATGGCCCTCCTGACCGCGGACATGAAACAAGCTCAAATAGCTATACAAGAAGGTATTGAGGTCACGCTCATCGAGACACGATGAAACGCTTCGGCCTGAAAGTTTAGGCCCCCCCAAACAAAAACGGGCGCCTCCGAAGAGACGCCCGAACTTATGTTTCGGTTGCGGCGAAAGCTTACTTCAATTCGACCTTTGCGCCAGCTGCTTCGAGCTGAGCTTTGATCTTGTTGGCTTCGTCCTTGGACACGCCTTCTTTGACTGGCTTTGGAGCTGCTTCGACCAAATCCTTGGCTTCTTTCAAGCCAAGACCGGTGATGCCGCGGACTTCTTTGATGACCTCGATCTTTTTGTCACCAAACGAGGCCAAAACTACTGTAAATTCCGATTGCTCTTCGGTTGCTTCAGAAGTTGGAGCAGCACCGCCCCCACCGCCCGAAGCCGCAACGGCAACAGGAGCAGCAGCGGTTACGCCCCACTTTTCTTCCAAAAGCTTTGCAAGGTCAGCCGCTTCAAGCACGGTCAAAGCGGACAGGTCATCGACCAATTTTTCGAGTTTAGACATGTTGTTTCCTAACGTGATAAGTTTGTTTCAGGTATCGCGGACGACGGACGTCACGCAGCATTCTTGTCGGCATAGGCCTTGAGAACGCGCGCCAATTGGGCGGCAGGTGCTTGGACCACAGCGGCGATTTTCTGGGCAGGTGCCTGAATAACGCCAATGATCTTCGAACGCAGCTCATCCAAAGACGGCAAGGTGGCCAGCGACTTAACGCCAGCAGCGTCAAGGACTGTTGAACCCATGAACCCGCCAGTCAGAACGAGCTTGTCATTCGTCTTGGCGAAATCTGCCATCAATTTCGGAGCCACTGTTGGGTCATCTGAAAATGCGACTGCGGTTGGGCCTTTTAAGAGCACATGGGCACCTTCGCCCGCATGTCCTTCCAGAGCCAACCGAGCTAGGCGGTTCTTTACCACTTTTACGCCCGCACCTACGGCTGATGCCTTGATGCGGAGGTCCGTCAATTCCGCGACGGTCATGCCGGTGTAGTGCGCAAACACAACAACGGTATTCTCGTTGAAGACGCTTTTCAGTGTCTCTACGACTTCGGCCTTTTCGGTCCGATCCATCGCGGTCTCCTCAGGTTACATAGATGGGACCATCCCATCTATCAGTGACTGCCCGGGGACGACGGACCTTGATCGGTTTGTTGCCAAACTTATCCTAGGTTCGCTCGCTCCCGTCTCACGTGGACCAGAGGTCTCCCCCTGATTAAGCCAGTCCTGGCGTCCACGATCTCGGACAGGTTGTTCTTTGACGATAAACGCACATCAAAGAACATTCGCGCGGGGCAAGCCCCGTTTGAACGATTGGGGTAGGCAGGGTTTAGGCCTGCCCACCAAAACTTTTAGGCGGGTGCGTTGATGGCCGAAGCCGTATCAACTTTAACGCCTGGGCCCATGGTGGACGACATCGAAACGCGCCGCACATAAGTACCCTTTGCGCCTGCTGGCTTGGCTTTGACCAAAGCATCTACCAAGGCGCGCGCATTTTCAGCCAAAGCCGCTTCGGTGAAGCTTGCTTTGCCGATACCAGCATGAATGATTCCGGACTTTTCAACACGGAATTCAACTGCGCCGCCTTTGGAATCTTCAACAGCCTTCTTGATGTCCATGGTCACTGTGCCGACTTTGGGGTTTGGCATTAAGCCGCGTGGCCCTAAAACCTTACCCAATCGACCAACCAAGGCCATCATGTCTGGGGTTGCGATCACGCGGTCAAAGTCCATCCGACCACCTTGGACTTCTTCAAGCAAATCCTCTGCACCAACGATTTCAGCGCCAGCAGCGCGAGCTTCATCTGCCTTTGGACCGCGTGCGAACACAGCCACCCGTACAGAACGGCCAGAGCCATTAGGTAGGTTACACACGCCGCGCACCATTTGGTCCGCGTATTTGGGTTCAACACCCAAATTGACAGCAATATCGATGCCTTCATCGAATTTCGCTTTGGCTTTGGATTTAACCAAAGCAACGGCTTCTTCCAAAGTGTAAAGCTTTTCAGCATCAATACCTACGCGGGCTGCCGCCAGTCTTTTTCCAACTTTTGCCATGATTAAGCTACCACTTCCAAGCCCATAGACCGGGCAGAGCCTGCAATAATCTTGGTCGCGGCATCAAGGTCCATGGCGTTTAAGTCCTTCATCTTCTTTTCTGCGATCTCGCGGCATTGCGCCATAGTCACAGAACCAGCCCGTTCACGCCCTGGCTTCAACGAGCCCTTGGACAGACCCGCCGCCTTTTTGAGATAATGCGACGCGGGTGGGGTCTTAATCTCAAAAGTGAAGCTTTTGTCTTGATAATAGGTGATCACAGTTGGGCATGGGGTGCCCTTTTCAACTTCCTGCGTCTTGGCGTTAAAGCCTTTGCAGAATTCCATGATGTTCAAGCCGCGTTGACCCAACGCTGGCCCGATTGGTGGAGCAGGCTTTGCTTCGCCTGCCATCACCTCGAGCTTGATCTGCCCGAGAATCTTCTTCGCCATATCCCACTCCTGTTGACCACCCCTATTCAGGATAGCCGGGTTTGACCGCCCGTAATGGACGGTGGGTTACGTGGTGCGGTCGTGCTGGCTTATTTGCACGAACCTCCCACATGAAAACCAGATCGATTAGCTGAGCTTTTCGACCTGATTATATTCAAGCTCAACCGGGGTTGCCCGGCCGAAGATTGAAACTGCTACTTTGAGGCGCTGACGCGTCTCATCGACTTCTTCGACCAGGCCTTCAAAGGAAGCAAACGGGCCGTCGGTGACCCGTACTTTCTCACCCAGATCAAAGGAGATGAATTGTTTTGGCCGCTCAGCGCCCTCTTCAACAACGCCCAATATGCGCTGGACTTCGCGTTCTGACACTGGAGTTGGACGTTTACCTGCATCGGCACCCAAAAAACCTGTTACTTTTGGCGTGTCTTTGACCAAATGATAAGTTGCGTCATCCAATTCCATCTTGACCAGAACATAGCCTGGAAAGAAACGGCGCTCACTGACGCGCTTGCGCCCACGCACAGTCTCTGTGATTTCTTCAGACGGCACCAGAACTTGCTCAACCTTATCGGCCAGGCCCTTTTGGCTAGCGGTCTCTTTGATGTGCTCTGCTACCTTTTTCTCAAAGTTTGAGTAGGCATGCACGATATACCATTTGGCGCTCAACTTATTGTCCCCCGCCAATGCCGAGTATGAAGCCAACGACGCTGCGCAGCGCCAAGTCGACCAAGAAGAAGAATATCGCGGCAACCACGACCATCAAAAACACGAAAACAGTTGAAACCAAAGTCTCATTACGAGACGCCCAAGAAACCTTGCGGATTTCAGAACGCACTTCTTTAAAGTACTGGATCAAACCAGTCTTTTTCACCGCAGGCTTGGAAGCCGGAGTTGGCGTGGTTGGTGCTTGTGCCATCATGATAATCTGGTACTGGTGCATGAAAAGCGCCAGACCTGAACTTCCTTGTTTTCAATCCGTTGCAGTTAGCCCTAACGGGATAACCAAATTGTTTTATTTAGCACACTTGGCAGGGGCTGAGGGACTCGAACCCACGACCCTCGGTTTTGGAGACCGATGCTCTACCAGCTGAGCTAAACCCCTAAAGCGCGCCGCGCCCGAAGGCGTTAGACCCTGGGCGCGGACCGCCGCATATGCCCGATCACCCTTCCAGTTGCAAGAGGGTGAAGTGAAACAAGTCAACAAATCGCTTACCCGTTATAAGCCACAGCAGTGCAAAGGGCGACTCACTTGGCCCTGTATGGTAATTCGCTCAGTAAATATGTGCCCCTTATCCGCGCCATTCACATCAACAGCACGAATGTGTCACAAAATTGTTGCATCGCAGCAACACCGACCGAATAGAAACGTTAAAATCGCGGAAATGAAGGGTTTAGCAGTAGATTCCAATCAAGCGTGCGGGTAGCGCTTTGGTTCTGCAAGTTGGGTTGCATAAAGTTGCGTCATTTTGTTCCTCTCCTTGGCCAGTCAGGCCACAGCGAAACGATCACCCAGACCCGCATCTTTGTTCTACAGGATGGAGCTTATGATTTTTAAACGTTATTTTGCCATGGCTTCGGTTAGTGCGATCGCTTTGGGTAGCTTTATTGGTGCGCCCGGTCTTGCTTTGGCGCAGGCAGCGCCAGCCGCCACCGAACCAACTGGAATCGAAACCATCATTGTTACGGCGCGTAAGCGCGAAGAAAGCAGCCAAGATGTACCGGCTTCGCTTTCTACTGTGCGTGGTGATGCGCTGACGACTTTGACATCGGGTGGCGCAGATATGAACGCGTTTTCAGCGCGGGTTCCGTCTTTGGTTGTTGAAAGCTCGTTTGGGCGCACCTTCCCCCGTTTTTACTTGCGCGGCCTTGGCAATTCGGATTTTGACTTGAATGCCTCCCAGCCAGTTTCCTTAATTTATGACGACGTGGTCTATGAAAACCCTGTTTTAAAGGGCTTCCCGGTTTTTGACGTGGCGCGTATTGAAGTTTTGCGCGGCCCACAAGGCACATTGTTTGGCCGCAACACGCCAGCGGGTATCGTCAAGTTTGACAGCGTAAAGCCCAGCCAAAAATCAAGCGGCTATGCAAAAGGTGGTTTACGCTCCTACGGCGGCTACGACGCTGAGGGCGCTGTTGGCGGCGCGATTTCGGACACCGTTTCGTTCCGAGTGTCCGCCCTTTTGACGGGTCAGGATGATTGGATCACCAATACCGGTCCATTGGCGCAAAAGAAATTAGGTGGATTAGATGATAGCGCCATCCGCGCACAACTTCGCATCCAGCCTAACGACCAATTGGACGTGCTGCTCAACGCTCATGCCCGCAAGCTCGATGGCAGCTCGCAAATCTTCCGCGCCAATGTCATCACCAAGGGTCAACGTGGCCTGAACGCCAATTATGTTGCCGACCGCGTCAGCTATGATCAAGGTGCAGGCAACCGCCAGGAGTTGGAAACTAAAGGCGTAACGGCTCACATTTCTTATGATTTTGGCTATCTTACCTTAACCTCGGTGACAGGCTATGAGACCCTAAGCTTCTATGGCCGCGGCGATATTGACGGCGGTGTAGCAGAAGTTGGTCCGGGTTTTATCCCTTTTAGCTCCGATACAGCCGATGGCGTTGATGATCATGAGCAGTTTAGCCAAGAAGTGCGGCTGTCCTCTAATGGTGACACCCAATTGAGCTGGCAAATTGGGACCTATCTCTTCCAAGAAGACCTGTCGATCTATTCACTCGCCTTCTTCTCACCAACCGGCGTCTTTAGCGATGCGCGCCAGACCCAAAACACCGATTCATGGGCTTTGTTTGGCTCACTCACCTATAAACCGACCGATCGTTTGGCTTTGACGGGCGGACTTCGCTACACGGACGACAGCAAGGATTTGGTTGCTAGGGGTGGTATCGCCGATATTGCCCCGATTTCAAAGTCCGTCTCCGACGAGGCTTGGTCGTGGGACCTTTCGGCCACCTATGAAGCCAATGAAGCTGTCAATTTCTACACGCGTGCCGCCCGTGGCTATCGGGCGCCTTCCATTCAAGGCCGCATTTTATTTGGGTCAGCAGTCACCACCGCTAAATCCGAGTTTGTAACTTCCTATGAAGCAGGCGTAAAAGCCTTTGCCTTCGAGCGCACCTTGCGGGCAGACTTCAACGTCTTCACCATGAATATTGAAGACCAGCAATTCACCGCGATTGGTGGGGCTGGTAACTTTAACCAATTGTTGAATGCCAAGGAAGGTAAGGCTTCAGGCTTTGAGGCCGAAGTGCAATGGTTGCCCACCCCCAATTTATCCTTCGCGGGTTCACTGTCCTACAATAAGACTGAGATCAATGACGCTAATTTGACCGTAGGGGCTTGTGGGGCCCCCTGTACTATTCAAAACCCCCTAGTAGGTGGCAATGCTAAGATTGACGGTAATTCCTTCCCCAATGCGCCCGAATGGATTGCCAATGTCTCGGCCAAATATACGAAGCCGTTCGGCAATGGCCATGAATTCTTCGTTTTAACCGATTGGGCCTATAAGGGTGAAACCTATTTCACCTTGTATAAGTCGATTGAATATTCTGAAGATGGCTATTGGGAAGGCGGTTTGCGGGTCGGTGCCACCTTGTTTGACAACAAGTATGAGATCGCCGCCTATGGCCGTAATATCACCGATGAAGAGCGTCTCGTGGGCGGGATTGATTTCAACAATCTGACCGGCTTCACCAATGCACCCCGCGTTTGGGGCATTGAGGTTAGGGTTAAGTTCTAAACCAACGGCAGTGTTTGCATGATGCAGTTTATGTTTTAATCTATGGTTCACGGTCTAAATTTATTGGCCTAGCTGGGTTTGTACAAAATCCGAGTCAGGCCCAAGGTAAAATGACACTAGCCTATACAGGCCAAATAGGTATAAGCCAGCTTGGCAGTTGGTTATGGCTCATTTCACCAACACACCAATAAATCAGGTTTGGTGTACTCAACCTAGAGGGCAAACTACTTGTCTTTAGAATTCAACCCTGTTCACCAATTGGGGTCCATTCCATCGATATGCGCATGTTCGCTCATTCTGCATGGGGTTGGGTTGAGAGTAAAAGAAAAATTGCTGCCCGCACTTCAGTCATCCATTCATACGAACTTGGTCCAGATCTTGGTTAATCAGCCCCAAACGTACTAGAGATTTGCCTCGTCAATCTCCCTCTTTTCCAACCACGATCAAGTTACGGAATTGTGGGCTGTTGGCAAATTGGTGAATATGGGTTTTGAATACTTCGTTGAACAAACCTCCTGCCCCACCTTTGGTAAAATGTGCTTGCTCGATCCCGCCTCGGCTTACTATGGCCACCACAACACGACGCTGCTGGCGTGAATAAATTTGCCACTCCATAGCCAGTTCAATATCACCCTTAATCTGGTCAAAATCACCAAATGAAGCCCAAGCTGCGCATAATTTGGCACTGGCTTCAACAATCGTCGCACCGATTAGATAGTCTGCTGCTACACGATCAGGTTCGTCAAACAGGCGATCATTGCGTGCAATGACGCTGAAACCAGCTTTTTCTAGTTCGGTTTGAAACACAGTGGTAAATGAGTCCTTATCCATCCTGATCTTGCCTTCATCCCAGACAAGTGGCTGAAACGGGCCACACAATAGACCGGCCTTGATCTTGCCCCACACTTGACCTTTGGGGATCGAAAAAGTGAACTTGGAAAAAGCAATGTGGCGACTTTGGCCATCAGCTGGTAATGGTATAAGTTCCGTTTGAGGTGATACCACAATTTCCCGCGCCTTGACGAAAGATGGAACCATTAACCACAAGGCCATCACAACAGACAATGGAATAAAACGGCGCGCTTTTGAGATTGTTTATTCCTAAAAAAATAAGTTAGACCCCAATTTTAAGATCATTCCCTAACCCAAAAGTCAATGCAATTTAGCCATCAAACCAAACGGCTTTGCACCAGAGCTGCTCGAACGAAGTCGGCAAACAAGGGATGAGGATCAAACGGGCGTGACTTGAGCTCAGGATGAAATTGCACACCAACAAACCAAGGATGATCCACCCGCTCTACAATTTCTGGTAAAATCCCATCGGGGGATACGCCCGAAAAAATCAGGCCATGGGACTCCAATTGTGCGCGATAAGCCATATTAACTTCGTAGCGATGTCTGTGGCGCTCTTGAATGATTCGTGCGCCGCCATAGACACGGGATACAACAGAATCACTTTGTAATAGAGCCGGATAGGAACCAAGCCGCATGGTCCCGCCAAGATCGGTCTCTTCGCCGCGAATTTGGCGTTCATTGCCCTTAACCCACTCAGTCATCAGGCCAACTACCGCATTGGCCGTGGGGCCAAATTCACTTGATGATGCATCAGCAATGCCGACCTGATGGCGTGCCGCCTCAACACAAGCCATTTGCATGCCAAAACAAATGCCAAAAAAGGGTATCTGGCGTTCACGCGCAAATTGAACCGCCTTTATCTTACCCTCAGCACCAGAATCGCCGAAAGCGCCCGGCACTAAAATAGCATGCACCCCCTCCAGCTCTGCCTTGAGGGTCTCGTCATTGGCATCAAAGGCGCGCGCATCGATCCAATGAATATTGACTTTAACCCCATTGGCCAGACCACCGTGGTGTAAGGCTTCTATAAGAGACTTATAGGCGTCCTTCATCGCGGTATATTTACCAACTACCGCTATCGTCACGTCGCCATCTGGGTTCCGAAGCTGTTTTGAGATCGCCTTCCATTTAGTGAGATCAGGTTCTGGCGCGTCATTTATACCAAATTGGGCCAAGACTTCGCGATCAAGGCCTTCGGAATGATAATCCAAAGGTACTTCATAAATATGAATAGAATCAAGTGCTTGAATTACTGAGCTGGCACGTACATTGGTAAATAAAGCAATTTTGCTCTTTTCTTCTTCTGGAATAGGGCGGTCACAGCGACAAATCAGAATATCTGGCTGGATGCCAATAGAACGTAATTCCTTGACACTATGCTGGGTTGGTTTGGTTTTCATTTCGCCAGCAGTTTGAATGTAAGGCATCAAGGTCAAATGAATATAAACCGCCTGTTGCGGCTCTAATTGTTGGCCCAATTGGCGGATGGCTTCAAAAAATGGTAGCCCCTCGATATCGCCAACAGTTCCCCCAATCTCGCACAATACAAAGTCAGCATCGCCAGCATCTGAGAGCACAAAGTCTTTTATCGCATTGGTCACATGGGGGATCACTTGAATTGTTGCGCCTAAAAACTCACCCTTGCGCTCTTTGGCGATGATCTCCTGATAAATGCGCCCAGTGGTTATATTATCTCCTTTCGCCGCTGAAACCCCGGTGAATCGTTCATAATGACCAAGATCAAGGTCGGTTTCAGCGCCATCATCGGTGACAAACACTTCCCCATGCTGGTAAGGGCTCATCGTACCAGGATCGACATTCAAATAAGGATCGAGTTTGCGCAGCCTCACTTGATAGCCACGTGCCTGCAACAGCGCGCCTAACGCGGCGGAAGCAATGCCTTTTCCGAGCGAGGAAACCACGCCCCCAGTGATGAACACATAACGGGTCATGGGTGGTCGTTCTAAGCCGCAACCCACGCCAAAGGGAAGAGGCTGAACTGGAAAGAATAGCCCAGTGTGTGCTTATTTTTTTGTGTGCTTATTTTTTTGTGTGCTTATTTTTTTGTGTGCTTATTTTTTTTCTGGGGGTACGGGGCTGGGCTCAGCTGGGGCCGTAGGAATGCTGGGCGCTACAGCGCTGGAAGCTGGGATACCACTGGATGTCGGTGCGATCGTATTGGTAGCGATCGCCGGTAAGGATAAGTCGATGCTTTTTGTCGGCAGTCCGTCTTTCGTACGCCCTTCTTGCATTAAGGATTGGGTTGGCTTTGCGTCAGATTTGTTCATCATGGTCAAAGTTATACTGGTCACAAAGAATGCCAGACCCAACAAAGTGGTGGTACGGGTCATAAAATTGGTTGCAGAGCGACCAGATAACATGCTGGATGGGCCCCCACCCATGCCAAGCGCACCACCGCCCTCTGAACGTTGCAACAAGATAGCCCCGATCAAGCCAATACAAAGGAGAAGGTGCACGATGAGAACAGATTGGATGAACATGTGATTTAACCAAAGTGAAGGAAGCGGCCCCACAAGGATGCCGTGATGGCTATGTTGCTCTTTTGAACCTAAACATCAAGACGCGATCGACAGCGCCAATGCCTGTCGACGTTTCACCTTATCGGTGGCATTATTTAACCGATCGCGGACTTTGACCAAAGTCCTGTCGAGTTCAGCCCTAAACGCTTCTCCGCCTTCTGCAGCATAAGCCACAAACAAGGCCATGGCCAATTGCCGCGTTAATTTAGCATTTTCAACCCGATCGACACTTGGTGTGCTGGTTCGTGCCGCAACATTTTCCAAAATCACCGCAATCTCATGGACTTCTTCTTTATCAAGACGTTTGGCAGCGCGAACTAATTCAGCGGCACTCTCCAAAAGGTCAACGACAAATCCAGAATTTGGATCGCCGCGTCCTTGGGACTGAATAACGACTTCAGCAGCCATGGCAATACGTCTTGCCAATTTGGATAGTCGTTCTTGGTCAACCTTAAGCCGCGAAGCCGAAAGCCGCTTTGCCTGTTCAACAGTATCATAAATGGGCAAAACAATTCGATCTCGCAAGAAATTTGGCGGATGAAACCTGTCTGGATTCATTTGATTGCGTGAGGATAACCCACGGTCTGGCCCGACATAGTCAGATGTAACCACAAATTGCTTGCGTCCAATAATGAGGGCACGGATGCGATCTAAAGCCTGACTTGTGGAAAAGGGACGCAACAATACATCATCACACCCGACATTCATCAAGTCTGCAACTAGATTGGCTGATCCTGCCCAAAGGGTTGCGATAATCGGGACAAAAGGATTGACCCCAAGTTCCCCTAATCTTTGTGCGCGTAACATTTTGACAATTGCGTCGTTTGGATCAGTTGCATCCACCATAAGCAAAGCAACATCAACGTCCTTAAGTCTGCGTGTAAGCTCAAACTGACAAGTCATGCCCTCAATGCTGCGAAACCCGATCCCGTGCATAACTGAGCGGGTAAGCAACATGTTTCCGCGGATTGGATCATAAATAACCACGGGCGCTAATGCAAATTTCTGCCTGTCCAATCGATTTCACCCCCCCAACTAGGGTGAAGGTAGATGACTGCGAGTTTCCAATGGGTTACAGAGTTAGGTTTAATTGCATACTTCATTCAAAATACTAAGAAAACTCGCAGCTGTGAGACTAGCCCCCCCCACCAAAGCACCATCAATATGGTTAAGTTTTACTAAATCGCTTATGTTGTTTTGGGTTACCGAGCCACCATAGAGTAAGCGCACTGAGTTAACCTTGTTTCCCAATCGTGTTTCAAGAAAAGAAAAAATGGCTTGATACATGGATGATAAGTCGGCAAGGCTGGGCACAAGACCCGTGCCAACGGCCCATATGGGTTCATAAGCGATAATGATTTGAGCATTTGACCCTAATTCAGGTAACGAAGCTTGAAGTTGCCCCAATACATAGGATTCAGCTTGGCCCACATCGCGTTGGGATCTATGTTCCCCAATACAAAGGATTGGAACCAAACCGACCTCTATGGCCGTTTGGGCTTTCCGTTGAACAAGCATGCTGGTTTCATGATGATTTTGTCTACGTTCCGAATGACCAACTATGACATAATGTGCGCCTGCGTCCTTGATCATGGCCGCGGATATATCGCCAGTATAGGCCCCAAAGTGTTCGACATGACAGTCTTGGCCGCCTGTCAACAGGGGTGTGCCGGCCACATGATGCGACAATGTACGTAATAAAGTAGCGGGGGGGCATAGCGCCAATTGGATGCCTTGTTGTAAAGCAGCTTCGGCGGCTGCTGCAATGGTTTCAGCCTCCCCTAAGGCCGTAGCGAGACCATTCATCTTCCAATTGCCAATCAATAACACTCACCCATGCTCCTTCGATACATTGCTCAGGCCAAGTTACATAACTCACCTTGGTTTGGGATTAGAAGTGGGCAAACAAGAAAGCAATTCCCACGTTCACATTGTCTAAAAACCATGCTTGGCTGATCGTCCAATGCGGCGCTGCCCGTGGCTGATGCAGGGCTTACCTTGCTCAGCTTCTCAACGATCCTTATGCTAGAGTTTCACTGACCCACATCGTTTCAGGATCACCCATGCTTAATGCGTTTAGAAAATTTGCCCGTTCTTGGGTGTCTGCCGTTCTGATAGGCCTTTTGGTCATCTCTTTTGGCATTTGGGGTATGAATGATATATTCAAATCTGGCCCTACAGATGGAGTAGCAAAAGTTGCAGGTGAAACGATTTCTCAAGCTGATTATCGTGCCGAATTTGACCGCTTGCTCAAACAGGCCAAAGCAGAATCTAAACGCGATATCACTCTTGAAGATGCGCGCAAAGAAGGGTTGGATAAAGCAGTATTGGAGCGCATGGTCGACGAACGCGCTTTTGCTGCTTGGACTAAAAACTTAGGACTTATGCCCGCGACTTCGGTTATTCAAAAAGAAATTTCGCGTATTCCTGCCTTTCAAAACCCGATTACCCGCCGCTTTAGTCCGGAAAGCTATCAAACCACTTTAAGTGAAATTGGCTTCACAGCTATCGAGTTTGAACAAAAAGCCCGTACCGATTTGGCGCGTCAGAGCCTGTTTTTGGCCGCGAGCTCTGCTTTGAAGGCACCGCGCGTTTTTGCCAGCCAAACCTTGGCCTTTGGAACTGAGCGGCGATTGGTGACCTTAGTGCCTATGCCTGCTTCATTAGTTGGTGAACCTCACCACCCAACTGACGCGCAGCTCACTTCCTTGTATAACGAGATGCGCCCCCAATTGACTAGACCAGAAATGCGCAGTGTGACTTTGGCACTTGCAAGTCTTGGCGACTTTGAAGCTAAGGCAAAAGTCGATGAAGCCGAAGTATTGGCACAGTTCAACCGCACTAAAGACCGTCTATCTACCCCGGCTAAACGAACCATAGTTCAATTGGTTGCACCTGATCGTGGGAAGGCCGATCAAGCAGCCGCGCGTCTGCGTACTGGGGAAGATCCTGCAATCATTGCGAAAAGTCTTGCCCTGCCTGCACCCATCAATATGGTCAAAGTGTCCCAAACCGGTGTAACTGACGTTAATGTTGGCCAGGCCGCATTCGCAATGTCCTCCGGTGAGGTCCAAGTGATCCAAGCAAAGCTTCAACCTTTTGCCGCGGTTAAAGTAACAGAGATTATACCTGGTAAAGAAGTCAGTTTTGCCGAAGCGGCAGTTGAGATTCGTGCCAAATTGCGCCGAGCGGCGGCAGGGGAATTGATGACCGACGCGACTGAAGCTTTTGATAAAGTCCTTTCTCAGGGTGGAAATCTTGAAGCCGCCGCCGCCAAATCGGGCTTTAAGATTGTCAAAATCAAAGACTTTGTTGCTGATGGTCGCTCAATCTTGACTGGACAACCTGTTCCAGAATTTGTCGAAGCCCCCAGTCTGTTGCGCGATAGTTTTAGTGGTGCACAAGGCGATACTACAGATTTGGTCTCAATCCCGGGCGAAAAATATGCGGCTTTGCGTATCGACACAATTACACCAGCTGCCCCACCCCCTTTTGAGGCCATACGAGTTGGGTTAGTGTCTGAATGGATGCGCCGTGATATGCGCCAGCGTGCACAAATTAAAGCCGATGAGCTATTAAATGAAGCGAAAAAAACCTCATTAGAATCTGTTGCTGCCAAGTTTAAACTTCCACTAGCCCGGCAAAATGAGCCCTTGTTGCGAGGTCAAGGTGGTGCAAGCCTTTCGCAAGCAGTCTTTAGTGCCAAAAAAGGCGACATCATCATCGCACCAGCGGGAAACAATGTTGAATTTGTTTTGGTGCGCATAGATGAAATCCTTCGTGATGAAGATGCAACTGTTCCAGGGCGTATGCGTGAGGCTGAAACTGCCGTTCAGGCCAGTATCCAGCGTGATGTGATCGCTTCACTCGAACGCGTGGCGCGCGAGCGTGCGAAAGCTGAACTCTATCCTAAAATGGTTGGCCGGGCGCTGGGTGAATCAGCCGATGCTACACCCACCTCGGAAAAAACCAAACCACCAGCGCCTGTGTCAAACAAGACACCGTAGATTATTGTGCTTGAGATTATACCAGGTTTTGAAACTTTCAAAGCAGCCTATGATCAAGGTCGCGGTCTACCCCTATATGCCAAGCGGATCGATGACCTTGAAACACCGGTCTCGGCCTTAGCAAAGCTTGGGGCAGATCGACTGGGTTCTTGCTTGTTTGAAAGTGTTGAAGGCGGAGAAACACGAGGACGCTATTCCATTGTAGCTTGCGACCCCGATTTGATCTATAAGGTAGGCACCAATGGGGCGGCGATTGCGCCTGTTGACGAGGCCGGTAGGATAGGTGCTTATCAAACCTTGACAGCTGCACCCATTGACGCCCTAAGGCAATTGTTGACGCAAAGCGCTCTTGATTTTCCAGCTGACCTTCCCCCACCAGCAGCCGGCATTTTTGGCTATTTAGCCTATGAGACGGTGCGCCATGTTGAACGGATACCGGCAACCAAACCTGATCCCATCGACATTCCCGAAGCCATGCTGGTTCGACCCCGATTGGTGATTGTGTTTGATGGAGTCTGCCAAGAATTATACTTGGTGACACCGGTACGCCCCCATAATGGCCTTGATGCAAGGGCGGCCTATGAAAAAGGGCGCGAACGTTTGGAGAAAACTTGGCACATTTTAGATGGGCCAAGCCCCCTTAAAGTCCCATCACCTCAAGCAAAGCCAAGTCCGTTGGGTTCGCCAACTGCGAATATGACACCCGAAGCCTTTATGGAGAAGGTGCAGACGGCCAAAGAATATATCCGAGCAGGTGATGTATTTCAGGTAGTTCCAAGTCAGCGGTTCTCAGCGCCTTATGCGGGTACTGCCGTTTCGCTTTACCGATCGCTCCGGCGTACCAATCCGTCACCCTTTTTATTTTTATTGCGCATGGACGGGTTTGAACTCATTGGCTCAAGCCCAGAAATTCTGGTGCGACTGCGCGATGGAATTGTGACCATGCGACCGATTGCAGGAACTAGACCGCGTGGGCAAACCTTTGAACTCGATCAAGTCATGGCCGAAGAATTATTGAACGACCCCAAAGAGCGCGCAGAGCATCTGATGCTACTTGATCTTGGACGCAATGATGTTGGACGGGTCTCACGCAGCAAACGACGCACCTATAAAGCCGATATGGGGCGCAACCAAGCTGGTGTACAAGTAACAGAAAACTTTAAGATTGAGCGCTATAGTCATGTTATGCATATAGTTTCCAATGTTGAGGGTTGCCTAAAACCTGGCCTTGATGCACTTGATGCTCTCTTAGCAGGATTTCCAGCGGGTACGGTTTCAGGGGCACCAAAGATTAGGGCTATGGAGATTATCGCCGAATTAGAACCCCATGGTCGCGGCGTTTATGGGGGTGGAATTGGCTATTTTTCAGCAGGCGGCGATATGGATCTTTGCATTGGGTTGCGTACCGGAGTTCTCAAAGACGGAATCCTGCATGCGCAAGCTGGAGCCGGGGTCGTATTGGATTCCATTCCCTTCAATGAGCACCAAGAATGTGTGCACAAGGCGCAAGCCTTGTTGCGTGCGGCCGAAGATGCGGGGCGTTATGACCAAGGGGATTTCCAAACATGAAAATCCTTTTAATCGATAATTACGATAGCTTCACTTACAATCTTGTGCATTATGTAGAGGAATTAGGTGCCTCAACCACGGTGGTGCGCAATGATGTACTCAGCGTTGAAGAGGCGCTCGCTCAAGCTGGCGATGGCATAATTTTATCTCCCGGCCCCTGTACACCCAACGAAGCCGGAATCTGCTTAGCGCTGATCAAAGCAGCACCACATCATCTGCCCTTAATGGGCGTATGCCTTGGCTACCAAGCCATCGGTCAAGCCTATGGTGGTAAAATCGTTCGCGCGAAGTCAATTATGCATGGCAAAACCTCCACCATACATCATGCCAATACTGGCCTATTTGCTGGCCTGCCTGACCAATTTGTGGTAGCACGCTACCACTCACTTGCCATTGAACCTGAAAGCTTGCCGCCAGTTCTCAGACAGGACGCTTGGACCGATGATGGCGAAATCATGGGTATAAGCCACCGTGAAAAGCCGGTTTATGGTGTATTATTTCACCCTGAAAGCATTGCTTCAGAACAGGGTCACGCCATTATTGACCGTTTTTTGACCCGAGCAAGAGCTGCCAAATCATGAGCGATCCATTACGGGCTCTTTTGGCCATCATGCATGAAGGCCGCAAACTTAGACCTAACCAGTTAGAGGCAGCCTTTCGCACGCTCTTAAATGGTGAAGCCAGCGCAGCCCAGATTGGCGCTTTCTTAATGGGTCTAGAGCGCCAAACTGTGGATCAAGCCATAATTACAGCCGGTGCGCGCGCCATGCGAGCAGCTATGACCCCAGTCAAGGCCAATAGACCCTGCATTGATGTATGCGGAACCGGTGGCGATGGCGCGCATAGTTTGAATATATCTACGGCTGTTGCTTTTGTTCTAGCAGGTGGCGGACAGGTGGTGGCCAAGCACGGCAACCGGGCGATGAGCTCACAATCAGGGGCGGCTGATGTTCTTGAGGCGCTCGGCGTTAATCTAGCGCTAAGTCCCATCGCCTGCGCCCAAGCATTAAATGAGATTGGTATCGCCTTTTTGTTTGCACAGGTCCATCACCCAGCCATGGTTTATGTAAGTAGTGCGCGGAAAGAATTAGGCTTTAAGACCATTTTTAATCTTTTAGGCCCCCTTTCAAACCCTGCGGGCGCTCAGCGCCAGTTGATTGGTGTCTATAGCCCCCATATGTCATTACCCATGGCGGAGGCTTTGAGGGAAATGGGCAGTCAGAGCGCATGGATCGTGCATGGTGCTGGCGGTTTGGATGAGGTTTCCTTATCTGGAGCCAGTTTGGTAACAGCGTTAAATGATGGTGCCATCGAAACCTTTGAAGTTCATCCAAATGATTTGGGTCTTGCGACCGTGCCGGTTGCGGCGCTACGTGGCGGGAATGCCCACGAAAACGCGGTTCAATTGCTTGATTTATTGAAGGGTCAAGTGGGGCCTTATCGTGACATTGTTTTGTTGAACGCAGCCGCAGCCCTTTGTGCTGTAGGTGCCACTAGTGAACTTAAAGTGGGCTATGACATGGCTAGGACTAGCTTGGATCAGGGCCATGCTCTTGCAAAGCTTGATGCACTGATCTCCTTTACAACCAAGAACCGCGCATAATGAACACGCTTTCGCGCATTTTGGCTTATAAACGCGATGAAGTAGCCTTACGCAAAACAATGAAGTCGCTTTTGGACTTAGAACAGCTGACCGCTGAACAGACCCCACCACGCGGATTTAATAATGCCCTTAACGTTGCGGCAAAAACCCAGCCTGCATTGATTGCTGAAGTTAAAAGAGCAAGCCCCTCCAAGGGATTGATTAGGGCCGATTTTGACCCCGCCGCTTTAGCTCAAGCCTATGAGGCCGGCGGGGCTGCGTGTTTATCCGTACTAACCGATGCACCCAGCTTTCAAGGGCATGAGGCTTATCTGATCGCCGCCCGCCAGGCTTGTGCCTTGCCCTGCTTGCGTAAGGATTTCATGATCGACACCTGGCAAATCTATGAATCTCGGGCATATGGTGCCGATGCCATTTTGATCATTATGGCTGCAGTAGAGGATGCTTTGGCCGCTGACCTCTTGGCCACCGCAACCGGGCTTGGTATGGATGCTTTGGTTGAAACCCATAATGCATTCGAAATAGAGCGTGCTCTCAAACTCAACGCAAGAATGATTGGGGTCAATAATCGAAGTCTTGAAACCTTCGTCACCGACCTCTCAACAACCCTCCGCCTGGCCCCACTTCTGCCAAAGGACAGGCTATTGGTGGCTGAAAGCGGAATATACTCGTCAGCTGATATCAACATCCTAACGGCAGCTGGCGCGGGTGCCTTTCTGGTAGGTGAAAGCTTGATGCGCCAAAGTGATGTTAAAGAGGCAACGCGTAAACTAATATGTGGAACCTCATGTCATGTTAGGACTGCTTAACATCACCTCGACACCGCGTCGCCGCCACGTTAGAGCAAAGCGCAAAATCAACTCTGGGAGAGCACAAAATGAGCAAGGCAATCAATTTAAGCGCGATAGGCGAACTTTCAGGCCAAATGATTGGGGCTTCTGACTGGTTGGTTATTAGTCAAGACCGCGTCAATCTTTTCGCAGACGCAACCGGCGATCATCAATGGATCCATGTCGATGTGCCCCGCGCAACCGCTGAAATGGGGGGGCCGATTGCGCATGGTTTCCTAACATTGTCGATGATACCTTTCTTGAGCAAAGACATTCTCAAGATTGAAGGTGTGAAACGGGCAATTAATTACGGCCTCAATAAAGTTCGCTTTACAAATATGGTTAAAGTGGGCGCGAAAGTACGCGCCGTGCAAAAATTGCTGAGCGTCGAACCCAAATCTGGTGGCGTGATGCTGACTAATGAAATCACCATTGAAATTGAGGGTGAAGTACGCCCTGCGTGTGTAGCTGAAACCCTCACCATCCTTTTTGCCTGATTGGAGCATAAGCTGTGTCAGAGATTGAAGCCCGCATAAATCGAATGGGTATTGTGCTGCCCAATCCTCCCGCTCCTGTTGCCAGTTATGTGCCCTTCATCCGTATTGGGGACATGATCCATATCTCAGGTCAAGTCTCACGGGGAGCAACTGGGGATCAATTGGGCAAGCTTGGGGGTGACCTTTCGCTGGAACAAGGTCAAGCTGCGGCGCGCGTCTGTGGTCTCAATCTGTTGGCACAGCTCAAGGTAGCATGTGATGGCAATCTGGATCGATTGGTCCAAGTCATTAAATTAAATGGGTTTGTTAATGTCATGGCTGATTTTGATTCCATTCCCCAAGTCATGAACGGCTGCTCGGACCTCATGGTTGAGGTGTTGGGGGAAGCAGGCAAACACGCACGCTCAGCCGTCGGGGTGGCCAATCTACCTATGGGGTTTGCGGTTGAAGTTGATGGGATATTCCAGATCACATCGTTCTAACTAGGGATGAGTGAGGGTCATAATCAGAATTTAGGGGATTTGCTAACCAACAACTCAGCCCGAACGCGTAATGATTTTCGGGCATAAGAGATCTCAATCAAGAAACAAGTTAAACCGCCTATCAAAGATGCCATGGTGGCAATGAACAAAATAGCAACGATGCGTGACAGGTCAATCGCAATCAACTCAACCGAAAACAAAGTCACAATGAGCAAACAAACCAACAAGATAGCTAAAGTTGACAGCATAATAGCATTATGGATCCAAGTCATACGTTTATCGAGGATGCGCAACTCATTCAAATGCCGATTGGCATGATCATGCTGATCTGAAGAGGCCGCAAGCATATGTTCAATCACCCGACCGCGGTCCACAACGCGCGCCAAACGCGAAGTGAGGACATTGAGAAGTGTTCCGATCCCTGCGATTAGAAACACTGGCGCGATGGATAGTTGAATTATCTGCACTATGTCATGGGATGAAGGTGTTTGCATGGAGATAGCCTAGCCTTTGCTAGCTTTCAGGTCGATAGTTCAACCTGTTTCAGGCTCCAAAAGAGCAGCTATTTTCATCAATATACCCTCATAGCAAAATGAATGATGGCCCCCATGATCGACGATGGAACGTCACCCTTTGGAAGTTTTGAGTTGAAGTTTTCTAGCATGGATAAACTTGCTGACATCGCGCGCGCGGATTGGGATCGTTTAGCTAACCCACCAGAGCGGGCATTTGATCCGTTTGTGTCATGGGATTTTGTCCAAGCCCTTGAAGAGTGCGGTTGCGCCACGACCAGTACGGGTTGGTCAGGGCGGCACTTGGTCTGCCTAGATAGCAACGATCAAATCCTTGGGCTCATGCCGCTCTGGCTGAAAAGCCATTCGCAAGGTGAGTATATTTTTGACCACAATTTTGCCGAAGCCTGGCACCGCGCCGGAGGTTATTGGTACCCCAAGCTGATCAGTGCAGTGCCGTTTACTCCTGTGGCTGGGCGTCGCTTCCTCATTGCACCAAATGAAACACAAGCTCAGGTGCGTGGGGCAATGATCCGCGCTTTGGAAGAAATCGGGCAACAAAGTGGTTTAGCGACAATCCAAATCAATTTCCCTAAAGATGAAGATCTAATCGCCCTTGAAACAGCTGGGTGGCTCTTGCGAGAAGATCGGCAATTTCATTTCTTCAATCGAAATTATAGCTCTTTTGACGATTTCCTTGCGGAGCTCTCCTCCGACAAACGCAAAAACTTGCGTAAAGAGCGGGCCAAAGCACAAGAAGGGCTGACGATCGTGCGTTTGACGGGCGATCAAATCCAAGAAGAACATCTGGATCATTTCTTTGCCTGTTATCAAGACACTGGCGAGCGTAAATGGGGAAATCCTTATCTAAACCGCCGATTTTTTTCCCTGCTCGCTGAAAGGATGGCTGATAAAATGGTACTGATAATGGCCCAAGATGGCGATCGGTGGATTGCCTCTGCACTGAATTTTTTAGGTTCTGAAGCTATCTATGGCCGATGGTGGGGCCGACTAGAAGATCGACCTTTTCTCCATTTTGAATTATGCTATTATCAAGCCATTGATGAGGCCATTGCGCGCGGCCTAACCCGCGTTGAAGCTGGAGCGCAAGGCGGGCATAAATTAGCGAGAGGCTATGTGCCGGTGTCAACTTGGCAAGCCAGCTGGATTAGCGATCCTCTATTACGCGCGGCGGTCAGCGATTATTTGACCCGAGAACGCGCCGCCATAGCCGACGATAGTCAATGGTTGGCTGAACGCATGCCATTCCGGCACAACGTCCATCAGATGGACATGATATAAGTCAGAATTTGTTTGCGCTTCCCAAAAGTCCAAGTCGTGTTAGCGTCTAAAATCAGACACATATATGAAAGCGAGTCCAAGCTTGCGCAGCGAAACAAAAAAGGGAATTGAAATAGCTTCAACACCGCCCTGTCAGGCGTTTCACGCCGCACTGGTACATGACGATCTAGCCAATCGAACCTTTAGTTGGCTCGCACCCAGCCACCGCTTAGATATTTTAAGCTGGATACAATCTGCTGAACAAGAGTATGACCGCTTCATGCGCGTTCAAGAAGCACTTGATATACTGGCTGGGCGCTAGATCTTTCCCCATCACTAAAAGTCGTTTCATCTTTGACAGATCCACATCACACATGTGCCCTGATAGTCTCTTGTTGCTCAACCACCCACATTGCGTGCGAGAATGAGAGCCACATGGGGTGTCTTTGCTTGGTTTTCATCGATCATTAATGGTGTTGTCGAAGGCTTAGGTGGGTAGCTTAGGTTTGAGCGCTTCGCCCTAGCTGGTGGTGGTGTTGAGCGCGGTAAGGGATTTGGCCTTTGCAGCCAAGTTTTGCGTGGGTCGGACTTCATGATAATGCGACGCAAGACTTGCAGAACCGCCCTTGCATGTGCTCAGGGCGGTTGTTTGGTTTGATTTTGGTGTAAGTGGTATCGGGCAAACTAAACTCAGCGAGGCCGCGATCATGAGCTTATCTGCACCCTATGACCCGACAAACATATTTGCGAAGATACTTAAGGGCGAAATGCCCTGTATCACAGTATTTGAAGACGATGTGGCTTTAGCGTTTCTTGATATCTTCCCCCAAGCTCCAGGTCATACACTTGTTATTCCTAAAGTGGCAGCCACAAATCTTCTTGACCTGCCAAGCGACGCGTTAGGACCTTTCATGCTTAGGGTTCACAAAGTGGCGCGCGGCGTGCAAAAGGCATTCCAAGCTCACGGTCTGACGATTTTTCAATTCAATGGCGAGGCGGGTGGGCAAACGGTTTTCCATCTCCATTTTCATATCATTCCACGGATGCAGGGCGTACCGCTTATGGGTCACGGTCAAACCCACCGGGGTGACGAGGCTCAACTAAAGGCGCATGCAGACGCGATCACGTTGGCCGTGCGATCCCTGTGAAGCAAGATAGGACATGAGATTCCCGCCTAAAAGAAGCCCCCAAGCGCACATCTTTAACTATTTGATTTTAAGTATTTGATCTACTTCTCGCCTTCTTCGGCGTCCGCATCAACCGCGTCCACACTGTTGGGACCTTGAGTTCCACCATGTGCGCCTTTCTTGCCAGGTTTGGGCAAAGCAGGTTCAAAATAAAAGGTAAGCTCTTGAGCTTGAGCGTCTGCGACATCTACCCGCACCAATCCACCCTTCTTGAGCTTTCCAAACAAAAGCTCATCGGCCAAAGGCTTCTTGATATGTTCTTGGATCAATCGTCCGAGCGGGCGGGCACCCATGGCCGGGTCATAACCGCGCGCGCCAAGCCAGCTGCGTGCTGCATCGGTCAATTCAATCTCAACCTGACGGTCAGCCAATTGCGCTTCTAATTGGAGCACAAATTTATCGACAACATTGGCTACGATTTCAGGGGTCAGCGCCTTAAAGCGAATGACGGCATCCAAGCGATTACGGAATTCAGGGGTGAAGAGCCGTTTAACGGCTTCACTTTCTTCATCATCCTTTTTACCACGACCAAAGCCAATGCCGTCCTTCGCAGCATCTGATGCCCCAGCATTCGTGGTCATGATCAAAACAACATTGCGAAAATCAACTTTTTTGCCATTGGCATCGGTTAAGGCACCATGATCCATAACTTGCAATAAGATATTATAGAGATCGGGATGAGCCTTTTCGATTTCATCGAGTAACAAGACGCAATGGGGATGCTGATCAATTCCGTCGGTCAAAAGCCCGCCTTGATCAAACCCGACGTAGCCAGGAGGTGCCCCTATCAGACGGCTAACGGAATGCCGCTCCATATATTCAGACATGTCAAAGCGCATCATTTCCACGCCCAAAGTGTTGGCCAATTGCTTGGCCGCTTCGGTTTTACCGACCCCAGTTGGACCTGAGAATAGATAAGAACCAATCGGCTTATTGGGATCGCGCAGGCCAGCACGTGCAAGCTTGATGGAAGCGGCCAAAGCCGCCAAGGCTGTGTCCTGACCAAATACAACGCGACGAAGATCTGTTTCCAAAGTCCGCAATGCTTCAGTATCGGATTTAGTCACGGACTTAGAAGGAATACGGGCAATTTTGGCTACCACGGCCTCTATTTCTCGGACACCAATGGACTTTTTGCGCTTATGTTCAGGCAAGAGCATTTGACTGGCACCGGTTTCATCAATCACATCGATAGCCTTATCTGGCAATTTCCGGTCACCTATATATTTGGCTGATAATTCTACTGCCGCTTTGATAGCTTCGGCGGTAAAGCGGACTTTGTGATGTTCTTCGTAGGCGGACTTTAAGCCCAATAAAATTTTGATCGTATCGGGGATCGAAGGTTCAACAACGTCGATCTTCTGGAACCTGCGTACCAATGCACGGTCCTTTTCAAAATGCTGGCGATATTCTTTATAAGTGGTCGAACCCATGCAGCGCATCGACCCCGATTGTAGAGCAGGCTTAAGCAAGTTTGATGCATCCATTGCCCCACCACTAGTTGCTCCAGCGCCAATAACCGTATGGATTTCGTCAATAAACAAAATCGCGTTGGGATGGGCTTCCAATTCTTTAACAACTTGCTTCAGGCGCTCTTCAAAATCACCCCGATAACGTGTTCCGGCTAAAAGAGCGCCCATATCAAGGGAAAAAATCGTGGCGTGCGCAAGAATTTCGGGTACATCGCCTTCAACTATCCGCCGAGCCAGCCCTTCTGCAATCGCGGTTTTGCCCACGCCAGGGTCACCGACCAACAACGGATTGTTCTTTTGGCGCCGACACAAAACCTGTATGGCTCTGTCAACTTCATCGCCACGCCCAATCAAAGGATCAATCCGGCCTTTGCGTGATTTTTCGTTCAAATCGACGCAATAAGTAGCTAAGGCTTCGCCTCCGCTGGTTTTTTCCTTGCTGTTATTGGCATCGTCCTGCCGGTCTTCCGATGCTCCCCTGACGCGTTTTTGCTCGCTCATGCCTGGGCGTTTGGCCACGCCGTGAGAGATAAAGTTCACCGCATCATAGCGGGTCATATCTTGTTCTTGCAGGAAGTAAGCGGCATGGCTTTCACGCTCTGAAAACAACGCTACCAAAACATTGGCACCTGACACTTCGGTTCGCCCCGAACTTTCAACATGGATAACGGCACGCTGAATAACGCGCTGAAATCCAGCAGTTGGCCGTGCCTCACTTTCACCAGCCACAATCAGGTTTTTAAGCTCACCCTCGATATAGCCGATTAGATCCACCTTAAGCCGATCTAAGTCAACATTGCAGGCTTTGAGTACATGGGCTGCATCTTCATCTTCGATCAGGGCAAATAAAAGATGTTCTAGTGTTGCATATTCATGTTTTTGCTCATTGGCAAAAGCTATGGCACGATGGAGTGATTGTTCTAAGCCTCTTGAAAATGATGGCATTTTCTACTCCTTTTCCATAGTGCATTGTAGCGGGTGCTGATTGCGGCGGGCTAAGTCTAGAACTTGGGCAACTTTGGTCTCGGCAACTTCATATGAATAAATACCGCACACCCCAACACCGGATTGGTGAACATGGAGCATGATGCGTGTAGCGCCTTCACGCGTCTGGTTGAAGAATCGTTCAAGAATGTAAACGACAAACTCCATCGGTGTGTAATCATCGTTTAAAACTAAAACACGATACATCGATGGCTTTTTGGTTTTGGGGCTTACACGTGTAATGACCGCCGTGTTACGATCGCCCCCCGGTGGGGTGCTCAGCGGATCGAAACCATCATCGTCCATATCATTTCCGCTTTCATCGCTCATTGTATCAACCAAGTTTAATGTCTAAGACCACTGGCATATTGACTGAAGTTCGCATTCAAACTCAAGCACAACTATTAAATAAGTGCTTTGCTTCATTCTGGAAGTCCAAAACATGTGCAAGACCTCTTTGTGCAAACACCTTGGCACTAAATGGTATATTTTTAACAAAAAAGGGCTCAAGCAGCGCTTGAGCCCTCCACTAAAATCTGGATTAACCACTTAGTGGGCAGATTGAACCGAAGATATCCAAGCACTTGTGCGCTCACTGATTGGCTTTACGGATTCTTTCACAGCACCCAGTATGACGTCCGAAACTTTGGTAAACTCAGTAAAATAAGTGCTGATGGCGGTTTTGGCGTAATCGGCTTGGATTTCAACCGCTTCTTGTAAAGATTTGGCACTGGATAAATTCTTGGTGGTCTGTGTGGCCAATGCTGCCGAAGATTGCAGATAAGCGACTGATAGCTCCGAAGCCTTTTTGAGTCCTTCAGATGCAATTTTGGTAGAGGTCGACAGCGCTTCGAGATTAGCTTTGCCGTGGGTTGCTAGGTCGCCTAAATTGGCTTGTAACTTTTCAAAGCTAGCCTTGAAAACCTCAGATGTCGGGGTAAATTTTGAATCGCTCTTAGTTGTCATTGATTTGGTCTCCAATTGAGGGATTGCGTTGGTGGGGGGGATCAATATCATTTCTCGTGGTACTTCTGGTGGCAAAGGAGACGCCTCATTTACCGTCACAGAAGGTGCGGCAGAGGGTGGATCAATCTGCCGACCGTCTGATGTAACAGGGCGTTTTTTTGAAGTAGTCATGGCATAACTCCACAGTCACGATAGGAAGTGGCGCACAATTATGATTTGGGTAACGCCTTTCATTTCGCACTTGCAGCATATGCCTTCGCACTCGCACAGTCAAGTATTTTTTCAAATGCACATTGTTTAGGCATTAAAGATCCATCTTTGGTTTTTTCTAACGCATACCGGCTTTCCTGGACAAGAGCACCTCAATCTATGCCTAACAATTTGGGCTTAAACGTTGGCCTAAAAGATGACCCAAGAGTAGGGCTGCTAAGCCATTAAAGAACCGTGCTATAATCATGTTCACTTGATCTTAGTGTATGATCCAACTTTGCTTGATTATAGTCACCCTGCAATCAGCAAAAATTTATTGCTCAGGCGTCAACATGATGATCACAAACCTACCACACTTGACAGCGGCTCAGAAAAATTGCCCATAGCCTCTCAAAAGAGGATCTTGTTAAGTCTAGGTAAACCTTAATGTTCCTAGGCTAGCAGCTGATACTCGGAGTTCAATATGGTAAGTCAATCCCCTATCGCCAAACTCCTAGGCGTCCTAGCTTTCATTGGCTTGAGTTTTTTGTGTGGCAACTCTGCCAGTGCGCGCGAGAACCCGCGCTTTGCACAAATTGTTGTCGATGCAGATACACATGAAGTCATTTATGAGGAAAATGCACAGGCGCTGCGCCGTCCTGCCTCGATTACCAAGGTTATGACGCTTTATCTTTTGTTTGATGCTTTGCAGAATGGCACATTATCTTGGAATGATCCTATTGTTTTTTCTACATATGCCAGCCGACAGGTACCATCCAAGCTGGGCATTGAGCCAGGTGGTTCGATTTCGATTCAAACCGCGATTGAAGCTTTAGTTGTCCGTTCTGCCAATGATGTCGCTGCTGCGGTTGCCGAGCGCATTGGCGGCAGTGAACCCAATTTCGCCTCGATGATGACCGCCAAGGCCCGTGAATTGGGGATGAAGAATACCACATTTGGTAATGCCTCAGGCTTGCCCCATCCGCGTCAATTCACAACAGCAGAAGATCTAGCACGCCTGGCTATTGCCATCCGTCGCGATTTTCCAGACCAATATCACTGGTTTTCAACCCCTCAAATGGTTTTTAATGGCAGAGTCAGCAAAAATCATAACCATTTAATGGGTCGGGTTGCGGGCATGGACGGGCTAAAAACAGGTTATACCGCAAATTCAGGCTTTAATCTGGCTGCGACGACACAACGTGGTGACAAACGCATTGTCACCATTGTGATGGGTGGCATCACGCGGCTGCGACGAGATGCGTTTGTCGAGAAATTAACGGAGTCGGCTTTCTTGGATCTTGGGGTCAAACCGCATATGTTTGCTCAAGCCACTTCCCCTTATGCGTATCAATTTCGTGACAATCGCGATGGGGCAAGTTCAACGGCCCATTTCGCTCACGTTGCAGAAAAAAAACCAGACGATATTAGATCGCGTTCCTTAGTTTTGGTGCGTACTGCACGCACGCGCGGTTTTGATCAAGCTTCTTTTATGATGGCCGATCTTAACCCACGTTTGAACCCTACTTCGAATGATGAAGACATCGCAGAAGCGGTAGATGGGGATACCTCCCCTTATGGCGCGATCCGTGCCTCGATAGTCTCGCCAACCCATTCTATCACCGCCTCGAACATGCAAAGACGCCCCAATGGCACCATCCCCCCTGACAATCCTTCCAAGGCTCAGCTGAGCAGGCACATGACTTTGGTGCCTATCAATCAACAATCTGGTGCAACGCCAGTGAAGCCAGACACATTCAAGCAAGATAAGCCATTCATGGTTTTTCCGGCTGCCCAGATGGCTACTCAATCGCCTTCTTATCCCAAGGAACAAGAATCGGGTGCGCAAATACATCTAGCTTTGCTCTCCCCCAATACCAATGCTCCACCAGCCTTGAAAGCTTTGCCAGTAACAGGCGATCTACTTGGTGAGCCTTTTAAAGCAGTGGCGATGCCCGTGACAAAAGAGCATACAACCCATGCCAGCAAGCTATCTAAGCGCGAAGATCGTGAACGGAATACCCGTGCTACTGCCGTCAAAAAAGAATCTGAGCGCCAAATGCTCGCTCGCAAAACCCGTGGCGATGCCATTGTTCAAGTTGGCGCATTTAGAAACAAGAAAGATGCCAAAGCGGCGTTAGCACAATTTTCTAAGCATTTTCCATCCTTTGCCGAACGTGAAATCAGTTCATTCAAACGCAAAGATGGGGTTTGGTATCGTGCACGTTTTGCAGGACTGGGCACCGGGGTTGCCCGAGATGCCTGTCGTATCGTGTCAGGGCGAGGTGGCACCTGCAAGATTGTCGCTCTTTAGCTAAGGACCTCTCCACACAATACGCTCTATGCTAAGCCTTTTTTATATTGGGCCTCCACCCGAGGCTTCTAACATTCATTCAGATATAGTGAATAGAGTTCTTGTTGGTTTCGGGTGTGCTCACGGTCGACACTATGGCGATTTTGGTTAGCTCATGGCATTTCATAACTCAGGGGAGTGTCATAGACCAGCTTAGCGCGATATCTTGAGCCATAACATGGCTCTATGGTGTGCTAACAGACCTGGGCAATTTTCTTGCTTGGCTTCCCTATAGGACACCTCGGTGCAGATCATGGTTTAAGCATACTCGCCCTCAAAGCGGTAGTTCCTTTTGAACATGGATGACAAGGCGTTAAAAGCCG
>NZ_BPFZ01000002.1 GCF_030158815.1 Candidatus Phycosocius spiralis
ATTGAGAATAGCATCGCTAAAGCCCGTCTTATATCTCAAATGATTGTAAACACTGGCTGGGTCAGTCTTATCGCATTGGATTTAAAAACTGGACTGAACTTAATTGCCAATCAGTCCATGGAATTGGTGATTTCTGACCTGATGCTACCTGATTCAAAAAATGGTGGTGCGATAGCGCAAATTCGTGCCGCGTCACCAAAAGTTACTATCGCAGCCACAACTTCTAAGGGTGACCCTGCCATTTTTTCTAAATTGCTAGAGCGCGCTAAGGCGGATGGTGCCGAATTCATATTGCAAAAGCCCTTCTCACAAGAGCGATTACAAGAATTGATGGACAAAGTCTCCTCGCGTTTGGACCTAGGCAATCGACGCCCCCATGTCTTGCTCATTGAAACCTCTGCAGACCTCCATGCCATGTGCGAGATTGGGCTACAAACCAGCAATTACCGTGTTAGCGCTCAGTCGAATATTGAGGGTGCATTATTTGGTCAAGACAAACTTGATTTGGATGCGGTGATTGTAGAAATCGATAGCGGCAATATCCATAGTGCAGCTTTGCTAGAGATATTGCGCGCTGAATATCCAGTAGCTGCGCTGATTGCCATCTCCCAGCGGCCCAAAGGGGGTTCATCCCAGCGCATGTGGCTCAAATCACTTGAAACGGTTTCGGCAACAGCCTTGAATAAACCTTTTACCCCTGCCGAATTAGTGCGGGCGGTAAACCAAGGCAGAGCGCTGGCTGCCGCCGCTTTGTTGGAGGCGGCCAACCAAGCCGCATCAAGTCACATTTAATCGGGCAGGTATAATGGGGTTTAGTTTGCCTTCTTTTTAGCTGGTTCAGTTTTGTTGACGGCAGGTTTTGAGACAGCAGGTTTAGAGAGAGCAGGCTTTTTGACAGCAGGTTTAGAGACGGCAGGTTTATTTTCTGTGGGTTTAGAGACGTCTTTAGGCTTAGAAGCGGATGTGTCATTTTTACCCCTTTTGTGTGCAGTCTCAACGTGTGGGGCAATTTTCTTGACTTTGGCAGGAGCTTTATGAGAGGCCTTTTGAGTGGCTTTGACTTGGTTGACGAGAGGGGTTTCATCCTCGCTTTCTAGTTCGGCCCGGGAGACCTTCACATCGTTCACTTTGGCCATTTGCAACACAAAATCGACAACTTTTTCTTCATAAAGGGGTGCACGTAGGCTTGCAACTGCATTGGGGTTTTTTTGGAAGAACTCATAAACCTGACGCTCTTGACCCGGAAAACGGGCGGCTTCGGCCTGAACCGCGCGGGCAACTTCTTCATCTTTAACTTCGACGCCATTGATTCGCCCGACTTCGGCTAGAACCAGACCTAAACGCACACGGCGTTCGGCAATTCTAGTATATTCGGCCTTAAGCTCATCTTCGGACTTTCCCGCATCTTCAGGGTCTTCATTGCCTGCGGCTTTGTCCTCGGCCACTTGCGCCCAAATGGCTTCAAACTCAGCAGCGAGCATTTTGGGCGGCAAATCAAAACTATGGGTGTTGTCTAAGGCATCCAGTAAGGAACGCTTCGCCTTTTGCCTTGATAATTGGGCAAATTGGTCATGGATGTTCTTTTTGACAGCTTCTTTTAAGGTTGCAAGATCAGAGAGACCTATGGATTGTGCTAAAGCATCATCGATTTTGGAATCGACGGGTTTTTTAACTTCAGTAACCGTAACGTCGAAGGTCACGGCCTTACCAGCTAAAGTCGCAACCCCGTAATCGGTTGGGAAGGTAACATTGAGGACTTTTTCATCTTCGGCTTTCACCCCGATCAATTGATCCTCAAACCCTGGAATATAGCTATTGGAACCAAGAATGACGGTTGCTCCTTCAGCTTTACCCCCATCAAACTCAACGCCATTTAGTTTGCCCACAAAGTTACAAACAACCGCGTCGCCATGGGTGGCCTTGCCTTTTTTGGCCTCAAAAGACTTCGCCTGCTTGGCAATCTCGGCCAATGCTTCCTCGATTTCTGCCTCGGTAGCTTCTGCGACTGGACGGGTTATTGACAAAGATTGGATATCTACAGGGGTAAAATCTGGCATGATGTCTAGCTCAACATCAAAGCTCAAATCGGCTTTACCGTCCATTACTTCAGCCAAATTACCCAGATTTTTAACGTCTGGTTTGCTGGCCGCCCGGACCCCCTGATTGGTTATGGAACTTTCAACACCTTCTTGAACCAGTTCGTTTAATACATCACTCAATATGGACTTACCATACATACGCTTTACATGAACTATTGGAACCTTGCCTTTGCGAAAGCCCTTAATGTTCAATTGTGGGGCCAATTCTGCGATCTTGGCATCGGTGCGGCTGGCGATCATGGTGGCAGGAAAGGTAACACCATAAACACGGCAGAGGCCTTGAGCAGATTTTTCGACGATTTGCATGATATTGTCCCATTAAGGAAGCGGATTACGCGGGTTGATGGATGAGCGCTGGGGCCAAAGCCCGCAAGGTGGGCGGCTATGCCACGGAGGCGGGCAATTGTCTATGCCGGCGACAGCATGTGGTGCTGCTTCACGATAAAAAGCGTCCCTAAGATATAAGATACTTCAAGGTGCACCACATCCATTACTGAAATCAAGGTATACAAAGACGTGACACGCCAAGTGCGCCGGCTTATGTCTATTCTCAGCGATGACGAGTAAGGAAACCCCTCAGGATGTGTTTAAGCGTGTGGTGACGCACACGGCGCGTGCTTTGTCGCGCACACCCGATGTGGAGGTCAGTTTTTCCGCGGACGGACCCACAGTGACAGAACATCGACTAAGCCTGCCCCATCCGGCACGTGCCTTGGGTGAGCAGGAAGTGGCACGGTTACGTGGCCATGCCGATGCGGCGGCCCTTCGCCTCGCCTATCATGATTTAGGAGCCCATGCCGCCGCCATGCCAGAGGGGCCACGGGCGCGTGCATTGTATGAAGTAGCCGAGAAAGCGCGCATTGAAGCCATAGGCGCTTTGGCGATGCCCGGTGTTGCGCAAAATCTAACCGCAGCCTTGGCCGAGACATGCGAAAAAATGGGCTATGCCCGTATGCTGGATCGCCAAACAGCACCTTTGGCCGATGCACTGGGGCTGTTACTGCGTGAACGCTTAACGGGGCTAGTTCCCCCAGAAGCCGGTCAAGGCATTGCCGATCTGTGGCGCGACGAAGTGCTGACCAAAGCGGGCGATACGATCAAGCGCTTGCAAGAAACCTTAGACGATCAAAAAGCTTTTGCCGAAGTGGCGCATGACCTGATCCGCGATCTCGATCTAGGCGATGAATTGGGCAACAATCCTGACCCTGATGAGGGTGAGGGCGAAGAACCCGATGGGGCCGATCAACCACCCCCAGAGCCAAGTCACGATGAAACACAGGACCAAGAAGGCAGCGATCAGCAAGACAGCACCCAATCTGGTGACCAGCAGGGCAGCGAGCAAGAAGACGTGCAAGCTAGCATGGAAACCGACGATGCCGATAACACCGAAGAAGACGACAGCGATATAGATGAAGGAACCAATCCGGCGCGACCCAATTTCCGGGCCAGCGACGCCGATGGCTTTAGCTATAAAATCTATACCAAAGCCTTTGATGAAACCATAGGGGCTGAAGAATTATGCGACGGAGAGGAGCTTACCCGGCTTCGCAGCTATCTTGATGTCCAATTGACCCAATTGCAGGGCGTGGTCGGGCGTTTGGCCAACCGATTGCAACGTCGCTTGATGGCCCAACAAAACCGCAGCTGGCAATTTGACTTGGAAGAAGGCGTGCTCGATGTGGCCCGGCTGTCACGCGTGGTCACTGAACCCTTGGCCCCCCTCACCTTCAAAATGGAAGACGATATCGATTTTCGCGATACAATTGTCACGCTTTTATTGGATAATTCAGGCTCAATGCGGGGTCGGCCTATCATGATCGCGGCCATCTGCGCCGATATTCTGGCGCGAACTTTAGAGCGCTGCGGCGTCAAGACCGAGATTTTAGGCTTCACAACCAAAGCTTGGAAAGGCGGGCAAGCACGCGATGCGTGGATGAAGGCGGGCAAGCCTGCCAATCCCGGGCGCTTAAACGATCTACGCCACATCATTTATAAAAGTGGGGATGCGCCTTGGCGCCGCGCCCGACGCAATTTGGGCCTGATGATGCGCGAAGGCTTGCTGAAAGAAAATATTGATGGCGAAGCGCTTGATTGGGCACATGAACGTCTCTTGGGCCGGCCTGAACAGCGCCGAATTTTGATGGTGATCTCAGATGGTGCGCCGGTTGACGATAGCACGTTGTCGGTCAATTCAGGTGCCTATTTAGAGCGCCATTTACGCGACACGATTGCCAAGATCCAAGATTATAGCCCGGTGGAGTTGATCGCGATTGGTATTGGACACGATGTTACACGCTATTACCGCCGCGCGGTAACAATTGTGGATGCCGAACAATTGGGTGGAGCGATTGTTGATCAATTGGCCGAGCTTTTTGAAGAAGAACCTAAAGCAATGCGCTTGGCGCGTAGCTCAACTGGTCTGGCACGCAAGCCCAAAATCCCGCCCAGAAACCCGCCCAGAAACCCTCGAGGTGTTGAGGGTAAAATCGGCTCGCGCCCAGTTAGATCCAGCTAAATCGTGTAAAATCCGATTGAGTTTAGTTGCGATAAGCCGGGCGCGCTGATCCGTCGGCGCGTGGCTTGTAGCGCGTAGCGAGTTCTGTTGAGCGGCTGGTCAAAGCTTGCGAAACCCCACCAATATAGACTGCACTTGGATAGCTTTGCCCTTCCATCGGATCGCCCGTCCACACCACCACATCAGCAATCTTGCCAGGCTCTAGGGAGCCTAAATCCTTGTCAACGCCCCATATTTTCGCGGGATTTAGGGTGATTGAGGCCAGTGCAGCCTGATAGGGCAGGCCGTGGGCCACGGCTGTTCCAGCATTCATGCGGCTTTGGCGTAAATTGTTATAATCACGGCTACCCATGATCGAGACCTTCACACCCGCCGCGTTTAAAGCGGCGGCATTGCCTAAATGGGTGCCCAAAGTCTCAAAACTTGACGGAAGAGCTGCTTGCGCATCGATCATAACGGGAATGTTTTGAGCCGCAATATCTTTTGCAACACGCCAGCCTTCCTCTGCACCTTCCAGCACCACCAACAGCTTTTCTTCGCGGGCAAGCTTGAGGATTTGACGAATATCATTAGCGCTCGACACCCGTACCAAAAGAGGGGTTTTGCCTTGAACCACTGGGATTAAAGCTTCAAGGTCGAGGCGGCGGGCCAAAAGCTCACGGCCTTCGCCGCGATCATAGGCGGCGCGATTAGCGATGAAGTGGCGCACATCGGCTAAAACCTGCTTGAGAATAATCAAAGAAGCGCCGCGCGATCCGCCAGCGGCAGCAGCCGCTGTTTCCCCAAACTCTAACACCATCCCGGCATTGGACTTAAACACCATATCGGGTGCACCTGCGGCCAAGCTGATACCAATGCTTTGGCCAGCAAATAAAGTTGGGTCTTCTTCTTCATGCCCGCCAGCAGTTTGAAACGCGCTATCATCATGGGCATGGGCACCATTGCCACCCCGCCCCGCAACTGGGGTTAAAAAGGCGCGTGTGCTTCCATTTAACCTTGCAAGACCAATAGATGGGGCATCTGGATCAACCCCAGCAGCAGGATTAAAAGCGGCCCCAATCTGCCCACCGGCCCCATCATCACGCGTGGAGGGCACCTGCTCAATCTCAGAAATGCCCAAACTGGTGGACGCCAAAATCAAGCCGGGGGTGACGACCTTACCCTTGGCGTCGATAATCTGCGCATCGGCGGGCACTGTGACGCCGCTTCCAACCGCGACGATGCGGCCTTTGTCCATCACCAGCGTGCCTTGGCGGATTGAGCCTAATGGCCCTGCGGTTTCAATGCGGGCGTTGATAATCGCGATGGGTGCCGCATTTACCACGAGGGGTGAAGCGGTCATCAAGGCAAAGGAAAGAACTAAAGGTTTCATGGCTTTGCCTCCAAGCTAGGACGGCCAAGATCAAAGTCAGAGCGGGCGTGGGTCGCAGGATCGGCCCGATCATAGGCAATGCCGCCATCGACAAATACGGTTTGAGCTAAAGCGAATGTGGAGAATGGGTCAGCGTCCCACACCACAATATCGGCCATTTTACCAACTTCTATAGTGCCGGTTTTGTTGCCAATACCCATGGCGCGGGCCGGATTGGCCGTGATCCACTTAATCGCTTCAAGCCGCGAAACCGGAATGCCCGCGCGCGCCGCAGCCCCCATCGCCAAAGCAGCTTCTTGGTTGAGATGCTGGATCATGGTCGGGTCATCGGAATGGATGATGGCGCAAGCCCCATAGGCTTGGACAATACCCGCATTTTCGGCAATGCCGTCGAGCGACTCCATCTTAAAGCCCTGCCAATCGGCCCAAGTTGCTGCACAAATGTCTGCCTCTCTAAGGGCAGGGGCCAGCTTATAAGCTTCAGAGGCATGGTGAAACGTGGTGATTTTATAGCCAAATTCCTTGGCCATATCTATCATCAACGCCATCTCGTCAGCCCTATAGCAATGATTTTGAACCAGAATATCGCCGTTGAGCACACCTGCTAAAGTTTCCAGTTTCAAATCGCGCTTGGGTGGGTCGCCATCCGCTTTACCCGCATTGGCCTTGGCGCGATATTCTGCCCATTTGCGGTTGTAATCGGCAGCATCAATCCAAGCCCGACGCGCAACTGCAATATTGCCCATCCTTGTCGATGGCGCACGTGTCCGAGACCCATAAACGCGCTTGGGGTTTTCCCCACACGCCATTTTTAGTCCGTAAGGGGCACCAGGAAATTTCATGCCCTGTATGGTTGTGGCCGGCACATTCTTCAATGTAACGGAGCGACCACCAAATAAGTTAGCCGAGCCTGGTAGGATCTGAAGGCTTGTGACTCCACCTTCGCGCGCACGGTTAAAGCCTGGATCTTGTGGCCACACCGAATGCTCCGCCCAAACTTCAGCAGTATTGGGATCGGTTGCTTCGTTACCATCTGAATTGGCTTGCACGCCGGGGCTTGGGTAAACCCCTAAATGGGAGTGTATATCAATGAGGCCGGGCGTTACAAATTTAGCTTTCCCATCGATCCACTTAGCGCCTTCTGGGATGGCGATATCCTTGCCAACAGCCACGATTTTCCCGTCAGAGAAAACCACGCTGCCGCCTTCAATTTCTTGACCGGCCGCGGTCAAAATCGTGGCACCAACAATGGCTGTGGTCACACTGGGCAGCGGCTTATAGGTCGATGAAAAGGGATCTAGGCTGCCATTGCTATCTAGGCCTTTGGCGATCGGCTTAGCGACCACCTTCGGCTTTGGCAGTGCCTCGGCTTTTGATTTGGACGTGGAAGCTTGCACAGAAAAGCTGGAACCTGTTGTCGAGCAGCCTGTTGCAAAAATGCTAACGCAAGCCAAAGCCAGAATAAGTACGCTGGCACGTGGTGTGATTTGAGCCAAATTAACCCCCATTCAGAACGAGTAAGCAACACGATTAAGTTGTTTCGCACAAGTGCCGGGATTGCTGCGATACAGTGACTTGGCGTAAATCCGATCAAGTGGGTGTGGATGCCCTGTAGGGAGAGCTTGACCTTGAGGGCCCATAGCCACAACTGCCGCTTATGAGCAAAGACATTGTTATCCAACTCAAAAACATCGCTCTTAAACGCGGCGGCGCACCGGTTTTTTCAGGTATTGATCTATGCCTGCGGCGAGGCGAACGCGCAGCCTTGGTTGGGGCCAATGGCGCGGGCAAGTCCACGTTAATGGCGATTATGAGTGGGCAATTGGAATTTGATGGAGGTGAGCGGGTGGTTTCTAAGGGCGTGCATGCCGCCACCCAATCCCAAGAGCCAGACTTTAGTTGTGCATCTTCCTTGCTCACTTGGGCCAGCCAAGACGTCCCCCATGACCGCGATGAAGCCGCTCGCCTTAACGCCGCCGCAAGGGCATTGCATGGTTTTGGCCTCTCGCCAGAACAAAGCCTTGCTAGCCTGTCTGGGGGCGAAGCGCGCCGGGCTGCCTTAGCGCGCGCTTTTGCGGCGGATCCAGACCTTTTGATGCTGGATGAACCAACCAATCACCTTGATTTTGCAGCAATTTTAGACTTGGAGCAGCGGCTTAAGCAATTTTCGGGCGCGGTTTTAGTCGTCAGCCACGACCGCGCTTTTTTGAGTGCCATCTCAACCAATTGTCTATGGCTACGCAATGGTCAGATGCGCCGCTTGGATGCCCCTTTCTCCAAATTTGAAGCTTGGGCCGCGAGCATTGAAGAACAAGACCGCAAGGCACTTGAAAAGCTGGATAAAACGCTTGAAGGTGAAACCCGATGGTTAGCACGCGGGGTTACGGCGCGGCGCACCCGCAACGAAGGCCGTTTGCGCCGCTTAATGCAAATGCGTGAGACCCGCAGAAGCCAAGCCGCCTTAATCCGAAAGGATGCCCCTGCTCTGCAAGCCGATATCGGTTCAAGCTCTGGTCAATTGGTGTTTGAGGCCAAAGGGGTTTCCAAGGGCTTTAAAGGTCGCGGCGACGTGATCAAGAATCTCGATTTACGCGTCGTACGTGGCGATCGTTTGGGCATTGTGGGGCCCAACGGAGCGGGAAAATCAACCCTGATTAAGCTCTTGGTCGGCGAATTGGCCCCCGATACGGGCACCACCCGCTTAGGCAATAATCTGACCCTTGCCTATCTTGATCAATCGCGCGCCGCCCTCGATCCTAAGGCGACTTTGTGGGACACGTTCGCGCCTGCTGGCGGTGATCAAATCATGGTGCGGGATCGACCCAAACATGTTGCCGCTTATGCACAGGACTTCTTGTTTGATGGCCGCCAATTACGCCAACCCTTGGGTTCTTTCTCAGGAGGGGAACGTAACCGGGTTTTATTGGCTTTGACTTTAGCTAAACCCTCCAATGTCCTTGTCTTGGATGAGCCAACCAATGACCTTGATATGGAAACCCTGGACGTACTGGAAGATATGTTGGCCGATTATCGAGGTACCGTTGTTCTGGTCAGCCATGATCGCGCCTTCCTAGACGGTGTTGTTACTGCGACTTTGGCCCCATGTGGCGATGGCACTTGGATCGAAACACCCGGTGGCTGGTCGGATTTATTGCGCCAAGGTGTCCCATTTCTTGCTAAGTCCAATGACCCAAAGCCAAAATCAACCAGTGACCATTTAAACCAACCAAGACATAAAGCTGTCACAAAGCTCTCATTTAAAGATACGCATCGATTGGCTGAACTAGAGAGTTTGATCCCCAGACTGGAAGGTGATCGCGCAGGCTTGGAGACGATATTGAATAAGCCTGACTTATACCAGAGTGAGCCCGCTCGATTTGAAACCCTGTCTCATCAATTGATGAAGCTTGTATCTGATTTAAATGCGCTAGAGGACGAGTGGATTGAATTGCTTGAACTGAAAGAATCTCTTGGTTCTGTGATGCTGGACGAAACACATAAATCATCTAATTCATGAATGTATCGAGGTTTAACCTATGCGATTGATCCTGTCTCTTCTAGTCATTCTTGGCGTTTTGTTTTATTCAAACCCAACTGAGGAGCGTCTACGTGAAATCATGCGAGAGCAAGATAAGCTCTCGCTATATGCCGCTAGCTTCTTGCCGATCAGGCGCACAAATTATTATTTAGTCTCAAAGTTTGAAATCTCTTATCTTTTAGGCACAACAACATGTTGGGGGGCGGCCTATTCCGTGATTATTTGCCCAGAACCCACTAAGTCTAAAGCTAAGTCCTAATCTGGCCGAGTTCAGGCCGAGTTCAACCTCTTTTAGGCATAGGCAGCAAGACACATCGCGGACAAACCTGCTTCTGCGAATTGACTTATGACGCGCTGGCACGTATCAGCGCCGCTTTATTGCGTTGACGCTTAACAGCGCCCTGTGCGCGCCACCTTTGGAATACGAGCATGAAAGTGAAGAGCTCTATCAAATCACTCAAGACCCGCCATGCTGCGTGTCAGGTCGTGCGCCGTAAAGGTCGGGTCTATGTCATCAACAAGGTTGACCCACGCTTCAAGGCCAAACAGGGCTAAGCGACTTGTCTGCGCCCATCCGCGCAATACTCTATGATTATGGCAATGTCTTGGTGGGCTGGTCGCCGCGTTCTTTTTATGAACACATCATTTTAGACCCGGAGCGGTTAAATTTTTTCCTCGATCAAGTTTGCCCAATGTCATGGCACATGCTCCATGACCTAGGTCAGCCCATGGCCGTAACTATACCCAAACGTCAGGAGCTTTACCCAGAGTTTGCCCGTGAGATTGCGGCGTGGAAAACACATTTTGGGCAGATGATAACCGGCGAAATCACAGGCACTACCGCCTTGGTCGCGCATCTGGCCACATCGTCCATCCCCCAATATGTGCTGACCAATATGCCAAGTGAAATGGTTGAAACCTGCTTTGGTTCATTTGATTTTCCCAAATATTTTCAAGATGTCATCGTCTCTGGTGATGAAAAAGCCGCCAAGCCAGAGCGGCTGATCTTTGATATCGCCCTTAAACGCATGGGCGGGCTCAAAGCTAAAGAAGTGTTTTTTACTGACGATTCGCCGGCCAATATTGATGCCGCGCGCTCTTTTGGTTTTGTCACCCATTTATTTGAGCGACCAGAAGGGCTAAAGATGGCGATGCAAGAAGTAGGCTTGCCGGTTTGACGTTACCCCTCACTTGCGCGCATGATGAGATATGCGCGCACTACGATTTCTGCCATTTTTGTTCCTTCTGCCAGCTGGGGCGCTGCCGACCCAAATGGAACAACCCATGCACCCTCCAATCGATCAGGGTCAAGCCGATGCGCGGGTGACCGACCGGGGTGATTTAGATCTCACACCTGATCAAAACCTCAATCTCCTCTTTCAGGGGTTAGCGCGGAGTGGTTCTGCGGAAGAAGCGTCGCGCTATGAAGGTGAAATTATCTTGATCTTTAGCCGACATCCTTCACCGACTATTACCCTGTTAATGACTACGGCCGTCCACGCCGCGCAAATTGAAGATTACGAAACTGCGCGAAATGCTCTTCAATCGATTGGTGAGCTTGATCCCAATTTCTCAGAAGGTCAGGCGCGTCTGGCAGCCATTGCTTATCAAGATGGTGATCTTACCCAAGCCACCCTTTTGCTTCATAGGACTTTAGCTTTAGAGCCGCGTCATTTTGTGGCTTGGGCAGGGCTTGGTTTGGTTTTGGAAGATCAAGGCGATTACAAGGGTGCCGAACATGCCTATATGGAGGCATTGTTTTATCACCCCTATCTCGATAGCGCCAAACGCGGTCTGATGCGAATGGAAACTCAATTGGATGGGTTGTCGTTGTGATCCCTGAAATGATCGCCCGATTGGCACCACTTGGCGTGCTTTTGTTGTTGGTAGTTGTCTTTGGAATGACCTCGATTGCGTTGAGGCTTGCCCTGATCAATCGATCATGGCCGCCAATAGGGCGGTTTGTTGAAGCACGTGGCGTAAAAGCCCATGTGGTAGAACGTGGCGATGGACCTGAGATTTTATTGCTGCATGGCGCTGCGTCCAACGCCCGTGAGCTTTTCGCGGCTTTGGGTAACAAACTCACTAATCTGCGCCTTATAGCCCCTGATAGACCAGGGCTAGGGCATTCAATGCGCCCCCCTAATGCCGCAAGCTTAGGTGAGCAAGCAGCTTTCATTGCCGATATCGTTAGACAATGTGCAAACGGCCCTGTGGTGGGCGTCGGGCATTCATGGGGTGCTGGCGTTTTGTTGCGACTGGCACTTGATCATCCAAACTTGGTCAAGGCTTTGGTTCTGATCGCGCCGGTGTCACATCCTTGGGAAAGCGCACCATCCTGGCATAATCGCATCATTGGTTGGCCGATTTTGGGTTCGCTTCTGACTTGGATCTTGCCCCCCTTTTTGGGCCCTAAATTGGCACCAAAGGGCATTGTAAACAGCTTTGCACCAGGCCCAGTACATCCAGCCGATTACGGCGAAATCATCGGGACTCCTTTGATCTTTAGACCCCACGCTTATCAGGCCAATGCAGAAGATTTACGTGTAGGTAGTGTGCAAATGGGCCTGCAAGCACCCCGTTATGGCGAACTTAAACTACCCGTCACCATTATTTCAGGGCAAGGTGATATCATTGTTGATAATTCCATTCATGCGGCCGGCCTCAAACGCGATATACCTCATGCCCGAAGCTATCGCGTTGCACATGCTGGGCATATGCCCCATTGGGTGGACCCTGATTTAGTCGTGGGCATCATCCGCGCTTATGCCTATGATACGGCCCATGAAGAGACTTCTACCCAATTTCGTGCAGAGGCGTGATTGCGTGCATGATTAGGTCGGGTAAAACACAATCAACTAACTTCTCAGCAATCTCCCAATTTTGATGGCTTAAGGTTTCCTTTATGTATGATCTTGATGATGACCACAAAAACGTTTCGTCCCCTCAATCCTTGACGTCCTCGTCGAAGGAAAAACTACGCCAGTTTGTCGCGCGCATTGAAACCTTAGAGACCGAAAAATCCGAATTGGCAGAGCAGCTCAAAGAAGTTTATGGCGAAGCAAAAGCCTTGGGCTTTGATACCAAAGCGCTGCGCGCCGTGATCCGCCTACGCAAATTAGACGCCAATGACCGCGCAGAAGCCGAAATGATGCTGGACCTTTATTTGGAAGCTGTCGGCGAGATCTGAGGACGGCTTGGCACGTCGGATTGATCCTGCCCTAACAAAACGGGCTTTATTGGCGCTTAAGCGGGCGGCTGATAAAGCCAACTTAAGTCCTGAGGGCCTTTCAGAGTGGGAGACTGATTTTCTGAGCTCGGTAGAAGAGCGCCTCAAAAATTATGGAGCTGCGTTCGCCGATCCTGACAAAGGCCAATTGAGCGCCCCTTTATCCTTGCGCCAAGGCCTAAAAGTGCGTCAAATCAATCGCAAGGGGCTTAAGAAGACGCACGCGGCACCCCATGACGGGAAGCAGCCACAACGAGAAATCAAGTTTAAGCCGAGAAAGCCCTTAAGCCGGAAGATAGGCCTGAAACCAACTAAATTTCGCCCAAAATAGGGATCAGCCCCCATGTTTCAGGGCATAGACGCTTGCTCCGTATCGGGTGTTTGCGCCCCAAAACCACAACTTCGCAGCGCCAAATCATGTGATTTGGCCCGCGCCTCGATGCGATAAGCCAATTGGCGCGAATGGGCAGAGGCGCCCCTTTGATAGCCACCCTCCCCTAATTTATAGGCTAGATAATGATTGGCGACATTATGGCGTGGGCTTTTGATACGCCGCTCCATGGTCGCAAAGTGCCAGCCGACAAAATCAACCGCAAGCCCAAAGTCGGACCGTGAACCGCCAGCGCGTTTGGTATCGCGCAAAAACCAATTCCATGTTCTTAAATTGGCTTGGGTAAAGCCATAATTGCCCAAAGCCTTTTCTTCCCTTCCACCTTGGCCTTTGGCATCTGCGCGAAATCGGCTCTCATAGTCAATCACAGCTAGGATTGCACCGGGGTTGACTTTCCACTTCACCGAAGCCGCGCGCAGGGCGTCCTCCCATCCGGGATTTTTGGCCAATAACTCACACATGACAGATGTTGGTGTATGAGCCTGCGCATCGGATGCACAAAACCATAGACCTATCCCTAAAGCCCATCGACCAAAGCCCAACTTAACGCACCCCACAGCATGAACAGGCAGGGTCAGCCTCCAGCACAATTGTTCGACTAGAACCACTTAAGCCATCCATGATCCAAATCTTCCCCACTAAGGGACTGCCCGCGCGGGTAATCCACTTAATCGCCTCTAAGGCCATCATGGATCCAATGATTCCGGTTAACGCACCAACAATCCCTAGTTGAGCGCAACTTTCCGCGTCAGGGGGTATATGTGGAATAAAACAGCGATAGCAAGGCCAAACAGGACCATGTGGATAGGACTTACTGATACCTGACGCAAATAGACCAACCTGCCCATCCCATCGACCTACAGCGCCCGAAACCAATGGAATGGCCAAAGCATGACAGGCCGCATTGACGGCAAACCGCGTTTCAAAATTATCGCTGCCATCCAAAACGATGTCAGCGCCAGCAATCAATCGTTCAGCATTGGTGGCGTCCAAGCGCTGCACCAAGGCCTCCACACCAATCGCTGGGTCAAGCGCTTGAAGATTGGTTTGCCCTGCGCGCGCTTTATCAACCCCCACATCCTCGGTGCGAAATAGGATTTGGCGCTGGAGGTTAGTAAGCTCCACCACATCTGGATCAATCAGGATAATCCGCCCTACTCCAGCTGCTGCCAAATAAAGGGCAGCAGGCGCGCCTAGACCCCCGACCCCGATCATGGCCACGGTGGCACCGGCTAAACGCGTTTGCCCAGGTCCCCCGATTTCCTTAAGTAGGATGTGGCGGGCATGCCGATCAAGGCGGACGGATCCAGTTTTCATGCCGTCATGATGACGGTGTGTGGCCGCCAATGCAAGATCAGCGCTTTGAAGGCGCTTGGACACAAACTTGCTCCTATCCGGCGTGAAGGCGTTCTAGGGCTTCACTTAATTCATCAATCATTGCCTGCCTCGCGGCGCGCACAGCGGTGGCGCGTTGAGCATCATCCATTTCCAAGTCCCAATCAAGTTCTTGGAGATAATCCAGCAATTCAAGATAGGCTTTGGCTTCGAGGGCTTCCCCCGTTCTAGCCGCGTCAATCAAGCGCTGACTTAAGACTTTCAATAACCCATCACGCCCCAACTCATGGGTGTCTGGCTGCGCTGAAGTTGAGATTTTGTCGGGTGTTGAGGTGGATGGATCATTGGGCGTACGTTTCATGAAGCCACACTAGCCCGCTGCGCCATTCGGTCGCAGAATTATACCAAAGCTATGATCTCATCAGGCCCGAACATCTAAAGTTTCAGCATTTTAAAGCGATCGTGAATTTGGCGATCCAAGGCATCACGAACCTCACGATAAGCATCAAGCTGGCTCAGCCGACTGCCTTCAGTAGCTGAAGGGTCCATCGTTGGCCAATACTCCACCTCGACAGCTAAATGACGCGTGTATTCCAAAGCGCGGTGGTGCGCTTGAGGTGCTAAGGAGATGATGAGATCAAAACTATCGTCTTCAAGGTCTGCAAATGTCTTGGGCCGATGCTTGATGATATCCACCCCCCATTCATCCATCACCATTACAGCCATTGGGTCTATGACCTCTGCCTTACGCAGCCCGCACGAGTCGACAAAGACGCGGGTGCCAAAGCGCCGCTTCATGAGGCCTTCTGCTATGGGTGAGCGAATGGCATTCATCGTGCAACAAAATAAAACCGACTGAGGCGGACGAACAAAATCCACCTGTCTTAGAGCCTAACGTGTAAAGCGCAGATCAAGGTGAACAAACGCCGCGCGGTATCAAAATCAAGCTTTACCTTGCCTTCTAAGCGCGCTTCCAACAGACGTGACCCTTCATTATGTAGGCCGCGACGCCCCATATCGATGGCTTCAATTTGGGTAGGTGTGGCTTGGCGAATGGCCTGATGGTAGCTCTCACATATGATAAAATAGTCGCGCACCACCCGCTTGAAAGGTGATAAGGAGAGCATAAAAATACGCACATCGGTACCATCCATGAGCTTCACATCAAAAATCAGCTTTTGATCGACCACCGATAAATGTAAGGCATAGGGGCCATCGGGGCCGTCAATCACATCAAAGCTATTAGCTTCTAACAAATCAAAAATAGCGACTCGACGTTCGTGTTCACCATCGGCGGTTTGGGCAGACAAAGAAGCTTCATCGAGGCGAACATCGACGAGATGGCGATTGTGGGTCATAGGCGATCCTTGCAAGAGCTGCCAGTAGGTTCAAGACCTTATGTCCCGTCAACTGCCTTTAAGCGTAATGCAATGCTAGCTGCATGGGCAGGTAGCCCTTCGGCTTGTGCTAATGTGACACCAGAAGGCCCAAGTGCGCGTAGACCCTCAATCCCCGTGCCCATCAACGTCGTGCGTTTCATAAACATATGGGTGCTTAAGCCCGAAGCCCAGCGCGCACGCCCACCAGTTGGCAAAACGTGATTGGGACCCGCAAGATAATCGCCCAAAGCTTCAGGGGCCAGCCGGCCCATAAAAATCGCCCCAGCGTGTCGGATTTTCTTGGCCAAAGCTTCTGGATTGTGTGTGGCAATCTGCACATGCTCTGGCGCGCCAAGATCGCTTAAGGTGATCGCTTGATCGAGATGATTTACAATAATCACTGCGCCATAGGCCAGCCAAGAGATCTTAGCCTCAGGTCCCGTTTGGCCTGCTTCAATCATCGTGGCAACGGCATCGAGCACCTTTTGACCAAAATTTGCATCATCGGTGAACAAGATCGACTGGGCCAAACCATCATGCTCGGCTTGGGCCATTAAATCAGCAGCGATGATGGCTGGGTCGTTGTCTGCGTCAGCTATGATAAAAACTTCCGATGGACCCGCCACGGAATCGATACCAACATGCCCAAACACCAGTTTCTTTGCAGTCGATACCCAAGCGTTACCAGGCCCTGCGATCACGTCCACAGGGGCAATCGGATCAGCACCATACGCCATGGCTGCAATGGCTTGCGCACCACCAACCCCATAAATCTCGTCTATGCCCGCAATTTTGGCGGCAGCCAGAATGGCTGGATTCTCATGCATTCGCCCTGGAGGGGTCATCATCACCACGCGGGCAACCCCTGCAGCCTTGGCCGGCAATGCATTCATGAGAACCGAAGACGGATAAGCCGCCATGCCGCCTGGTGCATAGAGGCCCGCAGCATCAACTGGCGTCCAGCGCCAACCTAACGTGACGCCTTGCGCATCCACCCATATGTCATCGCTTGGCTTTGAGCGTTGGTGGTAGTCTGTGATACGCTGAGCCGCTCGTTCTAGAGAAGCGATCACTTTAGGGTCACATGCTGCCATCGCAGCATTCAACTGGGCTTGTGTGACCCGAACGCTTTGTGGCGATAAACCAACCCCGTCAATCTTTTGGCTCCAAGCGTCCAGTGCAGCAAAGCCCCCGGCCTTAATATCGGCCAGAATTGCACGAGCGCGGTCCTCAACCCCATCCACGGCCTCTCCTCGGCCCAATAGGAGCGCTTTATATTCGGCGTTAAAGTGAGGGGTGGATGCAAACAACAATCGGGTCATGGCTTAGATCTTAACCCTTAGCGGGCAATTTTGGGAGGCTATGGGTACATGGATGTTGTGCAAGATAAGAGGGATCAGGTCTCAAGTTCGTGATCAGGCTTAGCGACCGCGTCACGAGGCGGGCTCAAATCGACCAAAACCGCGTCAATACATTCCAGTTGCAGCAGGATTTCCCCGCCATCGGCTAAGGACAAGGTGAGTTTTCCGCCCGGAGCCTCACCGGGCTCAAACGCCAATGACAATAGACTGGCAAATGCTTCACGGCGGCTTTGCGCCACTTTCTTAGCTTGGACAGATAAAACCCCTTCAAACGCCAAAGCAGCCCACACACGTTGGCCGTGGATGGGTTTACCCTTCCCGTTCGCCATCTCATCAGTTTGCACAAACCGCTGAAGCCGCAGCGTGAAGCGGCGCTTATTTGGCAACCAAAGAGCATCAGAGACTTTAAAGATGGCATCTTGAACCGCAGCTGAGACGATCAAAAGATCATCTGCATCTTCAGCCAATAATCGTAAGCCAGCTATCGCCACTTAATCCTCCGATCCCGAAATACGTCGTATATTGGCACCACAGCCCGACAATTTGGCTTCCAATCGCTCAAACCCACGGTCCAAATGATAGACACGCGATATGATGGTTTCCCCTTCGGCCATCAAGCCTGCAATGATTAAAGACACTGAGGCACGCAAGTCCGTGGCCATAACCGGCGCACCGCGCAAGGTTTCAACGCCGCGAACCACCGCTTCTGAACCACGCACGGATATGTCCGCACCTAAACGGCGCAATTCTGGAGCATGCATATAGCGGTTCTCAAAGATGTTTTCGCGAAAGATGGATGCGCCGTTTGCCCGCGTCATCAGGGCCATCACTTGGGCCTGGGTATCGGTCGGAAAGCCCGGATAAGGCTGGGTATCAATATCGACAGACTTAATTGGTTTATGAGGATCGCGGGTGATCTTTACCCAATCCTCGCCAACAACCACATCCACCCCGGCACGCTGAAGCACATCGATGAGGGACGAGATGGTTTCAGGTACCATATTGGTCAATGTAACCTCGCCCCCCGCCGCCGCGACACAACAGGCATAAGAGCCCGCTTCAATGCGATCGGGAATGACTGACCATCTTGCACCTGTTAACTCATCGACCCCTTGTATGCGCAACGTTGAGGAGCCAATGCCTTCGATCTTAGCGCCCATGGCCAATAAGCAATTGGCAATATCGCTGATCTCTGGTTCGCGCGCCGCATTTTCAAGCACAGTCTCACCTTTGGCCAAAGTAGCGGCTAAAAGTGCATGTTCGGTGGCACCGACCGAAACGAATGGAAAGATGATCTTAGCACCCTTAAGGCCGCGAAGCGCTGCCGCTTTGACATAGCCACCTTCGATCACAATATCCGCACCCATCGCCTCAAAGGCTTTCAGATGCAGATCAACCGGTCGCGCACCGATCGCGCATCCCCCCGGCAAAGATACCGTCGCATGGCCAACGCGGGCCAAAAGGGGGCCAAGAACATTAAAAGTCGCGCGCATTTTTCGCACAAGATCATAGGGCGCGATCGTGCTGGTCAAATCCTCTGCATGCATCGACAAGCGGCCAGAACCCTTGGGCCAAAAACAGGTGACACCCAATTGCTCCAAAAGCTCAATCATAAAACGCGTATCGGCCAATTCTGGCATATTGGTGAGAACCAGAGGTTCTTGGGTAAGCAAGCTTGCAGCTTGTAATTTCAAAGCAGAGTTTTTGGCGCCGGAGATTGGTATCGAACCTTTCAGCTCTATCCCGCCGACAAGGGCAATACGATCCATGGTTGTTCTTTTCAGGCCCGATGATGTGGTCACACGCTTATGACAAGCTCTAAGGTTTTTTCAAGGCAATTGGGTGTAAGGCATCTTGCCTGAATGGAAATAGATACACCAAGCCGACCTGATCAAACAAAGCTGCACAAGGTCACTGTGTAACAAGTCCTTTATAAATTTTTATTGGAAGCTTTGCCGATCTGTTATGAATGCGTCGCAGAAGTCTCCTAAGTCGCCATCTCCACCCACTTCGCTTGTGGGTATCAGGGGACGAATATGACTTTTAAACACCTATTGAGGATCTCAGCATGCGTCGCTTCTTTGTGTGCAGCTTCAAGCGCGCTGGGCCAGACTGTTGCGGCACCAACACCCAGCGAGAGTGCCAGCCAAGAAGTAGAAACCATTGTCGTTTATGGCGTTTCTGGCGCACGTCAAACCCAAACTGTAACGGCCGCAGCGATCGCGCTTTCTTCACCGGGCACCAGCCCGATCAAAGCGATTGAGCGCTTGCCAGGTGTAAACTTCCAATCCGCCGACGCTTTGGGTAATTATGAGTGGTCAACCCGCATTTCCGTGCGCGGCTTTAATCAAAACCAATTAGGTTTCACCTTAGATGGTGTGCCATTGGGCGATATGAGCTACGGCAACCATAACGGCCTGCATGTATCGCGCGCCATCATCTCTGAAAACATTGGCCGCGTAGAGCTTAGCCAAGGTGCAGGTGGACTTGGGACCAATTCAACGTCGAACTTGGGCGGTACAGTTCAATTTATGTCGCGCAAGCCAAGTGAGGGTTTTGGCGGACAAGTGAATCTGTCAACAGGTTCAGATGCTTTGCAACGCGCTTTCGTTCGCCTCGATAGCGGCACGTTAGAAGGCTTTGGCGGCGGCCGTGGCAGCTTGTCCTATGCATCAAGCAAAACCGACAAGTGGAAGGGCGTGGGCGAGCAAAACCACGACCAAGTCAATTTCAAATATGTTCAGCCCATTGGTGAAGCTGAAATCACCGCCGCCTATAATTGGTCGGATCGGGCAGAAAATGACTATCAAGATCTGAGCCTCGAGCAGATTAAGCGTTTGGGATACAAGTGGGACAACATCTCTGGCAATTACCCGCTTGCCGTGGCATTAGCCGACATTTATCAAGCTGGCGGCTCCTTCCCCAAGCCATTTACCAGCGTAGATGATGCTTATTATGATGCCTCAGGCCTACGCAAAGATAAATTGGGTTACATCAGTCTTGAAGCCCCATTAACCAGCAAAGTCAGTCTGAAAGCTAGCATTTATAATCATGCCAATGAAGGCCAAGGAACATGGTATACCCCTTATGTCCCAACGCCTAAAGGCGCGCCTGACGCTTCTGGTATCCTAATTAATGACCCTGCCCCGATTTCGGTTCGAACCACAGAATATGAAATATCACGCACGGGTTGGTTTGGAACCTTAGCGATTGACGGGGGCCAGCATCAAGTCACTGCCGGCTTGTGGATGGAAGATAACAAGTTCAATCAGGCACGTCGGTTTTACGGCTTGGCGCGTGCCGCTAACAACCGCCCATCCCTAAAGTTCATGACCAACCCATTTTTCACCCAATGGGCATATAAGTTTGACACCTCTACCTTGCAGTTTTTCGTGCAGGACAATTGGAGTGTCAGCGATGCTTTGTCGATCAATTTGGGCTTTAAATCGTTGAAAGTTACCAATGAGGTCAAAACCCTAACCATCAACAATGACGCACCGACCCCTGCCAATAGCTTGACTGGCAAACTCGACACCAATGCCAGCTTCTTGCCCCAAGTTGGGTTCAAATATGAATTGAGCGAAACCAGTCAAATCTTTGGTACTTTATCGCAAAACGTTGCCGCTTACGTATCTGCGGCAACCGCCGGGCCATTTGCATCGCGTAGCCAATCCAATGTCGATGAAGTCGCGCGGACTTTGGATCCAGAAGAATCCACCACCGCAGAACTTGGCTGGCGCACACGCGGCGACAAATTTGAATTAGCCGCGGCAGGCTATCTGGTGCGCTTTGACAATCGTTTGCTGGGCGTCTCCCAAGGAGCCGGCATCGTAGGGAACGCGCCTATCCTTTCCAACGTGGGCGGTGTTAACACGATTGGTGCAGAATTTGTGGGTCGCTATCAATTGACCAAGGAATTCGACATATTTGGCTCGTTTACCTATAACAAGTCTGAATATGCCGATAACGTCACCGACCGTTCTGGAAAAATCGTAACCCCCACCAAGGGCAAAACAACGGTCAATACGCCTGAATTCTTGTTCAAGGGTGAGCTCACCTATGACAATGGCAGCTTGTTTGCCAAATTGGGTGCCTCCTATACGGGCGAGCGCTATTTCACATATCTCAATGATGATGTGAACGGCAAAGTCGATGCCTATACTTTGACGGAGATCACCCTGGGTTACCGCTTTGGCGGCAATGACTTCCTGAACGGTTTGGAAGCCCAACTCAATGTCACCAATGCCACCGACGAGGCCTATGTCTCGACCATCGGATCGAATGGTTTTGGCAATACGGGCGACAATCAAACCCTATTAGCTGGTGCGCCGCAACAAATGGTCTTCACCTTGAAGAAAGCCTTCTAAAGCGCCTCGCTTTAACACTTAGGGTCTGTCTGGTTTTACCCGTCAAAAACGAGACAGACCAAGCCCCATGTCCCCCCGGACCCTTGCGGGGCTCAAGTCTGACGATTTGCGCTTGCACTTGAGCCCCTCATTTTTTGTGGAGAGCCCCTATGCATACGACACGACGCGACGCATTGATTCTTGGGGCAGCGATGGCTGCACCCGTGGCCAGCCATGCCTCAGACTGGCATGCTTTATCGGGAAAAAGACTGAATAAAATTGCCTATGGGTCATGTGCGCACCAAGATAAGGATCAGCCGATCTGGGACGCAATCGTGGCGGAAAAACCCGATTTATTTCTGTTTTTGGGCGATAATGTCTATCTCGACACCCGCGACGTTTCAGAAATGAAGGCCAAATATGCCAAGTTAGCGGCCAAGCCCGGCTTCCAAAAGCTGCGCGAAACCACGCCCATTATCGCCATGTGGGACGATCATGATTTTGGTGAAAATGATGCCGGCGTGGAATATCCCAAAAAAAACGAAGCCCGCCAGTTGTTTTGTGACTTCTGGGGCGAAGCGGCCACCAGCCCACGTCGCACGCGCGAGGGTATTTATACGTCTTTTGTCTTTGGCCCAGCGGGGCAACGGGTTCAGATCATCCTGCCCGACCTACGCTTTAATCGCTCTGAAATCATCAAACTTGATTTGGGGGGCAAGCCCTATGACGTTTGGGCCAAGGAATTAGAAAAAGCGGGCCAAATGGTACCTGGCCCCTATGCGCGCAACCCTGACTTGAAGGCCTCCATGCTGGGTGAAGCCCAGTGGCAATGGCTGGAGGCACAATTGCGCGAACCAGCCGATGTGCGGATTTTTGCCAGCTCCTTGCAAGTTCTCGCCGACTTTGCAGGCTGGGAGGGCTGGATCAATTATGCCCAAGATCATCAGCGCCTTATCAGCACGATCCGTAAAACCAAAGCCAATGGCCTAATCTGCCTATCCGGCGACACCCATTATGCGGAGGTCTCACGCCTTGATACCAATGTGCCTTATCCAATCTGGGACTTTACCTCATCGGGACTAACCGAAGTATGGCCCGTGTTGCCGCCAAATGCGCTGCGGGTTGGTGACGTCTATCGCGCGCGTAACTTTGGCCTCATTACCTTTGATTGGGCGAAACGTCCTAAGCCTAGCCTTACCGTTGAAATCCGGGGCGAACAAGGACAAGTCGCGATCAGCCAAATCGTTTCAGTCGCTGACTTGCAAGTCAACAACAGCTCATCACCGCATGGTTAGGGCAGATCCCGCTTTCTGGCCGCTTCTTTGCGCCGTTTGAGATTATCACGTAAAGCCGCCTTAAGGCGCTCTTCTTGCGTCGCCTTGTGAGTGGGTTGTTGTAGCGAGGCTTTTGTTGGCGGGTTTGACGGTGGTATGGTTTCGTTCATTTCAAGAAGATATGCGACAACCCTCTTTTCATAAAGAGGTAAGCGGGCTATCAGCGCGCCACAAACACAAAATGGGTGCTTCACACCTTACAGCCGCAGTAGCTCAGTGGTAGAGCGCATCATTGGTAATGATGAGGTCGCGAGTTCAATCCTCGCCTGTGGCACCAGTTTTTAGCCTCATCCTTCTGCGGAAGGCTTATCCACCACATTTCTAAGCTTCGCCAATTGCGGTGTCACCATGGGAATGCTAAGCATCGTGCTGGCGACCGCCATCAAGAGTGCGGCCGTAAAGGTTTGATTTGAAATGATTCCTTTATCCAGAAGCACATTGACGAAAATGATCATGATGAGTGCTTTGGTTTGAAGCAGCCAGCCAATCACATGGGCTTCCCCTTTCGGCCAGTTTAGAATGCGCCCAGCCAAGTGCACACCGACAAGTTTACCACTCACCGCCGCCACCAGTAAGATTGCTGCCGCGCCAAACACCACAAGTCCACCTACGTCCCAATTGGTACGAAGTCCTGTGCTAAGGAAAAAGACCGGCATGATGGCGAGCAAGACGTGGTCGCGAAACCGATCAAGCTTTGTGCGATCAAACAAGTCAGCGTCCAGCACTACGCCAGCTAAAAATGCACCCACCATATAATGCAGGCCCGACCAATCGGCCGCAAAGCCGACGACAGCAAGCCAAATCAACCCTAAATACCAGCGATCACTTTCCTTGACTGCGCGCATGAGTTTCAAGATGGCAACGGCACTGATAAAAAAGGCTAAGAGGAACATGGCTTGACGGCCCACACGCCCCCAGTCCAGCAAAATGATGGCCAAAACACCCCAGATCGCGATATCGTCTAAGCTTGCAAATCGTAAAATGCGTTGACCCAAGGGTTGGCGAAGTATTTCAAGCTTTTCGAGAAACAAGACCAAAATCGGTAAGGCCGTGACCGCGCACGCCATCCCAATTCCAACAATAAATTGCCAATCATGGCCCTTTGGGCCGATCCAACCGCCGCTAAAATTCAACAGCACAATCCCGGCACCACAGCCAAATACCAAGGGCATGATCATCGCAAGACCAGCGGTTACCCCGGTCTCAAGCCGGTTTGTCCAAGCACTCTTTAAGTCCAGTTCAATGCCAGCGATCCAAACAAAGATCATCACCGCCCACCACGCTATCCCGTTGAGCGATTGGATCACCGCTGGTGTAAAAATAAAGTCGTAATAAGCTGGGAATACTGCCCCAAGGATGCCTGGACCTAACACAATGCCGCCAATGATCTGCACCACTGCCAACGGCGCGTAATAATCTGTCTTCAATACACGCCAAAAAAGATAGGGTATCGTAAAAATGATCACCATGGCGATCAAGAAAAGTTCTGTCGTAGGTATCGTCATAAAAGCAAGGATCCAAAATTAATGCGAAGTTTGACCTTGAAAAGTCCAGTTCAAGGTTTGGCCAGCATGAAAAGGAACAACATGGTTACCAGCTATGTCCAAATGGGGCGGTATCGCTTGGGCAGTTTTTTCAAGCACGATATGATTTTGATTGCTGGGTAAACCATAAAATCTTGGGCCAAACTGACTGGCAAACCCTTCCAGCCTATCAAGTGCGCCTTCTTCTTCAAAAACCTTTGCATAGCTTTCAAGCGCGTAAGGCGCATTATAAATCCCCGCACAGCCGCACGCTGATTCCTTAGCACCTACCGTATGGGGTGCAGAATCGGTTCCCAAAAAAAACTTGGGGGAACCTGAAATGGCGGCGCGTCGCAAGGCCAGACGATGAACTTCACGTTTGGCGACAGGTAAACAATAAAAATGGGGACGAATGCCTCCCTCAAACATGGCGTTTCGATTAAACTCAAGATGATGAGGCGTAATGGTAGCAGCAATGGGATGGGTACTGGCTTCCACAAAATCGACAGCTTCAGAGGTGGTGATGTGTTCAAACACGATTTTAAGGGCAGGGAAATCGCGCATGATCTGCGAAAGGATCTGCTCAATAAACACTGCTTCGCGGTCAAAAATATCAATATGGGATTGGGTTACTTCCCCATGCACTAAAAGTGGCATGGCAATCTTCTCCATAGCCGCAAAAACGCGGTAAAGATTGGTAAAATCGGTAACGCCATGACTTGAATTGGTGGTGGCATGGGCAGGATACAGTTTGGCAGCCGTGAATATCCCCACTTTAAAGCCATAGGTGATGTCTTCAGGATCGCTGTCGTCCGTTAGATAACAAGTCATAAGGGGGGTGAAGTCTAGCCCGGTCTCCACCGCTGCCAGTATACGGCTTCGGTAAGCATCGGCGGCAGCAGCTTTTGTCACTGGAGGCACTAGATTGGGCATCACGATCGCGCGCGCAAATTGACGCGCCGTCGCATTGACAACACCTGCAAGCATTGCCCCATCACGCAAATGCACATGCCAATCATCGGGTCTATGGATCACCAAACGTGTCAAAGGCTGTTCCAGTTTTCCCTGGGCACCCAACAAATTCATGCAATTACTCCAAAGCCATTCTTGTTCTATTGCTGGCTCTTGAACTAGAACTATGCCACGTGCGCGTCAAATCATTGCAGTTCCGGCCCTTTGAGTTTCACCATCCTTATTGACCAAAAGCGCCACTTATCCTCTACCTCCAAGCAAACAAGATCAGGAGCGGAAAATGAGTGCTTCACTCACAATAGACCATGAGGTTGCGATCGTGCGGATGGACGATGGCAAGGCCAATGTGATCAATCTGGCAATGATTGAAGCCTTGCATTGGACGCTGGATGAAGCCGAAGCCAAAGCCAAAGCCATCGTGTTAGCAGGCCGTGAAGGACGCTTTTCTGGTGGGTTTGACTTGCTCGCTTTAACAGGATCGGGTCAAGAGGCCGCTGTGCAGCTACTCGTTCAGGGTGGTCAATTACTGGTTCGCCTCTATGGTAGCCCCTTGCCTGTTGTGGCCGCTTGCACAGGTCATGCGATTGCGATGGGCGTGTTCCTGCTCCATGCATGCGACACCCGTTTTGGTGCTGCAGGACCTTATAAAATTGGTGCCAATGAAACCACCAATGGCATGGTCTTGCCAACTTTTGCAATTGAGCTATCGCGGGATCGCCTGAACCCGTCTCATATGACCAAGGCGTTGATCCAAGCCTTTATCTATGATCCAGAAGGGGCGGTGGCAGCAGGCTATATAGACCACGTGGTCCCACTGGATCAGGTTGAAACTCAAGCCTTTGAACATGCTCGCCATTTGGCGCAACTACCCGGTCATGCTTATCACGGTAATAAATTAGCGATCCGGGGCGCAACCCTAGAACGCATTAAGGCCAGCCTTGCGAGTCATAGGCTGTAATAGATATAGAGGTAGTTTTTAACCTTTAATCTCTAAAGTACATGTTTCTCCTAAGGATGGTCTTGCAATTGCAACACGGCACAAATTAGGTAGGATTGGCTGCAATTGCTTGGCCACCCACACACTGATGTTTTCCAAAGTAGGGGTTTCTAGACCTGCAACTTCATTCAAAAAAGCATGATCTAACACATCGCGTACTGTTGTGATGGCATCACTTAAATCAGCAAAATCTGCCACCCATTGATCCTTGTCATCGGCTTCCCCTTCTATGGAAACATCCAATCGGAATGAATGGCCATGCAAACGGCGATAAGGGTGGCTCTCATCGCCTTGATGGAGCTGATGGGCCGCGTCGAAGGTTACACTTTTGGTCAAAAGGCAGCGGGTCACGGGATTCCAAGCAATTTATGGGTTTGCAGGCTCAATCGCCATTGTGGGTTAGCAAGACAATAGGCAACTACAGCGGCCGTATAGTCATCTTTTTGGGGCCCATCCATGGGTTGTAGAAAATAGTGCTTAAAATCCAAATTGTTGAAACGATCTGGCATAGCGTTTGGCTGTGGATAGACGAGTTTTAGCTCATGGCCAGTCCGCTGTACAAAGTCGGCCCCAGCTTTTGGGCTTACACAAATCCAGTCAATACCCGATGGAACCATCAAAGTGCCATTCGTCTCGACCCCAATTTCAAAGCCTGACCGATGCAGCGCATTAATCAATGGGGTGTCAAGCTGCAACAGTGGCTCACCACCTGTACACACGACATAGGCCTGACCTTGGCCACTGCGTGGCCACTTGTGTGCAACAACAGATGCAAGCTCCTCGGCAGTCTCAAACTTACCACCGCCCTCCCCATGCATGCCAACAAAATCGGTATCACAAAACTGGCAGATTGCACTTGATCGATCCTGCTCGCGCCCACTCCATAAGTTGCAGCCCGCGAAACGCAAAAAGACCGCAGCGCGCCCAGCTTGGGCACCCTCACCCTGCAACGTATAGAAACACTCCTTAACCATATAGGTCATGATCGTTGTTCAATCTGGCTAAAATCCTGCCGTTGCGCCTGCCATGCTGCCCAACCAGAAGCGCGCAACGCACACGCCGGGCAGATGCCACAGCCATAGCCCCACCCATGGCGTTGGTCTCGTTCGCCCTGATAGCAGGTATGGCTATGTTCCACAGTTATCTCCACCAAATCATCCCCGCCCAAATCATGCATCAGCGCCCAAGTCTGCGCCTTTGTCAGATCCATGAGGGGGCTAGCCAGCTCATAATGCACATCCATACCAAGGTTGAGCGCTGTCTCCATGGCGTCTAAAGTAGAGCGTCTACAATCGGGATAGCCAGAATAGTCCGTCTCACACATGCCGCCTACCAAAATCCCCAATCCGCGCCGATAGGCCAATGCAGCTGCAAAGGTTAGAAAAAGCAAGTTACGCCCGGGAACAAAGGTTGTTGGCAGGCCGGTTTCAGCCATAGAAATGGCGGTATCGCGGGTTAAAGCTGTTTCAGATATCTGGCCTAATAGCGTGAGATCTAAGAGATGATCATCGCCAAGCTTAGGCCGCCAAGACGGGAAATTCGTGCGCATAGCATCAATGACCACCAAGCGCTGATCAAGCTCTATCCTATGACGCTGACCATAGTCAAAACCAACCGTCTCCACATGGTCATAGCGATCTAACGCCCATGCTAAGCAGGCGGTTGAATCTTGACCACCAGAAAATAAAACAAGCGCTTGATTAGGCTTTAACACCACTAGATTCTCAACAGGCCAAGGACATTGTGCATGGTGTCAATAACCGATTTAGATGTGAACTGAAACCAGCCTTGCTGATGGCCAGTCGTCGTTGAGCATCAAGCTGCAACAGCTTGCCCCCTACATTAATGGTACCAGCCTTCAATAGAGTCGATGATCCATTCAATATGTCAAAGTTAAGAGCCAGTATGAATAGTAGTAACAAAATGAAATCACCCTTTAACCATCAGACAATACTCATGGGTTATACTAAAACGCTTAAATGAAATAGACTATTGTCCAAAAAGGTGATAAGTGAGTAGTTTCGTTTCATACGTCAAAATAGATCCAGATACACTCGAAAATGTGATACTCCTACATGAGCGCTACGTCAGCGGCATACCGGGGGGCAAACGGGCTGTGTTGCGCAATGTGGATTTGTCACGGGTCGATTTGTCAGGGCGCAACCTCGCCGAAGCAGATTTGACGGGTTGTATTTTTGAACTTGCACGGCTGATCAAAACCAATTGTGAACGTGCCAATCTTTTTGGCTGTGACTTTAGAAAAGCGGATTTGCGTGGCGCTCGCTTGACCAAGGCTGACATGCGCGGTGCAAATCTGCGTGGTGCCGATCTATCCTATTGTGATCTAACCCAATCGGACTGCCGTGAAGGTGAGCACACCCAAGCCGAAATGAAGGGCGGCAAGATGACGATCAAGCAGCGCACGCGCCATGGCGATGCGGAAGGAGCCACTTTTATCGGTGCGACTTTGGATGGCTCTCAATTCAATGGCATTCATGCTAAGGGCGCTGACTTCCAAGATTGTTCCATGAAAGGTATCGTTTTATCGGGTGCCATTTTAAAAGATTGCAATCTCGCTGGCGCTAATCTGCAAGGTGCAAATCTTATTGGTGCCAAGTTGGAGGGTGCGAAGTTTGAAGATGCAATCCTCACCGGGGTGGAACTTGGATATTCCAAAATCGACCCTGCCCAAGCGATCGGTGCCCTTGGTGATCCAACTGACGGGGCCAAGATACGTGCGGTCACACTGGAAAATATGGCCAGTGAGCACGAGGCTTGGTGGGAAAGCAATGGTACAGCGGGCCAGCATGCTACTTTTGATGGTGAGGATTTGCGGCCGATGTCGGCCATGTTCAAAGGCATGCGTTTGACTGCATTGTCTGCGGTCAATTGTAATGGGGTCGGGGTTACCTTTATGGCAACTCAATTACAGGGCGCAAATTTTTCCAACGCGGATTTACGTGGGGCATGCTTTTCTGGCGCTGATTTACGCGGTGCAAGTTTTTCCCATGCCCGCCTGAAAAACGCAGACTTCCGCAATGCAAATTTGGGGCCATTGCGCATTAGTGCCCGTAAAACCAAACCAACCGATTTTACCGGGGCCGATGTACGTTATGCAAATTTCGACCAAGCCGATATTCGCGATGCATTGTTTTATGATGCCAACTTACATGGTACATCGTTTAAAGGTGCCCTATCAGCTGGGGTTAAACGCAGCGATCCCTCCTTGCCACACCCTAGATTGACTAAAGTGAATGCGGCCTAAAGAATTACTCAAAAATCGATTATAGTGAACCGATGGTGGCGGGAGAGAGACTCGAACTCTCGACCTCACGATTATGAGTCGTGCGCTCTAACCAGCTGAGCTACCCAGCCAACACATCGGGAGCCGTCATGTAGTGCGCATCGTTTGAGCGAGCAAGCCCTTGGGTCAGTTGGCCCATCAAGGTGTCACGCCTGCGCATCGCTTTGACCATACTGGCCTCCTTGACATGGCCAAACCCACGTACATCTTCGGGCAAAAGGGCAAGTTCAAGGGCGATCGCATGGGTCGCGGCTGAAAGATGCGTGATCACAACTTCTAAGTCGGCCAGATATTGGTCGCGATAGTGCCGCTCATTTACCCGTTCAGCGGTTTGCCCAAAAGGATCCAGTGGCCCCCCGCGCAGTACTTTACCGTAACGAAGGACTTTGAATAGGGTCAGCACCCATGACCCGAAGGCAAGTTTTTTGGGAATACCTGTAACGGGGTCTTTAGGTGCCAAGAATGGTGGTGCCAACCATATTTTGACAGATTTTCGACCACTTAATGTGGCGTTAAGTCCCTCTAGATAGGCTTTATCGGCATAAAGCCGCGCGACTTCATATTCATCTTTATAGGCCATGACTTTAGCCAGATTAACCCCAACAGCGCGCGTGAGATCTAAGCCAAGCCCAAGATTGGTTTCTGTGGCCCGCACTTTGTCAATCATATCAACATAACGGCGGGCATAAGCGGCGTTTTGATAACCTTGCAGATGGGCTGCTCGATGAGCAATAACTTCGTCGAGCGATTTGGGTGGTGGCGGCTCCCGTACCGGAACCATGGCCTTCAAGCGCCCAGGATCAAAAGCGGCAAGGCGACCTAGATCAAAGGCCAACACATTCTCATCAATGGCAACACCATTAAGCTTGATGGCTCTGTAAAGTCCGCGAAGAGAAACCGGAACCAGCCCACGTTGCCACGCGAAACCCAACAGGATCATGTTGGAATAAAGACCGTCATACAGATATTCCTCGGCAAGACCTTCAGCATGGATCACACCGAGTTCCGCCACGGCTTCTGCAAACAGATCGACCTTTGGCTGCCCGCGAAAGCTACGCTTGGGGTTTTGAATGAAATCAACAGTGGGATGAATATCAAAGTTAGCCACGGCACGGGTGGTGGCCCTACATACCAACTCCAAGGCATCCAAATTGGTGGCTACAATCAGATCGCCAGCAATCATCACGTCGGCTGAAGCAGGCGGCACTCGGCCGGAGCGTATGTCACTGGGCTTAGCCGCAATGCGTACATGGCTTAGGACTTGACCACCCTTTTGGGCAAGGCCCGTCATATCTAAAATCGAAGATGCGTGACCATCGACATGGGCCGCCATTCCAACAATGGCTGAAACGGTGGTAACCCCTGTACCGCCAACGCCTGTGAAGACGATTGAACGTGGGCGATCCAAACTCATGGGCTCAGGCAATGGAATATTGGTGGCATCAAAAGACGGACGCGCCCGCTCGCGTTTGGCATTATGGCTGCCCTCTACTGTGACGAAGGAGGGACAAAATCCTTCAACGCAACGCAGGTCTTGATTGCACGACGATTGGTCAATCTGGCGCTTGGTGCCAAATTCAGTCTCCAAGGGATGGATGGATAGGCAGTTTGATTTTTTTGAACAATCTCCACATCCCTCGCACACAGCTGGGTTAATGTAAGCGCGGGTGGTCGTTGGCTTTAAAAGCTTGCGTTTGATGCGACGACGCTTTTCAGTTGCGCATATTTGGTCATAGATAATCACTGTGACGCCCTTGGTTTCACGCAGTCGGCGCTGAATAGAATCCAGCTCTGAGCGTGGATAGACGCGCACAGAAGGCTCCAAGGTCATTGTGGCATAGCGGGTGGGATCATCGGCCACGATTACCACTTCACGCACACCTTCACCCAGCAATTGCTTAGAAATCTGGGGTGTGGTTTGGCCGCTCTCCGTTGATTGCCCACCAGTCATTGCAACGGCATCATTATACAACAACTTATAAGTAACATTGACCTTAGCGGTCACAGCAGCGCGGATCGCCAGAGAGCCTGAATGTGAATAGGTACCGTCACCTAAGTTCACAAAGACATGCGTTTCATCGGTGAAGGGCGCTTGACCAATCCAGCCAATGCCTTCCCCACCCATTTGGCTTGTCATATCGGTTTGCCGGTCGGGCATGAAAGTAGCCATATAGTGGCAGCCAATGCCTGCCAAAGCCCGCGACCCCTCTGGCACCAAAGTAGACGTATTATGCGGGCAGCCCGAGCAGAAATGAGGCTTGCGATGCGCATCCCCTTCAAGGGTTTTTGCCCGCTCCTGGCTTTGAGTAACCCTAGCCAGATAGGCCAAAGCCTGCGCCCGATGGGGGCCGTGGGGAACAAGGTCAAACAAAGTCTGAGCAAGGTCGGGAATGGAAATAGAGCCAACTTGGGACAATAGAGGCTGCCCATCTAATCCCTTTTTCCCTATCACACGTGGACGTTGCCCATCGGGAACTTCATAAAGGGCTTCTTTGATCTGGGGTTCGATTAAGGCGCGCTTATGTTCAACCACCAACAATGTTTCTAAACCCACGGCAAACCCACGAAGGCTGTAGGGCTCTAGCGGCCAAGGCATAGCAACTTTGTAAATGGCAATACCAAGTTCAGCAGCAAGCTCAGGGCTGATCCCTAGGGCATCTAATGCTTCATAAATATCGCGGGTAGCTTGGCCTGTTGCAACCAAGCCAATCTTACGTTTTGGACTGCTTAAAATCTCTTGATCTAAACCATTCGCACGTACAAAGGCTTGCGCTGCGGGAAGCTTAAAGTGGCGCAAGCGCGCTTCCTTCGCCATAGGATCATCGCCCCGGCGTAGGCTCAATCCCGTTTCTGGCATCTCAAAATCTGTCGGGCTTACAATAGAAAGCCGGTGGGTACCAACATCAATGACCGCACCAGAATCCATGGTGTCGGCGAGTGCAATTAAGCCGGTCCAAGCGCCACAAAAGCGAGATAAGGCGATGCCATAGAGGCCATAGTCCAACACATCTTGGATCGAAGATGGCGACAAAACAGGCATTTCAGCATCAATAAATGCAAATTCAGACTGGCTCGGCAAGGTAGAGCTTTTACAAACATGGTCATCACCTGCAATGGCGATTGCGCCGCCAAATTTCGATGTTCCAGCAAAATTGGCATGCTTAAACACGTCGCCAGTCCGATCAACGCCTGGGGCCTTTCCATACCAAATGCCAAACACCCCATCATAGCGAGCACCATCAAACTGGCCCAATTGCTGACTGCCCCAAACCGCAGTTGCCCCTAAATCCTCATTCAGACCCGGCCAGAATACAATGTCGTGTGATGATAAAAACTGACTTGCACGCTCTAATTGCATATCATAGCCACCGAGCGGGGAACCACGGTAGCCAGATATAAAGCCTGCCGATTTAATACCCTGCATCCTATCGCGGCGTTTTTGATCCAAGGGCAACCGCACAAGGGCTTGGATACCTGTCAGAAAAGCCCTACCCTCGGTGAGTTCGTATTTGTCGGTCAGTAAAACTTCGCGATGCAACATCTGGCTTTGCCTTCGGATTTGGATTTGGGAAACCGTGTGAACTTGATCTTACCTAAAAGGGCATCATCTTCTGTTTTAATGGAAAAAGCTTGCCCTTTTTTTCAAAACTTTCTATGATCTGCGCAAGATTCTTGGCAACTTTGTCGTAGTTGAGGAAATTTCGTGTCTGAAGAACTTGATGTCGTTGATCGACGCATATTAGATCTCATCCAAGAGGATGCCACCCTTTCTGTTGCCGAAATAGCTGATAAGGTTGGACTATCTTCCAGCCCATGTTGGCGGCGAATCAAACGCTTGGAAGAAATCGGTGTGATTACAAAGCGCGTCACCATTTTGGACCGCGCTGCACTTGGGCTGGAGTTTGAAGTGATGGCCAGCGTGAAGCTGGCTTTGCCTAATCGAGAAAACCTAGAGAAATTTGAAGCCGCAGTGGAAACTTGGCAAGAAGTGGTTGATTGTGCCACTGTGACAGGGGCTGTGGATTATATGATCCACGTGGTTACAACAGACATGCATGCCTATGATGGCTTTCTACGCGACAAGCTTTTGGGGCAAGGTCTGGTATCAGACGTGCAGTCGCGGATCGTAATCCGGGTAACCAAACGTACCACGTCCATCCCTTTGAGCTTAAGTCAGATTAAGCGTCGTTAAGGACGCTAAATCCATGCTCCAAATCGGCCAGTAAATCTTCTGGGGCTTCAAGCCCGATCGCATAACGCATCAATGGCCCTTGTGCGTGCTGGCTTGGGAAACGACGTTTGACATTCAACGAACTTGGCAGCGCCAAACTCTCATAGCCACCCCAAGAAAAGCCCATAGAAAAAAGTCGATAAGCCTCGCACATCGCGTGGACTTTAGCCGTTGCAACAGGCTTTAGGACCACGCTAAATACACCCCCAGCCCCCGTAAAGTCACGCTGCCACAGGGCGTGATCGGGATGTGATGGTAAGGCTGGGTGGAGGACTTGAGCCACTTCAGATCGGGCCTCGAGCCAGGCTGCGATCTGGCGCGCCACTTTGTCTTGATGGGCCATACGAAGTCCCATAGTGCGGAGCCCCCGTAACGTCAGCCAAGCTTCTTCTGCGGCTGTTCCGATACCGAGCATTTGATGCATGGATTTGAGCTTAGCAAGCCATTTAGGGCTATGGGTGATCAGCGCACCGGCCAAGACATCGGCATGGCCACTTTGATATTTGGTCAAAGCCTGCATAGAGATATCCACGCCCAATTCAAAGGGTTTCATATAAAGACCAGCAGACCAAGTATCATCGATTAAAGTGGCAATCTGGTGGGCCTTAGCAACGGCTGTAATGGCGGGAATATCCTGGATTTCAAAGGTCAGCGAGCCAGGGCTTTCTAAAATGATCAAGCTGGTATTGGGCTGGATCAGGGCTTCGATCCCAGCTCCAATGCGGGGGTCATATATTTCAGTTTCAACACCGTATGGACCAAGAACCTCACGACAAAACCGCCGCGTTGGGCCATAACTGGAATCAGTCAGTAACACATGATCGCCACCCTTAGTCGTGGCCATCAACGCCAAAGTCAAAGCCTGTAAGCCCGACGAGGCCAATACAGCACCCATACCGCGTGAGATTTGGGTTAACGCTTCACACAATCGATCTTGCGTGGACAAGCCTTCAAGACCATAGCCCTTGATGGGCTGGTTTGGGCCTGCATGATACAAATCTGCTGCCTGGTCAAACAGTAAGGTTGAACCACGCTGGATAGGGGGGTTGACTGCACGCTCATGACTCATGGGGTCACGACCCAGCTGCACAAGCTCTGTCTCCGGCTGCACGCAATGGCTTTGGCTGACCTGCTTTGAATCGGTAGGAATAGTCATGATTGTCCTTACGGCAAAATTGCGGCATGCGGGTCTGAAGCCCACTCACACCATGCACCGTCATAGACCGGGACATCCCATACCCCAAGTCTGGCAAGTGCAAGTGCCACAATACAAGCACTAACCCCTGATCCACAGGTAGTCACGATCGGCCGACGCAAATCAACACCAGCTGCTTGAAAAACGTCTGCCAGCGCTGCGCTGTCTTTCAGGGTGCCGTCTGGGTTCAAAACCGTCGTATAGGGTAAATTGAGTGATCCTGGCATATGGCCGCTACGCAAGCCAGCGCGCGGCTCCGACATTGTGCCTTCAAATCGTCCGGCCGGGCGCGCGTCAACAATTTGGGCAGATCGGGTTTCTAATTTGCGGACGATTTGAGTTTTATCGCGGATCAAATCTGCGCGCCGGCGCACCGTAAAGTGGCGCTCTCGGGCCACAGGCAAGCCGTCATCGAGCGGGCGACCTTCTGCGTGCCATTTTCGTAAGCCACCATCAAGGACAACAACATCCTCATGACCCATTGTGCGAAACATCCACCATACACGAGCGGACGAAAACACCCCTAGACTGTCATAAATAACCAATCGCAAACCATCCCCAAGCCCCAAACGCTGCACCCGGCTTGTGAATTTCTCAGGACTAGGCATCATATGAGGATAGGGACTGTCTGTGTCGGCGATTTCATCAATATCAAAAAAAACTGCACCCTCAATATGTCCTCTTAAATACTCCTGCCTGCCATCCCGATTGATATCAGGCATATGCCAAGAAGCATCAACGACACGAATATCGGGCGCATCAAGCTTATCAGCCAGCCATTGCGTTGACACTAAAGGATCATTTGAACTGTCAGGTACCGCCATCTATTGTGCCTCTCCATGGCATGAGACCTCCTCACAACCCATTGACCAGCCTGAAAACGTTCAAACGCCCATATGCAGATCGCCAGATGCAGTTTGAAGGAAGCCTTTGTGATCCACTCATGTCAATTGTGCGTAACTTACACACGTTTTCTTTCCATCTGGCAATCTTTCCCTCTGGCGAACATACCTATCTGGCATCTAGCATTATGACCTACAACCAATCGGCCTATCAACTCGATCATGAGCAGCGTTACCAAGCTGTGCTGCTTGATTATGTCGCGGGCAATCTTCCACGTGGGCCAGCTTTTGTTGTAGCGGCGCATTTAGCGCTTCAGCCCCATGCTTGCGCTTACACCCAAATCTTCGATAGTACCGGGGGCGCATTGTTAGATGCGCTAGAACCTGTCGCCATCTCTGCGCCCAATTGGTTGGAAAGCGACACCACTCATGACAACTCAATGCATGCTTTGCGCCCACAAAATGATGTTGCTCATGTTTTGTCTTCCATCGATCAAGGCCGTTGGCGGCGGAATCTTACCGGCATGCTGACCATGCAATTGACAGGGCCATTATCGGATTGTGACGTTGAACTCCTCAAACTTGAAGCCGGGCGCAAGGTTCCAGAACACGGGCATCAGGGCCTGGAATTAACCCTGGTGTTGACGGGGTCATTAGATGATGGGGGCCAGATTTATCGGCGCGGGCATTTGCTGGTCCATGATGAGGGCAGTGAGCACCAACCTGGTGCCGAAGCTGGAAGCGATTGTATTTGCCTCATTGCCCAAACCGCGCCGATCAGACTGATAGGCCCCTTGGGTTGGCTCATAAACCGCTTCTCATGACCAAGGTTGGTTCTATGATCTCATGCCCGCCTTAGGATAACAAAGATTATGGCACATTCGCTCCCTCACGTGCTTTGCACAACCTATTTAATCGCGCTAAGTTTAGTCTGGCTGCCAAGCCAAACCTCGGCGAGCGTGGCAGGGCGCACCGAGTTTGAAATATTGATGAATGGTAAGCCTGTGGGCCGCCATAGTGTCAGTGTTTCTAGAGCGAACGATCTCACCACTGTACGCATCGCAGTTGATATGGCAGGAAAAATTGGCCCAATCGGGTTCACCTATAGCCATCGGTGTGAAGAAACTTGGCGCGGGCAACAATTAACCAGTCTTGACTGCACAGACAAAGAAAATCGTACCATTAAATCGGTGGAAGCCAAGTTCTCTGGCGATCAATTAGTGGTGAATGGCAGTGGCTTTAAAGGCAAAGCACCTACGGGCATTGTGCCATCGAGTTGGTGGCGGCGCAGTACGGTTAACCAAGCCCGCCTGTTAGACAGCCGAGACGGCAAGCTATCACGGGTGAACGTCGATCGCATTGGCTCCGATATTGTTCTTATCAATGGCAATGCTGTTCAGACCAACCATTATCGTCTGCGCGGCACAGTCAATAAAGACATTTGGTATGACAATGCTGGGAGATGGGTGCGAACAGCATTTAAAATCGCTGGACAAAGATTTGATTACCGCAAACTAACACCTTTAGCAGCCTCGCCGCACGAATGATGCATTCATCATGATTTCGCCCTTACCAAGTCTTCCATACTGGTTAGGCTGAACACCAGGCTAACCCATTCTGCCTTGTCCTATGGACACTGATTACACTCCTTCTTAAAATGTGTGAAATTCGCACATTTTTGTATGTGTAAGATTTGCACGCGATAGATTGTTTATGCCGCTTCAAGGTCGGAAATTTGTGATTGTGGGCGGTGCCGGCCTGATTGGCAGTGCGGTGGCACGTCAATTGGCGGAAGATGGAAGTGCTGATGTCATCATTTGTGACACCATTGGCCCAGTCTGTGCTGAAAAATGGACATGCCTTCCGGCAAACTTATATGATATTTGGACACCGCAAGATTTGTTGCCACACTTAGAACGGGCGTGGCGCGATGTTGGGGCAATTATGCTTTTTGCTGATGCTGGCCATCGCCAAGGTGATGGTGATGCTTTGTTTGAAACCGCTTATCATTTGCCTCGCCGGCTCTGGGATTTTGCCGCTGCAAAGCAACGCCCGATCTGCTGGGCTTCCACAAGCCAAGTCTATGGCGATAGACAAAGTGATGGGCGCGCAGACCCACATGTCATCGCCACTTTCAAACCAACAACACCTTTTGGCAGGGCCAAACAAGCCTTTGATTTGTTTGCTGCGCGGCAGGGGTACAGTCCCAATGCGCCCCCGATTAGCACTGGCTTTCGGCTTTCGTCTGTCTATGGTGCTGGAGAGGACCACAAGGGTGATTGGGCTAGTTTACCAACGCGCGCCTTAAACGCAGCCCGCAATGCAAACAAACTTGGCATATGGGATTTAAGCAGCTTGAGCGATGTAGCAGGTGCGCGCGACTGGGTTCATGTTGAAGATGCGGCTTCGGCCATCGTCCAAGTCACGTTGCAAGGGCATGGTGGCTTCTTTGATATTGGCAGCGGCACGCTTTATGCGCCATCACAGCTCCTTTGTTCCGTGGAGGCCATGACCGGTAAGCCTGTCCATATTGACCCCATTGCCCCACCCCGTGCGAGCCAAGTCTCGCCTTTGCCTGCGGCCGATCTATCTCACTTAGAAGCGTGTGGGATTAAGGTAGCATTTTGTGAACTTGCCGCAGGTTTGAACAGGCAGCCTTGATACCCAACACCAGAAAATGGGGGGGTGAACGTGCTTAAAGTGGACGAAATCTACCATGCAGCACGCCTGCTTCAGGGTCATTACGGGGAAGATGGTGCTGTGATTGCAGTGATGCGCGCATCAGAAGCAACGGCATTAGGCGATCGTGATTTAGCCGATTATTGGCAAGCGGTGGCCGAAGCCATTGACTCCAACAAGGCCCCCGATCCCTATGCGCTCAATTAAGGTGCCACCCAACTTCATTAACCCAATATCGGGCAAACCAGTTGCGCGGAACCTTCTATGGTTTAAAACAAGGTCAGCTCATTGGTTAGGCTTATGCAGCCCACGCACGTCCGTTATATCCAGCTTTGAGGGTCTAGATGCCCAAGTTTGATCGTGATCGCTTTATCAGTGGCCTGCCTAAGGCAGAATTGCACTTACATCTAGAGGGATCGCTGGAACCAGAACTGATGTTCGCATTGGCGCAACGCAATCACATCGCGATCCCGTTTCAGACTATTGAAGAGGTGCGCGCCGCCTACAGCTTTTCAAATTTGCAAGATTTCCTTGATATTTATTATCAAGGGGCCAGCGTTTTGCAGGTCGAGCAAGACTTTTATGACCTCACCATGGCCTATCTGCGCCATGTGGCGAGTGATGCGTGCCGTCATGTCGAAGTATTCTTTGACCCCCAAACCCATACCGATCGTGGCATAGATATAGGTGTGGTGATTGGCGGGATCTCACGGGCTTTAGCCGATGGGCAAACCCAATTGGGGATTAGTTCTAAGCTAATCTTATGCTTCTTGCGCCATTTAGATGAAGCCGCCGCCTTTGCGACCTTAAGGGCAGCTGAACCTTATCTTGATAAGATATTTGGTGTTGGGCTTGATTCCAGCGAAGTCGGCCACCCGCCATCAAAATTTGCGCGCGTCTTTGAAGCGGCCCGCAACAAGGGTCTGCATCTGTTCGCCCATGCCGGAGAAGAAGGCCCGCCGGAATATGTATGGGAAGCATTAGACGTGCTTAAGATTGACCGCATCGATCATGGCAACCGCGCGCTTGAAGATAAAGCCTTGGTTGAACGCATCGTCCAAAATGGCCTTACTTTGACCGTCTGCCCATTATCCAATTTATCCTTATGTGTGGTAGACAATCTTGCCAATCACCCTTTGCGAACCATGTTAAATTTGGGCCTCAAAGCAACGATTAATTCTGATGATCCAGCCTATTTTGGCGGCTATCTCAATGCCAATTGGCGCGCAATTGCGGAGGCGCTTAACCTCACTAAGGAAGAATTGGTTACCCTCGCCCATAATAGTTTTGCGGGCAGCTATCTAACCCAGGCCGAAAAGCAAACCCATCACGACGCAATCGATGCTTGGGCAGCGCGGTTTTAGGGGGGCATATGGATCCAATTTCCACGTTTTGGAGTGATATGGGCCTTTAACGTTTTATTCTTTTCAACCTTATTCTTGTTGGATTAAGAAGACCGTAGTTCAGGGTGATTAATTTGGGTCAGCGCCTTCGCTTAAAATGTCGAGATAGGCGCTGTATTGCCACAAACGGTCTCGCAAGCGACCTGTGATTTCACGTACGATTCCCAGCCTCTCTAGCGCTTCAAGCGCGCGTGCGATCGATGGGATGGTAAGGCCCGTAGCTTGTTTTAATCGCACGGTCGATACAATCGGGTTTGCTTGTAAGGCCACATGAACACGTAAAACCGATGAGGCAGGGCGACCCAACGCCTCAATCTGGGCTCTATCATGGGCAAAGACCGCAAGGATGCGACCTGCAGCCTCAGTTGACTGTATGGCAATCTCAAGCACACCTTCGAGAAAAAAGGTCAGCCATTCTTCCCAAGCGCCCTCTTTGCGCACTTTGGTGAGGAGTTCATAATAGCGCTCCCGATGTGTCTTTAGGTAAAGCGACAGATAGAGCACGGGTTGGCTCAAAGCCTTTTCAGAGCAAAGGAGCAGGGTCACCAGCAGGCGACCAAGCCGACCATTACCATCCAAGAAGGGGTGGATCGTCTCGAACTGAACATGCAGGAGTGCAGCGCGCACCAGCAGTGGCAGATTTTGGCCTTGGCCATGCAACCAGACTTCCGCCTGCCCCATTAAGGCAACGACATCTTGGGCGGGCGGGGGTACAAAAGTAGCGTTGCCAGGCCGTGTACCCCCGATCCAGTTCTGGGTGGTGCGAAAGGTTCCGGGCTGCTTGCCTGCCCCGCGGCCACCTCGCAGCAAGATCGCATGCATCTCGCAAATCATACGCAGCGAAATCGGAAAGCCTTCTTTAAGGCGGGAAAGCCCATGTTGAATAGCGGCCACATAGTTTGAGACCTCTTCGACATCATCAAGGCCAAACCGCGTTGTTCGATCATTTTCATGCAGCAATAAATCGGTGAAGGAGCTTTGCGTACCCTCAATCTGAGACGACACCAAGGCCTCTTTGCGCACATAGAAATAGAGGAACAATTTGGTATCCGGCAGAAGGGCGCTCATCCCATCCAGTCGCCCCAGAGCTTGATTAGCCCGGTCCAATAAGGCGAACAGGGGCTCCAACTGAAGCGGCGGATTGGGCGGTAAGGGCGGCGGAATAAAGGCGCGCACCACTTCCCCGCCAGCGACCGTTTCACGGTGTTGGCCCAGCCGATTTGAAGGGCTAATATCAAATGATGCGGAGGTTGGACTATTCACACACGCGTTCATAGCGAAAGTCGTTATTAAAGGAAAGCAGCTTTTACGTTATTAGGAAAGGCACATTGTAGAGATATCGAAACAACTCAAACCGAACACAATGGAATGTAAATACCAAACATGCGCCACAATGCCCGTTTGCTAACCATAATCTGGTGGTCACTGCTGCTACCACTGCAGAAAAAAGTTGTTCCAGATCATTCCGTTAGGTTTTTGGCATTTGGTAGCAAATGGGAAGCAGAACCCGGCGGGGTATGACTTGCTCATGGTAAAAAAAGCAATGCGTGGCGCGCCCGGAGCGATTCGAACGCCCGACCCTCAGATTCGTAGTCTGATGCTCTATCCAGCTGAGCTACGGGCGCGCTGAGGCGGCGGTGTTAGACGGGGCTGTGACGAAGATCAAGCGTCTTTGGCTGCATATACCCCTCGCATAACAGCCCGTGCCAGACAATCCGCAGCCAAAGCACCAATCCGGGTGATGGTCAATTGACTAGGCTCGGCCAAAGGCTGATGGGCTGTGGACAAGGCAAAAACCACATCGCCGTCAAAGGGGGCAAAAACGGGTCGGATTGCGCGGGCAAGGCCTGCACTGGCCATTTGCGCCATACGTTTGGCTTGTGCGGGGGTGAGTGCCACATCGGTTGCCACACAAGCGATTGTGGTATTGGTGCGGCCCATCGCGCCCGATGGATCAGCTTTTGCGGCACCCCAATCATCGCCGTCCACAGTCAAGCTGGGGTCTGGGCGATACCCACCGGCCTCGCCATTTTGTTCAAGTGGCCAGGCCCAAAAGGCGTCGGTGCCCGGCATGATAACACTGCCAAAGCAATTGACCGCGACGATGGCACCCACATGAATTCCCTCTGAGGTGCGCTGACTTGCAGAGCCCAATCCGCCACGCAATTGCCCTGCGCGTGCCCCGATGCCAGCTCCAACTGCACCCAATGCAAATTCAACAGTAACACGATCCAAAGCAGCCTTGCCAAGCTCGTAATAGGGCGGTGTCACACCCCAATCTTTTTGGCCGCCATTGGCCAAATCATAAAGAATTGCTGCTGGCACCACTGGGGAGCGTGGAATATCTGGCAAATCCATCAAGCGAAAACCCCGACCCAACGCCCCCAATTTGGCCACAACACCATCAGCTGCACCAAGTCCATACACAGAACCACCAGAGAGCACCAAGGCATCAATCGCATCGACTAAATTTTCAGGAGCCAGCGCATCAGTTTCACGGGTGCCTGGTCCACCACCACGCATATCAACCCCGCACACGGCTGGGGCATCTGGATAAATGACCGTGACCCCAGTCAAAGCACGCACGTCTTCAGCATGGCCGATTCTTAAGCCCGGAACATCGGTAATGCGGTTGTGAAGCTGGTCCATGACAGAACTATATCGTTTTACCCTGCATTGGCCTATAGGGGCGGCGGTGATTGGTGGCTTAAGTATGGAAACTCTGAAGTCCTTGATGGCATCATATGGAATGAGATCGACCATGAGTTTCTACTGTTGTTCGTTTCGTTCTGTTGGTGCCCTTTGGCTGGCTTATGTGGTCGCATTGGGGATGACGGTATGTGCGACAAAGGCTTTAGCTGGCAATCTTGAGGTGGCTCAACACGTCGTGCCTGCGCCTGCTGAGCCACGCAGTGAAAAGCACTTATTCCAGACCACAATTCCAGTCACCTCAATTGGAGCCGCAGCCATTGAGCGGACCCGCCAACGCTTAAGCTTTGCATATTCGGATTTGGGGCTAAACTTAGGCGCACCGCTTTATCTGCGTCTCATTCGCGATCAATCCAAGCTAGAAGTTTGGGCAAAGCCTGCCCAGCAGCGCGCTTATATTCGGCTACGTACCGTCAAATTATGCGGCAAAAATGGCATGATTGGCCCAAGGCAATCGGCTAATTCGGGTCAAGCCGAGGGATTTTACGCGATCACGCCAAACCAGCTACGCCCAGCGGGTGTGACCTATCTGGGTCTTGGGTTTGGGTGGCCCAATGCGTTTGACCAAAAGCGTGGGTGGAAAGGGGCACCAAGCTTGCTGCAAGCTGGTTGCACAACTGGGCGACATTATGGTCTTACCGATCAGGATATGGAAGAAGTGTACACCATGGTGTATTTCGCCCTAAGAGCAGGCCAAGCCAGTGTGCCTTTGCATATTTTCCCATTTCAAATGAGCCCGTTTAGAATGCTGCAAGTTGGCAAAGGTGCAAAAGCCAATTTCTGGAAAGAGCTTGAGCCAGCGTGGCAAGCGTTTGAACGCACAAAAACGCCGCCTCATGTAAGTGTGCAAGGGCGGCGTTATCGTATCATCGAAGCCGAGCAAGCCGATTAGAATTGTCCGGGCTTAGGCAGGATAAATCCTATTCTGGATCGTAATCGCCCATGTCGGGTTGATCATCGCTCTCGCTACCAGGTGCTGCGGCAGGACGCGCAGTGCCACCGGGCGATGGCCCATCCAATAGAGACAAATTGATCGCTTTTGGGCCTTTGCCAAATCGATCTGGCAAAGTTTGAAAGGCGATGCGTTGATCGGGCTCTAAAGCTTCAAAGCCCGAACGTTGCACGGCTGAAATGTGCACAAACACATCGGCACCACCGCCATCGGGGGTAATGAAACCAAAACCACGCTCACCATTGAAGAACTTCACAGTGCCTTCATGGTTTTCCAGTGGCTCTCTTGGCGCGCGATCTTCAAAATTGCGCGGACCACGGTCACCACCGCCGCCACCGCCAAAGTCACGGCGTGGCAGACGGTCGCCAAAACCTGAATTGCCACCCTTTGGCCGATCGCCATATTGGCGTGGCGGGCGGTCATTAAACGGACGCGATGGGCGGTCGCCAAAGCCACCCCCACTTTGAGGACGATCATTAAATTGTCTAGGCGGGCGCTCACTAAAACCACCAATTTGTGGCCGGTCGTTGAAAGGCCGAGCAGGGCGGTCTCCAAACCCACCACCGCCAAGAGGTCGGTCCTTAAAGGATCTAGGCGGGCGGTCTCCAAAACCACCGCCAAAGCCGCTGCCACCATAATCACGACGTGATCCACGCTCGTTGAAAGAAGGTGTTGGTGCGTCGAAGGAAGGTTCTTCCATGCCACGTGCACGCTCACGTGGCTTCTTCTTCTTGTCGCCTGGCTTGATATCTTCGTCGTCGTCGTCGAAACGCATGTAATTCCCCGGGAACCGACGGAGCAGGGTTGCGCCGCCACAGGGTTATTTCGTCTAAAACAAACCAACACACGATGAACATCGGTTGGTCAAGCACGCAAAGAATGGGGCGTGAGCGACCAAAAGAAGGGTCGGTGCGGTTGTATCAGCTGTTGAAACAAACCTGCTATTGTCTTATGCGCGAGAGTGGCGCGAGAAGCAACCTCACCAGCGGCCAGAAATTTGAGCGATTTCAGCCTTTGACACACTTCCACGTGAAAAAAGTGCTGCAAGATAGGCTCCAGCCTCCTTCAAAGCGTCCTCCAAACCAAATGGGGGGTTGGCTATGGTCAGTCCGCAACTGACTAATCCTACCCCCTCATGAGGCGCGGCCACCTGCAAGTCCGCGCCTAAAAGTCGTGCCCCTGTCTGCGCTAAGGCTGCGCGATAGTGTCTTGTTTGATCGCGATCCTTATCGGCGTGCCAAAGGATATAGGTGCCGGTGGCCCAGCGCTCAAGCCCGTCATTTAGAGCTTGCACCAGTCGAGCAAACTCACCCTTTTGCTCAAAGGGTGGGTCGATCAGGACCAAGCCGCGCCGCTCAATCGGGGGCAAATGCGCGCGGATTGCCTCCCAACCATCACGACATTCAATTTTAAGATTGCGGGAGGACGAAAAATAAAGCGTCAAGGCTTGAAAATCTTCTGGGTGCAGCTCACAAAAAAGACCTTTATCCTGCCTACGTAGCCCTTGGGCGATCAAAGCGGGGGAGCCTGGATATGTCATCGGTCCATCACCTGCACTAACGACGGCTTCAAGGTAGCGCCGCACAACAGGGGGGGCTTCAGCGGCCCATAGACGGCCAATCCCATCTTGCCATTCGGGGCTGCGCTGGGCTTCATCGCTTTTAAGATCATAACATCCAATGCCAGCAAACACATCCAACACGCGAAACGGCGCTTCCTTCAAAGCCAAGTGATCAAGGCAGAAAACAAGGGCTAGATGTTTCCAAACATCGGCAAAATTGCCTGCATGATACGCATGGCGATAATTCATCGCGACGCGCTTTCATCCTCAAGATCGCAGACCATCCCTGCCTCAATCAATTCCCGCCTTGTGGTGCGCATGAACAGACCCCAAGTCAATACAGCTAGGCCGATCGGCAGACCCACCAAATAATCAAGATACTCAAACACCACTTGGGCCTCAAGCGAGCGCCCTGACTTCCAAACAATACGCGCTTGATGAGGAATAGCTGCTTGCTTTAAATAGACCCGATTACCGCGGACAGCGACCAACCTATTGGTTTCATCCTTGAATAAATAGACCCCTACCAGCCTTGATTGTGAGTTGGCACGATAGGGCACCACGGCAACCAAACTGGCTTTGACTTGTTGTTTGCCGATACGTTTATAAAGATCATGGCAATTAGGCCAAGCGCATGTCAGAGTAATCGCGAGGCCTATGATCACAACCAAGCTTCCCAATTCGCGGGGATTATCGGGAATGATTAACTTGCGTCGCAGAATAGGCGGGAGCACACTTAGGTGTTTGGGTTGGTGATATTGGACCATAGATTGGCTTAACCTAGAAGATGAGAAACTTCTATCTGGTTAGATGTGATGCCAATCCACCCCCCCCCTAAAACACGGTCGCCACCGTCTCGCAGGTCGTAAAAGACGCACGCTTGGCCCGGTGCAACCCCTTCTTCTGGTTCGTCTAACTCAACTGACCAGCCTGCGCCAATGAGCAAGGTAGCCGGTACTGGGGGACGGGTCGAGCGCACACGCGCCAAAATGCGCCGTCCATGCAATGCATCTTCGCCCTGCACTGGTTCGCCAATCCAATTCACATCGGTGAGTGTCATGCGCTTGATCGCCAAACTGGCACGCGGGCCTACCACAACTTCTTTGGTTTCAGCGTTGATCTTCACCACAAACAATGGCTCCCCCGTTGCTATCCCAAGGCCACGGCGCTGCCCGACGGTGAAATGAATAACCCCTTCATGCTCCCCCAACACACCTCCATTGACATGAATGATCTGACCAGGCTCGCTCGCTCCAGGGCGCAACTTGGCAACGACCTCTGAATATTTTCCATTGGGGACAAAGCAGATGTCTTGACTGTCAGGCTTAACCGCAACTGGCAGATTTAGGATCGCTGCGATCTCACGCACAGCACTTTTTGATAAGCCCGCTAAGGGAAAGCGCAAATAATCCAATTGCTCACGCGTGGTCGCAAACAGAAAATAGGACTGATCGCGCGAAGCATCCGCTGCGCGGCGCATCTCACTACCTTGAGGGCCATCCACCCGCGCCACATAATGGCCTGTCGCCAAGCAATCAGCGCCAAGATCCTTGGCAGTTTCTAACAAGTCTTTAAACTTGACACTTTGATTACACCGCACACATGGGATTGGGGTAAAGCCTGCTAGATAGGTATCGGCGAAATGATTGATCACTGCTTCTTTAAAGCGGCTTTCATAATCAAGGACATAATGGGCAATACCGATTTGATCAGCGACACGACGGGCGTCATATATATCTTGCCCGGCACAACATGCCCCTTGCTTTTTGACTGCTGCGCCATGGTCATAAAGCTGTAAGGTGATGCCGATGGTTTCATAGCCTGAAGCTTGCACCAATGCAGCCACCACGGAAGAATCAACCCCGCCAGACATAGCAACCACCACACGGGTGTTCTGCCGCGGCTTATCGATACCCAGCTCGATATCTGGAATGGAGTGAGAAACTGCGCCATCACGCAGGATGGTGGTAGCATCGGTCATGACATCTCCTTCGAGACAGGTTCAAGGTCTGTCGCGAACTTAGAAGCCCTAGCACAATGGATCCTATGCTCATAGAGTGGCACCTTCCATCAAGACAATTACAATTGTCACAAACACAATCTAGCGTAGGTAGAGCAGTAGATTGAGATCCTTCACTTGCGCAAAGACTTCAGCAGAAGCCCGATATTGGGTCTGAGCCGCCGCCAAACGGGTTGCGACTTCAGCTAAATTGACGTTCTCTTGTCCACCAATCGTGGCAAGCAGCGTATCGCGCCGATCATCATTAGTATCGGCTGCTACCTCCAGTTGCTTGGCCGTAATGCCCGCTGTTGCTGACTTGTCGATTAAGCCTTTTTCAACCGATGCGATGATGGGCAACAGATTTTGCACATAGGTCTGCTGATCTGTCGTCAGTTTACCAGACAAGGGGGCATTGGCATTTTCCCAAACCCGAATGGAGCGTATAAAATCAACAAATGGTCGAAACAATTCCTTAGCATTAGCACTAAGTTCAATTGCGCGATTATCCTCAATCATCACGGTGCGATTGCGTCCAGTATCGAGCCAATAGGCGTCAGTATTGGGTTGTGCAGCCAAAGTATCGAGACTGGCTGGTACAAGAGGATCATTGAAACCCTGTTCGCCCCCAAAGATCGATTCCCCATTATACTTGATATTGGCGGACGTAATGATCACGCTCAAAGCCTGCTCCAACGTGGCTTTGAGACCAACGCCACTTTGCAAAGCAAAAGCTTGGGTTAGCCCTTCACGAACCTTTTTAACCGCCGCTTGTGCAGCTTCTAAGGCCGAAGATTCAATCTCAGCTCGTGCATTTAGACCTTTGAGAATCTCTGCACGAGTGTCTAGGCGTTCAGCATAGGTTTTGGCCGACAATAAGCGACCCGCTTCAATCCCAAAGCCTTGCAAATCATTGCTGACTTTTTGGGTGGAGGTTTGTTGTTGTGCCTTGGCCATATTGGCCTGGCCGGTAGCCATGCCCGCCGCACTCCCAACATACTGATTATAGGTCGCTACTCGTGTCATGGGTGACTCTCCTTTGATCTTGATTAGTTCCAGTAAGACCTAGACCGCCTGCAACAGCGTATCATACATTTCATCGACTGCTTTGATCATCCGCGCTGCGGCAGAATAGGCTTGTTGAAACGTGGTCAGTTTCACTAATTCTTCGTCCAGATTGACACCTTCCACATTGGCGCGCCGCGCATCGGCCTCGTCTTTAAAACTATCGGCCGTTTCCTTGTCCGATTTAGCTTGACTGGCCACGCGGCCAATGTCGCCGCCGACTGAGGAGGTGAAGTCGGCAAGTGTCATAAAGCGTGGTTCGCCATTGGGTGTCTCTAGGAAGGAAAGCTTAGTTTTAGAGGTGTCAAACAAGGCTTGCGCCCCACGGCTATCGGCTAAGCCCACCGCCAGTCCACCGACTAAGACGTTTGTGACATCCGGGCGGGCAAATCCCAGCTTGTTTGGATCGGCAACAATGGCTGGGTTTACCGCGATACTCTGCGCCCGCAGTTCACGCGATTTGGACGAAATACCAAAAAGAGCGCCAAAGCTAAGACTGGTTGTACCACGTGGGCCGACATCCTCAGTCAGTTCCAAGCGTAACTCACTTTGTCCCGGACTTGGTACCCATTTCATTGCGCCTTGGTTATCAAGAACGAAGCTTCCATATAGGCCTAGACCCGTGTTTGGATCGTTCAGGGCTGCCATGACATCGCCAATATTGCCAGGTGGGATGGTGATTGATTTTTGGGTGGTCAAGCCGCCATTAGGACTAACCAATTGCATTTTGATAACGCTACCTGCGACAAAGCCATGAGCGTCTGTTGCCCTAAGGCCCGTGACATAATTCACTGGATTTCCTGATTGCACCAGATCATTGAGGCCAAAGAAATGGGCAAATGCCCGATTTCCACGCTTGCTACCTCCTGTTTCTGGTTCGTCAAACACAAATCCATTGGGCTTGCTTGTTGCTGGCACAGGGGGAGCAGCTTCCAATTGCAACCGACCGTTGATAAAGGTGGCTGTGCCATTGGAGCCGAGCGCTGCGTTAAGGGCGGTAACGAAGGAGCCAATAGTCGTTCCAGTTGATCCTGAAGGCACACCATTGACGGTGATGGCACCGGTGTCGAAATCAATCTCGACCTTGCTGACCAATAGACCGTCGGCATTGACCACGGCAATGGTGGTCTTACCCGTAAAACCTAAGGCATCTGTCGACATAAGTCCTGTGTCGGCTCCCTTGGCCGATGACAAAGGGGGCAAAGTAGCATTTTGATTGTGCACGGCATTAAGTGCGTCAGTGAAGCCCCCTGCTAATTCACCTAAACTATGGGCGATCTTGCCTAAATCTCGATCGCGTACATCGAGCAAACCACGTAATGAGCCACTTTGTAGATCAGGCTCAAACTCCCGCAAAGTTGGGTCAGAGCCATATTGAATCTTTATGCGATCAAAAATGTTTGAGCCAGTGCCTGAAGGCGTAAAGCTGAGTTTAGCGGCATCATGGCCTGCCAGCAACAAACCACTGCTGGTTCTAATTTCAGAGGTTCCCTCCGGACGCTGAATGACTTTTACATCCACATAGGTGGACAATTCTTGGATCATATCAGCTTGGCGCTGTTGAATGCCAGTCGCGTCGCCAACAGCGATGGCACGCGAAATTTCGCTATTGGCGGCCGCGATATCTTCCAATAATTTGTTGACGCGTTGAACTTGATCACTCACGCGCTGGTCGGCATCAACGCGTGCCGCATCAACGGTTTGGCTGATCGTGCTCACCCGCGAGAGAAAATTCTGTAACTCTGAAATGGCACCACGACGTGCAGAAGTAGAACCAGGATTTAAAACACCGGTTTCAAAGGCTTTGAGGGTTCGGTTTAAGGACGCAAAAATTGATCCTGAACTGGTAGGGTCCCCGAACGCGGCCTGGACATTTTCAAGATAACTTGATCGCCCCCCCGCATTGCCAGCGCTGCTGGAGGCGGCCAATGCGGCAGCGGCTAAAAAGCGGTCTGCCGCACGCGTCACCAATCCCGTTTCCACACCTTGGCCAGTCCCGCCAATCTCACGAATGTATTGATTATGTTGAAGGCGCACATAGCCTGGCGTATTCACATTGGAAACGTTTTGCGTGACTGTGCGAATACCTTTTTGACTTGTGAAGAGGCCACTGGTGGCGATGTGCATAATCGTGTTGAGCGACATGTGGTTTTTGCCTTTTCTTTCTTCTTCTCGCTTGCTCCGCTTTTACCCGGCAAATTTTACCGGGCGGAACCGTGATTATTTCCTACTCATACCCCCCTTGTCCGCACGCCCCACATGATCATTTTGCTAGAAAATCTATATTTTTCATGATCTTAAGTTTGATTATGGCGTGTCTTTCGGGATTGAGCTATTGCAAACTGACTTAAGCTAAGCAATGTCTGGGCCACATGTGTTACTTGATGACTAGGTGTGGCCGTTTAGGGAGATGACCCCCAGCCATACTCAGCACTGCTCTATGGCGGATCTGCCAATGACCCTATCGCACCCACGACTGGGCAAACTGTGCCGCCGCCCTGACACAATTGACGGCTTTACACGGTGTTTACCAATATTAAGACCATATTTTTCAATTAGTTGAAAGTAAACCCTATCCCTAACCCGTCTGGCACAGCAATTGCTTGCCTGTGTGAGAAGGCCATACGAAACCTAAGGATAACCTTGGGGCTTTGTAGTGAAGGCAGAGGGTCTGGAGACCTAAATTGCGTTTGGTTCTGAAAGAGCCAAACCGCGCGTCACTTAAAACTTGAATGCGTTTGGTTCTGAAAGCTCCAACGTACATGCCACCCTTGGCTTATCGGAGCCATAAAGCTGATTAGATCCTAAACATGGGTTGGGACATTCATTGGGGGAAAGAGTGTTGGAAGTTGGGGGAAGGATGTTGGATACAGTGGATGGGTCGAACCAATCGCGGCGCGCCAAGCCTGTTTCGCGTCCAAATTCCGATAGCAACGATCAAGAAGCCCCAAGCTTTGCAAATACCATGATTGGCTTGGCCCAGCCCACCCAAACCCCTGCCCACAATCAAGAACCACGCACCCCTGATGAAGGGGCTAGCCAGCCAGAGACAAATGCATCGAAGGGTAATGGGACAGGTATGGTCTCTTCAGATGCCGCACATTATGCCAACCAAACCGATGGCGCGCAGTCTCATGAGGCTGGTGAAACACGCAGTCTAGCTCCGCCGGATGGTCTCAGCACTCCCACCACGCCAACGCCACCACTTGCGCCCGCCTTGACCGAGCAGGGGGTAAGCAAGGGGCCGCAAGCGGGTACCAAATCCGATGATCTTGCATTGATGGCCATGCTTGCTGGGCTTGGTTTGCAGACTATGAGCCCAGAGCCAGCCACTCAAACAACAGATGCGGCCCAATTGTCGCTGCTTCAATCCCTCCAAACGCCAATTGCTGATGGAGCAAAGGCCCTATTCCCAACCCACATAAGTGCCCAGGCAAATACTCAATCAAATAATCTGGCGAATGCTCAGGCCGCGGTGGTGTCCAACCCCTTTCAAGGGGCTGATGCCAATGCTTGGAGTAAAATGAGTGCCCAATTGCATGAACAACAGATAGGGGGTGGATATCTTTCCGAACCACCTTCCCCACCAGCCGCCACATTTGTGTCTGGGACCGATTCTTACTCCAGCCCAGGAACCAAACAAATCGACGCTATAGGCCTTAAGCTTGAAATCGGGGGTGAAGCCAAGGGGCCTGGTGCTCAGCGTGCTGGCGAGATGATCAACTCGCACGTGAACGCACTCAAAGGGAATGGATCGGCTGGTTGGACCATCAATACTGGCACCCAAGGAGGCCCGAGTGGAACCAACACGCCTACCCCTGATCCTAGCCTCTTGCAAACGACCAACTCAGGACAAGCTATGGGATTAGCGACGGGTGCTTTGATTGGGTCAACCCCCAAGTCAGGCCCGAAAGATAGCCAAAGTAAGGTTGAAGGCATAGAGAGTATAGCATCTTCTGCTCCATTGATCGGATCTGGCGACGGGGTTACCACGGCGAGCAGAAGTGACGCTCTTAACGTAGTGGCTGGGGGTGATGTTTCCCACAAACCACCAAGCCTTGGGCCCCAAACCATTCCCCTTTTGGCAGCCGCAATGATGAGGCGATACAATAATGGGATGAAGGAATTCACATTGCGCCTTGACCCCCCTGAATTGGGGCGAGTCGATGTTCGCCTGACAGTCAGTGCCAATAAAAAAGTTCGCGCTGTCGTCAGTACCGACCGAGCTGAAGCCCTCAATGACCTTACCCGGTCGGCGCGAGACTTAGCGCGCGCCCTGATGGACTCAGGTCTGGAGCTAGAGGAAAATGGCTTGTCATTTTCTATGAGCGATCAAGGCCATGCACAGCACCAGCATGGGGGGGAACAGTCGGCACCTCAACCACAAACCCTTACCCCAGACAAACTTGATTCAGCCGATGCTGCGCGTGTGGATATAGAGCGCGAGACCAAGCAAAGAGCCTTTAGTCCAGTTGAAATATGGCAACGCACCCGCATCGCTTTAACTGCATAAGAATAAGGAAATACGATGACCACCTCAAATATCTCGAACACAAACAACCAGCTTACAAATGTTAACACTACGAACCAGAATTCAAAAGCGTCCTTGGCGAAAAATTTTGAGACTTTTTTGACTTTGTTGACTGCACAGCTACAAAATCAAGACCCGCTTTCCCCTTTAGATACTAAAGACTTCACCAATCAATTAGTGCAATTTTCTGGCGTAGAACAACAGCTCAAAACCAATGAATTGTTAACGTCGCTCACCGATGCCACCAAATTAAGCGTTGGCGCTACGGCTGTTGCTTATCTGGGCAAAGAAGCCACCGCAATCTGGCCATCAACAAATTTAACAACCGGGGGGGAAGCCAAATGGACGTATGAATTGCCGCGCGCTTCATCCAGTACCACCATTCGGGTTCTCGATTCGAGTGGCCGAGTTGTGTTTACATCAACTGGGGAAACCTCCGTTGGCGAAAAATCCTTTACTTGGAATGGTAAAGATATGTCTGGCAATAATGCACCCAGTGGCACGTATCGATTGGAAGTTGTGGGTATAGGCGGCGATGGAAAACCCATTGCAGGTACGATCAAACAAAAGGGCATTATTTCTGGTGTCGATCTATCAGGGACAACGCCTAGGATCACAATTAATGGGGTTCCCCTTCCTTTGTCCACGGTTCTTAAAATCGGACTGCAATCATCCTAATCATTTAAATCAACATACAGCATAACATATAAAATCAACGAAAAATCAATACTTGGGTCTGATAATACGGACTTAAGTGGTTGGGCAGAATGCTCCTAACATAAACACGACCAGGAGCATTCAATGTCGATCTCTAGTGCCATGTTGGCGGGGGTTTCCTCCCTGCTGGCCAATTCCACCGCCATGTCTGTGGTTTCAGATAATATTGCAAACTCAAACACCACAGCCTTTAAACGCAATAGAAGCGATTTTACCCGTCTCGTGAATGTCCAAAGCACAAGCATCCCTTATTCGGCTGGTGGGGTTACTACAAGAACACGACAGCTGATCACTGCGCAAGGTAGTTTAAACTCAACTGGCACCGTGACAGATTTAGCAATCAGCGGGCAAGGATTTTTTGTAGTTTCTCCCAACAAGCCAGTAGGATCAGCTGCTGATGATGTCGCCTTCACGCGTGTGGGTTCTTTTACCCCTGATGATGATGGCAATCTTGTCAATCAGGCGGGATTTTATCTCCAAGGCTGGCGGGTAAAATCAAATGGGGATCTAACAACCAGCCCAACCGATCTTACGCTCCTTGAAACGGTTAACATTAATTCTGTCTCAGGTACAGCTACGCCTTCAACCATAGCCAAAATAAACGGCAATCTGAAGTCCACAACACCAACCAACCCAAATATAACCAACAACACATATAATGTTGCAACCAACAATATGGCCTCTGGCGCGGTAAAGCCAGATGTTGCTTGGACGTTTCAAATTTATGACAGTCTGGGAGGGTTAAAAACGTTCACCCTAGGTATGCTTAAAAGTGCGACTGCCAATCAATGGACAACTGAAATCTATGCCTCCCCTGCCAGCAATATTGCTGCTGGTGCACCCTTAGTTAATGGTCAGATCGCGGTAGGCACTTTAGCATTTACCCCCAACGGCCGTATTGATACCACCAATACAACGGCTGCCCTATTAGGTGCCTTTAACATTGGGGCAGCAACGGCAAATCCACCAGCTCCGGGTACTGTCAGTTGGGCCCCAAGTACAGGTCTTGCGGCACAAAGTTTTAGACTTGACCTTGGTCAGATCTCTCCTGAAGGTGGGGTCACTCAATTTGATAGCGCAACCTCAATCAGCAGTACGACGACCGACGGTGCCCTGTTTAGTGAAGTTCGTGGCATTGAAGTCAGTAAGGATGGATTTGTCACCGCGCTGTTCAATAATGGTGTCACCCGAAAGCTATACAAACTGCCCATAGGCACTTTTGTTAATCCCGAAGGGCTTCGTCCAGGCAGTGGTGGAATTTATCGGCCAGGAGATAATTCAGGAAACTATAATCTCAAACAAGCTGGAGAGGGTGGTGCCGGTCAAGTGAACTCATCAAGTTTAGAAGCCTCTACCGTGGATTTGGCACTGGAATTTACCAATATGATCAGTGTGCAACGCGCCTATAGTGCGTCATCCAAAATCATCACGACGGCCGATGAAATGCTCGACGAAGTGATTCGCATGAAGCGTTAAGACGACTAGCTTAACCCAATTCATGTGGCGATCAGAAAAATTCTGATGACTTAAATCATTCAAAATTAAGCCTGTCGCTTAGGGCGACCTTAAATCGAAAGGCATATCTTCTCGCACGAGAAGATATGGAGGTGAGCACATGGTGCACGCCATGCAACGAGAATTATCTGTAACAGGGCCAGAGGGAACACCTCTTACCCTATCGAGTTTACCGCCGCCAAATACGGCGCGCTGGGTTGCCCGTCGGAAGGCAGAAGTTGTCGCGGCTGTCAAAGGGGGTTTGTTGAGCTTTGAAGATGCTTGCACGCGTTATCGTATCACAACTGAGGAATTCCTAGGTTGGCAAAGACAAGTAGATCGCCATGGTTTACCAGGCCTTCGTGTAACACGCCTACAAAATTATCGATAAGTTTACAGGCTTATGGGCCAAAATTAACTTATTTTTTACCTAACACCGGGAAAAAGCTGCCTAGCAGGCAAAAATGACCGAGTGGTCTGCATGGGCCACTTGGTTATCTTGCCTTCACGCCTGAGCCAATTCATGTCGTCAATGACTTGGTAAATGGTTGAGTAGCGTTAGAATGTCAGGCGGAAACGCTATCAAATCCGCCGGTTTGATGGCTCGTCTTGGAGGGTGTGGGTTTTGGATCGGTTGCTCAGTCTTCTTAAATCAGCAGGACCGGTCAAACTGATCGCCGCCTTTGGGGTAACTGCTTTGGTTGCAGTAGCCCTTTTTGCGATTATGTTTCGTGTTGGCGCTGAAGAGCGTGCCTTATTGTATTCTGATTTATCGCCCAAAGACGCAGCGGCAATCTCTGAAAGCCTCACTGCCGCCAATGTCGACTTTCAAATGTCGCCGGAAGGCTCGAGCATTTTTGTTCCCCGCTCAAAAGTGGCTGAAGCGCGTATGCGTTTGGCGGCTGACGGTCTGCCGGGCCAAGGATCCATTGGTTATGAAATCTTTGACAAACAAGATGCACTCGGTGCCACTACCTTTGTGCAAAATGTCAATAAATTACGCGCTTTGGAAGGGGAATTGGCACGCTCTATTGATAGCTTAGAAACCGTAAAATCGGCCAGGGTTCATTTGGTTATCCCTGAAAAGGCCTTGTTTGAAACTGATCGTCAACCGCCCACGGCTTCTATCGTCGTTGGCCTGGAACGTGGCTCTTTGTCTGAAAAGCAAACTGCGGCAATCCGAAGCCTCGTTGCTGCCGCTGTGCAGGGTCTCTCCCCTGATAAAGTGACTATTCTTGACGAGCGGGGTGAGCTTTTGGCAGGGGCCAGTATCGGGGCTGATGCCGCTTCTGCGGCGATGGATGACCGCACAACCCAATATGAGGAGCGATTACGCCGCCGCTTACAAGAGATCGTTGAAGGCATTGTTGGGGCTGGGGGCGCTCGGGTTCAAGTCACAGCTGACCTTGATTTCTCTCAAGTCACAACCACGCAAGAAAACTTCAATCCAGACCAAGTAGCACCTCGTTCAACGCGCACAATTGAAGAAGTCGCTGCCGACAGAAGTACAGATCAAGGCGTAACCCAAGCGCAAAATGTTCCTGACGGGCAGAATCCAGGCGATGCAGGGGGCAATGCTTCCAACTCCAACCGAACCGACGAGACGGTTAATTATGAAATTTCAAAGAGCACGCGCACCGAAATCGTTACACCTGGCAAAGTAACCCGCTTGTCCGTCGCTGTTGCCGTAGACGGGGTCACGACACCGGCAGCAAAAGCTGGCAGTGCTCCAACTTGGTCGCCACGTCCGCAAGCCGAAATGCAGCAAATCACAGCCCTTGTTAGTTCCGCAGCAGGGATTAACCCTGAACGGGGCGATAAGATTGAAGTTGTGAATGTGCGCTTTGCCAAATCTCCAAATGATATAGGTTCAACTGCGCCTGGGCCATTTGCCTTTGATAAGAATGACATCTTGCGTGCCGCAGAAATCCTGGCCATGACCTTAGTAGCAGCGGCCTTGTTATTCTTTGTCGCGCGGCCGATGATCAAAGGTCTATTTGAGCCTCCTAAACCTGCTACAGGTCCGATGGGCGTTCTTGGCGTCGTTGGCCCTGATGGGTCGATTGCCTTGACCGAGGATGGGGAGATTGACGAAGATCGAATTGATATCGCGCGCATTCAAGGCTCGCTCAATGCGAATGCCATGAAGCAGGTTTCTGATATGGTTAAAGAAAATCCTGATCAGACCGTTTCTGTCATTCGTTCATGGTTGCAGGAAGATAAGTAGCCGTCATGATCACTTCCATTAATCAACTCAAAGGTGCGGAAAAAGCAGCGGTCTTCCTACTCGTGCTTGGCGATGAGCATAAAAATCTGTGGGAATTGCTCGACGATGATGAAATCAAAGAGATTTCTCAAGCCATGTCCAATTTGGGCAATGTTCAGGCCTCCGCAGTCGAAGAATTGATGGTTGATTTTGTTGGCCGCATGTCGGCAACGGGCGCGGTAATGGGCTCTTATGAGCAGACCCAAAGGCTTCTGCAATCCATTCTCCCGGCAGACAAAGTCGATGCCATTATGGAAGAAATCCGTGGCCCCGCTGGACGTACCATGTGGGATAAATTGGGTAATGTCGCTGAAACCACGCTCGCCAATTATCTTAAGAACGAATATCCCCAAACTGTCGCAGTCGTGCTTTCCAAGGTTAAACCAGACCATGCAGCGCGGGTATTATCAGCCTTGCCAGACGATTTCGCACTCGAATGCATTAATCGTATGCTGCACATGGAGCCGATCCAACGTGATATATTGGAAAAAATTGAAATCACATTGCGCAATGAGTTTATGAGTAATCTGGCTCGCACCTCCAAACGTGATAGCCATGAGCTTATGGCCGAAATATTCAATAATTTCGACCGTGCTACCGAAAACCGCTTTATTGGTGCTCTTGAAGAGCGCAATCGAGAAGCAGCTGAGCGTATCCGCTCTTTGATGTTTGTGTTTGAAGATCTTAAGAAACTCGATCCCGGTGGTGTTCAAACCCTTCTGCGTGCTGTGGAAAAATCCCAATTGGCTTTAGCCCTCAAAGCGGCTTCAGACGAATTGCGCAATTTGTTTTTCAGCAATATGTCAGAGCGTGCATCTAAAATCATGCGGGAAGATATGGCCAGTATGGGGCCAGTACGCTTAAAAGATGTCGATGGCGCTCAGGCAGCCATGGTACAAATTGCAAAAGACCTCGCCCAACGCGGCGAAATCATGCTGGCAGAAGGCGGGCGTGAGGACGAGCTGATCTATTGAGGTGGTCGACATGATTTTACACAACAAATACAGTTTTGAGCCGATGTTTACCAAGGCCGGTGACAAGCCAAAAGTCAAAGCAAACCAGCGTAAATTAATTACCGATGAAGATATTGCAGAAGCCCATGCATCTGGATTTGAGCAGGGACGTCAAGACGAGTTGGTGAAACTAGAAGCCTCAATTGCAGATATACTGACTAATATTGCTCAAGCTATACATCATGTGCAGGGCCAATTGGCCGAAGAGATCCATTCCCTAAGACAAGACGCGGCTGAAGTTGCCATCACAGCGGCGCGCAGTGTGGCGGGCTCAGCGCTGGATGCTTATGGGCATGAAAGGGCTGTTGAGGTTGTTGCCGAAGCGGTCAGCCAGCTGCGCGATGTCCCACGAATTATAGTGCGCGTTCCACCGCAATTGGCACAATCCATCGAAGAGCGACTAATCAGTTGCGCTCGCGAAGCGGGATTTAGCGGCGAACTTGCAGTTAGACCTGATCCGGAGGCTTTGATGGGGGATTGTGCATTGGACTGGGGCGACGGCCTCATCGTCCATGACCGCATGGCAGCTTTTGCCGCGATCGAGGCGGCTTCACAAAAATGGATAGCCTCGGCACATGCCGAAGGGATAATCGACCAAATAGCCAGACCTGAGGAGGCCTGAAATGGACGAAGATACAGAGTCCTACGAAATGCCGGACCTCGATGAACTTGAGGACCTCCCACCTGAGTCTCCCCCTTCTGAGGAACCGCCTCAATACACACGCTCAGCGACAGATCTTGCTCCAGTCTTTGATGTACCGGTGAATATTAAGGCCGTACTTGGTCGTGCCACGATGGATGTTGCCTCTTTGCTTAAACTTGCACGGGGCTCTCTGATCGAACTGGATCGACGCGTCGGTGAGGCCATCGATATTTACGTGAACAATCGCCTAGTTGCTCGCGGTGAGTTGGTGGTTGTTGATGAGCGCTTAGGCGTCACTATGACAGAAATTATCAAAGACAATGACAGTTCAAGCTAGAAATCCACGAACTTACTTTGCATGCGCGAGCACGCAACATAGACAACATGCTTCGGCATGGGGAGACGACAGATGCGCGTGATGATCATTGGCAATATGAGCGGGCAACTCTCCGTCGCATCTAAGATTGCGATGGATCGCGGGGCCAAAGTATGCCAAGTCGACACCATTGAACAGGCGACGGTGGCCTTGCGCAATGGTAAGGGTGCTGACTTGCTTTTGGTTGATGTCAGTCATGATATTGCGGCATTAATTGCTCAAAATATAGCCGAACATATCATGGTTCCGGTGGTAGCGTGTGGGGTCTCGACTGACCCCAGAACGGCTGCCAATGCCATTCGCCAAGGCGCGCAAGAATTCTTGCCTCTGCCCCCTGATCCTGAACTGATTGCTGCCGTTTTGGCGGCCATCACCGATGATAATCGCCCAATCATCGCCCATGACCCCGCCATGAAATCAGTTTTAGGCTTGGCCGAGCAAATCGCGCCTTCAGATGCCAGTGTGCTGATTACTGGGGAAAGTGGGGTCGGCAAAGAAGTGATGGCCCGCTATGTCCACCAGCATTCGCGCCGCAAGGATAAAGCCTTCATCAGCGTCAATTGCGCAGCCATTCCTGACAATCTGCTTGAATCTGAGCTTTTTGGGCATGAAAAAGGGGCTTTCACGGGCGCTTTAGCGCGCCGGATTGGCAAGTTTGAAGAAGCCGATGGCGGGACACTTTTGCTCGATGAAATCAGCGAGATGGATATTAGACTGCAAGCTAAATTGCTCCGCGCCATCCAAGAAAGGGTCATTGACCGCGTGGGTGGCTCCAAGCCCGTACCCGTCAATATTCGTATCTTGGCAACCTCAAACCGCAACCTTCAGGAGGAAGTGCGCGACGGAAAATTCCGCGAAGACCTTTATTATCGCCTCAATGTTGTGAACCTATGCATTCCACCATTACGCGATCGGCCGGGTGATTTGGTAGCACTTTGTACCTATTTTATAAAAAAATATACTGCCGCAAACGGGATGAAGCCAAAAGGCATTACCAACCAGGCCTTAGAAGCGATCAAGGCCACTCACTGGCGTGGCAATGTTCGTGAACTCGAAAATGCGATGCATCGGGCGGTACTGCTTTCGGGTGGTGTTGAAATTGAAATCCATGACATTCGCCTGCCCGATGGCTCAATCCTCAACCAAGGTCCAAGTGGAAACTCGATCGCTTTGGCGGGGCAAGCCATGCTGGCCGCCCAAACCGTGCAAGCCGCGTCCGCCAATCTAGTTGGGCGAACCATTGAAGCAGTGGAGCAGGAGATGATCCTTGATACGCTTAAACATTGCTATGGCAATCGAACCCATGCCGCACAAATCCTTGGTATCTCAATTAGAACCCTGCGCAATAAGTTAAAACAATATCTTGATGCAGGTATTGAAGTGCCAGCGCCCGGCACAAATGAAACACGTTTTGTATACGGTTAAAGGCTCTCAATGACCGACACATCTGCAGCCATAGATACAACCATAGATAAAGCCATAAATTCTGGCCCAAAGGCACCCCAATTGAACCTCAAGGCCTTAATGGGCGGGGTTATGACCGGTCAGGTCTTGATGGGTGTGGGTATTGTCGGTTTGGTGGTCTTGCTGATCATTCCATTGCCACCATTCATGCTGGACTTTTTATTGGCGGTTTCGGTCACAGGTTCGGTGCTTATATTGATGACCGCTCTCTTCATAAGAAAGCCCCTTGAGTTTAGTGCCTTCCCTGCTGTGTTGCTGGTTGCAACCATGTTTCGGCTTGGATTGAATATTGCTTCTACTCGGCTGATTCTCAGCAATGGGCATCAAGGCCCAGATGCAGCGGGGGAGATCATTGCTGCCTTTGGTGATTTTATCATGGGTGGCAATTTTGTGATTGGGATTATCGTTTTTATCATTTTGGTGATTGTGAACTTTGTCGTCATCACTAAGGGTTCAACCCGTATTGCCGAAGTTGCAGCCCGTTTTAGCTTGGACGCTATGCCTGGTAAGCAAATGGCAGTGGATGCTGATTTGTCGGCGGGTTTGATCAATGAGGAAGAAGCGAGAAGAAGACGCAAAGAATTGGAAGGGGAAAGCAATTTCTTCGGGGCGATGGATGGTGCGTCCAAATTCGTTCGTGGCGATGCGGTGGCCGGTCTGATTATCACGTCTATCAACATCATTGGTGGTATCATTATCGGGATCGCGCAAGAAGGCCTAAGCTTTTCTGAGGCTGGAAAAACTTATACCCAATTAACCATTGGTGATGGTTTGATCAGTCAGATTCCCGCTTTGATCATCTCGCTTGCCGCGGGTATGTTGGTCGCCAAAGCAGGCGTTGATGAAGCCGCTGAAACGGCGATTGCCCGTCAACTCGCCGGCAGTCCTCAAGCTCTAGGCATGGTCGCGGCAACTGCATTTATCGCAGGCATTCTGCCTGGCATGCCGATGATTGCTTTCTGGTTGATTGGAGCTGGTGCGGCTTATTTAGCCTATAAATTATGGAAAGCTGAAGCCGACAAACAATTTGGCTTAGATACCGCTGCCCAAGAGGCTGCAAATGCACTTCCAACCACCGAAGAAGACGAACCCATTGCCACCGCGCTCAGCATTGATGAGCTTAAGATTGAATTGGGCTATGGCCTCTTGGCACTCGTCAATGATGTGCAAGGCAAACGCATTACCGATCAAATCAAAGCACTGCGCCGCCAAATTGCGCAAGAACTAGGCTTTATCATGCCAGCCGTACGCATTCTCGACAATATGACCATACCCAATAATGGCTATTCTATTCGGGTGAAGGAGATGGAGGCCGGGGAAGGTGAGTTAAGGATTGGCCAATTATTGGTTATGGACCCATCGGGCGAAACACCCAATCTGCCCGGTGAACCTTGCCAAGAGCCTGCATTTGGCTTGCCTGCTGCATGGGTGAGTGAAAGCTTACGGGAAGAAGCTGCGTTTAAAGGCTATACGATTGTAGATCCTGCAACCGTACTGACCACGCATCTAACCGAAGTCGTCAAAGATAATATGCCAGACCTGCTCTCGATTGCCGAAGTGCAACGCCTGACCAAGGAATTGTCCAAAGAGCATCAAAAACTGGTGGAAGATACTATTCCAAGCCAAGTTTCCTGGGCGACTGTGCAGCGTGTCTTGCAAAGTCTATTGCGCGAAAGGGTATCCATCCGCGATCTGGCCTCGATCGTGGAAGCCATTTCAGAAGGAACATCTATGGATGCTGTTGCCTTGGTTGAGCATGTACGGGCCCGTCTATCACGCCAAATCTGCTTTCAAAACAGAAGCTCGGATGGATCCCTGCCCATTGTTGCTTTGTCCCCTCATTGGGAGCAAGCGTTTGCTGAAGCCATTGTGGGTGAACGTGGCGACCGTCAATTGGCCTTAGCACCTAGCCAAGTGCATGAGTTTGTGCAGGCGGTACGAGTCGCTTTAGATCGTGCAGCCCAGGGTGGCGAAATACCAGTCATCCTAACGTCAGGGGGTATCAGACCCTATGTGCGTTCTCTGATTGAGCGATTCCGCGCTCAGACCATGGTGATGAGCCAAAACGAAATTCACCCTAAAGCGAAACTTCGCACCTTGGGTAGTGTTTAGAAAGTTTGATTGATGCGCGTCTCCACCTTCTTTGCAGCAACCTTGCCTGAAGCCATCGCAGTGGTGCGCAAAGAACTTGGCCCAAAAGCAGTGGTTTTGAGCTGGCGTAATACACGCGGCGGCATTGAAATCAGTGCATCTGGCGAACCCCAAAAGCCCGAACGCCAAACTCAGCGCCAACAAACGCTTAAGTCTGATCAGCACATGCCGGGAAGATCTTCACGCAATGATCTACAAGATGAACCTGTTCGCAGCCACGCGCGCGTTAAACCGATCCCATTTGAGTCTAAGTCAGAAACCCTGTCCCAACATTTTAAACCTGAAGATTTTGCCTATGACGCCCCAAAACCTGTACAATGGTCAAAAGAAGCACCTAAAACAAAACCTCCCCCGATTGTGGGTCGTGGGACTGAAGCTTTACTGACAAAACAAGGTCTGATCAAAAAACCTGACTTGGCGACTAGACCTGAACCAAACACACGCAATCAATCAGCCCCTGCCACCCCGTCAGCCCGTCCAAACCGGCATGATCCATCACAATCAGAAGGCAGTACAACCTCCCCCCCCTTCTCGGCACAACCAGCCAAAGCCAGCGACATACCATTCACCAAACCTGCTCCCTCTCGTCTTACTCAGCTATGGCTGCGCGCAGGCCTAACCCCCCAACAGGCAGCGACTTGGACGATCAGTGACGATCCCCAACTACGCATAGCCTTAACCCAGACGCTCGAACAACGCATGCGGTTTGAACCCATTGAGGCTGCCCCAACCCAACCCTTAGTATTGGTCGGGCCACCGGGTTCTGGTAAGTCAGCTGCGGTAGCTAAGCTTGCGACCCGCGCTTTGGCTGTAGGCTATGAAACCTTAATGATTTCAGCTGATAGTGAGCGCTGTGGCGGAGCTGAACAATTGTGCGCTTTGGCGCAGCGCTTGGGGGCACACTTTGCAACCAGCACCACTGTGCAAGATCTGAACCGCCTAACCAAGGAAGCTAGAAAATCAGGTCAATGCATTCTTGTCGATGCCGCCGCCGCCAGCCCGCTACAGCCTTCCGATATGCGTGCGATTAAGCGCTTGATCGACGATGTTGGCCTTGAGCCAATCGTGTGTATCCCGGCGGATATGCGGTTTGATGATCAAGAGGATTTGGCTAAGGCTTACCGGGCTCTTGGTACTAAGCGCGCCATAATCACCCGCCTTGATCTTACCCAGAGACGCGCTTCGGTGCTTTTGGCCTTAGAGAGCGCTGATCTGGCCTTAGCACAAATCTCATCAACACCCCTGATAACCGGTGGTGTAGCGATCGCGTCTGCCAATCGCTTGGCCGCTTTATTGTTAGAGCCCTTTGATGATGTCCAAGCCGAGGATGCAGCATGAACGATAAGCTTGGCCAAGTTGTTAAGTTTCCAACCAAAAAACCGTTGGGACGTATCATGGCGATTGCGTCTGGGAAAGGGGGAGTTGGCAAAACCTTTGTGGCGGTTACCCTTGCACGTGCGCTTTCTGAACTGGGCGAGCGTGTGCTGCTTGTGGATAGTGATCTTGGCCTTGCCAATGTCGATATCCAATTGGGGATCCATCCAGACCTTAATTTAAGCCATGTTATGGATGGGGAAGCCACTCTGGCCGAAGCGGTGATGCGCATCGCTGGGGGTTCGACCTGTCTCGGCGGCTTTGACTTATTGCCAGGTAGTCATGGGGTTTCATCCATTGCTGAGCTAGGCGAGCGTGAGGTACAGCGCATGGGTGCTGGCATTACCGCATTGAGTTTTTCCTATGACCGCATTTTGGTTGATCTTTCAGCTGGCATTGGAAAGACCGTGTTGAAAATTGCCGCCGATGCCGATGATGTTTTACTGGTCGCGGTCGATGAACCTGCTTCTTTGACCGATGGTTATGCTTTTGTGAAACTGGTGCGCACGCGCAACCCCGATGCCCGAATTGGCATTTTGGCCAATCGCGTCAAAAATAAAAAGGAAGCCGATCGTATCTATCAATCCTTCGCGCGCGCCTGTGGAACTTGGCTGGGCTTTGAGCCTGGAAAGGCAGGTGCTATTCACGAAGATGGTGCTGTTAAAGCAGCAATTCGCGCCCAAATGCTGTTAGCGCGTCATGCACCTCAAGCCGTCGCGCTGGGAGACGTTGAAACCATTGCTCACCTCGTGCGCGCGGGTTCTGCCTTTCAAACCCACGTGGCAACCGCAGTCGAAGCTTAAAGCCTCTGCCCAAATCGCATGGGCTCGATTAAGAGGAAGCAATGCCGGTTGTTTCTGTCCTTTTGCCTTTGCCTTTGCCCGAAGCATTCGATTATGTCGTGCCAGGTGGCTTGATGCTGGGCCTTGGCGATGTGGTAGAGGTGCCTCTTGGCCACCATTCACGCATTGGCATCGTTTGGGCGTTAAAGCCCGATCAGGATGGCAGCAATTTAAAACCGGTTAAATCGCGTTTGGATAGCCCCCCCTTTGGCGAGGCATTACGCCAATTTATCGACTTTGCGGCCCGTTATCTCGTAACCCCGCCTGGGCAAGTGCTCGCCATGGTGCTACGCCAGCCTGAAGCTTTAGGTCCTGGCCCGTTTGAACGACTAGCGGTAACAACAGGTTTTATCCCTGAAAACATAAATGCGGCGCGTGCACGCGTGCTGTCTTTGGCGCAAATCCCGTTGCCGCGGGCTTTGCTTGCAAAAGAAGCCCAAGTGGGTTCAGCAATTGTCACAGCTCTTATAAAACAAGGGGCATTAAAAGAAATAGAACGCCCGGTTGATCTACCTTTTGAACCCCTTGATCCAACCCGCGCTGGCCGCCCACTGTCCGATAGTCAAGCCGACGCAGCCCATGTCATTGGGCGGGCGGTGCAACAAGGTGGCTTTAAACCGTTTTTACTCGATGGTGTAACAGGATCAGGCAAGACCGAAGTATATGTGGAAGCGGTGGCCCAAGCGCTGTTGGCGCGCCCAGACGATCAGATTTTGATCCTGTTGCCCGAAATCGCTTTGACCCAAACCTTTGTGGCGCGTTTTGAGGATCGGTTTGGCACCCCACCCGTACAATGGCATTCAGACGTGGGGTCCCCTGCCAAGCGACGGGCATGGCGAGAAGTGGCTGCCGGGCGCGCACGCTTAGTTATTGGCGCGCGCTCTGCCTTATTTCTACCATTTGCTAAGCTTTCTTTGATCATCGTCGATGAGGAGCATGATGGCAGTTATAAGCAAGATGAGGGTTTGCGCTACCATGCGCGCGACATGGCGGTTGCACGCGCCAAATTTGAAGAAGCTACGATCGTTTTGGGTTCTGCCACTCCGTCTTTGGAAACCAGCATCAATGCAGATGCCGGGCGCTATCAGCGCTTGGTGCTACCCAGCCGTTATGGCGTCGCCTTATTGCCGCAGATCGACCTGATCGACTTAAAATCGCACCCGCCCAAAAAAGATCACTGGCTTAGCCCGGTTTTAGTAAACGCGATGGCCGAAACATTAGCGCAAGGCGAACAAGTCTTATTATTCCTCAATCGGCGCGGGTACGCTCCCGTGGTTTTGTGCCGCACTTGTGGCCACCGCATGAAATCGCCAGAGACCGAATCCTGGCTAGTAGAGCATCGCTATTCCAATCGCTTGGTGTGCCACTTAACTGGCTTTTCGATGCGCAAGCCCGATTCTTGCCCCACATGTGGGACGCCGGGCGGACTGGTATCTGTAGGACCAGGGGTGGAGCGGATTGCAGCTGAGGCGGAAAATTTATTCCCACAAGCGCGCGTAGCCATTTTCTCCTCTGATACCACCCATACTCCCCAAGCCGTCCGCGACCTTGTGGCCCAAATGGAAGTGGGAGAAATCGATATTGTTATCGGCACCCAGATTGTCGCCAAGGGCCATAATTTCCCTAACCTGACCTTGGTGGGTGTGGTCGATGCTGACCTTGGCCTCAAAGGCGGTGATCCACGGGCAGGCGAGCGAACATACCAGATGTTAAGCCAAGTCGCCGGGCGTGCGGGTCGGGCTAATCGGCCCGGACGCGCGATGATCCAAACCTATTATCCAGACAATGAGGCGATACAAGCTCTCTACCTCGGAGACCGCGACGCATTTTTGGCGGCTGAAGTTATGGGGCGAGCGGCCGTGGGCGCGCCACCCTTTGGACGAATGGCGGCTTTGCACCTGATGGCCCAGAGCGAAAGTGCCGTAGATGCAGCCGCTGAGACTGCGGCACAAGCCTTGTTTCCTGTCGATGGCGTGGTCGTTTGGGGGCCAGCGCCACCGCCACTGTCTATGATCCGGGGTAGGCACCGGCGGCGCTTTTTGATTCAATCCACCAAAGAAGTGGACTTGTCAGCCTTCATGGCCGCATGGCGACGCCAGTTCCGCGTACCAGCTAGTGTGCGCGTGCAAGTCGACATCGACCCTTATTCGTTTCTGTGAAGCCGCTGCGATGCGGGGAATCATTGACCTTACCGATGGGCTCGCACAAAGAAATCCAATGCTCATTGTCCACACCAGAACATTGGACCCCCTATCACGGGCTGTGCGCTTGGCCTTAGGTGAGAAGCGGGCCGTCTTTCACGTTCGCGAAGCCCTTCCCTTTGAAGAGGATACGACGATTTTGGCCCTATCCCAAGACGGCACTACGCCGATTTTGGTCGATGATTCCTGGGGGCATGGGGCCACGATCTCTGAAGCCTTGTCGATCTTTGAGTATTTGGAAGACTTATTACCAACCCCACCCCTATTGCCGGGTGGGCCATTAGAGCGCGCGGCAGTGCGCACCTTGACCATTCGTGCCATAAGGTCTTTAGGGCCAATTGTAGAGCGCATTGTCACCGAAAAAGCCCGAAAACTCATGACCCGTGGAGGTGCACCTGACCCTTCCATCCTGCGTCAAGCTCACGGTGAGGCCAACCAAGCCTTGGACCAGATTGGTCGGGCGGCGGAAGGTGAGGGTTGGATAGGAGGTAAGAAATTATCGATGGCCGATTTAGTCGTGGCCGCCCATTTTTCAGTTCTTGATTATTTAGATGCGGTCAATTGGGCGAGTGCGCCTGCAGGTAAGGATTGGTATGCAAGGCTAAAGCAACGCCCCGCCTTTCGCCCCTTATTGTTGGATGGACTAGCTGGCCTAAGCGCGCCGCCTCATTATACCGATTTGGACTTTTAGGTTCGGTGTGACTAAGCCACCCCCCAACTCACCCCCGTTGCATGGCCTAGGTATCAAGGCGCTGGCCTTTGCGCATGGCTTTGACGCATGTGGCATTTGTGATGCAAGCGCACCTTGGCAAGCAGGCCTACGTTTACGCGCTTTTATCGAAGCGGGTCATCACGGCACCATGAATTGGATATCTGAAACCAGTCATCGGCGCAGTCACCCGACACATATGTGGGAAAGAGCTAAATCTGCCATTATGTTGGCACAAAACTATAGCCCTGCGCATAATCCCCTCGACGATTTGGCCCATAAGGACCGGGCCATTATCTCCGTTTATGCCGGTGGGGATGATTACCATGATGTGATCAAAAAAAAACTCAAAGCACTAGCGGGCGCGTTGCACCAACAATATGGCGCGCAAGTGAAAGTGTTTGTTGATACCGCCCCCTTGATGGAAAAACCCTTGGCGGCGCTAGCGGGTCTTGGTTGGCAGGGAAAGCACACCAATTTGGTTTCTACCCAATTTGGCTCATGGCTGTTTTTGGGCTGTATCTTGATGGATCAAGCAGTTTTGCCTGATGCGCCCAACCCAGATCATTGCGGTAGCTGTAGCGCATGTTTAGATATCTGCCCAACTAAAGCCTTTCTGGCACCATATCAATTGGATGCGCGGCGCTGCATTTCCTATCTCACCATAGAGCATAAGGGCCCAATACCCCGTGAGTTTCGCGCCGCAATCGGTAATCGCATCTATGGCTGTGATGATTGCCTGGCCGTTTGCCCGTGGAATAAGTTTGCCCAAACAGCGCAGGAGGCCAAACTGCACACACGGTCAGAGTTAGGCACCTTAAAACTGGTTGAATTAGCAGAACTTGATGATGCAGATTTTCGCGCTTTGTTTGTCAAAAATCCAGTCAAGCGTATAGGTCTTGAGCGCTTCTTGCGCAACGTCGCCATTGGCCTTGGCAATAGTGCGACCAAGGCGTCAATGAAAGCCGCGCTACACCTGAGTGAACATAAAAGCCCCTTAGTTCGTGGGGCTGCCATTTGGGCCTTATCGCAATTGATGTCGCACCAGGACTTTTCAAGCTTGGCGCAGGCCAGTATGCACAGAGAAACCGATCCCGATGTCATCGCCGAATGGGGCCACCCTCCTTGAACCCCGCCAGCAAACCAAACACTTTACGCAAGAAACCTCTACGCCCAAGCAAGGGTAAGACATGGGGGCGTCGCCTGATACAAGGCCTCATGATCTTGATCTTGACACCGATTGTGATAGCGCTCGCTTATCGCTTCGTGCCGATACCTGGCACTATTTTGATGGTGGAGCGCGCCCTGCAAGGTATGGATGTGCGGCGTATTCCTGTTCCCCTTACTCGTATAAGCCCGTATCTGGTGCGTTCAGTGATTGCCTCAGAAGATGCAAAATTTTGCAGCCATAATGGCTTTGATTGGATCGCCATTCAAAAGGCAGTCAAAAGCAATGAGCGGGGACGACGGCTACGCGGGGGCTCTACCATCAGTCAACAAACCGCCAAAAATGTATTTTTATGGCCCGAACGCTCTTGGTTGCGCAAAGGGCTAGAGACGGGCTTTACCGTTTTGATTGAGACGGTTTGGCCTAAGCGTCGTATTATGGAAGCCTATCTTAATGTCGCTGAGTTTGGTCCTGGTATTTTTGGGGCAGAGGCAGGAGCGCTTTATCATTTTGGCAAGCCGGCAAAGGATTTATCGCCACTAGAAGCCGCACGTATGGCGGCCATCTTGCCCTCACCAGGCAGGTGGAGCCCGACCAATCCGTCGCGTCGGATTGCGCGCAAATCCAATGCTATTGTCAAGGGTGCGCGCATGGTTCGAGAAAGTGGTCTTTCAAGCTGCATCTATCCACCAAAGAAAAAGTCTCAGTGAATAATCGAGGTGATACTCTTGCCCCATACCTCCCTTGAACGCATCGCCCAAGCTTTAGAACGCCTAGCCCCGCCTAGGGCTGAATTACCATCCGCGAACTTGCCGACCACCACAGTCAAGCCAATTGGCGTACCATCTTTTTTTTTGATGACCTCTCCATTGAGGCAACCGATGATAGCTATAAGGCGCTAAAATCAGTCATTGATGGCGGGGTATCGGGGGCTTTGGCCAATCTTTTGGTTTATGCCACATCCAATCGGCGCCATTTAATCAATCGCCCCGACGGCTCCCAGCAGGAGTTTAGACCTGAGGAAACGGCAGAAGAACAACGTGCCTTGGCCGAGCGTTTTGGCCTCTGGTTGGGTTTTCATCCCTTTGATCAAGCAGTGTGGTTATCCATTGTGACCCCTTATTGCCAAAGATTGATCTTGATCCTGGTGACCTTGAACTTGAGAGAAGCGCATTGCAATGGTCCACAAAGCTCGGTGCGCGTTCAGGACGTAGCGCTTGGCAATTTATCATTGAACGGGCCGGCCAATTAGGCCGCACCGTGACGATTGGCGGCCAAGGACACTCTGCTTTTTAAAATTGGTGTCGGGAATACTCAACTTAGCGATATTGGTGCTCAATGTCTTCCATCAAACCCTATAAGTCCGATACTGCCTCCCCACACCCCAACTCACGCCATTGAGGTCAGGTAGCTAGGCAGAACATGAGCGTGCAAAATGCACTGCGCCTTTGCAGGTAGAGAAGAATGCGGCGCTGGGGCATTAGGTTCTAAAATGATCAGGCCTTGATCCCATTTTGCCAGTCGACAATTACTTGGTCTAACACGTCCAAGGGCATTGGGCCGCGCAATAGGATTTGATCGTGGAAGGCTTTAAGGTCGAACTTGTCACCCAATTTTGTCTTGGCATCGGTGCGCAAACGGATGATATTGGTTTTGCCAACCATATAACTGGACGCTTGGCCGGGCCACACGCAATAGCGCTCAACCTCGGTGACAATGCTGTCGCGCGTATCCCCTGTCGCCTCCATCATATAATCGACGGCTTGCTCCTTGCTCCATTTTTTTGCGTGCAGGCCGGTATCGACAACCAAGCGTGCCGCACGGAATGCCGCTGATTGCGCATAGCCTAAACGGCCCGCGATATCGCCTTCATAGAGGCCCAGCTCATCGGCCAATTGCTCAGCATAAAGGGCCCAACCTTCACCATAGGCGCCAAACCACAGCATTTTTGATCGTAAAAATGGCAATCCTTGGGCTTCTTGCGCCAAAGAAATCTGCAAGTGATGGCCGGGCTGGGCTTCGTGATAGGTCAAAGTCGGCAAGGACCATTTGGGCCTAGCGGCGGTGTCACGCAGATTGATATAATATGCCCCCGGGCGCGACCCATCAGGTGCTGGTTGTTGGTAATAACCGCCAGGAGCGCCTGCTTCGGTATAGGCAGGCACGCGTTTGACTTCACAATCGGCTTTGGCGAGGGTGGCGAAAACTTCTGGCAGACGTTTTTTCAAATTGGCCATTTGCACATTGAGATCGGCCAATAATTGGGTTTTGCCCGCTTCATTATTGGGGTAAAGATATTTTGGATCCTTGCCCAAGGCCGCCATGCGTTCCCCGACACTGCCTTGCGTCATGCCCAGCTGCTTTAGACCAGCATCCATTTGCGAACCATAAGAACCAACCAGATCACGCCCCAATTCATGAACTTCGTTGGGGGTCATTTTGGTTGTGGTCCAATAGCCAAGGGCAGCTTGGTAATAAGCTTCCCCTTCAGGAAGTTTCCATACACCAGCATCGGACTTCGCTTGCCCGCGTAGACCTTCAAACAAGTCAATTTGGGCCTGATAGGCGGGTAAAACCTTTTCAATGACTAGCTTAGTGCACGCTTCGCCTAAGCCCGCTGCATCAAGCCCCGCCTCCTTGGCCTTGCGTACAAGCCCCGCCACAAGGACGCTATCCTTGGCTGGAGTTCTCATAAAGGTACGCAATTGGCCGAGTGTACGATCGATGATGAAGTCGGGCGGAACCACCCCTTTAGCCACATCGGCTTTCACCCGTGTAACTTCTTGACCCATTTGCCCTGCAAAACCCTCAACCCGCGAAAGCCAGGCCTGCGCATCATCCTTGGTCTTGACCACGTGCTGACTATCGAGGAAATCGGGCATGCCAACATAAGAGCCGGTTAATTGCGACACCAAATACGGGTTGGGTGAGCCGTAACCCGCTGAGCCATAGCCCATGGGGGCAGCGGCTGCTGAATAGGTCAGCGCCGAGGTGACGACTTGATGGGTGATTTTATCAGTGGGGTTGAGACTTGTTTGATCAATGGCACCAAGATCCTTTAGCCAGCCTGCAACCCATTGATTGCGCTTGATTTCTGCATCAGCCGAAGCATCAGACACCCGTGCCTTATAGGGCCCCCCTGCCAAAGCTTCAGGTACAGTGAGGGATGATGCAATTTCAGGTGAGTCTTTAAGCATGGTTGTCGTGATGGTGTCGATCAAAGCCTTGAGGGCAGGATTATCGGCTTTGCTTTGACTGCAGCCCCACAAAAAACTACCCGCACAAACGGATGCAGCACCCAATAAAGCATCTCGACGCGTAATTTGCATGGCTTCCCCCTGATGGCTCACAATGATGATAGGTCAAAACATTAAACCTAACGACTTAGTCTTTGTTATGGCAGTTTTCCCTCCAAAAAAAGGGTAGACCACTCATATCTAACAGTCGCGACCATAGCCGCCATCATGGTGCGAAAATGACGACGATAAACTAAAGCGCGTCATGCTCTGCCACCCAATGCCCGGGTGCTATCTCTTGCAGCAAAGGCCGATATTGCGGTCCGGTACCTGCCACCAGTTTTGATTTCATAAACCGCAAATGCGCAAGTGGATCCAAAGGAGAGGGAAGATCGCCTTCCAAGGGAATTCTAGGTCGGTTTTTTTCGATTTCAGGGTCAGGAATGGGGGCGGCTGAAATCAACGCCCGTGTGTAAGGATGGCGCGGATTGAGGTAGATTGCATTGTGATCGGCCATCTCAACAACACGACCCAAATACATCACCATAACACGATGGCTGATTTCGCGAACTACCGCCAAATCATGGCTGATGAACAACATGGCAAGGCCAAACTCGCGCTGTAAATCCATTAAAAGATCAATGATCTGCGCACGGATAGAGACGTCAAGTGCTGAGACCGCTTCATCACAAACCACAAACTTAGGCCGCAAGATCATAGCGCGCGCGATGCCTACACGTTGGTTTTGGCCGCCTGAAAATTCGTGCGGGTAGCGGTTGAGCCAATTTGGATCGAGGCCGACACGGTTCATCATGTCTTTCACCATGGCGTCGCGCTCAACCCGACCAATGCCTGGCTTATGGACTAGAAGCGGCTCCGCGATGGAGGCACCAATGGTCATGCGGGGATCCAAGCTCGCCAAAGGGTCTTGAAACACGATGGTTAAGTCCTTGCGCGATGCGCGAAGCTGACTTCTAGAGGTCCCAGTCACCGGTTTCCCAAGCCATACGACGGCCCCAGCACTCGCAGGCACTAAACGCAAAATCCCGCGCGCTAGGGTCGATTTACCACACCCAGACTCTCCAACTACGCCAACAGTTTCTCCAGCGCGGATTGTCAAATCAACGCCATCGACGGCGCGCAGTGGCTGAGTCTGCGGGAAAAGGCCGCCACTGACCTTTATCGGAAAATGAACCTGAAGGTTCTTGGCTTCAACCAATATCGGTGCATCATCCGTGGGCGGATCAGCAAGTTGGACGCCAAGGCGCTGTGGGCGATCCAAGCGGGGCACGGCGGCGAGTAGTTTTTGGGTATAGGGGTCTTTGGGTGCGCCAAAGATTGCGCGAACTTCGCCTGTCTCAACATAGAGGCCCTTGTGCATCACCTGCACCTTGTCAGCCAAGCGAGCTACCACGCCCATGTCATGGGTCACCAATGCGATGGCAGCACCGGTGTCGCGTTTGAGCTCATCCATCAATTCAAGAACTTGGGCTTGGACCGTGACATCAAGTGCTGTGGTGGGTTCATCCGCGATCAGCAAAGCTGGCTCACACAGCATCGAAATCGCGATCATAACCCGTTGGCGCATTCCGCCCGATAACTCATGGGGATATTGGAACAAGCGGCGGGCCGCTTCAGGGATCCGCACCCGCTCTAGCCATTCAATACAGCGCTTGGTGGCGGCTTCGCCTTTTAAATTCATATGTAAGTTGAGCACTTCAGCCATTTGCTCACCCACTTTCATATGCGGGGTGAGGGAGGTAAGGGGGTCTTGGAAGATCATTGCCATCTGCTTGCCGCGAATGGAGTTCAGGGCAGCGGGTTTTAAACCCAGTAATTCTTGACCCTTAAACTGGATAGAGCCGCTTGCGACGCCGTTGGAGGCGAGCAAGCCCATCGCCGCCATAAAGGTTTGGCTTTTGCCGGAGCCGGATTCGCCCACAACCGCCACGCACTCGCCGGGCAGGATATCCAGATTGATGCCTCGAACCGCTTGAACCGGACCGTCTGGCGTAGAAAACGTCACCGACAGATCGCGCACACTCAAAATCGGGTTTGTCATCAATAGGTTTCCTCAAATCAAACTGCTCAGATTCTGCCTTACTCAGCCTAGGCCGCGCGGTCTATCTGCTCAAGCACATGTTATGACATTGCAGGCAGGATGCACTGCCCATAAGGTCGCAAAAATCCTAGTTTATCTCGGAAACGCACCATGGCCAACATTCCCTATCTCACTGATCTTCGCTTTGACCACGGGGCCATCAACCAGATCGGCAAGGCCTTACAAAGCCTTGGCGCCAGCCGTCCCTTGATCGTTACGGACAAAGGCGTTGTCGCGGCTGGATTGCTGCAGAGGCTACTCGATGCGTTGGACGCTTTTGACCATCCCATTGGTCCTGCGGCTATTTTTGATGAAACACCTGGCAATCCAACTGAAGCCGCAACGATCAATGCTTCCCAGCTCTATCAGTCTTGTGGGGCAGATTCTCTCATTGCGCTTGGTGGTGGATCGGCCATGGATTTAGCAAAGGGTGTAGGTCTTTTGGTGCATGGGGAGGGACCATTGGCACGCTTTGGAACAGCACAGCGCGGCTCTCGTCTCATTGGAAAAATCCCGCCTCTCATTGCCATACCAACCACTTCTGGAACAGGGTCAGAGGTTTCGATTGGCGCGATTATTGTACTTGCATCGGGTGAGAAAGAATTATTTGTATCAAAATTTCTAATCCCAAGTATCGCGCTTTGTGACCCCGAACTGACCCTGGGCCTGCCCGCTGGGCTTACAGCAGCAACAGGTATGGATGCCGTCACCCATTGTATCGAAAGCATCCTGTCTCCTACGATCAACCCACCTGCTGACGCAATAGCCGCCGACGGGATCAGCCGTGCGGTTGGTGAAGGTATGTTGGCCCGCGCCGTCAAAGATGGGGGTGACCGTGATGCCCGTTGGCACATGATGATGGCCTCCACTGAAGGCGCTTTGGCTTTTGTGAAGGGCTTAGGCAGCGTTCACGCTTTATCCCATGCCGCAGGTCGTCTTAAAAGCCCTAGCCTGCATCACGGCACCTTAAACGCGATCTTTTTACCCCATGTGATGAAATTCAATGCAGGCGCAAACACAGATGGGGAAGCGCGCATTCGCCACGCCATGGGCCTAAACCCTGGTGCAGATTTGTTTGATGCACTATCGAAGCTGAACCAAGACTTGGGCATTCCCGCGAATTTGTCTGAATTGGGTCTCACCGACGATCATGCCGATGGCATTGTCTGCCATGCTCTCTTGGACATTGCGCATCTAACCAATCCCAAAACGACCACTCAGGATGATTATCACGCCCTTTATCGCGCAGCCTTATATGGCTAAGGATAGCTCAAGACAAAACATTTGGTGAGGAATGTTGATATGGAAGCCATTTGGCTATCTACCCTTATTGTTGCCATCGCAGAAATCGGTGACAAAACCCAGCTTTTAGCCATTGTTTTGGCCTGCAAATTTCAAAAACCGGTACCGATCTTTGCAGGTATTCTAGTGGCCACTTTGATCAATCATGCTTTTGCCGCCAGCCTCGGCTATGGCATTGCCCAATTGATCACCGGCAAGTGGTTTCAAATCGGGGTGGGTACAGCTTTTATTCTGATGGGCGGATGGGCTTTGATACCCGACAAGGAAGATGTGGCAGCTGGCGAAAAGTCCCATGGTGGGGTTTTTATCACCACTTTGATCGCATTCTTTTTGGTTGAGATAGGCGATAAGACCCAGATCGCAACGTCTTTGTTGGCAGCCCGTTTTGAGAACATCACTTTTGTTACAATCGGCACAACATTTGGTATGATGCTGGCCAATGTACCCGCCGTTTATCTAGGCCAAGCCGCCACTAAAATTGTCCCGCTGCAAGTGGTTCGCACAATAGCCGGCGCGATCTTTGCAGCCATAGGCGTTTGGGTGATTGGGGCAGCCTTGATTGGTTAACATCGAACCCAACCCCTAACACGCTAACACAAGGTGGCCTTATCGGCCACCCTGTATTGTTTTGTCCAAAAGAGCCAGTTTAGGCGTTGGCAATTTCTGGGGATTGGGGTGCATTGCGCAAGGTACGTTGCACCATTTTTTGCCATTGTAAAAGCGATACTAAATGGGCATAGATTGCACCCAAACAACCTTTTTGCTTGAGCTCAAGCAATTTAGCAGCGGGTAGTGCATTTAGTTTTTCTTCAGAAATACCAATATAATCGGCTACTTTCAGTGGCTCAGCTGGGCTACCATCGCCATTGGTTGGTGTGAAGGTGACTGTTTTTTCTTCCAGTAAATCCATGGCTGTGATGATGTTCATGAATTCTTCTGTCGAGCGGCGCTGACGTTCAAAGTCCTGCAAAAACTCCATAGCATTATTGGTATATGCTGTTGGCTTATCATCAGCAAACAGGGGAAGATCGGGGTTTTCACCAATCATTTCTGCTTTGGTATCGATGCAAACCACGAAATTGTCACCTTGTGGGTCGGCTGCAAACACAAAGGGATAACGGCGAATAAAAGCCGGTATATAGCCGTCCAATTCCCAATTACCATCGCCGTCCACGAAAAGATTATCGCCAGCGCGCGCCGATAAAACGGCCAAGGGTGTTTTGCCGTCGGGTGCAAAGATGATCGGCATTGACCCTGCAGCCATTCCAAATTCTTGGACTGTTAAGGGGACAACATGGGTTGTCTCAACAAAACCAAACGGGCGCGCAATATTTTTCAAACCTAGCTGTTTGTGCGCCTCTAAGGACAAAGGTTCTGGGTTTTTATAAAGTAATACATTGCCAGTAATAGGCGATTCGCCATTTTGGGCGTTAGACATAGTGAAAATCTCCGATAAGTTGCGGGCTTCTAGCGGTTATCAATGAAAACGCCAACCTTGCTCTGCAATGTATGGGCAAGGGATGTGGCGAAATCCATCCAATAGGTCAGTTAACGCACTGTTCGTTGGGTGTCGCTGCGCTTGCGGACTGCTTCAAACTCATCACCCATGGTCCAACTTGGCCAAGCCTTGTCATTGGCTATCTCCAAGATCAAGCTGCGCGTGGCGGTTAAATCCAACAAGGCACCTGAAAAATCAAAGCTTGGATCATATTCATCCTGGGGCTTATGATAGCGTTTATCGATCCATTCTCTCATTGCGGCTTGCCCCGCCTCAACCCCACCCTTAGCCAATGTCGTGCCGGTTGTAGGAAACAAAGCTGGAACCCCGGCGCGGGCAAAGGGAAAATGGTCTGAGCGATAAAATAAGCCAAACTGGGGATTGCGGTCAGGGGTAAAAGCGCGGCCTTGGCTGGCCAGTATCTTTTTCATCACGTCGTCTAGACTGGACTTGCCAGAGCCTGGAAACTCCATCTCCTTCGTCACTCCCCTATGGGCCAACATATCCAAGGTTAAAGCGGCTGCGGTTTTGGCCAAGGGAAAAAGCGGATGGGTGACATAATAGTCTGAGCCTAACAAACCTTGTTCTTCTGCAGCCCAGGATGCAAACACGATCGAACGGGCAGGCCTTGGACCCGTGGCTACAGTACGCGCGATTTCAAGCATGCCCGCAACACCTGAAGCATTGTCCATCGCGCCATTATAAATCGCATCGCCATCAATTGGCTCACGTATGCCCAAATGATCATGATGGGCACCTAGAACAACGGTTTCATCTGGGCGCTCAGAACCCTTTAGAAAGCCGACGACGTTACGGGTTGCTATGGTTTCGCGCGACACCTCCATTTCGATGGTGGCTGTTTGGTTCAAAGGAACAGGCTTGAACCCCGGCATGCGAGCCGCCCGCTTTAAGGCTTCAAAATCAAGACCAGATTTGCGCAATAACTCAACCGCGACCGCCCGAGATATCCAGCCTTCCACGGCAACTAAAGATGCCCCTTTATCTGGACGTACATAATCAAACCGGGTGCCGTTTGAATTGCGCACCACGCCCCAACCATATGCGGCTGGCGCATCTTCATGAATGATCAACACACCCGCTGCACCAGCTTTGGCAGCGGCTTCAAATTTATAAGGCCACCGACCATACCATTGCATAGCTTTGCCGCCGAATTGGCCGGCAACAGCATCACCCGGGGCTGCTTCAAAATCGGGGTCATTGATCAGTACAAGCGCGATTTTGCCTGTCCAATCCAACCCAGCAAAATCATCCCAGTTCTTATCAGGTGCCGTGACGCCATAGCCTGCAAACACGATTGGTGCGTCTTTGAGATTATAAGACGAGCCATCCGCGCGGCGGCTGATCATCATCACGTCAGAGCCTTGCTTCCACATCTCATCTTCAACACTGAATGTTCCACCTAGTGCTGTGGTAAAGCGGATAAGGTCAAAGTTTTGAAACCAGGTGCCCTGATCGCCCGCTGGTTCTAAGCCAATCGCGGCCATGGCACCAGCAATATAGGTTGTGGCCATATCATCGCCGCGGGTTCCAGGGCTTCGACCTTCAAAAAAGTCATCCGCCAAGGTTTTGATGTGGCTGCGCAGGCGCGCATCCTCAATCGGGGCTAGGGTTTGTGTAGCTGGTTTGGCTTTGCCCGCGGGCTTAGGGGCGGCGTTGAGGCCCATAACAAATTGCGACATGCCCAAACCGGCACCAAGCGTGAGGACAAGTGCGAGGCCGACCAAAGACTTTTTCATGCTGACTTCCTAAACAACGGTTGCGCCACCATCGATGACAAAGGTTTGACCCGTGGTGAACCCCCCTGCCCGCGACGCCAAAAAAACCGCCATACCGGCGATTTCATCGGGCTCACCAATGCGCTTGAGGCACGAATGGGTGGTGGCTTGCTTGAGTATCTTGGGGTCTTCCCACAAAGCGCGGGCAAAGTCGGTTTTAATGAGGCCAGGTGCTATACAATTGACCGTAACGCCATCGCCACCAAATTCGAGCGCTAAATTGCGCGCCAACTGCATGTCTGCCGCTTTGGAGATGTTATAAGCCCCTATCACATCGGTGGCTTTGATCCCACCAATGGAGGAGATGATTGTGATGTTTCCAGATTGGCGCGCCCGCATCTTTGGGGCCACCATCGAGATCAGCCAATGATTGGAGATGATGTTATTCTGCAAAATCTTAGCAAAGGCGTCGTCCGCAATACCAGCCATCGGCCCGTAATAAGGGTTAGACGCTGCGTTACACACCACAATATCAATTTGACCGAAAGCTTCGTTGGTTTGATCGACTAAGCGCTGCAAATCCTCTTTTGAGGAGATGTTGGCTGGAATGGCGATGGCACGGGGGCTTTTTCCATTGGTGCCAAGGGTTGCATTGATACTGGCGGCGACCTCTTCACAAGGGCCAGCTTTGCGCGAAGATACCACTACATTAGCGCCATGGGCAGCCAATTGCTCAACTATGGCTTTGCCGATACCCCGTGAGGAGCCCGTAACAATTGCGGTTTTTCCACTTAGATCAAAGATCGACGACATAAGACGCGCCCCTTTATTGCTTCGATTTACTTTGTTGAACCATCAAGCTTGTCTAGCCGAGCTTGCATCGCTTCCATTTGGGCGCGCATCGCGACTAATTCTTGCGCGGTTTCTTGACGCAGTGCGGCTTTACTTTTGCCGTGCAAAACAGTTGGTACAACAACCCCAGTAAAGGTGCGCGCGGCTTCGGCCATCATTGACATATTGGTGCGGACGGCTTGTTGAAAAAACTCAACCGGCCCCGCCAGATCAAATCCGCCGTTCAATGACTTTGAAAAGTGCTCACGGCTATCGGTAAAACTCTTCATCGCCAGATCTAGATAGGACGGCAAAAATCCCTGCACGCTATCGCCATAGCACCGAATGATATCGCGCAAGAAGCCAACCGGAAGAAGATTATTGCCTGAACTTTCGGCTTCTAGAATAATCTGAGTGAGTATGAAGCGGGTAATGTCCTCGTTGGATTTGGCATCAAACACAACAAAATCAACACCATCGCGCACCATCTGGGCCAAGTGTTCCAAAGTCACATAAGCTGAGGTGGCTGTATTATAGAGCCGCCGGTTGGCATATTTCTTGATCGTCACCACGGGTTTAGCCAATTTGGTTTCGCTCAATTGTAGCTCCTTTAAGCAGGTATGGGTCATCAGCTTCGCTGTACTTGTTCGCAGATGCAAGGCAATTGGGCAGGTGCGTAACGCCTTAGATAGCCAATGGGTTTCTAGGCCCTTATGCCAACACCATAATCCACCCAGACCTATTTTTCGCACTTGGACATTGTAAAGAATTGTTTTGCCGATTGACGCCACATCATTCTTACGCGAGACAGATCCTAACGAAGAACGCTGATTGGGCGCGACCGATTGGCCTGAAATTTCTAGGGAGTTCCTGACATGAGCACGTCGTCTGAGGATATTGTCATTATATCTGCTGCCCGCACGCCGATTGGGTCATTTTCTGGTGCGTTTGCGACGCTTGAGGCGCATGAATTAGGGGCCGTGGCGATTGAATCTGCCTTAGCGCGTGCCGGTATCGGTGGCGAGGAAATATCCGAAGTCATTTTCGGTCAAGTGCTCACCGCTGGCAAAGGTCAAAACCCCGCGCGCCAAGCCAGCCGCGCTGCTGGCATCACCGATAGCGCCCCCGCTTGGCTGGTCAATCAGGTTTGTGGCTCAGGATTGCGTACTGTTGCGCTTGCCGCCCAACAAATCATGACAGGAAGTGCCGATATCGTGGTCGCAGGTGGTCAAGAAAGTATGAGCTTGTCAGCGCATAGTGCCTATCTGCGCGCAGGCACTAAAATGGGTGATCATTCCTTCATCGACACCATGATCAAGGATGGCCTCACCGATGCTTTCTTTAGCTATCACATGGGGATTACGGCAGAAAACGTCGCAGAAAAGTGGCAGATCACGCGTGAGGAGCAAGATGCGTTTGCTACCGCCAGCCAACATAAAGCCGAAGCAGCCCAAGACGCAGGCCGCTTCGACAGCCAAATCGCCAAGGTCAGCGTAAAAAGCCGCAAGGGCGAAGTCATAGTCATTAAAGACGAATATATTCGGCGCGGCGCAACTTTGGAGGCCGCACAAGCTTTGCGGCCCGCGTTCAAAAAAGATGGCACGGTGACCGCAGGCAATGCATCGGGCATAAATGATGGCGCGGCGGCTTTGGTTGTGATGCGTGCCTCTGAAGCCAGTAAGCGCGGGCTAACCCCACTTGCCCGGATCGCTTCATTTGCAACCGCAGGTGTGGATCCTGCCTTAATGGGCACCGGGCCGATACCCGCATCCAAACGCGCTTTGGAAAAAGCAGGTTGGCGGGCAAATGATCTTGATTTGATTGAAGCCAATGAGGCCTTTGCCGCCCAAGCCATAGCAGTCAATCGTGAAATGGGTTGGGATACCAGCAAGGTCAATGTGAATGGCGGCGCGATTGCGTTGGGTCATCCTATTGGGGCCTCTGGCGCGCGTGTGCTTGTCACTTTGCTTTATGAAATGGCGGCCAGAGACGTTAAGCGCGGCCTTGCAACCTTATGCATTGGCGGGGGCATGGGGGTTGCAGTGTGTGTGGAGCGTTGAAGCACTGAGCGTGCCGTTATTTTTATTGCGAAGCACTTGCAATAAGAGGCATCATGCGCTATTATCACGGGCTATTATCATGTGGCTTAAAGTCAGAAACGGAAGACTCGCATGTTTGTGTGCAATTGCAATGGAATTCGTGAGCGCTGCGTCCAAGCTGCGATCTCGCGTGGTGCCCGCCAACCCTGTGAGATTTTTCATCAGCACCGTTGCAAAGCTCAATGTGGCCGCTGCGTGGAAGACATGCAGGCAATGATCGATAGTCTTGCACGCCCTTTGTATCAGACCCAATGCTAGGCACTTGCTTGTCGAATTCCTCGACAAGTCTATACTGTCCCCAGATTAGGAGTACATCATGCAAGCCGCAGAGGGCGTCATTGCGCGCCTTAACACCATTCTCACCAACGAACTAACCGCCATCAATCAATATTTCTTGCATGCGCGCATGTATAAAAACTGGGGCCTGATTAAGTTGGGCGATGTGACCTATAAGGAATCCATCGGCGAGATGAAGCACGCCGATCATCTGATCGAGCGCATATTGATGCTCGATGGTTTGCCCAATATGCAAGACATGCATAAGCTGAAACTGGGCGAAGCGGTCCCCGAATGCTTAGCAGCTGACCTTGCGGTGGAATATCGCGGCCAAGGTCAAATGAAAGACGCGATTGAGCATTTTGAGAAGGTTCGCGACTTTGTGTCGCGTGACATCGTCGCAAAAATCCTCGAAGATACTGAAGAGCATATCGACTTCTTAGAAACCCAATTGGCCTTGATCGATAAGCTTGGTCTGCAAAACTATCTCCAAACCGCGATGGGCCCGATTGAGAGCTGAAACTCGAATACGGTGCACGCAATGGAAAAATCTTAGCGGCTTTTCGTTTGAAAAGGCCTTTGGTGCAGGCCTCGCTTACTCCAAAGGCCTCATTGAATTGTCAGTGGGCGATTTGGCAAGTCATCATCGATAAGCGGTTTTGAACCAGAATGGGCACCAAAAACGCATCCCAGACTACTGAATAGCTTAACCTGAAACGCGATTAGCACCTCTAGGCCTCAATCAATCCCTATATGGATTTAGACTACCCGATTTTCCAAGGCCTGGCCCTGATAGACTCGGATCAGGTTCCCAATCGCGGCGCGCACGGCTTCTTGCACGCTTTCACGCGTGCGGCCCGCCACATGTGGGGTCAGAACGACATTGGACAATTCGGCCCAAAGCTTTGGGTCGGTTGGCTCGTGCGCAAACACATCCAAGCCTGCGCCTAAAATGCGCTTATTTTTTAGCGCGTCTAGCAAAGCGGGTTCATCCACCACCCCGCCGCGCGCCACATTGATCAGCACGCCTTCTGATCCCAAAGCATCGAGCACCTCACGCGACACCACTTGGCGGGTTGCCTCAGATAGGGGGCAGGCCAACATCAAAATGTCAGACTGGCGGGCAAGCTCCAGCACGCTCTCGACCCGCGGCCAAACAAGCTCCGGCTTGGGATTGGGGCCAGACCATATGATCTTCAAGCCAAAGGCCTCCCCCCGCACGGCAATAGCCTGCCCAATGGCACCCATGCCCAAAATGCCCAATGTCCGCCCCCGCAAGCGATAACGCGGTGCATGGGTCAAAGCATCCGCCCACTCACCAGTACGCACCAAACGATCGAGCTCAATGATGTTGCGTTCGCCCGCAATCAACAACCCCATGGCAAGGTCGGCCACATCATCGGTATTGATGCCCGGTGAATTACACACCGCAATGCCCGCCGCTTTCGCCGCCGCAAGATCCACCCCGTCTACCCCCACGCCAGCGGCAATCACGGCCTCAAGCTTAGGAAAAAGACAAAATAAAGCGGCATCGGTTTTTTTGCCGCCAATACAGGCAATCGCGCGCACCCCGGCACCAGGCCCCGCCGCAAAGGCGGCTAAATCCTCAATCTCCCACACGCGTGTGCACGGGGCGATATTTTCAAGAAGCGGTTGGGCAAGGGAAAGTTCGGGATGAATGATTAAGATCATGGTCAGCCTTGTGAAAGGGTTAGGTCATAGATGCAAGGGGGGTTAGGACCATTCAAGGTAAACGCAGCATTTGTCCTCCCCTACTTACGGGGGAAAGGGACCATGCGAAGCATGGTGGAGGGTAAATTTTAAAACCATGTCCCCCTACTCCCGCCCCAAGACCCGATCACTGACATAGGGATTGGTCTTGCGCTCTTGGCCAAAACTGCTGATTTCACCATGGCCCGGCACAAAGTGGATGTCGTTCCCGTAAGGCCAGAGCTTGCCAGTGATCGAAGCGATCAGGTCCTCGAAATTACCTTTGGGAAAGTCACTGCGCCCGATTGAGCCCTTGAACAATAGATCGCCCACGAACGCGAGCTTGGCGGCTTGGTTGATAATCGCAACATGGCCGGGGGTATGGCCGGGGCAGTGAACGACGTCAAAAACATGCCCCGCCAGCTCCAATGTATCGCCGTCTTTGAGATAACGGGTCGGCACACAATTCTCAAAGCCTGTCGTTTGACCATATTTGGCCCAATCCTCAACAATGGTGTCGAGCAGCCATTGGTCATCTTCGTGTGGGCCAATAATGTCTACGCCAAAGGTTCGCGCCAAGGCCGTGGCCCCACCGGCATGGTCCAAATGGCCATGCGTCAACCAAATCGCGACAACCTTAACGCCCGTCTGCTGGGCCGCAGCGACCAGGCGTGGCACTTCACCACCGGGATCCACAAACACCGCTTCTTTAGTAGCCTGCGACCACAACAGCGTGGTGTTTTGTTGAAACGGTGTAACCGGAATGATCGAAGCTTGCAGGTCAGACGGATTGGGCATGGCGCAAGTTCCCTATAACTTCGCCTGCAAGCCATTAGCCCAAGCGGTGATATCGCCAGCACCAAGGCACACGAAGATATCGCCTGCGCTACATTCGGACTTTAACAACGCTGGTAGATCGTCGGGGGAGGCTAGTTTTAACACGCGCTTATGGCCATGATCTCGCGCCGCGCGAACCAATGCGTCCGCGTCCACGCCTGCAATCGGGGCTTCACCTGCTGTGTAGACATCCGCGATGGCCACTACGTCGGCATCATTGAAGCAACAGGCAAAATCCTCAAACAAGGCTTGCAAGCGGCTAAAACGATGGGGTTGTACGACGGCGATAACTTTGCCTTGGGTGACTTGGCGGGCGGCTTTGAGAACCGCCGCGATCTCAACCGGATGATGGCCATAATCATCAATGATGCGCACACCTTGCCATTCCCCCACTTTGGTGAAGCGCCGCTTAACCCCTTCAAACTGCCCAAGGCCACGAATAATCTGGGTGTCAGTTGCCCCAAGCTCGCGCGCAACGGCAATCGCGGCCACGGCGTTGGTGACATTATGAAGGCCAGGCATCGGCAAATGTAAAGCGTCAATCTGATGGGCGGGACTGCCCCGCTTTGGCGCAAAAGCAACACTAAAGCGTGATCCATCGGGGTCAGCTTCAAGGTTTAAGGCACGCACATCGGCTTGGGGATTAAAGCCATAGGTGACAACGCGGCGGTCCGTGGTGCGCGCAACAAGGCCTTGAACGCCTGGATGGTCAATGCACATGACGGCGAAGCCGTAAAACGGCACGCTATGCACAAAGGTCTCAAATGCGGCTTCCATGGCCTCACCCGTGCCATAAAAATCCAAATGCTCAGGGTCCATATTGGTGACGATGGCGATGGTGGGGCGTAATTTGGTAAAGGTGCCGTCGCTTTCATCGGCCTCCACCACCATCCAATCGCCAGAGCCTACCCGCGCATTGGTGCCATAGGCATTGATGATACCACCGTTGATCACGGTGGGGTCTTTTTCCGCGGCATCAAGCAAGGTGGCTACCATGCTGGTCGTCGTCGTTTTCCCATGCGTGCCGCCCACGGCAATGGTCCAGCCGAGGCGCATCAATTCAGCCAGCATTTCAGCGCGCCGCACCACAGGAATACCAAGGTCGCGCGCGGCCACCACCTCCAGATTGTCTGGCTTGACGGCTGAGGAGATTAAAACAATGCCAGCGTCGGCAACATGGGCCCCATCATGTCCGACAAAGACCTTGATCCCAGCCTTGCGCAGGCGGGTCAGATTGGCGCTATCCTTGGCGTCTGAGCCTTGAACCTTATGCCCCCAGTGGGCGAGGACCTCGGCGATCCCACTCATGCCTATACCGCCAATACCTACAATATGGATCGCCCCAATGTCGAGCGGGATAGAATTGGTTCGCATCTAGTGGGGTCTTTCCTTGCAGATCAAAAAGACGCCTAGCACCAAGTTTAAGCGACAGCCAATTGGTTTTGGCTGATCGCACGATAGACAAGATCCGCCAAGGCTTCTGCCGCATCGGGCTGACCCACAGACTTGGCGGCCTTGGCACGCTTTTGGAGCTCGTCAGGTGCCGTCAAACGATTTCCCAAAAGATCGGTCAACTTAGAAGCGGTGAAGGCTTGTTCTTGAATAATATCTGCCGCACCCACACTGGCCAAGGCTTTAGCATTAAAGGTCTGATGGTCATTGGTGGCACCAGGCAGTGGCACTAAAATAGCTGGGCGCCCAACGACGGCGGTTTCAGAAACGGTTGAAGCCCCTGCCCGCCCAATCACCAGATGACATTTGGCCAAACGGTCGGCCATGTCTTTAAAGAAAGGCCAAACCTCGCACCCGACGCCAGCTTGAACATAGATGTCGCGCGCGCCATCGCATTGCTCTTCGCGGACTTGGTGGGAAACAAACAGGCGGGCGCGAATATGTTCCGGCAAGGCCGCAATCGCTTCTGGAACCACTGCTCCTAAAATACGCGCACCTTGGCTGCCACCCGTTACCAAGATACGCAAATCGCCACTCGATAAATCGGGATAGCCACCCAAACGGGCATTAACGATGGCTTGGCGGACGGGATTGCCCACCACCACATGCTTATCAGGTTCATCCAAGCCTTCTAGTTGCGCAAAACCCGATGCAATGGCCACGGCCTTGCCTTGAAACAAGCGATTGACCCGGCCCAATACCGCGTTTTGTTCATGTACCAAGACGGGAACTTTACCGCTGGAAGCGAGGACTGGAAAGGTCGGATAGCCGCCAAAACCAATGATTGCATCAGGATGTAAGTCTTTCATAAAGGGGCGGACCAAACTCAGGCTTTTCATCACGGCAAAGCCCGCATCAATTTTTCCCCGAAGTCCGCCTTCATCGGCATTGGTAACGGGCAGGATCAAAATGTCCTTGGCCGGAAACCCTTCAGTGTAGCGCTTGCCGCGTGGGTCGGTAATCAAGGCAACTTGACCGCCGCGCGCCACAATCGCATCGCCAAACGCACGCGCTGGAAACATATGGCCGCCCGTGCCGCCAGCTGCGATGATAACAAGTGGGCCCATGGGCAAAATCTATCCTTTAACTTGTGGCTCACGCCAAACCCGATTCCTTTCGGGCTGAATAGCCGATCTTTGTGGCTAAAACAAAGGCCTACTTGCGTGACTTACCAGCCCACCCACCTTTGTGCATTGGCATCACGCAACGCTTGGCCTGGGCGCTTGCGGGTTAAGGCGAGGGCCAAACCAATGGTTACTGCCGATCCGAGGATGGAAGAGCCACCGTAGGAGATGAAGGGCAACGTCATGCCCTTGGCTGGCATCAGGTTTAAATTGACAGCTAAATTGATCGCGGCCTGATAGCCGATCAAGGCAAAAAGGCCCGTTGCTGCAAGATGAGGAAATGTATCACTTTGACGATTGGCGACCACAAGGCCGCGGACCACCAAAGCGCAAAACAAAGCGACCAAGCCAACACTGGCGATCAGACCAAATTCTTCTGCCGCTACCGAATAGATAAAATCGGTATGGGCATCGGGCAAAAAGTGCTTGATTTCCCCTTCCCCCGGCCCACGACCCAAAAAGTCGCCTGCTGCAATGGCGTCGAGCGCGCGGTCGGTTTGATAGGTCTCACCCGCTTCTGGGTTAAGAAAGCCTTGAATGCGCTTTTGCACATGCTCAAACGCGAAATAAAGCGTCCCCCCACCAATCATCGCGGCACCCGCAAAGGTCGCGATCCAAACCCACGACATGCCTGATATTAAAAAGACTGTGAGAAAGGCTATGGTCAATAGACCCGTCTGGCCAATATCGGGCTGAATGATTAAAAGTGCCACGGGCAAGACATAAAGGGTCATTGCAATATGTGCGGCGGGGAAAGTGGGGTTCTCAATACGTTTGGAGAACAGCCACGCCGCTAACACTATCAAAGCGGGTTTTAGGATTTCAGAGGGTTGAAACGAAAATCCACCAATTCGCAGCCAGCGTTGCGCCCCTTTAGCCTCATGGCCAAACAGCATGATATAAACCATCAAAACAACCGCCAGAACATAGAAGATAGCTGCCGCACGCCGTGCACCAACTGGGCTTAAAAGGGAAAGCGCAAGGACAACGCCCGCTCCCACACACACGAAAATGGCTTGGCGCAATACAAAGAAATATTCGTTTGAAAACCCCAATCGACCCGATGCGGCACCGGAAGATGCAAAGCTAAACACCAAGCCAAATGTCATTAAAACGATGACTAGACTAAATACAGGTCGATCGACGGTGCGCCACCAATCACCCATTAGGGTCAAATCAATGCGCGATGTGCGTGTCGTATGAGCAAGACTGGCCATAGCTGGCTCCAAAGGGATTGTCCTTATGCAATGATCAAGCGGTCAAGATCGCGGGTTCTTCTTCGTTTGATACGCCTTGGTTAAGAAGTTCTTTCACACAGGCGGTAAAATAGCGTCCTCTGGCTTCAAAGTCAGGGAATTGATCAAAGCTGGCGCAGGCGGGTGACAAGATGATCATTTCTTCTGTGTCTGTTTGGCTTGCGTCCTGCCAAGCACACTTAGTTGCAATATCTATGGTTTCGCACATCTCATAAGATACCTCACCCTCCAAGGTTTGGGCAAATTGGGCTGCGGCTTCCCCGAATAAATAGGCTTTTTTGACATGGCCAAAGAGCGGGCGCAGGCTTTCGATGCCACCCAGTTTCGCTTGTCCCCCCACGATCCAGCGCACGCTAGAAAAAGCAGCCAAGGCTTGGGCTGTGGCATCCGCATTGGTTGCTTTGGAATCATTGTAAAAACGAACAGCGCCAAAGCTCGCAATTTCTTGCAAGCGATGTTCTAGTCCCGCAAAACTCTTTATGCCCTTGGCAATCGCTTCAACACTCAACCCAGCTGCGCGCGCGGCCGCATATGCGGCTGCGGCATTTTGTGCATTATGCACACCGGGTAAAGCGGGTGCGTGGGTAAGATCAACCGCCATGTGACTGCGGCCGGCTAAATTGTCCCATAAGATCGAGCCCAATGCACACACACCCTTGCCTAAAGCTTGGCTCGCAGAAATCGGCACAATTGTGCGCCCCCCCGCTGCATGCAAGCGGGTGCATAAGGCCATGCCCCAATCATCATCGACGCCAAGGATCGCCCAATCACTGGGCTTTTGATTGGCAAAGATGCGTTGTTTGGCTGCGGCATAACGCTCCATCGTGGCGTGGCGCTCAAGATGATCTGGAGTTAAATTAAGATGGACAGCGGCATTGACGCGCAGGCTTTCGACCAAATCCAACTGATACGAGGATAATTCCAACACATAAATGGCATCCGGGCGAGGAGGCTCTAAAGCTAATACACTGGTTCCGATGTTACCGCCCATACGGACGTTTTTGCCGCTTGAAGCCAATATATGGCTGATCAAAGCTGTGGTGGTGGATTTGCCATTAGTGCCAGTGATCGCGATGATAAAGGGCCGCAACGCCTCTGGCATCGCGTTAATCTCGCGGGCGAAAAGCTCCACATCGCCAATGACCGCAACCCCACTTGCCTGCGCTTTAGGCACGATCCAATGTTGGTTGGGGCCATAAATGGGCACACCTGGACTCATCACAAGGGCTGCGACGTCATCAAAACTATGCTGAGAGAGATTGGTTAAAGTAAGACCTGCTTCGAGAGCTATTGTACGCGATTGTTCGCTTTCATCCCACGCCAAGACGCACGCGCCCCCTGCCTCTAACGCTAAGGCAGCCGCGATCCCAGTTCGTGCAAGGCCAAATACGGCGACTTTCTGACCTTTAAGCGTGGTAACAGGGATCATAGGCTTTCTGTCCTTGGCGGTTAGCGCAGTTTCAATGTGGTAAGGCCAATCAGGGCCAGAACTGTGGCAATGATCCAAAAACGAATCACGACGGTAGGCTCACTCCAACCCATTTTCTCAAAGTGGTGGTGGATTGGGGCCATACGGAACACCCGCTTACCGGTGAGCTTAAAGCTTGCAACCTGCACAATGACCGATACAAGTTCGAGTACAAATAAGCCACCCACAATGGCCAGAACAAATTCATGCTTACTGGCAACGGCGGTTACGCCTAAAAGCCCACCCAGCGCCAAGGAGCCCGTATCACCCATAAAAATTTGTGCCGGTGGCGCGTTCCACCACAAAAAGCCTAAGCCCGCGCCCAAAACCGCTCCAAGAATGATCGCAATTTCACCCACACCTTGGACAAAATGGAGCTGGAGATAATTGGCAAATACAAAATTGCCCACCAAGTAAACGATCAGACCAAAAGTTGCCGAAGCAATCATCACAGGCATAATGGCGAGACCATCAAGACCGTCTGTCATGTTCACCGCATTGCCAAACCCAACCACGACAATCATGCCGAAGATGAAACTAGCCCATCCCAAATTGAGCAACAGGTCCTTGAAGAAAGGAAAGGCGATGGAGGTACCAAAGCCTAGGGGTGCATTATCCCCACGGTTTTGGAGTTGAGCAATGTAATATATGGCGAGGAAGGCAATGATAAACTCTCCAGCGAGCCGCAGAAGTGAAGATACTCCATCGGTTTTTTGCTTCGACACTTTTGCAAAATCGTCCAAGAACCCGATCAGGCCATAACCGGCCGTAACGCCCAAAACGACCCAAACATAGGAATTATGGAGGTCAGCCCATAAAAATGAACTTATAAAAACACTCAATAAGATCATTACGCCGCCCATTGTGGGGGTACCTGCTTTGATGAAATGACTTTCTGGTCCGTCGGAACGAATGGGCTGGCCCTTGCCTTGACGGATCCGCAACCAACCAATCATAGGCTTGCCAAAGACAAACAAGATCAAAGCCGCCGTCACCACAGCGCCAGCGGTGCGAAAAGTCAGATAAGTGAATATATTGAAATGGGGGTGCATCAATTCATAGAGCATCAAAGATCTCCGGAGGTGGTTTCAAGCGCACTTAGCGCGCGAACAATTTCAGATATGCGCGATCCGTTTGAACCCTTGACCATAATGACATCGCCTGCGCGCGCAGCATTAGCAACAATGGGAGCCAATTCTGAAGCTGTGGACGCATAGGCCCCACGTTGGCTAGGCAATAAGGCGTCCCACAAATGTTTCATACGGGTACCTGCACAAAAAACGAGATCAATCTTCGCCCGGGCAAGTTCGGTTGCCAAAGCACTATGAAACGCATCCTCAAGCACGCCCAATTCCAACATATCCCCCAAAACGGCCAAGCGGCGCGTGCCAGACCGGCCTGCCAAGGTTGCAATCGCCCCAGCCATGGAAGTTGGGTTTGCATTATAAGCTTCATCTACCAGGACAAAAAATTCTCCCGGTGCCAAAAAAATCGGACGCGATATGCCCCGGCCATCCATCGCACCAAATTGCGATAAAGCCATGGCAGAGGCTTCACCATCGCCCCCCGCTAGTACAGCCAAAGTTAAGGCGCATAAGCCATTATGAATCCAATGGTCACCAGGCTCTTTGATGTGCCATTGAAAAGATTGACCCATGATGGTGGCCGTTACACGACGTTCTGCCCCGATTGTATCAATGCCAACCACATGTGCATCCAAGTGCTGACTGGTGCCAAAGGTAACAAGCTTGATACCATCACGGTCACGCGCACGGCTAGCCAAGCGCGCGGCATAGGGATTATCACCGGGAATTACCGCCGTGCCACCTGGATCGAGGCCTAGGAAGATCTCGGCCTTAGCATCGGCAATGCCCGCTTCATCGTCAAAATGCTCAATATGTACAGGGGCAATGGTAGTAATAGCAGCGATGTGGGGCCGAACTTGGGGGGCGAGGCGGGCAATCTCTCCGCCATGGTTCATGCCAATTTCAAAGACACCAAAGCGTGCATCGGCAGGCATACGGGCCAAAGTCAAGGGCACACCCCAATGATTATTATAAGATTTCACCGAAAAATGGGTTTTGGCCGTTTGGGCTAAGGCTGCGGCTGTCATTTCCTTAACTGTGGTCTTGCCGACCGAACCTGTGATCGCAACTCGTTTTGCAATCACATTGCGCCGGCGCGCTTGAGTTGCGAGGTTTTCGAGGGCTAAAAGCGTATCAGGAACGATTAAAAGTGGCGCATCGGCGTCCGCGCAACTGGGATCAACCACCATGGCAGCACCCGCCCCTGCAGCAAGCGCCGCGCTTACAAAACTATGCCCATCGCGCTTGGCTTTCAAGGCAACAAAAAGATCGCCAGGCTCAACCGCTCGGCTATCGATGCAGACGCCATGTGTTACCCATGTCCCTTGAGCCTTTCCACCCACTGCCAGGGCGGCTTGCGCCGAAGTCCAAAGCGGCTCAGTCAAGGTGACCTCCACCCGCCAGCAAAGCACGCGCAGCCTCTTCTTGATCCGAGAAAGGCAGGATTTGACCTTGCACGCATTGACCGATTTCATGACCCTTGCCTGCGATCAATAGGCAATCACCCTTGTTCAAAAGCTTTACGGCATGGGCTATCGCCTCGCCGCGATCACCAATCTCCTCAGCTTCAGGGCACCCGACCATTACTTCACGGCGAATGATTTGAGCATCCTCAGTACGAGGGTTATCGTCGGTGACAATCACCACATCGGCAAATTTGGCGGCCAATGCCCCCATCAGTGGCCGCTTGCCCTTGTCACGGTCGCCGCCGCAGCCAAACACCAATACCACGCGACCTGGCGCATGTGGGCGCGCGGCACGTAATAGAACATCGAGCCCATCTGGCGTGTGCGCATAATCGACAAACACATGGGCACCTTGCGCCGTTGCCCCAATATGCTCCATCCGGCCTTTGACGGTTTTAAGGGTGCTAAGCGCCTCAAACACAGTGCTGGGGGCTTCACCCAGTACCAAAGCAAAGCCTGCTGCCATAACCGCATTGAGGGCCTGAAACTCCCCAATCAATGGGATTTCAACGGGATAAGTTTTGCTGCCATAACGCAAATCGACGCGCTGACTGGCAGGTTTTGGCCATAATTCCTCGATCTTTAGGAAATCCCCGCGCCAGCCGACAAGCTTAAGATCAAGCCCCTTAGCTTTGGCGCAGGCTTCAAACGCAGGCGCTTCAGCTGCGTCAGCATTGACGATGGCAGGCTGACCTGCGTGGAGGAGATCTTCAAATAACCGCAGTTTGGCCTGACGATAAGCCGCCATGCTGCCGTGATAATCAAGATGGTCTTGGGTGAGATTGGAAAAGCCTGCCGCCGTCAATCTGACCCCATGCATCCGGCGCTGATCCAAAGCGTGGGAAGAGCTTTCCATCGCAACATGGGTGATGCCTTCACCCGCTAAGCTTTGGAGAGTAGCATGCAGCGCAATCGGGTCTGGCGTCGTAAAACCTAAATCGATGCGACCTTTAGGACCAATTGCCCCCAAAGTCCCAACACTGGCAGCCATTCTACCCGCATGGGTCCAAATCTGACGCAAAAAATCAACTGTTGAGCTTTTGCCATTGGTGCCTGTAATGGCAACAATGGTTGCGGGCTGGATCGGGTAAAACTTAGAAGCAACGCATGCAAGCGACATTCTCGGTGTTGCGTCTTCAACAATAGGTACACCACATGCGGCAAGACCTGGGGCTGCCAAAATGGCAACCGCCCCTGCTTTCACCGCTTGGGCAACATAATCGCGGCCGTCGCGCTTGATGCCGGTTAAAGCCACAAACAAGTCACCAGGCTTGGTTGTGCGGCTGTCAGAGGAAAGGCCTGAAATCTCGATATTGGCACCAGGGTGGCCAGCTTCAAGAGGCAGGAGATCGGAGAGTTTCATGGTTCGCTCTGCGCCAATGTACGGGTGGGTTCAATCCCCAATAATGGGGCAGAGCGCGCGACAATGCGCGAAATGGACGGGGCGGCTGCATAAGCTGCGGTGGCGACATTGCCAGTCTGTTGCGAACCTTTGGGCTCATCAAGCAAAAAAACAATCGCGTAACGAGGGTCATGGGCCGGAAAAGTGCCAGCAAAGCTCGACACCCGCCGGTTCGCATCATAGCCATTGGGACCGGCTTTTTCAGCTGTGCCGGTTTTGCCTGCAACTTCATAACCTAAAGCCTCGGCATTACGTCCTGTCCCACCTGTGACGACTTCACGCATAAGCTTGATCAAGGTGGTTGAGGTTTGTGGGCTGATAACAGTTTGGCTTTCAACCGGGAGTGTTGGATCACGCGCGATAAAGGTAGGACGAACATAATGTCCGCCATTGCACAAGGCCGCATAAGCTGCTGCAACCGCCATGGGTGAGACAGCAATGCCATGCCCGAAACTTGCTGTAGCTGCTGAAATCTCACTCCATTTTCCAGGTAAGAGTGGACGGGCATTTTCAAGCAATTCCCCACCTGGAGCTTCCATCAAGCCTAAACGACCAAAAAACTCCAGCAGCCGCGGGGCACCAACAGTGCGGGCGATACGAACAGTTCCAATGTTCGAGGAATGGGCCAATATTTCAGCCACTGAAACAATTCTATTCATCGCATGGAAATCTGAAATGAATTCCCTACCAATCCGCATGGGCGCTCGTGCGTCAAACACGGTATCCGGGGTGATCACCTTATCTTCTAAGCCAATTGCTACGGTGAATACTTTAAACGTTGAGCCCATCTCAAAGCGTGAGTTTGTCACGCGGTTGTTTTGTTGATCAGGTGTGTTGGCTTCTGGTCTATTGGGATCCATAAAGGGCCAAGATGCACTGGCGATCACCTCACCTGTTTTAATGTCCAGCATAATAGCTGCCCCGCCAATTGCACCAAAAGCTGTGGCAGCTTGGCCCAACTCATGTTCGACCAGATATTGCACCCTCATATCCAAGGATAAGCGAACCTTATCACCGTCCGACCCAGTAGTGAGGCGATCATTCAGCGCGCGCTCAATCCCGTTAATCCCTGACCCATCAGGATGCATAGAGCCGATCACATGCCCACCATAATGACCCATAGGATAAATGCGTTCAGACTCTTCAACAAATTCTAAGCCTGGTTGCGCCAATTCCCATACCGCCTGCTTCTGTTTGGGCGTGAGCCGGCGTTGTATCCAGACAAAGCGAGATCGGCTGGAAAGCTTTGTGATTAAGCTAGCTTCATCCATATCCGGAAACACGGTGCGCAGCGCGCGCGCGGTCTCCACCGGATCCCAGACCCGTTTGGGGTCGGCATAGAGTGAATGGGCGACCAAGGACGTCGCTAATAGCTGACCGTTTCGATCCACAATATCGGCCCGCTTGGAGGGGGGGGTTGCTTCGGCGCGCGCCGCAGTGGCGGCTTCATCAACGGGACGAAACAACCCGATCTGTATCGCCCGCAAACTCAACACGCCAAAGCCCGCACAAAAGGCGACGGCCAGTGCAATGGTGCGACCCCTCATGGTCCCGATCCCGCCTTGATCGCGAGGAACCGGGCGCGGCCAATCATAAATGACTTCAGGGGTGATCCGCGGACTCTTCATCGCGATGCTTCAGCAATTGGTTTAGAAGTGACTGGGACCTTTTCAGGTGTTTCTGCGTTCATTGGCAAGGGCACGAGCTGATCGAGTTGCTCTATCGTCGCGATACGATCAGCAGCAATAGGTTCTAAATTAAGTTGGCCGATTGCCGCCGTCTCCAATCGATCAGGACGCTCGATAAAGGCAAGCTCAGCTTCTAAGGTTCGCACTTGGCGACGTTCGGCTTCCACTTCACCTTGCAATTGGATCACCTGCTCGCGGACCGTTTGAGCTTCTGACTTGGCCCAATAGAGCGCAAAGGCAAGTGCAACAAGACCGGCAAAGCCGAACAGATGTGCGCGGGTCAGGCTCATGCTACCCTCTTTATTTGCGTCAATGGCGGAACCCCAGACAGGCCAGTCACATGGCTTGGGAGCGCGGGCGCGCTTGTACGGATCGCAGCTCTAAGCTTCGCTGAGCGCGAGCGTGGGTTTTGCGCAATCTCCCGATCACTCGCCCGAACCACCTTTTTGTGGATCAGGCTAAAGCTAGGGGCGGGACCGTTTTTTCTGGGGGTGTGGCGCGATCCGGTCACTTCCTTGCTGCGCTCATTAAAGAAGATCTTGACGACCCGATCTTCGAGTGAGTGAAAGGTAACCACCACCAAGCGCCCGCCTTCAGGCAGTTTTTCTTCCGCAGCAGTCAAAGCCATCTCCAATTCGCCAATCTCGTCGTTGACATAGATGCGTAGCGCTTGAAACACGCGGGTGGCGGGGTGGATGTGATCCTTATGTTTATGGCCGATCACACGCGAAACCACGCCTGCTAATTCGGACGTGCGCAGATAAGGTGTAATTAGCCGGTCGGTAGCAATGGCGCGCGCAATGCGGCGGGCCTCGCGCTCCTCACCATAAAAATGAAACAGCCGACTAAGTTCTGCTTCACTGAGCTGTGCAATCACGTCGGCCGCACTTGGGCCATCGGTGCCCATGCGCATATCAAGGGGCCCGTCTTGCATGAATGAGAAACCGCGTTCAGCTTGATCGATCTGAAAAGACGACACGCCAATGTCGAGCACCACGGCGTCGAAAGGCCGACCTAAAGCTGCCAATTGCGAAAATTTTGTCTCAACCATCGTAAAACGATCTGGCATTTGCGCCGCCAAGGCCATACCGCGCGCAACGGCATCCTTATCGCGGTCGAGCCCAATGACTTGACATGGTGCTGCGGCTAGTATCGCGTGCGTATAGCCCCCGCCACCAAAAGTACCATCCACAATGACTTGCCCGGCCCGTGGCGATAAAGCGTCCAGCACTTCTTGCATCATGACGGGCTGATGACCACTCATGGCGTATAGGCCTCGCGGACTTTTTTGCGCGCCATGGCAAAAATTCGCGCCTTGGTCTGGACGGTTTTATCGCGCGCCGCTTGGGCCATGCTAATGGCCACTTCAGGACTGGTGATCCGAAAATAGGGCCCAAGCCCGATGAAATTCACGCGCTCACTAAGCGCTGCATGCGCCACAAAGCTCTCAGGCAAGACCATGCGGCCCGCACTGTCTAATGTCAATTTTCTCGAACCGCCCAGGATCGCCAAGGTCGCGGCCTCTGCCACATCGGGATCGTCTTGCGCTAATTCTTCGGCAGACTGCGACAGGGCCGCGATGAATGCATCATCCCCGCCCTCCAGCCAAGCGCCTTCCCCAGGCCAAACACGTACATGATCACTTGGCTCTGCCCCAATTTTAAGGCTGGAACGGAAGTCCGCAGGCAAGGTTACCCGCCTTTTGTCATCCAGTCCTGCATCATAGGTTGAAACAAAGCGCATCTAGCCCTCACACTCTCATCGCGTAAGGGATATCATGGGAATTAGACCCATTCAATGGGAAATTATGGATATAACTGGAGAGAATTCCAAAATAAGGATTAAGAAGCTGCTAAAATGAATAACCCACCACCTTTAAGAGGCAGCGGGTCCATTCCGATCAGAGAACCTAAGCGGGGCTAGGCGCTTGTTTTTATGCGGGCAAAGTCCACGCAGAGCCCGGCAATTCGCCCATGGTTTGGGCCCAAAGGCGTTTATGCAACATGAAGGGCGCGCAATTGCTTGATTGCAGCAATGCGCTCCGCGCCGTAGGGTGCATTCCGTAAGGAATGCACCATCCTAAACGACGGGCCAAGTTTATCGAGATCATCCATCGGCTTCATATATTCCTTCCATAAAAGCTTGAATACGGCCAATCTTCGATGGATTTTACCAGGCCATGGCGCACCGGGTTTGCGCGGATATACGCATAGTGATTTTCTAGATCGCGTTCGTCTCGAATTGCATGCTCCCAAAACCGCCGTTGCCAAAGGCCACGCTCACCTTTGCGTTGCCCTTTTGGAGCCTTAGCATGCGCCCCCATGGCGCGGGTGAAGTGTCGTTTGAGCAACGACCAACGAAGCGCATAGTCATCGTCATCTGGCGGCAGCTTCCAAATACAGTGAATATGATCTGGTAAAACGACCCAAGCGGGGCTGGAAAACGGCCTGTGCGCCTTTGTGCACTGCCAAGCCATTTTAAGCTCCCCTATATGATCCACCAAAGTCGTGGCGCGCCGATCGGCAAGGCAAACCGTGAAGAAAAAGCACCCACCTTCGATTTTGATCCGGCGATAGTTTGGCATGGGTCGATATCATCATGAATTATGTCTTTGGTAAATGGTTACCTTTGGATGGTTCGGTCGTTAAATCGGTGCATTCCATAAGGAATGCACCCTACGGCGCAGGGCGAGGTGCTGTGCTTATGCAACATAAAGGGCGCGCAACTGTTTGATTGCAGCGTCACTCAAACCAAAACGCTGCTTAACCAGACCGATTGGGCCGCCAAATTGTGTGTCCATTTGCGCTAAGGCCTTGCGCATAACCTCGGCATCGGACCCTAAAATGACCGTGGCAACTTCCGGCAGCAAGCGCGCGAACGGGCTGGTTTGGGCGGCCGTACCGGTTGGTGCACTGCCAGCCTGTTGGGCCAGATTCAAATAATAGGACACTGGCACATAGGTTTGGCTCAAAGCATAATCGGCAATAACCGTCTCCCGTCGGACGCCCAAAACAGACAGGATCAAGGCGCTGGCCACGCCTGTGCGATCCTTGCCAGCCGTACAATTGACCACCAGTGGGCCTTTGTTTTCCAGCATGCTGGCAAACATCTCTGTATATTGGGGTGCTAGCATCGTGGCGAAGTTCAGATAGACCTCTGAAAATATGTTCACGGCTTCAGCGCGCGTTTTGGCCCGCAATAAGCTCGCGAGCGAGGATTGCATCTCATAATCATGCGCCAAGGTTTTGATCGCATCGCTGGCCAGAAGCTGGCTGGGCTCACTGGTGCGCTCTTGCTGGCTGCGCAAGTCACAGATGATCGCAATGCCCAGTTGCGCCAAATACGAAATATCGCTGCGCGACAGATTGGACATAACGCCAGACCGGTAAAGCTTGCCCCATTTCACAGCCTGACCAGTTTGGGTTTGATACCCACCCAGATCGCGGAAATTGCGGCCGCATTGAAGGGGTAGCAAGCGTTCTGCGACCCGAACTTGGCGACCCCAGCCCGTGTCGATCAGGAAATAAGGCCGAGGGGTGGTTGGTGCTGCCACCTCAGCTTGTCCGCCCCCCGCACCCTTGACCAAGGTGCGCATCAAAACAGCAGGCTTATCTGGGGCATCGGCGACCCGTAACGTGGCTTTCGCGGCCTTATCCGACCAGTTTAGCCGAACTTTGCCAGCATCCAAGCGCACGGCTGTGGCTGTTATTGGGGTGGCAGCATCTGCCGCGACTGGCAGGCTAAGCGCACCTGCGCAGCCAGCACTGACGAGAAAGCTTCTACGATCCATGGCCAAATGCCTTTTTGAACAAGTGATGAGATATCAATACAAATTAAAAGCTGACCGTCGCATCAAGCCCATAAGTCATCGGCTCATTATACATGCCAAACGTGCCGATGAAGGCATAAGAAGCGCGGCTCTCATAAAAGGTATGCTCTTCATCCAACATATTGCGCGACCATAAGGAAAGCTGAAGCTTAGCCCCTTTGCCAACATTAATTTCGCTCAACGCCAAGCGTCCATTGAGGACGCTGGAGCTATCGGTCAATGTCGCCTCCCCAGACGAGCTGCGATAGCCATCTGCTTGGCTCAGATCGAGATGGGCTTTGAACAGCGCACCCAAAGCTTGGCGTTGATAATCGACCGCAAAATTGATCGCATTCTTGGGGGTGTAAACGATAAACACGTTTTGAAGCGCGTTATTGTTAAAGGGGTTCGCTGCTCTTGGCAGCTTTCCATTGGTATAAGCATAACTGGCCGACAAGGTAAGGCCTTCAATGGGCGCGAACAAAAGATCGGCCTCATAGCCTTCAATGGTGCCCTTGCCTGGTGCATTGACGGTTTCGAGCGTGCCGCGGTTGCTATTGAGCAGATTGACCGCCGAAAAATCGATCTGAATATCCTTATATTTGGTGGAATAGGCCGCAAGATTGATACGTGCGCGCCGATCAAGCCATTCTGACTTCACGCCTATTTCGCTGGTCTCTACCTCTTCAGGATCAAAGGCGCGGTAATTGACAGAGCGGGAGTTTGCACCCCCGGCGCGATAAGCTGTGCCCCATTTGGCATAGACATGCACTGTATCGGTCGCGTCATAGCTGACCGTCACCATCGGATCGATCCGGTCCGACGACGTGTTGAAGCTGAAAGTGGTATCCGCGCCATTGACCTTGGTTAGAACGCCCCTTTTTTTATCCTTGGTGTAGCGCGCACCCGCTGTCAGGTGGAGTTGATCCTTAAAGGCGGCTGGCGCGTAAGTTGCTTGCCCAAATACCGCAAAGCTATCGGCCTTGGCCGTGCTGGCGCGATCCGGGAATGGTGTAGCAGCGCCTGCTTGCAGCGATGGGATGCGTGTAGCGGCCGTGCCTGTGGCATTCCAGGTCATGGTGTTGGGTGTCCACGCGTCGTCATCGCCTTTTTCATGATAGAAATAGGTACCGGCCACATAGGTCAGCCGGTCCATGCTACCTAGAATTTGAAACTCTTGGCTGAATTGTTCTTGGCGCAAGGATGCAAGGCTATAGCGCGCAAAATTGCCACTGGGGCGGAAAGGCCCTGAATGGGCACCAATCCCGTTATCCAATTGGGTTTGATCCACTGTGCGGAACGACGTGATCGAACGCACATCAATGGAGGGCGCGGCTTGCCAGTTGATGTGGACCACATGGCCGGAGATATTACCAACATTGTCCTCTTGGGGTACGCCGATATCGGTTTCACGGGCGCGGCCCCTTTGTTCTTTTACCAAGGGTGCGAGTGCCGGTGCAGCTGGGTTCTTCTCGATCAATTGCACATAATAAGGCGTGGTGATGTCTTTGGAGATATCATAATCATATTGGGCCGTGATCGCTTCACTCGCCTGCCACCGCACACCCAGATGGACGCCGCGACGCTCATATTTATTGAAATCTTCTTCGCCTTGCAGCGTGTTCTCAACTGTACCGTCGCGGCCCGTGAACACGGCATCGAGCTTCACGGAGACATTATTGACTTCTTCCAAATCCAGATGGGTCTCAGAGAGATAGCCGCCAAAATTACGCATCCCAACGGTTTGGCGCACGCCAAATTTGCCTGAAGGCTTGCGTGTCACGATGCTGACAGCCCCACCGGTAGAATTACGTCCAAACAAGGTGCCTTGGGGCCCTTTGAGCACTTCGATACGCTCAATATCCATCAATGCAGCACCAAGCCCCTGCGAGCGGCCAAGATAAACCCCGTCAATATAAACGCCCACACCTGCGTCACGGCTGGGCTGGTTCGCATCGAATGGCACAATGCCGCGAATACCCACGGTTAGGGCTGAACTACGCGAGAAGAAGGGTGCGACCCGAAGCGAAGGAATCGAGCCGTTCATCAGATCAGCCAAGCTTTCAATTCGCCGCGCCTTTAATTGCTCCCCACCCAAAACCGACATCGCGATAGGAGTGGTCTGTTGGTTGGTTTCACGCTTTTGCGCCGTGACAACGATGACATCCAAACCCAGGGCCGGCTCATCTTCTGGCGTTGGGGCACCCACGGCCAAAGCGGGGCCCGCTACCAAGCAAGCAAAAGCGCTTACAGATGCCCACAAGAGGCGCCGCGAGATGGTATTCTTTGTCATGATGGAATGTCCCCTATCCAACAGAATCGCAATTTCTCTGTTGGGTAGCGCCACTAACTCGATGGTTTGACGGTTTGATCACGGCCCCGTGAAACTTCGGCTACGGATGTATGAAGGCCCCGTCGCAAAACCATCATCGCTTGGTCATAATTGGGTGGGTATTGGTGGCGGGGTGGTGATACTCTCACACCGACGGATCACCTCGCGGGCATAAGAAACCATTAAGGCTGACCTGGAGCAAGATCCTCAAAACTATAATCGTGCCGCAGGCCAGCACCGACGCGTTTATCAAACTCATCGACCTGGCAATTGACTTTCTTAGTATCAACGCCACGGTCCTTTAACATCCGAGCAGCGATGGTAAGATATTTGTATTCAGGCTCATCGCTTAGAGGATGTGGGTTGGTAGCGCTTACGGCATCAAGCGCATTGCGATAAATGGATTGAGCTAGGTCCTCCAGCTTGTAATTATTGCCTCTCTCCAACAATAAACAGCCTTTCTTGGATGCCCACAGCTGCCGCATACTCTGCAATGCCCCCCCTTGAAACCCCAGTGTAAGCTGAAACTTTATGCTAGGCTTGACCTAAGCTTAGAGTGGTAATATAATACCATACTTATAAGTATCTGTTTCATTAAGACTTTCAGTAAATCGATTGACAGAACCGACTTCGCCAACTAGAAGCACGCGCACAAGACTTGGCCCCTTTGGGTGCCGCAATCAATTGGAACAACCCCATGAAGACCTTCAGTGCCAAAACGCACGAAGCCGAGCATAAATGGATTGTCGTAGATGCTGAAGGGGTGGTTGTTGGCCGTCTCGCGACATTTATTGCCATGCGTTTGCGCGGTAAGCACCGTCCTGATTTTACCCCCCATGCCGATGTTGGCGATCACGTGGTGATTATTAATGCGCGGAAAGTCGTGTTCACTGGCAACAAGCAGCGTGACAAAGTTTATTACCGCCACACCGGCTATGCTGGCGGCATTAAAGAAACAACAGCTGAACGTTTGCTCGCTGGGCGTTTTCCTGAGCGGGTACTTGAAAAAGCTGTGCTGCGTATGATGCCAAAGGAAAGCCCTTTGGCGCGTTCGCAATTCGGCAAGCTGCGTGTCTACGCTGGCGCAGAACACCCACATGAGGCCCAATCCCCCGAAGTGGTGGATTTCAAGGGTCGTAACCGCAAGAACGTTAGGGCCGCCTAATGGAAGAAGTAGCAAAAAGCTTCGAAGACCTCGCAGCCATGGGCACCGGTGAAGGTGTTGTGGAAGTGGTTGTTCGTGAACCTCAGATCGACAGCTTAGGACGGGCCTATTCCACCGGTAAGCGTAAAAGCGCGATTGCGCGCGTTTGGGTTAAGCGCGGTACCGGTAAGATCACCATCAATGGCAAGGACCATGGCGCTTATTTTGCCCGCCCTGTTCTGCGCATGGTTATCAACCAGCCGATGCAAGTAACAAACCGCGCAACCGAGTTTGACGTCATCGCCACGGTCAAGGGCGGGGGCCTTTCTGGCCAGGCTGGTGCTGTCCGTCACGGTATTGCAACCGCTTTGACTCGATTTGAGCCTGGCTTGCGCCCAGTTCTGAAGCCATTTGGCTATCTGACCCGAGACAGCCGTGTGGTTGAGCGTAAGAAGTATGGCCGCGCGAAAGCACGCCGTAGCTTCCAGTTCTCCAAGCGCTAGGACTTTCGGTCAGCCAATCTATGGTTGATGCGGGCGGCCTTAGCGGGCCGCCCGTTTTCGTTTAAGACTTTGGAGAAAGCCGCCAATCCATGACCACTCAGACCCTTAACGCTGCTATACTTGGTGCCTCTGGCTATACAGGGGCAGAGACCATTCGCCTATTAGCCCACCACGCCAATGTCCGCATCGGGCCCATTACCGCCCATGCACAGGCCGGGCGCAGCTTGGGTGACTTATTTCCCCATCTTCACCCCTTTGCAGAACGTAACTTGGTGAAGGCAGAAGATGTGAATTGGGATGGGGTGGATGTGGCGTTTGGCTGTTTACCACACGGGACCAGTGAAGAAGTGTTGGGTAAATTGCCTGACCATGTGACGGTGATCGACTTATCCGCCGACTTTCGCTTTCGTGATCCGAGAACCTATGCCGTTCATTATGGTCGCACCCATACGCATCCTGACAAGACCAGATCGGCGATTTATGGCTTGACCGAGTTTGCCCGCGAAGCCTTAGCCAACAGGCCTCCAATCATTGCTTGCCCCGGCTGCTACCCCACCGCAAGCCTTCTGGCGATAAAGCCGTTGCTGGAGGCTGGTATCGTGTTACCTATTGATATTATTATTGACGCCAAATCGGGTGTGTCAGGGGCAGGACGGGGCCTGAAAGAAGGCAATCTGTTTTGTGAAGCGGCAGAAGGCATCCATGCCTATAGTGTGGGCCAGCACCGTCACGCACCGGAGATTGAGCAGGAATTGTCACTGGCTTCAGGCGCATCGGTATTAGTGAATTTTACGCCGCATTTGGTGCCGATGACGCGCGGCGAATTGGTCACGTGCCATCTTAAACTGGCACATGGGGCCGAAGTCGGGGATGTTCGCAAAGTCTTAAGTCAACGCTATGCAGAGGAACCCTTTGTCAAAGTGGCAAAGGCGGGTGCATGCCCCGATACGCGCTGGGTGCGCGGCACTAATCTTTGCTTGCTTGCGGTGTTTGCGGATCGCATACCTGGAAGGGTGATTGTGGTGGCCGTGATTGACAATCTGGTTAAGGGATCTGGCGGGCAAGCCATTCAAAATATGAATAGTGCTTTTGACCTTCCTGAGTCAGAAGCATTGACCATGGAGCCTTTATTTCCTTAAAGAGCAAGGCTGCTCCCTTTGCTGGCCTAAGCAGGCTCATTCTGTTCTGGGCTAAAGACATTGGTCACGCAAGCAAGTTAGGACATCGGGTAATCATGGCAAAACCGATCTTGCAACATCGAGTGGGTGAAGAACACGATACTGAGTTCGACCCCCTACTTGGGCGCACAGTGCGCGAAAAACCAGACCGTGTGCCTAAGCCCCGCCCAACACGGCTCAATCTGGATCAAAGCGTGTTTGACGAAGTCGATATTACCGACATACTGATCCCTGAGGGTGGTGCCCAAAGACAGAATATCTTAGGGCGTAAATCACGTTTGCGTTCGCGATCTGGGGCCTCTTCCCCCGATCAAACCCAGGCCTCTTCCTGGTTAGACTTCATAGCTGACCTCCCAACGACCGAAAGTGATATCAAGTTAGACACACAAAAGACGCTACCTGCCTCAGATGAACCCCTAGAAAGCCCCATGAATAGGAAGCGTCCAAGGCTTGCTTTTATACCCCAATTTGGTGCTGGGATCGAAATGGCAAAGATCCAAGAAACCCTTGCAGGTAAACCACTTGGACAATGGCTTAAGCCAATCTTTAAAATGGGTGAGGTGATTGAATCGTTCAAGGTCGGCACGCCCAGTGAGGCGGATCGACAAGCGCGTCGCCAAAACCTGCCGATACGAAGTGCGGTTGCACGGCGCTTAGCATTGCAGAAACTTGCTGCAACAATTTTAGGATTTGGACTGTTCCACGCAGCTTTATTTGCCTCCTTTTTCTCCTTTGCGGCACCACTGGGTTATCCCTATGATATGGTGTCAAGTTATCGCTGGTATTGGACCTTGATGGCACTGGTCAGTTTCTGCGCATGGGCTTTTGTCCGTAGCAGGGGTATGATGATCCTCTCTGGCCTCGTGGTGGGGCTTAATTGTGTCGTGATGTTGCCGTCTATTGGTCAGTCTCCTAAGGGCGGCAGGGATGCCCAAGCTATTGTGGCATGGGCCAATGTGAAGGGGGCTCAACTAGGGTTTGAGCAACTTATTGCGCAAAGTGAAAAGCAAAAGGCGAGCTTGATCATGATTGGTGAGCCGCCCAAATCAATTCTGATACCGCCTCCCGGGTGGACATTGCTTGAAAAACCAGATTTTGCCGATACATCCAGTATTGCAGTTCTGGCCAAAAACCCTTGGAAATCAGTGACCACGCCAGGTGAGCCAGCCATGCTGCACAACAACAACATCGATCTCACTGTGATCGGGGTACGGCCACAGCCGCCTAATGGTACCCAAAGCGACCGTGTGACACGTGAAGCCCAGCTCAACCGTGCGGCCATTCGTGCAGGGGATCAAGCCGGACCGATCGCCGTTATTGGTGATTTTAATGCCGTGCCATGGGACGGGGCGATGGGGCGGTTTCGCCATTATGGCAATGTTGTTCGGATACAATGTGGTGGCCTCTTCGGCACGACATTAAGCCAAGCCTACGGCCTGCTTGGCGTTACTTATGATCATGTCTATGTGCGCGATCTTAAAGTGACAAAATGTAAGCTAGGTAGTGCCCTTAGTGGGGGTCATCACCGCGCTATTTTCCTATCAGTTGCGCCAAAAACGACTGCACGCTAACGCTTGAACTTTATAAACGCTGGCGCGCAACTGACCAAATCAATAACATTTGTCGGCGAAGTAACGATATCTGGACTGGGTGGACATAGGGATCGGTTAGGCGGGTAAATCTATTGGCGTAAGTTCTGGCGAGGCTGACATAAGCGATCGCCCCAAAAGCTTGGTTTAAATCTGCTCGAACTAGAGCCCGATTTGCGGCGTTCAATGCAGTGTTGATTTGATCTTTGGCTTGGCGCAGGCCACTTTGGGCTGCTAAACTCAGGGCCCCACGACAGACCTCTTCTAGATCTGCACTGGTTAGGGCTTCACTTGGAAGCCAGCATTGGTGCCGCTGCGCCCACTTGGGCCAATGCGCCATCAACTCCCACAAGCGCCAAGCAATCCCAGCCTGTTTGCAGGCTTCATCCAACGGGCACGATAAGGCACCCACACCACCGATCAGGAGGGCGAGGCGGTGAAACTGGCCAAGGCTTTGATCACAATGGGCCAATAAGGCAGGCCAGTCGCGAAAGGGTTGGGGCTCTTGCTCAGCGCCATATGCGTCAATCATCGCGTCGAAATGCGCCCGCGGAAGCTCATGCTGGCGGATCGTTTGTGCTAAGGCCTCAGCAATTGGATGGCCCCGAACGCGGTTTGCCTGATAAATCTCATGCACTGTTTCGCGCCACCACTGAAGGCGCATAGCCGCCAACATAGACTCAGAAACCACTTGTCTTGCACGGGCAATTTCGTGGTGAAACAAAAGCAAGGCCAGCATGGCGGGCCGTGCTTCTGGCAGCAAAAAGTGGGTCGCCAAGGTGGCATCAGGGGCCACGCGCGCCGCCTGTTCAATCAAATCTTGGCTGAGTTTGATCATGCTTGGCCCTAAATCAAAAACGGCCCGCGAGGTAGCGGGCCGTCTTACACTATTCCAAGGATGCTTAACCCCACATGGTCTGACGCATGCTCATCGCCACCAACATGGGCAAGGATAGCAAGAGATTGGTGCGCGAGAATAACATCGCGGTGCGCGCCGCTTTTGGCTTAGCTTCAGCTGGGGCATCAACCAGTCCCAGAGCTATCTTCTGGTTTGGCCAAATCACAAACCACACGTTGATAAACATGATGATCGCCAACCACATGCCAATGCCGATAAAGACATTACCATCATCGAGCGCAAAGCCATCGCTTGCATTAAGGCTCAAAGCTGGCACCAGATATCCGCGTGCCCAAGCCACCAAAAGCCCGGTCACCAAAGTACCCACGGCTGCCCAACGGAACCAAAACAGAGCCTCTGGGGCAATGAATTTGCCAATAGCGGGCTTGAGCTCATCGGGAATTTTTGGCATGGTGCGGATTTGTACAAAGTTGAAATAATAAAGCAATCCAATCCACAAGATACCAAAAAATACGTGCAGCCAGCGCATGGCCGCGTGGCCCATCAACTCATGCATATTTCCCATGGTGTTGGAAGGCTGTGTCGCGAAGACGCCGATTAAGGCAATAGCCAACACAAGACTGACGATCATTGTGTTTCGAAAGTTGGACAATAAAGCACCCATGATAACCCCTATATGCTGACGTTCGTTAGATATCTTTTTAGCTTAATTTGAAGCCATGTCACCCAACCCTCAGCATTGCCACTGCAAAGTGACGTCCTTCGCTGGCTAAATGATTATAGGTGCGACACGCTGAGGGCGTTGACATGATCTCCAGCCCAATGCTTGCAGCGCGCAATCGTTCCCGCATGTGAAGGGGTGGCGCTTCAATGGTCGCGCCCGTCCCAAACAGCAAAAACTCAATTTGTCCACTTCCTTGAAGAATGGGGGCAAGCAGGGTTTCAAGTGGGCCTTGGCGCAGGACCTCCATGTCCGAAACCGCCCAAGGGCTTGGCTGATCTGCGAGAACCAGAACCGAGCCATCAATGCGAATGTCGCCGCTGGGTAAGCCAAACCGAAAGCCGCCCGCGCCATAGGCCGTGATCAAAGGGCGGCCCTTGCCGGTGGCTGGAACCAATTTCATGACCGCTTAGGGCCTCGCATCCGCCGCAGTCTTTGCCACAGCTTTTTCAATACCGCGCTTTGGCGGCCACAGGATCAAGACCGGTGCGGCCACATAGATAGACGAATAGGTGCCAATGAATACGCCAAACAGCATGATGATGGTAAATACTTGCATGGTCTCACCCCCAACTACGGTAAGGCCCAAAAGTGCCAAGAATGTCGTTAAGGCCGTAATGATGGTGCGCGATAATGTTTCATTGGTCGAAAGGTCAATTATATCGCCTAAGGGCATTTTTTTATATTTGCGCATATTTTCGCGCATGCGGTCAAACACTACGACCGTGTCATTCATGGAATAGCCTATGATGGTCAATAAAGCCGCAATAGTGGTAAGGGAAAAATCCAATTGCGTGACGGCCATAAAGCCCAAAGTCAAAATGATGTCATGGGCCAAAGCAACAATAGAACCAAAGCCCATTTGCAACTCAAACCGGGTCCAAATATATAGCACCACCAGTACAATCGCGATGCCTAGCGCCAAAGCCCCGTTCACACCAAGTTCCTCAGACACTTTCGGACCAACGACTTCTACGCGAGGAAACTTAACCCCGGGCATCATGGTGCGCAATTCACCTTTTACCCGGTCAACCGTTGCCGACGCATCCGCCCCGTCAGGTGGTAAAAAGCGGATCATAGCTTGGGTGGGTTCTTGAAAGTCCTGCACACCGACATCGCGTAAACCCATATTGCCAATTTGTTGACGCACCTGCGCCAGATTGATCGGCCTGTCCCACACTGCCTCCACCACAGTCCCACCTTTAAAGTCAATGCCGAAATTAAGGCCCAAGGTAAAGCAAGCCACAAGCGAGCCCATACACAAAACCACCGACACAATGGCCGCAGGGAAGGAAAAACGAACAAACCCAAATTGCGTGTTCTTAGGGATAAGTTTGATAAATGGCCATTTCATTGTAGGTTTCCTTAAATCGGGAGGCGCTTAGGCTTGGTGCGCCAATACCAAGCCGCAACCAAAACCTGCGTCATCAAAATGGCGGTGAACAAGGATGTGATCACACCAATCGACAATGTCCAAGCAAAGCCACGCACTGGACCTGCTCCAAAATAAAACAGGATCAAGGCCGTCAATAGTGCCGTCACATTGGCGTCCATCACCGTGACAATCGCCCGCTTGAAGCCTGCATCTATGGCCAAAGCGGTTGAGCGACCTGCCAATTCTTCTTCGCGCATCCGCTCATAGATCAAAACATTGGCGTCCACAGCCGCACCGATGGTCAAGATTAAGCCCGCGATCCCAGGTAAGGTTAAAGTTGCCCCTACTCCCGTCATGGCGGCGATGATCAAGATCAGATTGACCGCAAGGGCGATGATGGCGATACCGCCAAAAACCAGCCCATAGGCCAAGATCATAAAGACAACGATCAACAACATCGCGATGATGCCTGCGGTCGCTCCTGCATTAATGGAATCGCGTCCAAGCTCTGGACCGACGGTACGCTGTTCCATGACTTTTAAAGGGGCAGGTAGAGCCCCTGCCCGCAATAGGGTCGCTAATTCATTGGCGCTTTCGATGGTAAAGTTACCCGTGATTTGACCACTGCCCGCCAAAATCGGCTCGCGGATTGACGGTGCCGACAGCACCTTATCGTCGAGCACAATGGCAAAGCGCTTACCAACATTTTCGGTGGTCGCCCGCGCGAAAGCCCGCCCACCCGCGCCATCAAATTGGAAGGTCACCGAAGGTACACCGGTTTGCTGGTCAAAACCTGGATCGGCTTTGGTCAAATTATCGCCTGTAACCAGCGCGCGACGACGTACCAAAACAAAGGGCTCGTTAGGGTCGCCTGGTTGCGCCAACAAAACAGAACCAGGTGGGATGCGCCCTGCCGCTGCTTCGGCGGGCGATATGCTTTCATCGACCATTTGGAAGGTTAGGCGCGCCGTTTGACCCACAAGGCGCTTGAGTTTTTCAGGATCGCTTTCGCCGGGCGCTTGCACCACAATACGGTCCACACCTTGACGGGTGATGGCAGGTTCTTTGGTGCCGGTTTCGTCAATGCGGCGACGGATCACTTCTATGGATTGGCTGACGGCGCGCCGGGTCATGGAGATTTTGGCTTCTTGGGTCAGCCGGATTTCAAGGACAGAGCCAGCCGCTTGCTTTATTTCAAGGTCGCTTCCACCGGTTGGGCCACTTAGACCGACCACAGGGGATGCAAGCGCAGCAATACGTTTGATGGCTTCAGGAATATCCGCACTATTGTCGATGGTGACGCGCACAACTTCCCCGTCAGGGGACAGTCCACGGCCTGAAAATGCGATGGGCCTTTTAGCAGCACCCAATTCGCCCGGGCGCTTTTGCCCGCGCAGCTCACGCGAAAGATCGTCGGCCACACTCTCCAAGCGCGCTTTATAAACAGCACCAGCCTCAACTTCAAACATGAGGTAAGAGCCGCCTTGCAAATCAAGGCCCAGATTAACCGTCTTATTGGGCAGAAAGCTTGGCATTGCGCTGCGTATGGACGCGGGTATAGAGTTTGGCAGGGCAAAAATAAGGCCCAATAAGGTGACGATGATGACGGCGAGAACCCGCCAGCGCGCAACATGTAACACGTCTGAATAGACCTTTGGCTATCTCAGGCCTTGCTTGGCCTAATCTCAACTACATTAGGATTTGGCATCGTTGGCAACAACGGGTTCACCTTTACCTTGAACCTGACTGACGGTCGATTTAACCACACGAACCGTCACATTGGGTGCAATCTCAACGCTTAACTCATCTTCAGCAACTTTGGTGACTTTTCCAATGATGCCACCAGATGTCACAATAGTGTCGCCACGGCGGATCGCGCCCAACATTTCAGTATGCTGTTTCATCCGCTTTTGCTGGGGGCGAATAAGCAAAAAGTAAAACACCACTAAAATCATTACCAAAGGCAATAATTGCATCATGATCACTTCTGGGCCTGCAGCGGCACCTGCGCCGGCGGCTTGAGCGTATGCGGGGTTGGAAAACATGAAATACCTCAAAAAAGCTTGGGATCAAAACTGCGCTCTAGGTAGGCTTTCTCAATCCAATGAGCAAGTCAGCCAAAGGCAGGCGGGCGAATTAGCATGTCCACGGCCCTTAGAGCAATGAAACTTATCATAACAAAACCTAAAAGATTCAATCAAGGCGGCGTTTTCCTTGATTTGCTGAATCTGATTCTAAGGAATTGACTAACCCCGGTTGCGAAAATCAAGATGCCCTCTTTAGCCTTGACATATAGGAAGGGTATCCTAGCCTCCCTCTCATGATCAACAACGCCCCCCTCCGCTTCGTAAGCTTGGCTTTGGCCATGAGCTTTGTCTCCACGGCCAATGCCGCTACCCCAATTTCAGCTGCGCAGATTAAAGCCGCATCTGAAGCCATTGCCCCCAAAGTGATCGCATGGCGAAGGGACATTCATGAGCATCCAGAGCTTTCCAATCGGGAGTTTAGAACCAGTGCTTTGGTCGCCGCACACTTGAAGTCGCTAGGTATGGAAGTGCGCGAAAATGTCGCCAAAACCGGCGTTGTTGGTGTTTTGCGCGGAGGGAAACCCGGCCCTGTGGTGGCTTTGCGGGCCGATATGGACGCATTGCCCGTTCTAGAAGCGACCGGCCTGCCTTTTGCCTCGAAAGCCATGGGTGAATATTTAGGTAATCCCGTACCCGTCGCACACGCTTGTGGCCATGATGCCCATGTTGCCATGCTGATGGGCGCGGCAGAAATTTTAAGCAAGATGAAGGCGCAAATTCCAGGCACCATCGTCTTTATCTTCCAGCCCGCAGAAGAAGGGGCACCTCCGGGCGAAAAAGGTGGTGCGGCCTTGATGATTGAGGAAGGGGCATTGGAAAACCCTGCCCCTTCTGCGATTTTCGGTCTCCATGTAGCCCCAGGCCCAGTGGGCAGCATTTCTTATCGCGCGGGCGGCTTTATGGCCGCGTCGGACAAATTTCAGGTCTTTATCAAGGGTAAGCAAACCCATGGGGCGGTGCCTTGGGGCGGGATCGATATTGTCTCGCTCCAAGCAGCCATTGTGCAGGATTTTAACCGGCTGGCTGCACGAACGGTTGACGTTACGGCCACGCCAACGGTCATAACCACCGCGATGATCCACGGCGGTGTGCGCCACAATATCATTCCAGAGACCCTTGAAATGGGCGGAACATTGCGGACCTTTGACACAACCCAACGTCAACAAATCAAAGACCGTATGGCTAAAAGTGTCGCTTCTCTAGCTGCCGCATACGGTGCCCAAGCCCGCATTGAGTTCAACGGTGGCGATCCCTACGGCGGTAATAATGTCACTTTTAATGACCCTGATTTGGCGCGGGCCACGCTACCAGCCCTAGAAGAAGCGGCGGGCAAAGGCAAAGTTGATATCAATAGGCCGCCTAAAACCGGCTCTGAAGACTTTTCAGACTTCCAAGCCAAAATTCCCGGCGTGTTTTATAATTTGGGCGTCAGCAAGGATGGCGCACCCGAATCAGAATGGGTGGTCAATCACTCCCCCCAATTTGATACCAATGAAGCCGCGCTACCGCTGGGCGTGCGCACCCATATCCTAACCGCCATCCGCTATCTTGAGCGCGGTGTGCCAGCGGTGCGGTCATCGGGCAAATAGAGCCAATCAGGAAGGTCGCCCACGCTTTACAATGCGTGGGTTGCTTTTCCCGCGTCCTCAGCCACCTCCTTTAAGTCTAGTGCTGTAAAAATCGCCTCAAAACTGGTCTCGTGCATGCCGTCTTTGAGCCAACCGTAAGGCGTGACATTGGTGGCTTTGATGATGCGCCGTTCAATCCGGCTGATCGGGCCATTTGTTTCATCGGGGACCAAATCAAAGTCGAGCACATTGATGCAGGCTAAATCCTGCTCAAACGGCAAGGAAGTGCTGGGTCCTGCGCCACACATCCAGCCTAAAGCAATCGGTTGATCCCTTCATGGGCCACGACCAAAGCACTGCTCCATCCGGGGAGATGAAGCAGCTTCTCTATCGCTGCGACAGCTCGCGCATAGGCGTCACAAAATAATTCCCCGCCCTCAAAAAAGCGTGCGCCTTCCCCCCCTGTCTGTTCAAACGTGATGGTCAAATAGGCGCTGAGTTCTTGCTTACTGGTGAAGGGAATAAACGCGCCTGAATGAAGCGCGGTCAGGCCGGGCCATCCACTAACGCGGGTGGTGCTATACGGTGGGACAATACAATTTGCGCTGTCTCGCGGGTGCGGCTTAGACCAGAGCATACCGCAATATCCAAGGGCATATGGGCAAAGGCGGCTCCGGCTGCTGCGGCTTGGTCTTTGCCCAGGGGTAAGCCGGACCACGGTGAGGTCATGGCTTTCACCCCCATACGTCGGCCATAATCCCTATTGCCGTGGCGCATCAGATAAATCCGCCGCCGCCAATGGTTCCTGCCAACTCCGACTTTAGGAGACGCCCCAGTCTTTTAAGATCGCCGCATGATGTTCACCGGGCTTGGGGGCAATCGAAGATACAGAGCCCGGAGTTTTGGAAAAGCGCGGGGCAGGTGCTGGCTGCATCACGCCTTCAATCTCAATAAAGGTTTGCCGCGCCACATTATGGGGATGGGTGGCCGCTTCCTGCCAATCCAGGACCGGGGCAAAGCACACATCGGTACCTTCAAGGAGGGCGCACCACTGGTCGCGGGTTTTAGCTTTAAATATCTCGGCGAGCTTTATCGAAAGATCTGGCCAAGCCTTGCGATCATATTGGGTCAAAAAGGCTTCGTCGGTGATGGCGGCCTTCTCCAGCAGCAACGCATAAAACTGGGGCTCAATGGCACCAATCGAAATCCACTTGCCGTCAGCGGTTTCATAGCAATCGTAAAAATGCGCGCCGCCGTCTAAAAGATTGGCGTCGCGGCTGTCCTGCCAAAAGCCGCCGGCCCGCATGCCCCAGAACATGGCAGTCAAAGAAGCCGCGCCATCGGTCATGGCCGCATCAATCACCTGACCCTCACCGGTTGCGCGCGCATGAAGTATCCCTGCCAAAAGCCCTAAGGCCAGAAAAAGCGCACCTCCACCATAATCGCCAATCAGATTAAGCGGAGGTGCTGGCGGACTATCTTTGCGCCCGCTCGCCCACAAAGCACCCGTTAGCGCAATGTAATTGAGATCATGACCAGCAGCCTTAGCCAAGGGTCCAAACTGACCCCATCCGGTCATCCTACCATATACCAGCTTTGGATTACGCGTCAAAACCACATCAGGGCCTAGCCCCAGTTTTTCAAGAACGCCTGGCCGATAGCCTTCAATCAAGCCTTCGGCTTTATCCAAAAGCTTTAAACAGGTCTCATGATCTTCCGGGTTCTTCAAATCAAGGCTGATCGAGCGCCGACCACGGCCTGTGACATCTTGAGCGCCACCGCCTGAGCGCGAGCGGGGACCATCCAAACGGATCACGTCCGCGCCTAAATCCGAGAGCAGCATCCCACAAAACGGACATGGCCCGATGGCTTCAAACTCAACAATTTTAACCCCGCTTAATGGACCTGACATCGCGCTCCCCGCCTGATTCTCGTTTGGCCCTTAACAGGCTTTGCCAATCTGTGTTGCGACACTATTGGCGACAGAGCAATCACAATTGCCATGTAGCCACAATCATACGTCAATCACTTTCCACGCCGCAGCCCGGTTGCGGATCCAGGTCATCTGACGTTTGGCATAATGGCGGCTGTCAAGGATTGCGCGCGCGACGGCAGCTTCATAGCCGCATTGTTCTTGAAAAAAGTCGATTAAGCTTTGCATGCCAACAGCTTTCATAATCGGTAGGCTAGGATCAAGCCCGCGTTGATAAAGCGCATGGGCTTCGTCGAGTGCACCATCTTCCATCATCTTCTTAAACCGGCTCTCGATGCGCTGATAAAGCACCTCGCGCTGCGGCATCAGGGCCACGCCTTCCCAAGTACCCGCGGCCAAAAGCGGGGGGTGGGGGTCTTGGTGCCAAACCGATAAGGGTCGCCCGGTGGCTTCAAAAACCTCTAAGGCGCGCGCAATCCGCACCCCGTCCTTGGGCTCAATCTGGCGGGCTGACTTGGGGTCCACAACCAAAAGACGGGCATAGGCAGCCTTGATGTCATCACTTACTAGCCTGCGCGTATTCGCGCGAACTTCTGCGGGAACGGGCGGTGTGGGCACCAATCCCTGGGTCAATGCATGCGCATAAAGACCCGTTCCGCCCACTAAAATGGGACGCTTGCCCCGCGCCTGACAATCCACAATGGCGCTATGGGCCGCTTCCAGCCACGCCCCAGTTGAAAAAATGATCGCCCCGTCTACATGGCCAAACAGATGATGGGGTACACGCGCGGTTTCTTGTGCACTAGGGCGGGCAGTGAGGATATGCAAATCCCGATACACTTGCATCGAATCCATATTGATCACTTCACCATTATGCTCAATGGCAGCATCAATGGCATAAGCGGTCTTGCCTGAAGCGGTGGGGCCGAGAATAAGGAGAACGGTTTGCATGTCCTGCCTCTAGCCCAAGTTTGACGTGGCCGCCAATGCACTGCTGCTTGAGAAGAAATTGGAGAAGGATGTGCCCGCACTGGTTTTGGTAAGCCCCACAGGGGGAAGCATACTTGAAGAAGCAGTAGCGCGGATTGAAGCGCTGTGGGGCGAAATGGTGGTGACCACAATTGAGGCTGGTGAAGCCCTTTATGTGAGTTGCCAATCTGGAGATGTGGAAGAGGCCATCTCTTGGCTTGAGGGCTTACCGCTGGACTATTCAACCCGCCAACCCACCTTAAAGCGGCTGTTAATTGCCGATATGGATTCGACCATTATTGGCTGCGAATGCTTGGATGAATTAGCCGATTTTGCTGGAAAAAAAGGGGATGTATCCGCCATTACCGAACGCGCCATGGCCGGAGAATTGGATTTTGAAGCCGCGCTAACTGCGCGCGTGGCCATGTTGGCAGGATTAAACCTTTCAGCTCTTCAGGACTGTTATGATGCGCGCGTCACCATAAATCCGGGCGCTGAGATTTTCGTGCGCACGATGACGAAATTGGGTGCGCATTGCGCCTTAGTATCAGGCGGATTTAGCTTTTTTACCACCAAAGTCGCTGAGGCAGTGGGCTTTCATAGTCAAAGGGCTAACATATTGATGGTGGAGGGCAACTTGCTTACCGGGAAGGTTCGCCTACCGATCTTGGGTAAAGAAGCTAAGCTTCTGGCCCTTAAAGAAGACGCTGCCCGCCTAGGATTAGACCTAGATCAAACGATAGCGATTGGCGATGGTGCCAATGATTTGATGATGATTGAAGCAGCTGGTCTTGGCATTGCCTACCGCGCCAAACCGATTGTCGCGGCCAAGGCCAGTGCCCGTATTGAATATGGCACCTTGGAAAGTGCGCTTTTTTTCCAAGGAATTAGACGGCGTGACTTTGTGAAACCAGACACACTTTAACCTTTTGGGGCAGGTTCGCCCTCACCCACAGGTTTTGGTGGGCCAAGCCTGACGCCGGCTGGGATTTCGCGTTCTTGGGATACTGCCTGCGAACCTAGATTGATCAAGGGGCATGCCGGTGGAGCACATAGCCATACTTCGACGCGGCGATTGCGAACCCGCCCACGTTCATCTCCGTTAAATCCCACTGGCAGACTGTCGCCATAAGAGCGCACAAGTCCTGGCGTCACGCCTAAGCCTTGCAGGGCCAGCGCGACCGTTTCAGCACGCGATTGCGCCAAGCCAATATTAATAGTCCGAGTACCGACATTATCAGCAAAACCTAGCAAAGCGATTCTTCGCTTATCTATTTGGTTTCTTCTCACAAAATCCACGAAGCGCTTCAAATCTTCAACAGCACGCGAATCAAGTTCATTCGCCCCCTCATAAAAACGTATGTCGAAATTCATACGTTCGGCAAAACGTCCAAATGCGCGATAGTCTTTGGAGGCATCAGTTGGTGCTAATACTTTCACCGCGCGCACCTTCATCGGTGTGAAGCCCAAGCGTGCAACCAAATCCTGACCAGTCGGAGAAATTGCAAAATCGGCAAAATCCCGTGCTTCAGGGTCGGCACCTGATGAACCTACGTAAAGATAAAGGCGCTGGGTAAATGGATAAGTCTCGGTTGAGATCGAAAAATCATCCGCGCCAACTGACCGTGCGCCCCGCTCGTTTATTGCTAGGGATTTGGCATTGCCACTCTCATGCTGGGTGATACCAATTGCATAAGTATCAAGACCCACAGCTTCAGCGACCCCACTTTGATCGGTAAAAAAAGCAGTATTGTCTGGCGGCTCACGATCCCCTAAGAGACGCCCGGCCACACTGGATGCAAAATCAGGCCCCGTGTCTTCAAGCTTAATGACAATTGGACCCTGCCAATTTTTTGTTACCTGTTTCCAATCTGTAATCTCACCAGCCAAAATCCGACTGAGGGTCTCAACATCCATCTTATTGATAGGATTGCCACGGTTGACGATAACTAGACTGGTCGTAAGCCCAATCACGCGTTCGCTGGCGGCACTGGTAAGATTACCCAAGGCAGAAAGGCGATCGGCTTCACCTGGCTGAATCGACCGCACGGACATCACCGCTTCCACACGTTGTTGTGTCAGCGCCTCAAAACCACCTTGCGAAGAAGCCAAAGCGATCAAGACCCGACCTACATCGCCATTGCGGAAACCCCTAACCTCTATCATCTGATCGGTTTTCTCACCACGTACCGACGTATAACCACGCTGACGCATCCAAGCACTGACCAGATCCATCATGATATCTGAGCCCATTATGGCAGCACCACCAAGTCGGAACAGCACATCCGGGGCACGGTTTTGTCCAGCAGAAAAATTGGCATTGGATGGAATTTGGCCCTGTTCGGCCGATTTTAGATGCTGGCTTTCAGCTTGAAAAATCCAAGACATCCAAAAAAGCGCAATCAATCCAACCACAATGACGACGCTGGACAACAGAAGCAACAAATCAGTTACGGTTATTTTGTTTGCTTTTTTAGGGGCAGTGGCCACAAGCTTGCCAGAGGTTGCCATGGGTTTCGAACGCTGGCGTGGCGTGCGCGATTTTGCACTCTTTGGATTGAACGCCTGCTCCCAGTCATAAGGCACATCGTCGCGGCCATCTGCCATGATGGGTTCCCTAAATTCTAACTAAATTTATTTTAACTTACGTCTATCCTAAACTAGGACAAAACGTCTAATGCTGATCAGCGCGATGGCTGCCTCGTGCTGATAGTCGAGTGAACTTAAAAGGTCCAGACTTAAATGCCAGACCAATAAATGTTAATCGCAATAAGACCTGAGTTCCATGAACTTTCATGTTCAGTATACCCACTCGGTGACTCAACGCGCAAGATCCTCTAACATGATTAAAGCCTGAAGTGTTGAGTGGTCTCAACTGGGATAAAGCATTACCTCATTGCACAATGAAAGGCCCGCGGATGGATCACGTCTCAACAGGGATCCTTGGGTCTGATACATGAGGCCCTGATAGAGCAAGCTTAGCATCTTGGCCTGCTTGCAGGACTAGACTCTGGGCCCTTTTTCCTCTATCGCGCCCATCTCATCGGAATTATGACCTCACTGACTTAACCGCGCGCCACGTTTGGCCTACGCGCAGGATACGATAATGAAAGCCGACACCCACCCCAACTATGATTTCATCACCATCGTGATGACCAATGGTACATCCTACCGAACCCGCTCAACCATGGGCGGTGCAGGTAAGTCCTTGTCGTTGGATATTGACCCAAGCGTCCATCCAGCTTGGACGGGTTCAACCAATACACTGCTGGACCGCGGTGGTCGTGTTGCCCGCTTCAATGATAAATTTGCTGGTTTCATAACCAAATAACTGTTTATCTGGCTCATAAGCTGAGTGTGGAAAACCGGAACGGGGTTTTCTGATCTTAAAGAAACCATTGTTGGATGCTACCCAAGGAGGGTATAGCATAAATGCAACCCTTTTAGTGTGATTGTGACATTGTGCGTGATCATATGCTAAATGTTTCGATTTCAACTATGGCGGCCAGATCAAATCCCTGCCAGATCAAATACCTGATTATGTAACTTGCTGACACTGGTGCATACTGGTTGACCAAGGCTCTTGGTCGGGGGTGCCTTGACGCAGGCAGCATCACAAATGGCACTGGGCATAATGGGTTGGCGAATTATACGTCCAATAGCCGGCCTGTTGCGCAAGCGATTGAGGGATTGCAATGGGCAGCATATCCCATCCAAGCGTCTTACGTTATATCACGCACTCCAAAATAATACCCCTCCACCTGCATCACCACCCTGCCTATGGGCAATTGGTTTGCAGGATCATAAAGTGGATTATGCAGGCAACCACAGGTTAAGCCTATCTTCACCCATCATTAAGGCATTGGTGAGTTGTGCTTGATACCGACCATGACACGGGATCAATTGCAAGTTCTTCCCTCATGGTAATGAACCTACCGGTAAGAGAAGATCAAAGGTGGCTAAACGTTTGCCAACATCCTATCGCAGGGTTAGTCGATCGTTCTAGCGATGCTTTCGCCATGACGTCACCAGAACAATGAGAGACACGGGGGCAGCCATTGGACTGTGGGTGGATATGATGGAGATGGCCTCATGCCGCATGGCAAAGGGCGGGCCGCGCGCTTTAAGGGGTTAGAAGGCGATGCGAGCATCAAGCATGGCTCGACAGATCACACTTTTCCTAATTGTCACTCGGGAAGTCTAAGCCACGCACAAGTTCAGAAAAGCAAGATATTGCTATTTAAGGATTAAAAACATGTGTTGCTTGGTCATCACTTAATTCAAGTACAACACATAAACCAATGATTAAACGCGTCGAAATTCAAGAATGATGTCAAATGTGTCACATAATCCCTGTGCTATCATTTGTAGGCAGAAATCATGATAATGACTAATGCCGCAATTCAATGGCATTTTAGAAGGTAGGTCTCATGGCGAGCCCACATTTAAACTTGAACCATAATCCTAAAATTGCCAAATCATGAGGTCGCCCAACAAAAAAGGGGCCCAATTGGCCCCTTTCCCTATCATCGAGGGTTTCAGTGTCGCCGTCTTAATGTTTCAAGTTCTTCTTTGAGTTTGAGTTTCTGTCGCTTAAGCGTAGCAATCTGTATATCGTCTGAAGCTAAGCTTTTCATTTCGTTTTGGATCGCTAAATCAAGCTTGGCATGTTTATCGGACAACTCACGGATATACGCTTCAATCGCCATGTGGCGGCCTCCTTTGCATTCAGAGGCAAGTATGAAAACACGTGATTGGAGAATCGCCAAGCATTTTTTATCGCAATATGGGCAAGGTTGATCACAATGATGTCAAAGCGCTTGATAATAGGGATAAGTGGAGCCTCCGGCGCACTCTATGGCGTGCGCGCTTTGGACATGGCGCGCGAGCTTTGTGTGGAAACACACCTTGTACTGACAAAGGCCGCAGAATTGACGTTGGCCTCTGAAGGCCTACCAAGTTCAATTGAGCTCAAAAAACGTGCCACTGTTGTGCATAAAATTAGCGATGTTGGTGCCTCTATTGCCTCTGGTTCTTTCAAAACAAGCGGCATGTTGATTGCTCCATGTTCTATTCGCACCATGGGTGAAATTGCAACGGGGGTGACTTCCAATCTTTTAACCCGCGCAGCCGATGTGCAGCTTAAAGAGCGCCGTCGTTTGGTGTTAATGGTGCGCGAAACCCCCTATCATCTTGGTCACATTCAGGCCATGGCTACAATTACCCAAATTGGTGGTATCATTTTTCCTCCGGTGCCCGCTTTCTATGCGCAACCGCAAACCATTGATGAAGTCGTTACTCAGTCTGTAGGGCGCGCACTTGACCTGTTGGGATTTGAAGCAAAGGGGGTCAAGCGCTGGGGTGAAGATGTCGGTCCAGTTGAAGTCTAAAACGATGGATAATATTTGGGATTTTGCACTCGCGATTTATCAACAAAATGGGGTAAAAGCAGATTGCTTAGTGGCCCAAGACGTTTACGGCTTGGATGTAACAATGCTGATTTTTGCCCTATATCGCAGCCGTCATGGACTAGGCTTTGACGCACCAGCCAGCTATGAATTGGCACGTCAATTAACCCGCATGCTGGTTGATCCCCTGCGCGCACGCCGTCGCGCCTTAAAGTCCACCCCTGCAGGCCATGACCCTAGAACAATCGCGCAATTACGAGATCAGATCGAGGCCGCAGAGCTGGCCGGTGAACACACCATTTTACAGACCTTGATAAAATCCGACATTAAGGGTCCTAAGCGAAATGGCTATGATAGCTTGTGTGCTTGTGTTGTTGCGGCCAATATTAGCCTTGACTTAGATTTGGAGGCACTTCTAAAGCGGCTCGCGCTTGCGGGACAAAAGATTTGATGGGATAGATCCCATTTCAGCAAGGCAAGATAATGGCAAGCGACTGGGATTCACCTTCTGAGAATGCTGACACCGCCCGCTTGGAAGCCAAGATAGAAGCCCTACGCGAAGAGCACCGGGCACTTGATATTGCGATAGAGGCACTCCAGGCTGCCGCCCCCCACAATCAGATCAGCATCATGCGCCTCAAACGCCGCAAATTGTCGCTCAAGGATGAAATCGTTTATTGGGAAGACCAGCGCACTCCTGATATCATCGCGTGAATTCCTAATAAGGCTATCGTGATTTATGTAGAATTGGTTTAGATCGTTAGTCTTCTTAGGCCAGCTCATAGATCGAAATGCCGGGCTGCAATCCAGATTTGGTCGGCCAAAGATTGATTGGTTAGCCAAACCGGCTATCTTTAGGTATCCAATGCCCATGCAGGAACACATCTGCAGGGACAACTCCTTTACCCTCACGTTGTACAACAAGAACACGAAGCGCGCCTTGTCCGCAGGCGATGAGTAGGCGGTCGTCGAGGGTGGTTCCTGCTGATCCATGCCCGTCCTCAACTCGGCTCAACAGAATTTTGGCGCGCGCCCCATCGGGCAGCACGCACCAAGCACCAGGATAGGGAGAAAAAGCACGAATCGCGCGGTCTAGAATCTCTGAGGGTTTGGTCCAATCAATGCGGGTCTCGGCCCGATCAATCTTGGCTGCATAGGTGATCCCGACCTCTGCTTGGGGCACGCACTTCAGGCCGCCATGGGCGATCTGGGGCAGTGTTTCAACCATTAAGCGGGCACCGAGCAATGCCAGGCGGTCATGCAAGCTCCCGGTTGTCTCATCTGGCGCAATCGGGGTTCGTGCGGTTGCATAAATTCCGCCGGTATCAAGGCCCACCTCCATCGCCATGACTTGCACGCCCGTTTCAGCATCGCCTGCTTCAATCGCGCGCTGCATGGGTGCGGCACCGCGCCAGCGTGGAAGGAGCGAGCCGTGCAGATTAAAGCAGCCCAAGCGCGGCGCCTCCAAAATCGCTTTGGGTAGGATCAGGCCATAAGCCACCACAATCGCGGCATCGGCTTTGAGCGATGCGAAAGCCTCTTGAGCTTCCACTGATTTCAGGCTGGCAGGGGTGCGGACCTCGATACCTTCCGCCTGCGCCCAGCTATGAACCGGGGTGGCGCGCAAGGCTTTTCCGCGCCCGGCAGGCTTGGCGGGTTGGGAATAGACGCACACGATCTGGTGGCCCGCTTCTTTCAAGGCCACCAAAGTGGGCACCGCAAAATCGGGGGAGCCCATGAATATCAAGCGAAGTGGTAAAGAAGCGCTCACGCCGCCCGTTTAAGCTTCTTGACTTTGGCCAACGCACGGTCGCGCCGCAAGCGCGACAAATGGTCAATAAAGAGAATGCCTTCTAAATGATCCATCTCGTGCTGAATGCAGGTGGCAAACATGCCATCGGCATCTTCTTCGACAAGTTCATTATCGCGATTAAGATAGCGCAAGCGCACTTTGGCGGGCCGCTCGAGCTCATCGTAATATTCAGGAACCGATAGGCAGCCTTCTTCATAAGGGGCGGTTTCTTCGCTGCGCCAGATGATTTCAGGGTTCACAAAAAACCGTGGCGCGCGCGCTTCTGGCGGGTCGCTTTTGCCCCATTCCAGATCCATCACAATCACCCGGACGGGCTCACCGATCTGCACAGCGGCCAAGCCAATGCCACTGGCCGCATACATGCTATCCAGCATATCATCCATTAGCGCACGGATGGCATCATCCACTTCCGCGACCGGGGTGGAGACTTGTTTCAAGATCGGGTTGGGGACGGTTAGAATTGGGCGTACTGTCATGTTGCTTAGGTATGAGTGAGAAGCCTAAAGGTCAAGTAAAGGGTGTGACAGGTTGCGCTACCCACCAATGGGTAAGCGATTAAGCCCCTCTCCTACTGGGGTCGACCAATTGGGCGACGGGTTGGGGTGTGGGCATTAACACTCCTAGATTCATTTGTAGGATGTCCATCATGCCAGATGTTCCTTCACCGATCCTGAAGCCAGTGCGCTCATAACGACAGCACATGACGAAAAGCTAAGAAATTTTCTGGCAACGGGTTCGAAATCGCCAAATTGGCGGCTTGAAGTTGCGTCGCCAAGTTGCGATCCACGGCTTCGTGGTCACTTTTGCTTGTCTCTCAAATCGCTTAGTTATCGAGATTGATGGTGGCATTCATAGCCTTGGGGCCGTGCAACGCGCGATGAAGTTGGTGACGCAAAGCTCGCGTCCATTGGCTTTCAGGTGATGGGGTGCTTTGATCGCGCTATTTTTGAGCAGTTGGAGAAGGTGGTCGGCCTCATTGAGGATTATTTACGCACTCCGTACCCCCTCACCCCCGACCCGTCGACCTATAGGTCGACCCCAAGGGGCGAGGGGAGAAAAAGCTTCAACTAAATGGACTGGTGACTTCTTACAACGCCTAATCCACCGAATGCAAAACCTGACCAATCGTATCCACCAAGCGATCAATATGGCTTTCTTCAATGATCAATGGCGGCGAAAGGGCGATTATATCGCCAGTGACACGGATCAGGGCACCTTTTTCATAAGCCTTCACAAACACCTCATAGCCGCGTGCGCCAATCACCCCGTCACGTGGGGCAAGTTCAATGCCACCTATTAAGCCTAAATTGCGCACATCGATCACATGGGGTGCGCCTTTAAGCTCGTGCAGGCGTTGTTGCCAATAGGGCGCGATATCGACGGCACGGGTCATGAGGCCTTCGCGCTCCATAATTTCCATCGTGGCAAGGCCCGCAGCGCAGGCTGCAGGATGGCCCGAGCAGGTATAACCATGGAAGAGCTCAATCAGGTTTTCAGGCCCACCCATATAAGCATCATGAACTTCACGGCGGGCAAAAACAGCCCCCATCGGTAAAGCCCCATTGGTAATGCCCTTGGCGGTACAGATCAGATCAGGCGTGACTCCCAGCGCTTGGGTGGCAAAGGGTTTGCCCAAGCGGCCATAGCCGGTGATGACTTCATCAAAGATCAAAAGGCAGCCGACGCGATCACAGGCGGCGCGCAATTCTTCCAGATATCCGATAGGGGGAATTAAAACCCCAGTTGACCCTGCCACAGGCTCAACAATCACCGCGGCAATCGTCTCTGGGCCATGTAAAGCGGCAATGCGGTCCAACTCTTTAGCCAGATGGGCACCCTTTGGGGGATGGCCTTTAGCAAACACATTGTCAGCCAAACCATGTGTGTGGGGCAAGTGATCGACGCCAGGAAGCCCCGAGCCAAACACCCGTCGATTGGTGACAATACCGCCAACCGAAATGCCGCCAAAATTAGTACCGTGATAGCCGCGCTCCCGCCCGATCAGGCGGGTCCTGCGGTGATCCCCACGCGCATAATGATAGCCCAAAGCGATCTTAAGGGCCGTCTCCACGCTTTCAGAGCCCGAATTGGTAAAAAATATGCGGTCAAAACCATCGGGTGCAAGTCTCGCCAAACATTCGGCAAATTCAAACGCAATCGGATGGCCCATCTGAAAGGTTGGCGCATAATCGAGTGTCGCCATTTGTCTGGCGACCGCGTCCACAATCTCTTGGCGCCCATGGCCTGCATTGACCGTCCAAAGCCCCGCGGTGCCGTCTAATATCTCGCGGTCATCGTCGCTGCGATAAAACATGCCATAGGCAGAAACCATCAGGCGCGGGGCCGCCTTAAATCGGCGGTTGGCCGTAAACGGCATCCAAAAGGCATCAAGAACGGGCGCATTGGCTGGAGCAGAATTTGTCATAACAAAATGCTAAACCGCGCTCGGTGATCAATCAAGCGCATTATCGAGGCTGGACGCAAACTTGTCCTCCCCAGCTCACGGGGGAGGACAGGCGAGGCTTTATGTCTTTAGCGCTTACGCTGCTCGGCCCGTTCCACCAGCTTCTCAATGCGGGCAAATAAGAGGGGTAGTTTCCGCGCCGTTGTTATTACGCCTGAAACATCCTCACACAATTGGCGCGTCATGCCTTCAGGCCCCAAATGGGCGGTCATAAAGCGTTCGACAATGGGGCGGGACGCCTCCCAAATATCGTGATTTGGATCAATAGCGCGCGCCACGCCTTCCACTTGCACCATTGTCTTTTGCAACAAAACAAGTTCGGGTCGCATATGCATGCCAAATTGCTCGGTCACATCAAAAAGCTGGGTCAATACCCGGCCCATGGAGACTTCGCGCGCTGGCTTACCCCAGATCGGCTCACCCACAGAGCGTAGCGCATGGGCAAATTCGCCTTCATCATAGTGGGCGGGCACATAGCCTGCTTCAATATGGACCGCAGCGGCACGTCGATAGTCGCGGTGCAAGAAAGCATAGAGGATTTCAGCCAGATAACGCCGCTCTGCCATGCCAAGGCGTCCCATAATGCCAAAATCTATCGCCCATAGCGCGCCATCGGTGCCCAATATAAGGTTGCCTTCATGCATATCGGCATGAAAAACACCATGATCCAACGCCGCCGCCAAAAACCCACAAGTGACAGCGTTCGCCAGTTTAGGCCGGTCCGCACCCTCCAAAGCACCAACTTTAGTCAGACCCACGCCCTCAACCCAGCTGGTGGTCAACACCCGCCGCGCGGTACGCTGCCAATCAATCGTGGGCACTTTAAAAAACCCGTCTTTTGCGATGATCTCCCCAAAGGCATCCCCTGCCCCGGCCTCACGCCGCAAATCCAGTTCTTTTTCCAAGGCCGCGCGAATGGTTGCAACAAAGGCGATGGGTTCAAGGCGGCGGGTTTGTGGATAAAGTCTTTGTGCCAGAATGGCCGCGAGTGCCATGGCTTTACCTTCGGCGGCGATCTCACGCTCAATACCCGGACGCAGGATTTTAACGGCGACTTTTTTGCCATCAGCCAGTGTCATTTGATGGACTTGGGCAACAGAAGCGGCTGCAACCACTGGCCCGATTTCTGGAAACAGGCTTTCGCGCTGATCACCAAAAGCCGCGTCCAATTGCGCGAGCGCGACACTTTGAGAAAAGGGTTCAAGCTGATCTTTAAGGCGCGATAAGCCTTGGGCCGCCTTCTCACCTACAATGTCAGGACGGGTTGCCAAAAGCTGGCCAAATTTGATCCATGCAGGCCCCAACTTTTCAAGGGCGCTGGCCAGCCTTGTACCTGGATCGCCAGCAATCTTGGCCGACCCCAAGCGCAACAAACGACCAACAAAGCGCGCGGGCGCTGGTAGTCGATCATAAAATTCGCGCGGAAGGATCGCATCATAGCGCCCCAAAATCCAAGCCGCGCGCACCAACCGCATCACCGCATCAATCACACCTTCCAACCCCCGTGCAAGGCCGTGATGCCACCTGAAAAATTGGTGTATGTTACGCGATTAAAGCCTACTACGGAGATCATATCCGCAAAGGATTCTTGATCGGGGAAACGGCGAATGCTTTCAACCAAATAGTGATATGGCTCTGCGTTCCCTGTCACAGCTTTCCCAATAGATGGAATAGCCTTGAACGACCAAGCATCGTACAAAGCTTCCAATGCACCCGTCGTTGGCTTGGAAAACTCAAGGCAATAAAAGCGCCCGCCGGGCTTTAAAACCCGATATGCCTCACGCAAGGCTTTGGGAATATTGGTGACATTGCGGATGCCATAGGATATGACATAACCATCGGCTGAATTGTCGGCAAAGGGTAAGGCTTCAGCGTCGCCTACAGCCCAACCCAGTCCATCAAGCCCACGCTCACGCCCTGCAGCAATCATTTCCGCATTGATATCGACCACGATGATTTCGGCAGGCTTTTGTGCCTTTGACCTTTGGCTACGCGCCCCTGCTGCATCGGCCAGTGCCTTAAACCGACGCGCCAAATCACCGGTTCCACCCGCAAGGTCTAAGATGCGTTCACCGGGCCTTGGATTAAGTCTTGCTGCAACTGCGTCTTTCCAAGCGCGGTGCATGCCCGCACTCATCAAATCATTCATTAGATCATAGCGGCTGGCGACAGCATCAAAGACCCCACGCACGCGTGTGGCTTTCTCATGCGCCGGCACATCTTGGAAACCAAAGGAAGCGGTGTTGGATTGTGTCTCTGCTGTCTTGGCCATAAGACCCTTTAACGCCCTGAAAGCTTTACGACTAGCCCGACAACAATTTCTGAAACTTCGTGCTTAGTTATATGATCAAGATTATAAATGGCGCGCTTCGCTTGATCGATAAGGGTTTCAGCTTCGGTCTTGCCATATTCTTTGGTTGGCAAGTAATCTGCCTCTTTTCGTGCATTTTGCAATGTGATGAAGGTCAATGCAAAGTTGCTGTAGTGATCTGATCTATTTCTATTTGATGATCTAGAGATTGCCTCAAAATTTGCTTTTACTCGGACATGATCAATTGATCGATAAACATTAATCCAGGTTTCTGATGGCATTGAATTGTCACGCTCAAGCGGAACAATCCGATTGGCAACCGATCTGCAAAGATGGTCGAAAACTGCGTAATAAGCAGTGCTAACTGCTCGGTTGCAATCACTCGCTTTGGGTCGACCGCGCTCTCCACCAACTAGACGTGACGCACTCTTAATTAGATCTTTGGAGTAAGGCATGGAGTAGCCTAGGCAACGCGCTTGCGTTTGAGGTCCGCGTTAGGAAACTTGTGATAAAGCAGCAGGAGCCTAGGGTCACCCTTTTGATCAGCCTCTTGGATCATCTGGCCCGTGGCCGCAGCGGTTGCATCCGGGTCAGGTAACGATGTTGGATTAGGATGTGATAACCACACCCCCACAACTTCACCGCTATCAATCAGTCCTGTTTCAGAACTTGGGGTAGACCAAACAGTATGTTCCAACTCAATAGTTGCGTGCTCTAACTGATCCGCCGGGAAAAAGCGCCTTACAGCCCGCCACGCTAGCTCTTGGAGTTCTTCATCGGTAAGGCGTAGGGTTCCTGACATTCTTAAATCCTAGCATAAAGTCGTTAAGCGCGCAAAATATCATGCCTGAATTGCCCGAAGTTGAAACCGTCAGAAGGGGCCTTGCACCCACATTAGAGGGGCAAAGGCTGTTGCGTGTGCACGCCCATCGCCCAGATCTGCGTTTTCCACTGCCCGCCAACTTCACAAACAGGCTGGTGGGTAGGCGCGTCACGAGCCTTGGGCGGCGGGCAAAATATCTGATTGCTTATCTCGATAGCGGTGAAGCCCTTATTATGCATTTGGGCATGTCAGGCCGGTTTTCGATTGTGGATGCGCGCGGTGTCTTGGCCTTTGATGATTATGCCTATTCAACCGAGGGCGATCCCAAGCATAATCATGTTGAATTTGACGTCGAGGGCGGGGCCAAAGTCATTTATAATGACCCGCGCCGCTTTGGCTTTATGGATATTGTTGCAATAGCAGAGCTTGAAAGCTGCAAGCATTTTAAGGCCATGGGTCCAGAGCCTTTAAGCAATCAGTTTTCGGCGGCGGGTTTGGCTGCAGCACTTTGCGCCAGAAAAACACCGATTAAGTCTGCCCTTCTCGATCAATCGACGGTTGCGGGCTTGGGCAATATTTATGTATGCGAGGCGCTGTTTCGTGCGGGGATTAGCCCAACCCGCCCCAGCAACGCGGTAACGCCCAGCGAAATTGTGGCATTATCAGCAGCCATCCGCGCTGTTCTAAGCGAAGCCATCGACGCTGGGGGATCTACCTTGCGCGATTTTGCGGCAGCCGATGGCTCCTTGGGTGGTTTTCAAGAACGCTTCGACGTATATGGTCGCGAAGGGCTGGCTTGCCCGCACTGTGCGCAAGACAAAGGGATCACCACCTTGGTTCAACGCCTGGTTCAATCGGGCCGATCTAGCTTTTTTTGTCCAAGCTGCCAAACCTAAGGCACGCCGCTTTTGGAGTATATTTATGGCCTATCACACAATCCTCCTTGCTGTCGCTGACCAAGTAGCCACCATCACTTTGAACCGGCCCGAAGCGCTCAACGCCTTTAACCAGCAACTGATGGCTGAATTAGCAGCCTGTTTGGATGAGGTTGAAGCCCGCGACGATGTCGGCGCGATTGTGATCACGGGCTCTGCCAAGGCCTTTGCAGCGGGAGCGGATATCAAAGAGATGGCCAACAAGAGCTTTGCGGACGTTTACCGCGAAGATTTCATCACGGCCTCGTGGGAGCGCGTAACGCGTTGCCGCAAGCCCACGATCGCAGCGGTTGCGGGCTTTGCCTTGGGTGGTGGGTGTGAGCTTGCGATGATGTGCGACCTGATCCTTGCCGCCGATACCGCCAAATTTGGCCAGCCCGAAATCAAGCTTGGTGTAATTCCAGGCGCTGGTGGTACACAGCGCTTTGCCCGTGCAGCAGGAAAAGCCAAAGCCATGGATATGATTTTAACCGGGCGCATGATGGATGCGGCGGAGGCAGAGCGGTGTGGCATTGTTGCACGCATAGTGCCCGCAGACGCTTTATTAGAAGAAGCCCACAAAACCGCAACACTCATTGCAGGCTATGGCACATTAGCTGTGATGGCCGCGAAAGAGGCCATTGACCGCGCCTTTGAAACGCCTTTGGCAGAAGGGGTACGCTTTGAGCGGCGTCTATTCCACGCTTTGTTTGGAACCGAAGATCAAAAAGAAGGCATGATAGCCTTTAGCGAAAAAAGGCCCGCGCACTTTAAAGGTCGCTGATGAAATCCAGGCTTTATTGCTTGACCTTTACGCCTCATTTGGGCATAGACCACTCCCTCTTGGGTAGCTGCTTGCCCACTCCACTCACAGTCTAAATTGGAATGATCGATGGCTAATACGCCTTCCGCCAAAAAAATGACCCGTAAGATCGTGCGCCGCACTCTGGTCAACACTGCGCGCCGTTCGCGCATGCGGACCTTTATTCGTAAAGTTGAAGAGGCGATTGCTTCTGGTGATGGCGCTGCAGCTACTGCTGCCTTGCGCTCGGCTGAACCAGAAATTATGCGCGCAGTCACAAAGGGTGTCGTCCACCACAATACCGCATCCCGCAAAATGTCACGTCTGGCACAGCGGGTAAAAGCTATCGCGCTTCGACCCTAACTAAAATCTTAAGTATCAATCCGCCATGTCTTCATCTCCCAGATAAGGCTGAGGGCATGTATAATTCTCCCCATTATGATTGAATTGTCCTAAGACGTATACAGACTATCAAACGCACCATTATTTAACATCCGCCATTGAACGTATGCGGTTGTTTGTGCTGGTAAGATACTTTACCTGCCCATCCCATGGGCACTCTAAAACATCCTGATTCAATGGTCTTTTTAGACTTTCTTAAGTCGCCCAGCTTTATCCACAAGGTTGTGGAGTTGACTGCTTTTTGTAGCATTGTGTTAAGTCTCGCTGATCATTGAGAATCTTCACATGTCAAGCGAATCACAGCCCCCATTTACGGGAAAAAGCACCTGACAAAGGCATAAAATACTGTTGCACACTGACGCTGTGTAGGCTTTAGTTTGGTCACGACGCCAACCTATTTAAAACTTATAAAAGGTATCGTCGTTCTGGAACGGACTTATTTCATTCAACGTCGTAAGACGATTGCGGAAATGTGTCTCTTTTTATGAACGCAAGAAATTATGGGGCCACTCGATTGGATGGAAGTTGACTGCGAAGTGCCATGTTCTTTTAGACTCAAATTCCAATTGGGACTTAACATCCAATTGGGTTCATAAGTCAGGTTTCTAAAACTAGGGTGCTAAATGTTAGGGTGCTAAATGCCAGGGTCTTAAAGGTCAGGGTTTTAAGGGCCAGAGTCTTAAGGCCCAGAGTCTTAAGGCCCAGAGTCTTAATGTCACGATGATATGATCATGATTATTCAATCAAGATGATATGATCTGATTTAAAGGGCTTCGATCATATTGGGGCGATATGGGATGTGAAATCCATGATGCTTCTGATTTGGGTTCGTTTGTAGGTTTAGGGGACTGATGTTTACCCATATAATGGGTAGTCATGGTCTCGACGGGTCAAGGATGAAAATTAGGCTTTGATGCAATCATAGGGCTTACTTTCATAGGACCTGCTTTAAGTTGGTGTGCGACGAAATTTTGATTTGGTGGGGTTTTTGTTAGATGAACTATGGAGTGCATTCAAACATAGTGACGCCAACGGGCTTGGTTGCATCGCATGCTCCCTCTCAAGATGGGGCATCTTTTATGGCTGAGACAGCAAAGAACCCATCTGCGCAAGCATGCAATTTAAACTTGGAATTATCGAGTGCGCTGGGCTTGTGGGCGAACGCATTACCACGCTTGCGCAGTGAATTGGGTGGGGATGCCTATCGGGCTTGGATTGAACCATTACGGCTTGTGGCACTTGATGCGGGTGCGGTGACCTTTGCAGCTCCCAATGCTTATGCTGTATCTCGCCTCACCACCGAATATCTACATCGCCTGCAAGCGCGTTGGTCTGCTCTAGATCCAACTGGGCGGCGGGTAAAGCTTGTTGTGGCTGATCTTGACCTAAACCACGGACACCTTGACATTAATCTTCATCAAGATGTCTGCGAAACTAACAGCGAAACTCACACCAGCCACCAAGATGTTGGTGGAGTGCTAGAACCCATTGAGCTATCGGCTTTTGCCAAGACATTTGCCAATTATGAGGTCGGTGAAGCTAATCGGGTTGCTGTTGCCATTGCACGTGGCATTTCCGAAGGTCCCTCCACTGGCGACCTTGTCTATTTTCATGGGTTGCATGGTGTTGGGAAAACCCATCTTTTAGAAGCCATTGTAGCCCAGATTCGTGAAAAATCGCCCAAAAAACGGGTATTATTACTCACGGCTCAGCGTTTTTTAAACGAATTTCAAGCCGCCCTTCGGGAACGTGAAACCATTCCCTTCAAAGCAGCTCTGCGAGGTGCTGATCTATTATTGATCGATGATTTGCAGCTGATTTGTGGAAAAACTGCGACACAGGATGAATTTTTCCAGACCTTAGACGATTTGATTTCGCGCGGACGCACGGTCGTGTGTAGCGCCGATGTGGCCATTGATGGCCTGCAAGGTCTAAATGCGCGGATGCGCTGTGTGTTACAAGGTGGGTTTATTGCCAAAATCAATGAGCCCGATTTTGAGTTACGCCGGGCGATCGCAAAACGCAAAACCAGTGAGCTCAATGCACGTCGGGGTGGCTTTGACTTACCCGATGAAGCCCTTGATCTGATAGCTGCGCGGGTTACTGGTACCGGGCGCGCGGTTGAAGGTGCCCTTAAACAAGTATTTGCGGCCTCAGCATTAATAGGCCGGGAGGCGAGTATGGAATTGGTGGTTGAAGCACTCGCGGGAAATTGGAGCCCGCCCGAAAAGTCGGTTCCCGATGAGACCATTAAAAGACGGGTTGCCGCCTTTTATGACATGACGATAGAGGATTTAGTCTCCCAGCGCCGTCACCGCGCTGTGGCACGGCCACGTCAAGTGGCTATGTATTTTTGCAAGCGCCTGACGCGCCGATCTTTTCCCGATATTGGCCAACGCTTTGGTGGGCGTGATCATACGACCGTGATGCATGCGGTAAAGCGCATTGAAGATTTAGCCGCCCAAGATGCCGCATTTGCTGCTGAATTGCAGGAAATTGGCCGCAAGATTACCGAATAGCGCCTAAAGTCATTGCATCTTAGGATAAAAATCGGGCAAAGTGTTGCTTCTATTTGGTCAGAATCAATGAGATCAATCTATCTCATGTACCAAGTAGAGCAGGCTTGCGTTTTCTGGTGCCAATGACAACACAATTCATGAGGAGCGGGTTCGGGTATGCGCCTAACGATCGAACGCGGAGCGCTTTTAAAAGCTCTGGGGCATGTGCAAAATGTCGTGGAGCGGCGCAATACAATTCCTATTTTATCCAATGTTTTGATTGAAGCGCATGATGGAAGCGTGACCTTTGCCGCGACCGATTTGGATATAGAAATCATAGATGGGGCAGAGGCAGATGTTGAGCGCGCTGGCGCTATCACCGTACCTGCGCATTTATTGTATGAAATCGTGCGCAAATTACCCGACGGTGCGCAAGTACGTTTAGACTTATCGTCGGATGATCCGCGGGTGACTGTCACGGCAGGACGTGGTCGGTTTAATTTGCCCGTACTGGCGGCGGGTGATTTCCCGGCTATGTCGAGCGGAACTTTTGATACCCGCTTTAGCTTAGAGCGTAGCGCTTTGGCGCGCTTGATCGACCGAACACGCTTTGCGATTTCAACCGAAGAAACCCGCTATTATCTCAATGGCGTTTATCTTCATTCGGCGACAGGTGATTCAGGCCTTGCCTTACGCGCTGTGGCAACAGATGGGCACCGACTTGCCTTGGCCGATCACCCCCAACCTGAAGGCACAACCCCCGTCAGTGGCGTCATCATCCCGCGCAAAACCGTGCAAGAATTGCGTCGTCTATTGGAAGACGCCGGGGAAGAAGTCGAAATTGCGGTTTCTGAAGCTAAAATTCAATTCTCCTTTGGACGCACAACCCTAACTTCTAAACTGATCGATGGTACGTTTCCAGATTACACAAGGGTCATTCCAAAAGGAAATTCGCGGGTCATGACCGTTCGCAATGATGAGTTTTCGCGTGCTGTGGATCGTGTGGCAACCATGGCGGCAGAGCGCTCACGCTCCATCAAGCTTACCGTTGGCGATTCAAAAGTGGTCCTAGCAGTCAATAGCCCAGAAACCGGGGCCGCCACTGAAGAGGTTGAAGCCGATTATAAGTCTGAAACCATCGAAATCGGATTTAACGCCAAATATCTATTAGATATTTCCAGCCAGATTGGCACAGGGGAAGCGCGTTTTGAGTTTGCGGATGCGGCCTCACCAACCTTGGTGCGCGACGGCAACGATCCTAATGCTCTGTTTGTGCTGATGCCGTTGCGGGTGTGATCCTGACTGGTTCATCAGGGTCGCGCGCCTTTGTGCGTCGGCTCAACCTCACCCAGTTTCGCAACCACGCTAGGCTGGATCTTGAAACCAAGGATGCGCCTGTGTGTCTATTTGGGCCCAATGGTGCTGGTAAAACCAATATATTGGAAGCCCTATCGCTGTTAGGTCCAGGACGTGGCTTGCGCAGTGCCGACTTGGACGAAATGGCGCGCCAAGCCCAAGATGGTGGCCCTTTTGCTGTGGCGGGCTTATTACAGCTTGGTACGGAAGAATACCGCATTGGGGTGGGCTTAGAGCGTCTACTATCTGGACACAGGCGCGTCGCCCGCATGGATGGCAAGGACGCTGGGCCAAAAGAGCTTGCCCAAACCGTACGCCTATTATGGCTGACCCCCGCCTATGACCGACTGTTTGCTGGCCCGGCCGGGGAGAGACGTAAGTTTTTGGACCGCCTTGTCTTTGCCATTGCGCCTGAACATGCCCAACAAGCGACCCAATATGAAAAAGCCCTGCGTGAGCGCACCAGACTTCTCGCAGATGCCAGCCCGGACCCTAAATGGCTGCGCCTGATCGAGGCTGAAGCAGCAGCGGCCGGTGTTGCGATGGGCATGGCCCGGCTTGAAGCGATTGACGCGCTACAAACCTTCATTACCGAGCGCCCGGATGGCGCTTTTCCTAAAGCGCAATTGGCCATTGATGGCGCGTTTGAAAATGGTCTTCGAGAAACCCCAAGTGCCAGCGAAGCGGAAGCCAATTTTGCGCAATTACTGCATGATTGTCGCGCCCGTGATTCGGCGGCAGGGCGGGCGTTGGATGGCCCACATCGATCGGACTTAACTGCGGTGCACACCCCCTCTGGAATGGCGGCGCAAAAATGCTCAACCGGTGAGCAGAAAGCCCTTGTAGTGTCCCTGATATTAGCACAAGCTCGCCGAATTGCCTCCGGGCTGCCAACGGCAAAAAGTTCGGGCTATTGTGGGCCGAATCCGTTAGTGTTGCTCGATGAAGCCGCAGCCCATTTTGACCCTGCTAGACGCGCCGCTTTGTGCGAAGAATTACTAGCACTTCCAGGTCAGGCTTGGCTAACCGGCACGGATCAAAGCCTGTTTGAGGCCTTTGGTTCACGTGCAAGCTTATTTGAAGTGTCTCCGGGTAATGCCCGTTTGATAGAGTGAGAGAAAAGTAACACCTGATGAGCGATCTTCCAACTGCCAATCGCGCAAACGCCACCAAAGCAACCCCTCATGTCGATGCTCCTGAAGGAGGGGATTTTCGCGTTTTTGACGCCGAAGGCTTTGATGAAAATGGCCGCGATGCCAATGGCCAGGCCTCGTATGGCGCTGACTCGATTAAGGTGCTCAAGGGTCTTGATGCCGTTCGCAAGCGACCGGGCATGTATATTGGCGATACCGATGATGGTTCAGGCCTGCACCACATGGTTTATGAAGTCGTCGATAACGCCATTGATGAAGCATTGGCCGGCCACGCCACCATGTGCCATGTGACCCTTTATGCAGATGGCTCTGCCGAGATCGAAGATGATGGCCGCGGCATTCCAACCGAAATCCATACCGAAGAAGGCGTATCGGCAGCCGAAGTGATCATGACCCAGTTGCATGCAGGAGGTAAGTTCGACCAGAACTCCTACAAAGTGTCGGGCGGATTGCATGGGGTTGGCGTCTCGGTCGTCAATGCTTTGTCTGACCTGTTAGAGCTGACGATTTATCGCAACGGCCAAGAACACACGATGAGCTTTGCATTGGGCGAAGCCAAAGCGCCTTTGCGCCTTGTTGGCCCCGTTGAAGCTGGGAAAAAGGGAACGCGGGTAAGGTTTTGGCCGTCGCCGACCATTTTCACCATGGTGGAGTTTGATCGCAAGACTTTGGAGCACCGCTTGCGCGAATTGGCGTTTTTGAACTCTGGCGTCACAGTGCGGTTCCGTGATCTACGTGGGCCAGAACCCTATGAAGAGATTATGCGTTATGATGGCGGGGTTGAGGCCTTTGTTGAGCATTTAGATCGCAATAGGGTCAGTGTCACCCAAAAGCCGATCGTTGTGCGCGGTGAGCGCGATGGCATCATGGTGGAAGCCGCTTTGCAGTGGAATGATGGCTATCATGAAACAATGCTGTGTTTCACCAATACTATACCCCAGCGCGATGGCGGCACGCATTTAGCGGGCTTTCGTGGTGCACTGACCCGCGTCATCAATGCTTATGGCGAAAAATCTGGGATTTCCAAGCGCGAAAAGGTCGATATTACCGGCGATGACGCCCGCGAAGGCTTAACGTGCGTTTTATCCATCAAAGTGCCAGACCCCAAATTTTCCAGCCAAACCAAGGATAAGTTGGTATCCTCAGAAGTGCGTCCTGCCGTAGAAAATACCGTTGGTGAGACATTGACTGCTTGGTTTGAGGAAAACCCCAGCCTTGCAAAAATGGTGATGGCCAAGATTGTTGAAGCGGCAGCAGCGCGTGAGGCGGCAAAAAAAGCCCGTGAGTTGACCAGGCGCAAAAGCGCGCTCGATATCGCCTCATTGCCCGGTAAATTGGCCGATTGTCAGGAGCGCGATCCCGCAAAATCTGAAATTTTTATCGTCGAGGGCGATTCAGCCGGTGGCTCTGCTAGGCAAGGCCGCGACCGGGGTTTCCAAGCGGTTTTGCCGTTGCGTGGCAAGATCTTAAATGTCGAACGCGCGCGCTTTGATAAGATGTTATCGAGCCAAGAAATTGGCACTTTGATCACGGCTTTGGGCACCGGCATTGGCCGTGATGACTTTAATCCTGATAAATTGCGTTATCATAAAATTATCATCATGACCGATGCTGATGTCGATGGCGCGCATATACGTACGCTCTTACTGACGTTTTTCTTCCGCCAAATGCCTGAATTGATTGAACGTGGGCATTTGTTCATTGCTCAACCGCCCTTGTATAAAGCTTCTAAAGGTCGCTCTGAACGCTATCTCAAAGACGATGCCGCATTAGAAGCCTATCTGATTGAAGAGGGCACAAGCGAAACCATCCTAACCCTTGCCCACGGCGAGGGTCGTTTGGGTGCTGATCTTTTGGCAACGGTAAGAGACGCGGAAGGCTTTGAGGCCACTGTCCGCCGCTTGGCTACCCGTTTTCCGGCCTTCGCGCTGGAGCAAGCGGCTTTAGCAGGCGCTCTAACAATTGGCGCAGGTAGTAAGGCTGCCACCAAATTGGCCGTCCGCCTCAATGAATTGGCGGATGAAGGCGAAAACACCTGGTCTGTAACGATTGATGAAACGGGCCTGACCATGATCCGCGAAGTGCGCGGCGTGACTGAGCGTATCAAGCTTGATCAACATGTGTTGGCTTCTGCAGATGCACGTCGTTTGGCAGAGCGTGCCGCCGCGATGGCTGGCGCTTATGACGGTTTGGCCAAACTAAAACGCCGTGAAGTTGAAACTGATATCCATGGACCATTGGCATTGTTGGAAGCAGTTCGGGCCGCAGGGCGCAAGGGTATCACTATCCAGCGCTATAAAGGACTTGGCGAAATGAATGCCGAGCAATTGTGGGAAACCACATTGGACAAAGAAGCCCGTTCGCTGTTGCGGGTCTTTGTCGATCACGCCGATACGGCGGACGGTATGTTCACCCGCCTGATGGGAGATATTGTTGAACCCAGACGTGAGTTCATCCAAGAATTCGCGCTGGAGGCCGAAGTGGATGTCTAGACCTTGGCAGGTGGTGGCTTGAGAAGACGCGGCATTATTCTAGGTGGCGCAGGTGCTGCGGCAGCAGCGGGCTTGGGCGCTTGGGCTTGGCTGAACGCTCACAAAAAACCACCCGTGGTAACAACACCACCCCCGCCCCCACCGGCTGTTCCCATTGAACCAGAAGTTGCACCCGTTCTGACGCCAGAACCAGAACTGCCGCTCAGTTCAGTGCGTCCACAACTGATTGCAAACCCATTGGAGTGGGAGAGCCCGCAGGCCGCATTGGTGCGTGGAGCTGGCCTGCCTTGGCGCAAGACGATCCTGCAAGAAAGTGTAACGCCAGAACGCTGGCTCGCTGTGCGCGCTTTAACAGAACCAGGTTTTGGTGCACGCTCTGGGGCTGGGGTTTTGGTTTCTGACGCTGTGCTACGCGCCCATATTGGTGAACGTCCCTTAAAAGACGGGCCCGTAGTGTTTGCGGTCCGTGGTGCCCGCCCGCCCCGGCCAAGCAACGGTTTTGCACAAGAATATAGTCTTGCCATAATCCCACCCGACCATTTGAACTTTTGTTGCACCATTGGTGTTTGGGATCCAATCAACCAAGAAGTATCGGCCTATGCAGCCTCCACCGTGCCCAATCGCACAGCCATTGTCTCTTCGGCTTTGGGCGTGCAGCCCGCCAATATGCTGTTGCCGGGCATTTTTGATTATACGCCGGGCAGTCATTCCAACTATAAAAAATATGGCTTTGACTTTGCGATTGTGGGTGCTCTGCGCCAAAATGGGGTGGGTGGAGGTGCAGGCGCTTTACCGGCTTTGCGCGCCACCACGCCCACTGGGATGCAAGGGGCCAGTGTGGATAAGACGATGGACGACAATATTCATTGCGCCGAAACGCCCCTTTTGGAGCCATTTGACCGCTTTTCTTCAGAAGGCTGCATGGTGGTTGCTGGCCGATATACGCCAGAAGAAGGGCATAGCGGGCCGTGGGCGCGCTTTTTACGCGATGCCCGTTTTCAAGATCGCAGCCAAGTGACGGTTATTTTGGTCAATAGTACCGCACTGCCAGTGGGCTGAAGCCCGCCTTAACATGGGCTTTGAATTGGTCTAGAGCTAGCGCATGAGCCCTGTCTTTGCCGCCCTAGCCGCCATACGAATTATCAGCCCGGCACGCCGCTGAACCAACATCGCGCGCCGGGACGACATCGCCAAACACCCTTTTTGAGACCAAGCTGCCCATCACGCGAGCAGCACGCTAATAAAGACCGGAATCATGACCACAGAGCCACGTGACTATCGCCCGACGATCTTTTTGCCTGACACAAGCTTTCCTATGCGCGCGGGCCTGCCCCAAAAAGAGCTCCAATTTGTGGCGGCTTGGAAAGAAGCGGGCCTTTATCAAAAAGTGCGCGAAGCCTCTAAAGGCCGGGAGCGCTTTATCTATCATGATGGCCCCCCCTATGCGAATGGCCATTCCCACATCGGCCACGCGCTTAACAATAGCTTGAAGGATTTTGTCTGCCGCACCCGTCAGGCCTTGGGCTATGACGCTGATTTTGTGCCAGGCTGGGATTGTCATGGTCTGCCGATTGAATGGAAGGTTGAAGAAGAATTTCGCGCCAAAGGCCGCAAAAAAGATGAAGTGCCCGCGGCGGAGTTTCGGGCCGCCTGCCGTGTCTATGCGCAAAAATGGGTGGATATTCAAAGCGAAGAGCGCCAGCGCATGGGCCTGTTGGCCAATTTTGACGACCCTTATCTGACCATGAATTATGAGTCAGAAGCCATTATCGCGGAAGAATTCTTGAAGGTGGTGCAAGCAGGTTTGGTCTTTCGCGGCTCCAAACCTGTGATGTGGAGCCCGGTGGAGCGCACTTCGCTAGCCGAAGCCGAAGTCGAATATCAAGAAAAAGTCAGCCCCACCATTTGGGTTAAGTTTCCGATTGTATCGGGTCCAAGTGAGGGTGCGAGCCTGATCATCTGGACCACGACCCCTTGGACTATTCCCGGCAATCGCGCCGTGAGCTATTCACCCGATATTGCCTACGGCGTCTATGAAGTTGAAGCGATGCAGGCGGATTTGGCGTTTGAGCCTTGGGCAGCTCCTGGCGAACGATTGGTCCTTGCTGACCGATTGAAGGATGATGTGTTTGATGCGGCCAAGATCGCGGTGGCCCGCCGAGTCGGTGATTTTGATCCAAAGTCTGCCGCCTGCGCCCATCCATTTCGCGGGGGCGGCTATGAGTTTTCAGTCCCCCTACTTGCAGGCGATCATGTCACCGACGATGCCGGCACAGGCTTTGTGCATACCGCCCCCAGCCATGGGACCGATGATTATCTGGTCTGGATGAAGTCGGGCTTGCCCCAAGCCGACATCCCTTTCACCATTGATGCAAACGGCCGCTATACCAAGGAAGCGCCGGGCTTTGAGGGCTTGGCGGTGCTGGAATTGGAAGGCAAAAAGGCCGGTAAAGAAGGCCCCGCCAATGGTGCCGTCATTGCCGCTTTGATTGAAGCGGGTAAGCTTCTGGCGCGCGGGCGCTTAACCCACCAATATCCCCATTCTTGGCGCTCTAAGGCGCCTTTGATCTATCGCAATACCCCCCAATGGTTCATCGCCATGGATAAGCCTGTTGCGCATTTGGGCGGTAAAACCCTGCGTCAGGTCGCGATGGCTGAAATTGCGGCCACTGATTGGGGCAATGAGGCGGGCAGCAACCGGATTACGGCGATGGTGAATGAGCGGCCCGATTGGTTGATCAGCCGCCAACGCGCCTGGGGCGTGCCGCTGGTGATGTTCATCCATAAGGAAACCGGCGCTATTTTGCAGGATGAAGCGGTCAATGCCCGCATCCTCAAAGCCATGCGCACAGGTGGAGCTGACGCTTGGTTTACCGCCGATCCCGCAAGCTTCTTGGGCGAGGCTTATGATGCGTCCTTATATGAAAAAGTCGATGATATTCTCGATGTTTGGTTTGATTCTGGGTGTACCCACGCCTTTGTGACCCGTGTGCGCTATGGCGAAAACGCTCAAGCCAATCTTTATCTTGAAGGCTCTGACCAGCATCGCGGCTGGTTCCAATCTTCCCTTCTTGAAAGCTGCGCCACGCGTGGGCAAGCGCCTTATAAAGCGGTGCGCACCCATGGCATGATCGTCGATGAGCAGGGGCGTAAAATGTCCAAGAGCCTCGGCAATGGGATCGAGCTTGAAGACGTCTTGCGCCAAAACGGCATGGAAATCCTGCGCCTCCTTTTTGCCGCCGCCGATTACACCAATGAGCTGGCCTTGGGCAAAACCATCCTTGATCAGGCGAGTGAAACCTACCGCAAGCTGCGCAATACCATCCGCTATATGCTAGCAAGCCTCAAAGACTTTAGCACTGAAGAAAGAGTCGCTTACGCCGATATGCCCATGCTGGAACAATGGCTGTTGGGTCGCGCCCACGAAGTCGGCGTAGAAGTGCGCGCGGCTTGGCTAGATTATGACTTTAAGCGGGCTTTATCGGCGGTGGTTGATTTCGCCAATCTTGATCTCTCTGCCTTTTATGTCGATGTGCGCAAGGATGCGCTTTATTGCGATGAACTGGACAGTCTGCGCCGCCGAGCGAGCCGAACGGTGCTTGATCTATTGTTTGAGCGCATGCTGGTATGGCTGGCCCCCATCCTACCCTTTACCACCGAAGAAGCGTGGAGCACACGTTTCCCAGACGCAGGCTCGATCCATTTGCGGGTGATGCAAACCGACCCAGAAGAATGGCGCAATAGCGCGCTCACCAACCGGATGGAGCATTTGCGTAATGTGCGCCGTGTGGTGACCGGAGCATTGGAAGTGCAGCGCCGCGACAAAGTCATCGGCTCTTCCTTAGAGGCGGCGCCCATTGTCTATATCACCCAAGACGGCGTGCGGTCCGCCATTGGTGAAGTGGATTTATCCGAACTTTGCATCACGTCAGATTTGGTCTTGAAAAATGGCGAAGGCCCAGAGCATGCCTTCCGGCTTGAAGACGTTGCGGGCATTGCGGTGGTGTTTGAGCGCGCGCCCGGTATCAAATGCGCGCGATCTTGGAAGTTTTTTGATCCCGCAACAGCCTTACCAGGCTTCCCCGACATCACACCGCGCGACGCGCGCGCCGTTATGGCCTGGGACCGTGCTAATCCAGCTTCCAATTGATATGCGATGGGGCTTGCGCGCCCCAGCGGCGCATGGCACGTCCATGGGGTGAATGAATACATAAACCCTGTGCGTCCCGGCTTGATCGACTGGTGCCTTTTGGCCGTGCTCGTCATTTTATGGGGCTCTGCTTATGCAGGCACCCATATCGGGGTTGGGGCACTTCCCCCAGCCGTTTTGGTTGCATGCCGACTTTGGATTGGGGCCAGTGTCTTGGGTATTGGCTGCTTTTGGGTGCGCGCCACATTGCCCTCGATCTCGGATAAAAAAACTTGGGGCCGATTGGCCCTGATTGGTGGTACGGGGACACTTTTACCTTTCTTGCTGATTTCAACGGCGCAAAAAACCGTCCCCTCCGCCTTAGCAGCCATTTACATCGCCGCCGCCCCTTTGACGGTGGCGCTATTATGCCATTTTCTGGTGAAGTCAGAGCGCTTAAACTGGGCCCGAGCGCTTGGCGTTGCGTTAGGCTTTGGCGGGGTATGCCTTTTATTCGCGCCTGCTTTGATGGATCATGGGATTGGCGCCACACCTTTGATCCCTCAGGTCTTGCTTCTGATCGCTGCGGTTCTTTATGGCGCGACAAGCGTGATGATGCGCCTCGTTAGTCCCAATTTGCATCCTGTGGCGATGAGTTTTGGCTTTGTCCTGATCGCCGCCATTTTATCCCTGCCCTTTGCGGTTGCGGCATGGCCAAGCCAAGGGGTGCAGGTTCAGCCCTATCAAATGGGTGCGATTCTGGCCTTGGGTGCTTTATCGACCGGGCTGGCTAATCTTTTGTATGTGCTCTCCATACGCCGGGTTGGGGCGGTTTTTATGTCCAATGTTGGCAATCTCGCACCCTTTTGGTCGATTGGTATTGGGGCCATTGCCTTTGGCGAGGTTTTGCCGCCTACCACCTTTGCAGCTTTGGCGATTTTATTGTTTGGCGTTTATCTGGTCCAGCGGGTGAAGAAGGCTTAGCCCTTTGACGTCGCGCGGCATTTGTCGCTGCAATAAAGCACTTGGTCCCAATCGCGTGCCCATTTCTTGCGCCACGAAAAAGGCCGCCCACACGCTTTACACGGCTTATCAGGCAGATGGGCTTTCGCGACGGATTTGCCTTTAGCGCTTTTCATGATCGACAAACCAAGCCTGAATGCGCGGACGGATGCGCAGAAACTGGCCGTAAAGATAGTCCAATAGCTTCAAAATGATGGGCACTTGGGCCAACCAGCCCAAGGGCTGCAAGGGGGTTACGTGGCGCCACAGCGCGCCAAAGGCTGCCGCTCCCGACACCAGTGGTTTTCCCTCTTCCTGAGCATGAAAACGCGCCAGCATGTCTGCACGGTCTAAAGGGCATGGCGCGTCTCCTGCTAAATCAACAAAGTCGATGCGCTGGGCCTTTGCGTCTAGGCGGCGGTATAAACCAATTTCGCGAAGGCATAAGGGGCAGCCACCATCAAACCAAATGGTTACTTTTTGAGTAATGGGGGCACTTGGTACATCGTCGATCATTTTATCTCCAGGGCAGCACAAAACTGCGACTTGAATGGTGTCATAGTTGACGCTTTGTCATCTTTTTGCCACTCATGATTAAGAACAACGCTGAACAGGCATCTTACACTTAACTAGAAAGCCTATCCACTTATGCTTTCCACCACTTCTTCACCCAACCAAATTAGCGCGCAGGAGCGCTTGAGCAAATCTATTGCGAAGCCCGTCTCAAAACGCGAGGCCACCAAGCTTGCCAATCGGGCTGCTATCTTGGCAGCTGGGCAACAGATTTTTGCCGAATTAGGCTATGAGGCCACCTGCGTTCGCGACATCATTCGCCGTACCTCACTCGCATCAGGTACGTTTTACAATTATTTCAAATCCAAAGAAGAAGTGTTCCATGCGCTCCATGATGATGGTGTCACCCGCTTTAAACCATTGTTGCGCGCAGCGCGTAAACAAGCGGGTGATGACTTTAAAGCCTTTTTAATTTCCGCGTTTGCTGCCTATTTTCACTTTTTGATCCAAAATCAACCGACGACCCGCGATGCTGTGGATGTACCCAAATGGACCAAGGTGCGATTTGATACTCCTGAAAGCCACGCGTTGTTTGATGAACTCAAGGCTGATATCATATCTTTTGCTACTCAATTTCATCTTATCCATGTCGATCCAGAATTATTGACCGCCGCTTGTATCGGGATTGCCCAAGAGATTGGGGATAGATTACTACGCGGCAGGATTGATGATCCTAAAGAAGCGGCCCAATTTGCCGCGCATTTTGTTATCGGTGGCGCTCATTTTATTCAAAGTCAGACTCCGCTTGAAAACGCAACAATGGACAGCCAATCTGATGTAAAAGCTATCAGCACTTGCACTGGTTGCGAAACCAGGTGGCCGACCTAGTGTCCGCGATGGACAATAAGTGATCCTGGTTTTCAGTTCATCGCCGCTTTAGATGCCAAACAGCCACGACCAGATGTTGTGCAAGCCGACATAATGTGCGCTGGTACCGATAAGCTGGTTGAGCAATTTGGTGGTAGAGCAGAGCCCAGCGTAAACTACGCCCACCATGTCTTGCCCTTTGAAGGTCGAGATTTTCCTGCACTTTCATATCGGCCAAGCGCACAAAACCCAGACATTCCGATTTTAGTTTCTTTTCATTATGGCGGAGGAATTGTCGGTTCTTTTGAAACCAGCCCTGCTTTTTGCGTCATCTTTGCCAAGTCGATTGCGGGCTCCGTCCTATCGGTTGACAATCGCTTGGCACCAGAACGTCCTTGGCCAGCGGACTTAAACGATGCGATTGAGGCTTTGATCTAAGCGTGCTCATGGACCTGAATTTGGTGCGCTCAAGGATCAAGACAGTTTAGGCGGGGATCCCATGGGGGGTCATTTTGAGCAATCATTGACCAAGAAATGCAACGACACGTCCTGCTACCACCTATGCTAAAGTTCTTAAATTTTCCCGCCTCCACGATCCTTGAACGGGACGCCTCAATGCAAAGCTGTGCCGACGCCTTTGCCTTATCCGCGCATTATGGACTGGTTTATGGCCAATTATCTGCCCGCCAACGCCCAAGCAGACGATTTAAAGATCTCACCAGCTTTGGCACCCAGTCTTAAGGGCTAGCCCCTGTCATTATGGTTACCGCTGGGCATGGCCCACTTCTTGATCAAAGCCAGTCTTATGCCAGGTTGATGAAAGTAGTATGGGTGAGCGTTGAAATGCTTTATTGACATCTAGGGGCACGGGTTTACGGCCTATAGGGATGGGATTGTTAATGCGCGACGCGCCTGTTTTGAGATTGCGCACCTTACTGCCTATACCTATAGTGCTTTGGGTCCAAGATCATAACACAATTCTTTAGGCAGCTTGGGCCTTGGCAACCACTTCTTCTAGACCACTTAGAACTTGATCACGCATTCGGCCTTGCATATCGGGAGATCTAAATAAAACATCAATGGCATTTAAATGTGTCTGGACGATATCGGTGCGTGGCACGCCGTCTCTGCCAAAACGACCCAGATACAAAGCCAATAACTCAGCGACACGGGATAAATGAACATCCTTAATCTCTTCAGAAATCGAGCGAACCTCACTAACTGCACGCATCATTGGCTCCAAAGTATCGGTTCGTCCATCGCGTTGACCATTGAGCAACAGGCCAATACGTGCAATGGAAACGCCCATAATGGATCGCATGGATTCCACAATGTCTTGCTCCGTTGCAATCTCCATTGGATCTCCATAGCGACGATATGGTCCCCTAAATTCTGGGTCGGTGTGACGCCTCCGGCAAGGGCCCGCATAACCGGGATTATCAATGAATGAACGTGGTTTTTCCATCACCTCTCTTAGGCGATCACAAACAGATTTTACCGAAACCGGCTTAAGAATGAATTCATCAACACCCGAATTGCGGGCAAATTCGATCTGACTTTTACGATTATTTGCTGTAACCAGAATGATTGGTGTGCATTTTAATCGATCATTTTGGAGTGCCCGAACCTTACGGGTCAACTCAATACCATCTAGTTTTGGCATCATCCAGTCTGTGATCAAAATGTCGGGACGAACAGAATCAAACGCGGCAAAACCGTCTTCACCATCCACCGCCACTGAAACACTACGAACCCCTAAATTGCGCAAAATCTCAGTTAAAAGCACTCGAAAAAAAGGCTGATCATCAACAACTAAGATCGACATCGACGACAAATCGAGCTTTTGAGGGGATCGTTGATTAATCGCCACGCTTCGCATCCTTAGAGAACATTAATTCTTATCCTGATCAGAGTTAAGAACGCCTTACCTGATGCTGGTTATCTTCTAAAATAAAAGGGTTAGACTATGATGGTTTAGCGAGATCTAAAATGGCATCTTGGCGGACTCGCTCGATCGCTTCTACAACGCCACCACCAAAGATGGGGCCAAGGATGGTGGTGTGATTGGCCGCGTCAATATGAAGCGAGGTTCCACGTGGAGAGAGACGGGCGGCACGCGACTGAGCTTCCTTCCAAGCTTGCCGACTTGGGGTGTTTGTCCCCGCAGTTATGGTAGCAACAGGGATTGCTTTTAAATGGGGGTCAGCCGCGAAAGCCAACTCTACCCCCTTGGTTGTCGCTAATATCTCAGCTGCCGCAGCTTGCATATGCGAAGGGGCACCAAACATACGCCGCTTTTCCTTCAAGGCGATGCCGCTTAACCCAATAGGATTAGCCAAAAAGGGGGCTAAGGGTTTCAGTAATCCAAGATGCGCTAAGGTCGAACCCAGACGGGCAAGGTCTTGGTAGCGCTTGATCCAGATTTGAGCCTCTGGAATGGAAATGGCACTTGGGTCTGCAGCATCAATGAGAACTAAGCCCACCACCTCATTTGGAAATTGGCTGATAAAAGAGCGAGTTAATAATCCCGCCATCGAATGACCTACTAGAATATAGGGCCCTGTCTCCTGAGCAGTCACCAGCAAAGCCTTGAGTTCACGCGCTAGGTTTGCAGGATCGCGCGGGCCGCTGGATGCCTCCGACCAACCGATCCCCGCGCGATCATATGCGCAGGTGCGGCCATGTTTGGCGACCTCTGGTTGCAGATAGCCCCAATCAGCAGCACCCGAAAAAGCCCCTGATTCAAAAATAACGGTTGGCATTCCAGGCTTGGCTTTTCCTTCACAGACAAGGCGCTGTTTGCGCCCATCGAGTTCGATCATCACACCGCGCGGCGGTGTCCCCCATCCCCCACCAGCCATTGCCAACCCCGTCGCCGCCCAAGTCAAGACACCAGTTATGACTATTAAGCCAAGCCGCTTTAGGACTTTCCAAAAAAAGCGTGCCACGCTCACAATCAGTCTGCCAACGCTAGTTTCTGCGCTAGCCACGAGAGCCAGAGACGCACGCGCTTTTCATTCACGCCAAAATCACGAACCCCATATTTTGAGCGCGAGAATACACAGATGGATGCCATGGCGTCGCCAAGGTCAAGGCCTTGGGCCGTGATCCAATCGGGAAAGCCTACCAATGGCGTTTTTTGAATCACCTCAATTTGTAAGCCTGCTTGACGTATCTTGGATACCCGCGGCTGTTTAAGCAAAACCTCCTGCCAAGCTTCCATAACCTCGGTCGCACTGGCCTTAAAGCTTGGTGAGAGCATGTCGGGCTCTTGTACCGCCTTAAAGCTGCTGGGCAGTGCCAAAAACTGGTTGGGCCGCCAGGTCTTTTTGAAGTGGGCAAAATCAAGTGGAAAATCTGATATCATGGTCTTTCAATCCTTATCTTTGTCGGAAAGTCTGCCTATAGGAGCATCAGTTCCTATAATTGGATCATGATACCCGTTTTGGCCGCAACTTCATGATCAAGAAGGCGCTTCCAAGCCTGCTCTGCGCCCGCAAAGCCAAAAGTCTCTTCAATGTCGAGCCAAGCTTGTGAGTCCTGAATAAAAAGGACCAAGGCCGTCTCGATCTCGCGGTTCAATTCTGCCCCACCCAAGCTTAGACTCAACCTTGCCAGATGGGTGGGTGCAAAGAAGAATTGTGGCTTTGGCCCCGGTAAAGGGGAGGAGGCACCCTGTGTCGCATCCCAATGCGCACCGCCAACAATGATGGAGGCTTTTAGCTGATCCTCCAGATGGGTGTGAAGGTCACGGGTTATCTTTGGGTCGCCCGCAAAATCGACGAAAACACTGGCCTCGACCGGCAATGTATCGATGGCCTGATAGCTCACCACTTCATCATAATAACCCGTCGCTTCGACAAAGCCGATGGATTGAGGGGCGGTAAGCCCAACAAGTTTGACCCCACCGCTGCGCTTTAAACACGCATTCATGGCCAAAGCTGTTTTACTTGAAGCGCTCGACGAAATAATGGTTTTAGCCCCCCACACATGCTCTTCAAAAATCCAATTGTCGAGCAAGAAACCCGTCGTAAAGAGCGGCTTAAACAGTGCAATGCGCCCTTCGGTTTCCCCATCTTTTGGGGTTACCACGGCATAATGATTATAGGCTTGGGCCATAGCCTGGCGATGTGGCGCACCATCGCGAAAGCCGAGGGCATTGATCTTGATAGGCTGAACCTTGAGGGCCGTGGCAATGGGAAAAAATCCGTACACACGGGTGCCGACCACAACAGCTTCCACTTTTGAAGCCACAACATCACCAAAGCCCCACACAGGCACGCGCCCCAAATGTTCTGCGCTGGCGGGAAAAAAGTTCCAATAGGCCATAGCGTCGCCAAATTTTGCATAGGTCACATTGTTCGCGGTGAGCGCAAAGCGGGAAATCGCGATTAGGGCTTCGCCTTCCCCAATGGCTTCCTCCGACAAAGGTGTCAGCTTCATGTCATAGAAAGACTGTTTTGCCATTTCCAACACAGAATGACCGTTGTTCATGGTTTTATTCTCCCTAAATTGGCCAGTAAGCAAACGCTAAGCCATGGTCAGGCGACTGGATGAAAATCGAGTACCCTCTCGACCAATTCTTAAAGTCCGTCTATCGCCTTGTCACGATGAACACCGATTTGCAAACCCTCCGATTAGACCAAGGCTTGGTCTTAGATAGTGGGGCCGTCCTGGCACCCCTTGATATTGGCTATCAGACATGGGGTAGGCTCAATAATGCGAAGTCGAATGCGATTTTGATTTGCCATGCTTTGACAGGGGATCAGTTTGTTGCAAGCCCAAACCCGGTCACAGGCCAAGCGGCGTGGTGGGACAATCTTGTAGGGCCTGGTAAAAACATCGATACCCACCGTTATTTTGTGATTTGTAGCAATGTGCTGGGTGGCTGTATGGGTACGTCTGGCCCTTCTTCCAAAAACCCTGATGGACAAGTCTATGGCTTATCCTTTCCCGTAATCACCATAGCCGATATGGTGCGTGCGCAAGCGGCTTTGGTCGACCATTTAGGTATTGAGCGGCTCTTTAGCGTGATCGGTGGCTCTATGGGCGGTATGCAAGTCCTTGAATGGATAGCAACTAGGCCAGAACGCGTCTGTGCGGCCATGCCCATCGCGACAGCAGCACGCCACTCTGCCCAAAATATCGCTTTCCACGAAGTGGGTCGTCAAGCTGTAATGGCCGATCCTGATTGGCATGGTGGCAATTATCTCAAGGTTGGTGCTAAGCCTACTAAAGGCTTAGCGGTTGCCCGCATGGCCGCCCATATCACCTATCTTTCTGACGCTGCCTTGCACCGTAAATTTGGCCGCCGCTTACAAAACCGCGATGAAGTAGCATTTGGCTTTGACGCCGATTTTCAAATTGAAAGCTATCTGCGCTATCAAGGTAGCCGATTTGTGGATCGCTTTGACGCCAATTCCTATCTCTATATCACCCGTGCTATGGATTATTTTGATTTAGCGGCGGGCTATAATGGTCGATTGAGCGAGGCGTTCCAGGCCTTTAAGGGACGCGCCTGTGTGGTTTCGTTTTCATCCGATTGGCATTATCCTCCCGCCGATAGCCGCCATATCACACGCGCCATGATTGGGGCCGGGGTTGAAGTATCCGCGTTTGAAGTTGAAACCGATAAGGGCCATGACGCCTTTTTATTAGATGAGCCTGAGTTCCATGACGCAATGGCAGGTTTTTTGGCCGCCAGCGCCGCCGATCAAGGCTTGTGAGCATGGCCATGCATACACAACGCGCCGACCACGAAATCATCTTAAAGGCCGTACCGACCGGGGCGCGGGTGCTTGATGTCGGGTGCGGTGACGGTATATTGCTGTACCGCTTAAAGAATGAGCGTAACGCCATAGTGCGTGGGATGGAGCTCAGTCAATCCGGCGTAAATGCCTGCGTGGCCAAGGGTCTATCGGTTGTGCAAGGTGATGCCGATATGGACCTAGCGCTTTATCCCGATGATGCCTTCGACATTGTGGTATTGTCGCGCACCATTCAAGCCACTCGCCGACCCCAAATGATCCTACAACAAATGCACCGAATTGGTGCTAAGGCGGTTGTTTCCTTACCTAACTTTGGCTTTTGGCAAGTGCGTCTGTCTCTTTTATTACGCGGCCGGATGCCTGTGACCCAAGGCTTACCGGATAGTTGGCATGAAACCGAAAACGTGCATTTATGCACTTTGCTTGACTTTGATGATCTGGCCAAGGAAAACGGATTTGAAGTTGAATCTGTAACTTCAATCGCCGCACGACGCGCCAGTGCCCCTTCATCACGCACCAGCAGCACCCTAAACTGGCTCTCGGAGGAGGCCGTTTTTGTGCTTAAGCGGGCCAAGCCATGACGTCGGCTTTTTCACCTGCCCGCTTTTGCCACCGCTTAGTGGTAAACCAGCTTAGGTTACAACGCGGTTTTCGGCTCTTGGTGGATGGGCTTGATCTTTGCGTTGAACCGGGGAGTGCTTTTGCCATTCAAGGCCAAAATGGCAGCGGGAAAACCACTTTGCTCCGCGCTCTGGGCGGCCTTCATCGACCCGCAGCTGGCAGTATCGCCATAGAAGAAGCAGGCCCTGCAAGGGAAGAAACATTGGCCGAGCGATCGTTTCTGGGCCATCAAGATCCGATCAAATCGAGTGAGCGTCTGTTCGAACAGTTGCGGTTTTGGGCTGACATCGTTGGGGCCAAGAGGGAGCGGGTGGACGAGGTATTAAACCAAGTTGGCCTGATCCATCAAAGTGGCTTGCCCGGCGGGGTGCTTTCAGCCGGACAGCGCCGACGTGCAACGCTGGCGCGGCTTTTATTAGAAGCACGTCCCATTTGGCTTTTAGATGAGCCTGCTGCACCCCTTGACCAAGAAGGGCGCACGCTTTTGGGTGCTTTACTGGATGACCACCGAAGCGCAGGCGGTATTGTGATTGCGGCCGTCCATGACCCCTTACCTGGACGGCCAATGGAAATATTGTGGTTGGGCCAAGCTGCGATGGCGCTAGCATCATGAGTTTATTGAGCGGCTGCCTAGCGCTTATTGGGCGTGAAATTCGCTTGGGCTGGGGTAGTGGTGGGGGTGCTTTTTTGTCCGCCAGCTTTTTCGCCGGTGCCGTCATGGTTGCACCCTTTGCCCTTGGCCCATCACCAGAAAGCTTGGGCAAGATCGGGCCTGGCTATTTGTGGCTGGCCTTGACCTTGGCCAGTCTTGTTTCCCTTGAGCGCTTGTTTCAAGCCGACCTTGAAGACGGCACGCTGGACCAAATGCTGCTATCGGATATGCCCCAAAGCTTGCATGTTTTATGCAAAATCATTGGGCAATGGGTTGCGACCGCTTTGCCTCTTTTGGCAATCAGCCCTATTGGTGCGCTCTTGGTGCGGGTAGAGCCCCAATTGATTGGCCCCTTATGTTTTCAATTAAGTGTTGGAAGTCTTGGTCTTTTTTTGATTGGATCGATTGGGGCGGCTTTAGGTGCCAGCACACGGCGCGGCGGGCTTTTGGTATCCTTATTGGTGTTACCCCTTTATGCGCCAAGCGTGATTTTTGGGGCGGGAGCTTCTTCTAACCTCGCGTTAGACGGCGCACTCTGGAGCCAACCGTTTTTATTCCTGTGCGCTTTGGTTTTGGGTGCTTTGGCCTTAGCCCCTTTTGCCGCAGCTGCAGCACTTCGTATTCACGTGGATTGATCGATCGCCGCCTTGATCAATGCGCGCGCTTCGGCACTATTCCAATCGGCTTCCCCGGCAAGACGGGCGATTTCCTTGCCCTGACGGTCATAGAGGATGGAAGTCGGGAAGCCGCGCGCTTTTAAAGGGTAGACAATCGCCATCTTTGGGTCATGATAAAAAGGCAATGCCCCTTTGCTGAGCTTGGCTAATTCTTCTTTGGCTTCCTTTGCTGTATTTTCTTTGTCCACGCTGATCGCGACCACACTAAAGTTCTTACCGCCTAAGCCCTTTTGTAAGGCCGCTAAGGTCGGCATTTCGGTGACGCAGGGCGCACACCATGTCGCCCACAAATTGACCAACACCACTTTACCTTTGAAAGCTGCCAATTGAATGGGTTTTCCGTCTGGTCCGATGAAGGTTTCTGCGGGCTGGGCCGGTGCTTGATCGGCGATCTGTAGACCAATGAGGGAGCCCGCTTTAAAGCGCGCAAAGTCCCTGCCACCGCCATAGATTGGCACAAGCTTGTAAACTCCGTAAAGAAGGATACTGACAACCAAAATAGCCAAGACCGCAACCCACGCGGGCTTGGGTTTGGTTGGTTTTCTTGGCTCATTAAGATCAGGTTGCTGCTCATTCATGTCGTCATCACATCCCTCTAAACCGCCACAAGCCAGTTTGGGTCTATCCCAAGGTCAAACCATGTGGGGTGGCCGATTTTCCGCCAGCCCCGATGAAACCATGCACGCCATCAATGCATCCATCGGTGTTGATCACCATATGTGGCGCGAGGACATCGCCGGGTCAAAGGCTCATGCTGCAATGCTTACCGCCACGGGTATTCTTACGCAGGCCGATGGCGAAGCGATACAAGCGGGCTTAGACGCCATTGAAACTGAAATTGAGGCTGGGACATTTCCTTTTTCAGTCGAGCTTGAGGACATCCACCTCAATATCGAGGCAAGGTTAACAGAGCGCATCGGAGATGCCGGTATGCGCCTGCACACCGGTCGCTCGCGCAATGATCAAGTGGCCACCGATTTTCGCCTCTGGGTTCGAGGCGCTCTTAGCCAAGCCCACGAAGCCTTGAGCGGATTGATGCGGGTTTTGGTGGTGCAAGCCAATTGTCATGGGGATGCGATCATGCCTGGGTTTACGCATCTGCAAACGGCCCAACCCATCACCCTTGGCCATCATTTATTGGCCTATGTGGAGATGTTTGAGCGCGACCGCATTCGACTTGTGGCGGCAAGCAGCCACTTAAATGAAAGCCCCTTAGGCAGTGCCGCTTTGGCCGGAACGCCTTTTCCAATTGATCGGGAAAAAACCGCCCAAAGCCTGGGCTTTGATCGGCCGATGGCCAATTCCATAGACGGGGTCGCAAGCCGGGATTTTGCGATGGAAGCACTCAATTGTTTGGCAATAAGTGGCGTGCATCTATCGCGTTTAGCCGAGGAAGTCGTGCTTTGGACGTCGCCACAATTTGGCTTTGCGCAGCTGTCAGACGCATGGTCAACGGGCTCCTCCATCATGCCCCAAAAGCGCAATCCCGATGCAGCAGAGCTGATCCGGGCGAAAGTTGCGCGCATCGCATCCAACGCCCACTGCCTGATGATGATCGTCAAGGCCCTGCCATTGGCCTACGCCAAGGACCTACAAGAGGACAAAGCACTGACCTTTGAGGCCTTTGAAGCCTATTTATTATGTGTCGGGGCGATGGCTGGTATGATGGGCACGATCGTCTTTAACCGCCCCGCCATGCGCAAGGCCGCGACCTTTGGCTATTCCACCGCCACAGATTTAGCCGATTGGCTGGTACAGAACTTAAACATGCCGTTTCGTGAGGCACACCATGTCACCGGGGCCGTGGTTAAAGCGGCGGAAGCCGCTGGCATTGGTGAACTGCGGGAGGTGCCATTGACGACGTTTCAAGCGATTGAACCGCGTATCACGATGGAAGCTATAGCGCTGTTATCAGTTGAAGCCTCGGTAGCGTCACGCACCTCCTATGGCGGGACAGCGCCAGTGCGGGTAAAAGAGCAAGTGGCGCGCTGGTGCCAATCGCTAACTATGAACACCAAATAGACCATAAATTGCAGTGGTGTTAGGTTTTATAGCTTGCACACCTCCCCAATGGCCCTATCTGCCCGTCAAATGCATTCATCAAGTTAAAGTCTAAGAAAGCCCACCCATGAAAGCCAAGCTGTCTCAATCTTTTGCTCTGCTCGCGCTCGTGTCGGCCTGCGGAACCAAAGGGCCTTTGGCAAAAGCACCTCCTATGTGGGGTCCTGATCGGGCAGCCTATGATGCGCAGCAGGCCGAAAAAGCCGCGGAAGCGGCAGACAAAACGGCCAAGAAACAGGCAGAAAAAACCTCATCCAGCGCCACAACCGACATACCCAAATAGGCCATCCATGCGTTTTTTTGATTATCTGGATGGTACTTTATGTGCAGAAGCTGTGCCATTGGCGAAAATTGCCGCGGCAGTCGGCACGCCAGTTCATGTCTATTCGCATGCTACATTAGAACATCACTTTAAGGTGATGAAAGCCGCCTTTGGTGACTTACCCGTCCATATTTGCTATGCTGTAAAAGCCAATTCCAACCGCGCGGTGATTGCCACTATGGCAGCTTTAGGAGCTGGTGCGGATACGGTCTCAGAAGGCGAAATCCGGCGTGCGTTACATGCAGGCATCGCGCCACAAGGCATTGTTTTTGCGGGCGTGGGTAAAACAGATCAAGAATTGCGCTTTGCCATAGAAACCAAGGTGCGCCAGATCAACATTGAAAGTATGAGCGAATTAGAACGCATTTCAACCATCGCGGCAGAGCTGGGTCAGGTGCAAGATGTGTGCATCCGGGTTAATCCAGACGTTGGCGCAGGCGGTCACGCCAAGATCACGACTGGCAAAGCCAGCAATAAATTCGGGGTTAGCCAAGACCTTGCTGAAAAACTTTACGGCTTAGCCGACCAAATGCCGGGGGTTCGCCCTGTCGGTCTTTCGGTCCATATTGGCAGCCAGATTATCGACCTTGCCCCTATGGAGCTGGCCTACCAAAAATTGGCTGATTGTGTGGTGCGGCTTCGCACACGCGGCTTGGATGTATTTCGTTTGGACTTAGGTGGGGGCCTTGCTGCTACCTATGATGAAAACGGGATTGGGCCGGATTTGGCCGCTTATGGAACGATGGTGCGCAAATTGGTGGGTCATTTGGACGTTGAGCTTGAGATTGAGCCCGGGCGGCTGATTGCAGCGAATGCCGGGGTTCTGGTATCGCGGGTTATTGTTACCAAGGAAAATGGCGGCAAGTCCTTTTTGGTGGTCGATGCAGCGATGAATGATTTGATCCGACCAGCACTTTATGAGGCCTATCACCAGTTACTGCCCATCCAACAGGCCAGACCAGATGCCGCGCTTACCCCCATCGATGTCGTAGGTCCCGTGTGTGAGACCGGCGATACATTTGCCGAAGAACGCCTTATGCCGCCCATTCAATCGGGTGAGCTGTTGGCGTTTATGAGCACGGGTGCTTATGGGTTTGCGATGGCTTCAACCTATAACTCGCGCCCCTTAGCCGCCGAAGTGATGGTCAGCGGTGATCGCTGGCAAGTGGTGCGGCCACGCCAATCCTATGAAGACATGTTCGGCACGGAAATTTTGCCCGACTGGCTTTAGCCCCCTATTTCAGAGATGAGAGCCCCAAAATGCCCAGCCAAGACACTCCGTCCAAGACAACCCCACCACCCCAAGCCGGGGCGAGCTGGGTCAGGCTTCTTAGCGATCTGGGACCTGCTTTGGTGTTTTTTGTCGCTTATTCCCAAGCTGAGAAGCATGGGGTGCCTGCATTTGCCAAAGCCATTAGTGGCGATCAGGCCGTCTTATTTGCCACCACGTTTTTCATTCCCGCAGCGGTGGCTGGCTTTGTGTTCTCCTATTGGAAAGAGCGAAAGATCAGTTCGATGGGCCTGTTCACCTTCGTGATGATCACGATTTTTTCTGGCTTAGCATTATGGCTTAAGAATGATATTTTCATCAAAATGCGTCCAACCCTGGTCTATAGTCTGATCGGCTTAGCTTTATTGGGTTCAGTCTTGCTCAAGCGCAATCTTGTGAAAGCCTTGTTTTCTGGCGCGCTTCATATGCCAGATGTGCAATGGCACGGTCTGGCGCAACGGGCGGGCCTTATGTATCTTAGCCTTGCCATGATCAACGAAGCGGTGTGGCGTACCCAGCCTTTGGTGGTGTGGGTGACTTATAATACTTGGGGTGATATGGCGATCAATATGGCCTTTTGGATAATCAATATGATCTTTTTGGCCAAATATTTTACCGACGCAGATGGCAAGCCACTTATGGACGAAACAAGGGACAAGGCATGAGGCACATCTCAAGACACAACGACCTGACCAAAATCGCATTTGGCTTTTTTGCTTTTAACTTTGACTTGAGGTGATCATGAATCGTCGCACCCTTTTGACCGCTCTATCTTCAACAGCGCTAGGATTTTTAGCTTTGAACACATCAGCCCTGGCCCAAGCTGCATCAGATGCGGCCCAAGCCGACCCTTTTTTATGGCTTGAAGAAGTTGAAGGCGAACGCGCGCTCACATGGGTACGGAGCCAAAATGATCGCACTTTGCCTAAGCTGAAGAACGACCCTCGCTACGCGAAGCTTGAAGAAGATGCCCTCAATATCATACGGGCCAAAGATCGCTTGACTTTTGGCTCTTATGCCAGTGGCTATGTCAGCAATTTCTGGCAGGATACCGACCATGTACGCGGCATCTGGCGGCGGGCTGACTTTAAGGCTTGGCGCGACGGTAAACCCATGTGGGAAACCGTACTTGACATAGATAAATTGGCCAAGGATGAGGACAAGAACTGGGTCTATCAAGGCTCAAACCCGCTTGATCCCCATGATCTTTGGAACACCAAAGTACTGCTCGAATTGTCCAATGGCGGCAAAGATGCCGATACCAAGCGTGAGTGGGACGTGAGAACACGTAGCTTTGTTGTGGGTGGCTTTGAACTGCCCGAAGCCAAGTCTTCGGCTGTTTGGGTTGATCAAGATCAGCTGTTGGTCGCCACCGATTGGGGCGAGGGCACAATGACGGAAAGTGGCTATGCCTACATCGTCAAGCGCTTAAAGCGCGGTCAGAAGCTGAGCCAAGCCGTTGAAATCTTCCGTGGTACGCCAAAAGACGTGTCAGCCGGGGCTTACCGGGTCGATGATGGGCAGACCTACCATTATTTTCTATACCGCAGCCCTACCTTTTTTACGACCCAAACCTATTATCTTGGCCCTAAAGATGTTGCGTTGATGCTGGATTTGCCCAGCAAGCATAATTTGGTCGGCATGCGGGACGGGCAAATCTATCTGACGCTGCAAGAAGATTGGACGCCGCGCGGTGCTAAAAAAGCGATTGCGGCTGGTGCTTTAGTCAGCGCGCCTTTAAGTCAACTCACCGCCAAAACAGGGGCGATCAAAGTCACGACCCTTTACACACCTGGCCCCCGCGAAGCATTGCAAGATGTGTCGATGGCAAAGGATGGGCTTTATGTTACCTTATCGACCAATGTGAAAAGCGCTGTGCGCCACTATCAGCAAAACACCAGTGGTAGCTGGTCTTTTAAACCCGTGGCCTTGCCGGCCAATGGGGTGGCCTCAGTTGTGGATGCGGGCGTACGCCAGGACGAAGTCTTTTTTGCCTATAATGACTTTATCACCCCACCGTCGATTTTGTTTGCGCCCAAATCCGATGTTGCGCCGGTGACCGTACAAGCCCAAGCCGCGCGCTTTGACGCTTCAGGGCTAGAGGTCAATCAATTTGAAGCGACCTCCAAGGATGGCACTAAAATCCCCTATTTTGTGATCGCCAAAAAGGGCTTGGTCTTAGACGGTCAGGCCCCGACTTTGCTATATGGCTATGGCGGCTTTGAAGTGTCTATGTTGCCCAATTATTCGGCGATGAACGGTAAATTATGGCTAGAGCGCGGTGGCGTTTATGTTTTGGCCAACATTCGTGGTGGCGGGGAATTTGGCCCCGCTTGGCATACAGTGGGCCTCAAAGGCAAACGTCAGGTGATTTATGATGATTTCATTGGCGTTGCTGAAGATCTGATTACCCGCAAAATAACGAGCCCACGCCGACTTGGCATTCAAGGTGGTTCCAATGGCGGGCTTCTCATGGGCGTGATGATGACACAGCGCCCAGACTTGTTCCAAGCTGTAGTCTGCCAAGTGCCTTTGCTGGACATGTTGCGCTATCACAAGCTACTGGCGGGCGCGTCTTGGGTCGATGAATATGGCGATCCTGATGTGGCGGCGGAGCGGCCTTGGCTGGAGAAATTCAGCCCCTATCAGAACCTCAAAAAGACCAGCCCATTCCCTGAGGCCTTTTTTATGACCTCCACCAAAGATGACCGCGTGCATCCGGGCCATGCGCGCAAATATGCCGCCAAAATGGAAAGCTTGGGCATGCCCTTCTTCTATTATGAAAACATTGATGGGGGTCATTCGGCGGCGGCCAATCTGGTTGAAAGCGCCAAGCAACGCGCTTTAGTAGCTACTTATCTCCTGCAAAAATTGATGGATTAAAGCGCCGCAATTGTCCGCAAGGAGTTGTGACTATGTCTAAGCAAGGTGTCGTGCTGGTGACCGGTGGGTCTGGCTATATTGGCGGCTTTATCATCGCCCAATTGTTAGAGGCGGGCTATGAAGTCCGCACCACGATCCGTAATTTGGGTCGGGAGCCTGAGGTGCGCGAGACACTTAAGAAACTCACCCCTAATCTCGACCGTTTGAGCTTCTTTGCCGTTGACCTGATGCGCGATGGTGGTTGGGCTGAGGCGATGGCGGGGGTTGATTATGTGCAACATGTCGCCTCCCCTTTTCCCGCGAAGAACCCCGATCACGAAGATGATTTGATCATTCCAGCGCGCGAAGGGGCATTGCGGGCGCTACGTTTTGCCCGCGACGCCAAGGTTAAACGGGTGGTCCTCACATCCTCCATGGCCGCCATGGCCTATGGCCACGAAAGCACCCGGACCGCACCCTACACCGAAGCTGACTGGACCGATGAAAACAGTCCACGAACCGGCAGCGCCTATGTCAAATCAAAAACCATCGCGGAGCGTGCGGCTTGGGCCTTTATGGCCAAGGAAGGCGGCGCTATGGAGCTTACAGCGGTCAATCCCAGTGCCGTAATTGGACCTGTTCTTGGCCCAGATTTTTCTACCTCGGTCCAGATCGTCGAAAAGCTTCTCAATGGGGCCTATCCTGGCATTCCACGCTTGGGCTTCTGTTTGGTTGATGTGCGTGACATTGCCGACTTACATGTGCGCGCCATGACCCATGAAAAAGCGGCTGGTGAGCGCTTTATGGGCGGGTGTGATTTTTATTGGATGGAAGAGATCGCGCGGGTACTCAAGGACGATTTGGGTACCCAGGCACGCAAAGTGCCATCGGGTCGCTTACCAAGTTGGCTCGTGCGCTTGATTGGACTGGTTGATCCCGTTGTTAAAAGCATTCAGTTTGAGCTTGAACAAGTCAGAATTGTCGATAGCTCCAAAGCCAAAACCATGCTGGGTTGGGCACCGCGTCCGGTGCGCACCAGCATCACCGATACTGCACGCAGCTTGATCCGCGAAGGCATTATCCGATTGTAATTGGCTTAGACTAACCTGGTTTAACGGTGCCTAGGAAGCCAGCGATAAACACAAGGATCAGACAGGTCCAAGACCAAAAACCGACCTTACGCAATGCACGGCGCAGGGGTTGTTCTATTGCCCAATCGGTCCTACGTTCAGTCAAATCCATCACCCATTGATCCATGGATTGCGCACTTTGATCCCTAAAAAAAGCAGCGGCAAAAAGGGCGCTAAAAGTGAACGCTTTTAGCGCAAGCCAAGCGTCGAACAAGGGTCCCCAACCCAGCGTAGATGTCAATCCTATTATACCAAAAAATGCAGCACAAACAAGCTTTAATCCCTGCTCTATCTCTTTGAGGCGCGCCACAATTGTGGGGTTTTTGGCCCCATATATGGCCCAAATGAGCCCAAACCATAGAACCGAAACTAGCCAAACGAAGCGAAGGCCCCATGTCGGCACATCCCAATAGCCCGCAAGATCAACCAAGCTCAGCGATAAGGGCAAAGTGACCACCCATGCCATTCGGGGTCCCATTTGCAAGAGATGATAGAGCCGCACGATTTCCAGCCGTGTATCGATGGATTTGCCGCGGGCAAAAATGGCGTTGTTTAAAACAGCAACACCCAAGCCCCCGCCCAGCCAAACCGCAAAGGCCAGCACGTGCAGATAAACCAGAATATCATAAAGGCCCATAGAATCTCCGATGGGGGGCTCTGCTCTCGCGCTAACTACTCCACACGAAGGCGACAGATGCAAGTTCGTGCGCTGGGCAAAGGTGTGTGCGATACAGATGCGTTGGTGCCTGTTCTCACTCCAATAAAGCGCTACCTTAAGCCTTGAAGGGATGATCAATTGCACAAGATTGCGATCATTGGAACAGGGGTGGCGGGCTTATCGTGCGCGCGGGTGTTGGCGCGTGCTGGCGTCTCTGTCTCTTTGTTCGATAAGGGCCGGGGGCCCGGCGGGCGCTTATCCACGCGCCGGGTTGAATGCCCCTATGGACCAATCAGCTTTGACCATGGTGCCCAGTATTTCACGGCGCGTGACCCCCACTTTAAAGCCGAAATTGCGCAGCTTGAGGCCTTGGGCTTTGTAGCCCGATGGCCTGGCCGTTTCCTTCATATGGCCCAAGGCGGCCACACCAAAAGCTTGAGCGCGGAGGCGCTTTATATCGGCACACCCGGCATGAACGCCCTGGTGCGCGGGCTGGCGCGTGACCTAAACCCCACTTGGGGCCAGCGGGTTGCAGGCCTGATCGGTGAAAAAGGGGCGTGGCAATTGGTGTTTGAGGACGCAACCCAAAGCGAAACCTACACCCACATTATCTGCGCTGTGCCCGCTGAACAAGTCGGCGATTTGATTGGCCGTGAGGCCCCTAGCCTGAAAGTATTAGCGCAAGCTGTATCATCGCAACCTTGTTGGACTGGCATGTTTGGGTTTGAAGCGCCCTTGGACTTGGACTGGGATTTGATGCGCTTTGAGGATCACCCGGTTTTGGATGTGGTTTCAACCAGCCTGCATAAGCCAGGACGAAGTGGCCCCCCTGCCTATGTCGTGCAGGCCCGCGCGGATTGGTCCGTAGCGCACCTTGAAGCACCCGCAGACGTGATAGCCGAAGCTTTGCTAGAGGTATTGTTGAGCTTAAGCGACGCCACACAGAAGCCGCTGGTGAGCTTGGCGCACCGCTGGCGCTATGCCCGGGTTGACGGACAACATGGGGTTGGCTGCGCGTTTGACCCTGAAAGCGGGATTGGTGTGTGTGGCGATTGGCTCAGCGGCCCACGCATTGAATCGGCGTGGCAATCGGGCCATGCTTTGGGTGACAAACTTCTCCAAGAGCTGACAGTATAAACTAGATGCGCTTAATGGCGCTTGATCGCATAAGGATTTGACGATGTTTTTGTCTATGGCCACCTGGCCCGAAATCGCGCAGCGGCTCCAAGATGGCAAACGCGGCATCATCATTCCCATCGGCAGCCATGAGCAGCACGGCCCAACCGGTTTAATCGGAACCGACGCTTTATGCCCTGACATCATTGCGCGGGAAGCCGAAAAGCAAGATGACCTGTTGCTGGCACCCCCTTTCAGCATCGGCATGGCCCAACACCATATGGCATTTCCGGGATCCATGACCTTGCGCCCATCCACCATGATTGCAGCGATTGTGGATTGGACCGCTAGCCTCACGCGCGCTGGTTTTGATCGGCTTTATTGGATCAACGGCCATGGCGGCAATGTCGCAACGATCCAGGCCGCATTTGCGGAAACCTATGCGCCTTATTCTTTGCGGGGCGAGGCAGCACCCTTTGCCCATATGCTCAAAAACTGGTGGGAATTGCCTCAGATCGAACGCATCTGCCTCGATTTCTTTCCAGTGGGCCATGGCTCCCACGCCACAGCGTCCGAAGTTGCCGTCACCTATTGGGCCTATCCAGAGCGGGCCAGTCTTGGGAACGTGACATTAAACCCCAAGATCGCACCCAATGGCCCCATTCGCGATGCCGCCGATTATCGTGGGCGCTTTCCTGATGGGCGCATCGGCTCTGACCCTACCCAAGCCACAGCCGAAATTGGCGGCAAGATTGTCAGTGCTGCGGCCAAGGCCCTGATCACGGACGCCAATCAGTTTTTTGCGGAGACGCATGGATGAGCCAGCCCGATCAAGCCCCCGATCAAGCCCCCGATCAAGCCTTTGACGTGATCATTTCAGGTGGCGGGCTGGTTGGGCTAACCCTTGCCTTGGCGCTGGATCAAGGAGGCTTAAAGATCGCCGTCATTGACCGGCTTGCTGCAGAGGCGGTGTTGGAGGAAAGCTTTGATGGCCGCGCAGCGGCGATTGGTTTTGCCGCTTATCGGATGATGGAAACCCTTGGCATTGCCCAGCATTTGGGTGAGGTGCAACCGATTGAGCATATTTTGGTCAGCGATGGCCGCATCGGCACACCGGGACGCCAAGGCGGCCCCTCTGCCCTTACATTGCATTTTGACCACCGTGAAACTGGGTCAGGAACCGAGCCTTTGGGCTGGATGATAGAAAATCGCCGCAACCGCTTGGCGTTAGATATTCAAGTCGCGACACGACCGGGGATCACGCGCTTTACCCAAGATGAGATTTTGGACATCCAAGTCGAACCAGGCGCTGTACGTGCCAAACTGAAATCTGGCACTAAAATCACCGCCCCTTTGTTGGTTGGGGCGGAAGGACGGGGCTCATTTGTGCGCAAAAAAGCCGGCATTCGCACGTATGGGTGGGGCTATGATCAAACCGCTATCGTCACCACTGTGGCGATGGAGCAGCCCCATGGCGGGGTCGCACATGAATATTTTTTACCAACCGGCCCCTTCGCCATCCTGCCCTTAACGGGCAATCGCGCCAATATTGTGTGGTCGGAGAAAACATCCCGCGCCAAGGCGCTGTTAAGCCTGAGCCCTGCTGCACTGGAAGCCGAATTAGCGCGCCGCTTTGGCGATTTTCTAGGCAAGGTAACTTTAGACGCACCCGTCTGGTCATGGCCACTGTCCTTGGAACTGGCGGCCACTTGGGCCAAACCACGGATCACTTTAGCGGGCGACGCGGCCCATGGCATCCACCCCATCGCCGGGCAAGGGCTCAATCTGGGTTTAAAGGACGTTGCCGCTTTGGCTGAAACACTTGTTGAAGCCAAAGCCTTGGGCCAAGATTTAGGCGACTTAACAGTATTAGAGCGCTACGCCCAATGGCGGCGCACCGATACTATGACGCTGGCGATCTCATGTGACGCGTTTGTGCGCCTCTTTTCCAACGACATTGGACCGATCCGGGCGCTACGCACCTTGGGACTTGGTTTGGTAGATGCCCTTGGCCCTGCGCGGCGGTTTTTTGCGAGCCACGCCGGAGGGGATGTCGGGGATTTGCCACGCTTGCTGCGCGGGGAAAGCCTAAGCCCCGCCCTCAACTAGGCGCGCCATCACTGCTTGGGCCAAGAGCTTCGCACCATGATGGCCGCCTTGGCGATCGAGCTTGAGATAAAGCCAAGGCTCAATCAATTCCAATTCCATCAACAGCCAATTCAGGTCTGGACCACGCACCAAATCAACCCGGGCATAGGTCAATTCCAAATTGTCCGTGGCTTTTAGGATCGCATTTGCTGCTTCAAGCGCCCCATCGGGCGCATCAATCCCTGTCTCCACAGCACCAAACTGGCCCTGGGTGCGGTAATCACCTGCTTTGGGCTGCTTGATCAGAGCATGGGAAAACTGCCCGCCAAAAAACAACATGGATAACTCACCCTCATCCGCGACATGGGGCAAGAAGGGTTGGATCAAAGCACCTTCTGGGGGTAAAAGTTCGGCGGGGGGCACGTCTTGCCCGCGCTTGAGCCGCGCTTGACGCCAAGCGCCCGCGCCAATGCGCGGCTTAATGATGATCTCATCGGCGGCCAGAGCATTAAAACTCGAAAGTATCACCGAAGGTGTGCAAGCCTCCACCATTAAGGTCGGCGGAACCGGGGCACCGCGCTTCGCCAAGTCATACAAATAGCTTTTATCCATATTGGCGCGCACCACATGTCCTTCATTCAAGAGTAAAGTCCCTGCCGCCTCAATCTCTTGAAGGCGCGCTAAAAACAGGGCCTGCTGTTGGGGGTAATTCCATGCCAGAAGCGGCAAGACCGCCGAACACGCGGCCCAGTCTTGGCCTGAATCTTGCCAGAATACAGGTTCGATCATGACCCCATGGGGCGCAAAGGCACCTTGTAGCAAATCCAGCTGCGTGTGGGCATAATCAGGCTCCGCACGGTCCGGGCGGCTTGGATAAAATTCATGGGTGACAAGCATGGCGATTGGCTTCATGCCCAAGCCGCTAGCGCCAAGTTCCGCAAACGTCTAGTGCAACAGGCTATACACCTGCGCTTGGAGCCCTCATGCCTACCTCATTTGATGTTTGCGGTATCGGCAACGCTATTGTCGATGTCATCGCCCCTGCCACCGAAGCCTTCTTGGCGGAACATGGCATTGCCAAAGGCGCGATGACACTGATCTTTGATGAGCCTATGGTGGAAAAGCTCTATGCCTCTATGGCACCAGGCCAAGAAACATCGGGCGGCTCAGCGGCCAATACATTAGCTGGTATCGCGTCATTGGGAGGCAAAGGGGCCTATATTGGTAAAGTCGCCGATGACCAATTGGGCAAAGTATTTCGCCATGATTTAAACGCAGGTGGGGTAGCATATGATACGCCACCCTTTACCCATGGCCCTTCCACCGCACGCTGTATGATCAATGTCACCCCCGATGGCCAACGCTCGATGAGCACCTATCTTGGTTGTTCGATCCTCTTATCCCCAGAAGATTTAGACACCGTGAAGATCACCAATGCGCAAATCGTATTTCTAGAAGGCTATTTGTTTGATGCCGATGAAGCCAAAACGGCCTTTATCGAGGCTTCTAAACTTGCCCATAATGCTGGCCGCAAAGTCGCGCTGACCTTATCGGACCTATTTTGCGTCAATCGCCATCGGTCGGCCTTCGCCGATCTGGTCGCCCATCACATCGACATTTTATTTGCCAATGAGGAGGAAATCAAAGCCCTGTATGAGGTTGCAGATTTTGATGCCGCTTTGGCCGCTGCTCGCAAAGATTGTGGTCTTATTGCCCTTACACGCTCTGAAAAAGGTTCGGTTCTGGCGCGTGGCGATGAGATTGTCAGCGTTGACGCTGAACCTGTATCTGCCGTGATCGATACCACCGGGGCTGGCGACCTTTATGCGGCGGGTGTACTTTTTGGTCTCGCGACTGGGCGCAGCCTTGAGGTATGTGGCAAGTTAGGATCTTTAGCGGCCGCTGAAATCATCTCCCATTTTGGTGCGCGTCCACAAACAAGTCTTGCTGCCTTGGCCGCTGCCAAGGGGCTTTAACCTGCGCTAAACCGCTTTCCATGTTCAAGGGCAAGCCAGGATGTTGATCATTGAGGGTCTTTCAAAAAGGTACGGGGGCAGACAGGGTGTCGAGCCTGCCAGCTTTACCCTTAAGCCTGGAGAGATTGCGGGATTAATCGGGCCCAATGGTGCGGGCAAAACCACAATGCTTAGGATGATAGCCGGGTCGCTGCAACCTGATGAGGGCAAAGTTAGCGTCATGGGTTTTGATCTTCGGACCCAGCGCCAATCAGCGCAGGCTCTCATGGGCTATCTGCCCGAACATGCCCCCCTTTATGATGATATGACGCCGCGCAGCTATATCGGGTTTTTACTCGCAGCCCGTGGTTTTACCCGTAAGGAGATTGCGGTCGCTTTACCCCTTGCTTTGTCGCGGACGCAAATTGAGCCGGTGGCGGATGAGCGGATTTGTCGCCTCTCAAAAGGCTATCGTCAGCGGGTCGCATTCGCGGGCGCGCTTGCCCATAACCCCCAGGTTTTGATTTTGGACGAGCCAACCGATGGCTTAGACCCGCTACAAAAACGCGCGTCCCGGGCTTTGATCCAAAGCCTATCGCCGGGGCGTATTATCCTGATTTCAACCCATGTGCTGGATGAGATTAGCGCCTTATGTACCCGCGTGATCACCATTTGGGACGGCCATATTTGTGGCGATGAGAGCCCGGAAGCTTTGAGCGCGCGGACCCCAAGTGGGCGGCTGGAGGATGGCTTTTTCGCCCTTGCCGATGCACGGGCTAGCTTAAATGCTGCACCAGAGGTGGTTGAACCGTAATGCGCTTCTGGCAAGGCTTTTGGGCCATTTACCGACGTGAGCTTTTCCAAGACCTCACGCACCCCGTCGCTTATGTCTTCATCGCGGGGTTTTTATCGGCCTCGGTCCTTGCGACCTTTCAGCTCGGTGGCCTATTTGAAGCGGGTCGCGCTGATTTATCAAGCTATTTTCAATTCCATCCTTGGCTTTATGCGGTGCTCATGCCTGCGCTTGCCATGCGGACTTGGAGTGATGAGGTGCGCCGCGGCACGCTTGAGACTTTGCTTGCCCTGCCTGTCTCGCGTGCTGCCTTGGTGCTCGCAAAATTTGCGGCAGCTTGGACCTTGGTGGCTTTGATGCTGGTTTTGGGCACCACTTTATGGCTTGGGATCGCGCTTTTGGGCCCGGTTGATCATGGCGCGACCTTGGTGGGCTTTTGCGGCTCCTTTTTGATGGCGGGAGCCTATCTGGCGATTGGGATGGCGGCTTCGGCGGCCAGTTCCAGTCAAGCGATGAGTTTTGTGATCGCCACCTCTATCAGCGTGCTTCTTACGGCAGCGGGTCTGCCGATCGTGAGCACCATTTTCGCGGGCCTAATCGGCGATCAAGCCGCTCTGATGTTGTGCGCTTTATCCATTCAAGATCACTTTGACGGGTTCCAGCGCGGGGTGATTGAAGTACGCGCTATTGTATTTTTTATGAGCTTGATCGCCGCTTGGCTCGCTGTGACGTTCCTCTTTGTGACCAATAAGCGCGTGGGTGGCCTATGAAACAACCCCTATTTACCTTTTGGGCTTGCCTCGTGATTGGCGTTTTGTTCGTTGGCTCCTCAATGATCAGCGGCCGATGGCTCGCACCCCTGCGCTATGATGCCACGGACAACAAGCTTTATACGATTTCTGATGCGACAGTGGCGATTTTAGCCGACCTTAAAGCGCCAATTAAGATTGATCTGTATGTCTCTAAGACAGCCTTGCTCGAAGACCCGGTCGCAAGCGCTTATGGCAAGCGCATCACTGATTTACTCAAAACCTATGTGGCCCATTCAGCTGGGCGACTTAGCCTGCGCGTCCATGACCCCGCCCCCTTTACCAGCCAGGAGGAACAAGCGCGAAAGCTTGGCCTAACGCCGATCTCAAATGCCAATCCAGACGATGCGCCTGCCTATATTGGACTGGTTTTAACCTCACACCTCGGCCCCCGGCAGGTCTTACCGCTTCTGGCCCCCGATCAAGAAGCGAACCTTGAATATGTCTTGACGCGGGCGATCACAAAGTTAGCCTCTAATCGCCCAACCCGGCTTGGTGTGATCACTAGCCTGCCCTGGCTCTATGACCGCGACCCCGTCACAGGGATCGCCAAGCCTGTAGCCCAAATCGCGCACGATCTAAGTCAAGATATGGACGTGACGGTGTTGGACCCCCAATTCAACGCGCTTTCTAGCAACTATGACGTGATTATGGTCGCCCAGCCCTATGCCTTGAAGCCCCGTCAACAATTTCTTCTCGACCAATATGCCCTCCAAGGTGGGGCTCTTTTAATCTTACTAGATCCTGCAAGCTTGGTATCCAATGATAATGGCGGCGGGCAAATTGCAGCCACCACAGCCCTTGGCAATTTAACGCGGGCTTGGGGCTTTAGCGTGCAAGGTGATGTTATCGCCGACCGTCTGGGCGCGTTACCGGTCCAAACCAATATCAATGGCCGCCCCATCATTGCGCCACAGCCGATTGTTTTTAGTGTGGGACCCCAAGGCCTAACCCAAACCAACCCCATCACCCGCGCGCTCCGTCAAGGCCTGCATCTGGCTACCCCTGGCGAAGTGACTTTCTTAGACACGCCCGGGCTTACGTTTGAACCCTTAATAACCACCAGCGCAGATACCATGCGTTTTGGCGCTAGCCGCGCGATCTCTGGCCTCAGCCCGCAGGATGTGGCGTTAGACTGGGAGAGCCTTGGGGAGCGCACCGTCCTTGGCGCGAAGGTCACGGGGCAGCTTAAATCCGCGTTTCCAAAGGGCGATCCATCCGGTTCGGCGACGCGCTTTTTGAAAGAGAGCCAGATGCCAGCGCGCTTGGTGGTTGTGGGCGATGTCGATTTTCTAGCCGATAGCCTTTATCTCACACCCGATGGCAGTGTGGCAGATAATGGCCGCTTTATTCTCAATGCCCTTGACACTTTAGCGGGCCAAGAAAAGCTTTTGAACATAGGCTCCCGCAGTCAAACCATGCGCCCGCTGGTTGTTGTTGAGCGGGTTCGTAAAGCGGCACAGGCGCGCGTTTTGGAAGAAGAAGAGGTTCTAACCACCCGCTTAGCCCAAGCTGAAAGCCAATTGGCGGAGCTGGAGGCTGGATCGGGCCAGGCGGCACCTGATGCATCCAATGGGGAAATCAAACGCTACCGCAACGACATAAGCGAACTGCGGGCGCGCCTGCGCCAATTGCAAGAAAGCGTACGTAAAGAGGTGGCAGGAATTAAAACGGCCCTAATCACCCTTTTAGGGATCGTTCTGCCCTTGCTTGTCCTACTGGTTGGGTTTTGCGTGTTTTGGTGGTCGAACCGGGCAAGCGTTAGGGCCCGCAAGGGATTTTGAGCACACAAAGCTGCGTCTAATCGGGGCAAAAGCTGGACCTGATCGCGACCGCGTTCTAACTAGCTTCTTATGATTTCAAGGTTCGCAAATCCACAGCGCTTTTTGTCGCTTACCGATTGGCTATTGCCCCTGCTTAGCGTTTTAGCTGTGCTTGTATCCGCCATCGGGGTGGTGTGGTCTTTAGGGTTTGCGCCAGCCGATTATCAGCAGGGCGAGACCGCGCGCATCATGTATATCCACGTCCCTTCGGCTTGGATTGCAGTTGGGGCCTATAGTGGCATGGCGATCGGTAGTCTTTCTTATCTGGTTTGGGGCCATACTTTAGGCGATATTGCAGCCAAAGCCATAGCCCCGATTGGTGCAGCTTTCACGGCTTTATGCTTGGCGACGGGATCGATCTGGGGGCGGCCAACTTGGGGCACCTGGTGGGAGTGGGATGGCAGGTTAACTTCGGTTCTTGTGCTGTTTTTCCTCTATCTGGGCTATATGGCGCTGCGCAATGCGCTCGAAGATCCTGGCCAAGACATCAGCAAAGCCGCCAAAGCCGCCGCGATCCTCTGTTTAGTCGGCACGATTAACATTCCCATCATCCGATTTTCGGTTGAGTGGTGGAACACTTTGCACCAGAAAGCCTCCATCATCCGCGCCGGGGGGCCAAGCCTCGACCCCAGCTTGTTGCATCCCTTATTGGTGATGGGTTTAGCCTATTTGTTGATTTTCACCGCTTTAAGCTTGGCGGCGATCCGCGCTGAACTTTGGGCACGGTCTGCCGACACTTTGGCCGCACGGATACAGGCATGAGACTGCAATTTACTTCCCTTCAGGATTTTTTCGCGATGGGCGGCTACGCGGGCTTTGTGTTTGGGGCTTGGGGGCTCAGTGCGCTTGTGATCGCCTGCCTTATTGCCCGCGCGATCATCCAAGGCAAACGCAATAAAGCGCGGTTGGCAGACCTGCGCAAAGCCGCCCCGCACTCCAAGGCCAGTGATGCCTAAGGTCGAGAGCCAACAAAGAGGTCGCGTTTGGGCGTTCTTGCCGCTCATCTTCTTTGTCGCTTTAGCAAGCCTATTCATCTGGGCCATGTTCGGCCAACGTGTGGATCGCCATGCAAGTGCTTTGATCGGCAAACCCGCCCCCAGCTTTGTTTTGCCCGATATCGAAGGGCGAACGCTTGATCTGGGTGCCTATAAGGGCCGCCCGGTGATTTTGAACGTCTTTGCATCCTGGTGCGCACCATGTCGGGTTGAGCACCCCCAATTGCTGCAAATGGCGCAAGATAAGCGCTTCGTCCTTTTAGGCCTCGCCTACCGCGATGATCCCAGCAAAACCGAGGCGTATTTAGATGAGTTGGGTAATCCCTATGCTCAGGCCGGGCTGGACCGTCAGGGGGCTGTTGGGGTGCAGTTTGGCTTGGCGGGTGTGCCTGAAACCTATGTCATTGGTGCCAACGGTGTGATCCTAGCACGCCATCAAGGCGAAATCACACCAAAAGTCGCCGGGGAATTAGTGTTTTTGGCTGCGCGCAGTATCGATCCCTAAAAAACCCTTGACCTTGATTATAGGTGTAGTTTAGCGTTTATAAATCATTAATGCGACGCTCTTTAGCTAGGTAGCCATGAAAATTGATCCAACTCCCTTTATGCAGTCTGGCGCATTAGCACAGGCGCTTGCTAAAAGCCGGATGGAAGCCAACGAGGCACGAAAAGCTTTTGACTCGTTGTTAGGCAATGCCAATCAGCGCCCAGTAATGTACCCTCCGCCGGCTATGGCCAGCGCCCAGCGCGAGCCAAAGGCGGTTGAGACCCGTATTGCGCAAAGGCAAGAGCCTGAAAAGGACGAAGAACCAACTCCTTCACCCGAACCCATGCAGCGCTCTGGTCGGGTTTTGGACATACGTGTTTAGCTGATTTTTTTGAGTAAAAATTAGGTAAAACACGATCTAACTTTTATTCAATTTGAAGCTAAATTTGAATCAATGTTTGCCAATAACAAAGACGAATTTTTGGTGACTTATGGGTAATATGGTCACTGGTTATGTTAACCAAAGCGTCAGAAGGACGTTTCACCGCAGGATGAGGTAATAAAATGACTGCAATCAAACCCAATATAGGCCCATTGGAGGCCTTACAAAGAGAGGTTGCGGCGCGACTAACGCGGCCGGCAGAGGATTCTGTCAGCTACATTGAGTCTAACCCAAACCAAAATGACGTACAAAAACCGGTTTCTTACGAGACCACTTTACCCGCAAGCTCACCATCCAGTGACACGCCAGAGACGTTTGAGTCGATGGTCACAAAGCTGAATGCGATTTTAACCGCAAATGGTTCTTCTGAATCGGTTGCGGAAATGACTGCGGAATCGGCGCGCTTGCAAGCGTTACAAGCTCGCCAACAACTAGAAGCAAAGCCGTATGGGATCACAAGTCGTGCTGCCCTTTCGGCACTTGCCATGTTTAAATAGCGTGGGCTGAGCCCCGCGCCAATCGCGTACACGTTTTCAGCGCAAGACTGAGCGGGTCGGTTACGCCGACACGAATAAGGAGTTGTGTGTACTGCTATCGCGTCGGCTTAGCCCACGCCTTACCTCCCCAGGTTTTACGACTGCTTGCGTGTTGAATTGGGACGGGGGTCCACATTCAAACCCATCAAGGAACTAAGGTTCTAAGATGTGCTAAATGCAAGGAGATCAAAATGATCAGTGTGAATACGAATGTCGCCTCCATGGCGGCCATTCAAAATCTTGCGGCGACTGGGCGTGATCTCGCTGCCAGTCAAAAAGCCGTTTCAACGGGCAAGAAAGTCGCAGATGTAGCCGACAATGGGGCGATCTGGGTTATTGCCAATAAAATGGGTGGAGATCTCAAATCCTATGACCGGGTTCGTGAATCGGCTACCCGAGCTGGTGCAATTCTCGATACAGCGGTTTCGGCCGCTGAAAGCATTATGGACCGGCTCAACGATATGAAGGGCAAGGCCTTGGCTGCAATACAGCCTGGTTTGTCGACTTCATCGCTGAATGCTTTAAATGCCGACTTCGTCCAGCTTCGCGATCAAATCACCACCAGTGTTGCTAATGCGACATTTGATGGTGCCAATATGATTGGTACTACTCCAGCGAGTGCAATCTCTTTAGGTGATGCCAATGGTGGAAATACTATCACCATTGCCGGTGTAAACTTGAATTTGGGTCAGTCAACGATCACGGTTGCTGCTAATGCTACATTAGATACAACTGGAACTGCAGCTGGCGTCACCGCCAATACCACTATCTTGAACGCCATCAACACCTCCATCGGCAATCTGGGTACCGAAATGGCCAGGTTGGGTGCAGGGGCCAAGCGCTTTGATGCCCATCTGCAATTTGTTTCCAAACTGCAAGATGCCCTCACTACCGGGATTGGCTCCATGGTGGATGCTGATCTGGCTGGGGAAAGTGCAAAGCTGCAATCCTTGCAGGTTAAGCAACAATTGGGCCTGCAAGCCCTTTCGATTGCTAATGCGGGCGTGCAATCGGCATTGGCTTTATTCCGTTAAAGACTGTTGCCACCTGTCTTCGTTGGGGCCCGTTGCAATGCACATTCAACCTGCATGCTGCGGCGGGCCCCGCAACGGGCACCCACATAGTTTATTGGGCATTATGAATAATAATCCCATTAATATGTTTAAATTCAGTATATTACAAAATAAGCAAGATCGATAAAAATTTATCAATCTTGGTAAGTGAAGTGATACTACCCAGTGGTAACATCGCTTCAGTCACAACGACAATGGTACCAAAATTGGCACCATCATGCACAAAGCAAAGGGGTCACAATGATCAGTGTAAACACAAATATTGCCTCTATGGCAGCCATTCAAAATTTGGCATCCACCAATAGGGATCTGGCCGTAAGCCAAAAAGCACTGTCAACGGGCAAGAAAGTCGCAGATGTAGCCGACAATGGGGCGATCTGGGTTATTGCCAATAAGATGGGTAGCGATGTCAAAGCCTATGACCGGGTCCGTGAGTCTGGCGAGCGAGCCGGGGCTATTCTTGATACGGCCATTGCGGCCGCTGAAAGCATTATGGACCGGCTCAACGATATGAAGGGCAAGGCCTTGGCTGCTGTTCAGCCTGGTTTGTCGACTTCATCGCTGAGTGCTTTAAATGCCGACTTCGTCCAGCTTCGCGATCAAATCGGCACCAGTGTTGCTAATGCGACATTTGATGGTGCCAATATGATTGGTACTACTCCAGCGAGTGCAATCGCTCTAGGTGATGCCAATGGTGGAAATACAATCACCATTGCCGGTGTAAACTTGAATTTGGGTCAGACAACGATCACGGTTGCTGCTAATGCTACATTAGATACAACTGGAACTTCAGCTGGCGTCACCGCAAATACCAATATCTTGAACGCCATCAACACCTCCATCACCAATCTGGGTACCGAAATGGCCAGGTTGGGTGCAGGGGCCAAGCGCTTTGATGCCCATTTGCAATTTGTTTCCAAACTGCAAGATGCCCTCAATACCGGGATTGGTGCGATCACCGATGCAGATCTCAGCAAGGAAAGCGCACGTCTGCAATCCTTGCAGGTTAAGCAACAATTGGGCGTTCAAGCTTTGTCGATTGCCAATAGCTCAACCTCAACCGCCTTGTCGCTATTCCGCTAAGCGGCTTAAGTCTAACCATAACCATAACCATAATCACAATCTCACTGGCCCGGGCATTGCCGCCCGGGCCATTTTTTGTGCCACAAAGCCATTCTTGACCAAGCAGGAAAGCGTATAAGAAAAAAACAAAGTCATTCAATGATTTATGAATGAATAACCAGCTTGACTGGATTTTATTACCCATGGTAACTTTTCATTCATAACTCGTGGGTAACCTCGGTTATGTCACAATGACACTGGCAACACAATGTTGCCGGACCAGCAAAAGCTAGGAGATCACAATGATCAGCGTAAATACCAATATTGGTTCGATGAAGGCTATCCAAAACCTCGCCGAAACGAACCGTAATCTCAATGTTACCCAAAAAGCCGTTTCAACTGGCAAAAAAGTTGCTGACGTCAAAGATAATGGTGCGATTTGGACCATTGGTAACAAAATGTCCAGCGATGTTACAGCTTACGCCCGCGTCACCGAGTCAGGTGAACGTGCCGGTGCTATTCTTGATACGGCCATTGCAGCGGCAGAGAGCATCATGGACTTGCTCAATCAAATGAAGGGCAAAGCCTTAGCTGCAAAACAACCTGGATTGTCGGCCGGCTCACAAAGTGCATTAGACTCAGATTTCAAACAACTTCGTGATCAGATTACCACCGCAGTAGTAAACGCCAGCTTTGATGGTGCGAACATGGTGAATGGTGGTGGTACGAATACTCTTGCCGATGCGATTGCCTTAGGTAATGCAAATGGTGATCCCGCCACCAATATCACAGTCAGTGGCGCTAATTTGAATTTAGGCGGAACCATTATAACCGTTGCTGCTAACCAAGCGGTCGATACGACTACTAATGCAGACACGGCTTTGACCGCACTCAACGCCTCCATCACCAATCTGGGCACGCAAATGGCCACTTGGGGTGCGGGTGCAAAGCGCTTTGATGCTCATTTACAGTTCGTCAGCAAGCTGACCGATGCCCTGAATACCGGTATTGGTTCAATTCTTGACGCAGACCTCAGCAAGGAAAGCGCCAGGCTTACTTCCTTGCAGACCAAGCAGCAATTGGGTGTTCAAGCACTCTCGATTGCCAATAGCTCTACTCAGACAGCCCTTTCGCTCTTCCGATAAGAGAAGCGCGCTAGCTGGTTCGCCAGCTCATGAACTTGCCCGGGCGGCAACGCCCGGGTCCTTTTTGTTTATATTTTTTGGCTCTATTTTTTATCTTATACCCGGCACATGGAGTGCCGCTTCGGCTTCGGCTTTGGCCTTTATGGCACCCCCTGCGTGGCGGCCAAGTTCCAAGCGAGCGATGGTGCGGTTATGCACTTCATCTGGCCCGTCGGCTAAACGCAAAGTCCGCTGGTGGGCATAGGCTTGCGCCAAGCCAAAATCCTGACTGACCCCACCCCCACCATGGGCCTGAATGGCATCATCAATAATCTGCAGCGCCATGGTTGGGGCTTGCACCTTGATCATCGCGATCTCGGCGCGCGCAATTTTATTGCCAACCGTATCCATCATATAAGCGGCTTTGAGGCACAAAAGGCGGGTCATCTCAATATCGATGCGCGCGCGCGCGATACGCTGTTCCCAGATTGAGTGCTCAGCCACCGTTTTGCCAAACGCCACCCGCGTGGTCAGGCGTTGACACATTTTTTCAAGGGCGACTTCGGCGACGCCAATCGTGCGCATGCAATGGTGGATACGTCCGGGGCCAAGGCGGCCTTGCGCGATCTCAAAGCCCGCACCCTCGCGCAAGATCAAATTATCCGCCGGGACGCGCACATTTTCCATCTTAACTTCAAAATGGCCATGGGGCGCATCATCATAGCCAAACACATGCAAGGGCCGTACGAGTGTGACGCCTTTAGCGTCCAAAGGCATTAAGATCTGGCTTTGCTGGGTATAGGAATTTGCTTCAGGGTCGGTCTTGCCCATGACGATGGCGACTTTACAGCGCGGATCGCCCACCCCAGAACTCCACCATTTGGTGCCATTGATCACATACTCATCGCCGTCGCGCACGATCGAGGTTTGAATATTGGTGGCATCAGAAGAGGCCACGGCAGGCTCCGTCATCAAGAAGGCGGAGCGTATCTCCCCATGCATCAAAGGGCGCAGCCATCTTTCCTTTTGCGCGCGCGTGCCATAACGCATCAATACTTCCATATTGCCGGTATCAGGTGCCGAGCAATTAAACACTTCTGCGGCAAAACCGACCCGACCTGTTATTTCTGCAAGCGCGGCATAGGTAACGTTGGAAAGTCCTGGGCCTTCAAATTCAAAGCTATCATCGACGTGGGCTGCGCCATGGCTTGGCGGCATGAACATGTTCCAAAGGCCTGCCGCTTTGGCTTTGGCCTTTAACTCTTCAACGATAGGGATGACTTTCCAGCGCTCCCCTTGCCCATCTTGGGCTTGATAAACCGGGATAGCGGGCATGATATGGTCGTCCATAAAGGCTTCCACCCGGTCGATCCAACGCTTGGTTTCCTCTGAATGCTCGAAAATCATGTCCTGCTCCCTGATGCTGTTTATTGACTTGGGGCGAACCTAACTCTGTCGCAGCAGGAGGGCAATGCGCCAATATATTGGGTTAGATTAAGCTTGGTTCACCAAGCTGGCCAGCTTAGTCTGCAAGGCTGCATCATCGTTGATAAAGTCATGCTCAACCCACCAACGCTCCAACGCACCTAGAATGTGTCCAATCCTAGGGTCAGGGCGCGCACCCGCATTCAGAACATCTTGACCCGTGACCGGAAAGCGCGGGACCACAAATTCCCGTGCGAGCGCGATCATTGCCCGCCAGTGATCGCTGTGACTTACTTCAAAATCATGGGCCCAGGCCAGAAAAATGCGGTCGAGAAAGAGCTGCTTACCTAGCCAATAAAGGGTTTGGCGGACTTCACGATCCGAAAAGTCAAACTGGATCATAGTTTGATCCTTTGCCCAAGCCAGCAAGCGCTCACCCTCTGCATTGGACAATTTGAGGCGCGCGATAAAAGCTGCAATCTGGGCTGGGTTGCGCGGCAAGAGGACCATCAAGCGCTGCATCGGGTCCAAATCGATCATGACGCATTGTTCATCACCCCTCGTTTGCTGCAAAGCTTCAACGCCCATGGCTTCGGGCAGGATAGCAGCCAAAACCCCCGTTTCGATCATTGCCACCAAGACTGAACGCGGATCGGGCGCGCCGAAGAGGCGCTTTAGCTCCATCCACACACGCTCTGCCGACAATGTCGCCATGCCATTAAGGTGGCGTGCACAGGCATTTTGTCCATTCTCGTCGGGTGGACCCTTGCCGTACCAAGCGTGGAAGCGGAAAAACCGCAAAATGCGGAGATAATCTTCACGGACCCTTAGATCTGGATCACCGACAAATCGGACCCGTCCAGCGCGCGCATCCTCTATGCCCGTTCCTGTGGGATCAAACAGCGTGCCATCCATGTCGCAATAAAGCGCATTCATCGTAAAATCGCGGCGCGAAGCGTCTTGGTGCCAATCCGTCGTAAAGGCAACTTCCGCATGACGGCCATCGGTCGCGACATCGCGGCGCAAGGTGGTAACCTCGACTGGGCGTGAATTGACAATGGCGGTGATGGTGCCATGGGCAAGCCCCGTAGGTACAGTCTTGATACCAGCCGCTTGCAGCGCGCCAATTACGGCTTGGGGCTCTAATTGGGTTGCGATATCCACATCATGGGCATGTCTGCCCAAAACCGCGTCGCGCACGCAGCCCCCCACCAAGCGCGCACACCCGCTTTGAACGCTATCCAATGCCAGAAGCACCCGTTGCGCTGCGGGGTCTTGGAGTAAAGCATGATTACAAAGCTTGGTCATGCTTGCCCAATAAAGGGCAAAAGCTTACGTGTCATCCCACAACGCATCCAAGCACTCAAGCCCCTATTCAAATAGCGCCCTAAGCTCCCGCTTGAGGATCTTGCCGTTTGCATTGCGAACAAGAGGTTCGTTTAAAATCCGCACATGGGCTGGAACCTTGAAGCTGGCCAAAGAAGCGCCAACCCAGCGTTTGAGTTCTTCTGGCGTCAGAGTTGAGTCATGGGGCACGGTCACGACAGCACCGACTTCTTCGCCTAATATTTTGTGGGGCACGCCGATGATGGCTGCGTCAGAGATATCGGGATGCTTATAGAGGATATCCTCAATCTCTGAACAATAGACGTTTTCACCGCCCCGGATGATCATGTCTTTGGCACGGTCAACAATAAAGACAAAGCCCTCTTCATCCATTTTGACGAGGTCGCCAGTCTTAAACCAACCCCCGCCAAAGGCCGCTTCGGTGGCTTCGGGCTTGTTCCAATAGCCAAGGATCACATTGGGACCACGAACCCACAGTTCCCCTACTTCGCCAATGGCCACATCTTGGCCATCGCCATCCACAACCCGCACATCATTGATCGGATGGACAGGGCCACACGACAGCGGCCGCAACTCATAGTCTTCTGCGCCGATATTGGTCACAGCGGCGGAAGTTTCGGTCAGGCCATAGCCTTGGCCGGGGGAGACTTTCGGGAAAGCTTCCACGATTTTTCGCACTAGCTCTGCCGCCGATGGCGCGCCGCCATAGGAGACATTCTCGACACTGGATGTATCAAATTCCTTGAGCCTTGGATGTTCAAGCACTTGCCAAGCAATCGCCGGAACGCCACCAAAACTATTGATTTTTTCCTGCTCAATGAGCTCAATTCCCTTAAGGGCATCCCAGTGGTGCATCATCACAATCTTGACGCCTTGCGCAACTGAGGGCACCAAGACCGCGTGACTGCCCGTAACATGAAACAAAGGAATAGCCAGCAAAGTTGCTTTTTTGGGTAGGCTTGGGTCGGGCGCTGGCGGGGTTTCACCTCGACGCAAATATTGGCGTGCGCCATGGACCATCATGTTCATCAGATTGGTAAGCATATTGCGGTGGGTGCCAAATGCACCTTTGGGTGCTCCGGTGGTGCCTGAGGTATAAAACAAGGTGCATGGGTCTTCTGGGTCTAACGCAACTTCCGGTGCCGCTGTCTCTGGCAAGGACGCCCAAGAAATCGATTCTCCGATTAAATCCTCTAAAGCAATTGCGCCAGCTGGCTTATCGTCCCCGCCACGCGCGACAATCAAGGTTTTAAGGCCAGGAATATTAGGAAGCTTTTCGGTGACCCGGTCCGCACGCTCCACATCCACAATGGCCAAAGCCGCACCACAGTCGCGCAGACCATATTCTAACTCATTGGCCGTCCACCAAGCATTGAGCGGGCATATCATGGCCCCGATGATCACACTTGCCCAGAAAACCACTGGCCATTCAGGTAAATTGCGCATGATCAAAGCCACACGATCACCCTTTTTCACACCATAGCGATCTTTCAAAATATGTGCGAGTTTCGACGCCGCATTGGCATGGGCACGATAGCTAATGCGTTCTTGGCCATAGATCAGAAATTCCGCTTCGCCATGGCTACGGCCAAGCGCGAAAATATCCAGCAAGGTTTGAGGACCAGCCTTATAGACCCTAAGCGACTGACCGCGGATTGTTTTGGTCTCGATCTCAAGTGGGCCGCCGGGTCCTGTCAAAATGGCATGTGCTTGGGCAACCGACATGGCTGGAAATGGCATGTTTATTCCCCCCAAAGATGATATCTACTACACGGATCGTTTATTGTCGGTATTGATCGAGAAGCCAAGCTGCACAAGGTAAATTCAACGCGCGTGGGGGATGATTACAAGATCAAGTTCATAATCGGGGCATCGGTTAAGAACGACAGTGCGTGACAATTGCGGCTTTCATCCCCACATTGGTGCGTGATGAAGCAAATTTGCCCATCCTAAGGAGCCGTCATGAAACCGATAAGCCTAAATCAAGCAACTCACCTGAGTTTGATTAATCCGCTGTATCTCGCCATAGGCTTAGCCTTGTTTGTCGGCGCATGCGGCAATAAGGATCAAAAGGTGGGTGAGTTCACCAATGATCTAACTGGCAATGAGATTGAGGTTTCAGCCCTCTCCGACCCAAAACTGCCCCAAATCACCTGTTATTTTGGCTCATTTAATCGCTCACTCGTTGATCGCTTGGGCAATGGCAATTGGTTTGAAAATCCCTCCAACACCGCCGTTGACTGCCGCGCGACCGGACCGATAGAGGCTGCTAGCTTAACCAAATTACCCAAAAATGAGGAAGTCTTCTCCAAGGGCACTAGTCTTTTGTTCAAGAGCATTGCGCTACGCCGAATTGTAGACATCAAAAACAACACGATTGTCTATATCTCTTACAGCCGCGAATTGGTTGGCGCGTCCGCAAAACTTGGTATGAGCGTGGTTCCCGTCACCCCGACACCGACAACCTCATCGCCACAAGCCCCACCAGCGGCAGCAGCACAAGCACCCTAATTCTGCTGGTGATTTGTTTGCACAGAGGGCTTGCCTTCTGATCGCGAGCCGTGCACCCCACCCTGATCATGTCCAAGGCTGATAAAACCCCACTCCCCGATTTTGGTAACCTTCCCAGCGAGGCGCGCCCAGGGATGGTTAGAGGGCATGGCAGCGACATCATAGCCGATTATGTCCGACGATTGCCTGATAAGCCAGGCGTGTACCGCATGATCGGGGCCGATGCGGAAGTGCTTTATGTTGGCAAAGCCAAGAGCCTTAAAAACCGTGTGACCTCCTATGCGCGAGGTATTGGCCATACCAACCGCATCGCCCGAATGATCGCCTTAACCCAAGCGATGGAGTTTATAGTCACCGCCAGCGAGACCGAAGCACTGCTGCTTGAAGCCAATCTGATTAAACGCTTGCGTCCGCGCTTTAATATCTTGATGCGCGACGACAAATCCTTTCCCTACATAGCCATTCGTCGCGATCATGTGGCCCCCCAAATCAGCAAGCACCGGGGCGCGCGGGCTAAGAATGTCGATTATTATGGTCCTTTCGCAAGCGTTTGGGCGGTGAACGCGTGCCTGACGACATTGCAAAAAGCGTTTTTGCTGCGCTCCTGCACCGACAGCGTGTATGAGGGTAGGTCACGCCCCTGCATGCTCCATCAGATCAAGCGGTGCAGCGCCCCTTGTGTTGGCCTCGTGTCAAAGGCCGATTACGCGCAACTGGTTGATGAAGCGACAGCCTTTTTGCGAGGTAAATCGGCTGATCTGCAAAACCGCCTTGCAGCCGATATGCATCAGGCGTCCGACGCGATGAATTTTGAAGAGGCCGCGCGGCTACGTGACCGCATCCGTGCTTTGGCCAGTATTCGTGCTACCCAAGGTATCAACCCACAAAGCTTTCAAGAAGCCGACGTTTTCGGCGTAGCGCTTGAAAGCGGTATGAGTTGCATCCAGGTCTTTTTCTTTCGTGCCGGGCAAAATTGGGGTAACCGCGCTTATTTCCCCAAGCATGAAAAAGATACCAGCGAAGTGGAAATCCTTGATGCCTTTATAGCCCAATTTTACGACGACAAACCCGCACCCTGCTTGATACTGACCAGTCACCCGCTGGCTGGTGAGACCTTGTTAGCGGAGGCGCTAAGCTTGCGCATGGACTTGAAGGTGGAGATACGCTGCCCGCAACGGGGCGAAAAGCGCGACACCGTCGCTTATGCCACTTCCAACGCACGTGAGTCGTTAGCGCGAAAACTGGCCGAAAGCGGCACCCAGACCAAGTTGCTGGACGGCGTGGCCGAGGTTTTTGGGCTCTCCGAAGCACCGCAACGCATTGAAATTTATGATAACTCCCATATTCAAGGTAGCCATGCTGTGGGCGCGATGGTGGTGGCAGGCCCGGATGGCTTTGAAAAGAGCCAATACCGCAAATGGACCATCAAGGACGCCAAGGGTGGCGATGATTTTGCCATGATGCGCGAAGTGTTTACTCGCCGCTTCGCGCGCCTTGTAGCGCCCGATCCCGAAGAGCTTCCCCCCAGCGTCGATCAAGACGGCAATCTGATTGAATCGGCTGGCAGCAGGAACAAGAACCGCGATACGGCGTGGCCCGATGTCATTCTCATTGATGGCGGCGAACAACAACTCTCCATTGTAGTTGAGGTGGCGCGGGCATTGGGAGTGGATAACGAAATTAAGCTGATTTCCATTGCCAAAGGCGTTGACCGCGATGCGGGGCGGGAGTTGTTTCACACCCCTGGCAGAGCTCCTTTTCGGTTGGAGCCAAAAGACCCTATTCTATACTATCTCCAACGTCTACGCGATGAGGCGCACCGCTATGCCATTGGCGCGCATCGGCAAAAGCGCGCCATGGCCATCTCTAAAAACCCCTTGGACGAAATTGCTGGAATTGGACCGATGCGCAAGAAAGCCATTCTTGCGCGCTTTGGCTCGTCACGGGGGGTGGCGCGTGCGGCTCTGTCCGAACTGATGGAAGTGCCAGGGGTTAACGAAGAATTAGCCACGCGCATCCAAGCTTTTTTTCAAAGGACTTAAACATGAAATGGCTGCCAAATGCTGTCTCGATCAGTCGGTTGGCTTTAGCCCCGTTGATTGGCTTTCTGATCTATACTGGATTACTGCAGGGGCTGAACAACCGTGCGCTGCATGTGGCCCTTATCCTTTTTATCGTTTCTGCGCTTACCGATTGGCTTGATGGTTATCTGGCCCGGCAATTGGATGCAAAAAGTGAGTTGGGTGGAAAGCTTGATCTATGGGGCGATAAAATTCTTATTGGCTTTACATTATTGGCCCTTTGGTTTGGTTGGCCGAACCTTGGAAACATTCATGCAGGTATATTCTCCGGACTGATGCGCGATCCGTGGGCACTTGGGGTGGGAATATTTTTGATCCTAGCCATTCCAGTGCGCGACAGTTTCGTCACCAAGCTGAGAGCACAACTTGCCGCCAACAATATTCTCTTGGCACCCACCTTTGCCGCCAAGTCGAAAACGGCGATGATCATGGTTGCGATGAGTGTGATCTTATTTGGTCTAGCAAGTGGCACACAATGGATTATTCATATGGGATTTTGGGCCTTAATTGTTGGGGCCGCCTTATCAATCTGGACTGGTTTGGCCTATTTTCAAGCCACAAGAGCTTAAGCGCTTAAAACGCTTTGTAGGGCCCAACCGGGCACACGCGCTCCTGAAAGCGCAATATCCAGCCCAATGACGGCCACGACTTCATCGCCATGGCCAAGGGGTAAGCGCATCCAAAACCGAACCAAATGGCCTTGGTGATCAAGCTGAGCGGGTGCAACTCCACATAATGGCCTTGCCTCTGCCACCACGCGCTTTATGGTCTCCATTGCACCCATCACATCGTCATTGGCCAGACAGACGCGCGGATCCTCACCAAAAACTTCGCGTAATGCACTACCCGCCACACGTACGCGCGGCTCTTCATCGGCTTTTGTTTCAATCAGTGAGATAAAAGGCAATAAAGGGCCAAAAGCTTTGGGCTGAAAACTCTCACGCGTTGGCATTGCCATACCACAAGCAGCACCAGACCAGACGTCGTATAAACGACGCTGTTCTTCCAGCAGCAGTTGTGCGCGAAACATTGACACTAATATTAACCCCCTATTTAGGTTAGTATCAGTGATTTGCCCCGAATCGTGCAAGAGTCTTTATGTATAACGTTAGAATATTTCTTGCATTTTACTGCGAATACTTGTTTCGGCTACGAAACGATTAAACAAATATTAACGTCTTCCGCGTCCTAGACCGATTTTCTTGGCTAATTCAGAACGTGCCGCAGCATAATTACGTGCAACCATTGGGTAATCGGGTGCCAAACCCCACTTAGACCGATAGTCATCAGGTGACATATCATAAGCCGCACGCAAATGGCGCTTAAGTGACTTGAAGCGTTTGCCATCCTCTAGGCAGACAATATGGTCAGGAAACACTGATTTTTTGAAGGGAACTGCGGGCACTAAATCCTTAGAAACAACGATCTGGCCGCCCTCTTGGAGGTTGGCGAGGGATGTATGCACCATACCAATCAGATTTGGTAGTTCAACAGAAGCTAATTCATTGGCTGAGACATAGGCGGCAACAATTTCAACCGTCATTTCGATCAAACTAGGATCGTTGTTATCTGACATCCACTCATTCCTTTGTGTTCACTATTGTTCTTATTTTTGCTTGAATCAATTGCCTCAGGCAATGGCTCTCGTTAAGCTGCCACTTCTCGCTTCAGGAACGGATCGCTCAATACCCGATGATGCAGATTAAATGCTGCCTTTGTTGTGTGTAGGGTGGCTTCATCCACTGGAAAGCTGAAGGCGAACGCCGATTTACCAGGTTCATATTCTACCGGCGGGCCCTCAATCTTAATGCGCCAGCCCAATCCACCTGCAATGGCCACAAGTTGCGGCTCTGCTATACCATAGACCTTATCTACGCCGTTTTCAAATCCCCACTCTAAGCCACCCACCGCCAAATGAGCAAAACTAATACCATGGCGTGTGTCGGAAGGATCACTGGCAGGTGCCAAGCGTGTTAGTTCCCAAGTTGCAGCACGACGCTCAAGCTGCGTTTCAAGATAGGCTGACAGAGGGCCGGCCAAAAGACACTTGCCTATAGTTGGTGTTAACCTACATGATCCAATCAATTGATTGGTATGTCCCACAGTTACAATATAGGTTACGTTTGGGTCATCGTCTGCCTCATCGCGTTCACCCCCATCTACCACGCTCAGATTAGTCCATCCCATTCGATCAACAAACAATTCCTTGCGCTGCCGGAACATGTCCTGTAACAAATTTTGGTGGTATTGGCGATTGGCGTTGTCAATGTAAAATGTGCGCATGCTTGAACTCTCCTTGAGAAAGTCATGCATGCAGCCAATAAATGATGATCACTATAGGCAGTTTTACCTATCTTAGCGCATATATGCCATTGGAACCTCGGCTTGAAGAAAGGCTTCAGCAACCAAGGAAGCCAATGTACGCGCATTAAGGCGGCGCTTGGCTTCCTCTAATTGATGCGCAACCGTTCTGCCTGACGTACCTAGTACCTCACCGATCTCATCGGAAGTTAATCCACATGCAAGCCATGTGACAACTTCGCGCTGTCGTTTGGTCAAGCGATGGGCCAAATCAAAAGTGTTAATCTGTTTTGTTTGAAGAAATACCCCACGGCCGACATAATAATTCGCGGCAACAACCGCCGCAAACTTAAGATCTTCGCTTTCTTGCACTTTACTAGAAGTTAACAAACAACTCCAAACGCTGCCATCCGGCTGGCGAATTGGAACAACAAGGCCTTGAAACAGACCAAACTCAGCCGCCTCTTCAAAGACTTTTATTTGGTCAAGCGAAAGTGGGCCTGCTTGCAGTTCGCTCCACCAATAAGGTTCGGTCGAAGTCATTATACGGGTGATTCCTATATCCCTTCGGATGTGACCTGCATCACGATAGCGATACAACCAAGAAACCGGGGGTCGTCCAAAATAACGTAAACCCGGTGATCGAATATCATTCTGGCGTGAAGAAACTTGAATTGCCACAAAATGCTGGAATCCCCAGCCAGTAACCATTGAACCAAAGGCTTGATTGAGTTCTTCGACACATTGGGCTTTAGCAGCTTGACTGGTAAACTCTCTTACATTCACCCACATTCTTATCTCCTTCAAACTTGTGGAAATGGTTAAAAATGAATATTTTTCAAGCCTATTATAAACATATATTTTGTCAATTTATGGAATGCAGACTATATTATAAAATAGTATTAGACTTAAAATGAGTTCGGTGTTTATTTATTGCCTACATTATTGGTACTTATCGCCATAACACTTGGCATCTGGTTTGAGTCTTTGCTCCTGAGGTTTGCGCCTCTATCGGGCTTTGTCGCTATCCACCACCTGAATGTGCCCAAACGCTGATTAAAAGCTGAACTAATCAATAGATGAGCCCCGCCCGGGATCGGCGCGTTCATCATAGCCTTGGCGGGCTGAATAAAAGCTCAACCACATTAAGCCGCTTCCTAATAGGATGGAGATCACACCACCCAAGCCCATCGCAATCCAACCATGGATCGATAAGGTGGGTTGGTGTCCGACCCAAAAAGCTGCAGCAAATCCTGCTAAAGTTGCCAGCAGCAATAAAAATAATATGACGGTCACTACGTAACCACCACAAGATAAGGGTGTATTTCTTGTGACATCGCCAGTAGGATCGAGGGGTGGTAACAAAATCTAATTAACCTTTTGGTCGGGACCACATTTAATCACGATCTCATCCTCTCCGTTTTGCAAGATCTGTGAGCTTGGCCCTTTGGGGCACCAGTTTTTGTCCAAATCTTGAAAATAGCTACCGGGATCGGCTTTAGCAATCTGACGAAGTGCCGATAAGAGGGCCACCCTATCTTCGGTCTCCCCATATAATTTCGCGGTTTCACTATAGACTGCCCGGCGACGAATATTCACTTCATTGATACGGCGCTGCAAATCAGCTTGTGCTTCCGTGGGTGTGTGAACAAAACCCAAATACCCATCAGCTTGCTCACCCACGATGCCTGCGGCGATCGCTTGGTCAATTGGGCCATTATTGTCCAAAGCACTGACAGATGTTGCGATCAGAATACTTACCCCACATAGGGCCGCAAAAATCTGGCTTCTCATATCCATCATTCTCCTCTACGCGCCCATACGAGCCTGTGCACGCATCAACGCGAATTATAGCATCGTGATGCAGCATAATCTAGAATATGCCTGGATTGGCCTCTGCGGCACGATCTAATTCGCGTTCCAACTTGATGCGAACATTTTGCTCAATCTTCATCGTTATATTCAAATTGATTTCTATGGGCTTATCGGGAGCCTGCAGGCGTAAGGTCGGCGTGCAACCTGCACTGCCTATCAACCCAATCACACTTACCAGCAAAATATAGTGTCGCATCTATTTACCCTTATTCGCGTCAGCCAATCCCGTATACTACCCATAGCATGACTGGCCATAGCATGACTGGACCGATTTAAACCCCCATGATTGGCCGCTTTACAGCTTAAACTCTGTAAGCATAATCTGCCCAAATGTGAGATGGCTTAATGGGTACTAACTAGCAATCGCATCAAGGCTGACAATGATCGGGTGTTGCATCCCTAGAGGCCAGTAAGCACACGCTGCGTTTAGAGGCCCGCTCAACCAAAATAATCTTATCAAGCGATCTTGCCAATTAATCTTGCCAAGTCATCTTGTATGATCAAAAGGTGCATTACAAATTTAATTTGCAATCCGAGGTGTAGAATTGCCAGTCTGCGCAATTGTGCTTGAACCAATAGCTTCACGCCGCATACCGTCAATGCGCGCCCGGTACGTAGCAAATTTGGCCAATTGTTCGCCGGGTAAAGCGCGACCCGTTGGAACTTCAAAGCTCAATGGATTAATCGCTTGGCCGTTGCGGCGGATTTCATAGTGCAAATGTGGCCCAGTTGAACGGCCCGTATTGCCAACATAAGCAATGATATCACCCTGCTTAACCCGATCACCTGGCTGCAAGCCTGGGGCAAATCGAGACGCGTGGCCATAGCGCGTTGACCAAGTACCGTCATGGTCGATGTCCACAACATTGCCATAACCACCCATGGCACTGGCCCGTGTTACAATCCCATCACCAGCTGCCAAAATGGGGGTTCCAATTGGGGCACCAAAATCAATGCCTTCATGCATTTTGTTATAGCCAAGTACGGGATGAATACGATTACCATAACCAGAAGTTAAGCGCGCACCGTTAATTGGAGTTCGCATCAGGAATTTACGTGCTGAACGCCCTGCTGCATCAAACCATTCCGAACTCCCACTTCCTAGGGGTTGGAAGCGATAAAGCTGGATCGTGCGACCACTGATCGTGGTCATGCGGGCAAAAACCGGCTCACCTTCGCGAACCACTTGGCCGCGCAAATCAGAAACCCGCTCATACATGAGTTCAAATTCAGTGCCAGGAGCGACTTCGCGTTCAAAGTCAACGTCATAAGCAAAGGCTTGCGCAATAGAATCAGCGGCACGGTCAGGGGCCCCCAACTCGCGAACCGCATTGACTAAACCATTGTCGCCAATGACCCCAGCGATACGCAATGTCTTGCGCTGCATCGTTGTGGTCATTTCGCGGGCACGAAAAACATTATCCAATCCGCGGGTAACTGTAACCGATCGCTCAGCACCGCTGGCGAGATTGAAACCAACCAAACGATTGCCGCCAGCGACTGGTTGCATAAAAATGGTTACTTTGTCATCACGGCGAATATCACGTGGATCTAAACTGCGTGCAAGCGATCGCACAGCATTGATCACATCGTCCCGCAATGCCCCTGCCCGGATCAAAGCTTGTTCTAAAGTCTCACCCGAACGAATGGAAATGGTTTGGCGATCAGATAAGCTTGTCCCAGCCGCAAAAGCCATATGCTCTAGTTTCGTGCTTTGGGCTTGGGCCGAGGTGATCGGTCCAGTGACAGAAAGGATGACACCTAGCGAACAAGCCAAGCCCAGCTTAGCTGCGAAGTTGAAGGCAGCGCGACTTACGGTCGTGTGTCTCAATCTTAAACCCCTAGTATCTGTTGCGGGAAGCACAATTTGACCTCAACAGGTAAAGATCGTGCCTTCAACCGGTGAAGCTCATTAACCGGTGAAACTCATTGACCTCAACAAGTGAAGATCGGGTGTAATCCCACCCCAAAATCGACAATTTTTTCTTTTTCTGTGGCTTGAAATACACATTTTTTAGCATTGAGCAACCCCTAGCATCAGTCAGACCGACCAAGCCCCCGCAATTTTGCCTTTTTTAGGTCACTTTTTTGCGCCGTTTAGTCCATGCAAAGTGTCTCATATCAGGGGTCGAGAAACCAAATAGAGCAGGTTATAAACGCTTATGACTAACCAAATTCCTCCCTCTGAGACCCAAATATTTGAACCTAGGCCCAGCAAGAAAATTCAATTTAAGTCTTTAAATTATAGGGCTTATTTAACTAAAACAACGCAAATTCTAGGTTATAGCGGGGTTGGGATCATTCTTGTTGTCGGGCTGATATGGTCTTGGCGGATCCCTTTGGCCGAACAAGCCGTTTTGGCCATGTTGCGGGGGCGGGGCATAGAAGGCGATGTTTCTTTCATTAAATTATCAGTCAATGGGGCAGTGATAGAGAATTTTCGCTTGGGTAAGGCGCAATCCCCAACCATAGTAATGCCCAAAGCGACATTATCTTGGCATATATCAATTCCCTCTGGTAAACTCATCCTAGATCATTTCGAGGCCAGAGGTGCACAATTATTTTTGCGCCTCGATCAAGATGGGAAACTAGACTTTGGTGCGCTAACCCCATTTTTGATCCAATCGGATCAACCCCCACAGATAGAATTGGGCCAGATTAGGTTTCCAGAAGCACAGTTATGGTTAGAGACCCCGTCTGGTCGTGCGGTTGCGCGTATCCATGCCAGTGGCGGGGATCAACAAGGCTGGCGGGCCCATATTCTTCTGACGCCACCAATCCAGCCTGCTGGACGCAAGACCTTGGTCCTTGACCGTCCAATCTCTCTTGGCCTTGGGTTTCGAGCTGGTGTTATTCAAGCGAATGGCTCACGTACGCCGACCCAAATTGGACTGTCCGTTCGACCTAACGGGCAAAACCTGACCTTTTATGGCCTAGAGCTAATCGGATTGCGGGGATCGGGGTCGGGATTACTTGTCCTTGATGACAAAGGAGATATTGAAATCCACACCAGCACTTTAAGCTTTGCGGCTGACCGGCTTAAATGGGCAGATTTCAACGCAAAATCCCTAGGCATATACATCAAGCCAGGCCTTTGGCGTCACGTTCAAAATCCCGAAACTGGCAGGGTTCAAGCAGGCTATGGTGGATTTCATGCCCGGATAGAAGCCCAAGACATCAAACCAATTGCCGACACACAAAGCGGCATGCCATCCGCAAAATCAGCACAGGCACGCCTCTATTTGGCAAGGTCCAAAGAGGGGCAAACTCGACTTGATGTTCAAGGGATTGTTCGTTCCATGCTGGGGCCAATGTCCGCAAAGATGACGCAGCTGAAAGGCCACATACAAGCAGAGCTTCCTGATCTTAACGCTTGGGATGTGGTGGGGTGGTCAGCTTCAGTATCGATGATCGGCACGCACGTATCACTTGCCACAGGGCCTAGAGTAAACCCTGTTTCTGGCGACGCTAAGCTTGATTTCATCCTCAAAGATAGTGGAAGAAGTTTCACCCTCAATGGACCTTTAACCGTGGGCTTAGTTTCGGGTCCGCGCCTGACCATCCGTCCCGACGGCAAATACCCCCCCGTCCTGCAAAAAAGGGCAACACCAACCAAAGATCATAACAGCGGCTATGAAGCTTTTGGCGCGGGAGACGTTCAAATACAAAGCCCGATCTCTGGCAAGGGTCAAGCCCGCATCGACGCCTTTAACTGGTCGCAGACAGGCTGGTCCTTGGCAGCGCGTAGGCTGGTACTTCGCGATTTTGCTTTGCAGGGTAAGTGGATGGGTTCCAGCCTGAGTGGCCAGATCAATCGCCTAAACTTAAGTGCATTTGGCAATGGGGTACCCAAAGGAGGGGGGCAAGGGCAAATTCAATTGGTTGCACGCGCCGGGGCGGGGGGTCTAGGGCTTGGCGCTGGTCGGGTCAGTCTGACGGGTCAATTGCAGGGCGAAGCCAATCGCTTAACTATGTCTGCATCGGGTCCTATAGCAGGCTTTGCGAAGCAAGGTAGAGGTGTCCGCGATGGTCAAATCAAACTTACCGCCCATGCAAAGTCCAATGGCCCAGACTGGTCAATCGATTTCGTAACCTCCTTGGGCGCACAGGCATTTCAGTCACCCAAGATTTCATTTTCTGATCTATTGGGGAAGCTGAGCGGTCGTATCGGTTCAGACACAAGCGGTTTGGGCAAAAGAGGCTGGTCTGGGCAGGCTAACATTGACTTGGCGATCGCTCAATGGCGTTCCAATGATTATGATCTCGATCAAGCCAAACTAACCGGCCCACTTCGCCTGGCTGGCAAGCATAATAGCCTCTTTGGATCATGGGACCTTGCAATGGAGGCGGATGAATTACGTGTGAGGGAATTGTTCGGGCGCGGCTTGCATATGACAGCTCCGATGCAGTTTAAAGCCGATCTATCACGCTCTGGAGACTGGCGTGCCGACCTCAAGATGGATGCCCAAGCTAAACACATATCCGTCGGTCAAAGCCAGCTTACCGACCTAGACCTAAGTGGACCGATCAAGCTTTCATCTGTTTGGGACAAACCCCTTTTGGTGGGTTCCCAAGAATGCTTAAGACTGCAATCGCAAAGTGGAACCTTCCCCGGCCAAGCACATATTGGCCAAATTTCGAGCCTAGTTTGTCCAGATGAACAAGGGCGATTGGCAAGTTTGGAACGCACAAGATCCACTCTTTTTGCAGACATCCAATTTGAACCCCTTGATCTACGATTGGGGGGGGATGGCACCAGCACTTATCTGAAACTTGGGGCAGTCCAGGCGGATTTTAAGCCATTTCAAAAAGGCGGTTGGGCTTTGGAACTGAGTTCCAAAGATGTTGGATTTAACTTTAAAATGCCCGATGGTAGTCTGGCCAACATCCTAGCGCAAGACTCGCTGTTATCCATAGACCCTGATCCCAACGGCATCGTGATGCGCGGGCGTTTGAGCGGATTACGCGCCAGAGGCTTGCCAGTTCAGATCGCAGGGGAAGCAACAACCGAGCTGCAATTACGTGCATCCGGCTTAGTTGGCACGATCGCATTTGAGAACTTATTAGTTCGCGACAGGCCCAACTATGTGCCAAATCCTGTGCCTTCCAACCTCTCTGGGGCAATCGCTCAACCCAACGCGGAAGTGATAGAAACGCCTGCCCGCTTTGGGATGCTATCCTTAACCGGTCAAGGCACGATCCAAGGCAGTCAAATTGATATTCAAAGCGACATTAGCCTTGCCACTTCAAACGCCTTCTTAGCGCGCGCCATTCTCAACCACAATACACAAACTGGCCTCGGGCGCTTGGATGCCATTTCAGAAGTTGTCCGCCTTGGTCAAGCCCCGATCAGCCGAACCCTTAGCCCACTCACACAGGCCGGGGTAAAACAACGTCCCTTAGATGTGAACGACTTGATCCCGGCCCTCAAGGGGGTGGTATTGGATGCTGTCGGGGAAGTTACGGGTAATGCTTCTATGGCTTGGGGCCCAGGTCAAGCCACGACTTCCCAAGCCGAAGTGTCCACCCAAACATTGGATTTCGCGACTTTATTAGGTCAAGTTCGGGGACTTTCAGGCCGTCTTGAATTAGCCGATTTATGGCAAGTACGCTCAGCTGGCATGCAAAAAATAAGCGTAAACCAATTTGATCCTGGCTTGCCAATCAGCGATATGAATATTGAATTCAGTCTTCCTGGAACAAATAGCTTGGACTTACTGGACGCAAGTTGGTCCTTTGGCGTGGGCACCATGTCGATACGTCCGGCAAGTTGGACCTTTAAAGTTGGTGATCAATCGTTCTTGGTGGATGTTGTTGGTGTCGATCTTGCCGAACTTTTGCGCCTAACCAATATCCCAAACCTCAAAGTTGACGCGAAGGTTTCAGGCGTTCTACCGATTGAAGTGCGCAATGGCAGTGTTGAAATCATCGGTGGACTTCTCACAGCCCCGCAAGGTGGAGGAAAGATACGCTATAGTGGGTTGGGTTTAATCGAGAAGTCAGATGCAACGTCCAAAAAAATCCCTTGGTATCGTAAACTTGTTCGCATTCAGCCAAAAGAAAAGCCGACCAATCCAAAAGAGCCCCATCCCACTTTACCGCAAAAGGATATTGAGTTCGAAATTCTTCAGATCATGGTTGATGGCCGCATAACTGGTGATTTAACGATCGCCATGGTGTTACAAGGTGCCAATGACCACATTTTAGCAGGCGTGCCCATTAAACTAACCCTGACCACAAAAATGCCATTAGGTCAGATCGCCGATATGGCGGACCAATTACTCGAAACAGTAAACAGCGCCAATATGCTCAAAGAAATAGATAAGTTGGACCGGGCTCAACATGGCAAAGGCTTCCTGCCCAATCCCCTGCCCAAGATCAGTAAAGGCCCAGGAAGCATTTCGATGAAAGTGGAGTAAAGAGGTCGTTGCATGGCAAAAGGGCGGTACTCGTGCTAGACTGGGTTTCGTTCAATCAAAGCCAGTCCCAATCAATAATGATCGCGATAATGATTGAATAATAGACGCTTTGGCGAAATTTGCCCACTAATGATGCATCGACCAACCACCCATTATGATAGTCCATGGCTTACAATTGCTATCAAGTGTTGCCATGATGTCATAGCTTTGCCTTCCAATCTGGGTCAATAAATAGTGGCACATTCACTAAGCTGATTTTAAGTCAGCCTAAACAGGGGACACATATGAAATTAAAAGAACTTCTTTTGGTAACGGCATTGTTATCTGGCACACCAGCTGTCGCCATGGCCCAAGAAGCCACGACTTCAGTCAATTTAGGTGCAGCTTCATCTTATCAATTCCGTGGCGTGAACCAGAACGTAGATAATAGTGGCCAAGTTTTTGGTGGAGTAGATGTTTCGACCAACTCTTTCTATGTCGGCACATGGTTTTCAAACGTTAATTTCGACTCCACCTCCAAATTGCTTGATTTGATAAATGAATCTGGGGTTGATTTGGATGCATTGAATGAAATAATCGATGTCAACTCTTTGATAGGTGGGGGTTCAAAAGCCAATCTGGAAGTTGATATTTATGGTGGGTTTAGGCCAACCATTGGCAATTTCACTTTGGACTTCGGTCTTTTGGCCTATACCTATCCCCAAGAACCTGATTTGCTGGTCTATGAAGGTAAGTTTGCAACGACTTATACGACCAAATCTGGTATTGCTTTAACGGGTTCTGCTTTTTATTCGCCCAATAATGGCAAAGATGGTCCATCTACTTGGTATCTAGAAGCCGCCGCTTCAGCGCCAATTCCACAAGTTAAACTTGGTCCGTTTTCATTATCCGTAAACGCCTCTTACGGGAATTATAGATCGGATACCAAAGTCCTCCAACTGATACCTGATGAACTGATCGAATTCGTACCCCAAGAAATTCTCGATATTTTACCTGGGTCATCCTATAATAATTGGAAGATAGGTTTGACGGCGGCAACCGAAAAAGGTTGGGCGGTTGATTTATTCTATACAGACACGGACTTAAACGATCTCAAGTTATTTGGGGTTGAAACCTATGAAAGCAGAGTAGTTTTGCAACTGAAGAAAAGTTTCTAAATCAAAATTGCTTTGTTTTGGATTAGAGGAAAAATCCTAATTCAATAGGAAATGAAGGGGTTGCAGGGTGCCTGTAGCCCCTTTTCTTTGGTGGGCTTATTGTTCTTGAGCTTGGTTCAGCTCCGGAGTAATGCGAATGGCAAGGATTTGATTGCGGTGCTTGCGCAAGATTTGGAAGCGATAGCCGTAAAACGCAAAACGTTGACCAGGGTCTGGAATGGCTTGGGCTTCATGGATAACCAAGCCCGCAATGGTTACAGCCTCTTCATCAGGCAAATTCCAATCCATAGCCCGGTTCAAATCACGGATCGGCACCGCACCATCTACATTGACTGAGCCATCGGGTTGAGGCCGCACCCCTTGAATGGCAATATCATGCTCATCGACAATCTCGCCGACGATCTCTTCAAGTATATCCTCCAACGTTACTAGACCTTGCAGCGCCCCATATTCATCAACCACACAAGCCACGTGGCTGCGGCGCTTGAGAAACTCTTCCAATTGCTCTTTCAAAGTCGTGGTATCTGGCACAAACCAAGGGGGCCGAATGATGGCTTTGAGGTCAATATCGTCAAGATCACCTTGGGCATTGGCAATGGCAAGCAGCAGGTCTTTAGCGTGGAGAATGCCGACAATGTTTTCCTGATCCCCTTCATACAGCGGCAGGCGCGAGTGCTGGGTTTGTAGCACCTGCATCACAATTTCACGCGGAGGCAAGGCTAAATCAATGGTTTTCATATTCTTGCGGTGGATCATCACATCAGATACGTCGAGCTCTTCAAGATCAAGCACGCCCGCAACCCGGTCCCGGTCAGATTTTTCAACATTACCTTCGTGCTTACCCAGTTCAATCGCCCCGCGAATTTCCTTCATGGTTGCATCTTCATCGGTTACCCGATCCAGCTTGACGCCAAAAATCTGTAATGTAGCCCGCACGATCCAGCGCACTGCAGCGACGATTGGACTAAGCAGTGTGACCGACCATTGCACAGGCAAAGATACCCAACGTGCTGTAACTTCAGGATAAGAAAAGGCAAAAGTTTTGGGCATGACTTCTGCAAAAATCAGAACGACCGCCGTAACCAGTGCCGTAGCAATAGCTATGGTGGTTGGGGCTTGACCAAATAATTGCACCAAAAGGGCAGTGGTCAGAGCACCTGCCAAAGTGTTGAGAAAATTGTTGCCCAATAACAGCGAGCCGATCAACCGGTCTGGGTTTTCGATTAATCTATTGACGCGCGCAGCCCCCTTGTCACCTTCTTTTTCCAATTGGAACATACGGGCACGCGATGAAGAGGTTATTGAAGTCTCTGCCGCTGAATAAAAGGCGGAAAGGCCAATTAAGAGTGTCACAAAAATCGCCGTTACAACGATGCTTGGATCCATAGTCAACGCTTCACATCCTCTTGTATAAATGCCTGAACGGTATTCGAATCGACACCTTTTTGAACAAAGGCTTCCCCGATGGCGCGCACCAAAACAAGGGTTAAAGCTCCATTTTCATTCTTTTTGTCATGGGTCATTGCTTCAAAGAGGGCAAGGGGGTCCCAAGCCCCACTTGCCAAATTGGCAGGAAAGGCTGCAAGTCCCGAAGCTTCAATTGCCTGCTCCACCAAGTGGACATCTTGTTGTGCAATGAGGCCTAGTTGGGCGGAAAAGCGAAACGCCATGGCCAAACCACAACCAACCGCTTCACCATGGCGCACAATTGCTTCATCAAAGCCAACACAAGTTTCAAAAGCATGCGCAAAACTATGCCCAAGGTTAAGTAATGCGCGCACCCCGACTTCTTTCTCATCTTGTTCAACAATTCTGGCTTTCGCACGTATCGACTGGCCAATCGCATAAGCCAACCGTGGCTGATCCCCGGCAAGGGCAGCGGTAGTATGCGCGCGACACCAGTCAAAGAACGCGCGATCACCGAGTAAGCCAATTTTAAGAATTTCAGACCATCCCGCGCGCCGATCACGGTCTGGCAGGGTCGCCAAGACATCTAAATCCGCAAGCACCATTCGTGGTTGCCAAAACAAACCGACCAGATTTTTACCCGCAGCGGTGTTGATCGCGGTTTTACCGCCGACCGAAGAATCCACTTGCGCCAACAATGTCGTGGGTATCTGTACAAAATCAATGCCTCGCTTGATCACACCAGCAGCAAATCCTGTCAAATCACCGGTTACCCCACCCCCAAAAGCAATAATCATATCTGCGCGTTCTAGCTTGAGCTGCAACAGTGCTTCGATCACATGCTCTAAACCCACAAAGCTTTTACTGGCCTCACCGGGGGGAATTTCAATCACATTATAAGCGATACCAGCCTTGTGCAAACTATGGGCAAACATTTCGCCATGGAGGTTCCACACGGTCGCATCCGCAACAATGGCAAGACGGGGGCGCTTTAACAGCGGGCGGAGTAAGGTCCCAGCTTGCGCCAACATACCTGCCCCAAGGTGCACATCATACATACGCTGGCCCAGCCCAACAGCTATGCTTTCTGTCACGTAGTTGGCTCCAACTCACCATGAGCATGCAATGCCGCAATCACCGCCTCAACTGTCAAGAATTGTGGGCCTTCACGAGAATCGACGATTAAATCGGCTTCTGCATAGATCGGATAGCGCTCTGCCATCAGCATTTTCATAATCTGGCGTGGGTCACCGTTGCGCAACAAGGGTCGATCAACACGGCGGGAAACGCGGCGCACCAAGGTCTCCAAATCAGCCCGCAGCCAAATCGTGATTGCACGCTGTCGCAACATCACCCGCGTAATTGGGTTCATAAATGCTCCACCTCCGGTAGCCAAGACCATGGGTGGTTCTTCAAGGATACGAGCGATGACCCGTCGCTCTCCAGCGCGAAACTCATGTTCGCCCCGTTCGGCAAAAATGTCAGCAATCGGACGCCCTGCCGCAATCACGATCTCATCATCGGCGTCTTTAAACGCTACATTCAATTGATTGGCCAAACGACGCCCAACCGATGATTTTCCAGCTCCCATCAACCCGACTAGCGCCACGGTCCGTTTCAGCGGCCCAAGAAGTGATGGCGAGGTTTCAAACATGGTTCTATTTACCCTTCCACCGCCTTCGGCGCAACCAAATGCCGCAAATCCAGCGCGATCGAAATTGGATGGACTTTTGCTTCAGTCATTGAGCCAATACTTGACTACTTCCGTCTGTCGAAAAAACAGGATAGGACATAAACCATGAAACCTGTGAAAGACTATGATGACTTCATTGCCACAACAGCCTGAAAAACATAATTTTTTGCCCGTTGAGGCGATCCCCGGCGTTTTATTAATGGCAGCGGCGGCCAGCGCAATGCTGATCGTCAATTCACCTTTGGCCGACTTGTATCATGCCATCTTAGAAACCAACATCACAGTTGGGCCAACAGGTGGCGGGATTGAGATGAAGTTGGCCTATTGGATCAAAAATGGCCTGATGGCCGTTTTTTTCTTATTCGTCGGCTTGGAACTCAAGCGCGAAATCTTGGAAGGGCAATTATCAAATCCAGCAGCTGCGGCTTTGCCCATAATGGCAGCGATTGGAGGCATGGCTGTGCCGGCCATGATCTTCCTGTTTTTTGCGAAGGCAGACGGCTATGGACATGGATGGGCGATACCCGCTGCAACCGATATTGCTTTTGCGCTTGGTGTCCTGTCTCTATTGGGTAAGCGTGTACCTCCTGCCCTCAAAGCGTTTCTTCTTGCAGTTGCTGTCGTCGATGATCTGGGCGCTATTGTTATAGTGGCAGTTTTTTACACCGAACATTTGATCAGCCTGCATCTTATGCAAGCTGGCGTGGTCATGGGATTTTTGTTGTTGATCAATCATTTCAAGGTAAAATCAATTACGGCTTATATCTTACTTGGTGTTGTATTATGGGTTTTTCTGCACCAAAGCGGGGTTAGTGGCACCTTGGCGGGTGTGCTGGTTGGGTCGTGTATACCCTTGCATGATGCCTATGGCCAATCCCCTTTACTTAGAGCCGAACATTCGCTGCGGCCATGGGTTCTTTTTGGCATTATGCCGTTATTTGCCTTTGCCTTTGCTGGGGTAGAATTATCAGGGTTACACGCTTATTTCACCCACCCAATTACCCTTGGAGCTGGCTTTGGGCTGATGATGGGCAAGCCTTTGGGTATTTTGGCTACAAGCTTGCTGGCTGCGACATTGATGAAAGCAAAATTGCCAGGAAGCATGTTTCAGTTATTGGGTATCGCCTGTTTGGCTGGAATTGGCTTTACCATGAGCCTCTTCATTGGCGCGCTTGCTTTCAAAGACCCAAGTCTGGCAACGCCTACGCGCCTAGGTGTCTATGCGGGATCTGTAATCTCCGCCTTTTTGGGTCTCTTCATTTTAGCCCAAGCGCTTCCAGCTGCTGACAAAATTATGGTCACAGATGAGGAAGATGAAACAGCGCCCTTCATCAAGCCTGAGCCCGATTATGAAGCTTGAACAGGCCAGTTATCTAGCGGAGGTTCGGCTTTTAAGGAAAGGGCATGGACAGGGCCAGACAATTCCTCTGCCAGCACCTGATAGATAGCGCGTTGCCGCGCAACGAGGCTTTGGCCCTCAAATGCTGCACTAATCATATGAATGCTGAAGTGCGTCTCACCACTTACCACAGACGCCCCACCCTGCTTGGCAGCATGTAACTTGGCACCTATATGGCTTGCATGTCTGGCACTCTCGTCGGTGATTTCCAAGAATAAAGGGGCAAAGGCGTCTATTAACTTTTTACGCATCTGCAATTGAATAGGACCCATCGGTCATTCCTCCTTGTCTCACGCTGCGGTCGATCGCATATTGGAATCCTTATGACAGATCAATTCTCCTATCGCCCCAAATTTGTCGACATACGAGTGCGCAAGCCGCCCGTAGTCAAAATCAATCCCGACATTCAAATGTGCGAGCATGATGGCTGTGGGGCCGAAGCGACCTGCCGTGCGCCTAAAAGCCGGGATAATCCAGGTGAAATCTGGCATTTTTGTGAAAAGCATGCCGCCCTTTACAACAAGAATTGGAACTTCTTTGAAGGTATGAGTGAGGATGATGCCCAAGCCCACCGTCAAGCCGCTGCCCATGGCGGGCGGCCAACTTGGACATTCAGGGCCAGTGCCAATTCCCCCGACGCTCATGTCTTCAAAAGAGTGGCTGCTGGCGAAGAGCCGATTAACCTGTTTAATACCATGTCTAAACGACGTGGGGCCTCTTCCCACCCTCAATCTTCGGCGCAGCCCGCCCGCCCGACAGCTCCTGTTCTTAAAGCGCTTGATACGCTGGGCCTTGATGCTCATGCCGACAATGCGAAGGTTCGCTCTACCTATGCAGCCTTGGTACGCCAATACCATCCAGACTCAAATGGCGGGGACCGTAGCGCCGAAACAAGGCTTAATGCAGTGGTTAAGGCCTATAAAATCTTGAAGACTGCCCGTCGGGCCTAGGTCTGCGCGCCGCCCCCCTCGACATGCTCCCACCTATGAATGGTCAAACGCGACAATGTCCTCCTCCGAATTCGAAGGCTTACGTGGTATGTGCCTTCATGTAAGAGACGGCGGCTTAAGGGCATTGCGCTTTTAATCCCCCCTCTGGCCCAAATAACCCGGCTGGCAAGAGGGAACCTAAATCATGCGGGAGGCTATGTTAGCGTTTGCGCTTTGCCAGTGGGTGGTTTTGTTCGATCAGACTGGTTAAGCGGGAGTTCGCAACATGGGTATAGATTTGCGTGGTGGCAATATCAGCGTGGCCCAACATCACTTGCACCGTGCGCAAGTCCGCTCCGCCCTCAACCAGATGTGTCGCAAAAGCATGGCGCAAAACGTGCGGGCTCATTTTTTTGGGATCAAGGCCGCCAGCCACGCATAAATCATCGAGCAGCCGAGCAAATTCCCGCCGGCCCAGATGGCCTGCTTTACCTTTGGCTGGGAACACGAATGGATCTGCTATGCTTAATGTGGCTTTCGGCAAGCTTTGATGACGGTGCTTTAACCAGACATCCAAGGCAGCTTGTGCGGAGCGGCCAAGCGGGACTAGCCGTTCTTTGCCGCCCTTGCCCTTCACAATCATCGCCCCAACACCGGACTTGGGCAAGCCGCGCATCGGTAGGCCTACAAGCTCACTTACGCGAAGACCACAGCCATAAACCAATTCAAGCAGACAAATTGCCCTAGCGGCTTTCCACCCCTTAAGCGCCGCAGCAGCACCTAGCAGCGCTTCTACTTCGCTGATCTCTGCGGTTTTAGGCAATGAGCGGACACGCTTAGGCCCGTCCCAGCGCTGGGTTGGATCATCGCTGCGCCAGCCTTCAAGCTGGGCAAACCGATAAAACTGGCGCAGGGCCGCGCGCCGGCGTGCGATGGTCGGCCCGGTTAGGCCACGCAGGTTGAGATCGCGGGCATAGGCTTCAATATCGTCAAACCCTGCTTGGTCAATCAGTACATGCCGTCTGGCGATAAAGTCGGTATAATCCAACAGGTCGCGCCGATAAGCTTCCAAAGTATTGCGGGCCGCGCCACGCTCTACCCCGATCATTTCCAAAAAGGCCTCAATAAAATGATTCACTTTGGCGGGGCCCATTGGGGTTTTGATGTTGAAGTGGGCTTTGGGGCCGATGCAGGCTTTAGATTGGGGGTTTGTACCGGCCTGGCCGGCTCTGAAGTGGTCGTCGCTTTGGCTGGCGCCTTGGTCGGTAGCACGCCCTCAAGGGCCAGTAAATATTCACGCGCCAGTGCTTGTGCGCTGGCGCCAAGGCCGACATCACGAAGGGCTGAAAGAGCGGCTGCCATCGTTTCTGCATCCACACTTGCGGGCTCAAGACCTTGTAAGGCAAGGCCAACCAGAAGTGCTACTTCCCCTTTTGAGCCCCGTGCGGCCGCCCAATTAAGGGCAATGCGCATGCCCGTTTGCCCGCCCCGCGTCTCTGGCAGGCCTGGGCGCAAAAGAGCGACGCTGCCCCTGGGGGTGGCCAAGCCTGCGGACCAAACCATCAAGGCATCACGTACCGCTTGACGTTGCATGTTGATAGTTTTTGCAACCTCGATGTGGCGTTGCACCGGCTGATCCCCCGTTATCGGATCCTCCAACGCCATGACGAGCTGGATGCGCGGCGACAAGGTTGTGCCACTTTGATCGGCCATGAGGCGGGCCAATTTAGCATCCCCAGCCCATAGAGCCCCTTCCACCAAAATGGTTACCAATTGAGGGGTGAGAGCTTGTGGCATTGATTGGGCAAGATTACGCACATCGTCCAAGCTAAGCCGCGCTTCCAGAGCGCGCGATTGAGCGGTCGTCGCCCGCGTCAGTCTTTGGCCCCATTGGGTGGCGAGGGCTAAAGCGGTTGCGTCAACTTGGGGTGACTGGGACAACTCAGTTTCGGGTTGCGCAGGTGGCGCAGGTGGCATACTTGGACGCAGGCTGTCTTCTTGGGCAGCGGTAGCAAGGCCCGTTTCAGCGACTCGTCGCAGAAGTGCATTTTTTTCTTCGACTGGCAATTGTTGTGCGAAGTCAGGCCACGCGAGTATGGCAGCGAGGGTAGCGGGATCACTTGTTTGGGCCAGCCCTTTTGGCAGTTTCAAGCCCGCTTTCATGCTCAAGGCCAGTGTCCGGCCACTATCGGCGCGAAACGGGGGTGGATTGGTCACGGCGCCAGAAGTTGCAGCAATCACCCGTCCTAACCACACATCGCCTTGACCACGCGTTTTTGCCAGATCCGCCGATAAATTGGCTGCCGCGACCTCGCCATTGAGCGCGTAGCAGGTAGCCCGTATTTCAAGCCAAAGTGCGTTCTCAAGGGCCGCACTATTGTGATCGGATGCGACGGCATTGAAAAGACCACACGCCTCTTCGCTATGGCCTTGACGAAAAGCTGCATCAATCGCCAGCGCTGCAAGATCAAGTTTGGAGGTTAAGCGTGGTACGTTCTTTAAAAGTTGACCTGCGGCGTCAGCTGGCCCCAAACGCATAGCTGCCAGAAAGCGGCCTTGTGCAAGACCTGCATCGTCCACTGGAGCCGAAGCCCCTGAAAACACGGCCTGTCTCACCAGACGCTGGAGTGAGACAAAACGCAAATCTGGACCGATCTTATCTAAAGCATAAGCCAAAGTGCTTGGATCCGCGCCTTGCCATTGATCGCTGCTCATTGGTGCAAGCCCAAACGGTAAAGCCGATGCCCCCCAGGGCCCAATTTCTTGTAACGCATTGGATTCAATTATGGCAGTGCGCTGGGCGTAGCTTGGGCCATAAAAAAACCCCAACCCAAGGGCGAGACCAACACGATAAAGTATGGAAATTTTAGACTTCATCATCACAATCTTAACCCTGATTATGGCAAATCCCAGACCAATAACATTGTCTAATTGTACCGATTGCGCGAACCAGGCGACAAAACCAAGCTGACGCTCTATGTTCGCTTATCGTTCTAACTTAGCGAATCATACCATGTCCAGTGAATCCCCCCTTACGATTTCACAACGCGCGATGGCTCAACCGCTTGGTCTAAGCGCTGTAGCGGGCGAGTTTCCATGGATGCTGGACCTCAATGAACGTCAGCGCCAAGCGGTCGAAACACTAGATGGTCCTGTGCTTGTTCTGTCGGGGGCGGGCACTGGGAAAACCAAGGTACTCACTTCAAGGCTCGCGCAGCTCCTGGTGACTGGGCGGGCTAAGCCATGGGAGATATTGGCGGTAACCTTCACCAATAAGGCCGCGCGTGAAATGCGCGAGCGTACCCAAAGACTGATCGGTCCAGTAGGCGAAGGGCTACGCTGGCTTGGAACATTCCATTCAACCAGTGCGATGATTTTGCGTCAACACGCAGAGCTGGTGGGGCTTAAACCCAGTTTCACCATTCTAGACACAGATGATCAAATCCGCTTGCTCAAACAAGTCATCGAATCTGAAGGGCTAGACCAAAAGCGCTGGACACCGCGTTTCTTGGCGAGCTTGATTGAAGGTTGGAAAAACCGCGCACTAACACCCGATAAAGTACCCACAGATCAGGCATTCTTGTTTGCCAATGGCAAGGGTGCCAAACTCTATGCCCTCTATCAAGCACGGCTTAAAATCCTCAATTGCGTGGATTTTGGTGACTTATTGTTGGAGACAATCAGTCTTTTTTTAAACCAAGCTGATGTGCTGAACCAATATCAGACCCGATTTAAATTTATTTTGGTTGATGAGTATCAAGACACCAATGTCGCCCAATATCTTTGGCTCCGTCTCTTGGCGCAGCAACATAAAAATCTCTGTGTCGTTGGTGATGACGATCAGTCGATTTATGGATGGCGCGGGGCAGAGGTGGATAATATTCTGCGCTTCGAGCACGATTTTCCTGGTGCCACGATTGTCCGTTTGGAACGAAATTACCGCTCAACCCCCCATATATTGGCCGCTGCCAGCCATTTAATCAGCTCTAATAAAAACCGGCTTGGCAAGACATTATGGACAAAAATGCCCGATGGTGAACGGGTATTGGTACGCGGCCTCTGGGATGGGGAAGCCGAAGCGCGCCTAATTGCTGACGATATTGAACAATGGCGACGTAGCGGTCGTCGCTATGGCGAAGGCGCGGTTCTGGTGCGGGCATCGTGGCAGATGCGCGCCTTTGAGGAGCGCTTCTTGATGCTGCAAATCCCGTATCGAGTGATAGGCGGCCCACGCTTTTTTGAACGCGCCGAAATCCGCGATGCGCATGCTTATTTCCGGTTGGTGCGTTCTTTGGACGATGATTTGGCGTTTGAGCGCATCGTCAATGTGCCCAAGCGCGGCATAGGTGATACAAGTGTGCAGCGACTTAGTGCTGCCGCGCGGCTGGCAGGGGTGCCCCTTGTTACCATGGCCAAGGACCTTTTGGGCAGTGATGAACTCAAAGGTCAGGCGCGCACGGGCCTAACCCGCTTTATCAACCAGCTAGAACATTGGCGCAAAAAGGCCCTTGAGCTGCCCCATACTGAGCTTGCTGAAATGATCCTAGATGAAAGCGGCTATACCGACATGCTTAAAGCCGACAAAAACCCCCAGTCGGTATCGCGCCTCGATAATCTTAAGGAATTGGTGCGTTCGATGGGCCTGTTTGATACGCTGGCAGCCTATTTAGAACATATTGAATTGGTTATGGATTTGGACCGTGCTGAGGCAGGAGACGGCGTTCAGATTCTAACCCTTCACGCCGCCAAAGGGCTTGAATGGCCTTTGGTGTTTTTGCCGGGTTGGGAAGAAGAAGTGTTTCCCTCCAAGCGCGCTTTGGATGAAAAGGGCGATAAAGCTTTAGAAGAGGAGCGCCGCTTGGCCTATGTCGGGCTAACACGGGCGCGTGAAAGTGCGCGCATCAGCTTTGCTGCCAACCGACAAATCTATGGCCGTTGGGCGAGTGTTTTACCCAGTCGCTTTATCGATGAATTGCCAGATGGACATGTCGATGCGGTCTCAGATACCGGCTATTTCACTCAGGCTATTGGGGCGGCTGAAGCGCGATTTAATGCCTATGGTCCACTCTCGACCCCGCCTGGGGATGGCTTTAACGCTGGGTATGAAAGCCCCGGCTGGAAGCGGGCACAGGCAGCTCACGCGCTTAAGAAGGGTGGCTTAACCGCAGCAAAGGGTTTTGGGGGACCGATTGTGGATGGCGAGGCCAAGCTGGTTGCTAAAACCGGTGCTGGCGACGCCAAATACAAACTTGGCCAACGCATCTTCCACGATAAATTTGGCTACGGCTTGGTCGCCCATGTCGAGGGCTCCAAACTCACCATCGCCTTCGAAAAATCAGGCGAGAAGAAGGTCATCGATAGCTTCGTTCGCCTAGCTTAGTCTTTGGTTGGTGTTAGTTTCTAAACAGGCTCAAGATGGCTTGAGGTGCTTGGTTGGCAATGGAAAGAGCTTGGGTACCTAATTGTTGCTTGACTTGAGTTGCCTGTAAGCGGGCAGATTCCACTGCAAGATCAGCATCCACCAGATAGCCAATCCCTCCTTTGATACTGTCCTGCAGCTTACTTACAAATAACTCATGATTTTCTATGCGTTTTGCTGATGCTGCTAAGCGAGCGATTTCAGTATTCACATATTCCAGCGAAGCAACGAGCCGATCACGCACCAAGGCAGAATTAGCGGCAGTGTCGAGCACATCGGTTGTTCCCAAATAAACATCTGTCGCTGGTGAAGCAGGGGTTCCACCTGCTCCCGTTGTCAAGCGGAGATCAATGATCGGCAAGGCAACAGTTAGAGTGCCTGTTGAATTGGCTAAGAAATCATATTTGGTAGCTGGTGTCGCATCACCGCCATTGAGTGCATTCGCCTCATCAAAAGATGCATTTGCGATAACAGATGCAATTTGATCGCGCAACTGGATGAATTCATTGTTATAAGCGGCGCGCGAAACTGCCGTGATCGAAGTGTCTGAAGCAGCAACTGCTTTTTGGCGCATCTGTGCAAAAATATCGGAGATCTGCGCACCCGCTGCCAGTGCCACATCCGCGATGGATTTGGCACGGTTCAAACTCGTACGGACCGCATCATAAGTGGAATCTTCAGAGCGTTGTTGCTGAGCGATATTGTAAACAGCGCCATTGTCTCTGGCTTCAGAGATTTTGAAACCCGTATTGATACGAGTTTGAATCCCTTCCAATTCGCGATTGGTCTTGTTCAAATTTTGGAGAGCAACCATTGCCCCCATATTTGTGTGAACACTACTCGACATGGCTTGTTCTCTCTCTTGTGATAATCAGTCTCTCAGGTGACATGGCTGGTCTAAGAGTGACCCCTGAATGATACAGGTGAGACTTTGTATTGTTTGAGTAACTAACTAAGAATATTGGTAAAAAATTGGATTCAACCCAATCACCCCTTCTTAAACTCCACGATGGGAACGAGGGTCGAGATCGATTTGATTTAAGAAGCTTTTGCTGCGTCATGATTGAATTCATGCTCCATTAATTCCGGAACAGAGATAAAATGCCCTGCGGGGCTTGATTGGCGATCGAGAGCGCTTGTGTACCCAATTGCTGTTTGACTTGCAGCGATTGTAATCGTGCACTTTCCTTGGCCAGATCAGCATCCACCATATTGCCGATGCCACTGGTGATGGCGTCTTGCAGTTTGGAGACAAAGATTGCGTGATTATCAATTCGTTTGGCCGTAGCACCTAAGCGAGCTAGCTCACTATTGATATAATTCAATGATGCGACCACCTGATCACGTGATGTGGCGGCTAATGCCGCGGTGGATAGGTCTGAAGTGGCACCAACATAAACATCCGCTGCAGGGACGGCAGGGGTGGTTCCAGCTCCTGTGGCCAAGCGAAGGTCTAAAGTTGGCAGTGTTATTTTCTCGCTAGCGGTCGAATTGGCCAAAAACTCTAAGTCCGAGCCACCGCCTAAGATATTGGCCCCATCAAAGACAGCATTGGCGATGATGGACGGCACTTGGTCGCGCAAAGCTTTGAAATCATCATCATAGGCTTTACGGCTGACAGCTGAAATGGAAGTGTCAGATGCCGCCAAAGCATGCTGGCGCATCGAAGTAAAGAGGTCAGATAAAGCTGTACCCGCTGCAAGCGCAACGTCTGCAATGGATTTCGCGCGATAGAGACCTTCAGAAACAGCATCATAAGCTAAATTTTCGCTGCGTTGATTTTGTGCGATATTATAGGTCGCACCATTATCCTTGGCTGTCGCAACCTTAAAGCCAGTGCTGATCCGATTTTGCGCTACATTTAGATCGCGGGAAGTTGTGTTCAGGTTTTGGAGCGCAACCATTGCACCCACGTTAGTATGAACGCTATTAGACATCTGCTATCATTCCTCCTGCCATTTTTGGCGGCGATTGCGCATGGGCTTTTACTCAGGCCGCATTCAAGCTTATGTTCAGCAAAGGGCGTGCCACTGGAATACTTTATCTATGCAATTGTTTTATTTGAATTTATCGAATAACTCTTGTGGATAAAGCTCAGCCATTCTGGTAAACACTGCCCAGTAGCCTACCTTAACGGGCAAAAATTGCCGCATAGCGCATTAGCCGCATATCAACGGTCACACCATTGCTGGACCACTCACATTGCAGTGCATTCAAACACACGCTAGAGCCCATGGGGAACATATTAGCTCTATATGAGGGGAAGCACAGATGGCTCGGAAAAAAATCGCTCTGATCGGTGCGGGCATGATTGGCGGCACCTTGGCCCATATTGCTGCGCGCGAAGAATTGGGTGACATTATTCTGTTTGATATTGCAGAAGGCGTGCCACAGGGCAAAGCGCTTGATATCGATGAAGCCAGCCCGATTTTTGGTTCAGATATCGATATCAAGGGCGCGAATGATTATGCCGATATTGCCGGGGCAGATGTATGCATTGTCACCGCTGGCGTGCCGCGCAAACCAGGTATGAGCCGCGATGATCTGATTGGTATCAATTTGAAAGTCATGAAAGCGGTCGGAGAAGGGATTAAGACATACGCCCCTCATGCATTTGTCATCTGCATCACCAACCCACTTGATGCCATGGTATGGGCGTTGCGGGAGTTTTCGGGCCTGCCGCATCACATGGTGTGTGGCATGGCTGGGGTGCTCGATAGTGCACGGTTTCGCTGGTTCTTGGCGGAGCACTTTAAAGTCGCAGTTGAGGACATCCATGCTTGGACCTTGGGAGGGCATGGCGATGATATGGTGCCGATGGTGCGCTATTCCACCGTTGGCGGTCTGCCTTTGCCACTGTTGGTTGAGCAAGGCAAAATCAGCCAAGAACAACTCGATGCCATTGTTAAGCGGACCCGTGGCGGGGGTGGCGAAATTGTTGCCCTCCTAAAAACCGGTTCGGCTTTCTATGCGCCTGCCGAAAGCGCCATTGCGATGGCTACTTCTTATCTAAAGGACAAAAAACGCGTTTTGGCCTGCGCCTGCCACCTGACCGGCCAATATGGCATTAAGGACATGTATGTGGGTGTGCCAGCCGTGATCGGTGCTGGCGGGATTGAGAGCGTGATTGAATTCCCGATGGACGCCCACGAAAAAGAAATGTGGGCCAAGTCCATTGCAGCGGTCAATGGCTTGTTGGCGGCATGTAAAGAGATTGATCCCTCCTTAGCCTGATCATGGCAATCGGACCCACTCTTGTGACACAGCGGTTGATTTTGCGACCGCCAACCCAAGAGGACTTTCCTGCTTTTGCCCTGATGATGGCCGACGGCGATCATGTGAAATTTATTGGTGGGGCGCTCTCTGCGTCGATGGCTTGGCGCCAACTTGCGGCCATAACGGGGTCTTGGTCATTGAGGGGCTTTTCTATGTTCTCAGTCTTGGACCGCCAGACGGGGAGTGGCTAGGTCGCGTTGGACCATGGATGCCCGAGGGTTGGCCTGGAACGGAAGTTGGCTGGGGTTTAGCGCCCTACGCAACGGGCAAAGGGTATGGGCTTGAAGCTGCATCCGCCGCCATGGATTGGGCGTTTGATCACTTAGGTTGGACGCAGATTATTCACATCATCGATCCCAACAATAAGCCTTCCGAAGCACTCGCCGCCAGCCTTGGCTCAATCAATCTGGGGCCAACCCGCATGCCGGAACCCTTGGATGTCCACACGGTTAATGCGTGGGGGCAATCGGTGCAGGATTGGCGCAAACGCCGAGGCTTAATCGGGCGCTTGCGTTAATGTCTAGTCGGTCAGCAATCCTGTGATGATCGTATCAGCCACCAAGCGCCCCTTTGTGGTCAATCCAAGATGGGTGGTGGTTTGCCACATATAGCCTTGATCCACCCGGGTGCGAATGCGGGCGGGATCGAGGGTCAACCAGGCAGCATCCGTATCTGCCATCGACCAAGCTACGCCGTCTTTGAGGCGCAAGCCCATCAGCCAAAATTCATCGCGTGCCGCTTCTGGCGACAAAATCTCGTCCTCTACAAGGCCATGGCCTGCGTCCCTCAAGCTTTGACAATAGTCTTTTGGTCTCTCATGGGCCTTTGTTGCGCGGCGAGCATCTTTCCAGCCTAACCGCCCGTGGGCACCTGGGCCCACCCCAATCCAGTCCTGGGATGTCCAATATAGTATGTTATGGCGCGATCGATTGGGCACCCCTCTGGCGTGGTTAGATACTTCATAGGCTTCAAAGCCCCCAGTTTCTAAATGATCTTGGGTCAAGTGATAAAAATCAGCCGCTAAATCTTGGCATGGTAGGACCAATCGGCCTCGCGCCACAGCCTGCGCAAAAGCAGTACCCGCTTCAATCGTCAATTGATAAGGCGAGATGTGATCAGGACCAATGGCTAGCGCGATGTTGAGTTCCTCCGTCCACGCCTGAAGGCTTTGGTCTTGCCTACTGTAGATCAGATCAATCGATAAGCGGGGGAAAAGTCCGCGCGCAAGATCGGCGGCGGCGAGGCCTTCTTTGGCAGAATGGAAGCGACCTAGCGCCCATAAGCTTGCATCATCAAGGGCTTGTAGGCCCAAGGACAAACGCTCTACCCCAGCCACACGTAGATCCCTAAAGCGGGCGGCTTCGCCATCGGTTGGATTGGCCTCTAAGCTGATCTCACAGTGCTCCGCGAAGCCCCATAATTGGTCACAAGCCTCAATGATGGTGGCCACATCGCGGGGATCCATCAAACTAGGGGTACCACCACCTAAGAACAAGCTTGAAAGCGCGCGCGGCCCCGTCTCTCTTCGCCAATAAGCCATATCGGCGAGGATAGCTGAGACTAAAGGTGCGCTATCTTGACCAGCGGCCTTATAAACATTGAAATCACAATAGGGGCAGATAGCGGCACAATAGGGCCAATGCAGATATAGCCCTAATTGACGCTTGCTCATGTCAGAATTGCGTCAACAAATTGCGCAAAAGCGTGTGCCCGGTGGCTGATGGCATGTTTGGTCACAGGATCAAGCTCGCCGAAAGTCTCATGATAGCCCTTGGCAACAAAGATAGGGTCATAACCAAAGCCTTGGGTACCACGTGGTTTGCCGACCACCTCACCCACCACTTCACCCTCAAAGGCTTTTTCGGTACCATCGGGATAGACCAAAGCCAAAGCACACACAAAGCGGGCCGTCCGGTCCGTCGCACCCTTGTCTTGCAATTGGCGTTCAATTTCTGCCATCGCAGCATAAAAATCCCGATCCGGGCCCGCCCAGCGGGCTGAATATATGCCAGGTGCGCGGTCCAACGCCATCACTTCGAGTCCTGAATCGTCGGCTAATGCCGGTAAACCTGTGGCGAGCGTGGATGCGCGGGCTTTTAAAAGGGCGTTGCCGATAAAAGTCGTTTCAGTCTCCTCAGGTTCAGGCACCCCTAAATCCCCAGCACTGACAACCTCAATATGATATGGGGCAAGTAAGGCGGTTATCTCTGCTAATTTCCCAGCATTATGAGTTGCTATAACAAGTTTTTCTAAAACAGGCCACGATTTGGGCATTAACTTATCTTTCCCCAAATAATGCAGATCCGACGCGCACATGGGTTGCCCCAAATTGAATGGCGGTTTCAAAATCGCCGCTCATCCCCATCGACAGGATCGGCAAACTTTGGCGCATGGCGAGCTTGGCTAAAAGCGCAAAATGCAAGGCGGGCTCTTCATTGGCAGGGGGAATACACATCAGGCCTTCAATTTTGAGCCTATGGTCGGCGCATAGCTCCAGTAAAGCTGGCAGATGCCGTGGTGCCACCCCTGCCTTTTGAGCCTCCTCCCCTGTATTCACTTGGACCAAGAGCTTGGGCAGGTTGTAGCCCATTTTAGCGAGCTTGGCCAAAGCCTCCACCAATTTAGGCCGATCCACGGTTTCAATTACATCAAACAAAGCAATCGCTTCGGCGACCTTATTGGTTTGCAAGGGGCCAATTAGATGCAATGTCACATTGGGGTAGATGTTTTTGCGATGCGCCCAGCGGCTTTGGGCCTCCTGCACACGGTTTTCCCCGAACAGGCGCAATCCTGATTGCAGTGCCGCTTCAATACGCTCATCGGGTTGCAGTTTTGAAACGGCAACCAAGTTTACATCCTGCTCTCTCCTTCTGGCCTTAATGGCTGCACTCTTGATCCGAGTTGTGATTTCAGCAATGCGTTGATCTATGTCCATGGAAAGGCTTCTAGCTTCCCTTAATCAGTTCCGAAAGCCTGTAAAGCGCGGCGTACCGCGCTTGATCGTGTTGACGGACGCGGGACGCGGCTATGATCTCTCCCGGCAAAGTGCCATCTTACCCAAAGGCGCATGGCTGATAGAGCGCACCTTTGGCCATAGTGCTACGCCTAATCATGGTAAGGCCCAGAGACTGGCCACCGTCACGCCCCTTCAGGCGCGCCAAGCCAAACTTACTGGCTTGCACTGGCCAGAGAAGCGTTTGCGGTTACGCAAGCGCAGTCAAAGCGGATCCTTAATCGAAACCGCATCCGCACATCGTGGGCTCACACTTGGCTTGGGCTTTCAGCGTGGTATCACCGTTTTTTTGGTCTCAACCGTATTTAGAAGCGATAGCCCCAGTGCCAAGGCACCAAAGGGGCCGCTGCGAATGGCCTTGTTGCAACGTGCTTTCCCGGCGTGTCTGATTTTTGCACTTGGTGGGGTGCATTCGAAAACGATCAAACGATTGATCAATACAGAAATTTATGGTGTAGCTGTGGTTAGTCTTGCCCAGCCAAACCCAAAACAGGTGAGCTAAAATTTAAACGCTGATTCGACTTTAACGCCGGGCTCACGGCGTTGAGATTGGGGGCGATTTTGAGAAACACCTAATTGTTCGTTTGGTACAACTACCTCACCACCAACCCTAAATTTAGGCGAAATCTGGTAGAAAGCACCAGCACTTGTGCGCCCTGCATTTTGACCGCTGCGTGACAGAAAGGACGACCCCAAATCTTGCTGCATCCCAAAAGTCACGCCCCAGCGACTGCGAGGATCTACTTTCACGGCGGCTTTAAGTTCGCCGCGTGGCACCCAAGCATTCGCGCCATCGCGCAATTCAGAGCCAAAGGTAAAACGCTCATACCACGGGGCTTGTGTGGATTGACCCATGGAAGTGCTGGATTGGGTAGACTTTAGGTCACCCGCAATCGCTTTTCCACCACCCATCATTATGAGTGCGGCGAAACCTCCTGCCAAGATCCAACGATGATACATCCGACTAATTTCTTACTAAGCTTCAATAAGCCCTCAATGTTTTGATTAAAGGCCATAGTCTTCATTAGTCAATCATGCGTCCAAAAGCAAACTGTTTAACGTGAGATTCCGCAAAATCCTTTTGGATCAGTGACATTTCCAACGATAGTGATGAATATGCAACGTCATTGTGCTTTCTTATAATGGATTGCAGGCCAAAGCCCAATTGAACGCATCTTACGGTCTAGCGCATCACGTCCTTCATGCTATAGACCAATTTGTAACCGTCCAGGGCGGACGGGGGGCTAGCTTGGAGCATGCTAATGCGCGTTGTAGCGCCGACACTTACTGCCATACTGATTATAATAATGGGATTGGGAGGCTGCGCCTCCCGCGCTAAAAAGGTTTCTAAAGATCCAGCTAAAGACCCAGCCGTGGCTTCGGCAAGTGTAAAAAGTAAAAAGAAATCTAACTCTAACATCTCCCCTGCCCGTGCCCGCAGAGCAAATCCTACTGCACAAATTGGGGTCAATGCCTTCTTGTGGCGTGCAACGCTAGACACCCTAGACTTCTTACCCTTACTCGATTCTGATCCCTTTGGTGGCACCTATGTCACCGATTGGCATTCTGTGGCCGAAAAACCCGATGAGCGTTTTAAGGTGCAAGTCTATATTCTCGACACACGCCTGCGTGCGGATGGTTTATCGGTTCAAGTGTTTCGCCAAACAAAGGACGCAAGTGGGGGATGGGTCGATGCGAGTGTTGACCCCGATACATCGATCCAAATTGAAAATGCGATTTTGACGCGCGCGCGCCAGCTGCGCATTGCTCAGTTGGAATCTAAATAATCACCGCTTTTCCGAGGTTGATTGTATAGGGCAAATACTATTGTGCGGGTGATAGCCTATCCATTTACAAGGGTCTTTCATGGCGTCACGCTATAATCACAAAGACGTAGAGCCGCGCCAGCGCGCCCGTTGGGACGCGGCTAAATTATTTGCGGCTGGTGAACCTGACCCAAAGCGCGCCAAATGTTATGTATTAGAAATGTTCCCCTATCCTTCAGGGCGTATTCATATTGGCCATGTACGCAATTATGCGATGGGAGATGTCATCGCAAGGCGACGTCGTGCAGCAGGGGATCAGGTCTTACACCCCATGGGTTGGGACGCTTTTGGCTTGCCTGCGGAAAATGCAGCACGCGAACGCGGTGAACATCCAGACGTCTGGACACGCCAAAACATTAAACTGATGCGCAGTCAGTTGCAGCAATTGGGGTTCGCAATTGATTGGTCGCGTGAATTTGCGACCTGCGAGCCGTCTTATTACCGACACCAGCAAAAAATGTTCCTTGATTTATTAAAGGTGGGCCTTGTTTACCGCAAGAAAAGCAAAGTGAATTGGGATCCGGTTGAAAACACCGTTCTGGCCAATGAGCAGGTGGTAGATGGCCGGGGCTGGCGCTCTGGCGCTTTGGTTGAACAGCGCTTTTTAGAGCAATGGATGTTTCAAATCACCCGCTTTGGGGAAGAACTGGTCACAGCCCTCGACGGCTTGTCGGGCTGGCCGGAAAAAGTGCGCATCATGCAGCAAAACTGGATCGGTCGATCCGAAGGCCTACGATTTAGCTTCGCGTTTGATGCCGCGACGCCATGCCCGCTCCCCGGTCCACTTGAGGTTTATACCACAAGGCCTGACACTTTGTTTGGGGCTTCTTTCGCCGCGATTTCAGTGGATCACCCTATTACTTTGGCATTGGCGCAAACCAACCCAGAACTTGAGGCCTTCGCCGAATCTTGCAGGCGGGCCGGTACATCGGAAGAAGCGATTGAAACCCAAGAAAAGCGCGGGTTTGACACTGGCCTGCGGGTTGTTCACCCTTTTGACGCCAGCAAGACCTTGCCCTTGTGGGTGGCCAATTTTGTGCTGATGGATTATGGTACTGGCGCTATTTTTGCTTGCCCAGCGCATGACCAACGCGATTTAGACTTCGCACGTAAGTATGGTCTGCCCGTCCTGCCCGTGGTTTTGCCCCATGGCGCTGACCCCAGCGACATCTCCATTGGCGATACGGCCTTATTGGGCGATGGTACAATCTTTAATTCCAGCTTTTTGGACGGTCTATCCATTGGTGAAGCCAAGTCCGCTGCCATCGCCAAAATGGAATCCATGGGGCGCGGCAAGGGAACGGTTAACTTCCGACTACGCGATTGGGGCGTTTCGCGGCAGCGTTATTGGGGCTGCCCAATTCCGATTATTCATTGCCCAACTTGCGGCCCTGTTGGGGTACCTGAAGATCAATTGCCCGTCGAACTTCCTGAGGATGTGACGTTTGATCGTCCAGGAAATCCGCTTGACCACCATCCGAGGTGGAAGCACGTGTCCTGCCCGACATGTAGCAGACCAGCGGTTCGCGAAACCGATACTTTGGACACCTTCGTTGATTCATCTTGGTATTGGGCGCGCTTTTGTGGACAACCCCTGGATCAGCCAACCGACCTTAAAGCTGTTGAACATTGGCTACCGGTTGATCATTATATTGGTGGGGTTGAGCATGCCGTATTGCACCTGCTTTATTCGCGCTTTTTTGCGCGCGCCATGAAGTTGGTTGGCCTGCAACCAACGCATGAGCCTTTTACAAAATTGTTCACCCAAGGCATGGTTACCCATGCCACTTTTAGGAGCCAAGACGGGCGTTGGCTTTCCCCCGATGAGGTCACCTTGACTGGCACTAACGCAACCGAGATTGCCACTGGCGCACCTGCCATTGTTGGCCCGATTGAAAAAATGTCGAAGTCCAAGCGCAATACGGTAGACCCAGATGATATTGTTGCCACCTATGGTGCCGATGTCGCGCGCTTGTTTGTGCTCTCTGACTCCCCCCCAGAGCGCGATGTTGAATGGTCTGTATCAGGCGTTGAGGGATCTTGGCGGTTTATCCAAAAAATCTGGGCGTCATTTGATGCCTTGCCTGCAACTGAACTAGGGCCCATGACCACCGCCAGCCAAGCATCTGGGCCTGCCTTAGATTTGCGCCGAGCGGCCCACAAAGCCATTGCCGCCATGAGTTTGGCCATCGATACCTATCGCTTTAACAGTGCCATCGCGAACCTCCACGAATTAGTCGGCCATGTGCGTCGGGCCGAAGCCGATACCAGCGCCATGATGCTCGAAGCGCGGATTGAAGCCTTGGGTATCCTAGCGCGCCTCTTACAGCCCTTCACGCCCCATTTAGCCGAAGAAGCTTGGACACGTATCGGCGGGGAAGGCTTTGTAGCTGTGGCACCATGGCCAATCGCCGATGAGAGCCTGTTATCGGATGCCACCATTATGATCCCTATCCAAGTCGATGGAAAAAAACGTGGCGAATTGCATGTCACCAAAGGATTGGACAAGGCGGAGCTGGAACGCATGGCCTTGAACCTACCAGAAGCCATCCATTTCATCGCTGGGCGGCCTCTGGACAAAGTGATTGTGGTGCCCGATCGTATCGTCAATATTGTGACACGTGGATCAGAGGCTTGAAACAGGTGGGCCAAGCTTTGCAAGACTTAGGGGTGATCAGCAGGGCATTTGTTTTGCCACTCGCCCTCATTTTCGGCTTGGTTGGGTGTGGTTTTCGCCCGGTCTATTCGACACAAGGCTCTGGCATTGGTGCGGTTACCATTGCAACGATTGACGGACGAACAGGCTATTTTCTGCGCCAAGAGCTGGAACGCCGCGCCGATCTTGAGGGCAAGGGGGAAAACCCGCGCCAACTGACCGTGACTTTGACACGCGTCTTTAGCCCAGCAGCCCAAGGTGTGGATGGCATTTCCTTGCGTACGGAACTGACAGTGACAGCCGATTACAAGCTCTCAGCCACCCCAAATTTACCCGAAGTAATAGGTACGCTAACGACCAGCGTGGCTTATGAGAGCTTGGATCAAGCCTATGGCGATGTGGCACTGCAAAGTGATGCTGAAGAGCGGATCGCGGGCCAATTGGCAGCTCGGATTTGGCATGATCTGCAGTACCAGCTTAGAACTGCGCGATGAAGCTAACTGGACTTGCTGCCACTAAGGCGGCCATAAGAGACCTATCGCCGCACTTTGTGATCTTGTCAGGTCCAGATGGCGGTCTTTTACGCCGCCTGGCCCAAGCGATTGCGGCCCGCCATCAAAAGCATGATCCACAGCTGGAATTTCAGCGCTTTAGCGAAGAAGATGTGCGCGCCAATCCAAGCTGTATTGAAGAAGCCATTGGGTCAGCTTCCCTATTTGGGGGCGCGGCGATCGCTTATGTCCGGGTTAGTGGCGAAAAGGATGCCAGCACCTTAGCTGCCTTGCTGGAGGTCGCTGACAAAGGCGGGCCGTTACCACAAGGCGTTTTGATCTTGGATGTTGGCGATATTGGCCGCAGTTCAAAATCACGCAAGCTTTTTGAAGTATCGCCCCACGCGTGGTCGTTACAACTCTATGAAACCTCACGCGATGAGCTATTAGGAATCGCGCGCGAGGAGGCCAAAGCCGCAGGGGTTTCCATCGATGCCGATGCGCTTTCAGCTGTGGTAGAAGTTGTGGCACAAGATAGCGATTCAATGGCTTCAGAGGTTCAAAAGCTCGCCCTTTATGCTGGGGCGGGTGGTGTGATTGACTTGGCAGCAGTGAAAGCTGTCGGCTCTGGTGGACGCGAGGCGGGCTTAGATGAGGCGATTGATGCCGCTTTTTCCGGGCACCGCGCCTTATGCGCCAAACGGCTGGAGCAAGCTTTGGGCAGTGGCGCTAATCCAGTGGCGATTTTGAATGGGGTCGGGCGGCGAATTCGCTTATTGTTGCAAATCCGCGCTGGTGTCGAAGCTGGTGACAAGGCCGACGAGATCGTTAAGCACCCCCGAATGGGTATTTTTTGGAAGCGGCAAGGCGAGATGGTTCGCCAAGCAGGGCTCTGGGGTCGAACCGCATTAGAAGACGCTCTCAGCGCGACATTATTAGCTGATAGCCAAGTCAAGCGGGCCGGATCACCCGATGTCGCCCTTGTTGAAACACTCTTGATCCGCATCGCTACGCGGGCGGCGCGGATGTGCGAGCGCTAAACTAGGCGTTCTTCCCTGTGCGTTGGTCGCGCCAAGCCCCAATGCGAAGCCGTAAAGCATTGAGCTTGATAAAACCTTCTGCATCTTTTTGATGATAGCCACCTGCTGCATCAAAGCTGATTAATTCCTTATTATAGAGCGATTTTGCGCTTGATCGGCCCTGCACATAGACCCCACCTTTATAGATTTTTAAGGTCACTTCGCCCGATACATCTTCTTGGCTTAGATCAATGGCGGCTTGCAGCATACGCCGCTCAGGCGTGAACCACATGCCATTATAGATGAGGGTGGCATAGCGGGGCATCAACTCATCTTTTAAATGCATCGCACCACGGTCCAAGGTGATACTCTCAATGGCGCGGTGGGCCTGCAACAGAATGGTGCCGCCTGGGGTTTCATAATAGCCGCGCGACTTCATGCCGACGAAGCGGTTCTCAACCAGATCAAGGCCACCGACCCCGTTTTTCGCGCCAATCTGATTGAGCGCCTCTAAGAGGGCCGCCGGGCCATAGGCTTTGCCATTGATCGAAATAGGATCACCGCGCTCAAAACCGATCGTAATCAAAGTCGCTTGATCGGGTGCTTCTTCAGGTGTGATGGTGCGACGATCGGCACGCTTGGCGACCAAATCAGGCACGGGCTCATTGGGATCTTCGAGAACCAGTCCTTCAGACGAGGTGTGGAGCAGATTGGCGTCAATCGAGAAGGGGGCATCATTTTCCTTGCCCATAGCGATCTCAATCCCTTGTTTTTTGGCATAAGCAATCAAATCAGGGCGACCCTGTAAACTCCATTCCCGCCAGGGCGCTATCACCGTGACATCAGGCTTTAATGCATAATATGAGAGCTCAAACCGCACCTGATCATTGCCTTTACCCGTAGCGCCATGGCAGACCGCATCGGCACCAACCAGATTAGCAATCTCAATCTGGCGCTTCGCAATTAAAGGCCGGGCAATCGAGGTGCCCAAGAGATAGACGCCTTCATAGAGGGCATTGGCGCGAAACATCGGAAACACATAGTCGCGTACAAATTCATCCCGCAAATCATCGATAAAGATGTTTTCAGGCTTCACCCCTGCGGCCAAAGCTTTTGCGCGCGCGGGGCCTAATTCCTCACCCTGGCCTAAATCGGCGGTAAAAGTGACAACCTCGCAGCCATAGGTCTCTTGCAGCCATTTAAGGATAATTGAAGTATCAAGCCCGCCCGAATAGGCAAGCACAACTTTTGAGACTTTCGGTTGGCTGGTCATGGCAATGATATTCCAAGGCTGCTGGCAGGAGCTATGGTGCTAGGCAATACCTGCGATGAGATCAAGTCGGCTGTCTGCGCCTTACTTGGCGCGATTGAGCCATTTAAGCGCGAAGATTAGATGCAGGAGGTGGGCGACCACGAAAGCAAAAGCCATCAGAACGCGCGCTGACCCCATCATCATTACTTGGCTGCTTAGTTCCACACCCGCTTGTTGATGCGCCAGAATGGCGAGCAATAGGCCAAAGCCCGCCGCAAGGGACGGCGCGAACAATAAAGCTAAACGCCGGGGCGCTGTCCAAGTGGGTTTGCCGTTGATTCCAAACTGCATGGGTACACGCGCACCACGCTCAATCTTAAGGCCCGCACTGGCTGAAATAAGCGCCATGAGGAGGAGACCTGCGATAAAACACAAGTCCCCGACCCACAAAAAGAAGTATGAAAAATCGAGCACCCTCACACCAAGAATAAAGCATCAACAAAGTCCAATGGATAGCCCTTAGACGACGACTTGTGTGCCCAATTCGACCACCCGACCCGAGGGAATATGGAAGAAATCTGTTGCATTGGTCGCATTTTTCGACAGGAAAATGTATAAATGATCCTGCCACAATGGCATGCCCGACGTGCTGGAGGCGACAATGGTGCGATGGCCTAAGAAAAAACTTGTCGCCATAATGTCGAACTTTAAGCCTTGCTTGCGACACATGGTCAAAGCTTTGGGGATATTGGGGCTCTCCATAAAACCGTATGTGATCGTAACTACGCGCACATCATCACCAATATCTTCGATCTCAACCCGCTCACTATCGGGCACACGCGGCGTCTCGGCGGTACGCACCGTCAAGATCGCAATTTTTTCATGCAAGACCTTATTGTGCTTGAGATTATGCATCAGGGCAACCGGAGCTAAAGCAGGGTCACTGGTCAAGAAAATGGCGGTTCCAGCGACCCGGTGTGGGGGATGGGCCATGAGTGTTTTGAGGAGGTCGCGCAGTGGAATTGAATCCCTACGGGTCTTTTCAGTCAGAATTCGGGTTCCGACTGTCCAAGTCCACATAACAATGAATAAACCACCCCCCATGACCAAGGGGAACCAACCCCCATTGGGGATTTTGAGAAGATTAGCCGACAAAAAGGATAGTTCGACCAAAAACAGAGGTGTCATGATCGCCAAGCACGGAATTTGCCGCCACTTCCACACACGCCGCATGACAATGTATAACAGACACGAGGTTACAATCATTGTCCCAGTCACGGCGATGCCATAGGCATGGGCCAAGTTTGAGGAGGTTTGAAACAAGATAATGAGGGTGAGCACACCCAGTAAAAGCAACATATTAATGCTAGGAAGAAAAATTTGCCCTGATTGGGTTTCGCTGGTGCGCAAAATCTGCATCCGCGGTAACAGGCCAAGCTGAATGGCTTGTTGCGTTAATGAAAATGCGCCCGTGATCACCGCTTGACTGGCAATCACCGTTGCAATCGTTGCCAGAATAACCAGCGCGGGACGCAGAGATTCAGGGCACATCAAAAAGAAGAAATTCATATCCTCAAGGATTTTGCCTTGAGCATTGGCTTCGACCATGGCGCTTAAGGCAAAGGCACCTTGTCCAAGATAATTGAGTGCCAAACAAGGTAAAACCAAAAAAATCCAAGCCGTCTGTATCGGCTTGCGGCCAAAATGGCCCATATCTGCATAGAGTGCCTCCGCACCTGTTACCGTCAAAAAAACGGCACCAAGTACCATAAAGCCAATTAGACCATGATTACTTAAAAACTTGAGCCCCCAATATGGGTTCAATGCCAGCATTGCACGTGGATCATCCGATAAATGCATGATGCCAAGAACCGCCATCGACACAAACCAAAGGGCACAAATCGGCCCAAACCAAGCCGCAACACTGGCTGTCCCTTTGAACTGAACCGCAAACAGCGAAACCATGATCGCGGCACTAATCAATAAAATGGTCGACAAATTAACGCTCTGTTCTAGGGATGGAATTGTTTTGAGCCCTTCAACGGCGGACAAGACCGAAATGGCAGGCGTGATAACAGCATCGCCGTAAAAGAGTGCTGCCCCAATCACCCCCAAAACAAAGATGGTCGGGCTGCTGCGGCCGAGTGCTTTTTGCGCAAGCGCTTGAAGCGCCAAAACCCCGCCTTCGCCCTTATTGTCGGCAAACATTAAAATAAACACATATTTGATGGTAACAACCAATATCAATGCCCAAAGTGCCAAGGAAACAACGCCCAAAATTTCTGGCGCTGTGATGCCATCGGGTGCAGCCCCTTTGAGAGCCTCTCTAAAAGCGTAAAGCGGGCTTGTGCCAATATCGCCATATACAACCCCAACCGAACCCAATGTCAGAAGAAGAAAGCTGGATTTGACGCGGTTCCCTTTGCTGTCACTTTGAGTGTGTGACATTTTAAGGTCAAGCTGATCTATATCATTGGATGCCATCTGGCTCCCCGAAGCGCATGCTGGCCTAGCCCCTTGCTGGCCAGAAACGCTGGTGCTGGGCGGCGCATTTACGCCTTTTGACGCCGCCCTTCAATAGCGATTGGCTGTCAATGTGGGGATAATCCCTTGCGACCCCAAATTGTGACTCGACCGCAACGACGCCCCGCCCACCCTAGACGCAAAAACGAGCATGGGTTACCAAAGTTCGATCGGAAAGGATAAACTCATGGCGCGTCGTATTTGCTTGGTAACAGGTGCTTCAGCGGGGATTGGTCAAGCCATTGCACGTGTTTTTGCTGAGCGCGGTTATGATTTGGCCCTGAGTGCGCGTCGTGAAGATCGACTCAAAGCCCTTGCCCAAGAACTGAACGATACGTGGGGAGCGCAATGCCATACCATCGTTGCTGATTTAACTGATCCCAATGCCCCCCAGAGGATTGTGCAATGGCTTTATACCGACGGCCATCATGTCGATGCTTTGGTCAATAATGCAGGTTATGGGCTGCAAGGGGGCTATTTGGCTTCTAGCTGGCGAGAGCACGCCGCCTTTATGCAAGTTATGGTTACAGCACCCCTTGAGCTGATCCATCTGCTATTGCCCGCCATGCAAGCGCGTGGCTTTGGCCGCATCATGAATGTCGCCTCTTTGGCGGGACTGCTTCCAGGCGTACAGGGGGCAACCCTTTATGGCGCTGCGAAAGCCTTTCTTATCAAGACCAGTCAGGCTTTAAATCTAGAAAATGCAACAACGGGCGTACATGTCAGCGCGCTTTGTCCAGGATTTACCTTTACTGAGTTCCACGATGTCAATGGGATGCGCGATCAGGTGTCAACTCTACCTAACTGGTTGTGGCAAGATGCAAAGACTGTGGCTCAACTGGGCTATGAAGGCCTTGAGTCCAACCACGCTATCGTGGTTTCAGGGACTGCAAATAAAGCCATCGCAGGCTTAAGTAAACTAATCCCCGATACATTAGCCTTAAGCCTTATGAAAACCCAATTGCACAAATTTCGCCGGAGCGATTAGGTACTTTGATTGGGTTCAAAAATCCGTTCTGTTTCGATTGGCCCTCCTAAGTTGCCTACCCTCCTGCGTTACCAAACATGCTAAGCTCCTTGACCTCGAAAGACAAAGACCGTCCCGGTGATCGGAACGGCCTTTGATGAGCAGACGATACAGGCACCAAGAACGATACTGGCACCAAGTTTGGTTAAAGCACTATTCATCCAATTTGAACTGCACATCCAGAGGATAATCATCAGCCACATTTTCGCAATTGCGACGCGCTGGTTCAAACTTCATCCGGCGGGCTTCACGCTCGACAGCTGAATCAAATACCCCAGGTGGATTAGCGCTGGTGATGATGACGCCAACAACAGACCCTGAAGCATCAATTTGCAAAGTTGCCCTCACATTGCCTTCAGTCCCACGGTCCACAGCGCGCTGCGGATAAGCACGGTCCACGTTAAAATCACGAATCTTGCGTGCATTCCTTGCCCCTTCTGTACACGATGGCGGGGGCGGCGGGGGGGGCGGAGGAGGTGGGGCAGGTGGTTGGTAATCGGTCAATTGTGTTGGAGGGGCCCGCACGACCGTCTCACGTATCTCTTCTTGAGGCGGCGGGGGAATATCGACAACCACCCGTGTTTGACGCTCTACCAAAGGAGGTGGAGGCGGCAGCTTCTCCGGTGGAGGAGGAGGTGGTGGTGGTGGTGGCTTTGGTTTTTCCTTTTCAGCCTTCACTACATTGAGATTATCCATGAAATCCGAAACGAGTTCGGGGCGAATTTTCGATACGCCGTACAAAATTCCCGTCCATATTAAAATGGAAATCAGGAGGAACAACATGCGATATTTTGCCATATCTATCTGCCCTCCTAGCGCAATTGATCAGTGCTGATTGCGTCTTCGGCAACCAATGATACTTTTTGGAAATCAGCTTCTTGCAGGATACCCATGGTTTCCATCACAGAGGCATATGGCAAGGTCTGATCTGCCCGAACCCGAACGGTTTCTAACAAGCGGTTGGGCGAGTCTGGTATGTGAAATGTAATACGTTCCAACACCTTAGCCGCCAGCTGATCAGGTTCGGTCAATTGACCGTCAACAAAGATTTGCGGCACACCCGTCCCATCATCGCGGATGTCAACCACAGTTGGGGTCTTTGGCTTAACTGGTTGTTCCTTTGGCGGAACTGGAGGTGGAAGGTCCACTTTCACGTCTGTGGTCGGGATTGGGGCTGCTACCATGAAAATGATTAACAACACCAACAAAATATCGATGAAGGGAACAATGTTTGGTTCTGAACTTGGCTGCAAGCCCTTTCGGCGGCCGCCCGAGAGTTTAGCGCCCATAGTGGGTTACTCCCTTCAGGAAGACAGGAATTGTGGTACATACGCAGGGGGTATGGATATAGATCATGATTTACCTCCCTATCTTATCGGCGTTTATCCGCGCCAACGAGCGCAACTTTGTAAAACCCTTCATCTTGAAGGCGGTTCATTACAAACACCACATTGCGATACGGCGTTTTACCATCCGCACGGACATAGATGCGCTGGTCAATGATTTTTCCGATGTCCCCTTTGAATTTAGGGTTATCTTTGACCACAGCTTCAAATGCTTTTTTCCCAAGAATGGTCGTATCGGTGACTTCATCATTGCCAACGAAATACCCAACAACACCGCCCTTGTCTTGAATTGAAATATAGGTTGGTTTTGGCGGACGTTTTGATGGCAGGACTTTGGAGTTTGGCAAATCAACTTTGATATCGACGGATGCAACAGGGGATGCAACCATGAAGATAATTAAGAGAACCAGCATCACGTCCACAAATGGAACGATATTTGGTTCTGCATTGACATCAAGCCGACCCCGTTTGCTGCTTCCGCCACCTCCGGCTAGTTTTGCACCCATGATCAGTCTCCTTTTCTAGAGCCCGATCAGCCCTGCTTATCCATGTCGCGGGTAACGAGGGAAATGAAGTCTGCTTCAAAATCTTCAAGGTAGTTACCAATCGTACCGGTTTGTTTGGCCGAGAAGTTATAGATCAATACCGCTGGAATAGCGGCCACAAGGCCTGCAGCGGTTGCGAACAAGGCTTCAGCAATACCAGGGGCCACAACGGCGAGCGAGGTGGTTTGGGTATTTGCAATGGCGATAAAGGAGTTCATAATCCCCCACACAGTACCAAATAGACCGATGAAAGGCGCATTTGAACCAATGGAGGCCAAGAAAGTCATATTCGAGCCCAGTTCTTCGACACCTCTATTTTGCTCTGCCGTCATGGCGGCGCGGACACGCTCCAACAGATCACTCCGGGCATCGCGCCTGGCATAGAGGCCTGCTTCCTTGGCTTTTTGCAATTCGCCATATCCAGCCACAAACATTTTCTTGGCAAAGCCATCAGGCTGCTTGGCTAATAATTGAGCGGCTTCTTCGGGGGATTTCGCTTTTTTATAAGCAGCTACGAATTCGATAGTGCGTTTTTTATTGCCGCGCATAACGATAATCTTTTCAAACATTAAGGCAATGGCATAAACCGCACATAATAGAAGTATCACCAAAACCACTTTGGAAACCATGGGCGAATTGCCAACCATTTCCATCAGCGTGATGTTTTGTTGACCTGCAGATTTGGCAGCTTCAGCAGCAGCAGCAGCGGCTTCCGCGGCGCTTGGTGCAGCAGGTGCCGCAGCGGCCACAGCATTGGTGGCTTCAACAACAGCATTGGTGACTTCAACCGTGGCAGTTACCGAGGCGTCGGCGGCGGGGGTGGCAGCGGTGTCAGCAGCACCGGCGGCTTGCAGTAGAGCAAACATGGTTTCCTGTATCCTCCAAATCAATCCCGCCGTTCATCTCTTTGTAACGACCGGGTCCGTGCGTGTCCTAGCCGCCCTTGATCAATTGTGAAAGGGGGTGATGCGCTAAATTGCCACTCAACGGAAAGAAATGTCTGTTAAAACCACTATTGTGCATTATTTATAGTCGATTTATGGCAATTTTTTTACATTTTAGGTTAATAAAACTTATTGATGACCATAAAGGTCAGGCCGACGGTCCCTGAAAAACCCCCAAGCAGCGCGGTGGCGGTCTAAAAATGCAAGGTCAACCGCACCCAAAGCAATCCCTTCTTCGTGACGAGAAAGCTCACTGATCAAATCACCACGATGATCGGAAACAAAGGAGGAACCGTAAAAATGCTGGTCTACCCCCAGTCCTTTCTCAACGCCAATCCGGTTGGCTGCGACCACTGGAATGACATTGGTGACCGCATGGCCTTGCATGGCACGTTGCCAAGGATCGCGTGTATCCAAAGTGCCATCATGGGGTTCTGACCCGATAGCCGTGGGGTATAACAGCACTTCTGCCCCCATCAAAGCCATGGCGCGCGCAGCTTCTGGGTACCATTGATCCCAACAAATCCCCACGCCTATGGTGGCATAGCGGGTTTTCCAAACCATAAAGCCTGTATCGCCGGGCCTAAAATAATATTTTTCCTGATAGCCTGGACCATCTGGAATATGGCTCTTGCGGTAGGTGCCAAGGGCTGTTCCATCCCAATCAAGCACCACAACACTATTATAATAGCGCGGGCCGTCGCGTTCAAAGATCGATACTGGAATGACGACACCAAGCTCTTTTGCAATCGGTTGCAAGCGCGTCACGCACGGATGCTCAAGCGCAGGGAAGGCGGTGGCAAACCAGCGCTCATCTTGGGTGGTGCAAAAATAGATTCCCTGAAACAATTCTGAAGGCAAAATGATCTGAGCACCTTGGCGGGCTGCTTCTCGGATCAAGTCGATTGTTTTGTCGATATTGGCGGCCATATCGGTGCCGTAGCTGGTTTGTAAGGCTGCCAGCTTAACAATATTGGACATTAAACTGGCTCCTGTTGGGTGATGCAATGAAAACTGCCACCGCCGGTCAAAATGGCGCTACTCTTTATACCGACGATGCGATGCTGAGGAAAGGCTGAGCTAATACCGCGCAATGCCGCATCCCCAGATGCTGTGCCATAAAGTGGGACCACAATGGTGGCATTCCCGATAATGAAATTGAGATGCGAAGCCGGTACCACTTCGCCTTGTTCATTTACAATCCGGCCCGGGGAAGGAATAGCAATGATTTCAAGCTGCCGGCCTGCGCTATCTGTCATCTGACTTAGGTCAAAGGCAATTTGTTGCAATTGTACTTGATTTGGATCATCATGTCCAAATGGTGCCATACACATAACCCGGCCAGGGCCTATAAAGCGAGCAATGTTATCGACATGCCCATCAGTGTGATCATTGAGGAGACCATCACCGAGCCACAAGACTTTTTGGGCTCCAAGGCACTCCTTAAAGGCCGCTTCAGCTAGGCTTTGTGTCCAAGTGCGATTGCGGTTTGTGTTAAGGACACATTGGCGTGTGGTTAAAATGGTCCCTTCCCCGTCATGGTCAACAGCCCCGCCTTCCAACACAAACTGTGATGCTTGTATGGATGTTGCGGCTAAGCGCGCAACGCCATCACCAACATGCTCATCATGGTCCAAGAGATATTTTTCGCCCCAACCATTAAATTTGAACCGCAAAGCAATTGGCCTACCATCCTGCTTGGCAAAGATCGGACCGGTATCGCGCAGCCAAATATCACCGAAATCAAGTTCATGGACGAAAACTTGGGGCGCAAGCCAAGCGCGCGCGTTGGCATAAGATTCTTGTCCGCAGGCAAGAACGTGAACAATATCGCCTGCCTGACCTCTTGGGCCAGGCGCGATCAAAGCTGCGACCATGGCTGCAACTTCTGCGCGCGCAGGGACGAGGTTTTCTTGCCATAAATCAGCAGCCGATGGCCAGCAAGTCCATATCGCTTTATGGGGACTCCATTCAGCTGGAATATGCAATGTCATGAAAAAGATCCCGGTCAGAAATGGGCCATAAGATTGAAAAGCAGCGGTCCAACACTTTAGGCGTCATTGATATAGGCTTTGCCTCGTTCAACCACAAAGCGCTTTAATGGGCTAAATGGCTGATCACGTCGCCAAGTCGTCGGCGTACTCATCAAGCGCACATCCATCCGCTGGGGATCAACATCAATAAGCCCATAGCCGCGCACCCGGTCATCTTGCCATTTTAAATGTGGGTTATCAGGAAAGAGACGGTTCCAGCGCTCATAATTGAAGGATTGGCTGGTAATGGAGCCACCAACAAACTCGACAGCCACAGTATCACTTTCAGGCCTCGAATAATCTTGCTTGACATCGCTGGCCCAAAACCCGTGCATATCTCCGCCGATCACCACCGAGGACACTTCACGCCGGCGGCGAACCATGAGATCAATTATCTTCTGCCGCGCTGGCTCATAACCACTCCAGCCATCTGTATAGGCGGTTGGGTCACCCTTGTCGGACTTTTGAAACAGGGTTGAAAACAATGTGGGCTGCACCAAAACCGACCATTTGAACGGCGCACGCATGAAGTTATCGTTGACGAAGCGTTCTTGGCGGGTGCCTAAAATCGTGCGCGATGAGTCTTGAAGTTCTGCACATGATACGCGACTGGCATTGACAGCCTCTTGGCGATCTGGCGGAAGACACGCGCCCTTAGAGCGATATTGGCGTGTATCCAACAAAGTAAAGTCCAAAAGATCACCCCAACCACTTTGCCCATAAATCCGCATACGGTTGATCGCATCAAAGCGTGACCTTGCCCGCAATGGCTGATGCTCAAAAAAGGCTTTATAAGCATTGTATTTTCGGATTGGAAAATCCGTCTCGACGCTTTGTCCGGGGAGGATTTTGCCGAAATTTCCTTGGTAGTCATTGGCGACTTCGTGATCGTCCCAGATGTAAAGCCATGGTGCCACAGCATGTGCGGCTTGCAAATCCATATCTAATTTATGGACTGAATGGATCAGACGATAATCCTTCAGGCTATAAGCCTCCTCAACGGGCATGCGACGCACACCAGCACCCCAAGAAACTTCGTAAATATAATCACCAAGTGAAAGAATCACATCTGGGTTTTGCTTGGCAAGGTCGCCATAGGCGGTAAACAAGCCCTGCTCATAATGCGAACAAGAATGCCAAGCAAAGCGCAATTTGTTGAGCGGCGCGCCGAATTCAGGCGTGGTCCGCGTGCGCCCGATGGGGGAGGTGGCTAAGCCAACTCTAAAGCGGTAAAAATAGGGCCGATTGGGCTTTAGCCCGCTGACTTCGACGTGAATCGCATGCGCATTGTCCGGCCTTGCAACGGCAAATTCGCGGCGCACAATCTTGGTAAGGGCCTCATCCTCTGAAATCTCACACATGACATCAACCAAGCCCTCGATCACAAAGTCAGGGTCGAGTGGCTCTGGAGCAAGACGGGTCCATAGAACAAAGCCATCCTGGGTCGGGTCACCCGATGCTACGCCTAAGGTAAACGGGTCAGAGATAAACTTGGGCGTCTGCGCGAACGCTGAGCCGCGCCACGGGCTCGAAATCGACGCTGCCGCCGCCCCCATTGCCCACGCATTGAGGAATAGGCGCCGCTTTGGATCAATGCTCATGAGGTTCAACCTTCTCAATCTAAATAGGGGGCTCTCTCTTATTGTAGCCCCACCATCACCAATAAAATAGGGCGGCCCGCATAGACCGCCCTATTGTTTCGTCTAGCCTATGCTTGTGTTTAAAACTTTGTTTTCAATGATAATTGAACAGTACGCGGTGCGCCTAAAGAATAGGTTGGGGCCAAACCTGCGCGCGGCACGATGGTGCCTGTCACCGTTGAAACATTGGCAATGGTCTTGGCGTTGGTCGTTGAACTTATGTTACCTAGATAATCCTCACCAAACAAATTGATGAAATTCAATTGAATGACCGTGTTTTTGATACCCAATTGTTCAAAATCATAGCTCAAGTCAACATCGGCGACAGTGTAGGCGGGAGATTCTTCGTCATTGACGTCGGTTGAGTAACGCGAGCTGACATATTTGCCTTGAATGCCCAAGATCAGGCCATCCACACTATATTGCAACCTTACACCATAAGTCGAATCAGGGGTTTCAACCAATTTCTTGCCAGCCGTAGGCAAAAGGGTGGTAGCCGACAAAGGCACATCGCGCTTGATTTCACTCTCGATAAATGATGCCGAGCTGTAGATGGTCAAACCTTGACCGAGTTGATAGCCGAGTTCGAGGTCAATGCCACGTAGATCTACATTGCCGACATTGCGGTCAACGTTGAAACCAAGATCTGGATCAAATGAAGATACAATCCGGTCATTATACATAGTTGTCCAAAAGGCTAATGAGGCTGTGATATGTTGCTTTTGGTAGCGATAACCTATGTCAAAGGTTTTGGTGGTTTCAGGCACGGCTGGACTGGATATCACCGTGTTGTCGGTAGCGCGCACCACAGTATAGAGGTTATCCGTGCGCGGTGCAGAGAAGCCTTCTGCGTAACTGACATAGACCGAATTGCCCTCAAAGATTTCATAACTTGCACCCATATTTGGCAAAACTGCATCATAGTTCCGCTTAGTTTTGAATGGGGCAATATATTGGGAAGTCCCTGTTGAAGCAAAGGTAACATTTTGATTGGCCAAAGTCGCATTAGGCGTCTCTGTTGTGCATAAGACAGTCGAGCTACCATTTAGAGTATAACAACGTTGGTCCAATTGACGCTCAAAAAACGGTGCCCGAACGCCCAAATTCACGGTCAACTTATCGTCGAAAAAATAACCCCTGTAATCGAGCGCTATTTGGTTCAACTGAGCGATTGAATAGCGATCCCGACCACGCAAGAAACTGCCGTCTGCGCCAAATACTTTCGGACCATTGCGTCCACCAAACACATCCAAAGGCTTGCCAGTCGCGTCTAATTGGGTGAACTCTCCTGTTTGACGGTGACGGCCATAATCAAATGTATAGGCAAAGCGTAACCGATGGGCTTCATTCATATCCCAAATGAGAGACGCATTCACGCCTAAGCGGTTGGTATTAGTGGTGTTGGGTGTATAGAGACGAACGCTATCCAAGACATCGCCATCCCCATTCAAATCGACACCTGATGATATTGCACCAGCCCCAGTGGTGACTAAACCTGGGCCACGCAACCGGCGGTCAGTCTCGCTGATTACCGTCGTGCCACCACCATTGGCCAAGACATATTGGTAGGTTGGGTCTACCGTCAAACGTAAGCCATGCGCCAATTGAAAGCTGGAGCTGCCGCGAATATTGCCCGTATTAGATGGGTTAATGCGCAGGCCATAAAAATTGGTGCAGCTAGCTGGGTTTGCTGGATTGTCACTAGAGCTTGAGAAATCGGGATTGGAAGCAACAATGGTTTGACCATCATTCTGCGCCGTGCCGGCAACGGGTTTTACCCGGGTACAGGTTTCGAGATTGTCAAACTTAGGGCCGTAAAATGCCCACTGAGCCAATGTGGCGTTGCGATAAAATGCATTACGGTTTTCATTATAGTGGAAAGAGACACTCAAGAAATCCGTTTCGTTAAGCTTTTGATACATGCGGGCATTATATTGCTGCTTTTCAAGCTCACCTGGGCCCTTAAATTTGCTATATTTTTGATAGGATCCACCTACGAACGCGGTTGTATCCCAAGGGCCTAACTTACCAGTATCAACGCTCAAAAGCCCACGACCATAGGCGTAGGAACCTGTCGATACGGAAACGCGCAGACCAAAAGTGTTATCAGGCTTGCGCATGAGCACATTGATCGTGCCCCCTGTCGCAGATGCAGAGGGGCTATCGACTTCGGTTGTGCCAGTATTGATTGTGGCTTTGGCAATAAATTCTGGATCTAATTGCTGGTTCGTATAAATGGCGTAATTGCCTGTGTCATTTAATGGAATGCCGTCAACAGTCAAAGAAATACGGCTGCCGTCAAAACCACGCAGACGCACATTGCCACCCGACGAACCATAAGGGTCGCTATTGGTGAAGTTGAGGCCGGGCACTAAATTCAAGCTTTGGAAAACGGTTTGACCGCTAGGCTGGATCGCAAGATATTCCGCCGTGATGGTGGAGCGCGTTTTGGCGACCTTCTCATTGATGATCAAGCCACCGGTGGAGCGGTTGCGCGCTGCGATAACGACAATGACCTCCTCTTCGACCTGTTGAGATCCTGTTGATTGCGCCTGTGCGGGAGCACTCCAGCCCATTAGACCCATGGATAATGCGGCAAGTGCGACGCCTGTTGATAGGCGGGAGATGTTCGACATGTGTGGACCCTGATCAATTAATGGACTGCAACCCAATGAGGGATGCATAGTTGGGGTCAACTAACCTTAAAGCACTACGCCTCTGCGACTTTTTTGTAACAGTTTCATGACGCAGACCAAAACCTAAGCCCATGGCGGCCTAAAGTTATCCCAAATGAAGAATACATTCAGTGGCATCATTGCTACATTTTTGGGTGTGGCGGGTGACGCTAACGGCAGCAACATCTTGAGGCTTCTGATTTCTCTGGGCCTTAGGGATTTTCTTGGATGTTAGGCTTCTTAAGGCTCTGGATTCTTTGAGCTTTGGATTCTTTGGGCTCTGGATTTGTGCCCTACTTATGGTTTTCGCCTTAAAAAAACGGTGGAGCTTATGGCCCCACCGCAAGGCGATGCTCAGGGAGCGCCAACCTGTCTGCGCACCTAAGAAGCGCAACAAGCAAGGCCGGACACCTAAGTTCGACCCCAAGATCGAACTTACCGCTAGGTTAGCCTGTTGGCCTATCTGTTGTAAAGAGGACGATCAGACAGGATTACAGAGGCGAGATCTTAAAACTGATAAATGATTAAGGTCCCCAAACGGCTCGCAATCGCGCATCGCGGCCGCATCCACTTCGGTAATAGGCATATCTTAAGGGATTTTTCTGATAAAAATTCTGATGATAGTCTTCGGCTGCATAAAAGACTTTAGCTGGAAGGACTTGCACAGCAACTGGGCGCTCAAAAAGCTTCGCGATTTCAGCAAGTGATGCTTGTGCGGCCTTCTCTTCGGCAAGATTAGCAACAAAGATGGCGGGGCGATAGCTATCTCCCCTATCGCAAAACTGACCTTTGCCATCCAACGGATCCACTTGCCGCCAATAGGTACGCAACAATTCCTGATAGCTAATCCGTTCTGGATCATACATGATTTGTACGGCTTCATAATGACCGGTTCCCCCGCCGCTAACTTGCTCATAGCTAGGATTGGCTAAGTCGCCGCCTGTATAGCCAGAAATCGTCGCCACAACGCCCGACAATTGATCAAACGGCTTTTCCATGCACCAAAAACAACCCCCAGCAAAAATCGCTGTTGCCAATAAGGTGGGCGTGGGGGCTGGCGCTGTCGCCCCTCGTTGTGTTGAGGATGCCGGGGCTTGTGGTGCAGTCGCTCCGCAAGCGCCCAAGATCATGAGGAGCAGAGTCAAAGGGATCAGGCATTTATGGGTTAGGGTCATAAACCTATACGCGCACAAGATCCAACCGGTTGCAACCTGATCTGCTTTACATTGGTAAGCTTTGGCGCGCCTACTCCATCGAGCAGCAGGCGCGCCTTGCCATTTAGCTTAATAATTCCAGCGTAAAGTCACGCCATAGGTGCGGGGTTCACCAACAAAGCCGTTAATCTGGCTGGTGACAGGGCGCGGCGCGAACCGTCCCAATGCGGGCTGATTGGTTAGGGCTGGTGCGTCACCTTGAAGCGGCGAATCAAAGGCGATTTGTACATAACGCTCATCGCTTAAATTGCGGCCCCACAATTCGATGGTCCAACGCTCATCCTTGGTGCTAACAGCCAAGCGGCCATTCAACAAAGTATAGCCTGGCTGGGTTTTGCGGGGATCTAGATTGGAACCCGTAACCGAATCGGTGATGGTACGGAAATCTAAATAGGCATTAAATGTAGCTGTATCCGACAAGATTGGCCATTCATAATTGACCGCAGATCCATAAGACCAAACAGGCGAACTGGTTAACTGGCTGCCTGGCAACCAATAAAGATTGGGGTTCTGGCCCAAGAAAGTATTGGGTTGATCAGCGGCCCCCAACTTCTTGGTATATTCAGTCATCGAATATGATGCACCACCTGTCAGGGTCAGACCGTCTAAGGGGGTACGCAACACATAATCGAACTCAACCCCTTGCGAAACCACCTTAGGCACCGAAGTCACAACAAACGAAACACCGGTAAAAGTGTTGAGCTGGAAGTTCTCAAACGTCTGATGATAGAGCGCGAAATTGGCCGTCAATGCCTTGTCAAACCATTGCGTTTTCAGACCCACTTCATAGGCATCGACGGTTTCTGGCGCAAAGGACGTATCAGGTTGGCGGACAGTCCGGTTACCAGCACCTGGCGAGACGATCGATGTCACGACATTGTTTTGTAGATCGGAGAAGGCCCGATCCAAGTTAAATCCGCCAGCCTTATAGCCGCGTGAGTAAGAGGCGTAAGTATTGATATTGGGGGCAAATCGATAAGCTGCCGAAGCAATGCCAGACCATTCTTTTTCTCTATTGTGTTGGCGATGATCCATCCCGTCCAAGGCAGAGCGCATCCATGGTGCACAAATGGCACCTACAATTGCTGCCAAGGCACCAGCATTTCGAGCCGCATCAAGGCCCAACCGATTTTCGATCGCCGTACACGCACTATTGCCTTCCGTTTTATAACGAGCACTAAAATTCTTTTCTTCATTGGTGTAACGAAGACCCAGCGTTACACTAAAATCATCGTTAAACTGATAGATATTGTGGGTGAAAATTGCCCATGAATTAGAATCTTGCACATAATCATCAGTCGTTCCGCCGCCAGCGGCTAAAGCGCCAATACTGGCTGGCGTAACACCTAGAATGCCCTGCCATGTTGATACCACACCGGCCAATTGGGTGTTGGTAACGTTCGGGTTGAGCGGATTGACTGCCAGCGCAGGCCTAACTAGGGCTAAAGCAGGCCCCAACAATCCACCTATATAGGCTTGATAGTCAGTACCAATGCGGAATCGATCGCGATGTTCAATGGTTTCCTGGGCATAAATACCGCCAACCAACCAGTCTAATTGGCCAATCGTACCGGCGTAGCGCAATTCTTGGCTGAAATTATCGAAGCTCGTACCACCGCCATCGGATTTTAAGCGATACACAACATCAGCACCTGAATAATCAATATCTTGTCCGGCCGTACGTTCCCAGTTGCGTTGAGCAGTCAAAGAAGTCAGACGACCAAAACCTACCTCCCAATTCATTTCAAGGCTAATGCCACTATCTTCTATATCTTGATCATAGGTCCGGTTTGCGCTTGCTAGATAGCGCTTTAAATTTTGGCTGGTTTGCAGCGCATTGGGGGATATTTTGTTTAGAATGGCTGTTGTTGACGGTACACGTGTGTCTGGGACTAGGACGACGGCGGCACAGCAAGCTTCTGCGCGCTGAGCTCGATCAAAAATCAATCGGGCATCAAACGTATCTGTTGGAGTATAGAGCAATTGCCCCCGTACCGCATAATAACTTGTGTCGTTAGAATCCGTTTCCGCCGACCCGTTATTGACATGAACATAGCCATCGCGGGCGCGCGCGGTCACATAGAGGCGGCCGGCCAATTTGTCCTCAATCAGCGGCCCCGTGATGCCAAGTCCTGCGCCGCCGAGACCATAATTGCCATAGGTGACATCACCTGAGGAACCCCATTCAAAGCTTGGCTTTTTGGTAGTGACATTAATGAGCCCCGCCGAAGTATTGCGACCAAACAATGTCCCCTGTGGGCCACGTAGGACTTCAATCGCGCGAATTTCGCCAAGGTCGCCAAATGCAACCCCGTTGCGTGGCCGGAAAACACCATCAATCACGACACCAACTGAGGATTCTAACCCTGGGTTCGATCCTTGGGTACCAATGCCACGAATACGTGCACTGACTGAACCGGAATTTTCTGAAACGGGGACCTGCAAAGAAGGCGCTAATTGGGTTAAATCGCGAATGTCTTTAACACCTGCTGATTCAATCGCCTGCGCACCGATCGCAGTCACCGCAACGGCAACATTTTGCAAAGTTGTCTCGCGCCGGGTTGCAGTCACAATCACTTCATCGACAGGGCGTACTTCTGATGATACACTAGTTTCTTGAGCGAATGCTGGCACTGCAAAAACAGAAGTTGCGCACGCCGCTAACCAGAGGCCTTTACGGCCGATTGTATGCAGATTCATGTTTCTCTCCCAGAGATTTGATTGCTTGTAATATTCGTTGTGGCCCGATTTCTCAGGATTGGCCGTTACAGAAATCAAATGGTCTAATCTGAGCCGTTAATTCCTCGCAACCTTTAAAACTATAAACATAGTTGACCCTTGGGTCGAGAGCGCCTTACTGCAATTTCAAATGACACATTATTCATGTTGCGAATTCGTCACAATTATCTCAAGCGGCAGATTTGGATGGTCTTAGCGTGAAACTTGCCACTCTTGTATACAAAGGCAAATCCCATATCGCCCAAATTATTGGCGAAACGGCACATTTCATGGCATGCTCCGCAGATGAGTTGGGAGTGGTCTCGGCTGTGCGCGGCCCGGCCAGCGGACGCCAATGGATTACATCAATCCAGTTGAACGAAGCTCAGTTCCTTGCCCCTGTCCCAAAGCCACCCCGTATTTTTGGCATTGGCCTCAATTACGCAGACCATGCCGCCGAAACTGGGCGCGCGCCACCGGCCAGTCAAACCTGGTTCATGAAACAGATTACCGCCGTCAACGGGCCCTACGACGATGTCGAAAAGCCCATTGTGTCGGATATGCTGGATTTTGAAGTTGAATTGGTTGTCATCATTGGTGCAATCGCGCGTCATGTCCCGGTAGATCGAGCACGCGAAGTGATTGCGGGCTATTGTGTCGGCTGTGATTATTCGGTGCGCGACTGGCAAAAGGCCACACCCACCATGATCATGGGTAAAGGCTTTAACACCCATGCGCCATTTGGGCCTATGATGACCACACCAGATGAGATTGCGAATGTAGACGCGCTGCGCCTGCGCACTTATGTCAATGGTAGACTGATGCAGGACGGCTGTGTTGGCGATCTGATCTTTAAAATCCCAGATATGATCGCCCATTTGAGTACCGCCTTTACCTTATTGCCCGGAGACATCCTCTTTACTGGGACCCCGGCAGGGGTTGGTATTGCGCGCACGCCACCCGTTTATCTGAAAGCTGGCGACCTTGTACGCTGCGAAATTGATGGCCTTGGTGCTATCGAGCAAACCATCGTCAATGAGATCAAACGCACCATCATTGCGTAAGACTAATACCGATCCGCAAAAGACGGTTTTGGCTTTCGCTCAAAACCCCTGTACCCGATAGGGCAGTGGCAATACGGCTACCCCCGATGTTTTCGCCAATAACAAAGAGCTGCCGACCGGGCGCTAAGTCCAACTGCGCCCGCACATCAAAAGCATGATAGGCTTTGAGCTTACGCGTGTTGAGATCATCCTCAAATCGCGCCCCTTCTCCGCGCAAGGTGAACTCATACGAGGTTCGCGCCCCAATTGGAAGGCTGAGATCGATATAGACCGCCCAAGGGGCGGCTTGGGCGGGTCGCTTGCCGGTTAGTTGCGGCAAAAGAGCCGCGCCATCCACCGTCGCATCAGTCAATGAGACACTCACCCTTCCGCTCGGTTTTCGCCCAGATGCGTCAGAGGTCGTTTCAGCAACCCAAGTGAGCGAAGCTTCCATGCCTGTTGCGTCGATGCGGCCCACATTGCGCCGCTGGCGCAACGTGCCACCAGCCGGCAGAAAGCCAACTCTGTCAAAAACGCCGGGGCCAGATGCAAGGGTTACATTTGCCACCGGATCATAAAGGCGGTTGGCATACAGGGTTAAAAGTGCGCTCGTCTCAACGCCAAAACCACGAAACTGGCCCTTCAAATCGAGGTCCACGCCTTCGAGAATTTCAGGCTTTAAAGCAGGATCGGGTTCGGTGACATCATTACCGACGCGAAATGGGCGATGGAGCTCATTGAGGCTGGGCGGGCGGAAGCTACGATAAGCACTCAACTCGACTGTGCGTTGCCCAGCATAAGCAATCAAGCGGCCCGTTGGTACCAACCCTTGGACATCGCGTCCATTTTCACGCAAGGTGCTTTGCCCAGTTGTGCGATCAAATTCATAACGTCTGGCGCTGAAATTAGCCCAACGATCAAGGCGCACGACCATATCCAAGCCAGTCCCCTGATCCGCATCTGTGATCAGATCAGGCACTTCTAGGCTCCCGCCAAGCCAATTTTGGGAGCCCCCTGCAAGGCGGCTGCGCGTAAAGTCAGAACGCTGATAGCGAAACAATTCACTGGTTTGCCCCTGGCTATGACGCCAATCGAGTGTGAGCCGCGGGTGAAGGCCCTGCCACTGCGGTGCGAAGGCTAAAGAACCGCCCAAAGCCGAAGCTGGGGTTTCAAACTGATCCACGGCAGGATCTTGACTGGTCCGGTCGGCGCTAATCGCATTGGTTTGATTGGAGAAATCGCGCACTTGGCTGTAAATCTGCACACGGCCCTGCCCCCAAGCCCCCTCCCATCGGCGGGCGAGACTAAAATCAGCGCCAAGACTTTTGCTTTGAGCACCGATTGTGCCAGCCCCCTTTTCCTCAGAAAATCCTGAAACGCGATAAGCCCAGCTCCCCTGTGCATCAGGCACTTCGCTGACAATGGTTACTGTAGCTACTTCAAACCCCGCACCAATATCGACAGGGCCCCGGCTGGCAGGAATGACGGGTATAAAGCCATCCCTATGCTCATAGGAAATCATGCCGGTCAAAACGGCGGGTCCGGCTTGTGCACTCGCGCGCGCCGCTGCGGCGCGGCTGCCTGCGCCACCAGCCGTGAGGCGCAGCTTTGAAGGACCGCCGCGCGCCTCCACCAGGTCTAAGGTTCCAGTTAAGGCCAAAGCCCCAAAGCCAGCACCAGCGCCACCACGCAGGATATCGACGCGCTCTAAAAACAATGGGTCATAACGCGCCCAGACAATCCAACTGCCGAACGGATCATTTTGCGGCACCCCATCTAAACTAACCAAAGCCCGACCCGCGCCATTGGGCGCGATGGGGCGAAGTGATAGGCCTTGAATGGTGGCGTTGGCCGATCCACTTGGGGTGCGCCGAAACAGGCCCACGCTGGGCATAGCGCGCAGCGCTTCATCCAAACGCGACCCGCTTGCCTGCTCTAATTGGGTAGCTGTCAGGCTTTGACGCGCAACGCGACCCCCGATCAAACGCTCTGCACGCACAATAAGGGTCTCAATTGGTGCCTCTTGAACTAGGCCCGCTTCAGGTGCTTGGGGCGGGGGTGATTCACCCGTCGCGCATAAGAAAAGGGCTGTACACAAAAAAATTATCATCGGCTCATTCAGGTTTAGCTGATTTCAACAGTGCGTGGTTTTGACGCTGGAGCCAACCTCTTTTATCGATGCGGCCATGCTAGCGAACCTGCAATCCATTTCCCTCCCAACAGAAGCTGAAACCCAAGCTTTGGGTGCGCGCTTGGCATCTCTAGTGCAACCGGGGGACTTTATTGCCCTTCGCGGGCCATTGGGGGCGGGAAAAACGACGTTAGCCCGGGGGCTGATTTGTGCGTTCATGGGTGAGGAAATCGAGGTGCCAAGTCCGACCTTTACCTTGGTGCAGCGCTATGAGGCGGGTTTGATCTCATCCCATAACGGCCAGGATTTAATGCATTTTGACCTCTATCGCTTGGAAGACCCAGACGACATTTGGGAATTAGGGTGGGAGGAAATTGGCGCCAGCATCGCCTTGGTTGAGTGGCCACAAAAAGCCGGTCCACACCTGCCCGCCGATCACCTTGACATTGAGATCAAATTTGAAGGCAATCACCGCATCGCGTGTTTTTCTGCCCCTGCCACCTCCGTTTGGAAAGAACGCTTGCATGACTTCTGACCCTCAAGCGCGCTTGGCTCCGACCTTTGAGGCGGCCATTGAACTTGTCATCCGCGAGGCGGGCTTTGGTGGCGCAACGCGTCAATCCTTTGACCAAGATGCATCGACGCGCAGTTATGAGCGTCTAAGCCTTGACCGCAAAACCGCAATTTTGATGCGCGCACCTCCGGGCAATGAGGATCCGCCCTGCCCGCCTTTGGCTAATGAAGCCGAACGAAAAGCATTGGGCTGGAACGCTTTATCGCGGTTGGCAGCGTCGCGGGTAGAAGCATTTGTGGCCGTGGGCCAGCATTTGCGCGCGCATGGGTTTTCTGCACCCGCGACCTTAGCAGTCAATGCCCCCTTAGGTTTGGCGGTGCTGGAGGATTTAGGCGATGACCTTTATGCCAACGTCATCGCGGCAAAGCCCGAAGTCGAAGTAAAGCTCTATCGCTGTGCTGGGGAAGCTTTGGCGGCTTTGCATCAAATCACCATCCCAGAAGAGCTAGCTTCCCCAATGGGGGTTTGGCCGATTTTGGCGTTTGACCAGATTGCATTGCGCGAAAATGCTGATCTATTTCTCAACTGGACCCCACATTTTTTGGGTCGCGCGCCGTTTAGCGCCAGCGAGACAGCCCAATGGGCCAGTATACGCGATGCGCTAATTGGGGAGATTTTGACCCATCCGCGTGCCTTTACTTTGCGCGATTTTCATGCGGAGAATTTGGTGTGGCTGCCAGAACGGCACGGCATTGCGCGTGTCGGCCTCTTGGATTTTCAAGATGCGGTGAAAGGCTTTCGGGCTTGGGATTTTTCCATGTTGCTGCACGATGCCCGCCGCGATGTCAGCGCGGATGCCCATGAAGCTGCTGTTCGTGCTTATCTGGATGCCATTGGGGCGAGCCGCGATGATTTTGACGAAGAGCTGGCGATCCAAGGCGCGATTAATGCACTACGCATTTTGGGCATATTCTCTCGCTTGATTGGTCGCGATGGCAAACAGCGCTATCGGCAATTCATGCCCCGCGAAGCGCGCCACTTGGAGACTGTGCTAAGCCATCCCCGCTTATCCGATCTTAAGCAATGGATTGAGCTAAATGCCCCCCTACAAAACTTTTTGGCGGTAACGGGCTAATGGCAGACATACCCAGCCATGCAATGGTATTTGCGGCGGGCCTTGGCACCCGCATGCGGCCCTTGACCTTGGACAGGCCCAAGGCATTGGTGGAAGTCGATGGCCGCACTCTGATCGATCACATGCTGGACCGTTTGGGGGAAGCGGGTGTGGGCTATGCCGTCGTTAATGCGTTTCACTTTGCCGATAAACTAGTCAGCCATTTGGCGAACCGAGCAGGTAAATCGCCCACAATCATCATCTCACGCGAAGACGCCTTGCCTGAGCCTTTGGAGACCGAAGGCGGTCTCATTCATGCCATGGCGCATCTTCCAGAAGGGCCGATCCTGACTTGTAATGCAGACGCGATCTGGCTGGATGATCATGCGATTCAACGTTTGGCCGATGCCTATGATCCGGCCCGAATGGACGGCTTGTTATTGCTGGCGCGGCTTGATCAGTCGCAGGGCTTTGATGGCCCGGGCGACTTTTTTATAGATCAAGATGGGCGTCTAACACCACGGGGAAGCGCCCCATCAGCACCCTATGCCTATGCCGGTGTGCAGATTACAAATGCGGCCCTGTTTCGAGACAAGCCCGCCACCAAACGATCTTTAGCGCGGACTTGGTTTGACGATTGGTGCCCCAAAGGGCGCCTGTTTGGCTTGGTGCTCGATGGGCCTTGGCTGCATATTGGCGACCCCCAAGCGCGCTTGGGGGCTGAACAGGCTTTGCGCGAACATCGTGGCCTTGGCTAAAGGCGGCCCAATTTGTCGAAGCGTTCTGGCATCCCGACTTTGAAGCCAATCCCGAAATTCTGGGACGCGCATTTGGTACCCATTCTGGCCCAGAACCGCTTATCGATGATCACCGGACGATTTTTGCGTCAAAATCGCCCATGAACACTCAACTGAGGCCCTTGGGTTAGGTAAGGCCTGTACCAAAGCCTTCCTAGACAAAAGAATAATATAGTAGCCCCAACAAATGTGTATCGCCCTTCACCACTAAAGACAGCGGTAAAGCGCCTCGATCAAACGAGCAGCGCGCTCATCGCCCATCAAAGCGGGGGATTGTTTGTTCATAACATAAGCGGCAGATAGCCGCTTGTCTGGGTCGCCAAAACCACCTGACCCGCCCCAGCCGGAGTGACACAAAGTGGTGGGGTTAGGTCCATAGCGCAAATTATTATTGCGCATCACACCGCTCGCCCATTCGATTTCATAGGGCACAACAAGATCTTGACCCCGAATACGCGCCTTGGTGAATTCGGCCATGGTCGCAGGTGACACAATCTGGTGGCCGCAAATCTTCCCGTCATTGGCAAACACGCCGTATAAAGTCGCGACTGAGCGCGCAGTACCATGGCCATTGGCGGCAGGGATTTCCGCTAGGCGCCAATCGGCTCCACCGCGAGTCGGTGAAGCCCACGGCGTTAAAAAAGCCACTCTGCGGGGGTTAGTGATCTGTCCGAGGTTTGGCATCGCTTTTGGGCGGCTCATGTCCGCGCAGCGCGCATGATGTTGGAGCGGCAGACCAATCCAAAAATCAATGTTGAGGGGATCACACACATCCTTGCGCAATTGAGTGCCGAGGCTTGTACCATGCGCACGCTGCGCAAGTTCACCTGCAATATAGCCATAGGTCAATGGATGATAGCCGCTTGCGGTCGTGGGCGGCCACAAGGGGACGAGCTGTGCTAACGCCACGGCCAACGCGTGTGGGTCAAGCCAAAGGTCTGGATCAATCGGGTCAGGGAAACCCGGAACGCCTGCTTGATGCGATAAAGCCTGCGCGATCGAAACGTCTTTTCCATGAACACTAAATTCAGGCCAAAGCTTTCCAATCGGATCATCGAACTGCAGGAGGCCTTGATCATGCAGGCGCGCAATCACGAGAGCGGCGATGGGCTTGGTGGTGGAGTAAACTGGAACCAATGTCTCTTGGGTCCAAGCTTGGGTTTTGGCGCGGTCGCGATAGCCACCCACCAAATCGACCACAATCTCGCCTTCTAAGATCGCACAAAACCCGGCACCAAGCTCAAGGTCCTCCTTAAAATTAGCACGAAATGCGTCTAAAACAGGCTCAAAGCCCGTGGCGACATAAGAATGTATAAGATCGATCATCGCTCCTTGTGACCCTTTTAAAGGAGCTTGGTCAAGGCCAAAGGTGGGACCCGCCACGCTTCATAAGCGCTGGCGACAAGAGGTAATTCTGGAGCTTGCCATTCTTGCGCGCGGCCAAGGACATAAGCCACACCCGCTAATGCGTACGCCATCGCCTGTGGTGCAGTCTTTCCATCGATCCGATGGGCCAGCATCATGGAAGCGAGTAGATCGCCCGTCCCTTTCGGCGGGTGAGTTATTTTCCCATGTAGAGCCAACCAAGCTTTATCCCCTTCGACCAACAGGCCACCAATGCCCGCTTGCGTCTCAACCGAGGAAATCAAGCAGGACCGACCCATTCCCATCCCGGCTTTGGCGATCTCAATGGGGTCGCTCGCTTGTTGGTTGGTGAGATAGGATAATTCCCACAAATTCGGGCTGAGGAGGTCAGCGCGCGGGATCAGCTCGCCGATCAAAGCATCAGCCGTTTCTTGGCGCACATAAAGCCCAGCTGGTGCATCGCCTAATACCGGATCGACAAAAACAATCGCCTTTGGATTAGCGGCTTTAATCGCATCAATCGCGCGTGCGGCAATTTGAACCTGATCGGCACTTGCAAAATAATTGGTGAGAACTCCGTCCACCAGCCCAAACAGGCCATTGGCCTTAATGCCTTCGAGCATACCTTCAAAAAGGGCCGGATCAACCGGTCCACCCCCGGGCGGCCCCCAGCCAGGGTGGCGGCCAAACAAGGTGGTGGGAACATGCACGGGATCGATCTTCATCGGCGACAGGCCAATGGCCAGATTGGCGATTGTTCCGCCCACCCGACTTCCCGCAACATGCGACCCAAGAATCAACACCAAAGGCATGTTTATCTCTTTACGGCCCCTATGGCCTTGTGGCTAGAAGGTGACACCCACTTGACGTTAAAGGCCTTCCATGACCCTGATCACTGCCCGCCCGCGCCGCAGCATCCTCTATATGCCTGGAACCAATGCCAAAGCGCTTGAACGCGCCAAGACCCTGCCCACCGATGGCGTGATTTTGGACCTTGAAGACGCCGTTGCCCCAGAAGCCAAAGAAGAGGCGCGCGTCGCTGTTGCCCGAATGGTAAAGGCAGGTGGCTATGGTAATCGCGAAGTCATCATTCGGGTTAATGCGCTGAACTCGCCTTGGGGCCCTGCGGATTTGGAAGCGGCAATTGAAGCTGGCCCAGACGCGATTTTGTTTCCCAAACTATCCACCTCCCTAGAGGTAATTGCCGCCCATGAGGCGATGGAGGCTTTGGGCGCGCGTCCCTCGATGAACCTCTGGGCCATGATTGAGACCCCGCGCGCGATCTTGGAAATCGCGTCTATTGCGTCTGCCAGCACGGATACACGCTTATCAACTTTTGTGATGGGCACCAATGATCTGGCCAAAGAAACCCGTGCGCGGCTAACGCCAGATCGAACCGCCTTTCATTATGCGCTGTCTGCCAGTGTGACGGCAGCACGGCTTTACGGTCTGACGATTATCGACGGCGTCTATAATGATATCTCAAACGTGGAAGGATTTGCGGAAATGTGCTGGCAAGGCCTTAATTTTGGCTTTGACGGCAAGACCCTCATCCATCCAAGCCAGCTTGAAACCTGCAACACTATTTTTGCGCCGAGCGCGGAAGAAGTTGCCCATGCGCGCGCCGTCATCGCAGCCTTTGCGGACCCCGCCAATGCCGGTAAGGGGGTATTGAAAGTCGATGGTAAAATGACCGAATTACTCCACCTCGAAATGGCGCAGCGCACTTTTGCTATTGCAGAAGCCATCCACACGCGGGCGCTAGATGGTGAATCGTGAGATAGGTGGATCGGTCGAGTGCGTTAGTAGAGCTGTATTAAGGACAAAGATGACATGACCCAACTTAATGCGGCTAAGTTTGGGTACCTACCTAGCGTGCATGCGCTAAGCTGAGACAAGATGCACTTTGGATGAAGTCTGGATAGACTTTGGGCCGTGCCGACCCCAAAGCTTGAAGGTAAAGCTTAAAAATCCGCCGAGAGGGTGACAAACACCATGCGCGATGGGATCGGGAAGCCCTGATAGCCGCCCGAATTGCCAGTCACAACCGCCGTCGAAATCCCTTTCACATTGCCCAGGTTAGAGACATTAGCGCTGATCTTGGCAACCTTGGCCCAGTTAGGCTTGACCGCCTCTAGGTTCCAACTGGCCTGTAGACCGATTAGGAAATTGGACTTAACCGATAAGTCGTTCAGATAGGTTACATAGCGCCGCCCGACATAGTCTCCGGTCAGCTGGCCTTCAAATGCGCCATAGCGGACACTTAGCACCGTCTTGTTCATCCATTTCGGCGATAGGGGCACAGACTTGCCGCCCGTGGCCACTGTGACAGGCTCAACCACGCCATTGACCACCCTTGTGCCGCTCAAATAGTCCTGCGCATATTGGGCATCAGTAAAGGAGATCGCATTATAAAGTCGGTAATGAGGGCCAAAATCCAACGTTGCAGCAATATCAACCCCATCGGTTTTTACATCACCGACATTGGCCAGGATAGCTGGGGCCGGGTTGATGAAGTTAAAGGGCGCAATGTTCAAAAGCCTGTTCTGGAAATCGACATGGAAGGCATTGATTTGGCCCTCAATAGCAGTGATTGGGCCAAGATCAAGATCGCGGCGGGTGCGCAGACCGACCTCGTAAGTCCAGGAAGTTTCTGGCTTGACCGTATCTTTGAACAAATCAAAAGCCGCCTGTGTTCCGAGGCTCCAAGGCGTAAAGCCGTAAAAGCCGCTGCCAGCACCATAGGTCAGGAATTGGCGCAGGTTTTTTTGAGCATTCACAAAGACCTGCTCTTGATCGGTTAGATCCCAAACCAAACCGGCTTGGGGTAAGATCCATTCACCAGACTGCAAACGTCCGCTTGGAAAATGCACGGGCACGGTGGCGGTGGGCAGATTGACCTGATTGACCGGGAACTTGCCGTTGGCCCATTGCTGGCTCGACTTAAAGCCGTATTGCAAAAGAAGCTTGGGCTGAATCTGCCACTGGTCCTGGGCATGCAGCTGGATAATATTCACAAAATGCTCGGCGTGATATTGGGTGAGAGCCTTCGGGCCCGATGGCACATCATAAGGTGACAGATTATTATTGGCCGCCGTCATGGGATACCAGACCCGGTGTTGGGCTGGCTCATTATGCTCAATCCAGACCCCAGCATCGATCTTGTGATCGCCAATTTCCCAATTCAGGGTCGAAAGGCCGCCGCTGCGATTAATCCGGTATTCCGTGGTCCGCACCGCATAACCGGAACCGCCAAATAGGGCTGAAATGTTTTGCAAGGTCTGGGCTGAGGTCGCACCGCCAACCACGAGGTTTGGATAATAGGCGGCAAATAGGCCGGGCAGGCCCGCCGTATTGATCGGGCCCGCCACAATGCCGCGTCCATAATTATAATGATAATAGACCTGATTGCTCCAGGTTAGCTTCGGTGCCAGATCGAACTCATATTTGACATAGGTCAGCAGGTCTTCGCGCTGGGCAGCGCTGAAACAATTGGAGAAATTATTGCCCTGATAGGCCGGCGGCGTGCCATTGGTCAGATTGTTCTTACAGGCGGTCAGGTCGGGATAGATGAATTTGCGCGTATAAGGAAAATAGGTTGAGCTGGCAGTCTGGGCAGTGCCATAGGCGGTTGCGTCCTCATTCGGCTCGACCTTTTTCTGGGCATTGAAATAGGCCGTTAGCCTGCCCTGACCGGCATCATGGACATATTTCACATTGATCTGATCTGCCTTTTGGTGGCCGTCAAAATCCCAAGCCCTGGCATCATGGTGCAGATAAGATACAAAGGCACTGCCTCCGCCGTCGGACCGGCCCGTATCAAACCGCAAAAACGTCCGGGTCGCCTCATAGCTGCCTAGGGTCTGGTTGACCGTAAAGATGCGATTGGCGGCAGGTGCCCGGGAAAAAGTCTCAATCGCGCCACCCAGATTGCTGGTCGAGGGCACGCCAAGGGCTGCTGCGCCAGAGAACAGATTGACCCGAGCAACGTTTTCACTGGTCAAGGCGCGCGAGGGGCTAAGTCCGTTATAATTGCCATATTGCTGGTCGCCGAGGGGTACCCCATCCATGGCATAGCCCAATTGCTGGGTCGAAAACCCATGCACAAACAGGGACATGTTCTGCTCATTATTGCCCCAGGGATCGGCGGTGACAAAAAGCACGCCTGGTAGGGTCTGGATGGCTTTGAGTGGGTTAACGCCTGGAATAATTTTTTGGATCTCAACCGCCTGAATCGAAATGGCTGACCGCGTTGAGATTTGGGCCGTAACCACCACCTTGTCGGCATCTTTATCTTGGAAGGTCTTAGGTTCGGTAGCATCCGCAAAGGCAGCGCCTGCCATTAGGTTTAAAGCCATAGCAGATACCAATGATTGCCCCCGTAGCAAAATCATATGCCCCATCATAATCCCCTAAACGATACGCCGCAGCGACGTTGGAGCTGGGGTTAGATTGGAAGTTTGTCATGCGCATTGCATATCAGTGACAGATTATTGATATGAACACGGCTAGATTTTGCCCAAGCTTTCATCAAGTTGCGCAATGGCTTAAGTTCTGTTCAACCAGCTTGAGACCCCATTCCCCATCACCTCTATTTGGCCCAAGCCTTGTATTAGCTGCAGAGGCTAGAAGTCGCATAACAAGGATATCGCACGCGCAAATTAGGCTTAGCATGCGTGCGCGTGCGGCCCTATGCAGACCAAGGGCATGGATCAAACGCTAATCTATTTGGAGCGTTTGTCTTTTTTCTTCTTTTTCTTTTTGTCTTTTTTCTTTTTGTCAGCCTTAGCTGGAGCAACAAGTGTCTGATCGGGTAGGGCTAAGCGTTTGAGTAAATCGACAAATAAGGCACGCTTGCTTGAAGGCAGCCGGGCGAGTACACCGGCATCATTATCGGCAAGTTTAGGAAGCGCGGCTTCAAAGACAGTTCGTCCAAGCTCGGTCAAGGATACAGCATTAGCCCGGCTATCACTTTGGGATCTCACCCGCGTGGCAAGACCTTTGGTGACCATACGTGCAACCATTTCGGCTAAAGTCGATCGATCAATGCCCGTTTTGGCAACCAGATCGCTCTGAGAAACCCCATCTTGGTGCGCTAATACCGCCAAGACGGCCAATTGCCTTTGCGTTAGGCCTTGGGCACCCAAGGCGGCAATATGGAGTTCTGCTGCAAATTGCTGGGCCCTGTGTAACAAATGGCTGGGCGACTCATTGGGATTATAACTGATCAATGAGCCAATGGCTTGCTCTTCAAGTTTTGCTGGTTTGGTCTTTGGTGTGCCCTGATTTAAGTCACTCATTCTGATACCTACCTTCATGCACATTTCATAAGGGTCAATTAACCATCCATATTTTTCTACACTTGATTTTTATATGCTTTGCGACACAGATAAATGCATTGATATCCTGCAACGAAGAGCACATTTATGCCAGCTATGCCAGCTATGCCAGCCAAATTTTCATTACAACGGCCAATAGGTGATGACCATTTGCGTCAGGTTTGCGACACTTGCGGGTTCATTTACTATCAAAATCCAAAAATTGTCGTTGGCGTGGTTGTTGGCGATGCATGCGGTCGCGTCCTCTTGTGTCGGCGGGCGATTGAGCCTCGTCTCGGTTTTTGGACGGTTCCAGCGGGCTTTATGGAAGAAGGTGAAACAACCAGCCAAGGGGCGTTACGCGAAGTTTGGGAAGAAGCTAGGGCAAAGGTTCACATCGACGCTTTATTGGGCATTTATGAGGTTCCACGCATCAGTCAGGTCCATTTCATGTATCGGGGCGTGCTGATTGGCGATGAGTTTGGCGCTGGCCCTGAAAGCTTGGAAGCGGCTTGGTTTGACTATGAGACAATCCCTTGGGATGACCTTGCATTCCCGACAGGCTATTGGGCACTCAAAGATTGGGCCAAGGTGCGTGGGCAAGAGCTTTTTTTGCCCTTCTCAAATCCGCTAGGCAGTGAGGCGATCACCCATGCCAATTCTAAAACGTTAAATCCCTGAACGCGTCAGGCTTAGTCAGGTCAAGCGCGTTCAGGGTCACTAAGAGGTCACAAGTTAGTTCAAGGCGTCTTTTAATGCTTTAGAAGCTTGAAATTTTGCCACTTTTGCGGCTTTGATTTGAACTGTAGCACCTGTTGAGGGGTTGCGGCCCTGACGGGCTTCACGGTAGGTGACTTTGAATTTGCCTAGCGGGGCCAAAGTCACTTCCTCACCCGATTTCAAGGTTTTCACTATGGCAGCTGTCAAAGCATCGATAGCTGTGTTTGCTTTATCTTTGGTGATTTCTGCGGCATTGGCGACTGCGTCGATTAAATCTTTTTTACTCATTGTCATTTCCTTAATCTCTGGCCACCTTGATTGTCCAATCCAAAGTGGCTTGCCGCATGCCTTGAAGCGCCAAGGCATGCATAGGGCAGCAATGGCATTTCGCGATCAAAGGTCAAGGGTGGAGATATGCCTGATCGGTGCAAATCTGCTGATAAATCGCCTCTTCAGCTGCCAATTGTGTAATCTTATGCGACGCAAGCCCTAAATCCAGCCTCAATTTCTGCGCGAACCGTCGGTTCATGCAAGTTGCGACCGATCAAAACGAATCGGCTTTCACGCGGTTCATGGGGGGCAAAAGCCCTTTGATACCCCCCTTCCAACATCATATGCACCCCATGAATGATATAGCGCCTTGGATCATCTTGCATGTTTAGAACTCCTTTAAGGCGCAAGATATCAAGGCCACGTCTGTCCACGAGGTCAGAGATCCATGCATCAAACAAAGCTTCAGACAAAGGTTGTTTTACCCGCAACCCAATCGTGGCAATTCCGGCATAATGGGGTGTATCATGATGGGAGAGGTCGTGCTTGTGTTGATGGCCATGATTATGGTCAGGAGCTTGGCCCAGATCGAACTTTACCCCTTCTAAGAAATTCGCATCGAGTTCTAATGCGCGATCTAACGAAAAGGCACCAAGATTGAATAGCCTTTCAGGATCAATTTTAGAACGTGATGTGATCATAATTTTAGCCCCAGGATTGATCTGGCGGATAACCCCTTTGGCGGTCTCAAGCTGAATGGGGCTCGCGACATCAGCTTTGTTGAGAAGGATGACATCGCCAAAGGCGATCTGCTCGACCGCTTCACGGCTCATTTGTACCTGCTTGACAATATGGACTGCGTCCACGACGCTAATAACTGCATCTAAATAGGCGCGATTGCTAATCTCATCATCTGCAAAAAAAGTCTGTGCGACAGGGGCAGGATCAGCCAGTCCAGTGGTCTCAATCAAGATGGCGTCAAAAACATGACCTCGCCTAAACAAGGCCCCCATCATTCGGATCAAATCACCACGCACATAACAACAGACACACCCGTTGTTTAGCTCAAAAATCTCTTCATCCACATCGACAACCAAATCATGATCAATGCCGATTTCGCCGAATTCATTCACGATAACCGCAAATTTTTTGCTAATCGGTGCACTTAAAATATGATTGAGCAAAGTGGTCTTACCAGCCCCCAAATAGCCTGTCAGGACCGTTACTGGGATTTTGGGCATCAACTGGGTCTGCATGTTTGTTTCCTGCACAGCTTAGTGCGTCATGCGTAAGGTTACGATGGGGTTGTTTGATTATATTGTCGTAAAATAAAGGTCCATAGCAAGGACATTTTGCTCTTGGCACAACCAAAACGCATCTGGCTTTGTCAAAGTGATGGAGTGAGTTGCACAGTAAAATCTTTTACCTGTAATATTCAATTGCAGGAGAAAATCATTTGCCCGAGAAAATCATTTGCCTGTGCATATATTTCCACCACAATGTAAGGCCACACAAATTAGCTGAAAAGCGAACAGGAGATTGGGGTTGATTTCTCGTCGATCTATTGTGGGGGCTGGTTTGGTTGCGCCCATGGCCTTGGCCGGATGTGGGCCGCAAGAATCACAATCCGCTGGGGGGAAGACACAAATCCGCTTTGCGACTGATTGGCGCGCACAGGCCGAACAAGGTGGTTTTTATCAGGCCTTGGCGCGGGGCTTTTATGCCGATAAGGGCTTGGATGTCACGTTGATCCAAGGTGGGCCGAGCGTTAATATACCCCAGCTTTTAGCTGCCAATGCCATTGAAATGGGCCTTGGCTCTAACGCCCCAATCGTGCTGAGTATGGTTCAAGCAGGCGCGAAAGCACGCGCAGTAATGGCTTCCTTCCAAAAAGACCCCCAAGTATTGATCACCCATCCACGCGCAGACATCAAATCACTGGCTGATATGAAGGGCAAGCCAATCATGCTGGCCGATGCATCCATCACCGCCTTTTGGCCGTGGTTGAAAGCCAAATATGGATTTAGTGATGCCCAAGTCCGCAAATATACATTTAACTCAGCCCCATTTCTTGCCGACCCCAACGCCATCCAACAAGGCTATATCACCAGCGAACCCTATACGCTCAAGAAGCAAGGCAAGATCGATCCGCAGGTCTTTTTGTTGGCTGATGCGGGCTATCCTGGTTATGCGGCCATGACTTTGGTGAGCGAGAGATTTATCGCGCGCGATGGCGGAGCTGTGCGTGACTTTGTCGAAGCCACGATAGCAGGCTGGCAAGACTACCTCCATTTTGATCCAGCCCCCGGTGATGGGTTAATTATCACAGCCAATCCAGACATGACACATGACCTATTGGCCCAAGCACGAGATAAATTATTGGCTTATGGCATTGTAGAAACTCCCGCCGGTGAAATTGGGACAATGACTTTAAAGCGCTGGCGGGAATTTTTTTCGATGATGGCTGCGGCGGGTATCTACCCAAAAGATATGAATTGGGAATCTGGGATTGACCTATCATTTCTGCCCAAAGCCACTTGATGTCATATACCTCAATCCCACCTAAACCGATCCTTATATCAGCCAATCAAGCTTCTGTTTCCTATGGGAATTTACTGGCCCTTGGGCCGATAGACTTAGCCGTTAAGGCCGGGGAATGTGTGGTATTATTAGGGCCCTCAGGCTGCGGTAAAAGTACGTTATTGTCGGCATTGGCAGGCTTACAGCCTTTGGCCAGTGGATCGGTAACCTTTGATGGACATGATTATGCAGCGCCCAAGAACACCCCTAACCGTGCCATCCCGGGATTTGTGTTTCAAGAACCAAACTTAATGAATTGGGCGCGCGCGTTGGATAATGTCGCCCTGCCCTTGGCACTGGCTGGGGTTGAAAAGGCAGAGCAGCGTGCCCGCGCACAAGCTGCCCTGACGCGGGTTGGACTTTTGGCTTATGCCAATGCGTTTCCGCGAACCTTGTCGGGAGGCATGCGGATGCGGGTCGCTTTGGCCCGTGCCTTGGTCAATGATCCCAAAGCTTTACTCTTGGATGAGCCTTTTGCCGCTATTGATGAATTGGGGCGCCGGGTACTCGACGACTTGGTATTGCAGGCGAAAAATGATCAAAATATCGCCATTTTGTTTGTCACCCACTCGGTTGATGAGGCGGTTTATTTAGCAGACCGCATTTTGGTCTTAAGCCCAAGGCCCGGTCGGATCGTGACGGAAATCACTGTACCCTCTTATGCACGTGGTCCAGAGTTTTTGACTTCCACTGCGTATGCCAAAGTTGCAGCACAAGCTCGCCGGGCGCTGGTGCCTGCACTGGTTTAAACCTGAAAGAAGCATAAAGATGAGCAAGATCGACTTCGCCCCTTTGATTGCTGGGATCTACATTTTGGCTCTTTGGGAAGGTCTGACGCGGATTTCTGGCCTACCCCATGTGATCCTACCACCACCCAGCGCTATTGGAATGGCTTTGATCGATCGAAGTATTGTGTTGCTGCCCGCAGCTGGCATAACCTTGGGTTTAGCGCTGTTAGCGCTCGTGATCTCCATCAGTCTTGGCACCGCGATAGCTTTACTCTTCGCGCGATTTCCAGTGTTGGAGCGTGGGCTTGCTCCCTATAGCTTGGTGCTGCAAGCAACACCAATTGTTGCGATTGCCCCCTTGGTGATCATCTGGACTGGCATAGAAAACCCGCGTCGCGCAATTTTAATTCTTGCGATTATTGTGGCCGTATTCCCAGTTCTGACGGCTGCACTTGCGGGGCTTAAGGCTGTGGACCCGGGTTTAGACCGCTTGTTCACCTTACACCGGGCTACCAGCAGCCAACGGTTTTTGCGGCTGGAATTACCAACAGCGGCGCCATTTTTGCTGGCAGGGGCCAAAACTGCAGCAGGACTATCGCTGGTTGGGGTTGTGGTGGCGGAATTTGTGGCAGGTACAGGCGCTACGGGAGGCCTTGCTTGGCGTTTGGTTGAAGCGGGTAACCGGCTTGAGACAGCCACCATGTTTGCAGCCCTATTCTTATTGGCTCTAATGGGCCTGTCACTGCACGCCCTTCTCAGTTTTGTTGAAAACAAGCTGCGAAATTGACATCCAGAGCTTGCGCCTGCCACATCTCACCTTAAAGAAGAGTGGAGTGGCACTTTCAGCCAAGAAAATGATGCTACAAGAATTGGGTTGTGGATTTGCTGCCTCATGGTTCAAAAGCACGCTTTTCATGATGTAGGCCAGCCTGTCGCATCAAGTATATAGGTTGAACAATTGGGGCAGATGACCTACCAAACCAGAACTATCCTATGTGGCTTGATGAAGGAGATAAGGTCTCAGTTTGGTGACTAATTCTGGTATTGGTCGCCTAGGCCGTCCTTGCAAGTCTATGGTAACTGCTTCAACCATTGCTGTCGCGATGACCTCTAACCCAATAGTGTGGCCGTTTCGGACAATGGTTTGAGAGATAAGAAGGCGAGCGCCGTTGATGTGGTTGTATTGGGTTTGTACAAGCAAGCTATCATCAATTTTCGCTCTGCGCTTGAAGGCGATATCCATGCCAGTGATGGCAAAGGCCAAAGGTGGGTCGCGTTCTAATAAATGGGTGTGCTCTATGCCGGCAAGGCGCAAAAAATCAGACCGTCCGCGCTCAAAATACCGCAGATAATTGGCATGATAGACAATGCCAGACATGTCGGTGTCCTCATAATAAATCCGCACCGGTAATAAATGAGTTCGCCCTTCAAAGCGGCCGCTGGTGGCACAGTCCTGCACGTTCAAACCCCCAAATACTTGCCCCTAAAACACAAAAGCCGCCCTTGGCAAACCAAGCGGCGGCTTCAACTATAGTGTGCATGGACACTCAGCGCTTGAGAACCAAGCCTTCGCGCTGCGCACGCTTGCGCTGCAACTTGCGCATCCGGCGCACGGCTTCAGCATCTTCGCGCGCACGTTTTTCAGAAGGCTTTTCAAAATGATTGCGACGCTTCATCTCGCGGAAGGTACCTTCACGCTGCATCTTCTTTTTAAGTGCTTTCAACGCCTGATCGACGTTGTTATCGCGCACAAGGATCTGAACCAGGGACGCCCCCTATGATTGCTCGAACGACCTTACATTGTTAAGAATGCACGGCCTAGAAAAGGTGAGGCGCGCTAATACCTAAAACCTATGCCTTTGTCCACCTCACGGTGACGGTTCATGTCAGTAAGCAAAACAAAGGTGGACCTATGCCTAGGCTTGACTTATCTTGTCGGCATGATCAGTTCCACCTCACCAAATGACACTTGTTGTCTCAATGACCCCGTCCAGGCCTTCAAGGAGCGCTATTTAGATGCCGCTTTGGAAGAAGCCGCGTTTTCAGGCTGGTTTGGGGGTGGATTAGAGCGGGCGCGGGTGGAAGCTGGCTTGAGTGTAGGCGAAGCGATGCTGGCGGCACCACGTGGTGCCATTGATCTGATTGACGCTTGGTTTTACCGCGCTGAGCGGACCATGGTGCGCGCATTGGCTGGGTGTGAGCCTGCAACCAAAATCCGCACTAAAGCGACGCTGGCAGTTCGCGTGCGATTAGAGGCTTTATTACCTCACAAAGAAAGCTTGCGCCGTGCCGTGCTTTATCTGGCTGCACCCAATCATATTCCTCACGGGCTAAGAATGGCGTGGCGGGCGGCCGATCTTGCTTGGATGGCGATAGGTGATACTTCCACAGATTTCAACTATTATTCCAAGCGCACAATTCTATCGGGCATTCATGTGGCGACTTTGGCTTATTGCCTCCAAGACGATAGCGATGATCACGAAAAGTCTTGGGCATTTTTAAATCGGCGCATCAGTCATGTTATGGAGTTTGAAAGGGCCAAAGCGAAAATCAATCAGTCCCTTAACAAACTTCCAGACCCTTTGGGTCTTCTGATACGCTTGCGCTATGGCCCTTCGCCAAAACCATAAAGCTCAGTGATATGGCCCATTTTTCGCCCTTCGCGAACTTGGCGTTTGCCATATAGGTGTAAATAACCATTCTCTTTTTGTGATAGTTGCGGCCATGCATCAACATCATATCCAATCAGATTAGTCATGATCACTTGGGCACTGAGACGCTGTGTTGTGGCTAAAGGCCAATGTGCAATTGCGCGAATATGTTGTTGAAATTGACTGGCCGCACAGCCGTCTTGGGTCCAATGGCCAGAATTATGGACCCTTGGCGCGATTTCGTTCACGATCAGCCCGCCATCAGCCAAGACAAAAAACTCAACTGCCAATACTCCAATATGGTCCAAAGCATGGCTGATTTGGGTTGCGGCAGCAACGGCCGCTGTCTCAACCGAAGTAGATATGCGCGCAGGCACACTCGATGTGCGCAATATCCCATCTTGATGAACATTCTCGGTAACATCAAAATGTGCAAGACGACCGTCGCCACCGCGTGCGACAATCACCGATACTTCACGTTCAAACGGTACAATACCCTCAAGCACGCATGCTTGCCCCTTTAACTTAAACCATGCCGCAGCACTATCCTCTAGAGTACACAGCCTGACTTGGCCTTTGCCATCATAGCCAAGGGTTCGAACCTTTAAAATGGCAGGGGTGCCAATCTGTGCCACCGCATGGTTCAGGCCGTCGAGATGATCAACCGCCGCAAATGGCGCGGTTTTCAAACCCAAGCTGTGCAAGAACTGCTTTTCGAATAAGCGGTCTTGGGTCAGTTGCAAAGATCTCAGTCCCGGGCGGATCGGTTTTTTTTCGGCCAAAAATGCCAAGGCAGCGGCAGGCACATTTTCAAACTCAAAGGTGATCACATCGACGCTTTGCGCAAATGCAGCCAAGCTTTCCCAATCATCCCAAGCTGCCTGGAAACAGCGCGCACCAACCCGACCAGCTGGACAATCCTGCTCTGGCTCATAGACGACACAATCAAATCCCAACTCAGCGGCAGAAAGCGCTAATAGACGGCCCAATTGACCGCCGCCTAAAATACCGATCCTAGAACCAGGTTTGAGTTGCAGCAAAGGATCGGTCATCCGCGCGGATCGTCCTGCACGCGATCGGTCTGTTCTTGACGCCAAGCAGTCAAGCGCCCAGCTAACCCTTCATCACTCAAAGCTAAGATAGCCGCAGCCAAAAGCGCCGCATTGGCGGCTCCGGCGGGACCGATTGCCAAAGTCCCTACAGGAATACCCTTTGGCATCTGTACGATCGACAACAGACTATCTTGTCCTGAAAGGGATGATGTACGCACCGGCACGCCCAGCACAGGCAAGGTCGTCATGGCCGCAACCATACCAGGCAGATGAGCTGCCCCGCCCGCACCTGCAATAATGACTTTCAAACCGCGCCCCTTTGCCTCTTTTGCATAGGCGGCCATGCGATCGGGGGTACGATGGGCTGAAATCACACGGGCCTCATAGGCAACCGCCAAACAATCTAAAATCTGAGCGGCCTCTGCCATGGTTTCCCAATCAGACCTAGAGCCCATGATTAAGCCAATAAGGGGATTTGATGTTGTCATGTCCTTGCACCACACCGATTGGCTCTGACCTGTGGGATGGACTGATCATCCTAAGCCATTGGGAAAGCCCGAGCTTCTAATCAAAATGGACCACAAAGGAAAGACCTTAGGGTCCAATACTGGCATCCAATGCTTCATAGAATCAAAAAAATCTTTTAGAAATTTAGCAAGTCATCTATGTTTTTTGGGATTGGTTTGTTTACCGGTATAAAGTACAGATTAGCGCTTGAGCATTGGTTCAAAGCGAAGAAATCGGGGTTAGCGCTGTGGGTCTCGCACAACAACATTCAAGCCAAGAAGTGCCCGCATCTGCGGTCACGCGTTCTTCCAAAACCGATTTAGATACCGTCAGTGCCTCTGCCCAATACTCAGATTCTATCAGTCAACACCCTGCTTTGGCGATGACAGCAGCAGAATTAACCCCCGCAGTCCGTCGTGCTCTCAAACATCTCGCAGATGAGGTTTCAAGTCTTAAAGCCGAGCGTGCCCGTTTGGCAGATCGTCTACGGCGGGCGGAGGAATTAGCCGATCGGGATACGTTGGTTCCGGTGTATAATCGGCGTGCCTTTGTGCGTGAATTAGACCGTATCATCAGTTTCGCCGCACGCTATGAGGTTCAAGCCAGCTTGGTCTATTTTGACCTTAATGGCTTTAAACAGATTAATGATCGTTTTGGGCATCCTGCTGGCGATGCTATCTTACAGGCTGTTGGCAAAGCTTTGCTCGATAATGTGCGCGACAGTGATTTGGTTGGCCGCGTAGGCGGGGATGAGTTTGCGGTTATCTTGGCACAATCAAGCCCAGAGGATGCGGTACGTAAAGGAACCCAATTAGCCGATGCTATTTCCAAGACCCAGATTGATTATTTGGGTCATCGGCTCACCATTAGTGCGGCCTTTGGCGCTTATTGCCTTGAAGCAGACGATACCGGGGAACGTGCCTTATCACGGGCTGATGAAGCCATGTATGCCGATAAGGGTGGCCACAAAATCCAAAGTCTCTAACACAATGCACGTTTGGTACCTGATTTGGGATTGAATGACCAAAAGACGATTTCAGATTTCAAACTCACACGCATGATTGGCCAATATGTGCGTTGTTCTTGTGCAGGATCGATTTTGAATACTATGTTGAGATGGTAAGGTTAAGTTAACATCGTATTTATATCATCTATACAATTGGTAACGACTGAAGCCTAAGTGATTCGTGCCGTCTGGGGACATGAAATTGAGTGATACCAAACAAAATATAATGGCTGCGGCGAGATTGTTGGCTCAAACGCGTGGTTACAACGGTTTTAGCTTTCAAGATATTGCAGAAGCCGTTGGGATTAGAACAGCCAGCGTTCACCATCATTACCCAACCAAAGCGGCTTTATGCTTGCTGATGATGCAACAATACAGCAGCAGCTTTTTCGAGCGTCTGTATTCAGGAACAGATGATTCGCGAAAGGGGATGCTATCGCATTTTATTGCCCAGTATCGTGCATGCTTGGCAGATAACCGGGTATGCCTTGGGGTAATGTTTGCATCCGACATTGCCGATCTTAGTCCTGAGATTGCCGATGAAGTTCACAAGTTTTTAAAGGCCAATCAAGCTTGGCTGGTGCGCGCTTTCCGTAGCAGTGGCTCGCAACTCAGTGCGGCCCAAGCCCATTTATTCTTCTCATCCGTGCAAGGTGCAATGTTAACGGCTTGGGCAATCCAAGACCATGGTATCTTTGAAGAAGCAACCAACGCTGCCTTGATGATGTTTCAGCGACCGCTTTAACTGCGTTACTCAATCTAGAAAGGTGCATAGCCGATTTAGGGTAGGAAAGACTGAGGGGCTTCTTGCACCACTTTGCTTCTGCGCGCGACGACTTCATTCACGGCCATACCGCGCTCAACCACATGGGCTTTGAACCGAAATAATCCGTCAACACCAGAAAACCCTTCCGGGGCTTCAATCGCACGGGGTGAAGCACCGCTTTTATTCCCGCCTTTGGTCATACGGGCCAACATCGCGGTGGCATCATAGGCGATACCAGCCAATCGGGTAGGTTTTTGTTGATAAGCCTCATTAAAGCGGGCTTCAAAGCCAGCGCGTGCCCCGAAATCTGGGGTTACAAACCACGCTCCCTCCATCCGAACATCACTGAGGACCTCGGCATCATTCCAAAGCCCTGTTCCTAGGTAGCGCACATTCCGTGAAGATGCACCAGCTTCTGTCAATGTTTGGACAATGGATCGTAAAACAGGTCCACGTTCGGGAATGAGAATGGCATTCTCGCGCCCAGTTCCAATCATGCGCGCAACCCGTCTTGAAGCTTCTATGGCCGAGTCTAAGCCACTTGACCTTGGATCATAGCGCTGATCGACTAATATTTTTAGCCCCATAGCTGATGCCGTTTCGCGTGCTGCAGTACTTACCCGATCGCCGTACCGTCCTTCGGGCGCCAAAACGATCAAGCGCTTGATCCCGCGCTGGCCTGCATAGCGTACGATGTTTCGCGCTTCATCTTCGGGTAAAAAGGTCAAGACATATATTGTCCTGCCTGCTTCAGATATGTCGGTTGAGAAGGAAAACATCGCAACATTATTGGCCCTAGAATAAGGCGCGATGGCACCAACACCACTGGCAAAGAGGGGACCCAGGACAAAGTCAGCACCAGACCTTATCGCTTCGATCGCAGCAGTACGTGCGCTTTCTGGCGTATCGCCAGAATCAATAGGCATGAGCAGCATGGTGCTATCGCCTTGCTCAAACAGGGCAAGTTCGGCGGCATTATGTAAGGCAAGGGCTTCATTTTGGATGGCAGGATTGCTACTGGCAAAAGGGGCTAAAAGTGCAACACGGACCACTTTTCGACCCACCATATGGCTGGGTGACAGTTTGGTGGTGGCTTTGATCAAGTAAGAATTGCTTGAACCTTCAGTAGGTTTGCTTTGCTGTTGTTCAGGGCTGTTTGTCTGGGTCGAGGTTGAGGCGCATGCAGTGATGAGAAGCAGCCCTATTGCCCCCAACCTTGCGCAAAGGCCTGATTTAAGGCTTGGTAGGCATTTGAAGCTTGGGAAAGTTAAGAACTTGTGCAAAACTGTGCACCTAGAAATGGATGTCATGGCCAATAACGCTCCCAATCATGCGGCAAACTTTAGGCATGAGGTCGTAACAGCGCAATCGCAAAGGCAGGAAATTGCATTCAAAAAAATTCTAGAACCCGCATTATATTTGGTCGCTACTCCGATCGGTAATTTGGGCGACTTTTCTCCCAGAGGTGCCCAGACACTTAACAATTGTGATTTGGTGCTGGCCGAAGATACGCGCGTAACAAAGCGCTTGATGCGTTTACATGGCATTAAAGGGCGGGTTATCCGCTGCGATGAAGCCGCAACTGAGTTAGGCCTCCAAGCAGCCCTGCAAGTTCTTTATGCGGGTGGGGCTGTTACTTTTTGTTGCGATGCTGGCACACCAGGTGTCAGTGACCCTGGAGAACGGCTAGCGCGTGGGGTCATTGACGCAGGATTTCAAGTGCGCGCCATACCCGGCGCTTCTGCCGCTTTAGCAGCACTGACAGTCTCAGGTTTGCCTTCTAAGCAGTTTTTCTTCGCAGGCTTTGCACCAGCTAAAGCTAGCGCCCGCGCGGCTTTCTTCCATGAATGCGCAACGATTCCAGCCAGTTTGATTTTTTATGAGACAGGGCCGCGACTACAAGAGAGTCTTGCCGCTATGCTTAAGATTTTCGGCAATCGTATGGCTTGTGTCGCGCGTGAATTGACCAAACTTTATGAAGAAACTCGGCGGGGTAGTTTGGAAGAGCTTGTCAACACTTATGCTAAAGCAAGCAGCCCGCGCGGGGAAATTGTGGTGGTGGTGGCAGGGGCGTCTCATGACCAAGCCATCACACATGCAGCTGAAGTTAATGATTTACTCAAAGAAGCCCTAACGCGGCTGAGTGTTAAGGATGCAGCCGCAGCAATCGCCTTTCAAACCGGACTGTCGCGCAAGGATGTCTATGGTCGTGCCCTAGCACTGATTGCCACAACAAGAAGCGCAAAACCATGAGCACTGCCCACCGCATTAGGGCAGAGCGGTCGGGACGATGGGCTGAAGCCTTAGCGGCACTATCTCTCCAACTTAAAGGCTATGCGATATTGGGACGGCGGGTTCAAACCGGCTTGGGGGAGATTGATGTGATTGCGCGACGTGGCACGGTCTTGGCCTTCATTGAAGTCAAGATGCGCCAAAACGCCAGTGATCCAGCTACCCTTTTGCGTTCCAGTCAAATGTCCCGCATCATAAAGTCAGCGACAGGCTGGTGTGCCAATCGTCCTTGGACACAGCATTTTACTTGGCGCTATGACTTGATTATCGTACGCCAATGGTGCTGGCCTGTACATATGCGCGATGCTTGGCGTCCACGTAATGATCCCATGCTTTCGCGTGGGACAAGGGATGGCCCTTAATGGCGTTTCGACGGAGGCGGTGATGATACCCAAAACGTTGCCAGAGGCTCAAAGCGCTCTCAAGCTATGCGCGCACATGCCAGATGAAAGGTTTGATTTGACAGCTTGTGCTTTGGCCTGTGCCATTCATGAAAACCCAGACCGCGACATCACCAGCGCCTTCACAGCTCTAGAAGAATTAACGTGTTTGGCACAAGAACGCAAACCAACATCGGCCGAACAGCTCGGGCAATTGATCTATGGTGATCTGGGGTTTGTAGGGGCTGGCCACACCAATTATGACCCAGCCAATGCGGACCTGATCCATATTTTGACCAAGCGTGTGGGTCCACCGGTTGGACTTGGCGTCGTGATCTGGCGTCATGTTGCACGTTTGACACAAGCCAATGTATCAGGCGTGGACAACCCTGGCCATTTTTTGCTTCGATTGGAGACTAAAGAAGGCCCAATCTTCATCAATTCCCTAACGGGTGGGGCTGTGTTTGACGATGCGGGGGTGACCCGTTTGGAGGAACGCGCAGGGTTGAGCGCCTTTTCAAAGTCTATACTTCTTGCTGTTTCCGATCGCGTGCTAGCCTTACGCTTACAAGCCAATCTGGCGGTACGTGCACAGGCCATCGGGGATGATGAAGCTTGGTTTCGCACTGCCCAAAGGCGGGCAATATTGGCACCCAATAATCACGAAATCGCCCATGATTTTTCCAAGGCCGCCGAGGCTTTAGGTCAAATCCAATTAGCCCTTGAATGGGCACGCCACGCAGACCAATTAAACAATGGCAAACCCCACGAGGGTAACCGGGCAAGCATTTTGCATCACAAACTCAATTGAAAGTAACGCTTTGGCCTTAGTCCCTTCCCAATCTGTCCCAGACCTTAAACGCTTACGTGTTGCGATCCAGATGGATCCGATTGAACGCGTCAATATTGATGGCGACACCACCTTTGCCATGGCTGAAGCCGCGCAAAGTCGCGGTTTTGAACTCTGGGTCTATGGGGTCGAAACTTTGAGCTGGTGCCAAGGTCAAGTCACCGCACATGCGCGCCCAGCTATTGTGCGGCGGATCAAGGGGGATCATGTCACTTTGGGAGAGCCGGTGACCTTAGACCTAGAACGCGATGTTGATGTCATTCTCATGCGTCAGGACCCACCCTTTGATATGGCCTATATTACCGCAGCCCATATTTTGGAGTTTCTAAAGGATAAGACTTTGGTGGTGAATGATCCGTTTTGGGTGCGCTCTAGTCCAGAAAAGATTGTCCCTTTATTATTTCCTGATCTGATGCCACCCACTTTGGTCTCTCGCGATCCAGCGGCAATCAAAGCCTTTCAAGCAAAGCACAAGGATATTGTGGTTAAACCATTGTTTGGTAATGCTGGTGCTGGGGTGTTTAGAATCAAACCCGATGACGGCAATTTCGCCGCTTTACTCGATCTTTTCTTTTCGACCAGCCGCGACCCAATTATGGTGCAGGCCTTCGTGCCAGGGGTGTTTGCAGGAGACAAGCGTATCATCTTGATAGACGGCAAGCCGGCGGGAGCGATTAATCGCGTCCCTAAAGGAAACGATATCCGGTCAAATCTCGCCGTTGGCGGCACTGCTCATCCAGTTGAACTCAGTGACACCGATTTGGCAATTTGCCGTGCCATTGGCCCAACTTTAAAGGAGCGTGGATTATTATTTGTTGGTATTGATGTGATTGCAGGCCGCTTGACCGAGATTAACGTAACCTCCCCCACTGGTGCCTTAGCCTTGAAAGAATTCACTGGCGTGGATTGCGTGAGCCTGATGTGGGACGCCATTTTGGGCAAACTTCTATAGACAACTTATAGGAGTACGTTATTTTATACACAGCCCGCTAAAGTGGTCATGAGCAGTTTTTAAATAAATACATCTTTTGTTCTTAATTTGTTCGTGTTATTGTCCTGTTTCTTATTGAAATGTGGATAGATCGGAAGCGAAACAATGGTCGCACGATTGGTAACTTGGTCATTTGATGGTGCCGAAGCCCGCAGGGTGGATGTTCAAGTCCAAATCACAGAAGCTGGGGCCAACCCCTATTTTTCAATTGTTGGCCTCGCTGATAAGGCTGTTGCCGAAAGTCGGGAACGTGTGCGCTCTGCCTTTGCTGCTATTGGGCTATCGATTCCAGCCAAACGTGTATTGGTAAATCTGGCACCTGCAGATTTGCCCAAGGAGGGGTCGCACTATGATGCGCCTATTGCGGTGGCACTCTTAACAGCCATGGGTGTATTACCCTCTGACGCTCTAGACGGATTGGCGGTTTTGGGGGAACTTGGGCTTGATGGTGATTGGCAACCCATTGTGGGAGCATTACCTGCTGCCATGGCCTCCCATGGTGAGGGTCTGACCTTAATGTGTCCGCTGGCATCGGCGGCGGAGGCGGCTTGGTCTGGTGGGCGCGTCATCGCGGTGCCAAGCTTAATGGCATTCATCAATCATGTACGTGGTGCAAGACCATTGGAGATAGCAAAGCCTGGGGCTTTATTGGAAACATCTCCCATGGCTGACATCAAGGATATCCGCGGCCAAGAACAGGCCAAGCGCGCTTTGGAGATCACCGCAGCCGGGGGGCATAATCTCCTGCTTGTTGGCCCACCAGGTGCTGGTAAATCCATGTTGGCCCAACGCCTTCCAGGCCTGTTGCCCCCCCTAAGTGCTAAGGAATTGCTGGAAGTCTCCATGATCCATTCAGTTGCCGGTATGCTGGAACGTGGGGCCTTGACACGCACACGCCCTTTTCGTGCACCCCACCATTCAGCCAGTATGGCAGCTTTAACCGGGGGTGGCTTACGGGCAAAACCGGGAGAGGTTTCTTTGGCCCATCATGGCGTTTTATTTTTGGACGAATTGCCAGAGTTTTCAGGTCAAGCCTTAGACGCTTTACGCCAACCCTTAGAGACGGGTGAAGTGGTGGTCGCGCGGGCCAATCGGCATGTGACTTATCCTGCGCGCTTCCAATTGATTGCGGCGATGAATCCGTGTCGATGTGGTGCACCTGGTGGGAGAACCTGTGGCAAAGCGCCACGCTGCATGATGAATTATCAAGCGCGGATTTCTGGCCCCTTTTTGGACAGAATTGATCTACAGATTGATGTTCCAGGCGTCACGGCAGCTGACCTTTCTATGCCCGCCAGCGTGGAGGGAAGTCGCGAAGCTGCAAGCCGGGTCGCTATGGCCCGAAACGCTCAGGAGGATCGTTATAAGGACGATGCCATGCCTGTTGCAACCAATGCAGTTGCCAGCGGCGCAGTGCTGGATCGTGTTGCCACCCCTGACGGTCCTGGTCGGGACTTATTGGTCAAAGCGGCCGATGCCATGCGCTTGTCAGCACGTGCTTATCATCGGACTTTAAAGGTCGCCAGAACAATCGCAGACCTTGATGGCTTAGATCATGTGAAGCGCATTCATATAGCCGAAGCCTTAGCTTATCGACGGGTGGATCCTGGACAGGGATCAAACTCTGAACCACCCGCTCATGGCGCATTCAAGCTTGGTAATCTGTAGTCCATTGTCGCGATTGTGATGAAATTCATCAGGTAAACAAGTTCTTAAATGTTTGACTATCGAGCTTAGATGCATTTGGTCGCAAGTTTGATGCAAATCCGATTTATGCAGATTTTTTGGCGTATCGTCGCGTCAACTCCAGCTTTCCTAAAAATCTGCCGCGAGGCGACTTAAAGCGGACTTGACCCGTAATCTCACCCACAAACAATTAACTTAGGCCTTTGGGGTAGGCCAAACCTGCACCAAAGTCATCAAAGACGAGGGCATACCAAACACCCATTGACTAAACATGAATGATCATTGGGAAGCGCTGCACAAGACCTCAGCCTTTGCCGATAGGAAACTTTTCAGCCGACGTAGCGCTTTTAGAAATAGGGATTTTGGTGCTGCGGTTTTAGATTTCACCGCCTTTGCTTGCTGATTTCTTTTTCCTTTTTTCTGCTCTTTGGTCAAATGTTGCCCATGCGCACAACTAGCTCTTCTAAGCCTAGTGCACATGATATTCCAAAATGCGGTGAAGGATAAGATTTGTGTTGTGGCCAGCCAAGCATGTACCGGCCACAACAGATTGTTTCATCGAATTTCGCTGGGGTCTTCTTTCGCTGGGGTCTTCGTGTTTTCAAGTTGAGACGGCGACAACAAGAGAAGCAAAAACCAATGATTAGGCGCGATCTTGCAGATTTTCAGCCGACATTTTGCCGCTCTTGCGGTCTGCCACGAGGTCATAGCTCACCTTCTGGCCATCACGTAGATCGCTCATTCCTGAGCGCTCAACGGCACTGATGTGTACGAAGGCATCTGGGCCACCATCATCAGGTGCGATAAAACCAAAGCCTTTTTGGCCATTAAACCATTTTACTGTTCCGGTAGTCATAGAATCGTTCCGTTCAAAGAGAAAGTTATGCCAGCATGTGCAGGCGTGTATGACGTCAGCATTTCGGGAGATATTTTTGAGCGCAACACCGAAAGCTTCGGTGAACAGACAAGCATAAACCGTCATTAGACAATTCCTTATGCGCCCTAGTCGCCAGTTAAGCAAGTGTATAGCCCAATCGTGAAATCGTGTGTGTCACATAGCCACATCTGCGATTGTCCATGTGAGCATAATGGCTTCCCCTATCTTTAACACTGCCCTAATCGATTAGAATGCGACTTGCACTTAGGGCTTATCGAGGGATGAAAATCGGGTTGCTTGGCGGCTCATTTGATCCCGCCCATTTGGGCCATACCCATGTGGCAGAAACAGCGCGCGCACGTTTGGGGCTTGATTATGTGTGGTGGCTCGTTTCACCACAAAATCCTTTAAAACCTGCCTCCACACCGCTTGAGGGGCGTTTGGCATCGGCCAAGTCTGTTGCCAAGGGTCGAGGCATGATCGTCACGGATATTGAGACTATTTTGCACACCGGCTTTACGATCGATACGTTGAAAGCCCTAAAAAAACGCTTTCCAGGCGTCTTCTTTGTGTGGTTGATGGGTGAGGATAATCTGGCAGGCTTTGAGCAATGGCGGGGCTGGCAGGATATTGCCCGATCAATCCCCTTATGTGTGGTATCAAGACCTGGTGCTGGGCCACGGGCTAGGCTTGGTCGTTTGGCCAAACGCTTTCCCAATGCACGCAAAAGCCTAGATAATGCAAGGGTGTGTCCACGCTCAAAACCCCCTGTGTGGGTGTATATATCCACACGATGGAACCCGCTTTCTTCAACTCGTTTACGCGCCAATGGGGCGGGCCTACCCCATGCTACACCACTAGCAAGGGAAGGTTGAAGTGCGCAAATCGTCTGCGGCTGGCATAAAATTTCAAACCTTCTGATTGATGGGTTGATTTGTATCCACAAGTGGTCGTTCCATGGTCCATGTCAGCAAGCACACACAGCAAAACCACGCACAATAGGTTTGGTCTAAGAAAATTATGCTTCTTTGCCGTTCAGGTTATGTTCTGTTAAGATCATTGCTTCAACAAGGGGTTTGATTCGTGGATTGGGACCAAGAACATGTCACTTCAAACAGTCTTGCTTGGTATTGACCCTGGCCTTGTGCGAACTGGGTGGGGGGTTATTGCCTGTGAAGGCGCAAAGATGAGCTGGATCGCACATGGGGTTATCACCCCACCCACCCACTTGGCATTGGCAGAGCGGTTGGGTGTTCTGTCGCAAGGCATTCAAGACGTTCTAAATTTTTATTGTCCTACAGAAGCGGCGGTGGAAGAAGTGTTTATGGCAAAAAACGCCCAATCAGCCTTATTGCTTGGCCATGCGCGCGGTGCCACTCTTGCGATATTGGCACACAACAAAATGAGAGTCACCGAATATGCAACCCGCCATATAAAACAAGCATTGGTTGGTACTGGTGGGGCGCAAAAGGAGCAAGTGGCCTTTATGGTTCGCCGCTTATTGCCCCAAGCAGGTACAGTCAGTGCCGATGCAGCCGACGCTTTGGCTGCGGCTTTATGCCATGGTACCGAGCGCAAAACCAACCGTTTGTTAAAGGTAAAACACCCATGATTGGCTCGCTCAAAGGTATTGTTGCTGCAACTGGAGAAGATCGCGCCGTGATTGAAGTTGGCGGGGTTGGTTACTTGGTTTTTGCTGGGGCGCGAACACTGTCGCGATTAGGCCAAGGTGGCGCTGTTCATATGTTTATTGAAACCCAATTGCGTGAAGATTCCCTCAAATTATATGGCTTTATGTCCGATGCTGAACGGGCATGGTTTACCAAGTTGCAAGAAATTAGCGGTGTTGGGGCGAAGGTTGCCCTGTCAATCCTCGATCTTTTAACGCCTAGCCAATTGATGGAAGCAGCAGCACTTGAAGATAAAGTCACCCTTGCACGCGCCAATGGTGTGGGCCCAAAATTGGCAGCTCGGATCGCAACCGAATTGAAAGGTCGCACACCACCCACAAGCTTAATGGGGCACGCCAGTACGCAAGGGTTTAGTGAAGGTGGGGGCCCAGCGCCGGTGGAGGATGAGGCCTATAGTGCGCCTGAAATGGGTCCCCAATCCATGATGGCACGCAGTCAAGCCATTTCGGCTTTACACAATCTAGGCATTGGCCAATCTGAAACCTTGCGCGCCGTTGCGGGTGCTTGCCGTGATTTAAACCAAAATGCCAGTGTGTCAGAGCTGGTTAAAGCTGCCTTGAAGGAATTGGGCCGGTGAACGATAGCATAAATCCGATCGATGATGAAAGGCTGATTTCACCTATGATGCATAGCGGCGACACGCATGACCGGGCGCTGCGACCTTCTGGCTTTGCCGAATTTGTTGGGCAAACAGAGTTAAAATCAAATCTTGAGGTTTTTGTACAAGCGGCCAAAGGCCGTGGTGACGCCATGGATCATTTGTTGCTGTTTGGTCCACCTGGACTTGGTAAAACAACCCTTGCCCAGATTACAGCGCGTGAACTTGGGGTCAGTATAAAGACTACTTCTGGCCCCGTTATCGCCAAAGCGGGCGACCTTGCAGCTCTGCTTACCAATCTTGAGCCACGCGATGTGTTATTTATTGATGAGATCCATCGCCTACCTGCCGCAGTTGAAGAGATTCTTTATCCAGCGATGGAAGATTATGCGCTGGATCTGGTTATTGGCGAAGGCCCTTCGGCCCGATCAATCCGAATTGATGTATCACCTTTTACTTTAGTTGGTGCCACGACGCGTGCGGGATTATTGTCTACACCATTGCGGGATCGATTTGGCATTGTGTCCCGCTTGGACTTTTATAGTGTCACGGACTTGGAAATCATTCTTAAGCGCGCCGCCCAGAAATTGGGCGCAGCTTTAACCCCCGATGGAGCCACTGAGATCGCGCGCCGCGCGCGCGGAACACCCCGCATTGCTGTTAGGCTTTTACGGCGCGTCCGTGATTTTGCCGATGCCTCTGGCAGCCCGCTTGATGCCCAAACCGCGGCCCACGGCCTCGCCCGCCTTGATATTGATCCCGATGGCTTGGACATGTTGGACCGCCGCTATTTGCGGGCTTTGGTTGATACCTATGGCGGTGGTCCGGTTGGAGTTGAGACTTTAGCCGCAGCGATAAGTGAGGCCAAAGACGGGGTTGAAGATGTGATCGAGCCTTATCTGATGCAGCAAGGCTTTATTGTGCGCACGCCTAGGGGTAGGACGGCAGCGCCACGCACCTACGCCCTTTTCGGCTTGCCCGAACCCAAAGCGAATCCCCAAGCCGGCCTATTTGATCATTAGTATGATTTGAACGATCAAGGATAGATCGAAAAATTTAGCATTTTGAAGCCGCTATCCGAACAAAAGCCGGTTTAACCTTCGCCCCGCAAGGAGGCAAAACTATAAAGCACCAAACCGCCCCAAATCAAAGCGAATGTCAGGCCGTGGGCGGGGGTGAAATGCTCGCCCAATACCAAGCCAGTGCAGAATTGCAATGTCGGCGCGATGTATTGGAGTAGACCCAAAGTGCTTAGCTTAAGCCCACGCGCGCCTTGAGCAAATAAGATCAAGGGGATGGAGGTTGCCGGGCCCAAAAGCAACAATAGCCCTGCCATAGTGGGTGTCCCACCCATGACAGGTCCGCCGGTTTGAAAGTGCCAAAACACAATGGTTAAGGCTGGTAAGAATAGAATGGCTGATTCCCAAAATAGCCCGGAAGCAGGCCCGACTGGGGCCAGTTTTCTTATCAAACCATAAAGCGCGAAGGAAAAGCCAAGCCCTATGGCAACAAAGGGAAACGCCCCAACCAGAAAGGTCTGATTGGCCACGCCAAGCCCTGCTAAAGTTAAGGCACCAATTTGCCACTTGGTCAATTTCTCACTGAAAAACGCCACACCCATGACAACATTGATCAAGGGATTGATGAAATAGCCGAGGCTTGACTCAAGGATCTTATCTTGGCCGACCGCCCACACATATAAGAGCCAATTGCCACCAATCAGTACGGCTGAAAGTCCTAAGAGAGCAAAGGTCCTTGGACTGACTTTTAAAGACTTAAAGCCGCCAAAAGCTAAAGCAGCCATAAAGGCGCAAGGCAGGGTCCATACGATTCGCTGCGCGGTGACTTCCAAGGACGGGATATTTGAGAATAGATGCAAAAAAGCAGGTAGCAGGCCCCATAGAATATAGGCCGACAGGGCCGCCCAAAGGGCTGACGGCAGCTTGGTAGGGGCGGTATCGGACATTTAAAACTCAAACAAATAAGGTGCGCGGCCCATTGGACCGCGCTGGAAAAGGCAAAACGGGAAGCCTAGGCGCTGACCACTTCTAAGCGCTGTTGAAACACCCCGCGCTCAACCAAAAGCTGGGCGATTTGGATGGCGTTTAGGGCTGCCCCTTTGCGCAAATTGTCTGCCACCACCCACATCGCCAAGCCATGCGCAACGGTAGGGTCGGTACGGATGCGCGAGACATAGACAGGAAAGTCGCCCACGCATTCAACCGGTGTCATATAACCGCCCGCCTCACGTCGATCCAAAACCACGAGGCCTGGGGCTTCTTCTAGGGCTTCGCGCGCTTGCTCTTCTGTGATCGGACTTTCAAACTCTATATGGACAGCTTCACAATGGCCAACAAAGACTGGCACACGCACCACAGTAGCGGTAACTTTGATCTTGGGGTCGAGTATTTTCTTGGTTTCGGCGGTCAGCTTCAACTCTTCGGACGTATAGCCATCCTCCATAAAGTCGCCTCCATGCGGGATCACGTTGAACGCGATCTGCTTGGGATAAACTTCTGTTTTGACAGGATCATTGACAAAGATACCCCGCGTTTGGGTCCATAGCTCATCCATGGCTTCCTTGCCGGTGCCGGACACAGATTGGTAGGTCGCTATCACCACACGGGTGATTTTAGCCAGATCATGCAAGGGCTTTAAGGCCACCACCAATTGCGCGGTTGAGCAATTGGGATTGGCGATGATCATCTTCTTTTTGTAATCCATCACCGCATCTGGGTTGACCTCAGGCACCACCAAAGGCACGTCGGGGTCCATCCGCCATTGGCTGGAATTATCGATGACGATGCAGCCTTGCGCCGCGATTTTTGGTGACCATTCCTTGGATGTTTTCCCGCCCGCACTCATGAGACAAATGTCCCAGCCGGAGAAGTCAAAATAGTCGAGCGCTTGGCATTTTAGTGTCTTGTTCCCAAAGGAAATTTCGCGGTTCATGGAGCGGCGCGACGCAATCGCGGCCACTTCAGCAACAGGAACATTCAACTCTGCCAATAATGCAAGCAATTCACGACCAACATTACCTGTTGCACCGACGACGGCGACTCTCAATCCCATGATGCTTCTCCATGACGCCCTTCTAGCGCCTCTGATACCATCGGCAAAGGGCTAGATGGCGCGAAGGGCAGCTGTGCTCTGATCCAGTGACTTCTCGATTGTATCGATCATGAAATCGATCTGGTCGTAGGACACGATTAAAGGCGGGCACATGACGAGGCTATCGCGAATTCCACGCACCATCAGACCATTTTGAATGCAAGCATCGCGCACGATTGGGCCTGCTTTGCCCTCTTTGCCGCCAAAGCGATGATTGGTCCCGGGTTCTGAGACGATTTCAACCGCCCCTAATAAGCCTTTAGAGCGCACCTCGCCTACGAGTGGGTGATCCTTCAATCGCTCCAGTGCTTTTGCAAGATAAGGGCCGGTCACATCGCGGGTGCGGGTAACAAGGTCTTCACGCTCAATGATCTCAAGGTTGCGCTCGGCAACAGCCGTACACATGGGGTGGCCTGAATAGGTAAAGCCATGGACGAAATCGCCACCTTTTTCGCGCAACACTTCAACGATGGCGCGGCTCACGATGGTCGCAGATATCGGGGCATAGCCCGATGACAATTGCTTGGCTGTCGTGATGATATCGGGGGTAAAACCAAAGGTGTTATGGCCAAACCATTGGCCGGTGCGACCAAAGCCACAAATCACCTCATCCGCAACCAGAAGAATATTGTATTTCTTGCAGATGGCTTCGACTTTTAGCCAATAGCCCTTGGGCGGGATAATCACCCCTCCTGCTCCTTGAATGGGCTCACCCACGAAAGCGGCGACATTATGGGGACCCACCTGCACAATACGATCCTCTATCTCTTGGGCACATCGGCATGCAAAAGCCTCCTCATCCTCGCCAAAACCTTCGTTGAACGAATAAGGCTGGATCACATGTTCAATGCCGGGGATCGGTAAAGACCCAATGGCATGCATCGCACTCATGCCGCCAAGGCTGGCACCAGCGACGGTTGAGCCGTGATAGCCATTGCGCCGCGCGATAAACACATTCTTATAGGGCTGGCCTTGCACCGACCAATAATGACGCACCATGCGAAACATGGTATCAATCGCCTCAGAGCCCGAAGAATTAAAGAACACATGTTGCAGCTCCCCGCCCGCAATGGCGGCGATCTTGGCGGCGAGGCGGACGGCAGGTGCGGTCGCTGTCTTAAAGAAGCTATTATAATAAGGCAGCTCCAGCATTTGCTCATAGGCGACATCAGCCAGCTCTTTACGGCCATAGCCGACACCCACGCACCATAGACCAGCCATGCCATCCAAATAGGCTTTGCCGTCAATGTCCCAAAACTGGCAACCATCAGCACGCGTAATGATGCGCGAACCGCCGAGATCACGGATCTCACCATAATCGGCTTGGGCAGGCAAATGGTGAGCGACATCTAGACGGCGTAGCTCAACCGCATCATGATTGCGCAAAGCCAAAGTCGGTGGGGTCATGGTCGCTCTCCAGCAGGAAATTTGTTATAACAAATACCCCAACGAGGCTCAAGTGAAAAGCGATATCTGCAAATGCCCTACATGCATTATGCGAGACTAAAAATGTAGGTTTTCATCCATCCAAATTCACACTTTTTCCCCAAAAAAGCCTGCCGCGTGGCAGGCTCTCTTTACGGTTATGGGATAAAGGTGCTGTACTTTAAGCCGCTGCCGATTGCTCAGCTGGGGATGGATCGCGCAGTACATAGCCGCGGCCCCACACCGTCTCTATATGGTGTTGACCATCTGAGGAAGCTGCCAATTTTTTTCTGAGTTTACAGATGAACACGTCTATGATTTTCAATTCGGGCTCATCCATGCCGCCATAGAGGTGATTTAGGAACATTTCCTTGGTCAAGGTGGTGCCTTTGCGCAGGGATAAAAGCTCTAACATCTGATATTCCTTGCCGGTTAGATGTACGCGCTGATTATTCACTTCAACGGTCTTTTGATCGAGATTGACACAGATATCGCCCGTGCGGATCATCGATTGTGAATGACCTTTAGACCGGCGCACCACGGCATTAATACGCGCGACAAGCTCATCCTTATGAAACGGCTTGGCAACAAAATCGTCCGCGCCCACACCAAGGCCGCGTACTTTGGTATCAATATCACTAGTCCCTGAGAGAATTAAGATCGGTGTGCCGACCCTGGCGTTGCGCAATTGCCGCAATACGTCAAAACCATTCATGTCAGGCAATGAAAGGTCTAAGAGGATGATATCATAATCATAGAGCTTGCCGAGGTCTACGCCCTCTTCGCCCAAGTCTGTGGTGTAAATATTGAAACCTTCCGATTTCAACATCAGTTCGATCGACTGCGATGTCGCGCTATCGTCTTCAATTAACAGAACCCGCATGGAGCCCCCTCCAACAAGCCCAAAAGGGCGGTCTAAGTACTAACACACCACACCTAAGCTGATTTGCTTATATATGGTTAACCGGTTTTTGCGGTTGGCCTGACTTTTTTCCATTTACTGATTATACATCTGCCGCATTCATCTTTACGACAGGTTAACGCGAAGCATTTCAGAGGTCAGTTTATCAACCATATTCACGGATTTCTTCATTATGTTGAGAAAAGTGACTTACTTGTGCCCTTGAGAGTAAGATGACGCATGCGACCAGAGGTACACCATTTGGGATCGACCCGCAGCCGGCTTGCTGATTTGGCCGAAACCTTGTCACGTCAAGACCATACACGCTATGAAGGCCGCATTGTTGCCGTTAAAGGGCTGATGGTGGAAGCCAGTGGTCCACCTCAGGCTATGGCGCTGGGTGCTCGCGCCACAGTCGAAGCAGCCGAAGGAGCTGCTCGGCTTGAGATTGTGGGTTATCGTGATGGTCGCGCCCTTCTCATGCCGTTTGAAACGGTAGAGGGGTTAAGGGCAGGGGCACGTTTGGTGTTTGAGGGCACTTCACCGATGATTTCACCCTCCCAATCCTGGCTCGGCCGAGTTGTTGATGCTTTTGGGGGCCCCGTAGATGGCGGCCCACCAATGGCAGACGGTTCGCACCCACGCCTATTAAAGGGCATCCCACCCCCAGCACATACCCGGGTCCGCGTTGGCACCAGAATGGAAACTGGCATACGTGCTTTAGATGCCTTTTGTGCTCTGTGTACAGGTCAACGTATGGGTATTTTTTCAGGCTCGGGGGTAGGGAAATCCGTCTTAATGTCGCAACTAGCCCAAGGGGCCGCTGCCGATATTGTTGTCATTGGCCTGATCGGCGAACGGGGCCGCGAAGTCAATGAGTTTATAGAAGACACATTGGGGGTTGAAGGTCTGCGACGCTCAGTGGTAGTCGTGGCGACATCGGATGAAAGTAGTCTGAAACGGCGCCAAGCTGCCTATACCACCTTGGCGGTAGCCGAACATTTTCGCGATCAAGGACTCCAAGTTCTATGTCTCTTTGATAGTGTCACACGCTTTGCCATGGCTCAACGCGAAATTGGCCTCGCAACTGGGGAACCACCCACCACCAAGGGCTACACACCCACCGTTTTTGCTGAGCTGCCCAAACTTCTTGAGCGCGCAGGCCCTGGTGCACCCAATCCAAGCAGCATTGCAGGTTCCATCACGGGACTATTCACGGTTTTGGTTGATGGCGGTGATCATGATGAGCCGGTAGCAGATGCGGTACGTGGCATTTTGGATGGTCATTTGGTACTGGAGCGCGCCATAGCCGAGCGAGGTCGTTTTCCCGCACTTAATGTTTTAAAATCAGTATCTCGACTGATGCCAGAATGTCACAGCCCCGAAGAACAACTTTTAGTCAAAGACGCCAAACGTGCGCTTGCCGCTTACGCAGATATGGAAGAACTCATTCGTTTGGGGGCATATCGGCGTGGGGCCGATGCTACCACAGATCGTGCGATCGAATTGGCCGAACCCTTAGAGGCTTTTTTAACACAAGCCAAGCATGAACGCTCAACGTTTGAGGAGACTTTTGGGCGCTTGTCCGACATTCTACACGGACCAGCAACGCCTTAACATGCTAGACTAAGATCAATTTATACTTTCTACACAACAAAAGAGCGTTTTCTTAACCCCCCGTGGTATATGACCTGCGCGACAAGTAGGGAACAGCAAGAATGAAGACCGGTTCGACGCTCATCAAATTGGCCAAGCATAAAGTCGACAGCGTTCAAATATTAATCAGTGCAGCTGAGCGCACACGCGAAGATATTGAACGCAAGAAAATTGAACTATTAGGCATTGAAAAGCGTGAGCTTGCACGCGCAGAAGCAGATGCAACTATGATCAGCCATTGGGTCGCTTATTCTAAAGTCCTGCAAGAGCAGCGCGCAAATCTGGATGCCTCCTTAGAAGGCGTTCAACGCCAAATTGATGCCTTGCGGGACGATCTGCAAGCCGCGTTTGAAGAGCAGAAAAAATACGAGATGTTAGAGGAGCGACGCCTCAGTCGTATCAAACAATCCAAAGCCAAGCGTGAGCAGGCCTTTTTGGATGAGGCCGCCATGATCAGTGCGGCACGTTCCAACCCCCTCTAGAATCCCCTCCTCCTAGAATCATTACCGCGCGCCCCTATCCAGCCCGTGCAATAGTTACAATGTTCAAGATCGTGTTGCGCAGACTTCGCCTAGCCTAAAACCGTCATATCTATGCATGACACTTCTGGTGATTTGCATCCCTGACCGCCTCACCCCCCGCGACGCGCTATTGTGATGGACGAAATGGTCAAGTCTAAGCAAACCAAATCTGCGATAAAAAGAGATCGAAGCGACTAACCAACTAACGAGCAAATTTCTGGAATTTAATCCGGCTTGGGATGATCTCGGTTAAGCCCAGTCGGCGCTTTTTATCCTCTTCATAGGCTTGGAAGTTTCCTTCAAACCACTCAACATGGCTTTCGCCTTCATAAGAGAGAATATGGGTCGCTAAACGATCTAAAAACCAGCGATCGTGACTGATCACTACCGCGCACCCCGGCCAGACTTCCAACGCGTTTTCAAGCGCAGAGAGGGTTTCAACATCCAAATCATTGGTCGGCTCATCCAACAATAAGACATTAGCACCCGAGCGCAAGGTTTTTGCCAAATGCACGCGGTTGCGTTCACCGCCAGATAAAAGGCCGACTTTTTTTTGCTGATCTGAGCCTTTGAAATTAAACGTGCCAACATAAGCACGAGACGGTACTTCGCGACCACCAACTTCAATGATATCAAGGCCACCGGAGATTTCTTCCCAGACATTTTTACGATCATCTAGGTGATCACGGCTTTGATCGACAAAACCAAGCTTAACACTTTCCCCAATGGTAATGGTCCCACCGTCGGGCATTTCTTGACCTGTAATCATCTTAAACAAGGTGGACTTACCCGCGCCGTTTGGGCCGATGACGCCAACAATGCCGTTTTGCGGCAGTTTAAAGGTGAGGTCTTTGATCAGCATCCTGTCGCCATAGCCTTTGGAGATGTTGTCAAACCGGATGACATTGGTACCAAGGCGAGGGCCGGGTGGAATTTGAATGGTGGCAAAGCTTTGCTTTTCACGCTCTGCTGCCTCTGCCATTTCTTCATAGCGGGCAAGACGGGCTTTTGACTTAGCTTGACGGGCTTTAGGACTTTGGCGAACCCATTCCAATTCTTTTGCCATCATTTTGGACTTGGCATCGCTTTCACGCTCTTCCTGCGCAACGCGTTTGGCTTTTTGTTCTAGCCAGCTTGAATAATTGCCCTCATAGGGAATGCCTTTGCCGCGATCGAGTTCTAATGTCCATTTGGTTACTTGATCGAGGAAATAGCGGTCGTGGGTAACTAGGATCACGCACCCTGGAAATTCTTCCAAATGGTGTTGGAGCCAAGCCACCGATTCAGCGTCTAAATGGTTGGTTGGCTCATCCAGCATCATCATATCTGGTTTGGACAACAACAGTCGGCAAAGCGCCACACGCCGCTTTTCACCGCCCGATAACTTGGAAATATCAGCATTATTATCAGGACAACGTAAAGCTCCCATCGCCATCTCGATTTTAGCGTCAATATCCCACGCATCGGCTGCATCGATTTGCTCTTGCAGAGACGTCATTTCTTCCATGAGTTGGTCTGAATAATCTTCCGCCATTTTCATGGATACAGCGCCATAGCGGTCAAACAAAATCTTCTCAGGGCATTCGGCAATTACATTTTCCCAAACGGATTTTGTGGGGTCTAATTCGGGCTCTTGCGCCAAATACCCCATTTTAGTGCCTTGGGCCGGACGCGCTTCGCCAGTAAAGTCTTTGTCAAGACCTGCCATAATTTTCAACAAGCTGGATTTACCAGAGCCATTGACGCCAACAACCCCAATTTTTGCATCTGGATAGAAAGACAACCAAATGTTCTCAAAAACTTTTTTTCCACCAGGATAAGCTTTGGTCAGTCCTTGCATTTGAAATATATGCTGATGCGCCACGGGTTTTTCTCGCTATCATTAAGGTGAGTCTGTTGCATTGGGATTGCGTGCGGGCTTTTAGCTGACGCAAGCGCGAAGGGGAAGGGTTTTGAATGCGGTGACTTGAGGTTCCTAACGCAGCTGTCTATCGCAATACTTGCAACCAAAGCCCAAAGCCCAATGGCCCAAAGCCCAATAGAAAGCGTTCTTTGGATGAAGCAAATGAAAGTTTTGTTCGACACGAACATTCTGATCGATCATTTAGCGGGCGTCTGCGAAGCAGGGGTTGAACTTAATCGTCACTTTGGGGCTGCAATATCGGTCATTTCATGGGTTGAAATTATGACCGGGGTTGATGCAAGCCAAGAAGCAGCGGTCCGCCTATGGCTCGATCGATTTCATCTTGTTCCCATAGATGCAGACATCGCTGTGTACGCTGCTGCTCTGCGCGCCGAACGCCGACTTGATTTAGCCGACGCCCTGATCGTGGCCACGGCGCAAGCCACAGGTCGGCTATTAATCACCCGCGACCTTAGGCTTGTTCATGAGACCGATGACCCACCCGTTCATCTGCCTTACGAGCTTTCAATAGATTGAATTCAAGCTCTATAACTCACTGATCTATTAACCATAAACTAATCATGTTAGGGTTGAAATGGGAATTGGGGTGATTTTGGAGCCACAAGATGTCACATTGGAAAGCTAGTTTAATCTGCGCCGTGATTGTAACTATGGGTGCACCCGCTTTTGCACAATCCACTGGTCCTTCCCAAGATGAGCAAATATCGCCACCCCCGCCAGTTGAGACCGTGAACCCAACCAATCAAAATGGGTTTAGCGAGCAAGAAATCATCGGCGCGGCCGAAACTTTTTTCGGCAATGTTTCTGGCAATGTTGGACAAGCCGTTGAGCATATATTTAAGGATCAAGGCAGCCCTGTAGGTTATATAAGGGGTGAAGAATTCGCCGCAGCGGTGGGTTTTGGGGTGCGTTATGGCCAAGGCAATTTGATTATGAAGGACGGGCAAGAGCGCAAGATCTTTTGGCAAGGCCCTTCAATTGGATTTGACACCGGCGGCAATGCGAGCAAGGTATTTACCTTGGTTTATAATTTGCAAAATCCCGACGGGATTTATCGGCGCTATCCAGGTGTTGAGGGTGCGGCCTTTTTCATCGCTGGTATAGCGGTAACATATCAGCGTGCGGAAGGCGTAACATTGGCCCCGATGCGCACAGGGATTGGCTTTCGCGCAGGGGTTAATGCGGGCTATACGGCCTATTCTAAGAAGCGGCGTCCTTTGCCGTTTTAACGCCTTAGCTGGGGTTCAAACTTAATGAATCCATGATGGTTTGGACTTGCAAGTCGGTGCGCATTGTCGCGTCCAACTTTAATCCCTGAGAAGGTTCTTCTAAAGTAGCAAACTGGCTTTGTACCAGATTTGGCCCTGCAAAATGACCGCGCCGCTCGAACAGGCGCTGATGCGCTAAAGCCGGCTCAATGTGGAGAAAAACAAGATGGTCAGGCTTTAGCATATGTCGATGGGCCGCCCTCAATGCTGAACAAGCTAAAACAATTGAGGCGCGAGTATCAAAGAATATGGGCTTGATCGCCGCTAGCCATTTGGATCGATCGGCTTCCGTTAAAGGGATACCCCGGGCAATCTTATCCTTTGCAGCGCGTGTGTGAACGTCATCGGCGTCTAAAAATCGCCAGCCCAAGGCTTGTGACAAAGCAAGGCCCAACGTGGACTTGCCAGCCCCAGCTACACCCATAATCAATAATCGTGTCATGGTGATCTTTTAGCGCGCGATCAAGCTAGGCGCCAACATGACACCACATGATAGGCATTGACGCTTTTATCTGCGTCTACTACATCGCGCACCAAAGCCCAGATGGCGGAATTGGTAGACGCACTGCTTTCAGGTAGCAGCGCCGCGAGGTGTGGAGGTTCGAGTCCTCTTCTGGGCACCACGGTCTTGCATGGTTGAACCCGCTAAGACACCATGGTTTTGGTGCCAACACCCTTTCATCATCCATCTTCTAGCCGTGGGTGCCTGCATAATTGGGCTCATTGAGAAAATGTCTACTCAAGCGCTCAGGGAAGCCTTGTTGGCGTTTTTGGGCGTTTAAGGTTCACCTCTTCTTCTTGTCATTATCTTTCCCATTTTACCTCCCCCCTTTTGCGAAGTGGCGCAAAAGAGCTTAGAGAAGAATAAAATTGATAATCGGGCAGCGGTTCACCGCTTTAATACAAGAGTTTTGACGAAATGAGGCCAATACAGTGACTGTACATTCTTATGAGGGCGATTTACCGGCGCACCTAGATCTTGGCCCGGTTGTGGCGTTGGATACAGAAACGCTTGGCTTGTCGCTTTCTCGTGACGCCCTATGTGTCGTGCAATTAAGTGCTGGGGATGGCCACGCGCATGTGGTCAGGCTGCGGCGGCCCGATTACGATTGCCCAAATCTTAAAGCCTTACTTTCTAACCCAAAAATTGAAAAAATCTTTCATTATGCGCGTTTTGATGTCGCCATGTGTAAGCGGCATTTAGATATTGTGGTGGCTCCGCTTTTTTGCACCAAAATTGCCTCAAAGCTCGCTAGAACCTATACGGATCGTCACGGCTTGAAGGATATGGTAAAAGAATTGGTCGGCGTCGAACTCAACAAACAACAACAAAGCTCCGACTGGGGAGCTGAAACCTTGAGCGATGCCCAATTGGCCTATGCTGCTTCTGATGTGCTTTATCTCCATGCTGCCAAAGAACGCCTGATCACCATGCTTGAACGCGAAGGGCGGCTTGATATCGCAAAAGCTTGTTTTGAATTCCTGCAGACACGGGCTGAACTTGATTTAATGGGCTGGTCCGACATGGATATTTTTGCTCATTCATGACAAGCCAAGCACATTCATTAAGACCCCAATTGCGCCAACGTCTAACACCACAAGCTGCGCGACGACGTTCGATTCGCGTGAAAGCCATTCGCATGATTTTTCTTGCAGGCGCAGGTTTATCGACCCTCCTATTGGTAGGCAGTGTCGTCTTACGCGGTGTTCAAAGTGCCGGGATAGATACCAGCAAATTGGTGCAAGATAATCAATTTGTGATTGAGAATCCTCAATTTATCGGAACAACCAAAGAAGGAAAACGACTTAAAGTTACCGGACGGAGAGCATTGCGTAGCGTAAAAGATCCCAATGGGGTCGTGCGTCTGGAAAAACCTAGAATTGAGACGGCAGACGAATCAACACTGACTGCAAACCAAGGCATATGGTCACAAACCCAGCAGAAGGTGACATTGGAGGGTGATGTAGTTTTTTCTCGCAAAAGCGGCGAAAAAGCTCGTGGCGCAACGGCGACTTGGACTTCCAACCCTTCTTTACTGACCCTCGAAGGTGGCATTGAAGTTACGTTTTCGGATGGGGAAAAGGCAATTGCCCAAACCTTGCAATGGTATGAAGCACAGCGGCAATTTATTCTGATTGGTCAGGCCATGATTGAATTGAAAGGCGGGCAAGCCATATCTGATCGCGCTATCTATGACCAAGATGCAAAAACTGTTATTGGAATAGGCAATACAAGCATCCGCTCAGATCGCGGACTGAGCTATGCGGATCGGTATGAGTATTTAACCACAACTAAGCGATTGACACTTTCTGGAAATGTTCGCGCGAAGATGAACTAGTCAGGCTGATTAAGTTGCCCCTATGTATGACCAATTTCACCCCTGTGTAGCTATGGAAGCATGATGACCAAAACACCCACTTTTTTTATTTTGCTTGTGTTAGCTCTAAGTGGTTCTAACTTTATGTCCACACCCTCTTTCGCCCAAGCATCAAGCCGGGGAGGGCCGATTGAAATTTCTGCCAATGATTTAGTGTATGATCCAGAAGCAGGGTTTAGTACATTGGTAGGGAATGCTTCGGTATCTCAAGACGGTGCTGTTTTGCGTGCACCACGCATTCGCATCACTTATGTGCGATCAGCAAATGGAAGTAATGATACCATCGATAAAGTGTTCACAGAGGGGGAAACCTTTTATGTTACACCGACCGAAAAAATCAGAGGTGACCGTGCCGTCTTTGATACACAGGCCAATATTGTTCAGTTTTTTGGCAATGTCGTGGCCGTTCAAGGTCAAAATGTTCTCAAAGGCTCTATGCTGACCATCAATACCAAAACGCGGGCGTCCACGATGCGGGGATTGGACGGGCGGGTCAAAGCGGTAATTTTTCCAAATGATGCACCACCGTCCAAAGGCGGTACATCCAAGCGTTGATACTGGCGATGTCAACTTACCTGCTTGTAGCTGAACTCTATCGAATAAAACAGCAAATTTGCAAATTTCTTTAGGGTCTGTTTACTTCGTTTTTCTAAGAACAACAACATGATAGACCTCAGTACTTTAAGGCCCTCGCCATGAACCTCGCGCACCGATCTCTTCGCATCGAAGCGAACCAGACCAGTGGACTGATCGCGAATAAACTTGTAAAATCCTACAAAGGACGCGACGTGGTTGATGGCGTATCTTTGTCCCTCCAACGTGGAGAAATTTTGGGTCTTCTTGGGCCCAATGGCGCTGGCAAAACTACCTGCTTTTATATGGTAACAGGCCTTATTCAACCAGATAAGGGTGACATTACTCTGGATGGGCAGGATGTGACCCCCTTGCCCATGTATGTGCGCGCCCGTTTGGGTTTAGGTTATCTGCCGCAAGAACCCTCCATTTTTCGAGGGATGAGTGTGCAAGATAATGTGCTGGCTGTGCTTGAAACCGTTTTAGACGACCCTAGCCTCCGGCAAGAGCGCGCTAACGAACTGCTCAGCGAATTGCGCATCGATACATTGCGTAAACAACGTGCAACCTCACTCTCAGGTGGGGAAAGACGGCGTTTAGAGATTGCGCGCGCGCTCGCAACCGACCCTTCTTTTATTTTACTTGACGAACCTTTTGCTGGAATTGACCCGTTAGCCATTGCCGATATCCGTGATTTGATTGGCTTTTTAAAGCAACGTGGCATAGGTGTGCTCATCACCGACCACAATGTGAGGGATACGCTCACTATTATAGATCGCGCAACGATCATTGTTGAAGGCAAAGTCCTTTTTGAAGGTTCTCCCGATGAAGTTTTAAGCCAAGCTGATGTCCGCCGGGTCTATCTCGGTGAGGACTTTAAAGCTTGATAGGAAAGATACGCATGGCTATCGCACCGCGCATGGAGCTTCGTCAGGGTCAAGGCCTTGTCATGACTCCCCAATTGCAGCAGGCGATCAAGCTCTTGCAAATGTCAAGCCTTGAACTCGCGGCCTATCTCGAACAGGAGCTAGAACGCAATCCAATCCTTGATCGCCTTGAAGAAGTTGATGATTACGGAATTGCAGACTTAAACGGCACAGATCCACGAGAAGCCATTACCGAATCAGAAGGCCCTCAGGAATTGGGTGCGTATGGCGATGGGCCTAACCCTTATGCAGAGGCAGCGCTGGATGCCAGCTATGATGATGTGCACACCGATGCCGATATGCCAGCCAGTGAAGCCATAGGTGCAAATGTGGATTGGAGCCAAGCCGGTGGGGGCCATAGGGGCTTTGACCAGCTCGAGGATGTTGAAAATTGGCTGACTAAGACGGTGTCTCTGCACGACCACTTGGATAGTCAGGCCACCTTAGCCTTTTCAAATCCAGCTGATCGTTTGGTCGCAGGCTATTTGATTGACCATGTAGATGAGGGTGGTTATCTACGCGCTGATCTGGACGAAGTTTCTGAGCGCTTAGGATTTGATCGCCAAGCGCTTGAGCGGATTGTTTCGACTTTACAGACCTTTGAGCCAACAGGTGTTTGTGCCCGCTCGATTGAGGAATGTTTGGCGGCACAATTGAAAGAGCGCGACCGTTATGACCCTGCCATGCAAGTCTTGGTTGCTAACCTTGCATTATTGGCCCGGCATGATCTTAAAAGCCTTTATGATCTTTGTGGGGTAGATGGGGCAGATCTGGCTGACATGATCGGCGAAATCCGCGCCTTGTCGCCCAAGCCTGGTGCTGCCTATAGCACACAATCTTCTAGTGCGGTGATCCCTGATATATTTGTTCGTGAAGGCCCCCACGGCACCTGGCTTATTGAACTCAATACAGATCATTTGCCGCGCGTGCTTGTCAATCATGCTTACGCCGAGCGGGTTTCGCGCTCAGCACGGTCGGAGGAAGAACGCTCTTACCTTGCGGAAGTACATTCTGATGCAACTTGGCTTGTCAAAAGCTTGGATCAAAGGGCGCGCACCATTTTGAAGGTTGCTAAAGAGATTGTACGCCAACAAGATGGGTTTTTGACCTATGGGGTTGCGCATTTACGCCCCCTGATCCTTAAGGATGTCGCAAGCGTCATTGACATGCATGAATCTACGGTCTCTCGGGTAACCAGTAATAAATTCATTTCCACACCGCGCGGGGTGTTTGAGCTAAAATACTTCTTTACAACCGCCCTGCATGCTTCTGATGGCGGGGAGTCGCATTCAGCTGAGGCGGTTCGTCACCAGATTAAATGTTTGATTGAAGGTGAGGTGCAGGCAGAACCTTTGTCTGACGACCGTATCGTAGAAATCTTGCGTGAAACCGGGGTTGATATTGCCCGCCGTACGGTTGCAAAATATCGCGAAACTTTGCGCATACCCTCCTCCGTGCAGCGACGCAGGGCTTCACATAGAGCGGGCTAGAGCTCAGCCCTAAAATCTTTAAGTCAAGGGATAATTCGCTTCCCAAAGCCGTTATGGAATGTAACACTATGGATGTCTGGTTTCCTTTTTCCAGTATCACCCATTATGGAGGCACCTCACATGGGCAAACTCACAGTACGAGTCACCGGCCGTAATATTGATGTAGGTGAGGCATTACGCGGCAAAATCCAAAATGAACTCCAAGCCGGAATAGCCCGTTATGTTACTCGCGATGGCGAAGCTATAGTAACGTTAGATAAACAGCGTCACCTCTATCATGTCGAAGCGATTGTCCATTTGGATTCTGGGATTACACTTGAAGCCAATGGAGAGGCATCAGAACCCCATGGGGCTTTTGCTGCTGCCTTGGAAAAAATTGAAACACGGGTTCGTCGTTATAAGCGTCGCCTCAAAGACCATCACGCCCGCCACCATAGCCCGATGCCGCGCGAAGAAGCCCAATACAATGTCATTGAACCAGCTGAAATGGATGATGGTGCTGATGGCCAGGATGAAACAGCTGTTGCAGGACCAGCCGTTATTGCCGAGACAAAGGCTGTGATCCGCACAATGGCTGTGGCAACTGCGGTGATGCAATTGGAACTAGGTGAAGCCCCGGTGGTTATGTTCCGAAATCCCCGTTCTGGCAGTCTAAACGTTGTGTATAGACGTTTAGATGGGAATATTGGTTGGATTGAGCCAGCCACTGGTGTATCGGGCTGACCGCGACGCTGATTTTTCTAACCCAGCCGAGCTGTGCGGGGGCGCAGGTCGGCGTGAGAAAGACACTATGCAAGATCTTTTAGACCTTATCCATCCTAATGCCATTGTATATCGGATCAAAGCCCAAACTAAAAATGAAGTTCTCTTGGCCATGGCCGAAGCTGCCGTTAAAGCCTATGGGGTTGAGCTTTCAGCAACACTTGAATCCACCCTAGAGCGGGAGCGTCTAGGCAGTACAGGGGTTGGCGAAGGTGTGGCTATTCCCCACGCACGGCTCAAAGGGCTTGATACCCCAAAAGCGGTTTTGGCGATCCTTGACCCTGCGATTGACTTTGAAGCCCCTGATGGCCGCGCCGCCGATGTTGTTGTCCTGCTCTTATCACCTGACGAGGCTGGTGCTGACCATCTCAAAGCCTTGGCGCGGCTGTCTCGCTTGCTGCGTCGCCAAGATGTTCGCGATGGCTTACGTTCAGCAAGATCGGCAGCTGCCATCTACGCTTTTACAAGTCAGGGGTTTTCCACTGAAGCAGCTTAGCCTCGTTTAATTATCGATGATGAGGAAATGACTTAAGGTCTTTTGGGGGTCTCTTTTGGTCATTCGCAATCTTATCTAGCTGGTACAAAGACCTAGGCGCTATGTCCAAGCATAATTAAAACTGATGGAAATACGGCTGTGTGTTGAGCGGTTCATCACCACCTCATGGCGTAGCCAACTTTCCCACAATATCACTTCCCCCTCTTCAGGCGTCAGGAAGATAAAGGGCTGTAAATCCTGGGCGCTATCGGGCCGACGGGTCGGTGCCGCCATCATCATGGCTAAACGCGGATCTTCAAACTTTAATGTCGATGCCCCATCGGGCACGCTAACATAATAGGTGCCAGAAATCACGCTATGGGGATGGATATGGCCGCTATGAACCCCGCCTTTTGGCAACACATTGACCCATAGACTATCCAGTTTCAGCTTACCCCCTGCAAGCTCAAAGCCTACTTGCTCACTGAAGCGTGCCACATGCTTGTCCAATCGACGCTTCAAGTCACCAAAGCCACTCATGCGCGTCGGCAGATCAGTGAGGGATGCGTAAGACGTGTAACCCAAATAGTTTTGCGTTTTGCACCAGGCCTGCCCGGCCTTGTCCTCCATCGACAAAAGATCACATGACCGCGCCAACTCAAAACGTAATGCCTCTGCTGCATGCCCACCCAAGGGCGCACGGTAGATGCGGGTGGCAAATAAAGATAAAATCTTAGTCATGGGGGCTCTTAACCTGATCAAGGCATGATGGGAAGTTTCTGCCCTTTTTGTCCCTTTGCCCTACTGAACCTGCACAAAATCGGGTTGGGGTAAAACCATAAATCATCCCAAGGGTTTTCGCCGTCAGGATCAGGGGTTGGTTCTAGCTCTTGCGTATTGGTGCCGCGAAACCAGATGTAGCTGTTCTTGGCAAGCTTGGGCACACGGTAGGTGGCAGTAATGATCTCGCCGTCGCGCTTCCAGTCCTTGGGGGTCAGGCGCGCGATCACGCGGGTGCTGGGGTTGCGGTCCAGATTTGGGTCGCTTTGCCCGACGGTCACGTCACCCATAATGATATCCACGCGCGCAAGATAAGGCGTGCGACCGCCAAAATTAGCGCCAGCTGGATCGCGAATGGTGAGGGTCAGATTGACATCCTGGCCGGCTTTAACGTTGAGGGTGCCACCAATCTCTGCCGCAGACTTTGGTGCGCGTTCTTTGCGGTAAAAGCTTTTACATCCAAGGCCCCGATCAAATCCCCAGTGACCACAATGATGCGGCCATTGCGCAGCCCGTCTAAATTATCCTCATAATTTGTCTTGGCATAGACATAGGACTTGGAATATTCGCCGGGCCAAAAATCATGCCAACCCTCGGTGAAATGCTTGTGCGAGTCTGACGTGGCCGTGACCCACCAGCGCCGCCTTTAACCCAACAATGAGTCCCAAAAGCCCCCCAAGCGCGCGGACATTGCGTCAAACCCACCCAAAGTGGGCGCATGCCGATAGCTGCCACGATTGCCATCGGGCTTGATAGAGCCGTCTGGGGCAAGTGCTGCTGCCTGATGGCCCGGTGCCCCTTCCATGCCGACAGCAACATTGGGGGCAGTGTTATTCCAAGCCCGAAGCTCGCTCGGGTTGTCCAAGCCATATCCATAAAGCTCTTCAGCAGATCGTGATGGATGGTTTGCAAACATAACTGGCGGGGCCGCGAGGGCCCGCATAAAGGTCAAAGCTTCCAGCATTTTGGGTTCAGTATCGCGACCCTTATCGCGCGGCCAAGGCTCATGCTTGGTAAAGCGCGATTCAATCGAAAATAGGGTATCGCGCTCGGCATCGGTGCGCGGAATGATCAAGCTGGAATGATCAGCACCTGGGGTATCAAACTCCATGCCATAAAACTCAATAACTTCAGGTACAGCGATGCGGGCGCGGAGCACATCAGGATAGGCTTGTTCGGCATTGATCTTGGAATGATTGGGGCCGCCACGATCGGTGGTGGGACACTTGCCCGCCACCTACATTAGCATGAACGTACGCAACACAGGCTGCGCTAACTCTTGCGTACTGATGCGAAAGGTTTGACCGAGCTGCACCCTACCTCATAACCTTCCCAGACCATGGACTTGTAACGGTTTCGTTACGGTGTGGTATCTCTTGTTAGGCCACTTTTGCTTCGAAAGCCAGTGGGCTGATGCCGCCAGCCAAGTACGCGGCATTGCATCGACAGCATGCTGCCGATGCAATGCAATCCCATCCAAACTCGATTAACCTTGCAACCGGACTTCCTGCCGAATGAGTGGTACGGCTACAGGGGGCAGGTCAGTCCTGCGGTTGAAGGCCAGCAAAGTGCTTGCGCCAGCCATAGATCGTCTGCTCGCTAACCTTGTGCTTCCTGGCGACTTCGGCCACGCTGCTCCGATCTGCCTCGCGCAGCAGGGCAACCACTTGTAAGTCTGTAAAACGGCTCTTTCTCATCGGCTCTTCCTTTCGCTTGAAGAGCCATCATTCCAGAAATTATCGGTCCGAAAAGTCGGGCAGGTCATTTGCAGTCAGTGGCTCAGGTTTAATGCCGAACCGGTGGTGTCCAGCTGGTAATCGTTTAGCCATAAACTCACTCTGGCAAGTTAAGGGGGGCTCACACACGAGGGGAAGTTACCCTGCGGCACTGCGCAGCACCTCAACGACCCGGTCTTGCTGCTCATCCGACAAGCCAGCCCACATTGGTAAGCGGACGAGCCTTTCAGACTGCTGATTCGTGACATCTAAGTCGCCATGCGGCCGACCATAACGCTTCCCGGCAGGGGATGAGTGAAGCGGTACGTAGTGGAAAACCGACCAGATCTCATTGCGCTTAAACGAATTAAGGACCATTTGACGGTCGATTTCTGGCACCAGGAGAACGTAGTACATGTGGGCATTGTGCTCACAGTCATCTGGAATAATCGGTCGCCTCAGTATTCCCTTGGTTTCCAGCGGTTCAAGAAGCTCATGATAACGCTGCCAGCATGCCAGCCGCTCTTTGGTTATTCGATCTGCTTCTTCAAGTTGCGCCCACAGGAAAGCGGCAATCAACTCCCCTGGCAGGAACGACGAGCCCACCTCTTGCCAAGTGTACTTATCGACTTCTCCCCTGAAGAACCGACTGCGGTCGGTCCCTTTCTCGCGAATGATCTCTGCGCGAAGGCTCATACCTAGACTATTGACGAGCAGCGCACCGCCTTCTCCCGAGATCACGTTTTTTGTTTCGTGGAAACTGTAGGCTCCGAGATCACCAATGCTGCCCAGGGCCCGCCCTTTGTAGGTCGACATTACCCCCTGCGCCGCATCCTCAACGACTTTCAATCCATGCTTCTGGGCGATGGCCATAATCGTATCCATCTCGCACGCCACTCCCGCGTAATGCACGGGAGCAATGGCACGGGTACGCGGCGTAATGGCGGATTCAATCAGCCGTTCGTCCAAATTAAGAGTGTCTTCTCTGATATCGACAAACACGGGGACCCCACCACGGAGCACAAAGGCATTGGCGGTAGATACAAAGGTGTACGACGGCATGAGGACCTCGTCGCCGGGCTGAATATCTAGCAACAAAGCAGCCATCTCAAGTGCCGCCGTGCAAGAGTGAGTAAGCAGCCCCTTATTACATCCAGTCCGCTCCTCCAGCCATGCATGACAGCGCTTGGTGAAAGGCCCATCGCCAGCCAGGCTACCGTTAAAGTGTGCTTCAGCGATGTAGTACAACTCCTTACCTGTCATGTGAGGCCAATTGAAAGGGATTTGATAATTAGTCTTGTTCATAATTTTCAAATCTGCCTCATTGAGAATAAGAGTATTCGTCATTGGTCTAACACCGATTCACATCGAATCACGCGAACACTGAGAGCGCCGTACTCTTTGATGCCAAGCGTGTGTAAAACACCGCTTAAACGTTCCTTGCAATAGACATCGAGGAAGGCAAAATGGTGTTTTTTGGCAAGAATCGGTATTCCATTTTTAGAGGCAAGCCGATTCAACATTCCATTCCCCGAAATTTCCTGACCATATGCGGTAGAAAATGGAGCAAGAGTAAAAACACCCATGCCATAAATTTTATATGCCATAGCAGAGTCTGATTGTTTCAAGACTGGGTAAGCAGCCTCGAAAGGAAATGTGGCACCCCAAACTACAACAATCTCTTCAGGGAAGCCTTGCAAGCTCATTCGTTTCTGATCGGACACTATTTGAGCAGCTCTTGACTCAGAAAAAACAGCCGTTGTGTTGAACAATGCAGCCACTACCAGGACACCTAAGGCGAACCGTTTGCGCAGATTTCCATATTCCCTGTTCCCTGTTCCTGGTACCAAAAGGGGAGCAACTATGAGTAGAGATATGACAGGAATATAGACACGCAAGATACTAGGACGACCAGATACACCCAACGCAAAGAAGACTGCAAGACAAAGAGCCCAAGTAAAAAAAAGTTTCCGATTCGGAAATAATAATAACAACAACAACGCAGCAAAAAAACCTGGCAGCAAAACTGGATGAGTAAACGTTTTTATCCCAATCCATCCATTGTTTAGCGCGATACTTGAGGCGGGTAGTGGGCCAAGCTCCGTAAGCATTGCATTCAAGGCAACCGGATTTGCAATTTCTGAATCAACAAAAAACCAAGAATTAATCAAATCGATATCATTTTCGGAATAGCCATGTCGATCAAGAATATCTGGGCGGCTCTTCAAATGAGCGTCAGCGCCGAAATCAGTAATTGGTGCACGAGCAGGATTTAATGAGTTGAATGCTTTCCAATTTTCACCTTTATAAGCTTGGCTATCGATAAAAGCAGCAGTGCCAATTGCTAGCAAAAGGGCTAATGATGAGGCTTGCGCGGTGCGATCTTTAGTCCATTTCAACCAAGGCAAAAGGGGTAATGCTACTAACAAGACGAGCAAAAACTCATGACTGCGAACAAGATAACCACCGAACGCAAGAATACATCCTGCCAATAGCATTAACCGACTTCTCTGATGCGCATAAACATGCCAGCAAACAACCGCTCCAACGGTGAGTAACCCAGCATTGATTGTGAACTGCGGAAAAAGAACAGGTCGCGCAAATAAGAAAATTAGTACTAATAGTGATGCCAGCCAACCAACACCTAATTTTCTGAACGCGTGGAGCACTACGGCCCCGACGATAAAAAGTACGCCAATTGTTGCTATGGAATAACCCAACACACCATCTATTTGCGGTATCGCTCGTACCAAATAGCCCCAAAGAACATTGGAAAAAATAAGATTCGGCATGCCGACTGCTGCAATACCATAGCCATGGGCAACCATGGACATTGCAACGTCATCGTTAGTCTCCCACTGAGGCTCAAAGAAAAAGCAAAGGACAAATATAAATGCAGCAGAAACAAGAATATCTAAAGCAAGCTGCGAATTTTTCTCAATCAGGTTTGAGCAAGTTGAGTTAGCCACTGGCAGCCACCACCGTACCAAGCACAATAAGCCCCACTCCAATTGCTTTCTGAAAAGTCAAAGGCTCACTTAATAGCCAACCACTCAGAAGCAAAACTACGACAAAGTTAAGACTCATAAATGGGTATGCGTGACTAAGATCAAACTTTGTCATGGCTGCCATCCATGCAAGCGATGCAAGGAATCCAGCTGCGAAGCCTGTAAATATCGCCGGATCGAAAAAAAGTCCAAATAGAAATTTGAGCTTTTCTGCAGACTCAACGGGTAGCGGCCCAAATTGCGCAATGCGCCACTTTAGAATTAGTTGCCCGTATACTGTAAAACCTATGGTAGCAAGGATATAGAGATAATCTATATATCGACTCATCTATTCCTCTCTAATACAGCCAATCCAAATCCGGTCTTACCATAGCCATTGCCGTTATAAAGCATATAGCGGGCGCCATTGTGATCGAATACAAAAGGGTATTCGATCATTTCGGAATCCCATCCGCTCGGTGAGACATCAATTCCAGTATTCTTCAAGTCCAAAGTCCATTTTTTTCCATCCTCAGACTTGGCGTAACCGATACGGTATTTTTCACCAGATCCGTTACGAAAAGAAAACCACATCTCAAAACCACCACCATCGTTCAGCACTACGGTAGGTCTAGAAAAGGCTTGAGCGCTTCCAATCTCGTATGGCACAGCTAGACCTGTCCGGCTCCAATTACTACCGTCATCAGACGAGGCATGTTGAATTACATGCAGCATCTCTCCATTTCCCGCATCCCATGTGAGTGTAGAACCGTACCACATATCGAACCCACCCGATGGCCTTGCTTGCACCCAAGGGTAAGACAAGCTGATTGGATCCGTTGAGTCGCTGCCCATAAAGAACTGTTCACCGTCCTGTTGAAGCGAGAGTTGCGGAGTCACAATCAGTCGTCCGATATCCCCTCTCCAATGCCCAGTGGGTGGATTCTGCCACCCCATGAATAACATATATCGCACACCATTAGCCTCATAGCAGTTGCCAATGCTAACGCCATCAGAATAAAAGCTTCCGACTGGCCCGTGCGCGAAAAATGGATTTTGATGTTCAGTGATAACTTTGTGCTGAACGATGTCGACATCCACTGCGCCTACAGAGGAGCGATGCTGTTCGTCGCGGGCACTAAAAAAGATGCGATAAACATCACCTGCCATATGGACAGGTAATGGATTGGCGGCATGCGAGATCAGCTTTGGATGCTGGCCACTTTCCCTGGGAACATAAAGCTGACCAAGTTTTTTCCAACGCCTTGTCATATGCCCCTCAACCTTGTACTGGGCACTTTTGATCGCTCGGTAGCAGTACCAATATAGACGCCTTCAGACGCCGCATCTGTGAGTAGAAGCGCACCGGCACCTACAACACATCTATCCCCGATTTTGATGTGATCACGTAATGTCGCGTTCACCCCAACGAAACACTGTTCGCCAATTTCTACCCCACCCGAGACGACCACATGCGATGCAATAAAGGTGTGATCGTGAATCACTGAATGATGACCAATGTGGTTACCGCTCCACAAAGTTACGTTGTTGCCTATCGTTACGAAAGGCTGAATAGTGTTGTCTTCAAAAATGAAACAGTTTTCGCCGACTCTTCCTTCATTGAGCACGTTTGCACGCGAGCTGATGAAGCTCACCAGCTTGTAACCCATCTTCTTTGCAGCGAGAAACTTTTCTTTACGGACAGCATTCAGCTTCGAGTAACTCAGTGCAACAAAAAAAACATAGGAATCGGGCGGATAGTTTTTAGCGACATCCTCAAACGCGACAACCGGCAAACCGAAAAACTCAGACTCCTTGATGTAGTTTGCATCTACCGTAAAGGCAACGACTTCGTAATTGGAATCCGTACTGAAGTAGTAGTGTGCTAGTTGCGCGATGTCGCCAGAGCCAAAAATTACAAGCGGTTTTTTCATGGCAACTTCCTCACCAGAATCGTAAACTCATAAAGACCATAGTCATGAAACAATGCGACCTGACGAGAATAGCGACGTTTGCACAAATCAAACAAGTGACATGGGTCTGCGTAATAGAGATAGTCGCGCTTTTTGTCCTCGTCTGAGTACGAGGTCAGGCAGTTGAACGCGAATCCAAGACTGCTGGTTCGGTCAAGAACGTCCAAGGTGGCCTGCAGATAATCAAACCACTCTGCATCCGAGCGCCCCAGTCGCACATTAAAGATACCACTGGCCAAGCCATAGTCAGCCACTTCGTCTGGCTCTGCCGCGGTGATGAACCTAGCTTGATCGGCAGTAGCGTGGCGTTGCTCTGCCACCTTGATCATTTCCTGGGAAACATCCACCCCAAGATATTTGCAGTTTGCGTGCTTGTCTCGCAGATAGTCGAGCAAGGCGCCGTAGCCGCAACCCAGGTCGTTCAGGGAGAAATTAGGCGTCTTGGGGTCAATGATTTTGCACAATTGCGCAAACCTGACCGTCTGGCTTTCTTCGCCATTCCAGTCGACCCCGCGAGGCGTATCACCATGTTCAGCAAGTTTTTCAGCGTAATAAGTTGCAACCTCGTCGAGCAGACTAATCTTTTTGTTTTGCATAAATCTGCCTCACGATGGTATATGGACGCTGCTTCGTTTCAGAGAATATCTTGGATAAGTAGATACCCACGACACCGATAAAAGAGATGACCATGCCTCCAAGAAGCCAAATAGAGGCCATGACTGATGTCCATCCGCTCATGGGTTTTGCAAGGAATAGCCAGTGCGTAACCAGATACACGATGTAAGCTAGAGCAAACAGCGAGATCGCTACGCCGATGTAAAAAATGCTGACCAGCGGAGCATTGCTGAATGACGTCACCGAGTTGACCAGCAATGACATCTTCCGGCGGAAGGTGTAAGTGGTTTCACTGGTTTGGTGCTTCTTGATTACCTGAGGGCGCTGGTCGAAACCGATGATGTGCCACAGGCCCGCCATAAAAACTTCGCGCTCCTGATGACACAACAGCGCATCAACATAGCGCCTCGCCATCAGCCGAGTGGTCACAACGTTTTCTGGTAGCGCAAGTCCCGTTAGCGCTTTGAAGAAACGATAGAACCACTGACCGCTCCAACGCTCAAACCAGTTTCCTTTTCTGCGCTCTTGGACTCCGTAGACGACATCACAGCGGTCTTGCTTCATCTGCTGCGCGAACGCCTCTAGCCACTCCGGTTCCTCTTCAAGGTCGCTATCGATGAGAAAAACCAGCTCTCCTTTGGCGTGCGCCAATCCAGTCATCATCGCCTTGTGATGCCCAAAGTTACGGGACAAATCAACTACAACAACGTGTGAATCCTGTTCGGTGAGTCTGACAGCCAGATCCAGGCTGTTGTCTGGTGACCCATCATTCACAAGCACAATTTCATAATCTTCTCCAACCATCCGCTTTGCACTAGCGCTCGCACGTTCGTGAAACTCGTTGATATAAGGAGCAGACTGGTAGAGGGTTGCGACTATTGAAAGCTTCATGCCACATACCTCATGTATTGAGGACTGTCTTTGCCACAGTTAAACAAAAGATCAAGGATTGTGACACCATGAGTGAACTCACCCCAAAGTTGTGGGTACGCGGGGTATCCGGCGTAGTCGAACCAGGTCAGCTTAATCCCCAGATCCGAAAAAACCTTTTCATCGACATAGTCCTTGGCTGCTGGTCCTGAGATGTACTCGGTGCCACCAGCTTGCACACACAGATCTGCTAGCCGCTCCGTCTTCCCATCAAGCAGCGTGTAATCCCAAGAACTTGTAATGGCGGTTTTTATTGCTAGGTAATTGCAGATAGCTTCGATAAAACGACGATTGAGTAGGGAAATGTGAGTGAAGTTCTGCTCAAGGTACAGCGGCTCTAACCATGAAGCGATTTCCGAGAAATGGGGAGCCCGGCGATAGTTCTGCGCCAATGCTTTCCAATGTGCAGCGGCCCAGTCAGTGCCATCAATCTCAGTCTCTCTGATTTTTTGGTGGTACTTACCTTTCACCAGAACAGGAACCGTGAGCCACTGAACCCCTTGGGGCGTTTTGATTTGATTTCGATTGCGCCAGTCGCGGCGCGTGTACTGCATGTCGTCGTAAAGAATGAATTCATCGACAGCTGCAATCATGTCGAAGTAGCCCTTCCAAGGGATGTAATTTGATTGCAAAATTGCTATCCTTTTGGACTTCATTCCGAACACACTCCGCCCAGACAAAAAAACGATAATATTGCGATATCTCTTAACGTAATTATTTTATTTAACCTCGATTTCACCTACCAATATATTTGATCCGTTCGAAAGGTTTCTAATAGTTAGCTGCTTCTTGCCTGCTACTGAAAATGCCTTGGGATCAATAGATGTTGTCATAAGAGCTTTATGAGTATTGGTTCTGACTGCAGGGCTATCGTCGATCATCAATTGCAGGTTGCCCTGAAAATACCCGCCCTTCAATTTATTAACCCGGCAATCAAATAGCCTGTAATGCTGCATTTGACCTGAGCCCCGATGGTCCCTCGTTCTTTATGAGAGTCCTGTTTGTTGATACCGCCAAGTTTTCTGTTTGGGAAGCGCGCCGGGAGCGATGCTTCCACATTGCGAGAGCCAAGGGCGCGTAGCAGGCGCAAGTCCGCCGATTCCACTATGGGGCCGCACATTGTTGAAGTCGTGTCGCCAAAGACTGAGGGCCCGTTTTGCATGGCCTAAGCTGACGAACACTTCCTCGTTCAACAACTCGTCGCTGAGCTTGCCGTTGAAGCACGGGGCCAAAGCCATTCTGTTGAGGCTTGCTTGGGGCGATGTAATGCCAGCTGACGCCCGTACTATTTTGCCACTCCAGCATGGCACGAGACACACACTCTGTCCCATAGCACATTCGGAACCGAGATGACCAGTCATGCGATCTTCAAGTGGGCTCAAGATCGGCGGATCGAGTGGCACTACATTGCGCCCGGTAAGCCGACCCAGAACGCCTTCATCGAGAGCTTCAACGGGCGCTTGCGCGACGAATGCCTCAATGAGGAGTTGTTCTCCACGATGCCAGAGGCCCGCGCCGTGCTGGCGGCATGGACCAGCGACTACAACCAGGACCGGCCTCACACGTCGCTGGGTGGTCTCACCCCACTGACCTTCGCGCGCGAACAAAAGCGGCTGCGCGTCCAACGATCCAGGCCCGCTTCGCCTGAGCTACGCAAAGGCTCCGCTCAGCGGGCCTTGACCACCGCCCACCAACGAGAAAGAAAGGCGAACAGACTCTCCGAATAAACGGCCCGGATCAGGGGGCTGGGTCAGCTCATGCCTCACCATGCAAACCACCATACTTGGCCTTCCACTTGTAAAACGTAGCACTGCTCACACCGTGCTTGCGGCACACATCACCCGTCGGCACACCGCGCTCTTGCTCAGCCAAAATCGAAATAATCTGCTCTTACTAAATCTGCTGCTTCTCATGTCCATCTCCACTTGATGGACTCTCCTTTCAAATGACGGACCATTCGGGCTCAGGTCAATTGGTATTTGCTAGAGAGGTTCCGTAGGCTGAGCTTCTTTCATTAAAAAATTGCGACAATAAGCTGTTAGAGCCAT
>NZ_BPFZ01000003.1 GCF_030158815.1 Candidatus Phycosocius spiralis
TCACGACGAACGCTTTCTGGGCGTCCGTGAACTTCGATGCTTTCATGCCAAACCTCCTCGTCCAGCCAAGGAAAATTACGGCACAAAACTCTAATTCCAAATGGTCCAAGTCTCAGGTGGCAGAGCACGAGAGGATGACAGATGCGCAAGAGCAGATTTACCGAGCAACAGATCATTGCGATGATCAAGGAACACGAGAGTGGGATGTCGACCTCGGAGGTGTGCCGCAAGCACGGCATTTCGGATGCGACCTTCTACAAGTACAAAGCCAAGTTCGGCGGAATGAGCGTATCAGTTGCGCAGAAATTGAAGGCGTTGGAGATAGAGAATGGGCGTCTAAAGCGCTTGTTGGCCGTTGCGATGCTTGACAATCTGGTTCAAAAAAACTTGGCAACAAAACTACTGATGTGGAGCCGCTATGTGCCATCGGTTCAAGCGCTGCGGCGACCATGTGAGCGCCGCGCTGTAGTTTTAGCGATAAAGGACCATAAGGTAAGCGAGCGTCGGGCGTATAGTTTGCCCAGTTTGTATCGGACAATGTGATGCGACCGTACCAGAGGTGGTGGTGCGTACGCATAGCGTCATCGGGCAGACTTTAGATCAAGGACTTGGAACGGTTCAGGCGGCGCTTTGCTTGCCTTGAAGCCGCGTCTCCATGGTGTCTGCGCAGGATGGGGTGTCAAGGGACTTTCACCCCTTGACATCCCATCTTGCGCGCTGATGCTCTAATGCCGCCTTTGCGTAGGCATAGCCTGCGGCAAAGGCGTTACAAAACCGGCTTTGCTTGTTTCGACTGACGCCGCTATAGGAGCGGCGACGAGCACTTTTTGGAGCGGGCGATGGGAATCGAACCCACGACATTCAGCTTGGGAAGCTGACGTTCTACCTCTGAACTACGCCCGCAAATCATATACTTAGCACTTATTCAAGAGTAGCCAGCTACAGGCCCGCTACAGCACTCGTTTTCAGGTCGTTCTTTATGACTATTTTCCCCACGGTGGCAAGGGTTGTCTTTGATAGGTCCTTCATTGACCTCTTGCCTAAGGTGGACGATTCCTAAGTGGACGGTGCCTAAAGGGGGATAGGGGCCAATCTGGAATGATTGCCATATCAGGTCTGAAAGCCGCCAGACACGCCACCTTCACCCTTGCCAGATTGGATACCAAGCAGAAAGATTTCCATTTTGCGCTTTGTATCTCAAGACTCAAAAGGTCGCTTGGATATCAAGCCAATACCTTGCTGACGACACAACTTTTCGCCAAGCTGGGTCATTCTGCCACCGGTGGTCTATATCAAACTGCTTGCTTTACTATCCACACTCCCCAACCGATCCGACTTAAGGCCATTATAGTAACACCCGTGGATTCATAATATTATGGGGATCTAAAGCTGCTTTAATCGCGCGCATCATTGCCAGATGTGACGCAGGTTCCCGGCGTAAAAACTCTTCACGACGACTGACCCCAATACCATGTTCGGCGGAGATGGAGCCGTTTAAGGACATCACTACATCATGGATCGCTTCGTTTAAGGCCGGCACAAGACCTTGAAAGCTTTGCGCGGATACGCCTTGGGGCTGAATGACGTCGTAATGAATATTGCCGTCGCTACAATGGCCAAAAGCGACAATGCGACATCCAGGCACGATCTGCCGCGCGGCCTGATCGGCCTGCACTAAAAAGGCTGGTATTTTCGAGACCGGGACCGAGACATCATGCTTGGCCGCCGCCCCCTCAGGCTTTTGCGCCGCACTCATGTTTTCACGCAAAGCCCAAAACGATTTGGCCTGCATCTGGTTTTGCGCCACGACCCCTTCTTGCACCAAGCCTTCTTCCATGGCGGCCATTAGGGCCGTTTCCACGCGGACGGCCAAGTCTGGGTCTGGACCTTCAAACTCAACCAGTGCCAACCATTTAGGAACGTTGCCAAAGGGGACCGCCATATTGGCGCAATTCTTCTGGGCAAGTTCAACGCCTAATCGGTTCATAACTTCAAAGGCCGCAACAGCACCTGTTTGTGCTTCCAAACGATGCAAAAGCCTAACCGCCTGCTCGGGCGTGTCCAAAGCCAACAAAGCAACCGTTGTGAAAGGCGATTGTGCCACCAGTTTCAAGGTTGCAGCTGTAACGAACCCCAAAGTTCCCTCAGCCCCAATGAACAGATGCTTGAGATCATAGCCCGTATTATCCTTGCGCAAGACCGAAAGCCCGTCGTAGCGTGTGCCATTGGGCAGCACAGCTTCAAGGCCTAAAACTTGGGCGCGCATCATGCCGTGGCGGCGCACATGCACCCCGCCCGCATTGGTGGAAATCAAGCCGCCAATGGTCGCCGAACCCTCCGACGCTAAGCATATTGGAAACCGCTTGCCGATCTGGTGCGCGGCATCATGAACCTGGCTTAAAATGACACCGGCTTCAGCAATGATGGCATCGTCCACCGGATCAATCGCGCGGATGGCATTTATGCGCTTGGTGGAAATCAATACTTCACCCAACGGGATTTGCGCACCAACTAGGCCTGTATTACCCCCTTGCGTCGTCACCGCCAGACCGGCCTCATGGCAGATACCAAGTATAATTTCGACTTCGCCGGTTGTTGAAGGCATCAGCATCAAAGGCGTATTCCCGCTCCAGCGGTCACGCCATTCGACCAGATGCGGCGCGATGAGGTCAGGGTCGCGCGTCCAGCCATTGGGGCCAAGTGCGTCTTGCAGGCGCGTGAGTGTCGAAAAATGAGCGTCCATCTTGGCCTTATAGCTTCAAAACCCTAGCCCGCCCAGAGTCCAATCTACAGAGCCAAGATTTAAAGCCCGTGGTAAGATCGATACCAATCAACAAATTTCGCCACACCCTCACCAATCGGGGTAGAGGGCTTATAGCCAGTCGCGGCCACTAAGGCTGTGACGTCGGCGGACGTGTCAGGCACATCGCCGGGTTGTAGTGGTAAAAAGTCCAAAATCGCCTTTTTGCCGACGCAAGCTTCAATATGGGCAATATAATCGGAGAGCAGGACGGGATCGCTATTGCCGATATTATAGATCCGAAATGGTGCCGAGGAGCTAGACGGGTCTGGGGCGTTGCCATCCCAATTTGGATTGGGTTTGGCCGGTTGATCGCTGACCCGGATCACGCCCTCAACGATATCATCCACATAGGTAAAATCGCGGCTATGGTGGCCATTGTTGAACACTTGGATCGGCTCACCCGCAAAGATCGCTTTGGTGAACAGATAAGGCGACATGTCCGGGCGTCCCCAAGGCCCATAGACGGTAAAAAAGCGCAAGCCCGTGGTCGGTAAGGCGAATAAATGGCTATAGGAATGGGCCATCAACTCATTCGCGCGCTTGGTCGCCGCGTAAAATTGCAACGGATGGTCGGCGCCATCGGTCTCCACAAACGGCATATGGGTGTTGCCGCCATAGACGCTTGATGTGCTGGCATAGGTTAAATGCGCGATTTTATGATGTCGGCAGGCTTCGAGCACATTGGTGAAGCCGATGATGTTCGAGGCGACATAAGAGCGCGGGTTTTCAAGGGAATAGCGCACGCCCGCTTGGGCCGCCAAATGGATTACGCGGTCAAACTGATGCGCAGCGAAACACGCGTCTACAGCGCCTGCATCGGCCAGGTCCGCGCGTATGAACTCGAAATGGCCCCCAAGCTCGCGCGCTAAACTGACTAATTGGTGCAAGCGTGCTTCTTTGAGGGCTGGGTCATAATAATCATTTACGACGTCAAAGCCGACGACATGGTCCCCGCGTCGCAACAAAGCCGCTGCCGTATGAAAGCCGATAAATCCTGCTGCACCAGTGACAAGCACTTTCATCGTGTTGGGTTCCTTGGTGGCAGTGGGCCGAGTTAGACTTTGGCGCTGAGGTGCCTTGGCTATTTAACGCAATTCCCTACGTGCGCTAGAGGCGGGGGCAGTGGGTATGTGGCACTATTCCGTGCCAGTAAGCTTGAGACCGCCAATGACTTGGAAGACCTCAAAATCCTTATCATTGGTCAAAAGCGGTAAGTCTGCATCAAGACACGCTTGGGCAATGAGGGCATCGGCCAGTCTTGCGCTACGTCCAGAAGCTAGACACAGACCCCGCAATATTCCCGCACGTGACCAATAACCGTCCTTTAATTCCAAGACACTCAGAGCATCGGCCAATAGCCTAATTTCTGGACGCAAAACGCGTGCAGATAATAGTTCTGTTATTGAAATAGGTACGACGCGCAATGTCTGTTGCTCTATATGATAGCCCAACAAGTCAGTCTTTTTCGTCGTGTCCCCTTCAGCCCAAGGGATCAACACACTGCTATCGGCGACAATCAATCTTCATCGTCCTTGCCGCGTAAGGTCTGCCACGTATCAGAAAACGTGACCTTACCCTGTAACGCCAATAAAATATTGCGCCGCCGCACTGCCGCTAAGTGCTCAAGGCCCTGCCGCACCGCTTCGGTTATACTGCCTCCGCAGTGCTCTTGCGCTAAAGCAAGATCAGCCTCTAGAACTTCAACCGTGATTTTACGAACTGCCGACATGGGGAATCGATACCATAAAAAATCCCCAGCTTCAATCTCCAGCAAGTTGCTAAATATTGGCTTGCGCAAGAGCTTTTAGGATTTTGGCATTCGAATAACTCGAAGGAAGTGGGAACCGATCAAAGTCGACTTCAATTGGTCCCACCCCTAATCCGCATCCATTTTCAGGGCCGCAATGAAGGCTTCTTGGGGAATATCGACACTGCCAAACTGGCGCATCCGCTTTTTACCGGCCTTCTGCTTATCCAATAGTTTGCGTTTGCGGCTGGCGTCACCGCCATAGCATTTTGCGGTCACATCCTTGCGCATGGCCGAGATGGTTTCGCGCGCGACAACACGGCCGCCAATCGCCGCCTGAATGGGGATTTTGAACAAATGCTGCGGGATTAGGTCTTTAAGCTTCTCACACATGGATCGCCCGCGCATCTCTGCGCGCCCGGCATGCACCAGCATAGAAAGCGCATCGACTGGCTCTTCATTGACCAGGATCGACATTTTTACCAGATTACCGACCTTATAGCCTTCAATCGTATAGTCGAACGAAGCATAGCCCTTGGAGATGCTTTTAAGGCGGTCATAAAAATCAAAAACCACTTCATTGAGCGGCAATTCATAGACCAGCATGGCGCGGGTGCCGACATAGGTTAGTTCGCGTTGATTGCCGCGCCGATCTTGGCACAATTTCATAATGCCACCCAGATATTCGTCCGGCGTCAGGATGGTGGCTTTAATCCAAGGCTCTTCAATCGCTTCAATGGCCATCACGTCTGGCATGTCAGCGGGGTTATGCAGGCTGACGGTTTCGCCATTTTTCATTTTGATTTCATAGACAACCGAGGGTGCCGTCGCGATCAAATCGAGGTTAAACTCACGCCTTAAGCGCTCTTGAATAATCTCCAGATGCAAAAGGCCTAAAAAGCCGCAGCGAAAGCCAAAGCCAAGTGCCGCACTGGTTTCCATCTCATAGGAAAAACTCGCATCATTGAGGCGCAAACGGCCCATAGCAGCGCGCAAATCTTCAAAATCAGCAGCATCGACAGGAAAGAGGCCACAGAATACCACGGGTTGGGCTGGCTTAAAGCCCGGCAGCATGGTGGTGGTTTGTCGCCGCTCTTCGGTAATGGTGTCACCAACGGCAGCGTCGGCGACTTCTTTGATCGAAGCGGTCAAAAAGCCAATTTCGCCCGGGCCCAATTCGTCAACTTCGGTAATTTTGGGCTTAAAGACGCCGACACGGTCAAGGCCATAATTGGCACCAGTCGCCATCATGCGCACATTCATGCCCTTGCGCATCACCCCATCCATGATGCGCACCAACACCACGACGCCCAGATATTGATCGTAATAAGCGTCCATCAGCAAAGCTTTGAGCGGTGCATCACGGTTGCCAGTTTTTGGAGGGGGCAAGCGAGTAATGATGGCTTCGAGCACATCTTCGATGCCTATGCCTGTTTTTGCCGAAATCATGATAGACTGCGAGGCATCAATGCCAATCACTTCCTCGATCTGGGCCTTGACCCGATCTGGTTCTGCGGCGGGCAAATCAATCTTGTTGAGAACCGGAACGATTTCGAGATCTGCATCAATGGCTTGATAGACATTTGCAAGGGTTTGAGCCTCCACTCCTTGGCTGGCATCCACCACCAATAGCGCGCCTTCACATGCTGCTAAAGATCGCGAAACCTCATAGGCAAAGTCTACATGGCCTGGGGTGTCGATTAGATTGAGTACATAATCTTGCCCATCGCGGTGAAAATCGAGCCGCACCGTTTGTGCTTTAATGGTAATCCCCCGCTCACGCTCAATATCCATGCTGTCAAGCACTTGCTCTTTCATTTCACGTTGTGTGAGGCCCCCTGTCCGCTGGATCAGGCGATCAGACAAGGTGGATTTGCCATGGTCAATATGGGCGACGATGGAGAAGTTGCGGATGTTTTCACGCGGAATCATAGCGCCGACATAGCCTGACCAGCCCATGGGGGAAAGGGCCAGATGCGGTGGATGCTCTAGACCGCACCCTCTCCCTGCAGATGGAACACCAAAACCTGCTCTGGGTTGGTCAAAGGCAATCCCAGCCCCACCTCTTGCAAGGTTTTACCACTGAGGCGCGCGCCTGCGCCAGTCAAATCCAATGTGTCGAGGATAGAGCCACGAGACCAGCGGCGCATATGCTGCGGCCAGATCAAGGTCAGCCTATAGTTTTTGTCGGGGTCAAGGCCTGCGAAGAATATTCGCGGTGCCAGACGTTCATTAAATCCGGTCATCAAAGCCACTGAGAATAGCGCCTCATGCTGATCATGACTAATCACACCCATTGCCACAATCTCCACCGGTGTCTCAAGTCGAACCAAATGGCCGTGATGCAACAAGCCCCGGTAGCGCTTATAGAGCGCGATAGCAGCTTTTAGCTCTTCCAGTTCGCCTTGAGGCTCGGTCAACAGGTTCAGCTCAAGTCCCATATGGCCAAATAGAGCCGTGCCTGCGCGCATCGCCATTGATAATGTGCGGCCCGTAATGTGGCAATGCTTGGGCCCGACATGGGCACCCAGAACCTCGAGTGGCATAAAATAGCTGGCCCCGCGTTGAATGACCTGCCGATCGAGCGCATCATTGCTGTCTGAGGTCCAGACACGATCGGTATGGGCCAAAATCCCATAATCAACACGCCCACCCCCTGAAGCACAGCTTTCAATCTCCACATGGGGATGGGCCTTACGCAGGCGTTCCAACAGCGCATAGAGCGCCAAGACCTGCGCGTGCGAGCGCTGATAGCCGCGATGGTCGCCTGGATGGTTCAAATCCCGGTTCATATCCCATTTAATGTAGCTGATGGCATGGTGGCTCAGAAGCTGATGCAGACACTCATAGAGATAGTTGGAAACCTCAGGCCGGGAGATATCCAACACCAATTGATTGCGAAACGGGATTTGCTCGTGGCCTAGGCTCTGTAGCACCCAATCTGGATGACGCCTATAGAGATCCGAATTGGGATTGACCATTTCAGGTTCAAACCAAATCCCCATTTCCATCCCCAGCCCCTTAACATGGGATATTAAAGGTCCTAATCCCTTAGGATAGATTTCTGGTGAGACAAACCAATCCCCCAGCCCAGAAGTGTCATCGCGGCGCGAGCCAAACCAGCCATCATCCAAGACAAAACGCTCAACACCCAAATGCGCGGCGCGATCCGCCAGACCTTTAAGCTTATCAAAATCATGGTCAAAATAAACTGCTTCCCAGGTGTTGTAATGAACCGGGCGCGGCTTCTTCCAAACCTCTTTGCGCACAATAGTGTGTCGCACAAGGTGATGAAATCTTTGACTAATACCCGATAATCCCTTGTTGGAATAAGCCGCATAGATCGTGGGTGCCTCAAAGGACTGACCAGGCTCGAGGCGGATTTCACCAGGTCCCAATAGAGCGCCAAGGCCCGTAAAGACCCGACCATCATGGAGGCTATCGACGCGAAGGCGGTGATTGCCACTCCAACCCAAATGCAACCCATAAACCTCCCCTTGCATCTCTGTAGTTGAAGCACTGGCTAAGAACACAGCTGGAAAATGATCGTGCGACGTACGGCCACGGCGGTTTTCACGCAGATAAGTTCCGGCAAATCGCTTGATCCGTTCGGTTTGAAACTCCATTGCCCAGCGGCCACTAAAACCGATCAAATCAGTCATATGACTGGGGATGGGCAAGACGGCCGTGGCACATTCATTCACTTCAAGGGATTTTTCGCCGTAATTGGTGAGCTGGGATGCAAAGCTGAGCACACCAGAGCTTGGATCAAGCGCGATGTGATATACAAGCCCGACAAGGGTCGATGAATCCATGCATGTGACGGTGACCCTAAACCCCTCATGCTGATGCGAAACCACGTCAAATCGTGTATCCCAATCGCGGCCCTCGCGGTGAACAACCACCCCATTAGGACCAAGCAAGCCAAGGCTTGCCTCCATCGCCATGGAGCCAGCAATGAAAACATCACTAGCCCCTGGCCCGCCTTGCTGACCAGCCAATGCCTGTAGCGTGTGAGGGTCCATTTTATGATCAAGGCTTGGGCCCCAATATAGGATCGACGGAGGCGCACCTATGGCAGCACGGATCACCAAACTGGTCCCGAGGCAATCAAGTTTGATATAATCCATGCACTAAAACTCCCTTGAACGCTGTTTAGCATGACCCCTCACCAAAGCCATAGTGCGCGTTGAGGTGCCCTTGTATCCTCATGAAGGGCTGGTTAGGCTGTCTTTAAAAGCCACTTTGAGGGGGAGAAGCATTGCCCACCAAAATCCTTGTCATTGACGAAGGCACAACTTCAATCCGCGCCATGTTGATTGGCCAAGATGGGACATGCTTGGCCACAGCGCAGCGCCCGCTCACCCAATTCTATCCAGCTCCGGGCCTTGTAGAACATGATGCGCAAGAGATTTGGGAACTGACGCTGGTCTGCGCGCAGGAAATGGTCGCTAAGGCCGGCGGCGCGGATCAGATTGCAGGCATTGGGATCACCAATCAGCGCGAAACCATCGTTTTTTGGGATAGGCGTACGGGCGAGCCTTTAGCGCCCGCCATCGTGTGGCAAGACCGGCGGACCACTGACATTTGCCAAAGTCTCAAGGATCAGGGTGAAGAAGCGGTGGTGCAGGCCAAAACTGGGCTTTTGCTGGATCCCTATTTCTCCGGCTCCAAAATGGGATGGGCTTTGAGTGATTGGGAACAGCTGCGCGCGGCTGGGCCCCATCTCGCGGTGGGCACGATTGAAAGCTATTTGGTTTTTCGTTTAACGGGGGGGCAGCATATCAGCGATGCCACCAATGCGTCGCGCACCTCTTTGATGGCCATTGGCAGTGCGGGCTGGGACGATGGCTTATGCGATCTTTTTGCGGTGCCGCGCCATATCTTGCCGGAAATCGTTGATTGCGCGGGCCAGTTCGGCAAAACGCGACCTGAGCTTTTTGGCGTACCCATCGCGATTACAGGCCTTGCGGGCGATCAACAGGCTGCAACTATCGGGCAAGGCTGTCTTGCACCCGGGCAAACCAAGGCGACCTTTGGCACCGGGGCCTTTGTACTGACCCAAACCGGGCGTACCTTACCCCAGTCGAAGAACCGCTTGTTGTCCACCATTGCTTGGCAATTGAACGGGGTGCGCCATTATGCGTTGGAAGGTTCCATCTTTGTGGCAGGCAGCCTGATTAAATGGCTGCGTGACGATATTGGCCTGATTGGGACCGCTTTAGAAACTGAAAAGCTTGCGCGCAGTGTGCCTGATAATGGCGGGGTTTATGTGGTGCCAGCCTTAAGCGGTCTTGGCGCACCCCATTGGAAGCCTGATGCGCGCGGCGCTGTGCTTGGCTTAAGCTTTTCATCGCAGAAGGCCCATATCGTACGCGCCGCCTTAGAAGCCATGGCGCACCAGACTTATGACCTCAAAACCGCTTTTGCCGCTGACGGGGCCGATTGGGCGGAGCTGCGCATCGATGGTGGCATGGTCGCCAATGACTGGGTGGCCCAAGACCTCTCAGACATGTTAGACATTCGCGTAGAGCGACCCGACTTTATCGAAACCACCGCTTTGGGGGCAGCGATGCTGGCGGGTGTGGGCGCTGGGCTTTATGCCAGTTTAGAGGACGCCATGGTGATGCGCGGCCCAAAAAAACACTTTGAACCGGGTCTTGAGCCATCACACCGCAAAGCACGCTTGACGGGTTGGGCCGACGCGATTGGGCGTGTGTTGGCCTAAACCCACCCCGTACTGACAATTATGCATGACTTTTAGTCAATGACGCTTGACTTCTAGGGTCCGCTTATGACAAGTAGTCTTGTCATAAAGATAAGGATACATGACATGTCTGAGATTAAGCGTGCAAAGCGGTTTAACGAAAGCAGCTTGTTCTTTTTGGGGTTGATTGGGCTATTGGTCATATTTGGCGCTAGCATTGGATATCTCACAGGAAAATGGGTGAAGCAGGCTGGACAGGCAGGCGACAGCCCTTTCTTGTCGGATGTTTCCTTTAGTACCGGCTTGAGTATTGGTTTAGGGTTTGTGCTTTTGGGCACTTATATCATCTCTGCTACCCTATACGGCCTCGCCTTGATGCATAAGGGCGTGGCCGGTAGCCGCGTCTTGACTGGCGGCCTGGGCGGCAACCCCAGTTCACGCAAAGCCTATCCTTATCTTATCCTGTTCTATCTGGGCTATAGCGCCGCTTTCGGGGTGCTGACGGTTTTGGAGATCGGGGCGCACCACTCCCCCGCCAACGCGCCCCTCTTTGTGGGTGCAGCAAGCATTGGTGTGGCGGCTATGGTGTGGAGCGCGCTGCGGCTTTGGTCCATCTTAGATGAATTTTTCCGCGCGATCTGGGTCGAGGCATGCGCGCTTTCCTCCTTCATCCTGTTACTGATCGCTCTGATCGGCCTTGTTGCCAACAAGCTTGAGTTGATACCTGCGCTTTCAGGCTATAGTTGGCTCGTGCTTTATCAATGGGTCTATCTGATCACGAACGGTTGGGTGGCCTTTAAGCGCGACCCCAACATATTGTCACTGCGGGAGCACGCAGACACATGAGGAACCGCTTAAAAGTACTCCGCGCGGAGCGTGATTGGTCGCAAGCCGAACTTGCCAACGCGCTCGATGTCTCCCGCCAAACCATCAATGCCTTAGAAACGGGCAAATATGACCCTTCCCTGCCCTTGGCGTTCAAACTCGCACGCCTGTTCTCTTTGCCCATCGAAGCGATTTTCGACGATGAACCTTAATCCCATAAAACCGAAAGGAACCAACCCATGAGAAACACAGTGTTAAAGATGATCGCTGGCTGTGCGGTCTCAACCCTCCTGATCAGTAGCGCCTATGCGCAGCCCAATCCGGTACCTGCCAGCCAAACCTCACCAAAGACGCAAAAGGCGTACCCTGCCCTGTGGCTAATCAAAGATGCCGACACCCGGATTTATCTCTTTGGTACCTTGCATTTGATGCCCGCCAACTTGGACTGGAACCATGGCGCGGTGAAGGCCGCCTTTGAAGCTTCTGACGCCCTACAGTTAGAAATCGCCGATATGGAGGCCGAAGGTCCCGCTATTGTTCAGCTCATGCAAACCAAAGGACAATTGCCGCCAGAGCAGAAGATCAGCGATGGCTTGACCGAGACGCAGAAGGCCGCATTAACCGCCATTATCGCTCAATCAGGCATCCCGCCCCAAGCGGTGGAGCGTATGCAGCCATGGCTTGGCAGTCTTGTCCTATCGCTTGGCCTTTTTCAAAAATTGGGCCTTGATCCCAAAAATGGTGCCGACAAAACTTTGGATGGCTTAGCGCGGGCCGCCAATAAGCCTGTGGGCGGATTTGAAACGGGCGCTGAACAGATTGGCTTTTTTGCAAGCCTCAACGAAGAACAACAGCGCGCGATGTTGGTCTCCACCATTGAAGAATGGGATAGCTCCACCAAAATGCTTCAAGATATGGTCGCTGCTTGGTCAAGCGGTGATCTTGAGCGTCTAGCGTCCATGATGAACGAGAGACTGCGTTCCCAGCCTGCCATCGGCAAGCTACTTTTGACCGATCGCAATGAAAAGTGGGCCAATTGGATTGCCGGACGTATGGCTCAGCCTGGCACGGTCTTCGTGGCGGTTGGGGCCGGTCATTTAGGGGGTAGCGATAGCGTGCAAGCATTTTTGCAGAAAAAAGGCCTACGCCCAACACCGGTCAAAACGAAATAATTGAAGGGCGATGTATCCGATTACCGGGTTGGGACAGGGGTCTCGCCCCGGTAATCATAAAAGCCACGGTCGGTTTTGCGGCCAAGCCAGCCTGCTTCAACATATTTGACCAACAGTGGGCATGGCCGATATTTGGTATCGGCTAGGCCTTCATTGAGGATCTGCATGATCGATAAAATCGTATCAAGCCCGATAAAGTCTGCCAATTCCAATGGCCCCATTGGGTGATTAGCTCCAAGGCGCATCGCCTTATCAATGCCCTCAACCGTGCCCACGCCTTCATATAAAGTATAAACCGCCTCGTTGATCATAGGGATTAACACCCGGTTGACGATAAAGGCAGGAAAATCTTCTGCATTGGTGATGGTTTTACCCATAGCGGTCACGACTTGGGTCGCCGCTTCATAAGTTTCCTCATTGGTGGCAAGGCCGCGAATAACTTCAACCAGTTTCATCATCGGAACGGGGTTCATAAAATGAAGCCCAATAAAGCGCTCTGGCCGATCCGTGGAAGATCCCAATCGCGTTATCGACAAAGAAGAGGTATTGGAGGCTAAAATCGTGTCTGGTCGGATTATTTCGCACAAGGATTTAAAGATCGCCCGTTTGATATCTTCTTTTTCACTGGCCGCTTCAATCGCCAAATCAATATTGGCTAAATCTGTAAGGGCAGTCGTGGTGACGATTCTCGCCAAAGCAGGCTTGACCTGCTCGTCCTTGATCAATCCGCGGCTGGCTTGCCGGGTCAAATTGCGCTCAATTAAAGCACGTCCAGCGTATAATTGCTCCTCTGAGACATCTGAAAGAAAGACATCATATCCCGCTAAAGCTGCGACATGGGCAATACCATTACCCATCTGACCTGCACCGACTACACCAATTGTTTTAATATGTGCCATTTGCCACAAAGACCTACCCTGAATCATCTCACTGCTTTTGTTCGCAGATGCAGCAAGCTAAGCTTAGGGCGCGCTTACGGCAAGCGGCTAATGCTGCGACTTTATGACAGGCGGGCGGCACGCCGTTTGCTTCTGGAATGAAAACGACGCGTGTGGCGTCCCGTTTCGGATCGCCGAAAGGCCCCACAAACGCGAAATTCGATCTTGGAGTTCCCATGGCCACTTCCATCGACCTTTATGTTGGGCGACGTCTAAGACGTCGGCGCCGGCTGATGGGCATGACCCAACAACAATTGGCCGATTATGTGGGCATCCGCTTTCAGCAAATCCAAAAATATGAGTGTGGAGCCAATCGGATTACGGCCAGCCGCCTGTTTGAGCTTGCTGGGGCTTTATCGATCCCAGTTCAGTATTTTTACGATGGACTAATACATAAAAGTTCTGTCAACGAACAACCTGCCAATGATGATGAAATTGCACCAGATGTATTGCGCCGAAAAGAGACACTCGAACTGATCCGCGCTTATTCTCGTTTGGGTGAACGTCCAAGACGGCGCCTTCTTGACCTCGCAAATGCGTTAAAGGACTTCGCTACAGACGCGGCTTAACCTCCGCCGTTTCATGGCAATCTTGATGGATTTATAATCGTGTAATGCTTTTTCCTTTGTGTCATGTTTTACAACTCAAGTTAATGAACACGGGTTAAACATTAACTCAATTGCGCATCAACTATGGTTGCATATTTCTTTTATCCATAACCATACGCCGACCTTAAATCATGACAATCATCAACTCAAAAAGGATTATGAATTGAGGGGAACTATGTTTTGCTCAATCGCCCCAAAAATTGAATGACCCTTATGATCATTGGCAAAGATGCGCACCGTTTGACCATGCCGCAAAAAGGGGGTGGTCGGCGCACCATGAAGTATAGTCTCAACTACACGGACTTCTGCTAAACATGAATAGCCCAAGCCCCCATCAATTATGGGCCTGCCGGGGCCACCGCTTTGATCGCGATTTGATACAGTACCAGAGCCTATGATCGTGCCGGCGCACAAATTACGTGTTCGCGCGGCGTGGGCAATCAATGTGCCAAAATCAAAGGTCATATCCACCCCGGTTTCTGCGCGACCAAGCGGTTTTTCATCGAGATCCACGCATAAGGTCACATGTAAGCGCCCCCCATCCCAAAGCGTTCCAAGACTTTTAGGCGTCACCGCAACCGGAGAAAATGAGCTAGCGGGCTTGGCTTGAAAAAATCCAAATCCCTTTGCCAATTCATCGGGGATCAAATTGCGCAAGCTGACATCATTGACTAAAAGGACCAAAGCTATGTGCTCACAAGCTGCTTGCGGGCTGATACCTTGAGGTACATCGGTGGTTATGACCCCAACTTCGGCCTCCAAATCACAACCCCATGCTTCATCTGCCAGTCTAATGGGTGCGCGCGGGGGCACAAAATCATCCGATCCACCTTGGTACATTAAGGGGTCTGTCCAGAAGCTTTCTGGCATGGCCGCACCCCTAGCTTGGCGCACCAATTGCACATGATTAACATAGGCAGATCCGTCCGCCCATTGAAAGGCGCGCGGCAACGGGCAATGGGCTTGGCGTTCATGAAACCTTGAAGTTGGAACAGCCCCCCGTTCAAGGGCTTGACTAAGTGTCTCTAAAGCCGGCCTACATTGCGCCCAATTGTCAAGGGCAGCCTGCATTGTCGGAGCGATCAGACCAGCGTCTGTGTAGTGGGTAAGATCATGCGAAACCACGACCAACCGCCCATCACGGCCCTCGTTTAAAGATGCAAGTTTCATGGGCATTCCTTGAATAAATCTGGATGATTTGGCGTCTGAAGCACGAAATAAACACACCCTCAATCCTAATCCAGCGCCAAACTCATTGCAGCAGAAATGAACTGATGATCAAAATTTTCATATTGGAAGACTTTAGTACAGGCACTGCCTGATCCCAAGGCCTTTATCTCTTATTCATTGGCCCATGAACCATCAAAGCTCATAACCATACTTAAACCACAGTCCTGCTTTGAGGGCACCAATACGGGTCCAGGTCCTAGCTTAATGTTTCAAGCGCTTCGCTGGTTTCAATCCACAACGCTTCAGCTTCTGCTAATGCTTGGACATGGCATTCGCGTTTTTGGGCAAGATCGGCCAACAGCTCGGCACCCTCGGTATAAAAACTAGGGGAAGACAAACGCGCATCAATGACCTTTATGGCGTGCTGTTCTTGGGCGATGGTCTTTTCAGCGTCGGCTAATTTAAACCTCAAACTCGAAACAGAGGGCTGCCTTTTAGCATAGTGGTTTTGTGCGCCTTCATCACCGCCTTTGTTTGCCGATTTAATGGTCTTTCTCCCTTCTGGCCGGTCGGCATTGAGGACCAAGCTGCGATAATCGGACAAATCGCCATCATAAACCCGGGCGTGGCCGTGGTGGACCAGCCATAAACGTTCAGCGCAGGCTTCGGCTAGATAAACATCGTGGGTAATCAAAAGCACCGCTCCAGAATACGCATTGAGTGCATGAATCAAGGCTTCGCGGCTGTCGATGTCGAGGTGGCTTGTAGGTTCGTCTAAGATCAAAACATGCGGCTTTGTGTGTGCCATCAGGCCCAAGAGCAGGCGCACTTTTTCGCCGCCTGAGAGCTTATCGACATTGGTATCGATCTTTTCCTGCCCAAAGCCCATGCGGGCGGCAAGCGAACGATGGCGCGAGGGCGGCCATTCGGGTTCGAGATCGCGCACATGCTGGAGGACGGTTTCGCCGCTGCGCAATTCATCTAGCTGATCCTGACTGAAATAGCCGATTCTGACAGCCTTTGAGGCGTGGCGTTTGCCATCAAGGAGTTCAAGACGCGCACCAATCGACTTGACCAAGGTCGTTTTACCTTGACCATTGGGACCAATGATCACAATGCGATCATCATGATCCAGCCTGAAATTGACTTTATGAAGAACGGGCTTTCCTTCAATATAGCCAAGGTCTGCTTCTTCGAGTTGGACCAAGGGTGAAGCAAGCTCGGCAGGCTCATCAAAATGAAATGGCATGGCACGCTCAGCAATGGGAACCGCAATATCTTGCATCTTCTCCAGCATTTTGATGCGGCTTTGCGCTTGGCGGGCTTTAGAAGCTTTGGCGCGAAAGCGATCGACGAAGGCCTGTAAATGCGCCTTGGCTGCGTCTTGCTTGGCCTTTTGCCCTGCCATCAACGCTGCACGCTCTGCCTTACGCCGCATATAGGTGTCGTATCCACCGGTATGAACTTCAAGCTTAGCGTCTTCCAGTGCCATAATATGTGTAACCGATCGGTTGAGCATTTCCCGGTCATGGCTAACCACCAAAACCGTATTTGGATATTTGCGCAAAAAGCTTTCAAGCCAAGCCGCACCTTCTAAATCCAGATAATTGGTCGGCTCATCGAGGACCAAAAGATCAGGCATAGAAAAAAGTACGCCAGCCAACGCCGCGCGCATGCGCCAACCACCAGAAAATGAGCCCGCTGGGTTCATCAGCTCTTCTTGTTTAAATCCCAGCCCGACTAGGATTTCGCTGGCGCGCGCTTCGGCAGAATAAGCATCAATATCGGCTAAACGTGTGTGGATTTCCCCGATGCGCATGGGGTCGGTCGCGGTCTCGGCCTCGGCCATCAAGCTCGCCCGCTCATGGTCGGCAGCCAAAACAACGTCCAGCATCGGGTCTGGCGTGGCCGCGATTTCTTGCGCCACAAATCCCATACGGGCACCTCGCTTCAGGCGAATGCTGCCGTCGTTGTAGGAGACGGCTTCTTGGATCAACTTCAACAAAGTCGATTTGCCAGCGCCATTTTTGCCTACAAGGCCAACCTTCCAGCCATCGGAGATCACAGCACTGGCCCCATCAAATAATACGCGCCGCGCAAGGCGATAAGTAAGGTCGGTGATCTGCAACATAAGGAGGCGGTTTTTTGGTGAGGGGAATAAGCGCTACCTGATAGTCGCAATTGAAGCCGATGTCACGATGGTGGCGGCCACGCGCCTGCCAAACTGCCGCGAAATCTTGACTCTGTGTGCTTAATCCCGTTTAAGCGCGCCTTCCTGCCCGAGCAGCTTGATCTGCGGGGTCGGTTATGATGGGTGATGGATATCCGGCCATTGCAATCGCGGCACATCGTGTGACGCCCGGACCGTCAAAACGATAATGGACTGAACATGTCAAAGCGCATTGCTGCGAAGTATAAAATCGATCGTCGCCTCAGCGAAAATCTGTGGGGACGCCCCAAAAGCCCTGTCAATAAGCGTACTTATAAGCCTGGCCAACATGGTCCTTCCGCACGTCCTGCCAAGGTTTCAGCTTTTGGTGCCCAACTAAGGGCCAAACAAAAGCTTAAGGGCTATTATGGCAATATCACTGAAAAGCAGTTTGCGGGTCTCTATGAAGAAGCAGCACGGCGCAAAGGCAACACCGCAGAAAATCTGATCGGCTTGTTGGAATGCCGCTTGGACGCTGTTGTTTATCGCGCTAAATTTGTGCCAACCGTATTTGCCGCCCGCCAATTCGTCAACCACGGTCATGTGACCGTCAATGGTAAGAAGGTGAATATCCCTTCCTACCGTGTGCGTGTAGGTGATATTGTTCAAGTGCGCGATAAATCTCGAAACATGGCGCTTGTTCTTGAAGCACTCGATTCACCCGAACGTGACTTTGCCGATTACATCGAAATGGATGTTGGCGCGATGAAGGCCACTTTCTTGCGCGTTCCCGAACTAGCCGATGTGCCTTATCCAGTTAAAATGGAACCCAACATGGTTGTGGAATATTACGCTTCCTAAGCGATTAAATCTAAATGATAAAAAGCCCGCTCTGAACCTTCAGGGCGGGTTTTTTAGTGCCTTTTCACTAATGCTTCGGCCATTTGGCCGATCAAATCTAGGGGTAAGGCCTGATGATGCGGAAAGCTCAAATTGCCCTTGGGCCCGCGAAAAGGCTCTAAGAGTTTAATGAGCGCTTGCGGCTCTCGTACCGGCGGATAGATGCCGATATGGGCTTTAAAGGCGGCGAAATAGAAGAATACTCGGCTCAGTCGAAAAGCCGGCATGCGGTAGCTGACGCAGGCAATTGCATCTGGGATGCGCTTGATTACTTCTGATTGGATCGCAACCAATCTTTCGCGGATATCTGGCGATGCTGCGTCAAAAAATGGGGTATGAACGCTTTTAGGATCCATAAATCCACCTTTAGGCCTCGATAGCGACCCCAGCTTCACTGAACAATTGCTTGAGCTCGCCGGTTTCAAACATTTCACGAACAATGTCGCAACCGCCAACAAATTCACCCTTAACATAGAGCTGGGGGATGGTGGGCCAGTTGGAATAATCCTTAATGCCTTGGCGTATCGCATCGTCGGCCAGAACATTCACATCTTGAAAGCTCACGCCGACATGATCGAGGATCTTAACAACTGTGCCAGAAAATCCACACTGGGGCATGCGCGCATTGCCCTTCATGAACAATACGACGTCGTTGGTCTTTACCAAGTTATCAATAAACTGAAGGGCATCGCTCATGACATGTCTCCTGACAGGGATTGTGGCCTCTGATTATTTCGCCTTTGGCCCGGAAATTAGGGCCGCATGGTGTTCTTATCGGATATATAGGATGAGAATGGGGTAAGGGCTAGGCTCTATCCCATTTTGCCTTAGCCCTAAAGGCAAGGGAGCTGATGCGATCCTATGCAAAAGGGTCTGGGACGCGCTTTGGTGCCCCTTCTGGTCACAAAACCGCTTTTCGATGATGACCGGGCGTTTTGTCGCATCAAGTCCAGCTTTCCTTTGGAAAGCTGCCGCCCTAGGTCCCCCTCTTTTTTGCTTAAAAAGAGGGGGACCTAATTTCTTGATTTAAACGCGCAACTTGGTTCTAAAGAGCCAAACGCGCGTCAATGGCGCGAAGCGGACTTGACCCGTCAAATCGCCCACTAACAATTGAATGAGGCCTTTGGGGAAGGCATGGCCTGCACCAAAGCCGTCCCAGACGAAAGAAATCTCATTCATTTTTCAATTGGTGTCACGAACAGGCTCAGCACTATTCCTTGGCCGAGGTTTCAAGCGCCAGCGCGTGTAGCTCCCCGCCCATTTTTCCTTTAAGCGCGGCATAGACGGCTTGGTGCTGCTTCACACGACTAAGCCCAGCAAAAGCACTACTTTTGATGACAGCCTTATAATGATCGCCATCACCCGCCAAATCGATGATCTCGATTTCTGCGTCGGGAAAGGCTTCTAGAAGCATGGTTTGGATGTCTAATATTGCCATAGGCATGGAGGTTTCCAATCTTTGCGTTTGATCCGGCGTCAGATGCCGATTTTACCCGTCTGTATCAAGCCATAAAGGCGGGCATCCAAGCTTCATGGGCTTGTTTGAGGTCAACCACATCCGCGGCCAAAACCCCCTCAATCGCCAATTCGCACCCCCCTGCGGTGCCTAGGGGCGCGCAAGGGATATCTAAGCCTTGGAAGGCGTCGAAAATAGTATCGGCATGGCTGGGGCTTACGATCATGAGGTAGCGCGCTTGATCCTCACTCAGTAAAGCTGCTTCCATCGGGAGCGTGGTTTTTAAGCTTAAGGCTAAGCCTGTTCCCGAGGCTATTGCGATTTCTGCGGCAGCAACCAAAAGCCCGCCGTCTGAGAGGTCATGGCACGAGCGGATCATGCCGGCTTGAATCAAGTGGCGGATCGCATCACCGGTTTTGCGTTCCAGCGCCAAGTCCACGCGCGGTGGCGCACCATCTTCTCGCCCCCATAATTCGCGCAAGCCCAAGGTTGAGCCCAGATTGTCCGTAGTTTGGCCCACAAGAATGACCAAATCGCCAGCATGGACCGCCCCAAATCCAATGCGTTTGGTGTAATCCAGCAATAGACCCACCCCACCAATAGCCGGGGTTGGTGGAATCGCCGCCCCTGAAGTTTCGTTATACAGGCTGACATTGCCCGAAACGACAGGAAAATCGAGCTTGGCGCAGGCTTCAGCCATGCCATCGGTCGCGCGCACAAATTGACCCATGATTTCTGGGCGCTGTGGGTTACCAAAGTTGAGGTTATCCGTCAGCGCAATCGGGCTTGCCCCGGTGGCGGTCAGATTGCGCCAAGCTTCAGCCACAACTTGTTTGCCGCCCTGATATGGGTCAGCCTGCACATAGCGCGGCGTACAATCGCATGTGATGGCCAGTGCTTTACGGGTTCCGTGCACGCGCACAATCGCGGCATCAGAAGGCGTTGCACTTTCTTCCAAGCTATCGGCCATGACATGGCGATCATATTGTTCCCAGAGCCAACGCTTAGAAGAACCATCCGGGCATGACAACAAAGTGATCAAAGCGCTTCGCCAGTCGGTGATGGCAGGCAGATCCGCGCTGGTTACGGCCGGGCTGAGCGTGGGCTCTACCCAGGGGCGATCATAATTGGGTGCATCTTCGCTTAAAGGGGCAACAGGAATATCGCACACGCATGCGCCATTCCAGTTAAGAACCATGCGCCCGCTATTGGTGGTGTGGCCGATGACGGCAAAATCAATATCCCACTTCTTCATGATGGCTTCGGCCTCGGCCTCACGACCCGGCTTTAAGATCGCCAGCATCCGCTCTTGGCTTTCCGACAGCATCATTTCATAGGGTGTCATGCCCGCTTCGCGGACCGGAACCAAATTCATATCAAGCTCAATCCCCAGATATTCCTTGCCCGCCATTTCCACCGACGAAGATGTGAGGCCCGCTGCCCCCATGTCCTGAATGGCTTCAATAGAATCGGTGGCCATTAATTCGAGACAGGCTTCAATCAGCAGCTTTTCAACAAATGGGTCGCCAACTTGTACGGTCGGGCGCTTATCTTCGCTGGCTTCATCAAATTCTGCACTGGCCATGGTGGCACCATGGATACCGTCGCGACCCGTTTTTGAGCCAAAATAAACGATGGGGCTACCGGCTTTGGCGCCGCGCGCGTAAAAAATTTTATCGGCATCGGCTAAGCCCACGCACATCGCATTGACGAGAATGTTGCCATTATAGCCCGGATGAAAATTGGTTTCCCCACAAACTGTGGGTACCCCAACGCAATTGCCATAGCCGCCAATGCCCGACACCACACCCGAAACCAGCCGCTTGGTCAAAGGGTGATCCGCACTGCCAAATCGCAGCGCATTGGCTAATGCAATGGGGCGCGCGCCCATGGTAAAGACATCACGCATAATACCACCCACCCCAGTTGCCGCCCCTTGATACGGCTCGATAAAGCTTGGGTGATTATGGCTTTCCATTTTAAACACAGCGGCCTGACCATCATCAATATCAATAACACCCGCATTTTCACCAGGGCCCTGAATAACACGCGGCCCCTTAGTTGGAAATTTTGCCAAATGCCGACGTGAGCTCTTATAACTGCAATGCTCTGACCACATGACTGAAAAAATGCCCAATTCGGTGAGATTGGGTGGGCGGCCAAGGCGCGCCAGAATAACGTCATACTCATCTTTTGACAGGCCGTGCTCAGCAATAAGCGCTTCGGTCATAGGCGGATCTTTGGGGGTAATCGAGGTCATACGCTCCGTTTAGCGTGGGTTGGGGCAGGTTTGAAGGCAGTAGCTTCGATCCCCTGCAGTATTTCCTTTCCCGCATGGCAAGTCTTTGGCGTTGTAGCCCATTGAACACATGCGCAGCTGGATTTTCCAGCTGAACCTAGTTCTCAGCTCCTAAGGCGTTTTGGGGGCGATTTAGGGGGTGATTTAGGGCCAAGTATATGGTGCCCCGGACCGATAAATCTTTAGGTGCTCAAGTTCAGAGCGCTACAATTTAAAGTATTCGTGCCCGATCCGATTGGCCTGATCAGCAAAAAACCCTACATAATGCTGATAAGGGATACCCAAATGAAGTCAGTGCTAATCGCAACAATGATAAGTTTAAGCTTGGCGGGTTATGCTAACGCACAAATCGCCTCCTCACCTGATTCTGGGCGTGTTGCCTCTATGCAAAACACCCCAGCTTTTTCGATCCAACCACGTCACAGCCCCACCGCGCGATCAGCCAATGTTGAAATCGAATTGATCAGTGAACGCGCCGCGGTGAGACCTGGCGAGGTATTTCATGTGGCAATCCGACAGGTGATTGCTCCTGATTGGCATACTTACTGGCGTAATCCAGGCGATTCGGGTGAACCAACTCAGCTAAGATGGACCTTATCTAACGGAGTGAAGGCAGGCCCAATTCAATGGCCAAAGCCGAGTGCAATCCCGTTTGGGCCCTTGGTCAATTATGGTTTCTCCAATGAGGTCATTTTGCCGATCGAGATTTCGGTGCCATCCACCGCTAAGCCCGATACGTCGATCACGCTTGAGGCGGCAGCCACTTGGCTTGAATGTTCGGACGTGTGCATCCCTGGTGAAGGACAAATTTCCTTGACTTTGCCTGTGGCCAGCAAAAGCATCCAAGCAGCGGCCGCTCAGGAGATTGGGTCTGCACTCTTAAATCTACCTAAACCCTTTCCAGGGCAGGCGCATCTGACCCGATTAGATGCCACTAAGTTACAATTGGTTCTAAGCGGCATTAAGCAACCAGATATAGCCTATTTTTTTCCCTATGAATTCAAGCTTGGAGCCTTGATTGATTTTGCAAAGCCGCAAGAACTTGTTAGAGGCGATACTGGATTTGCCATCAATTTAGTCCAATCACCCTCGCTTCCCGATCCCTTAGTTGGCCCAATTAGGGGTGTATTAGTGTTGGGCAAAGGTTCTAATGAGCGAGCTTATGAGGTGCAAGGCCCAGTTCAATCAACACCACCCTTATCATCGTCTGCTCGCTCACTCACAATTTCTGATACCGGTAAAGCGCACTCATTTGGCCTGCTTCAAGCTGTTGTGATGGCTTTTGTAGGTGGGTTGATTTTAAACCTAATGCCATGTGTGTTTCCTATACTATCGATGAAAGCTTTGGGTCTTATCCAGGCTTCCCACGGGGATAAAACCCATGCGCGCATGCATGGTCTTTTTTACGGTTTTGGTGTGATGGTCAGCTTTTTAAGCTTGGCTTGCTTGTTGATTGGCCTGAAAACGGCAGGAATGGCTGCTGGATGGGGCTTTCAATTGCAATCACCCATAATTGTTACCGGTTTGGCAATCCTGATGGTGTTGATTGGCTTTAATCTTCTAGGTTTTTTTGAGATCGGCACGACTTTACAAAATGCTGGTACAGGTTTGGCTAGCACAGGTGGGAATCGTGGCTCTTTCTTTACTGGGATATTGGCTGTCGTAGTTGCCGCCCCCTGTACAGCGCCCTTTATGGGAGTTGCCTTAGGCTATGCTGCGACCCAGCCTGCAGGCCTTGCTCTTCTGGTTTTTGCCGCCTTGGGGTTAGGCTTTGCCCTACCTTTTATGGGCTTAACTTGGATGCCAGCCTTGTTGAACGCTTTACCAAGGCCAGGGCCTTGGATGGCACGACTTCGCGAAGCCTTAGCTTTCCCCATGTTCGCAACCGCGATTTGGTTGATTTGGGTACTAGGGGCTCAAGTTGGTCAGTTTGGGGTGGTTTCGGCCTTAATTGGGGTCTTGGCGTGCGGAATGACGATTTGGATTGTACGGTGGTGGAATGGCTTAATCGGTAAAGTCTGTGCAGGGGCAATCTTAGCGCTGGGATTAGGCTGGGCTGCCTATCATGTTAGCCAAGCACCCAGTCAGGCTGCGACGGCTTCCCGCAGCCAATTAAGTGGTGAACCTTGGACTCCGGCACGGGTTAAAGAGCTACAAGGCAGGGGCAAAACCATCTTTGTCAATTTCACGGCCGATTGGTGCGTGACGTGTAAAGTCAATGAAGCAACTGTTTTTTCAGATCCGGCTGTCCGCGCGGCTCTCAAAGGAGATACAATAGTCTATCTGGTCGCCGATTGGACTAAGCGTGACGATACGATCGCCCAAGCACTTGCCAGCCATGGTCGCGTGGGTGTACCCCTCTATCTCGTCTATAAGCTAGGTTCATCCGAACCCATCATCTTGCCACAGCTACTCGACTCAAAAACGTTCATCCAAGCTATTCAATAGGCCATACAATTTTAAATTGCAGGCCTTTGGTCTAAGTACCAACCTTGACATGACCTATTTAGCTTTCGCGTATTTAGTGCCATGTCCAAGTCAGTTGAAGCACATTAACAATTCATTGTGTGATGATTTATCTTGTTGGATGCCCCTCATGCAAGCCAAGCGCATCCTGTACCGCTTTATATGTTATTTTGCCATTTTGCACATTAAGGCCAAGTGCAAAACCTGGATCATCTGCCAAAGCTTGATCAACACCCTTATTGGCCAAAGCCAGCATGTAAGGCGCTGTCACCGCATTGAGTGCGTAGGTGGAGGTTAAGGGTGCGGCACCGGGCATATTGGCAACGCAATAATGCACGACCCCATCAACCACATAGGTTGGGTCATTATGGGTTGTCGGGCGGGAGGTTTCAAAACATCCGCCTTGGTCAATGGAAATATCGACCAATACTGAGCCGTCTTTCATCTGAGACAACATGTCACGCGTCACCAATTTTGGTGCCGAAGCGCCAGGAATCAACACCGCGCCAATAACCAAATCTGCTTCGAGACAAGCTTCTTTGACCGCGTCTGGCGTGGACATCAAAGTCGTTACCATGCCACCAAACTGGCGATCAATGGCGACTAAGGCGACTTTGGAGCGGTCAAATACCGTTACGTCCGCGCGCATGCCATGGGCAATCTCACACGCATTCAAACCAGCAACACCGCCACCGATAATCACAACTTTAGCAGGTGCCACACCTGGGACGCCACCCATCAACTTGCCTAAACCGCCTTGAGGCTTCAACAAGCAATGCGCGCCAACTTGGGTGGCCATGCGCCCGGCTACCTCAGACATTGGGGCCAAAAGCGGCAAGCCACCATCGCGACCAACCACCGTTTCATAGGCAATGGCGGTACAGCCCGACGCCATCAGCGCCTTGGCTTGCTCTGGATCGGGGGCCAGATGCAGGTAGGTGAACAAAATGTGGTGTGGCTTAAGGCGCGCGCATTCAATTGGTTGGGGCTCTTTGACTTTAACAATCATATTTGCTGCTTCGAAGATGGCGTCCGCGTCGGGAAGTATGGTGGCACCAACCTTCTCATAAGCTTCATTAGAAACGCCAATGCCCGCACCAGCTTGGGATTCAACGAATACTGTATGGCCAGCATCAATCAGTTGGGCAACAGTTCCTGGCGTAGCGCCAACGCGGTTTTCTTGTGGCTTTATCTCTTTTGGAACACCAATTTTCATTTCACCCTCCAATTGTAAAATTCATGCTTTGGCCTAGCAAATTCACGCGGCTGTGGTGCCAAATTTTCGATTATACCTATCACATACACCTCAGCGGTTCCACGCATTCTTGCGCGCATAATAGGTTCATGTTAGTGAATTTCGCGGGTATAATGGAGTTTTTTGATGGAAATCACTTCAATCGACGATAAGGATCGCGCTTTACTTCGTCTCTTGCAGCGAGATGGCCGCGCCAGTATCACAGCCTTGGCCGACAAAATTGCCCTTTCAGAAAGCGCGTGCCGCCGCCGTCTCGACCTTTTGGAAAAAGCAGGTGTAATTGAGGGCTACCACGCCCAGTTAAGCGCGCCAAAGCTGGGGTTCAATCTCACGGTGTTTGTCTCGATCTCACTAGGCACTCAAACAGAGCGGGATCTGGGGGCATTTGAAGCCGCCGCCCGCACTGCGCCAGAGGTTTTGGAATGCTGGTTGATGACAGGTGATGCCGATTATTTATTAAGAGTGGCGGCGCGCGACGTCGCTGATCTAGAGCGCATTCACCGCGAGGTTCTCACCCGCTTACCTTGTGTCGTGCGGGTCAATACCGCCATTGCCATGCGTGCTGTCTCGCCACAACGCGGCTTACCGATTCGGTGAGCGTGCGTTATAATCAAAGTCAGAACAACACTTAGCGGCGAAATAACATCCAATCGGTCTAGGATGGCTTTGGTGCAAGCCTTGCCTACCCCAATGGCCTTAGTTCATTGTTCGTAGGCGATTTTTACGGGTCATCATCGAAAAGCGGTTTTGGGCCACAATGGGCACCAAATCCGCGTCCCAGACATTTTTGCTAAAAAGGTTTAAGTAGCCAGATCCTATTTCTCAGGCGCACTCATGACGGTCAAGGATTTTGCAACCTGATAATTGGCGGCGCGCTCATCTGGGTGAAGCGGCACCATGCCACGCCCACGCAAATAGCCACGTAGGCCTGCAGCATGGTCGGACAAAAGCTCAATCGCAAATTCCTTAAGGCCAGGTACCACACCAACATTGGCTTTTTTCACATAGAAATAAAGCGATCGCGACGCGCCATATTTGCCCTCTATAATCGTCTCCGACGTCGGAACAACCCCATTTAGTGGGGCAGCTTGCAAACGATCCATATTCTCCTCAAACGACGAAAAGCCAAACACGCCAAATTGCTCCGGGGAGCGCGATAAGGCCTGAACAATTAAGCTGTCGTTTTCCCCAGAATCCTTCCAAGCCCCATCCTCACGCAGTGTAAGCGCTCGCTTTTGGAATGCCTTGTCGTCTTTTTCTTTCAGCGTCTTTAACGCAGGTATTTCAATAGCGCCTTTGGCCATAACGAGCTCAACAAAGGCATCGCGTGTCCCCGAGGTTGGCGGTGGGCCCATGACATCGATTTTGATATCGGGCAAATTGGGGTTGATCTGGCTCCAGCGTGTGTATGGATTGGGAATAAATGCGCCTCTTTCTGGACTATATATATCCTTGGCCAAGGCTTGATAAATTTCCAACTTGGTCAAAGTGACGGGGGTGGCTGCCTTTGAATTGGCGATTACAATGCCATCATAGCCGAGCTTAACTTCAACAATATCAGTGACGCCATTTTTGGCGCAGGTCTCAAATTCACTTTTCTTGATGCGCCGCGAGGCATTCGATATATCGGGGTAACTTGGTCCTAAGCCTCGGCAAAAAATGGCAAAACCACCGCCGGTTCCCGTTGATTCCACCCTTGGCGTTTTAAAGCGGCCACGCGCTGAAAATTGTTCTGCTGCAGCAGCTGAGAAGGGGAACAAAGTTGAGGAACCTACAACGGTCACCCGATCACGTTCATTAGATTGCTCGCAGCCTATAACGATCAAAAGAGTTAACGTTAGGAGGCCAAAGGCCAATAGCTTAGACTTCATTTTAGGTGATCCCAAGAAATTAACAGCTACACGGCCCAGACCCAAATCCAATTTTTCTTGGGTTAGTCGCTGCATATGACATGCACGCTTCACTATGATGACAGATTGACGACAAGCCTTGTCCCCGCGGTCCTCTACAACAATTTCTTAAGAGCATACACAAAATCAAGTGCATCCTTTGGCGTCAACTCATCGGGGTTAAGATCTGCCAAGGTCTGATGCAACACAGATGTCTGGGGCTCTGGCACATGGGGGGGCGCTTGTACAGCAAACAAAGGCAAATCATCGAGCGCGCCAAGCGTACCGCTACCTTGACCTTTTTCAAGTCGGGTCAGAACAGATTTAGCGCGCGCAACCGCACTGGCAGGCATGCCTGCCAGTTTAGCAACTTGAACTCCGTAAGAACGATCCGCTGCCCCTTCGACAAGTTCATGCAAAAAAATGAGATCACCCTTCCATTCCTTGGCCCGCAAACTCGCATTGCCACAGGCATCCAACCTCTGAGATAAGCTGGTTAATTCATGATAATGGGTGGCGAAAAGAGCCCTGCACCTATTGGTTTCATGCAAATACTCTGCCACCGCCCAAGCAATCGCTAAGCCATCATAAGTCGCAGTACCTCGGCCAATCTCGTCCAAAATGACAAAAGCTCGTGGACCAGCGCTATTAAGAATGGTGGCAGTCTCCACCATCTCAACCATGAAGGTTGAACGCCCTTTGGATAAATCATCAGAAGCCCCAACGCGTGAAAAAATGCGATCCACCAGACCTAAATGAAACGCCTCTGCTGGCACGTATGAGCCTGCCTGTGCTAAGATCGCAAACAAGGCATTTTGGCGCAAATAAGTCGATTTGCCTGCCATATTGGGTCCAGTGATCAGTTTTAGCCGTGGTGCAGCGGTGCCACTGGCATCAAGAGCGCATGCATTGGCGGTAAAAATCTGGCCCGCCTTGATCAAAGCGGCTTCTACCACTGGATGGCGTCCGCCAATAACATGAAAACCAAATCCATCATCCAAAACTGGGCGTGTGGCCTTGGCTTCAATCGCCCATAGAGCTAGGCCCGCTTCAACATCAAGGGTGGCTAAAGCTTCGCCCACCGCGCGTATGGGTTCAGCTAATTCAATAACCTCGGCCACAGCTGCATGCCAGAGTTCCAGTTCACGGGCCAGGGCCCGATCGGCGGCACGCGCAATTTGGCCATCTAATTCGATCAAGCGCGGGTTGGTGAACCGTACTGCACTCGCAGTGGTTTGGCGGTGTATAAAAATCTCGTTTAAGGGCGGGCTCATTAAGGCTTCGGCCTGTTTCGGTGTTGCCTCAATAAAAAACCCTAAAACCGCATTATTGCGAATTTTAAGGGCAACGCCTGCTTGGGCGGATACATCGGCTTGCAACTGCGCCACGACTTGGCGGGCATTGGTGGACAAAAGTCGAATGTCATCGAGTACCGAATCAAAGCCTGGCGAAATAAAACCACCATCACGGGCCAAAAGGCCTGGTTCTGGAACAATCATGGCTGCTAAGCGGGTGGCCAAGGTCGATAATCTTGGTTGTTGACTCAAATTGAGACTGTCGCGGGCTTGAGAAATCTCTACCGGGATATCAAGCGGAAGGCGGGCTCCAATGGCGTCACCCTCGGTTAAGGCAACAGCCAATGTACGCAAATCGCGTGGCCCACCGCGACCCAGTTCTAGCCGAGTCAATGCGCGGTTTACATCAGGGATTTGGGCCAAAGTTTCGCGAAGTTTGGATCTTTGCTCGCCATTATTCATAAAAAAATCAATACTATCATAACGCTGAAAGATGACTTCACAGTCCAAAAGTGGGCGGCTCAACCGCTCTAGCAACAATCGTCCCCCGGCTGGGGAGCGTGTGCGGTCAATCGCAGCCAATAAAGAGCCGTCTCGGCTGCCGCGCTGGCTGCGCTCTAATTCCAGGCTTTGTCGCGTGGCTGCATCAATCGCCATAAAGGCGGCAGTCTCAAGTCGCTTGGGCGGTTTTAAGCGGGGCGTAAGGCCTGCTTGAGTCAAGCGGATATAATCAAAGATCAGGCCAAGGGCTGAAAGCTCTATCTTTGTAAAAGTGCCAAAACCATCTAGAGTCTGCACCCCGAACCCAAGTTCAAGTGTTTTTGTGGCAAGGCGGATATCTGTCCGCCCGACAGGTCGGGGACTAACTGTACCAGATACTGCCGCTATGGCTTTTGCTGCCGGGCGATCCAAATCGGCATCGCTTACAACCAATTCGCCAATCGACAAAGCCGAAGCTTCATCAATCAAGCGCTGGAGGGGAGCTGACATCACTGCAAATTCGCCGGTTGAAACCTCCGCCCAAGCCAGGGCACCCTCAAGCCCGCCGATCGCAAAGATAATGGCCGCCAAGCGATTGGAACTGCGTGGGTCGAGTAAAGCTTCTTCAGTGAGGGTGCCCGGTGTTATGATGCGCACCACATCGCGGCGAACAACCGATTTTGAACCGCGCTTGCGCGCTTCGCTGACATCTTCTGTTTGATCGCAAATCGCAATCTTAAAGCCCTGCTTGACGAGTTTTGCGAGATAAGCTTCCGCCGAATGGGCTGGCACACCAGCCATGGCGATATCTTCGCCACGATACCGCCCGCGCTTTGTTAAAGCGATATCAAGCGCGCTTGCCGCTATTTTGGCATCTTCAAAGAATAATTCGTAAAAATCTCCCATGCGGAAAAACAATAGGGCATCTGGGTGCGCCGCTTTGGCTTCTAGATATTGCGCCATAACCGGGGTGGGGGAAGCTAGATTCATAGGAATGGTTTAACCGCGGATTCCCCAACTGGCAAAGCCACGCCCATGCAATTGGATCACGTACTACGTTGATCCCAGGCCCTGCCCGGTCTAGCAAAGAAAAATGACATTGAATTGGGACGACATGAACCGATGAGCAATGAGCGCAAGACCTTTACAGACCAAGAAGCACTTGATTTTCATAGTCTGCCGACGCCCGGAAAGATCTCGATTGTGGCTTCAAAGCCAATGTCTACCCAGCGCGACCTCTCTTTAGCATATTCACCTGGTGTCGCGGTGCCTGTTTTGGCCATCGCAAAAGACCCCGATAGCGCTTATGATTACACGTCAAAAGGCAATCTTGTTGCGGTGATCTCTAACGGTACCGCCATTTTAGGCTTAGGCAATTTGGGTGCCTTGGCTTCAAAGCCCGTGATGGAAGGCAAATCAGTACTCTTCAAACGCTTTGCGGATATTGATTCCATTGATATCGAACTTGATGCGATTGATGCCAATGAAATCATTCAAACGGTCAGAAATATCTCTTGCTCCTTTGGTGGGATCAATCTTGAAGACATTAAAAGCCCTGAATGCTTTATCATTGAGAGCCGCCTTAAAGAATTATGTGACATTCCGGTGTTTCATGATGATCAGCATGGCACAGCGATTATTGCCGCAGCTGGACTGATCAATGCCTGCATGATCACCGGACGCGACTTCAAAGACATGAAAGTGGTTGTTTCGGGCGCGGGTGCTGCTGGCCTGTCTTGTATTTCGTTGATCAAGACCTTGGGCATACCCCACCAGAATGTCATTGTGTGTGATCGCGATGGTGTGGTGTATCAGGGCCGCCAAGTCGGGATGGATCAGTTTAAATCAGCCCATGCGGTAGATACGCCGTTGCGCAGCTTGGCCGAGGCTATGGTAGGTGCGGATTGCTTTTTAGGCCTTTCGGCCAAAGGGGCTGTTAGCAAGGACATGGTGGCCAGCATGGCCGCTAATCCGATTATTTTTGCCATGGCCAACCCTGATCCAGAGATTCGCCCTGAAGAAATTCTCGAAGTGCGTAAAGATGCGATCATTGCCACTGGTCGCTCGGACTATGCCAATCAGGTCAACAATGTCTTGGGATTTCCTTATATCTTCCGTGGTGCGCTTGATGTGCGAGCGCGTACGATCAATGAAGAAATGAAGCTTGCCGCGGCCCAAGCACTAGCAAAATTAGCGCGCGAGGATGTGCCCGATGAAGTGATGGCCGCTTATCATGGCCGCCAACTCAAATTCGGGCCTGATTATATCATTCCAACCCCGTTTGATCCCCGCTTAATCGCTGCGATTCCCCCCGCTGTTGCTCAAGCGGCCATGAATACAGGTGTAGCGCGCATACCAATTGAAGATATGGGGGCGTACCGTGACCGTCTGGCCCAGCGCCTTGACCCCACAGCTTCGCTCTTACAGAGCCTACAGGAAGCTGTGCGCGCCAATCCAAAGACCATTGTGTTTGCTGAAGGCGAAGACCCAGCCGTCATTCGTGCCGCTTATCAGTTTGAGCAATTAGAAATGGGTAAGGCCATTTTGATTGGCCGCGAAGAACAAGTTCGCCGCAATATGTCCCTAGTTGGAGTACCAGAGGAGTTTGGATTAGCCATCTTTAACGCACGCATTTCTGACCGAAATGTCGATTATACCGATTATCTCTATAAACGCTTGCAGCGCCAAGGCTATTTGATGCGTGATTGCCAACGCCTGATTAATCAGGATCGAAATGTCTTTGCCGCCACCATGGTTGCCATGGGGGATGCTGACGGCATGGTCACAGGAACAACTAGAACACCCGATCAAGCTTTAAACGAAGTGATGTTGGCCATCGATCCAGCGTTCAAGAGCAAGCCCATTGGCCTTTCTGTTCTGATCGCTAAAGGGCGAACTATTTTTGTAGCCGATACCAGTGTCACTGAAATGCCAAATGCAGAAGGCTTGGCACGGATTGCCATCCAAGCTGCCGGGGCCGCCAAACGGCTTGGCTTTACGCCAAGGGTTGCTTTTGTTGCATACTCCACCTTTGGCAGGCCTATGGGCGAACGATCCGAAAAATGCCGGGAAGCCGTTGCTATCTTGGACCGCATGGAAGAGATTGACTTTGAATATGAAGGCGAAATGTCGGTAAGCGTAGCACTGAGCCAGGATTCCAATCGTCTATACCCGTTCTCGCGCCTTTCTGGTCCTGCCAATGTGTTGGTGATGCCCGCCATTCACTCAGCTAAAATCTCGACAGACTTGGTAGAAGTCTTGGGCGGCGCAACAGTCTTAGGGCCAACCATCGTGGGCTTACGCCATCCAGTTCAAATCTGTTCGCTCTCGGCCCCAGTCTCGGAGATTGTGACCCTAGCTACCCTGGCAGCCTATGACCTAAATCCGGCCAAGCGGTAAAGGGCGCAACCGGCAATCCGAGTGCACCTCACCATGACCTCGTATAAATTGGCCTTGGTGCCAGACTTTTTTCAAACTCCAACAGCATGTCGCGAAATTCTTCGACATCTGGCACTGAATGAAACCCTCCCCAAAACCGATAAGCCCAAAAAGAGCATATGTGGGAAATGACCCCCATAGAGTGGCCTAAATCCATGAAAAAGAAAGGTGCCTCCAATAAAAATCGCCGAAAGGCAGCGGTATTACCCCGATGGACCAAATCGGCGAATGCCTCATCATAAAGAGCTAAGACCCGGCTACAATTACGAGCGGCTTCCCGGATTCTCGTTCTAATAGACAAACGCAACGATTTAACCTCATCTTTGATGTTTTGATCTATTCGTCCATTTAATTGAAATGCATTGAGCTCTTGGGTGACTTTGATCAAGCTTTGCACCATTTCGGAAAATTGCCATTTGTAATAGATAAATCCTTTCCAACTAAAGATACCCTGAGTGAATTGCTCACCGTGCAACCCTAGGGTATCACGCAATGGATCAAGACGTGCATCAGCATTGGTCGACAAAAGCGCGTCGGCCAGCTTACTAACAAAGCCTCTCCCTTCTTTACCGCTGGTTTCAGAAAAAGCCATTTTGATCAGTGGGGCCATCTCGGCACTGGTGAAGGTTTGCATCTTGGCTGAATCCGCTGGAGAGATAGCAAAATAGCATTCAGCAGGTTGAAAATGATTGCGACGCAATTGTTCGCGCACCAAAAATGGGTCTAAGGATGGCAATTCATTGAGCACGGAGAGGATGTAAAAATCCTGCTCAAGCTCCAATTCGCGATCACCTACCAAGTCACAAATGGCCTGGCGATAGCCTCTTTGATTTACAAAAACCGATCGACCACCTAATTCCAAATTATCAAAATCAAGTGGAAAAATAATTTTTGTTGCGACACTGCTGCCGGTTGGTAATAAATAAAGCTCATCTCGACGCAATCGATGCTTGACCAAAATTGAACGGTTTAACAAATTGTCCGTGAACAAGGGGGCACGAATTCGCATCGGATCATCTGGGAACCGCTTGGCGATCAGATTTAAATTTAAAACGCGATTGGTCGAAGCCGAATTCGCTAAAGCTGCCAAATTCCGAACGCCAGCCATGGATACGCCTACTGAAACAATACAATGTGGGCAAAGCAAGACCCCTCCATTTAGTAAGCTTGTATGAAAACAGCTCTAAACATGACCATAAAATTGAATTGATATGTAATTTTCCTTCAAATGGGAATGATCGCACGTCCAAATGCCCGGCAGGTCCAACAGTGTATGACCATTGCTTTTAGGCGCACGGCGCTAAATGCCTTGGGTGGCAAAAGTAGCGGCCAATTCAATCACCCCACGCCCTTAGGCAAGGGTTAAAGCCAAGGGCGGCGGGCGCAGCTTTTCAGCTTCCGGCACGGTTGTGGCTTTGGTATTGGAACGCGATTTTGCCCGCATTTTGGGCGTGGCGGCCTGGATTTCAGCTGCAACCATGCTCGAACCCTCCTCAGCTGCAAGGGGATCAAACCAGTCCTGATCACCCTGTTTCTGACGCGATGGCCGAAACTTCTTAATAAAGGTGGCACCGTCACATGAGCGGGTCAAGCATCCGTGCCGTCAACTTAGAACGTGGGTTCTAACTTTGGGGGGGTGGGTAGTTAATGCGCTTCGCGTAGGGTGCAGTTCTGCAGGCCTGCACCGCCGCAGCGACCGAAGCATCCAAAGGGATCCATTTACCAAACGCATCATTTTGATGATATGGAGGCATGACAAATGATCGCCGTTCAACCCTTGACGCCATGGCTTCGTTGGTTTTGTTAGGGATTGACCGTTTGCAGGCTTTAAAAAGGGGGGGGTATTCTGAAGCGAATGAACGATCTCGATAGTCCTCGCCTTGTGGTTTAGGCTAGAGCATTCCGTGCGGAACGCACCCTACGGCGCGAAGCGCATTGATTTAAACTATCACCAATGAACGACCTATTTGAAGAGCCCGATCTACCCCTTGGTGCGACTTACCTTGACGCGTTCGCAAGTGTTGAGGAGGCTGCTGCGCTTCAAGGATTTGTGGATGATCAGCCGTGGTTATCGAGCTTGCGGCGGCGCGTTCAGCATTATGGCTGGCGTTATAACTATCAAAAGAGACAAGGCGGGTCAGAGGCATTCATCGGACCATTGCCGGACTTGCTCAACAGCCTTGGCCAGCAGGTAGGGGCGCATTTTTCCCTACCCGATGTCTTTAATCAGGCCATCGTCAATGAATATGAGCCTGGCCAAGGCATAAGCGCGCATATTGACTGCGTTCGCACCTTTGACCCAACCGTCGCGATCCTCAGCTTGGGTTCGCCTTGCACAATGGTGTTCTCAAACCCAAAAAGTGGGCAAACGCGCCTGTGTCGCTTACATCCGCGCAGTTTATTACTGTTGCAAGGTGAAGCGCGACATGGATGGGCGCATGGTATTCCACCCCGCAAGACCGACAAAGTCCAAGGCCTAACTCTGCCACGAAGTCGCCGCATCTCGATTACGTTTCGGTGCGTTCAGGCCTAGCCCGCCCCACCCCAACAGCAGCGAAGGGTTTCCCCTGCCCCAATAAAACTCTAGGTCTGGCCCATGGTTGGTTTGATTGATCGTGACAGCAGGGTTTGGGCGGTTTTGGGGCCGACCAATACGGGCAAGACCCATTTGGCGGTGGAGCGTATGCTGGGCCATTCCACTGGCATGATCGGGCTGCCGCTGCGTCTCTTGGCACGCGAGGTTTATGATCGCATTGTGCGGCAAAAAGGCGTTGGCCATGTTGCTTTGGTAACGGGGGAGGAGCGGATTGTACCCGCTTCCGCACGTTATTTTGTCGCCACGGTTGAAGCGATGCCACTTGATCGCCCATTCTCCTTTGTGGCGATAGATGAGATCCAGCTATGTGGCGACCCTGACCGGGGCCATATTTTCACCGACCGTTTGCTGCGCGCGCGCGGGCAAGCGGAAACCATGTTTATGGGCTCAGACACCATGCGCCCCATGATCCGCGCGATGATCCCAGGCATTGAGATTGAACGGCGCGAACGCCTCTCTACCTTGACCTATACCGGGCTCAAGAAGATCACCAAGCTGGCGCGGCGCAGTGCGATTGTGGCGTTCAGCCAGGAAGATGTCTATGCGATTGCCGAATTGATCCGCCGTCATAAGGGTGGTGCGGCCGTCGTCATGGGGGCGCTGAGCCCACGCACCCGCAATGCGCAAGTGGCCCTTTATCAATCGGGCGAAGTGGACTTTTTGGTTGCAACTGACGCCATTGGTATGGGCCTGAACATGGATGTGGACCATGTGGCCTTTGCCAGCCTGTCTAAATATGACGGGCGCCGCCATCGCCCCCTGCGGGCCGATGAGATTGCCCAGATTGCCGGGCGCGCCGGGCGCTTTCGCACCGATGGCACGTTTGGTGAGACTGCCGATTGCCCCGATCTTGATCAAGACGCGATTGAGCGGGTGGAGGGCCATCAGTTTGAAGCTCAAGACGCGCTGGAATGGCGCACAGCCGATCTCGACTATCGTTCCCTCGGCGCCCTGATCACCTCATTAGAAGCGCCCTCGCCCCATCCCGCCCTTAAGCGCACCCGTGGCGCGATTGATGAAGAGGCTTTCCGCCGCTTGGCAGGCTTGGATTGGGTGCAGACCCAAGTTAAATCTTCCGTTGGCGTGCGCCGCCTGTGGGACATTTGCCAATTGCCGGACTTTCGGAAAGCACCCCAAGAAGAACATGTGCATCTGATTGAGAGCTTGGCGCAGCATTTGTTGAAGCCTAAAGCGCGCATCCCGTCGGACTGGTTTGCAAGGCGGGTGCAAGAGCTTGACCGCTCCGACGGGGATATCGAACAGCTACAACAACGCTTGGCCGCCATTCGCACTTGGACCTATGTCGCCAACCGATCTGACTGGGTTGATGAAAATAGTCACTGGCAAGGCCAAACACGGGTGATAGAAGACAGACTATCTGATACACTTCACGAACGCTTGATGCAGCGGTTTATCGATAAGCGAACTTCGGCCTTGCTTAAGGGCCTCAAACGGGAAAATGCAATGGAAGTTCACGTACAAGAGACGGGGGAAGTCACAGTTGAAGGCCACCCCATTGGCCGCCTTGTTGGGTTAAGATTTCAAGCTGATCCCTTAGCCACGGGTCTCGAAGAACGCGCCGTTAAAAATGCTGCTTTCACAGCTTTGCGGCCTGAATTGACTAAAAGACTGGATGCCATTGCCGCCGGGGGTATCAATGATTTTGTGCTTTCCGATCTGGGTGTGATCATCTGGCGCGGGGCAGAGATTGCGAAGTTAATGGGCCACCAACCGCTCTTAAAACCGAAAGTGGTTATGATTGGCGGTGAGCTTGCCCAAGAAGATACGCTCAAACGCGCCCAAGAACGCTTAGACGCTTGGCTGACTGAAATTGTGACGCGTGATCTTTCGATGTTATTGGCTTTGGCGCAGGCCGCTGAAGGCGAAGCTCTAAAAGGCCTGGCTCGTGGCGTTGCATTCCGGGTTGCAGAAGCCGGTGGCGTCATGGAGCGCGCTGACTTGGATGGCGATCTTAAACAATTAACCCAAGAGGACCGCCAGGCCTTGCGCGCCGTGGGGTTGCGCTTTGGTCGCGCTAACATCTATCTGCCTGCTCTTTTAAAGCCGCGCCCCGCGAGATTGCATGCGCTTTTAGCCTTTTTCACAGCGGGCGGGGATACCGCTTCGGCAAAACCCTTCTTGCCACCCCTAGGCGTCACAAGCTTTACCATGCGCGAGCCGGTGGCAACCAAGCCCTTAGCCGCAACGGGCTTTCGCGCGTTTGGTACCCGCGCGGTGCGTCTTGATATTGTCGACCGCATCGCCGATGCATTATTTGAAGCGGCAGAAAGAGCCAAAGGCCCTTGTGTGTTTCCCGCCGTGATTGTGTCCTTGCTTGGGGCTTCACAGGAAGAAGCTGAAGCCGTGGTCGTGGCTTTGGGCTGGGAAAAGTTTGAAACCAGTCGCCCGGTTGTTGCGTCGGTCGAAGCGCCCATTAAAACGCCTGTTGAAGCATCAAGTAAGATCTTGGCTGAAGGCGAAACACCGGCCACGCAAGAAGCCGCCTCTGAAGCAGTCCCCAATGAGACGGCCATCGAAGTCGAAGTCAATGAAGGTGGGATTCCCGATGTGGAAACCCCAGTCGTGGCAAATGGTGAAACGCCTTCGCCAGATGCCGCCCCGTCAGCGTTGGAAACCGTCACACTGTGGCGGCGAAAACGCTCTAAGCTTGTACGACCAGATTTTAGAGCCAACCGAAAGCCCAACACGGCTGGATCTGCGCAATCCCGCGCATATTCAAGTCCGTCACCGCCGCCGAAAGTGGAAGGCATGACGGGTCAACCCGACCCCTCGCGCGCACCCCGCCCGCCGCGACGCGATGATCCGCACGGGCGTAACCTACCCCGCCCAGAAGGCAGGCGCGATGGTAAAAAGGGCTTTAGGTCAGATGCGGGTCGAAACTTTGCTGCGGCTCCCCCATCACAGGGTCGTAAGGGCGCGGTGGCAATTGATCCAACCAACCCGTTTGCTGTCCTTGCTAGCTTAAAGCTTGCAGCCGCGCCTGAAACCATCCGGCCGACTGTATCTCCCAAAAAAAAGAAAAATCGCCTCCCAACACACCCAAAGCCAAAGCCAGAAGCAGTTGTCATTGAGACTGATCCTGTTGCAATGGAACCAACACCTGAATGAGTGCGGAGGTCGAAACTGCGCGCTTAGACGTTTGGTTGTGGCGTGCGCGTTTCTTTAAGACTCGTAGCCTTGCGACAGAGTTTGTGACACGCAAAGGCGTTCGGGTGCAGCGCCTTGGATTTCAGGTGCGCAAGATTGATAAGCCCGGCTATCACATCACCCTCGGGGATCAATTGGCTTTTGCTTTTGGTGGACAGCTACACCATATCGAGGTGCGTGCAATGGGTGTGCGCCGCGGGCCAGCTTCAGAGGCTTTTATGCTCTATGATGCGGCAGAAACGCGCGACCCGGTTGACCTTTCAGGTCAGCGCGGTCACATCGGCCCAGACCTATTGTTGAGGAGCCCCCGCGAGGACCATGACCTATATCGTGACTGACGCCTGCGTAAAGTGCAAATATATGGATTGTATCGAAGTATGCCCGGTGGACTGCTTCTATGAAGGGGAAAATTTCCTCGTCATTCATCCTGACGAATGTATTGATTGCGGGGTGTGTGAGCCTGAATGCCCAGTCGATGCGATCAAGCCAGATACCGAAGATGAACCCAACGGCAAATGGCTGGCAATCAATTCGGAATTTGCGAAAATCTGGCCAAATATCACAGTCAAAGGCGACCCACCTGCAGATCGCGATGCCTTTGCCAAAGAAAAGGGCAAGTTTGAAAAATATTTTTCGCCAAAGCCTGGCGAAGGTAACTAAAGCCGATAAGCCTATCAATCAAGGTCGTGAGACCCTTGGAGAGAACGTGATGAATTGGTCAAAGACCTATGAAGGCACCGGACCCACCCGCGTCAATAAATGGATGGGTCAAACTGGGGTGTGTTCACGCCGTGAAGCCGAAGCTTTAATTGAAGCGGGCTTGGTGTCGATTGACGGACTTGAGGTCGCTGATGTAGGACGCAAAATCCAGCCTGGCCAAACCCTGACCATTGCTGAGGCTGGCAAAACCCAGCTTGATAACCGCTTTTCCATTGTGATCCATAAGCCCAAAGGCGTGGTCTCCGCCCACCCAGCGCCCGGACAAGTCCCAGCCATTCGCTTGTTGACACCTGAAAATCTGGTCGGTGCATGCGACATTTTTCCCGATGAAGAAACCAGTCTGGCTCCCGTCGGCCGCTTAGATATGGATTCTCGCGGACTATTAATCCTGTCCGAAGATGGGGTATTGGCCAAAGCCTTGATCGGCCCACAATCCGAGCTTGAAAAAGAATATTTGGTTGCCATTGAAGGAATAATCACCAACTGGGCGCTCGAAAAATTGCGGTTTGGCCTAATGCTTGACGGTCGTCAGCTAAAGCCCGCTCAAGTGGAGGTGATTGGTCGGTATCGATTGCGGTTTATTCTACAAGAAGGTCGTAACCGACAAATCAGGCGCATGTGTGAGGCGGTTGGACTTTATGTAGTCGATTTGGTGCGCATTCGCATCGGCTCTTTGATGCTGGGCGATCTACCCGAAGGCAAGTGGCGGTTATTGTCTGCGTCAGAGCGCCAAGCCTTGATTGGTGATGTGTAAAGTGGTGAGAAAACTCATGGGCAGTAAATTCATGGGGTGGTTACATTGCACGCGCTTCACTTTACAATTTTTTTATGCTATAAAAGTCAAGCTGTAGCAGTTCTGCACAGCATTCTCTGGTGGACTCCAACCTTACGAAGCAAAAAGACCTAACATCGAAACGGCCTTTTTTAAAAAGCACGTAGCGATGCAAGAATGCTTTTGTCTTTATGGGTTGGCATGGTGCGAGGGTTAGTTCGCGATGAGCGAAGTTAAGAAGACAGCATTATTTTCAACCGGCGACTACGTCGTCTATCCGGCCCATGGTGTTGGTCGGATCACCGGTATTGAATCTCAAACCGTAGCGGGCATTAGTTTGGAAGTGTTTGTTATTGCCTTTGATCAAGATAAAATGACCTTACGCGTACCGACATCTAAGGTTAAGGCTGGGGGTCTGCGTGCCTTATCTGGCCCAGGTATTATGGACGACGCGCTTAAAACCCTGACGGGGCGCGCACGGATCAAGCGGGCGATGTGGAGTCGGCGGGCACAAGAATATGAGGCCAAAATCAATTCTGGTGATCTCATTTCCATCGCCGAAGTGGTGCGTGACTTGCACCGTGCTACCAACCAACCTGAGCAATCCTACTCGGAGCGTCAATTGTATGAGTCAGCGCTCGACCGTATGGCACGTGAAGTCGCCGCCATCGAAAGCGTAAATCGCGACGAGGCGATCAAAAAGCTGACAGGGACTTTGGCCACCCGCGCGGCGTGAATATCATTGTCTGGTTGAGATAGCCAAGGGCTGTGTACTAGGCATGCATTTAGGCAGAGTGGCTCTACGCCATGCGACGAGACGCCTATTCCCCTCAAGTTCTGTGGGGACTTTAGCTTACCCGCCACTGGTCGAAAGGCTAAATCCAAGCGATGATAGATGCAGTAGAAAAGTCTATTCCTAAAGTCGGTGTTGTTTCGCTTGGCTGCCCAAAGGCCTTGGTGGATAGTGAGCGCATCATCACACGCTTGCGCGCTGAAGGCTATCAGATCGCGCCAGATTATTCTGGCGCGGATCTCGTGCTTGTTAATACCTGCGGCTTTTTAGATAGCGCACGCGAAGAAAGCTTGGACGCCATTGGTGAGGCGATTGCTGAGAATGGCAAAGTCATCGTCACCGGTTGTTTGGGCGCAGAGCCTGATGTGATCCGGGAGCGTCACCCCAAAGTCTTAGCGATCACGGGGCCACAGCAATATGAAAGCGTGATGAGTGCGGTTCATACCGCCTTGCCGCCCAGCCCTGATCCGTTTTTGGATTTGGTGCCCGAAGGCGGGGTCAAACTCACGCCGCGCCATTATGCCTATGTGAAGATATCTGAAGGGTGCAACAATCGGTGCTCTTTTTGCATCATTCCTAAATTGCGCGGGGATCTTGTTTCACGCCCAGCCGCCCATGTAATGGCAGAGGCGGAAAAATTGGTGGGTGCTGGGGTAAACGAGCTCTTGGTGATCAGCCAAGACACCTCCGCCTATGGGTTGGACATCAATTATGCGACCAGCCGCTGGAAAGAGAGCGACTATCGCGCGAAATTCTATGATTTATGCCAGGATTTGGGCAGCCTTGGCGTGTGGGTGCGCCTCCATTATGTCTATCCCTACCCCCATGTAGACGAAGTTCTGCCTTTGATGGCGCAGGGCAAAATTCTGCCCTATCTGGATATTCCTTTCCAACACGCCAGCCCATTAGTGCTCAAAGCCATGCGCCGCCCGGCCAATCAGGAAAAGCAAGCGGCCAGAATCGCAAAGTGGCGTCAGGAATGTCCAGATCTTGCTATCCGTTCAACCTTCATTGTCGGCTTTCCGGGCGAAACGGAGGAGGATTTTTCCCTACTCTTGGATTTCATGCGGGAAGGCCAAATCGACCGGGTCGCCTGTTTTAAATATGAAAATGTGGTACATGCCGCCTCCCGCGACCTTGAAGGCCATGTGCCCGAAGAGCTGAAAGAAGAGCGCTGGCATCGGTTTATGCAGGTCGCCCAAGAAGTATCCCAACAGCGCTTGGCGACCAAAGTCGGCAAGGAAGTCGATGTGATCATCGATGAAGTGGATGATGAAGGCCCAATCGGGCGCACGATCTGGGATGCGCCAGAAGTGGATGGTGCGGTTGAGTTACATGGATTCAAGCGTGCAAAACCCGGCGATATCGTGCGCGCCCGTATCATCGAATCTGGTGACTATGACTTAGTTGGCAGGGCGCTTTAAATGGCCAAGGCCTGCTATGTCTGATCCTGCTGAAACCAAAGACGGCCTGCTTCTGGATTGCTGGTATTTTGCCGCCACTTCGCACGAGTTGAAAGCGGGTAAACAGTTTCGCCGCATGATTTTGGGTGAGCCAGTGTTGCTTGGCCGCACAATGACGGGTGAAGTTTTGGCGATGCGAGATGTGTGCCCGCACCGCGCGGTGCCTTTATCGGCTGGTCGCCAAATTGAAACCAATGGAGTGGCCACCATTGAATGCCCCTATCACGGCTGGCGCTTTGGTGGTGATGGGATGTGTAAGTTGATGCCATCTTTGGTCGAGGGCCAGCCCTATGACGCGAGCAAAGTGAAGGTCCGCCACTATCCCCATCATGAAGCCAATGGGCTTGTGTTCATTTATGTAGCCCAGGACCCACGTTTTTCAGGCACACCAGACCTGCCCCCGCCCGAATTTGGTATCAAGGCCGACCGACCTAAATTCGTGGTCAGCCGCGTTTTTTCTGCCCATATGGACAATGCGGTGGTCGGACTTATGGACCCGGCGCATGTGCCTTTCGTGCATAATCAATGGTGGTGGCGCCCGCCCTCGGTTGGCTTGAAAGTCAAGGAAAAACAGTTTGAACCAAGCCCGTATGGCTGGGCCATTGCCCGCCATGCACCCTCGTCCAACTCCTTGGCCTATAGGATTTTGTTTGGCGAAGGTGTGACCACTCAGATTGTGTTTATGCTGCCTGGATATCGCTGGGAAGTGGTGGAAAATGCGACCATTCAATTCTTCACCTTGACATGCCTTACCCCGATTGATGGTCAATCGACCTTGATCACCCAAATCAGCTATTGGACGGGCTCCATGCTCTTGGATTTGATCCGCCCCATCCTGATCCCTGCAGCGCGTGAATTCCTGGATCAGGATGGCAGGATGGTTGATTTGCAAAACCAAGGCCTGCCCTTTACCAAGGCCATGCTTTGGATTGATGATATCGATGTGCAGGCCAAATGGTATATGAAGCTCAAGCGCGAATGGGACCAAAGCCGTGCAGTCGGTCGGGCGTTTGAAAACCCAATCGAGCCTTGCACGCTAAAATGGCGAAGTTGATGACACCTCAATTCAAGGATTGGGCTTGCTTCTGGGCCCTCAGTCCGCCATCGTGGTTGAAAAGCTAGGCAGGGGTTCAGGGGAGAGCACGCTGGATGCGAATAGCGATATTGAAGGAAACGCGTGACAAAGAAACCCGTGTGGCGGCCTCGCCAGAAACGGTGAAAAAGCTTGTCGCCGCGGGCCATGCGTTGGTGATTGAAGCGGGTGCGGGCGATCACGCCGCCACGCCAGATTCTTTATTCGTCAGTGCAGGTGCCGAAATTACCAAGGACGCAAAGGCGGCCCTAAAAGGCGCTGAATTGGTCTTAAAGGTTCGCAGACCTAGCGCAGAGGAGCTTAAACTGGTGCCAAAGGGTGCAGGTGTTGTCGCATTCTGGAACCCACATGGCGACAAAGCGCTGATTGAAGAAGCGGCCAAGGCCGGCATCATTGCGCTTTCGATGGAATTTACGCCACGTATCACCCGCGCCCAAGCGATGGATGCTCTGTCTTCGCAAGCTAATTTGGCAGGCTATCGGGCGGTCATTGAAGGGGCTGCCCTTTATGGGCGTGGTTTTCCGATGATGATGACGGCGGCGGGAACGGTTGCTGCAGCCAAATGCTTTGTGATGGGGGCAGGGGTTGCGGGCTTACAAGCCATTGCGACCGCACGCCGCCTTGGCGCGATTGTGACCGCGACCGATGTGCGCCCCGCTTCTAAGGAGCAAGTCGCTTCGTTAGGTGCTAAGTTTATCGCGGTTGAGGATGATGAGTTTAAAGCCGCTGAAACCGCTGCGGGCTATGCCAAGCCCATGAGTGCTGAGTATCAGGCCAAGCAAGCCATTTTGGTGGGTGAGCATATCGCCAAACAGGATGTTGTGATCACTACCGCTTTGATCCCAGGCCGTCCGGCTCCCGTCTTGGTGACGCCGCAAATGGTGGCCAAGATGAAGCCTGGCAGTGTGGTGATTGATTTGGCGGTTGAGCAGGGCGGAAATTGCCCGCTTTCAAAGGCTGACGAAATCGTGGTGACCGATAATGGGGTGACTATTGCAGGCTTTGCCAATCTACCGGGTCGGTTGGCCGCTGATTCCAGTGCGCTTTATGCCAAGAATTTGTTGAACCTGTTGCCGCTCTTGACCGATGAGGCCAGCAAAGGCTTTGCGCCCCATTTTGACGATGACATCATTAAAGGCATGCTGCTCACCCGCGATGGCGCGGTGGTGCATCCATCCCTGATAAGCAGCTGAGGATTGAGTATGGAAGCCGTTGACCCAACCGTTTTCCGCCTAGCCATTTTCGTGCTGGCGATCTTTGTGGGCTATTATGTGGTGTGGAGCGTGACCCCTGCGCTGCATACGCCGCTGATGGCGGTCACCAATGCCATTTCCTCGGTCGTCGTGGTTGGTGCTTTAGTCGCAGCAGCTGCGACAATACCGGGTGGAGGTGCGGATCCTGCGACGTGGGTATCGCGTGGCATGGGTGCTGTGGCGGTTGCTTTGGCTGCCGTTAATATTTTTGGCGGCTTTTTGGTGACCCAGCGCATGCTGGCCATGTACAAAAAGAAGGATCGCCCATCTCCTCAAAATGAGGCGCACTAATATGTCTCCATCCATAGCAGCACTCCTCTATCTCATTTCTGGCGTCTTATTCATTTTGGCTCTTCGTGGTCTCTCAAGCCCTGAAACCAGTCGTCAAGGCAATCATTACGGCATGATTGGGATGGCGATTTCGGTCATCACCACGCTCTTGGCGGTTAAGCTAGATGTGACCACATTGGGCCTGATACTGGCCGCCACTGCAATCGGCGGCGGCTTTGGCGCGGTTTTGGCCCGCCGCATTGCCATGACCAGCATGCCACAATTGGTTGCAGCCTTCCACTCGTTGGTGGGTTTAGCGGCGGTTTTGATTGCGGGTGCCGCTATGTACAGCCCCGACGCCTTTCATATCAGTGCGCCAAGTGGCGGGATTAAGACCGCGTCCTTGATCGAAATGGGCCTTGGCATTGCGATTGGTTCTATCACCTTCACAGGCTCGCTGATCGCTTTTGCTAAGCTCAATGGCAATATGAGTGGTGCGCCGATTATCCTGCCCGCCCGCCATTTTTTGAACATTGCTATCCTGGTCGGCATTGTGGCGCTGATCGGGGTGTTGATTTCGACCCAAGGCACCGCATTTTGGGCGTTTTGGGCCTTGGTTGTGCTTTCCTTTGTGCTGGGCATAACGTTGATCATTCCCATCGGCGGCGCGGATATGCCCGTTGTTGTCTCCATGCTTAATTCTTATTCGGGATGGGCAGCGGCAGCCTTGGGCTTCACGCTTGAGAATAATGCACTAATCATTACGGGCGCTTTGGTGGGTTCTTCGGGTGCGATTTTATCTTACATCATGTGTAAGGGCATGAACCGCAGTTTTTTTTCAGTCATTTTGGGTGGCTTTGGCGCAGCAGATGGGGCCACCTCTGGCGGTGGCAAGATTGAGACCAGGCCGGTTAAAATAGGCAGTGCTGAGGATGCCGCGTTCATCATGAAAAATGCAGAGCGGGTGATCATCGTACCAGGCTATGGCATGGCGGTTGCCCAAGCCCAGCATGCGCTTAAAGAAATGGCCGATAAGCTCAAGGCCGAAGGTGTGGACGTCAAATACGCGATCCACCCAGTCGCAGGGCGAATGCCCGGCCATATGAACGTGCTTTTGGCTGAAGCCCAAGTGCCTTATGATGAGGTTTTTGAGCTGGAAGACATTAATTCAGAATTTGGCCAGGCCGACGTCGTCTATGTGATTGGGGCCAATGACGTCACCAATCCATCGGCCAAGACCGACCCGCAAAGCCCGATCTTTGGCATGCCGATTTTGGATGTGGAGCGGGCTAAGACCGTACTCTTTATCAAACGGGGTATGGGTTCTGGTTATGCTGGCGTTGAGAACGAGCTTTTCTTCCGCGATAATACGATGATGCTGTTCGCGGACGCAAAGAAGATGACCGAGGCGATCGTTAAGTCACTTTGACATGACATGCGACCACATCTGATGGCAGCTTATGCCTCCCGGGATTGTCGGGGACGTTTCGACATCAGGGTACGGGTCATCACACTCATGACCAAGAGCCCATCTTGATCCTGCACTTCATGGTTGGCGGTGAGTACGCCGTCATGGTCACTGCGGTCTTCTGTCGCTAAAAAAGTCAGATGGACGCTTAAAACTTCACCAGCATACACGGCTTTATAATAACGCAAGGCGTCTTGACCAAGACGTTGAAGCACAGGCCACTCGCGCGTTTCTTCCCACAGCATGCGCCGCCATAGAGCATAGACATGGCTTTCGGCAGCGCGTGGCCCTGCCCCTTCACGTCCTTTTTCTCTAGAGATTAAGGGCAGATTGGGGGCAAAACGTTGATGAAAAAGGTCGATATCTTCAGCACTTACAAAGGCTGCCCCGAAATCATAGCTGCGGCCAACGATGATGTCCTCAAACCACCAGCCAGGTTGTCTTGGCAAAATGCTCACGCCGGATCCTTTATACTAGCAGCCCTAATCTGACTAAGGCTAAAGTAACATCGTGGTTAGTTTGCTAACTCTTTGCAGCCTTTATTTACCAATTAGCAAAGAGAGTCTGTCCTTTGCTTAGACAATATCACGCCATTTAGCGCCATTTCGCGTTTAAAGTCTCGGAAGCTTTAAACCATTGTGGAATGTAAACCCAGTTTATGTCCACGTGTAACATGAAAACGTCTACCCATCGAAAGGCAAGCTAATGCTTAGGTTTCCGATGGCATATTATTCAAGGCTTCTTCCAACTTGTTAAAAGATGGTGCGAGGGGACTAGGCACGCTGCCACGGCCAATTTCAACCGACACCTGAGCGGCGTTGCCGTGTAAATGGGCAACCAAAACATCCATGATGATTTTGTAAAACTGATGTTCCTCGTCCAATACTTGGGTGAGCCTAACCGCCATCGGTCCCACAATACCATACGCCAAGAACACACCCAAAAACGTACCCACAAGCGCCTTACCGATCATCGCTCCAAGTACGGCGGGAGGTTCTGTGATCGCACCCATGGTTTTAACAATACCCAACACCGCAGCAACAATCCCAAGAGCTGGCATGCCATCTGCCATAGTTTGCAAAGCGTGCGAAGCACCGTGGGCTTCATGATGATGCTTCTCAAGTTGCTTTTCCATCGCAGCTTCTACTTGATGGGGATCTTCGAGGTTCATAGTCATCATGCGCAAAGTATCGCAGATGAAGTCTGTGGCATGGTGATCTTTCAGGATTTTAGGATAGCGCTTGAAAATGGCGCTGTCGTTTGGGTTTTCAATGTGCGCTTCTAACGCAACAACACCTTTTGCTTTCATGGTTTTGGTCAATGCAAACAACAAGACCAAAAGGTCTTGATAATCTTGCGCTTTCCATTTCGGACCACCTGCGATCTTGCCTATGCCTGCCCCTGTGGCCTTGATCGTATCGATCGAGTTACCGATAACGAAGGCACCGATTGCAGCACCCATGATCATCATGAATTCGAGCGGAGCCGCAGCGATCAACACGTCAAAGTGGCCACCTGCGAGCGCAAAGCCACCAAAAACCATGCCAAAAACGATCAATAGACCGACGACGAGCAACATAAGGTGATATCCATTAAGGCGTTAATAAGGGACGGTCAGAATACACAACCAGCAGTTTATGCATTGGTCTTCTATATCAAAAAGCCTTAACAGGGGGTGCAAAAAAGGTTGCCAAAGCCTTTATATGACGGCTCAAATGCCATCTATTAGCCATGTTGACCTTCTTATCTCTTCCTGATCAAAATCGAAAAGTATACATGGTTGCCTGGTTTCCAAGTGGCTAAAATCGCTTTAGGTACAAAGCTTGATGACCATTAATTTTGCGACATCACCTGCTCCAAACAAAACTTTTCGCTTGCTTTTTGCTTGTTTGACAATTGTAGGCATCGGCAATTCCATGTTGTTCGCGGTCTTGCCCCCAATTGCCCGCGAGGCTGGCATGCCGGATTGGTCTGTTTCGACGATTTTCACGCTTTCTGCGGTTTTGTGGGTTTTAACCAGTCCGGTCTGGGGTAAGATCAGCGACACCAAAGGGCGCAAACCCCTTATCGTGATGGGGTTAAGTTCTTATGCTCTTTCGACTGTTTCGTTTACCTTAATTGCGACCATCGGTTTGGTGGATCATTTTCACTGGTTCGCATTATTTGTTGGATTGGCCGCAGCACGCTCCATTTTTGGTGCTTTTGGATCTGCCACAAACCCTGCCGCTCAAGCTTATGTCGCCGATACCACGGCCCCTGAAATCCGAACCCGTGAAATTGCTGCCGTCACTTCTGCATTTGCCTTTGGATCAGCAGCAGGACCGGCACTTGCCGCCGGCATGGTTGCCAGTCTAGGTCTTTTAGCCCCTTTGTTTGCAACAAGTACCTTGGCAGTGCTTGGTGCGATCAGTGCGCGTGTATATCTGCCAAAGGTTGCGATCCCGCCCACAGCGCGACAATCGGCAGCTCCGTCATCGGTATGGCGTTTGGCTTTTAATGCCTCCGTACAACCTTGGCTCCTTTTTGGGGTCGTTTTGTCGGCGGTAACGGCTGTCATGTTTCAACAAATATCTTTTTATTTTATGGATCGATTGGCGGTGTCTCCGCGTGAGGGAGCAACTCTGACCGCTGTATCCTTGGCTCTAGGGGCATTGTCCCAGATCGTCGCGCAACTGGTCTTGATCCCCCGCCTCAACCTTTCGCCACGTTGGTTGGTTGTCTGGGGTAGTTTCATAACTGGGCTCGGCGCTGTATTGACGGCTTTAGGGGGCAGTTTTGGCGTGTTATGTGTTGCCCAAGCCCTAGTCGGGCTCGGTTTTGGTCTGGCGCGGCCTGGTTTTACAGGTGGGGCCTCATTATCGGTCTCTCAAAAGGATCAAGGTAGTGTTGCAGGCCTCGTAGTTGCCGCAAATGGCGCAGGCTTTGTTACCGCACCCCTGTTTGGGGCAGGCCTTTATGCATGGGTAAGCCATCAGGCCCCGTTTTACTTCAGCGCACTGATTCTCTTTATCCTCGCCGGATATGGCATGCTCAGTAATACGCTTAAGGGGCCCCCAATGGCTGAAAGTCCGCCCGATCAGCCTGGCGTTTGAGATGATCTAGTTAATTCCGGACAAGGAAAGCTCCGCGCGGGATGCCGCTGCTGCAACCGATGCCGTTGACGCAGGATTTTTAGGCAATGTCACGCTCGGGAAGAGCGCGATTAGGGCACCAACATCCTGGTTGAGCTGAGCAAGCTTACCCTCGTTATTTTTGCCTTGGACCTTTGAAAGCTGTTGGCTTGCGTCCAAAGCGGCCAATGCTGCGCCGTAAGCATGCTGATATTCGGTGGGATCATTGCCATTTGGGTGCACGACACCGCTATAGAGGCCCGCAGCGATGTTCAACATGCCTTTGACCACTTCAGCCTGATTGGCACCAGCTTTGGATTGGGCCTCACGGGTCGTCTTAAAGGCTTGCGCAAACGCCCGTTCAACCTCGCCTTTTGGCTTTTTCCCATCAATGGCAGAAATCACCGCCTTATAGCTGGGCTGGAGATCTTTTGCTTGTCCCGAAATCTCTGCCGCATGGGTGTCATAGACTTCTAACAGACCCTGCTCGATCAGGATGGAGGCCTCGTCGACTTGGTCCGCCTGAAAGGATTTCTCAGCCACCAATAAAAAGCCGCTTAGATGGGTCAACCTTAGGCCAAGCCAGGACGCTGGATCGACACCTGAATAGGCGTTGGAGGCACCAGCCTCACCGCTTTCGCCACCCGCACTTGGATTGGGTGCGGTAGCGACAATCTTCGCGCCCTCGCCTTCGCCTTCACCCGCGGTACTGGAGGCAGAAGATGTCGAACCATCCGCCGGTTTTGTAGCCGCTTCGCCATCAGGTTGACAGCCAGTCACCCCGGCAAGGGCTATTGCACTGACGCCTAAAGCCATCCACAAGCGGGGTTTGAACACGATCATGTTGAGCTTCCTTGAGAATAAAAATTACGCCGTTAGAGTGACGGAAGCCAGATGAAAATGCAAGTCGTTTGCAGGTAGGATGCTGATGTTAATTACAATCAAACAAATCCTAGCGGGTGAAAACCTAACACGGGTGGCCAAAGAAGTGGCGGGTCTGGTGTTTACTAGCGGTAAATCTACGGCAGGGGCTGCAGCAAAAGCGGTTAAAGACAATCAGCAAGCAAGTGGTCCTGAAGCCCAATCTCTTCTCGATTTTGTGCGTCGCGCCCTTGATGCCCATACTTTGTTTCAAGCTGCCGCACAGATTATGCACTATGGCCCCATGTTGATTTCACGCTACCAAACCGGCATGTCCTACGGCCTCCATGTTGATAATGCTTTTATGTCCGGGGTTCGCGCTGACCTTTCCTTCACTTTGTTTTTGAGTGATGCCAATAGCTATGACGGTGGGGCTTTGGCATTGGAACAGCCAGCAGGGCGCCAATCGATTAAATTGGATGCAGGGGATTTAGTGCTTTACCCATCAACCAGTCTGCATGAAGTGGAGCCAGTTACCCGCGGGGAACGTGTAGCCGTGGTTGGCTGGGTTCAAAGCCGGGTTTTACACGCGGAAGCCCGCGAAGCTTTGTTTGACATCGCCCAAGTCCGCGCCAGTCTCAGCACCAACCTGAGCGTTGACCCCATTGTGCGTCTCACCTTGCAAAAGGCAGAAGCCAATCTTATTCGCTTGCTAAGCTAGTTATAAACTCATGAATGCGACCGAGCTCTTTTATAGTTTCCCTCGCAAAATTGAAATGGGGCTAGCACGCGTTGCCGCCGCTTTGGAGGCTTTGGGTCGCCCACAGGATTTTGTCCCGCCCATCATTCATGTTGCGGGCACCAATGGCAAAGGCTCTGTCGTAGCTTTCATGCGGTCTATTGCGGAAGCGGGCAGTCTCAAAGTACATGCCTATACCTCGCCCCATTTGGTGACGATTCACGAACGCTGGCGCGTCGCGGGCGCGCTGATAAGCGAAACTGACCTCCTTTCCTTCGCGCAGCGCATTCAGGCTTTATCTAACCAAATCCCCTTGACTGTGTTTGAGGCGGAGACAGTGGCCGCTTTGCTGGCCTTTAGTGAAACCGCCGCTGATATCACGCTTTTAGAGGTGGGCTTGGGCGGGCGTTTGGACGCAACCAATATTGTCACCAAGCCGAAGGTCACGGTGATTACTCCCGTCGATTTTGATCATAAGGACATGCTGGGCGATACCTTAGCCAAGATTGCGGGGGAAAAGGCCGGGATTTTAAAGCCGCATGTGCCTTGTGTCGTCGCTAGGCAAAGTGATGAAGCCTTGGCTGCGATCGAAGGGCGCGCCAAGGCGCTTGATTGCCCCCTTTTGGTCTTTGGACGCGACTGGGATTGCTTTGCCCAAAATAATCGCTTGATCGTGCAAACCAATGATCGACTGTTTGATATGCCTCTGCCCAGTTTAGCAGGCTCACACCAGATCGAAAACGCTGGCGCGGCTGTTGTGGCGATGTCCTTATTTGGGCTCGATGAGCCTGCGTTGAGCCAAGGGGTGCAAAGTGCCGTTTGGCCCGCCCGACTGCAACCCTTAAAAGAAGGCCCCTATGGCGCCCTTGCGCAAGCCAGTGGCGCAGAGCTTTGGTTGGATGGCGGTCACAATCCCCATGGCGCAATGGCCGTTGCGCGTTTTATCTCTTCTTTGCAAGCCAAAGATAAAAGGCCCCTTATCTTAATCACGGGCCAATTATCGACCAAGGATCCGGCAGGATTTTTTGCCGCGTTTAAGGACTTGGCTCCTTTGGTCATTACAGTTCCAATCCGCACATCCGATGCAGGCTTGGACCCAGAGGATTTGGCGCAACTAGCCCGCGATAGTGGCTTTGATGCGCGCGCGGCGACCGATCCCATGGCGGGCTTGAAAGCAGCCCTCGCATCCACGCCTGGTCCAAGTCGAATATTGATCTGCGGCTCGCTCTATCTGGCTGGTGATATCTTATCGGCCGGCCCGCCCCTCACTTAAGCCGCCAAACGGCCACCCCGGCTGCGGGCATGTCTGGCCCGCCAATCACATAATCAAAGCTACTGGCACCCTCAAGGATGTGGCCAAGGTCGAGTGTGCACATCTCATAATTGATCGCCAGCATGAGGTTACCGCGTTGGCGTAACCGAAGCCCAGAAGGAAGCGCAACGACTGGAATGGACTGGGTATCACAACAGCAGCTCAGCACAGTCTCAAGCAATAGGTCATCCGGCCAGCAGGCCAGATAATGGATCAGACCATATTGATACCAAATCCCGTGGCCTGCTACGGTTTGGGCAAGGGGTACTAAAGCGGTCTCACAATGCTCCAGCCAGCGGGTCACTTGATAAGGCCCGGCCTTTTCAACATGGCCAGGTCGAAAACTCTCTACTTGACTGACTACCAATGGGATCAAGTCTTGCGCGTTTCCTGGTGCTAAATTGAGCGGAATTTGAAAGTCGTCAGTCTTAGAACCCGTCCGTGGACCTAACACACAAGAAGCGCCGCTTGCTTTAATCCGTATACTGAGTTCCTGCGACCAAAAGAGGCTCAAGGGGCACAATATAAGCATATAACTATCAAGTTTTGCGCTTGGATGGATCACATTTACTGTGAGACCAAGTCTGCGTGCGGCAGTGTACAACGCCAGCACAAGCTCTAAGGGTCGATAGTCTCGGCCTTGGGGCTGAATTTGTGTGGCCCAAATAGCTTCATAATCAAACAACAGGGCCACGTTTGCTCGCTCTGTCGCAGCCTCTCCAATGTGTGCCAATTCGCCATATACTTGGCGCGCTTAGCGTGCGGCGGGGCCTTCTTGATGATCCGGGCGCAACAGGCCCGCATGCATATGTTCTTGGGCAAAGGGGGCTTGGCGCCAGCGAAAGTAAAAACCGGATTCTGCCCCATGGGCAAAGACTTCCCAGGTCCAAGCGTGCACCATGCCAGAAAGCGGGGCTGGATTCCACGACGCCCAATTTACCGGGCTTGGCTGTTGCTCAATCACTTGCCAACGCCCACGCCCAACACCGCGCTACAAATCATGGTGGAAAGCGGTGAAGTCAGGATGGCCTTGCCGCATATACCGCTCTTTGATTTCGGTGGGCCACCAAGCTTGTTCCAAAAATCCTAAAGGATAAGAATCCCAAGCTGCCAAGTCCAAGTCATCGCCCACTTTGAATTGATCAAAGCTGGTAAACATCCCCATATAATTGTGCAGGATGTCGCGGCCCGGGCTATGGGCGGCAAGGATTTGCGTCTAGATACGATTAAAGGCGACGACTTCGTCGCTGGCAAAACGCGCCCAATCGAGGCGATGGCTGGGATTGGCTTCGGTTACGGTCTCGATTGGTGGATCGATCTCGCTAAAGTCGCGATATTCCATGCTCCAAAACACATTGCCCCAAGCCTCATTAAGGGCAGAAATCGTGCCATATTTATGGGCGAGCCAGATGCCAAACCCCTGCCGCGCGGCGGCAGAATAGGAATGTATAGTATCTTGACAGCCATATTCATTATCGGTCTGCCAAGCTTTAATGGCGGGGTGCGTGCCGTATCGGCGCGCCAATGCCTTAATGATGCGCGCGCACTCCAAGCGGTAGCTGGTGCTGGAAAAACAATAATGGCGGCTTGAGCCAAAGTTTCTTGGACGGCCATGGGCATCGAGTGCTAAGATATCGGGCTTGGCATCGATCAGCCATTTGGGTGGGGTTGCAGTTGGCGTGCCCAGCACAATCCTAAGCCCCGCTTGATGTAGGTTATCAATGCCGCGGTCGAGCCATACCCAATCCAATTGGCCGGGGCTTGGTTCAATCCGGCTCCAAGCAAATTCGCCGATGCGCACTTGGGATATGCCATACGGCCATATAGGCGGCATCGTGCGCCCATAGATCGGGGGACCAGTGCTCGGGATAATAGCAAACACCTCATCGCATAACTGTGACCCATCTTGGCAGCGCGTCTAAATAAACTAAACCGATATGACCATGAATCCATCACAGCCATTCCAGCTTGCGCTTACACGCTTTAAAGATGCTTTTGGTGGCACGCCAAGGCTTTTTCGAGCACCAGGGCGGATCAATATCATTGGGGAGCATGTAGATTATGCGGGCGGCAAGGTCATGCCCGCTGCCATTGATTACGCTTGCTATGTCGCAGCAGCCCCTAATCAGGAAAATGCCTTACATGTAACCACAGATCTGGGTACGGCACGCATCGATCTGAACCAGTTTGAGCGCCAAGGAGACTGGCGCGACTATGTGGCTGGAATGGCCTTTGCCTTGCGCGACGCTGGCCATGTGGTGACAGGGCACAATCTGGCGATTGCTTCTGATGTGCCGATGGGGGCGGGGGTGTCGTCTTCTGCCGCTTTAGAGGTCGCAGTGGGTTTAGCCCTAACAGGTGGGCAAGTCGTGGGGCCTCTATTGGCGCTGATCGCGCAGGCCGCTGAAAACCACTATGTCGGCATGGCGTGCGGGATTATGGATCAATATGCCAGTGCTTGCGCGGTGGCAGGCCACGCCTTGATGCTTGATTGTACCAGCCTTGAGGCCAAACAGGTGTCTTTGCCTCAGACCGTTTGCTTTTTGGTGATTGATTCAGGCGTAAAGCATCGCCACACCACAGGGGGCTACGCGTCGCGACGGGCCGATTGTGAAACCGCAGCACAGCTGTTGGGCGTTAGCCTTTTAAGTGAAGTCCATGATGAGGCGGCCTTGACAGGCCTCAGCGGTAATCCGCGCAAGCGCGCCCGCCACGTGGTTTCTGAGATTGCGCGCACCACTGCGGCGCAACAGGCTCTCGAAGCGCAGGATTTGGTTGGACTTGGCCGCTTACTCAACCAAAGTCACAAAAGCCTTGCTTTGGATATGGAAGTTTCCACACCTGAAGTGGATCGCTTGACCGCCCTCGCCCAAGCCACCCACGGGATTTATGGTGCGCGGATGATGGGGGGTGGCTTTGGCGGCTCCATCATTGCCTTGGCCGATCCCGCTTTGGCGCAAATGGCAATGGAGACGATTGTGACGACTTATGCGGGCTTTTTGGGGCGCAGGCCCGATGCCATTGTCGTTCGTGCGGCAGCAGGTGCGGGAGAGGTGAAGTGACCCTAATTTTACCCCATCGGCGGCAAAACTTACTTACCGGGGCTTGGGTCTTGGTTTCTCCCCACCGCATGGGCCGTCCATGGCAAGGTGAAGCCAGTGCCCTGGTCAAGGCAGACGGCCTCTCCCACGATCCAGCTTGCTATTTGTGCGCGGGCAACACCCGCGTCGGGGGCGTTAAAAATCCAAACTATAAGGGCGTGTGGGTTTTCGATAATGATTTCCCCGCTTTATTGTCTGAACAAGAGGCTTTTGCCCCATCAGATGATCCTTTGCTGGTTGAAGCGCCAGAAACCGGCCTTTGTCGGGTGATTTGTTATACGCCCGATCATGCCAAAACCATGGCAAGCATGAGCCAGGACGAGATCGCCGATGTTGTCCAAGTTTGGACGCAGCAATGGCAAGATTTATCAACGCGGCCTGATATTGGTGCGGTCACGATTTTTGAGAATCGCGGCGCGATAATGGGGGCCAGTAACCCCCATCCCCACGGTCAAATTTGGGCCACGTCCAGCGTCCCCCATGAATTGGCCACAGAAGTTGAACGTCAGTCGGCCTATTTTGCGGCGCACGGCCGAGCGCTCTTAACCGATTATCTTGAGCGTGAACTCGAAGTGGGTGCGCGCATCATTTATGCCAATGAACATTTTGTAGCTTTAGTCCCCTTCTGGGCGGCGTGGCCATTTGAGACCTTGGTCCTGCCTAGGCGCGCTGTTACAGGCCTTGATGAACTTACGGGCCGAGAGCAGCAGGGCCTTGCGGACGTACTGCACCATCTGACCGCCACCTATGACCGGGTGTTTGACGCCCCCTTCCCCTATACGATGGGGCTGCACCAGCGCCCAACGCAGAGCGCCGCACCGGGCTTTGTGTTTCATTTGCATTTTTACCCACCGCTTTTACGCTCAGCCAGTGTGCGCAAGTTCATGGTGGGGTTTGAGATGCTGGCCATGGCCCAGCGCGACCTCACGCCAGAAGCCGCAGCACAACGCCTCCGCGCTGTGTTGGTTTAAAGCCGCCTACGCCGTTAACGCGACTTCCTCTTCAAGGGGTTGGCTTAGGCGTGTTAGCATTTCCTTGGGCACAATTTGCCAAACATGGGCGATCTCTTGGTCAAAATCATCCAAAATGCGCAGTGCCCGCGGTGAGCCTGTGGCGGTAGCATGATCCTCCACCAAAGCCCTAAACTGAACCAGCCAATAGGGTGTGCCAATGCGCTGCCAGATCACGCTATCGGGATTGATCAGCTGGGGTAGGCGGTCTTCGGGGTCCCACACAAAGGCCATCCCGCCTGTCATGCCTGCGGCAAAATTATCCCCGACAGGGCCAAGCGAAACAACAGTCCCGCCGGTCATATATTCACAGCCATTAGCTTCCATCCCTTCCACAACCGATAGGGCGCCAGAATTGCGTACTGCAAAGCGTTCACCCGCTTGGCCGGAAGCCAAGAGTTTCCCAGACGTCGCGCCATAGAGGCAGGTATTGCCAATGATTGCATTATCTTCTGGCTTTAGACCCGATCCCGCTGGTGGGCGGATGATGATGGTTGCTCCAGATAGCCCTTTGCCAACATAATCATTGGCGTCGCCTTCCACATCCAAGGTCAGGCCCTGTACACCAAACGCACCCAAGGATTGCCCGCATGAGCCTTCCAAGCGCACGGTCAGGCGGCCTTCGGGCAAGCTTGCCATGCCAAACTTCCGCACAATCGCACTTGAAGACCGTGTACCAATCGCACGCTGCACATTGCGAACCCCATATGCCAATTGCATCTTCTCGCCCCGCTCAAAGAAGGGGGCGGCGTCGCGCAGGATTTGAGCGTCCAAACTATCGGGCACTTCAACGCGTGGCTTATCGGCGCCAAAGCGGGTGGGTTTAGCGCCTTCTACCCGAACCAAAAGCGGGTTGAGGTCAAGGTCATCAAGATTAGCGGCCCCACGGCTGACTTGGCGTAAAAGGTCGGTGCGACCAACCACATCATTGAGGGTCTTAAAGCCCAGACCCGCTAGAATCTCGCGCACATCTTCTGCAATGAAGCTCATCAGATTAACGACTTTCTCAGGCGTGCCGGTAAAACGCTCACGCAGTGCAGGGTCTTGAACGCACACCCCAACAGGGCAGGTGTTGGAATGGCATTGACGCACCATAATGCACCCCATCGCCACTAATGAGGCAGTCCCTATGCCAAATTCTTCGGCCCCAAGCATAGCGGCCATGACGATGTCACGCCCAGTTCTAAGCCCGCCATCGGTGCGCAACACCACGTGATCGCGCAGATTGTTCAAGGTCAAAACCTGATGTGCTTCGGCCAAGCCAAGTTCCCACGGAATGCCCGCATATTTGATGGAGGTTTGGGGGGAAGCCCCCGTGCCGCCGACATTGCCTGCGATTAAGATAATGTCCGCCTTGGCCTTAGCCACCCCAGCCGCCACAGCACCAATGCCTGATTGGGCGACAAGCTTCACGCAGACTTTGGCTTCAGGATTGATTTGCTTGAGATCATAAATCAGCTGGGCCAGATCCTCGATCGAATAAATATCGTGATGGGGCGGCGGGCTGATTAGGGTCACACCCGGTGTTGCATGGCGCAGGCGCGCGATCATGTCGGTGACTTTAAATCCTGGAAGCTGGCCCCCTTCGCCGGGCTTAGCGCCTTGCGCAACCTTGATTTCAATCTCACGGCACTGGTTTAGATATTCAGCCGTAACGCCAAAGCGCCCGGACGCGACTTGCTTGACAGCACTATTTGGATTGTCGCCATTGGGCAGGGGCTTATAGCGGTCACGGTCTTCGCCACCTTCCCCCGATACCGACTTGGCCCCGATACGGTTCATCGCGACATTTAGGGTGCCGTGCGCCTCAGGGCTCAAAGCCCCCAGCGACATGCCCGGTGTATTAAATCGCTTGCGAATTTCATTCAGGCTTTCAACTTGATCCAAGGAAACTGGATTGGCGCTCGATTGAAAATCAAGAAGGTCACGGAGTTGGATTGGCGCACGCCCGCCTAAGAGCCCCACATATTTTTGATAATCCTTATAAGAACCCGTGCTGCAAGCTGTTTGTAGCTGATGGATTTGGGCGGCTTCTAGTGCATGGGGCTCACCCGAGGCGCGGGCCTTATAAAGCCCACCAATGGGCAAACTAACGACTGCCTCTTCCCAAGCCTTAGCGTGCACGGCGCGCGCCTTAAGCGCAATACCTTGTAGGCCGATGCCAGAAATCCGTGAACTCATGCCGGGAAAGAAGTCTGCCACCAATGCACGCGACAGTCCCAAGGCCTCAAAATTATAGCCGCCCCGGTAAGAAGATATCACCGAGATTCCCATTTTGGAGAGGATCTTAAGAAGTCCCGCTTCAACGGCCAATTTATAATTCAAAACCGCTTGATTGAGCGATAAAGCCCCCAAAAGTCCGCGCGCATGACGATCAGCAATCGTGTCTTGCGCCAAATAAGCGTTGACGCAGGTGGCACCAACCCCAATCAGCACTGCAAAATAATGGGTGTCCACGCATTCGGCGGCACGAACCGTGATGGAGCAATAAGAGCGCAAGCCCTTGGTTACCAAATGAGCATGAACGCCCCCCGTGGCTAGGATCATGGGGGCGGGGATACGCTGTGAATTTTGATGCTCATCGGTGAGAATCAATTGGCTTTGACCCGCCCGAACGGCATCTTCGGCTTGGGCTTTGATGCGCTCCAATGCTTCGCGCAAGGCGGCACCAGCGAGATCAGGATCTTCTGGCATCTCATAGCTACAATCAATGAATGCCACACCACTGCCCAGCATCGCTACCATTCGATCATACATGCCGGTGGTCAACATTGGACTTTCTAGGACAAATACATCTTGTTGGGTCGCATCTTGGGCCAAAATATTGCCAAGGTTTTTGAACCGGGTTTTCAGGCTCATCACCCGCTCTTCACGCAATGGATCAATCGGGGGATTGGTGACTTGGCTGAAATTTTGCTTAAAAAAGTGCGATAAAGGTCGATAGCGTGAGGACAGCACGGCGAGGGGCGAATCATCGCCCATAGAGCCCAGCGCTTCTTTCGCTTCTTCCGCCATGGGCGCTAAGACGACTTCTAATTCTTCCAAGGTGAGGCCCGCGCCCACTTGGCGGCGCAGCAATTCTTGGCGAGAATACAATTTAGGTTCAGGGCCCGGACCAATGCGCGCTTCCAAATTCACGACATTGGAATTCCATTTTACATAAGGGTGTGCTGAGGCCAATTTATCGATGATGGCTTCATGGGTATAAAGCTTTCCCTTTTCCATATCGACAGCCAGCATTTCGCCGCGCCCGACCCGCCCTTTTTTGGTGATAACGCGCCCATCAAGTGGGCACATTCCGGTTTCAGAACCCACCGCCAAAATCCCATCTTGGGTGATGGAATAGCGCATGGGGCGAAGCCCGTTGCGGTCCATCCCTGCCACGGCCCAACGCCCGTCATAAATCGCCAAAGCCGCGGGCCCGTCCCAAGGCTCCATCACCGCATTGCAATAGGCATAAAGGGCCATATGGCTCGGCTTCATGATGTTTTCTTGCTTGGCCCAGGCTTCAGGTACCAAGAGCGCTTTCGCCATCGGTGCGGAACGGCCGGCACGGACCAGCACTTCGCACACATTATCGAGGGCGGCAGAGTCTGACCCCCCCGCCTGCACAATGGGCTTCACATCTTCTTGATAATCGCCAAAAGCCTCTGAAGCCATTGGGATCTCATGGCTTTTCATCCAATTGATATTGCCCTTGATGGTGTTGATCTCACCATTATGGGCCAGCATACGAAAGGGTTGAGCTAAGTGCCATTGTGGGAAGGTGTTGGTTGAATAGCGCTGATGATAAATTGCGACCGCGGAGACGAATTTCTCATTTTGCAAGTCGGGGAAAAACGTATCTATGCTGGCGGCCAAAAACATGCCTTTATAGATCAGCGACTTAGAAGAGAATGAGCAGACGTAAAACCCTGTCATGCTGGCCGCGAGTGCGCGCTTCTCAATGCGGCGACGGCAAATGAACAATGTCCGTTCCAGCTCTTCAGCACTTCTCCCACGGGGATCATAGAACAAAATCTGTTCAATCTCCGGGCGGGTGGCATTGGCTTTTTCCCCGATGACAGAGATATCAACCGGCACCTGACGCCAGCCATAGATATAAAAGCCAAAGTTTAGAATTTCGCGCTCAACAATGGTCCGCGCCGTCTCTTGCGCGCCAAAATCTGTTCGTGGCAAAAAGATCATGCCCACACAGATCGGATCGTCAGTTGGGGTGTGACCAGTACGGGCAACTTGTTCACGGAAGAAATCTTGCGGCACATCCACGCGCACCCCCGCGCCATCGCCGGTTTTACCATCCGCATCGACGGCACCACGGTGCCATACATTTTTCAGGGCTTTAAGCGCCATAGACACAATATCGCGGCGGGGCCTACCGTCCAAAGCGCACACCAAACCAACCCCGCATGAATCCTTCTCATCGGCAGGATTATAGGCATGCCCCTTGGTCAAAATCTCGCGATTGAAGAGATAATGGTCGATTTCGTCGGAACCGCTGGGCGTATGGATGATGGTCATGATCAATCTACCTTTGAGGCTTGAGGCCTAGAATGATGCAGGTTTTAATGTAACGTCTCGTTGGGCAGCATATTGGGCGGCTTCCCCTAGCTGGCGTGCCTGTTTGCGCATTGCTTGGTGCATATGTTCTGCGGCCTCGCGACCGTCTTTTATGGCCCACACAACCAAGGATGCGCCGCGTACGATATCCCCGGCTGCAAAGACGTTTTGAACAGACGTTTCCCCCGTGATGGCGTCTGCGCGTATGGTGCCCCAGCGGCTGACCTTTAAGGCTGGCTCATCAAACAAGGTCTGCACAGGTTCTGGATCATAGCCCAAGGCCTTAATTACAAGATCAGCTGGAACGTCAAACTCACCACCCACCAATTCTTCAGAGGCTTGGCGCCCTGTGCTATCGGCCTCACCCAAGCGCATGCGGGTGGCTAAGACCCCTGTCACGCCTTTGGAAGTTGCATGCACGGCTTTAGGAGCCGCCAGCCACTCAAACACCACGCCCTCATCTTGGGCATTGGAAACCTCACGCGCACTTCCGGGCATATTGGCGCGGTCACGCCGGTAAAGACAGGTGACTTTTGCGGCACCCTGACGGATGGCGGTGCGCACACAATCCATCGCCGTATCGCCACCACCAATGACAACAACGCGCTTGCCTTGAGCGTTCAAAGCGCCACTTTCAAATGCCGGAATGTAATCGCCAAGACCGGTCTTGTTGGAGGCGGTCAAATAGTCGAGGGCTTCAACAACGCCTTCCCCGTCAGAGCCAGGGCAAGGCAAAGGCCGCGCCTTATAAACGCCAATAGCTATCAACACGCAGTCATGTGCGGCGCGTAAATCAGCTAAAGTGCCATTGCGGCCCACTTCATAATTTTGAACAAAGGTAACCCCAGAAGCTTTCAAATGCTCAATCCGGCGGCTAACCACGACTTTTTCCAGCTTGAAACTTGGGATGCCATAGATCAAAAGCCCGCCAGCGCGGTCATACCGGTCATAGATCGTGACCTGATAGCCCTTGTTCCGAAGCGCTTCGGCTGCGGCTAACCCAGCAGGACCCGCCCCTACTATGCCAACATGTTCAGCTAGCTCACGCGGGGGGGTGATGGGCGTGATCCAGCCCTGATCCCAAGCAGTCTCGGTGATGTAACGCTCCACCGCGCCAATGGTCACAGCGCCATGGCCTGATTGCTCGATCACGCAAGCCCCTTCACACAAGCGGTCTTGCGGGCAGATGCGGCCACAGATTTCGGGCATAGAATTGGTCGCCGATGACAGGGCATAGGCTTCCTCCAAGCGGCCCTCGGCTGTCATTTTCAGCCAATCAGGAATGTTGTTTTGCAGGGGGCAGCCGGTTTGACAAAATGGCACACCGCATTGGGAGCAGCGCGAAGCCTGCTCATTGGCTTTTTGGGTAATGAATTCGGCATAGATTTCATGGAAATCGCCGGTCCGCTTGGCGACTTCGCGCTTATTGGGCATTTGCGCGTCAATGCTGACGAATTTTAATAGCCGCTCAGCCATTCTTACACTCGATCCCTCATCACCCATCGGCTGGGCTTAGCCCGCGCGACTTACCCCATTTGTCGTAACTCACGTTCCTAACGTTAAAACTGATGAAAGCCAAGCAAAATTCACAATTTAGGTAAATTATTTGACCTAAAACTACTTATATCTGCCCCTTCCTTAGCGAAATTGACCCCCATTTTCGTATATAAAACCAAAGATTAGGTAATTTATATTACCTTAATATGCATGTAGCTGCTGCTGGTTTTGTATGCCAACCCATGCCAGAACGCTGACCAAGCTGACACAAGATCGGGTTTTATGAGCGACTATTTCATTGCAATCCTGTTGGGCATTATCGAAGGTCTCACCGAGTTTCTTCCCATTTCGTCCACCGGGCATTTAATTCTGGCTGAACAATTAATCGGGGCGGCCTTTCCTTCAACTTTTGAGACGATGATCCAACTGGGCGCGGTTTTGGCCGTGGTCGTGCTCTATTTTGACAAGTTGTGGAGCGTCATCATTTCCCTGCCCCAGAATCCGGCTTCTAGGCGCTTTACGCTGGCAGTGGTTTTGGCTTTCTTCCCGTCGATGGGTTTGGGTGCGCTTCTACATGACTTCATTAAAAGTGTGTTGTTTAGCCCATTGGTGGTTTCTATTACGCTTGTGGTTGGTGGATTTCTTATCTTACTTACCGAAAAGCTGCGCCCAAAACCCCATGTACTAGTGGTCGACGATATTTCCATTTCGCTTGGTTTGAAAATCGGCCTTTGTCAGTGCTTGGCGCTCGTCCCTGGTATGTCCCGTTCAGGTGCCACCATTATTGGCGCGATGTTGATGGGGGTGGAACGCAAAGCCGCCGCAGAATTTAGCTTCTTCCTTTCAATCCCAACTATGCTGGGCGTCTTTGCCTTTGAAGGCTGGCACAACCGGCAGCAGCTGTTAGCGCAAGGCGGGCAGGACCTCTTGTTGATTGCCATTGGCTTTGTGGTCGCGTTGATCACAGCGATTTTTGTCATTAAGCTATTCATTGGCATTGTCGGTCGGGTAGGCTTTGCACCCTTCGCGTATTACCGCATTGCCCTAGGCTTGGTTATGCTTGGGATCTTTTGGCCAGGCTAGTTCGCAGCAGCTGAAAAATGCTGGGCAATGGTATCTACCAACCGTTTGGCTATTTGCTCTTTTGGGGCCTGCGACCATGTTTGATGGCCGTTGGGCGTTAGCAGCGTCACTGCATTTGTATCCCCGCCCATAGCGTCGCCTGACACATCATTGGCGACCATCCAGTCACATTTCTTATTGTTACGCTTCAAAGCGGCATAGGTAAGCACGTCATGGGTTTCAGCCGCAAAGCCGATGACTAGGCTTGGCCGATTGGTTCCAGATTGTGCAATCGTTGCCACGATATCAGGGTTTTCCACCAAAGCGATATTCGGTGAACCCTGGCTGCTTTTTTGCTTTAGTTTGACGTCGACCATAGTTTTGGGGCGCCAATCGGCAACGGCGGCCACCGCAACAAAAATGTCGGCTGGTAAGGCGCTTTGGCACGCGGCTAACATATCGCGTGCGCTTTCCACCCGCACCATCGTTACGCCTGGCACATCATGGAGCGCAGTAGGTCCAGATACCAAAGTAACGCGCGCTCCGGCCCGCGCTAAAGCCGCTGCAATCGCATAGCCTTGTTTGCCTGAAGACCGGTTTGAAATGAAGCGTACAGGATCAAGCGCCTCTAAAGTTGGCCCAGCGGTTACAATCGCGCTGCGACCCGCTAGAGACCCGTACACTGCTTTCCCGTTCAAAAAACCTTCTACCACACAGGCAATATCTTCAGGTTCTGCCATCCGGCCGGGGCCATATTCGCCACAAGCCATCTCGCCTTCTTCAGGGCCTACAAAATGGATGCCATCGCCGCGCAGGGTTTCCATGGTGCGCCTAACAGCTGGGTGGTACCACATTGCCACATTCATGGCCGGTGCCATCATCACAGGCTTATTGGTTGCCAATAAAGTTGTAGAAGCTAAATCATTAGCCAGCCCATGGGCGGCTTTTGCCATCAAATCGGCGGTAGCTGGTGCCACTAACACCAAATCGGCACTACGCGACAATTCAATATGGCCCATTTTGGCTTCTTGGGTGAGGTCGAACAACTCTTCATGCACTTCGTTATGGCTGACGCTGGCCAAACTCAGCGGGGTTACAAAAGCACTGCCAGCCTTGGTCAAAATGATACGACAGCCGATGCCGCGTTTTTCAAGTGCCCGTACCAACAGCGGGGCTTTATAGGCGGAAATGCCCCCACCAACGATTAACAGGACGCGCTTTTGGCTCATGTCTGCCCTTTAGCCGATAATGCCATGGACCAAAAGCTATATTCGCAAAGGTACGGCGGTGGTGAATTTAATCGTCTCCATCGCAAAACTAGAACTTACATCATTGAGCTTGGCCGAACGGATCAACTTTTTATAGACACGGTCATAATCACCGATGGATGCCACTAAAAGCTTTAACAAATAATCAGTCTCCCCGCTCATGCGGTAAAACTCCACCACTTCAGGAATCGCTCTGACCGCCTTGGCAAAATCTTCCAGCCAAGCGTCGGAATGATCAGAGGTCTTTATCGCGACAAACACAGTCACGCCAATGCCCAGAGCTTCCGGATTGATCAAGGCGACCCGTTTGGTAATGATCCCGACCTCTTCCATGCGCTTGATCCGCCGCCAAGCCGTATTGGCCGACATGGCTGTGCGCTTGGACAATTCTTCGAGCGAAATCGCGGCATCTTGTTGAAGGATTGACAAAAGCTTAACATCAGCTTCGTCTAATTTTTGATTGTTTGGCTCCATAATCGAAATTTAATAAGCAATTTTACGGTAAACACAATAAAAAAGTGAAAAATTCTCGCTGATTCTAAGATAATATCACCTCATGCTATTTAGGGGAAGGTCAGATGTTTAAAAAACTATTTGTCGATCATCCAAGCACTGTAGGTGAAACATATAGTGAACATTTTTGTGTTGCCTTCGGTTTTGGCTTCAAGCTTTTGGGTGCAGCTTTGGCTTGCATGATTCATGGCTTAATTCCTGGCCTTTTTAAATCGACGGGCAGTGCGACCATTAGCTGCCTTCATGAGGAAATGGTGACCCATCGTGATCGACGTCACCATCATGCACCTAAAGCTAGTACTGCAAATGGTAAAATCGCCTAACACATCAAAGCCATAAACCAATTGCTCATGTTAGATCCGACTTTAGGATAAGCATTGCTTGCAAATAGGGTTGAGATTTGGGGGCATATGTTTAAATCAGTCGCGAAATACGGGCCTGGAGTCGGTGTGGGGATTGCTCTTGCAGCACTTGCCTATTTTCCAACTCAAGGAACGCGTGTCCCAACCTTGTTGGTTGCACTTTTACTTGGTATGGCGGCAGCCTTTATCTTAAACCAACCAGCTTTTAAATCTGGAAACGATGTCTTGGCCAAGCCGTTGTTGCGCATTGGCGTCGCTTTGATGGGTTTTCGGATCACCATTTCTGACCTGCAGATCTTAGGATGGCAACCTGCTTTGATAGCCATGGCTGCAACTTTTGGTACCTTAGGGCTTGGGTATCTGGCGGGGCGAGCCTTATTTTTGCCGCGGGCTACGGCATTTTTAACTGCCGCATCTGTAGCCATTTGTGGGGCGTCTGCTGCATTGGCGATTGCCACGGTTTTGGCGCGCCGACCCAATTCGCAGGTAGAGCGTGATGTTGTTGCTACAGTTGCAACCATCACTATTTTGGGGACTATAGCGATGGTTCTCTATCCAGCAATGTGCCATTATTTAAACTTACCCCTCATTCCTTCGGCCGTTTTTTTGGGCGCTACGATCCATGAAGTCGCCCAAGTCGTGGCAGCTTCTGATCTTTATGGTCAAGCGGCTACACCAGCAGCAACCACCGTCAAAATGATCCGAGTTGCCATGCTGCCAATTGTTATATTTGGGCTGATGATGATCTTATCCCTACGTGATCGTACGGGGTTAGATGATGAGACCCATGAAGCGACGGTTCCAGTTTTTTTATTGGGATTTGTGGCCGCGATTGTCGTGACCAACACAGGATGGCTAACCCATAGAGGCATCTTAGCCTTAACACAGATTTCAAATCTATGTCTGGTTGTCTCCATGGTAGCACTTGGTGCCAATACCTCAATTAAGGGGGTGATGGCTTTGGGGCCGCAAGCAGTGGGCGCATTATTGGTTCAAACCATGATAATTGCCGCGATCTCGGCGGCCGGCATTGGTATGATGATCATCATGAATTAAACGTCAGTTTGACCCTTGCCTAATTGAAATCGAATGGTCATTTTAGTGTTGGGTGGGTAGATCGACATGGAGATGGTGCAATGAAACCAATCATGATGTATTTAGCCGCGCTTGCTGTCTTGACCACAGCAAGTTGTTCAACAACCGAGTTTAATAACGGCCAAACACCTTACCAATCAGCCGAACAAGGTAAGTTTGGCTATTCAGATCAACGCATTGAGACCAATCGCTTTCGGATCATGTTTGAAGGCAATAGCCGCACTTCACGTGAGCGGGTGGAAGACGCGCTCTTATTGCGTGCCGCTGAAGTAACACTGGAAAATGGATTTGATTGGTTTCAAATTGTTGAACGCGCAACCGATCCAAAGATCACAACTGGTTATAGTCGTTCACCAAGCTGGGCTTTTGGTGGGGCTTGGGGCTATGGGCCAGGATTTGCAACTTGGCGCAGCTACCATCCACGTTATGGCTGGATAAGCTATTATGACCCGTTTTGGGCAAGCGGGCTATTTGACCCATTCGATCGTGAAGTAATCACACGTTTTCAAGCCAGTGCAGAGATTGTTTTAGGGAAAGGGGTTAAGCCAAATGATCGACCAGACACATTTGATGCGCGCGACGTGAAAAAGAATTTGGGTGGTCGTCTTATCCCTGCTCCACCCCAAACACCAACCCAATCTTCACCCCAATCGCCATCCATTCCACCCCAGGCGACTCCTTGACAGGTAAATCCATCACCTGCCCATTATATCGCGCCATTGATAACATTAGATTGCTCTTATCAATGGCGCTTACAAATACTGCCAACCCACTAGAGACGCGGAATTTCATGTGTCTATTGAGGTTTAGGGGGGTGATAAATTAGTTTGATATGATCCCCCTTAAACTTCCTAGTAAGCTTTAGATTTTGCGGCTTGGGCATACAGATTGGATACTTGCGTCCAATTGATGATCGGCCACCAAGCATCCACATAGTCAGCACGTCTATTTTGATATTTGAGATAATAAGCATGTTCCCACACATCGTTGCCTAAAATGGGGGTACCGCGAAACTCACCCACATTCATCAAAGGATTGTCTTGATTGGGGGTAGAGCCCACAGCCAGCTTACCGTCGGCTTTGACAATCAGCCATGCCCAACCCGAACCAAACTGGCCTAATGATGCCGCGCGAAACTTGGCTTTTAATGCATCAAGGGAGCCAAAATCTCGAACAATCGCCGCGGTGAGGGCTGGGGAGGGACTACCGCCTGCTCCAAGTGGGGCCATGATCTTCCAGTAAAAGCTATGGTTCCAATGCCCTCCTGCATTGTTGCGAATAGCAGGTGGAGCTGTCGCGGCTGAGGCCAAAAGAGCCTCGAGGCTTTTGCCCGCAAAGGCTGGGTTGGCAGCAATTGCAGCATTCAGCCCCGCAACTTGGGTTCCATGATGGCGCTCATAATGGATACGCATGGTTGCTTCATCTATGCTGGGCTCAAGCGCATTAAAGGCATAAGGAAGGGGGGCTTGGGTAAAGGTGGCAGCTTGTGAGGCTGGTGTTGTTACCGGCGTAGAGCCCACAGGCTGCGCCAAGACAGGTGCTGCGCAAAGCGATAGAAGAATGGCGCAAAGGGCGTGTTTCATGATCATTCCTTACTTATGTATGATAGAGATATTGTATCTGGCCCAGCGATCCTCAAGATCGATTGGCCGAACAAAGCGCATCTTGTTAAAGACGACTATGTGCACGACTTTTGGCGCAATCCAACCCTAAAATTGAGATCCACATGAATGAACGCGTCGAAGCTTTGGAAGTTCAAATCACCCATTTAAGCCGGGTGGTGGAGGATTTATCGGACATTTGTGCGCAACAAGCCGATGAGATCGGTCGTCTAAAGCGCAGGCTGGATCATTGGGTGGCGCGCGAAGCACAGCGCCAAAGCGAAGCCGCGGACCCTGCGATGATCGATCAAAAGCCGCCCCATTACTAAGGATCTGCGCTAAGCGCCAAGCCATTCAACTGAGCGGCCATGGGGATGGATGCTCGCCAGTTTTCGCCTTTGATTAGAGGGCCACTCCATCAGATCAATGATTTGGTTGGTAACAAACTGCTGATGGCCAAGCTCAGGGTTTGGTTCATACCGTAACCAAGCAAGGGGGCTTTCTTTGGTGGCTGCAGCCCCATGGCGCTGCATGGTCTGTTCAATCGCTTGACGGACAACGAGGGGTGGATATTGAAAAAACACCGAATGATAAACCACCGTCAGGGCATCTTTCGCGCGCTTCCTAAGCTTGTCGGCCAACCAATCGGCGGCATCGGCCTGATCGGGAACAAAGGCGTGGGCTTGGGCGATGTTAAGAGCTGATTCCAAGCGCGCCAAGCGGTCAAATTGCTCTGGCCAAACATAGGCCATCAAGCGTAGGCGATGGTCGCGATCACTTGCGTCTAGAGGATTTTGGTCACAGGCGGCGCGGTGACGAATCGGCGACTGCTCTGGAACAAATGGCCTGGCACCAGTCCATCGCGCAGTTATATGCACCTTCGCGTAGGCGGGCTCTGGTCGCCACGACCACGCGTCTGTAAGATACTCAAAATGATCCATGAAGATGTTCAGGCCCGCGGACGCCCCAAGCTCTAACACGTCAATCGGGCCGTCAAATCCTTGAGCAGCCGCACACAGGCCGGGCCACAGCCCCACAGAGCGGCTCACTTCATTGGTTTGGGGTGGCGATTGAATAATGACCTTCACCCAATCCGCCTCGGCGCGCAGGGTCGCTTCTGCCAGTGCCCAAGCCACTTCTATCGACCAGTCATAACCCGGTCTTGGCCAAGCCTTAGCCAAATCGCTGTCTGAGTTTTTTAAGGCGCAATAATGAAGCGCACCCGTCAGCCGCAAGGCAAGCGCATCGCTGATGGGATGGCTGGGCCAGCCTTTGGTTAAGTCAGCAACGATGCCGCCCCGCGCATAATCATCCGCCATTGCGCGGCATAAAGCGGCTGTAAACGGAGCTTGAAGGTCCTTACACCACATGGCTTGCTGGAGCAAAGCCGCATGAACGCTCGAAACTACCATCCAAACAATCCTAATTCTCAGACTAGAGCGCTAAGGCTGTATGGTATCTTTTAATAGATCGATCCGATAGCCATTTTGGAGTGCGGCATCATTGAGGGCGGTGCGCTGGGCCGGTGTGATTTTCGGTGTTCGGGCCAGAAGCCAAAGATAATCGCCATTGGGCCCTCCAACCAGTGCGGTTTGATAGGCGCTATCAAGATATAGCACCCAATAATTGCCTTGGCCTTTTGGTAGTGGGATTGGGGTGAAGTTAACGGCAAGCTTTGCATTGTTGGAACCAGCGATCACCGACGCAATTCCCTTCACAGCGCGCGGTTTACCCGAACTTGTGCCGTGCGCGCACGTGTTTGTTACGCCAACCCGGCCATCAGCGCGCACTTCATAATGTGCTGTCACACCCTCACATTTTTTTTGAAAACTATTCGGATAGCGGGCAATCTCGTACCAAGTACCCCCATAGCGCTGAAGATCGACACTTGGCACGGTTACAGGGGGTGGGCTATTTTTTGGGCGTCCTTGGGTGCCAACGATACAACCAGAAATTGTAATACATGCGATCATGACAATCATGGTCGTAAAGGCTGACACTTTATCAGCCTTGGCTAGGAGAAGCGGTTTTATGAGCCAATCGTGCAGCAATGGCTTCCGAGTTTTTTCCATCAAATGATACCTTCTACAGTTGTCGTTATTCGCCTGCATCAAAACATTGTGCGTTGACTCTTATCCCATGAGAATTAGAGCGTGGAATATAAACGCCTTAACCCCACTATGCTACAAAACAAGTGCTCGGCAACGCCTATTTTGAAACTTTAAGATGTCATCTGATCGCGGCCTTGGATTAATTGAAGTGGTCTTGGGCACAATATGATGAGCAAACCCTATTGCTAAAAATGGAGCAGTAACAAACTTCAACCACAGGGGGCAAGACCGAAATGTGAACCACGCCAGAGGCAAGAACCCTTACGCCAACGTCACATTGAACTCTCCTCAATGCTGGCAGATCAAGCGATTTCAGCGCAATCGTGCCCCTAATTTTGCAGCAGCCGCGATTATTTTATCGCTAATCGCTTCAATTTCTGTATCGGTGAGCGTTTTGTCGTGCGGCTGTATTCTGACTTGCAGTCCTAAAGAAACCTCGTCCTCCCCGAAACCATAGCCATGATAACGATCAAAGAGGGTTACATCCTTGATTACGGCCTTATCGACATGAGCTACCGCTCTAATCAGATCTCCAGCTGGCAAATCGGCCTTCACGACAAAGGCAAAGTCGCGCGATAGGGGCATAAGGGAGGAGGCGTCTAATAGTGGCTTGGTTTTAACCGCCTTGGCTTTGGTAAGTGGGATTGCGTCCAAGAAAACTTCAAACCCAAGCATAGGAGCATCGACACCGAGTGCTTTCAATACGCTGGGGTGGATTTCGCCAAATTCAGCTACGATGACTTTAGGGCCCAGCTTGAATGTACCTGAGCGACCAGGATGCCACCAGGAACGCCCACTTTGGACGGTCTGTAGCCCGCCTACAGAAACACCCATCGCCTCTAACATCGCAAGCACGTCCGCTTTGACACTAAATACATCTGGGGCGCTTGGCTCGCGCCAATGACGGACTAGGCCGCGTGTAATGCCCGCGATCACCTGCTCCTGATCGTCTGGGCCATCCCCCTTATAGATCGGGCCAGCTTCAAAAAGCGCGAAATTCCCAAAACCGCGATCGATGTTGCGCTGTCCCGCCAATAATAAATGGATCAAAGCACTTGGGCGCATACAATCTAAATCTGAAGCAATTGGATTGGCTAAAACCAGCCCACCGCCACCTTGCGCACCCCCAAATAAGGCGCAGCTAGCTTGGCTCGCAAAACTCCAGCTGACGGTCTCCATCCAACCGCGTACCGCAAGACTGCGCCGCCCCAAGCGGACGCGATTTTGGCTAGGGGCAATGTGGGGTACCCTGGGGCTACAACGATCGGGTAGTTTCGTAGTGGGGAGGCGATCAAAGCCTGCGATGCGGGCAATATCTTCAACCAGATCTGCACTGCCAATCACATCGCGTCGCCAGGAAGGGACCTTAATTACGCGTGACTTGGGTCCTGTGCTGGTTATGCCAAAGCCAAGCTGATCCAAGATAGTGTCAATTTCACTCTCGCTCAAATCCATGCCAGTCAGTCGTGCGACTTCCGTGGTCTTAAATACGACATCGGCCGGTGGAGGCGGCACTTGACCGACCAGAAGGCAATCAGACGCTTGTCCGCCACACAGATCCAAGATCATCCGCGTGGCAAGTTCAAGCCCGGTTTGAACAAAGCCTGTATCGACGCCGCGCTCAAAGCGATATTTTGCATCCGACTGAATGCCCGTTTGCCGGGCGGTTTGGGCGATCATCAAGGGCGCGAATAAAGCGCTCTCAAGGAAGACCTCGGTGGTAGCTTCTGAACAACCCGTCGATTGCCCGCCCATAATGCCGCCCAATCCCAAAGGACCATTGTCATCGGCGATCACACACATGGATGGGTTCAATGCATAGGTCTTGGAGTCGAGTGCAACAAAACTCTCCCCCATCTGCGCCATACGGGCGGTGATAGTGCCCTTTAGCAAAGCGGCGTCATAGATATGCAAGGGTCGCGCGCGGTCAAAGCAAATGAAATTGGTAATATCAACCAATGCATTGATTGGGCGCAGGCCAATAGCGATCAAGCGATCGGCCAGCCATTTGGGGCTTGGCCCGTTCTTAACGCCCTTGATCAAGCGTCCCGCGAAGGCGGGGCAGGCTTCTGGCGCTTCAATCTTGATCGAAACGGGGCAGGCAAGACTGCCAGGAACCGCCACAATGGCGCGCTCCTTCAATATACCAAGACCGGCGGCGGCAAGTTCGCGCGCAATTCCAGCAACACCCAGCCAATCTGGGCGATTGGGCGTCACCTCAAAATCAATCACCGCATCATCAAGGCCCAGCGCCGCCGCCGCGGGCAGACCAATATCTAAGCCCGCTTCAAGCTCTAGGATGCCATCGCTTTCCTCGGCCGTTTCAAGTTCAGCGGCTGAGCAGAGCATACCGTTTGAGACGACGCCGCGCACGGCGCGTGGCTCCAAGGTAATCCCACTGCCTGGAATAAAGGTTCCCAAAGGCGCATAAATCGTAAACAGGCCTGCGCGCGCATTGGGTGCGCCGCACACGATTTCCTTCATGCCATCCTTGGTTTCGACTTGGCAAACTTGCAGCCGATCCGCATTGGGGTGCTGGGCGGTCGAGACAATTTTGGCCACCGAAAAGGCTTTGAGCTTTTCAGCTGGATCTTCCCAATGCTCCACCTCAAGGCCAGCCATCGTCATGGCTTCTAAAACTGCCGGCAAAGATGCGTCAGTGGCCAAATGCTCTTTAAGCCAAGACAAAGTGAATTTCATTGTTTCTATCCATAAAATAGCGGCACGTATCGGCGGACAAAGGTAGATGACCTAAGCGACGTTTGATGCATCGACCTCAGTGCGCCTCAGCCCAATTGAAGGCGCTGCGCGCTTCAACCACCAAGGGCACAGAAAGAGCAACAGCGGGAAGTGCTGCCTTCTCCATCACCTTAACAACCAAAGCACATGTCGCATCCGCTTGGCTTGAAGGCGCTTCAAATACAAGCTCGTCATGCACTTGCAGCAGCATGCGCGCATCCAAACCCGCCTCTGCTAAAGCATCTGGTAATCGGATCATCGCCCGTTTGATGATGTCAGCTGCCGCCCCTTGTAAAGGCGCATTGATGGCTTGGCGTTCGGCAAAGGCTTGTTCGGCTTGGCTTTTGGCGTGGATACCCGGCACCCAACAGCGACGGCCAAAGATTGTCTCAACATAGGTTTTTTCCCGCGCCATGGCTTTCATGGTATCCATATAGGCCTGAATACCGGGAAATCTTTGCTTGTAGGTGGCGATATAGTCGCGCGCCTCGCCTTGTGGGATCGATAATTGGCGCGCCAGCCCAAAGGCGGAAATGCCATAAATGATACCAAAGTTAATCGCCTTTGCTTTGCGCCGCACCATTGGGTCCATGCCTTCAAGGGGGACGCCAAACATCTCTGAAGCCGTCATGGCATGAATATCAAGGCCATCGACAAATGCTTTCTTTAATTGGGGAATATCGCCGACATGGGCCAAAAGACGCAGCTCAATTTGGCTATAATCTGCAGAAATCAAAACATGGCCGGGCTCGGCCACAAAGGCGCGGCGGATGCGTCGCCCTTCTTCGGTTCGGATCGGGATATTTTGTAGGTTTGGATCGGTGGAAGATAAGCGACCTGTTGCAGCACCGACCATATTGTAAGACGTATGCACCCGCCCAGATGTGGGATCAATCGCTGCTTTCAGATTATCCGTATACGTGCTTTTAAGTTTGGCCAGCATGCGCCAGTCCACCAATGTGCGCGGTAATTCATGGCCTTGGGCAGCTAGATCTTCAAGGGCCTCTGCACCCGTTGCCCATTGACCCGTGGCGGTCTTTTTGCCTCCGGGCAAGGACATTTTATCAAATAGGATCTCACCCAATTGCTTGGGGCTTCCAAGATTAAACACTTCGCCAGCTTGGGTATGGGCAATTGCTTCAAGGGCGACCATGCGCTGCGCAAAATCCAGCGAAAGGCGCGACAGCTCACCAACATCGACCTTTACCCCCGCGCGCTCCATCGCTGCAACCACGGGAACCAAGGGTCGCTCCAAAGTTTCATAAACCGTGGTTGAACGCTCCTGCACCAAACGCGGCTTAAGAATATGCCATAGTCTAAGTGTTACATCGGCATCCTCGGAAGCATAGCAAGTGGCGCGCTCAACAGGTACCTGATCAAAGCTGATTTGGGCTTTACCAATGCCGCATACATCTTTGAACGCGATGGGCTTATGGCCCAAAAGGCGCTCAGAAAGATCGTCCATACCATGGTTGTTGCGCCCGGCATCGAGCGCGAAACTCATTAGCATGGTGTCGTCGATGGGCGCGATAATGACCCCGTGCTGTGCCAGAACTGAGACATCATATTTAATGTTTTGGCCGATCTTTAACACCGCATCATCTTCCATCAACGGCTTCAAAGTATCGATGACTTCGATGAGGCTCAGTTGGCCGGGAATGAGCGCGATAGATGCATCTGCGCCACTGAAAAGATCCCCCGTGACGCCCATTTCACCAGCGCCCCGATGGCCGATAGGTACATAACAGGCAAGGCCAGGTTCCACCGCCAAGGACAGGCCCACCAAAGTACCGCTTGAGCTATTTAGGGAAGAGGTTTCCGTATCAAAAGCCAGATAGCCCTGATTTTTGGCGCGGGCGATCCAATCTTGCAGCCGCTCTAGGCTGGTGATTGTTTCATAGCTGGTCGTATCCATTGGTTTAAAGACCGATTGGGGTATGCCCGCAAAGCCAGTTGAACTGGTACCCCTTTCTGGCTCATGAGTCGCATGCTGGATGGCGTCGACCCCGGCATTGGAGCTTACATGCTGGGCTTGATCAGCCACAAAGCCATCGCGGCGCAAGCCTGCTTCCACCCGCCCTGTCAGGGTTCTAAGTTCCATCTTGCGAAGGAAATCCAACAGCACCAAGGGTTCGGGCTCGCGGACGCCAAAATGCTCAAGATGCTCCAAAACGGGCACATCCTGCATCAAAGTAACCAGTCTTTTGGATACCTCAATTTGCTCGCGAAAAGCGATCAAGGTCTCGCGCCGCTTGGGCTGCTTAATCTCATGGGCATGGTCGAGGAGGTTTTCGAGTGTGCCGTAAACGGACAAAAGCTCAGCCGCTGTTTTCACACCAATGCCGGGTGCACCCGGCACATTATCGGTGCTATCTCCCGCCAAAGCCTGGACATCAATCACCTGATTTGGGGCAACGCCAAATTTTTCCAACACCGCTTCTGGGCCCATGGGCCGATCCTTCATCGGATCATAGAGGCTGATTTGATCCGTGATCAGTTGCATCAAATCCTTGTCAGAGGAAATGATCCGCACCCTTGCGCCGCTTTCAGCCGCTTGGCGGGCATAGGTTGCGATCAAATCATCGGCTTCATAGCCCGCCAGCTCAATACACGGCAGTCCAAAGGCGCGGGTGGCCTCACGTATCATAGGAAATTGAGGAACCAAATCTTCAGGTGCTGGGGGGCGGTTGGCTTTATAGGCCTGATAAATCTCATTGCGAAAAGTTGGTCCGGGCGCATCGAATATCACGGCTAAATGGGTAGGCTGCTCACTATCACGCTCATCGGCCAATAGTTTGAAAATCATGTTGCAAAAGCCAGATACGGCACCAATCGGCGCACCATCACTCTTGCGAGTTAGAGGCGGCAGGCCATGAAAAGCACGAAAAATATAGCCGGAGCCATCAATCAAGGTTAGGCGGGAATCGGGGCCAATTGGGTAGGTCATCATCCGATCTTAAGCTAGGCGATCATGACTTCCAATCCCGGTGTGAGCCTTAAACCAGCAAGGATTCTGCCAAGCGCGCCTTAAAAGCCTGATCGATGCCTAATCTGGCCAGATAGCCATCGACACCACCTTCCCTTTTGTCCATGTGTGACCAAGCTTGGCTTAAAAAATCTTCATGCACACCAATCATAGGAGCAAGAGTTGCTGGTTCGATTACTTTGTTAAATTGCAGACTCAACTGACGGGCATAGCGGGCGATCATGTCCATGTCGCGCGCAACCTGATTGGTCAACAAATAGTCGGCAAGGATGGTATCATAATCTACACCTAAGGCATGCAATATCAAACCGCACAAAATCCCAGTTCGATCTTTGCCCGCTGCACAATGGATAACAAGGGGGCTTTCATGACGAGCCAGACGATCAAATGTTTCCTTAAACAATTGAATATGTTGCGGCTCCCATGGAATACGCCGATAGGCACGGAGCATATGGTCATGCGTGGCTTGCAAGGTCAGATCGGTGTCGCGAATAAATTCCAAATGCGGGGGCAAAGCTAGGGTATCATCCTCACCCAGCGATGAAGTCACGACCTCTACGTCAAGGCCATGAAACTGGCTTGGCTGTTGTTCCCGTTCATGGCGGCGGCGCAGATCGACGATGGTTTTGACTCCTAATTCCGCGAGCTGCGCGCGACCTTCATTGGTCATTTGAGCATAATTAGCAGATCGAAAAAGCTTGTGCTTGGCTACGGTGCGCCCCGATTGGGTGGGGTAAGCTCCAAAGTCGCGAAAATTACGTACGCCTTCGACCAAGATAAATGGGGGTGGCATTAGATGAGTCATGGCTTGCTCATGTATCAGTCTGGTCTGCGCTTCAAGGCGTTTTACAGCCTTGGACGGCTAACCCTGATGCTTGATCGCCTCTGGCCTAAATTCCCTTTGAACAAATTGAACGCTTTTAGTACCATTTAACTAGCACCTGATGCGTTGAGTGGCAGATCGGTTTAAGAACTGACCTCTCGCGTGGCGGTCATTGTCACGGTGCGATCATGTACGACAATCTATGAATAGATAGGAATTTAGCAAGGTCGAAATCAGTAGCCGCTTCGAACCAATAGAACCACTCTTTCTTGAATAATCAACAACGTTTTCAAATCAAGGCATTTTTATACACAGACTCGGTCAGAAGCTTTACAGAACTGAGCCAGTCAAAAGATGAAATTCCCAAGCTAAAGCCGCTGCAACAATATCGTCCAATCGCTCAAATTTAGGCTGCCAAGGTAAGATTGATCGCAGGTAAGATGAATTGGCTATCAGGATGGGTGCGTCGCCGGCGCGCCGTGGGGCCATGATGGTCGCGATAGGGTGGTTGAGTTGCTTTTCAAGCGATGCCAGTACCTCTAGGACAGACGCACCTTTGCCATACCCACAATTGGCAGTGACATTGTCACCACCAGCCAATAGATAATTGACCAGTAGCACATGAGCGTCGGCCAAATCACTTACATGAATGTAATCGCGCACACATGTGCCATCGCGTGTATCATAGTCGGTCCCAAAGACCTGGATGTGAGGACGCTGCCCTGTAGCCACTTGGCAAGCGACTTTGATGAGATGGGTGGCATTAGGGGTACTTTGACCTGTTCGGCCTAAAGGGTCTGCACCGGCGACATTGAAATAGCGCAAAATCCCGACTGGTATGCCATGCGCGGCGGAAATGTCGCCTAGCATAATCTCCGTCATTAGCTTTGATTGGCCGTACGGACTTAAAGGGGCTTTGAGCGCATCCTCGGTTAGGGGCTTAGAATTACCGGGTGCATAGACTGCGGCGGTGGAAGAGAAAATAAATGCTTTAACCCCTGCCTTGACCGCTTCACGGACCAATCCCAGGCTTTTGACCGTGTTATTCTCATAATAAAGTCCGGGATTGACCACCGATTCAGGTACAATGATAGATCCCGCAAAATGCATCACAGCATCAATCGATTGGGTCTCAAATACAGCACTGACCGCCATTTTATCGCCTATGTCGGCGATAATCAGGTGCGCCTGAGGTGGGACATTGACCTCCTTACCTGTTGATAAATTATCAATAATAACAACATCATAACCTACATCAATGCAGGCCCAAGCTGCGTGGCTACCGATATAGCCTGCCCCGCCAGTGATAAGGATTTTGGCCATGCCGACACACCCATAAGATCAGAAATCAAAACAATTATACCGCCACTTAAGCCTTAGATCTTTGTGTTCAAAGCATGCCAAGAGCAGCACGTATATCTTCCATGGCCTCTTGGAGAGCTCCGCGGGCTTCTTCTACTGCCGCTTGTAATTGGCCCTCACGCGCCTTTGCCGCTTTAAGGTCTTCTTTTAATGCTTGATCACGCATCGTTTGACTTTCGGTGTCTAAAGAACCTTGGCCAAGTTTAAGTCCGGCACGATGGCCTTCTTCATAGCCCTTCATACGCGCGATGTCGCCTATCCTGGCCAAAGAGTTACCAAATACACTTTCCAGCCGTGTCAGCGCCCTTTCAAATCGTGCCAATGTATCGTCTAAACTAGGTCTGTGTCCCATGCTCATACACGCACATTATCTCAGTCCTGCCAAAAACCAAATCTCTGTCCTGCCAAAAACCGAAATCTTGGAAAGATCAAAGGTGGTATTGGGTGGACGATTCGATGTAGGTTGGCTATAGCCTCCGTTCACACCCATGGATTTACCTACAAATCCCCTGCCTGCACACGAGGCTAAACAGGTTTAAAATTTGTTACATCACCACGGAGAAAAGTATGAGCGTGCGCGTCGCGATCAATGGGTTTGGCCGAATCGGTCGCCTTGTCTTACGGTCTATCATTGAACAGGGCAGAACCGATATTGAAGTGGTGGCGATTAATGATTTGGGCCCGGCACCAACCAACGCGCATTTGCTCAAATATGATTCTCTCCATGGTCGGTTTCCAGCAAGTGTGACCGTTGTTGGCGACACCATTGTTGTCAATGGTAAGCCCATTCAAGTTACAGCCATCAGAGATCCTGCTAGCTTGCCTTGGGCGGCGCACAACATTGATATCGCGATGGAATGTACAGGTATGTTTACGGCGCGTGACAAAGCAATAGCGCATGTAACAGCTGGCGCTAAGCGCGTTTTGATTTCTGCTCCAGGTGATCATGCCGATAAGACCATAGTATACGGGGTCAATCATCATGCTTTGACCCAAGAAGACGTGATTGTCTCCAACGCCTCATGCACCACCAATTGCTTGGCCCCTGTCGTCAAAGTCCTTCACGATGGTGTGGGGATCGACAAGGGATTTATGACCACCATCCATTCCTATACCGGTGACCAGCCAACTTTAGACACTATGCATAAGGACTTGTACCGCGCGCGCGCGGCAGGGCTTTCAATGATTCCAACCTCAACTGGGGCCGCCAAGGCAGTGGGCCTGGTTTTGCCAGAGCTTGCAGGCCGTTTGGACGGCGTCGCGATCCGAGTGCCCACACCTAACGTCTCGTGCGTAGATCTGAAGTTCCTCGCCAAGCGTGTGACCACTGTCGAGGAGATTAATGCCGCGATCCAAGCTGCTGCTGACGGGCCGCTTAAGGGTATTTTGGGCTACACTGCTGATCCCAATGTCTCGGTCGATTTTAATCATGACAGCCATTCCTCCACCTTTGCTTTGGATCAAACCAAGGTAATGGACGGCAATTTCGTTAGGATCTTGTCTTGGTATGATAATGAGTGGGGCTTCTCCACCCGCATGGCCGACACCGCTATTGCAATGGCCAAGTTGATCTAAGGGTTCGGTTTTGGGTGCAAAAATAGGATAATCTTTAGGTTCATTATGACTTTTTCTTCTCTAGAGACCGCTAACCTCGCCGGAAAGCGGGTATTTGTTCGGGTTGACTTTAACGTACCGATGCAAGACGGCATTATCACAGACGATACCCGCCTGCGTGCCAGTGTGCCCACCATCAAACTCTTGCTCGATAAGGGTGCTAAGGTGATTTTAGCGGCGCACTTTGACCGGCCAAAGGGTAAGGTGGTGGCCTCGATGTCGCTGGCCTCAGTGGCACCAGCGCTTGCGACACTTTTAGGGGTGCCTGTCGCATTCGTGGCTGAAAGTGTTGGGCCGATAGCCGAAGCAGCCGTTGCCGCTTTAAGCCAAGGCGATGTGTTACTGCTTGAGAACACGCGTTTTCATCCAGGTGAAGAAACCAATCACCCTGAGCTTGCGAAAGGCTTTGCCCGCTTGGCCGATATCTATGTGAATGATGCGTTTTCGGCGGCCCATCGCGCCCATGCTTCCACAGAAGGTTTGGCGCATCTGCTGCCAGCCTATCCCGGCTTATCGATGTCGCATGAATTAGGTTATCTTGATAAAGCCTTGGGTCAACCCACCCATCCTGTAATGGCGATCGTCGGCGGGGCTAAAGTTTCAAGCAAGATTGATGTGTTGCACAACCTTGTCTCTCGCGTCGATGTTTTGGCGGTTGGAGGTGGTATGGCCAATACGTTTTTGGCAGCGCGTGGTACCCATGTTGGCAAGTCCTTGTGTGAACACGATCTTGTGGACACCGTGCGTACCATTGAAGCGGCAGCTATCGCCAACTCATGCAAGATCCTTTTGCCAATTGATGTGGTGGTTGCAACAGCCTTTATCGCCCATGCCCCCCACCGCACGTGTGAACGCGATCAAATAGGCGACAATGAAATGATTTTGGACGCTGGTCCCAAATCCGTAGCGGCACTGGCCGCAGCGATGGAGCAAGCAAAGACCTTGGTCTGGAATGGCCCACTTGGCGCGTTTGAGTTAGAGCCGTTCAATCAGGGCACTATAGAGGCAGCGCGAACGGCCGCGGCACTGGCGCACTCTGGCCGCTTGATCGCAGTCGCAGGTGGCGGCGACACCGTATCTGCTCTTAATCAAGCCCAAGTCACCGACGACTTTACCTTTGTTTCAACGGCTGGTGGGGCCTTTCTTGAATGGATGGAAGGCAAAAAGCTACCTGGCGTCGAAGCACTCAAACACAGCTAAATTACTCAACTAGTGAGGCACCGATGAATCTCGATCAACTGGTCGCAACAGCAAAAGCTATGGTTGCCCCCGGCAAAGGAATTCTTGCCGCCGATGAAAGTACTGCGACCATTCGCTCCCGTTTTGACGCTATCGGGGTTGAATCTACGCCCGATACACGCCGTGATTACCGTGAACTTTTGTTTCGTTCCGAAGAAGCCATGCGCAATCATATATCAGGTGTGATTTTGTATGATGAGACCATTCGCCAGTTTGCGCGCGATGGCACCCGCTTGGTTGATGTCATCAAGTCGCATAGCGCTTTGGCCGGCATTAAAGTCGATTTGGGCCCGCGTGAAATGCCATTTTTTCCAGGAGAGCGTGTCACCGAGGGATTAGATGGGTTGCGCGATCGATTGCGCGATTATTACGTACATGGCGCGCGCTTTGCCAAATGGCGCGCCGTGATCGATATTGATGCGCGCCGACCCAGTGCCGGTTCCGTTAAAGCCAATGCCCACGCTTTGGCGCGTTATGCAGCACTGTGCCAAGAAGAAAACATTGTTCCTATTGTGGAACCTGAAGTTCTCATGGACCTCGATCACGACATTAAGCGCTGTTATGAAGTCACAGAATATGTGTTGAAAATGACCTTTTCGGCACTTTATGAAATGCGTGTGCAGTTGGAAGGCATCGTCCTAAAGCCTAATATGGTTATCGCCGGACGTAAGGCAAAGGTGCGATCAAGCGTGGAAGAAGTGGCAGAAAAAACCATACAGTGCCTCAAAAATACCGTACCTTCTACCGTGACTGGAATAGCCTTTTTATCGGGCGGTCAGTCTGATATTGATGCGACAGCGCATTTAAATGCCATGAATGCCCTTCATGCGCTGCCATGGAATTTGACTTTCTCCTTCGGCCGCGCACTACAAGCTGCCCCGCAAACAACTTGGGCGGGTAAGGATGAAAATATCCCAGCAGCCCAAGCTGCCTTTTATAAGCGCGCGCGTATGAACGGCTTGGCTTCACTGGGTCAGTGGTCGCCCGAACTAGAAGCATAACATGGGGTACCATGTTGATCTTTTCTTGACCCTTAAACGGTTCATCGATTGGATTAGTCATCTTTCAACAAGCGGTCTAGATAGTCTCGCTCCGTTTGATCACGCGAGGGGTCACTTTGGCGACGTCTTAACTCATGGCGCAGATCGCGCGCACGCCGTCTTTCCATGCCGTCAGGGATTTTGGTCCCAGCACCATCATCAGCACCTGGCATTGGGCGACCTAAGGGGTCTTTAGAATTATCTCTACCTGCTTGGCTGCCTGCTGGACCTTTGGATTGCGCGGCTTGACGGAGGGATTGAAGAGCGCGCATTTGTGCACTATTGGCTTCCGTTAATCGGCCATGACGCAGCGCCTGCGCCGCCTCGCGCATCGCTTTGGATGCCAAACGTTTCTGCTCTAAACCATAGCTATCCGAGGGATTGGTTACACTATCCTTTGCATTCAGCTCAGTTAAATTTGCTAATTCGTCTTGCTGTAGAGCAAGTTCTTCGGCGGCCTTGGCGCGGGCGTCAGAATTGGGCATCTCTCTCAACTGATCGGTTTGGTCATTTAATTGGGTTTGCGCCCGCATAGCGCGGTCAATCGGCCCGCCGCCGCCATCCCCGCTCGAGCCCGATGGCCCTGCCTCTAAATTTTCTAGCACTTGGCCTAATTGATCCAATTGGCGCAAAGCATCCTGCCTGGACCCATTGGCGCTTAAATCTTCAAACGCATTGAGTGCATCGTCTAAATCTTGGCTGGTGATGGGTGGATTGGTCTCGCCGGCTTCTTGGCCTTCACCGGACGCTTGTTCTTGCGCCAATTCCTGTATACGCTCGCCGACGGCTTCGCGCAACTCTTGGGTGAGGGCACGGATTTCATCACTGGGCGCGCCTTGCCCTATAGCTTGTTTGAGCGCGTCTTTGACCTCTGCGATCTTTTGTTGCGCCGGGGATTGGGTGCCCGCTTCAACCTCATTGGCTAAGCTCCACAACAGTGGTGCTACGCTATGGGCATCTTCTACATGGCGCGCAATAGACAAGCGCTCTAGCCCATAATGCAATGCAACTTGCCCGGTGTCGGGAAACCCTATGCTCTGTGTGACTTGTGATAAAGCGGTCAGCGTTGCCACCGCCTGTGCGATGCCGGGTGGCGCGCCAGCCAAGGGTTCAGAGAGGTCGAGCTTGATTGGCCCTAGCGCTTGCTGATCCGACATGCTCGCCCCTGAAATCAAAGGTTCAAACAGGATCGCCCAGCGCGGCAATGCCTGTGCGTAGGGGCGGGCTTCGCGCAGGACCATTAAACGCACTTCTTGGAACGCAGCCGCCAAGTTGGAGCGCCATCGCCGCTGGGGCATAATCAGGCGGGTCGGCTTTGAGGCCGCTTCCTGCCCCAGTCCATCGCGAACCACGATGCGGGCCTCAACCTCCATACCCGTCAAAGCATGGTCAAACACATCTAAAAATAGGCGCTTAGCCTCGCCATCGCCCAAAGAGGCGTCCCCAGGAATAGGCGTGTCATAGGTTGAATGCCCTGCGAGCCCGTCGGGGATTTTTACCGGTCTAATCCGCACAAAAGCGCCCTTTAGGCCGTAATCGTCACTGGCAGAAAAAGCGATGGATAGCCGCCCTTTGGGGTCGATCTTTATAGGCTCTGCGGCCTTTAAAACAGGGGGTAGGTCGCGGATGAGGTCAATGACCCAAGCCGCCCGCGTCCCAAACCGACTGACCGATAGAGTGCCCGATTGGGTCAGCGCAATGGTGCCGCGCCAAATCCTGTCATTGGTGACTTTAAGTTTTTGAGATCGCCAAGGGGCATGAAGATGGGGGGCCCCGCGCGCACCTTGGACTTGGGCGGTGATGATTGAGCCCGAGGGGAGAGCAACCCTTTTTTGATTGGGATCGAGCCGGATGAGCGGAAGGCCCGTATAGGCTGGTGGCTCCGCCCACACCTCAATCATCAAATCACTATCCCCCATCACGGGCGATACATCAAAATGAAGAGCTCGGATTGAAGCTGTTGGGTTTAAAACACATAGACCAAAGGCAAATAGCAAAAGGGCAGCCTTACCCGCATCGCGCCAATAAAGCTGTGGGTTAACCGGCTTGGATAATTGACCGGTGACTTCAGCGAGGCGGCGCTGATGTAGCGCCCACAATTGCTGATCGCCTAAAACCCTTTGGTCCTGCGCGCTACTTAGTGGGGCAAGTTCAAGAAGGCCTGCACTAACTTCCAAGGCGCGGTAAGCTTCTTCTTGGGTCATGACCTGGAAACCACGTATGCCACGCCAAAGGGCATAAAAACTCAAAACCCAAATCAAGCCCGCAAACAAACTTATGAGGGCAGGGGGCCATGCCTGACTTAAACTGCCAGATAAAGCGCCACATGCGAGCACAAACAACGGCGGCCAAATCGCCCTTAGGCCCTTCACCAAAGCATCATCGCGGATCGTTCGCGCCACAGCGCGCTGAGTTGACCGAGAGGGGGAGGCGGGTGCTAACACTAGGCTACCTTAACACAGCCTCAATTGGTTTGTTAATTGGCCTTGGGTGGCGGGGTGGCGTTTGGGCGCGCCATGACACGCTCGAGTTGGGCTAAAAGACTATCGGCTTCGGGGGATGAGCCTTTGGCGACCCGCGCCCATTGGAGGGCAAGCTCTAGATTTTGCGCCGTCCCTTCGCCCTTGGCATTGACCAGCGCCCAATAAAACGCGCCGTCTGCGTCGCCCGCTTCGGCTGCGGTTTTGAACCAGCGGGCGGCACTGGCGAGGTCCCGCGCCACACCGCGGCCCTGATAAAGCATTAGCCCATAATCTGCAGAGGCATCAGCGCGCCCAGCCGTGGCAGCTTGTTTAAGAAAGCCTATGGCTTTGAGGGGGTCATCAATGGGGTCAGGGTCGCCATCGGCGTAAAGAATGGCTGCGGCATAAGCGGCATCTGCATCGCCAAATCCAGCAGCCCGGCTATACAAGCTTGCGGCGCGGCCACGGTCTTTAATGCCAGCTGCTCCAGATAAGAAAAGATCGGCCAAAGGTGCATAGGCATCCTTGCGCCCAATCGCGACTGCGCGCTGCAATACTAAAAGGGCTTCGCCCGGCGTCGCGCCACCTTGGTTCGCAAGGCCCAAGCGGGCTAAGCCCATCATCGCATCACCATCACCACCGCCAACCGCCCGCCGATACCAGCGCACAGCAAGGGCGGGTGCTGGGGTGCCCATAATTCCTTGCTCATAGATAGAAGCTGCCAGAGTTGCCGCTTTTGGATTACCCCGTGATGCGAGGTTTTCGGCTTGACTAAGGGCGTCACTATAGTCACCACGACCGAAAGCGGCATTGGCCGCCGCTAAAGCTTCCTGATCGGCTAAGGCCTCGCTCGCAGCGGGGCTCATCTGCCCAGTGACTTGCGCCAAGCACGCCCCCGAACCCATCAACCAGGCCAACCAAAGGCTCGCACCAAAACAACCTAAGCGCATGTCTGAAACATCTCTTTAAACGAGGCGCTGGCGGCAGCTGCACCCCCCGGCCACGCCCAGATACCCGCACTGACCGCTAAGAAATCAGCGCCAGCACGCACCAGTTGCGCGCCATTATCAGGATTGATGCCACCAATGGCCACACAGGGAATTACCATAAACTCTTGCCACCATGTCAATATGTCCAAATTGGCACGTGTTGGTGCCGACTTTGTGGCGGTATCAAAAAAAGCACCGAAAGCGACATAATCGGCCCCGGCTTCTGCAGCCTCCATCGCCAAATGGCGACTGTCATGACAGGTGACTCCCAAGATCGCTTCTTTCCCGATTGTTGTGCGGGCTTGCACAACCGAACCATCCGTTTGGCCAATATGGACGCCATCGGCCCCAGTTTCGCGGGCTAGGTCGGGGCGGTCATTGATGAGGCAAGCCACACCCATCGCTTGGGCTAGGGGAAAAATCGCTTGGGCAGCGGCTAGGATTTCAGCATCGCTGACGTCTTTAAGCCGCAATTGCAGGCACGCCACATCACCTGCCTCGATAACGGCTTCCAGTTCTTTTGTGAAAGCGTGAAGGTCGCCAATACTGGGCGGCGTGATCAAATAGAGGCGAGCAGGGTCACGATTTAACACGTCAAAAATTCCTACAAAGCTTCAGGCACGGAACAGAAGATGGACAAGTGCCAGCATTGTGAGCTGCACACGCGTTTGGAAACGGGCACAACATCTCTTTACACTTTATGGCGACCTCTATGACCCAAGCAACCACTCCAGCCAAGCCAGTCCCAGCGCATCAACGCGGTTTTTTAGGATGGGTTGAGCGGATTGGAAACCTTTTGCCCGATCCCGTGATGATCTTCGTCTGGCTGATCGGCTTCTTGATGGTGCTGTCGGTGATTGGTTCAGTGCTTGGTTGGTCGGCATCTTTACCTTTTGCAGGCGAAAAGGCACCAAGTGGCGGCGAGCTTAAGGATGGCATCTTATCATTTGAAGCCACCAGCCTCTTTACCGAAGAAAATATCAAGCGACTAATTGTCGATATGCCCCGCACCCTAACCGGCTTTGCGCCTTTAGGCATGGTTTTGGTGGTGATGCTGGGCGCGGCGGTTGGTGAGCGAACGGGCCTTTTTAGCGCATTAATCCGCTCTAGTTTACGCGATTTACCGCGCCCCTATCTGACCCCTGTTGTGTGCGTGATTGGGATGATGAGCCATCATGCCTCTGATGCAGGCTACGTCGTCTTTATCCCTTTAAGCGGTCTGGTTTATGCTGCGGCTGGCCGTCATCCCTTGGCTGGAATCGCGGCTGCCTTTGCCGCTGTCTCGGGTGGCTTTGCCGGCAATATCACGCCTGGCCAACTCGACGTTTTATTGTTTGGCTTTACCCAAGAAGCCGCGCGCATCATTGACCCAACTTGGACGATGAACCCATTGGGCAATTGGTGGTTTATTCTGGCGATTGTCGTGTTGTTCACCCCCATTATCTGGTTCATCACCGATCGCATTCTCGAGCCTCGCCTTGGGCCCTGGGCGGGCCAGCCCGATCAGGATCTCCAAGCCGAATTAGCCAAGTCAGCGGTAACGGCGGATGAAAAGCGCGGCCTTCTTTATGCGGGCCTGTCTGCCCTCTGCGTCATCATCGGGTTTGCTGCTCTGGCGCTATGGCCGGGCTTTACGCCCTTGATCGACGAGGCCCAAAAAGGCACCGCACAATTGCAACCATTTTACCAAGCTTTGATTGGGGGCTTTAGTTTGTTATTCTTGGCGAGCGGATTGGCCTATGGCCTGACCGTTAAATCCATCCGATCCTCTGGCGATGTGGTCAATATGATGGGTCAAGGTGTGGGGTCTCTTGCCCCCTATATCGTGTTTGCCTTCTTTGCAGCTCACTTTATCGCCATGTTTAATTGGTCCAATCTAGGGCCGATTGCGGCGATCAACGGTGCTGAAGTTCTCAAGGCTTGGAGCCTCCCCGCACCATTTTTATTGGTGTGCGTGCAAGCCTTTTCTTCGCTTTTAGACTTGTTCATTGGTTCAGCCTCGGCGAAATGGAGCGCGATGGCACCCGTTGTTGTGCCGATGTTTATGCTGCTTGGAATTTCCCCCGAAATGACGACAGCTGCTTATCGCATGGGCGATAGCTATACCAATATCGCAACCCCATTGATGAGCTATTTTCCGCTCGTCCTTGCCTTTTGTCGGCGGTGGGACAAGGATGTAGGTGTGGGCACTTTACTATCGTTGATGTTGCCTTTCGCCTTAGCCTTTATGGTGTCTGGCATGGCGTTGACGGCGGCTTGGGTATTTTTTGACTGGCCGTTAGGACCAGGTGCAAGTGTCCATTATAGCCTACCAGGTGCGCAATAAAGCTTCACGCTGGAACGGATAAAAGTCTGAACCCAAGTGCATCAAGTCGGTGAGTTCATCAAGGGCAACTTGGCCTTCCAGCATCAAGTTGGGATCGGCAAGATCATCAGGGCCCAACGTGTCACGATAATGGCGCTCGATCCAAGTTGACAGGTCTTGATAGAGCGCATCGTCCAACACCGCCCTGGCACCTAAGGCGTCGCGTTGCGCGTCATCCATCACCACCCGTAAACGCAGGCATGCAGGCCCACCCCCGTTACGCATGGATTGGCGCACATCCACAAACATCACCCGCCCAATCGGCCCATTGCTGGCGACTAATTTTTGCAAATAGCGATGAGTGGGCCGATTTTCACGGCATTCTTCTGGTGCGATCAACACCAAACGATCTTCACCGGGCAGTTCGAGTAATTGTGTATTGAACAAATAGGATTTGATCGCGTCGCTTAGGGGGACTTCCGCCTCTGGCACTTCCACGATCACCGCTTCCATCAGCCCATCACACGCCCGCTTGATCGCTTCATGGGTACCCAAACGGTCTTCAAACGCATGCTCATGACAAAAGAGCACGTTTAAGCTCGCCACCGCCACAACGTCATTGTGGAAAGCACCAGCTTCAATCGCTTTGACGCTTTGTTGCACGTGCAAGGTGCGGCCCGCCTCTAAGCCATGACGCCGCGCGATGGCTTGCCCGGTCTGGATCGTTTGGCGGGCTGGAAAGGCGGTGTGTTGACGGCCAAACCCGTTTCGTCCCCACACAAAAATCTCAACACCGGGCTCGCCATGTGCGCGACATAGCCGCATATGGTTGGCGGCCCCCTCGTCGGCGAACAGCGACTGGTAGGGTAAAGCATGGTGGACGGCAAAGTGGTCAGAGTTAGCAAAGATGGCCCAAAGGCTCGCTTCGGTTTGGCTTGCCTCTAAGGCGCGATGCGCCATGGTCATGAGATTTGCGGGGGTAAAATGTAGCCGTCCATCGGCACAATCGGTACTTGGCGATACGGTTGCCGCATTGGCGGCCCACATTTGCGCTGACGAGCCGGCCGCGCGTACCAAGGCTGGATCTGCCTTCCACGCGGCGGCTAAAACGTCCTTATCAGAGCCTGAAAAGCCGACCGCGCGCAGGCTGGGTAGATGGGGGCGTTGATGGGGTGGGAACAGGCCCTGCACCAAGCCTAAATCCGCCAGCATTTTAGCTTTGGCCAAGCCTTGTAGCGCGCCTTCTTTGGGCCTTGAGATCGCGCTCGCATGGGCGGTTGAAGCCAGATTGCCGATGCTAAGCCCGCCATAATTATGGGTTAAGCCAACTAGACCATCAAAATTTGCCTCAAAAGCCACGATCTACCCCTTATGAGCTATCGCCTTGGGCTATAGATATAGGCTTAGGAGTCAAGACTTAGGGTGTAGCTGCGTGACTTGCCAGCGAAGTTTGGGCCGTCACTATGTCTGCAACGGCCCAAGCTTAGGTCTTAGAGTGCCCGACGGCGGCGGATTTCGCTGGCGGCATAGATAAAGCCAGCAGAGGCTACCAGACCCACCCAGAACATCGGTTGAGTTAGGCTTTGGGTGAGGTGAGCCAGTATTTCGTTAACTGGGATCTCTGGAACATCCTTTGCGTTCTTAATGCTAACAATGCCAAGATTGTCATAGAGTGGCTCCCCGATCAGGCGGCCGACGGGGTCCCATAAAGCGTCGAGAATTTTATCGTCGTCATTACCCCGGTAGGCAATCGCCATATAGACGAGGGGGACCACGACGAGGGGTGCAAAGGCGGCAATGAAGGGCATTTTAGGGGCCCAAGCGCTGACCATGCTAAACCAGCCATAAACAGGCATCGCCCAGCCAATATAGAAGGGAAGACCAACGGTGACGACGATCCAAACCTTTACCGCATTGGCCAAGACGGGCACAAGGGTCACACCGGTGATGCCAACTTGATTGAGGGTCAAGACTGCAATGGTGGTGATCGCCAAGTGCAGGACGATGCCAACCATCAAGGCAAAGAAGAGCCCAATCCCAACAATCGAGACCAATTTAGCCCCAACGGTTTCTAGATCACTGACCGGCATGGATTTCCAGAACAGGATGGTGCGGTCCTTGCGTTCATCATGCAAAGCGCCTGCCTGCAGGAACAAGATGGCAATAAGGGCTATGCCTAAAGGCAGGCTTGATGCAATGGCTGTACCGATTGGCAATACCGCTGTGATGCCTTCCTTGGTTTTCTTATTGATAGCTTCATCCAAGGTCCGCGCTTCGCCATTAGGTCCAACGACGGTCACGCGCCCTTTTGCGTCACGGTTGACTGTTGCATTGCCACCGCCGACTTCGATTTCCGCAGACATGGAGGTGCCGCGCGCCTCGCGTGCGCTTGAAAAATCCCCCGGATCAAAGCCAAAGCGGGCGTGGCCAGTTAGGCTGGCCACCAAAGTCACCACCAATAGGATGGCTGCGATCACGACGGGTGTGATGATCAAAGCACCGCGATTATCGGCCAAGTCGCGCCGAATAAGGGTCAAAAACTTGTTCATGAGAACACTCCCGCAGGTAGGGTAAAGCTAAGAACAGCTGTTTGAATTTTAAGGCCAAGTACCGGATCAAACGACCATTCCACGCCTCCAAGTCCCAATAAAGCAAGACCAATGAGGCCAAGCACGACGCCAGAGGTGCGCACTATTTTAATGATCCCACCCCTTGAGACAGGCTTTTCTGGGCGCACAAGTGTGGCGGGTTTGGCTGCCAGCGCTTTGGTCGGGAAGGGTCGTCCCTCCTCTTTGGCGCGACCTTGGGCGAGAGTGAATAATAATCCAGTAATCATCTAAGCCCCCTATTGCGCAAGCGCGACGAAAAGGTCGGTCAAGCCCACACGTTTGGGCTCCCCGAAGGTTTTAAGCGTGTCGGCACTGACCCCATCAAACACAAACGTGGTGCGGCCAAGGAGCGATCGGCCGTATAAGGGCTTTAAAGCCTCGGCTTCGCTTTTTTGGGTATCAAGCACATCGACGGCCAAGAAGCGTTCGGCCACATCCTCCATGGAGGCGTCTAATGTGACCGCCCCGTCGCGAATAAAAATTGCGTGGCTCAAAATGGGCTCGACCTCATCGACCTGATGGGTGGTAATGATCACGGTGCGGGTTTCATCAAAAAAATCTGACAAAATCGCGTCGTAAAAGCCACGCCGATTGACGATATCAAGGCCAAGCGTTGGCTCATCCAAGACTAGAATGCGGGCATCAATCGCCAAAGCAATCGCCAAATGAACCTGCACAATCATGCCTTTGGAGAGGGCTTTGATTTTAGAGTCGAGCTTAACCGTGGTGGTCTTTATGCGGGCGATCGCTTTGCTTTGATCAAATTTTGGATGCAGGCCCGCCACCCAATCAAGCAGGTCAGCGACTTTTGCCCAGCGCGGCAAAGTTGCGACATCAGCGATAAAGCAAACCTGCTCCATCAAGGCGGCGCGTTCCATCAAAGGGTTCATCCCCATCACCTGCAACTCCCCCTCATAATTGGATAGGCCCAAGAGGCAGTTTAAAAGCGTGCTTTTGCCCGCGCCATTGGCCCCGATGACGCCAACAATCCGCCCAGCTGGGATTTCAAGATTGGTGGGTTTGAGCGCTTGTTTTTTGCCGTAATTTTTTGCCAAGCCTTTGGCCGAAATCAAACTATCTGTCATTACCCATTTCCCTCAATGTCTTGCAGTAAATCGCGCGCGCTCAGATTAAGGCGCTTGATGCGGGCCAAGACGATTGGCCACTCTTCTTTTAGAAATACGGTTCGCTCGCTGGCGGTTAAGCCCTGACGGACACCTTCAATCACAAACATGCCAAGCCCGCGGCGGCGCTCAACCAAGCCCTCATCAGCGAGTTCCTGGTAAGCCTTGGATACCGTTAAAGGATTGACCTGAAGGTCGAGCGCCACCTGCCGTACCGAGGGCAATGGCTCACCTTCCTTTATCCCCCCATCGAGGATAGCAGACAGGACCCGGTCCTTGATCTGCCTCCAGATTGGTTGATCGTCGCGCCAAGTTTGCGTCATAGACAACTCCCAACCGCGCTAAACATGCCGTACTAGCGCTATGGTGTATTGGTATAGTAACACACCATGCTTGTCAAGCGACAAATGTGTTCGAGATGCATTTAGCGAACACAAAAGCCATAGCGCTCTTCACTAAATGCCAAGAAAGGTTGGTACTGATATAGGATGAAGGGGGTTTGACCGTTTGCTCCTTCAGCAAAGTTACGTGCTAGCCTCTAAGCTATTGACATGGAGAACTTAGAAGGCCTGCGGGCATGTTTAACCCATGAGGTCTGCAATGCGCTTAGGTGACGATTCTGGTACAAATCTATCTATGATGATCAAGCCCTATGTGGCGTCAAATCACCCAAGCATGATCTGTACACGATTGATAATGTGAGGACTTGGGTCAATAGGCATGCACCAGAAGCGGCAGGAAAACATGCATTGGTTACCCCGCCCGAGGAACCATTTCAGAGAAACCTAAGCGCCCATTCACCTACCATCACCCTCCCAGATTTTTGGCATCTAGAAAGGCATGTTTGCGTCTAGATCTACTGTTGACAATCAATCAGCATTGAAGGTGAACGTGTTCCATTTACATTTGCCATCCACTGTCTCTAGGTTCTCCATCCTTCAGGCATGATTGTTAAGAACACGTAACGTGCCACTTCATGATTCCACTTAATGCAAGACCTGGGGCCGGTCACAATCTGGTTCAAACACCATATGCGCCACGCCTAGCAACTTTGCGGTGTCGATGAGAATTTCTAGCTCACTCACCCAGCCATCGGGCCTATCGGCGATTGGTAGACAGGCCTTAATCGTGATATCGCTCCAGCCCTGACGGCCTAAGGTTTCAACTACAAGACGGCCAGCGTCTAGGCCGTCATGGGTGACATAATCGTTCATCAAGCCAAGTTCGGTGAGCCGATCACAATCACAAATACACAGCATGGCATAGCGGGCACCCTTGCTAAATCGATGACTAAACCCATCGCATAAGGCAGTTCCAACCAAAACGAATTGTCCCGTAAAAACACACATGGGCGTATAACCGCAATAAAGATGCCAGCTTGGCAGCAAAATCGTGCCGTACATAGGCCCGTTTCCCTCCTTGGAATTGCCTGATTCACCTGTGATTAACCCTAATCAGGCAGGACAGAACGAGCTTAGAGCGCGAAGGGATTTTGAGTGGCACGGCGTGGGGGAAGTAAGGCAAGTCGGTCGAATGGTGGCTCCCGTCGTGGTGGCTATCCCGATGATGCGCCACAACCCAGAAGGCGCGCCCGCGCCCGTGTGCCGCACCCAGCACCCCGTCGTGGTCGCGGCTTTGTTGGAACTCTATTCTATTGGGCCGCTGTCCTAGTATTATGGATAGGGATCGGCAGCGTCGGCATTTTCATCTGGGTGGCGTCCGACTTACCCGATCCAGAGGGATTGTGGAAAAAGACCGACCGACCTTCCATCACCTATATCGATATTCGGGGCCAGGTGGTGGACAGAAGGGGTGCCCCTGATTCGCCGCCCATCGATCTTAAAAGCCTCCCCCCCTATGTACCCAAAGCGGTTTTGGCGATTGAAGACCGTAAATTTTACCGCCACTGGGGCTTTGATTTTGAAGGCTTGGCAAGGGCCTTTTATGTCAATGCGCGTGCAGGTCGGGTTGTTCAAGGAGGTTCCACCCTCACCCAACAATTGGCAAAAAATTTATTTTTATCATCCGAGCAATCCATAAAACGAAAAGCCCAAGAGCTTTTGTTATCGGTGTGGCTTGAGAGCCGTTTTACAAAGGATGAAATCCTCTCGCTCTATTTAGCACGTGTGTATTTTGGTTCAGGTGCTTATGGTTTAGATGAAGCCGCACGCAGGTATTTTGACAAAACACCGCAAAAACTCACCATTTCTGAGGCGGCTTTACTCGCGGGTCTTCTCAAAGCCCCATCCAGATTTAACCCAGTATCAAGCGCGCAGCGCGCCGAAGATCGCGCCACCGTGGTGTTGGATGTAATGGAGGCGCAAAAAGTAATCAGCCGCGAGCAACGCTTACAAGCGGTGAAAGAGCCTTTACGCTTTGTGCCAATATCGCGCGGTGGGGGGGCCGCGTATTTCCTCGATTGGATTGCCGGCGATGTTGGTGCCATCGTGGGTGAACCTGAAGAAGATATCATCGTTGAAACCACTTTGGACATGCGGGCCCAGACCAATGCGGAAAGTGCAATTGCGCAAGAGCTTAACCAAAACGCGAAACCCCTTAAAATGAGCCAAGGGGCATTGGTGGCCTTTGCAGGCGATGGCGGCGTGCGCGCCATGGTGGGCGGGCGCAATTATCAAGAGAGCGAGTTTAACCGCGTTACAGACGCCAAGCGCCAACCGGGCTCTGCCTTTAAGCCGTTCGTCTATCTAGCAGCGATGGAACGCGGTGAGACCCCTTATTCGGTGCGCGTGGATGCACCTATCAAAGTGGGCCAATGGGCACCCCAAAATTATGATGGCACCTTCCGTGGTGCCATGCCGCTGATCGGTGCTTTTGCGCGCTCGATCAACACAATTGCCGTCGGCTTGGGCGAAGAAGTAGGCCGCGATAACGTTATTCGTGCCGCGCGTCGTTTGGGCATTCGTTCGCGCCTCGATCCCCAATCCACGCTCGCTTTAGGGACCGAGGTCTTAACCCCGCTAGAATTGACAGCAGCCTATGTCCCCTTCGCCAACGGTGGCATGGCGATCACACCCTACGGCTTTAAGCGTATCCGCACACGCTCTGGCCGCATTTTGTGGGAACGCCCTTCGCCTGCGCCACGCCGGGTGATCGAAGATGGGCCCTTACGCAATATGAACTTGATGCTGGCCCAGGTCGTCTCTGCAGGGACTGCACGTGCCGCCCAATTGCCCGATCGACCCGTTGGGGGAAAAACGGGCACCACCAGCGATTACCGCGACGCTTGGTTTATCGGTTTCACCGGCGGTTATGTCGCCGGGGTTTGGGTTGGCAATGACAATTTTGGCATTCAAACCAATAAGGTGACGGGTGGCTCTGCCCCAGCACGCATCTGGAAAGCCTTCATGGTACCCACGATGAAGGGGGTTGCCGCGCGTGGCTTTGCCTTGCCACTGACACCACCACCAGATCCAAATGCCATAGCTGAGCCCACCGACGACAATGTGGAGACCTTGCCGGTTGACCCGGTCGATAATGTTGCTGAAGTCGCAGCGCCAACCGGCAATGACGGCGCACCGCCCACGCCTAGCCCGAACCCGGGTGCTCCTAAATCTGGTCCAGAGACCCGCACTTTGGATGAAATTGTCAAGGATGTGCAAGCTAAATCCAATGAGGCCAGTGGTCCACCCCGCTAAGCTACCAAGCAATGCAGTTAAACTTATCGTTATGATTCCTTAGCGTTGTGACGTTTTCAGCATTTTGGCGTTTTTAGCGTTAGGCGTTGGCAGACAATCACTTATGTGCAAATTAATCTATACTGAGTGATTGATATTGGAGGTTGATTGATGATTGTGAAAACTTTATTCGCATCTATAGCGCTTTATTCTTTCCTGATCACATCTGCCTATGCGCAATCTTTACCCAAAATGGGGACCATGTTGCAGGCTTCCAAATTGGATAAGCCAAGTGCAACCCTTCAGTTTGTGACTAAAAGTGTGAATGAGGATCAGGCAGTTTTTGAGAATGTTGTAATCAGAAACAAGTATAGCAAAAAAATAAGTGCCAGTTTTGGCACATTGGTCTTAGAACGTATGCCCCAAACTGGGTCAAAAACTGACCAAGCGCTGTTTAGCCTAACGCTTAAAAATGGTGTGTTGCGCAATCAGGACGGCACAAATACCACAATCAAACACATTGAAGTGAAGGGCCTCACCCAAAAGTCAAACTTCAAGACCTTGGTCAGCTGGATGTTTGATGGAAACGTCGCAGACGCATCTAACAATCTCTCACATCTCGATTTTCAAGGTGATATACGTATTTCTAAAGTCGTGACGCAGCCAACGGGGCCAAAGAGTGCGGCGTTTGGCGTCAACATTGGCGAAGTCAACCTACTTGGCGTCCATCTTAGTCAAGGTGACCTAAAGGCCAGTTCATTGGCGGTGATCAATGTTGAAATCGAGGATGCTGACCTTTTAGTCCGAATTGGCAAGATTTACGTGACTGAATTGAAAAACAAAAATTGGCTCATCCATAAAAAACCCCATCATATCCAGATGGGAGACCCTGAATACAATGATTTAAACATGGGTTCGTTGGTGATCGGTGAGCTCAACGTTGATGTTAAACCCCAAACAACGAAGGATCAAGATAGAAAACTGTTCGCCTCGGTTGATCGTATTGAGGCGGCTAATTGGACGGATAAGAACATTGGACAATTTGGTATTTCGGGTTTGAAAGCCAAAATAGGCAGCTTTGATAAGCCCATTGATGTGAGCCTTGAATCTTTCAGCATGCGGGATATCAACCTTCCCTATTTTTCGTCATTTGGTGAAGCAATCGCCAACGAACTGCCAAACATGGCACCCAAGTCTAACGGTCTCTCTACGCACTTGGATCAGGCCGAGTTACACTTGCTATCGTCTACACCAAAAGCAGTTGCGCCTTCTGCTTCGACCGCAGCACCAAGCCAAAGGTTAAAAGACCTTTTGCCCGGCGGTCCTTTGGACGTGGGAATCAGTGGCATGAGCCTGTCAAATCTAGCCGTTGACGTCACAGGGTTTAAATTCACAATCGATAAGATCAATAGTAAGCAAGGTCGTAATAGCGCAGGGATCATTACATCATCTCAACTTGACCCGATGACGATGAAACTCACTTTTCCCGAGGCAATGTTCTTAAATGAACCCAATGGTCCTACAGCCCTTTTCATGCCCTTGATTGCCGACGGAATTGAATTGGTCTTAAACTACAATGCCACATATGAACCAACCACAGATGTGATGAGTGTTTCACAAGCCGGCTATGAGTTTAAAGGATGGGCTAGGATCAATCTGGCCCTAGCTTTGGATGGTTTGTCACACTATTTTCAAGAGCAAACCGTCCAAACGGCTGCTCAAACTATGCTTGCTGCCTTAAGAAGCAGCCAAGCACCACAAAGTGACACAAAACCCAATAATACTGATGTATTACCGATGCTCAAAAGTGCGTTGGCTCCTTTTCAAAGCATACGCTTACTGAACGGCAGGCTGGAGCTTATCGATCAAGGCGGGATAGACAAAGTAGCCGGATTGTTTGCTGCAATGATACCAACTGCAGAGGGTACAACAAGCAGGACAATTGAGAAAAATACACGGGTGATCAAGCAGGTGCGTCAATCTTGGGCCATCCCTCTGCACGAAAGAGCAGATCAGAAGGATAGGCCTGAGGTGGAGCGGATTTTCATGCATGCTCTGGCACGCTGGCTTGAAGTGGGAGGAGTTATGACCGCTGTCTTGCAGCCCCCAGAACCTGTTACCCTACCTAGTCTGGTCGAACCCTACGACTTGACCAAAAGGCTGGGCATGACCTTTACCAATCAGCTTCCGGCCAAAAACTGACGTTCATGCTTGGCGTCAAAATAGGTGCGGATGAATTGTTTTTGCCGGGGATAGATTTCGCTCTTGAACCGGCGGCCATTAAACACGCCGTAATGGCCCACACCTTCTTGGACATAGTCATAATGCATATCCGCTGGTATGCCGGTGCAGATGTCATGTGCGGCTTGGGTCTGGCCGATGCCTGATATATCGTCGTTTTCGCCTTCAATCGTCATTAAAGCGACCGTATTGATCAGTTCCGGCTTCACCAAGCGGCCTTTGACCCTCAAAATGCCGCGCGGGAGATGATATTCCTGAAACACCTTTTTGATCGTGTCGAGGTAAAACTCTTCTGATAAATCGAGCACAGAAAGATATTCATCATAGAATTCGCGGTGTTTTTCAGTTTCATCACCATCACCCGCAACCAAATGATTAAAGAAATCTCGGTGTGCATCAACATGGCGGGTGAGGTTCATGGACATAAAGGACGTGAGCTGAACAAAACCCGGATAGACCCGACGGAAAGCACCTGGAAAAATCGGTGGTACGGTCTGAATCATTTTGGATTCAAACCAAGTGAAGGGTTTGTCTTCTGCCAGTTTATTGGTGACTGTGGGCGAACAGCGCGCATCAATGGGTGAACCCATAAAGGCCATAGTGGCAGGCAGAGCGGGGTCATTATCTTCTGCCATCAAGGCTATTGCCGCCAATACGGGTGGGCCGGGCTGACACACCGCCACCACATGCGCCTTCGGCCCAATTACCCCCAGCATAGTGCGAATATGTTCGATATAATCATCCAAATCAAAGCGCCCATCGGCGATCGGGACATCGCGCGCATCGTGCCAATCCGTGATATAGACGTCATGGTCTTGCATGAAGGCCTGTACGGTCCCCCGTAACAAGGTTGCAAAATGGCCCGATAAGGGTGCCGCGATCAATACACGAGGTTCTACCCAATTGGCACCACGCGCTTGATGCATAGCCCCATCATCGCGTTTAAACCGCACTAAAGAACACCATGGCGATGACCAAACCACTTGTTGGGTCACGGGGACATTGATGCCGTTAACGATCGTCGCATCAATACGCCATTGCGGCTTTTCATAGCGTCGCGTCATGGCTTCAAAGAGGTCAGACGCCGCCGATAAATTGCGGCCAAACGGGGTTGCAGCAATGGGATTGAGCGGATTTGCTAGCCAATTTCGCTGTAGATTGACGACCACCCGCCATGGCATCAGGGCCGCGCGCTGTATCTCAACCATGGAATAAAGCATCTGTGCCCCCTCGAAGGCGTGCCCAAAGCACGCGGACAGTATAATCCTTGCACGCCAACTATGAAGATTTGGCAACCAAACGTCGCAGTAATCCCCTCCTCATCGGTTTATAGACCCTGTTTTGAGATTGCCGCGATACAGATACCCATATCTTTGGGGTCAGGGTCGCTGGAAAAAAAAGTGGCCAATTTGCCTTTGCTGTCCATCAAGTAAAAGATCGAGGTGTGATCAATCACATAATCTTCCGGCTTTGCCCCTTCAGGCACTGATTTCCTGTAACCCACCTTAAACGCCTTAGCAGCGGCGGCAATTTGTTCGTTTGTACCCGTCAGGCCTTGCAAGGAAGCCGGGAAACCAGCTGAGGCAACATAAGCTTTAAGCACAGCAGGTGTATCACGCTCTGGGTCAAGACTGATAAGAATGGGTTGAATCGCTTCGGATTTAGAGCCTGGCACTGCTTTGGCCACATCCAAGGCTTGGGTCATGGTTTGAAGGGAAAGCGGGCAAATGTCAGGGCAAGAAGTAAAGCCAAAATAGATTAAAGCAGGCTTGCCTTGAAAGGACTTTTCGGTAACCGCCACATTGTCTTGATTGACCAAGCTAAGCGGGCCGCCAATCTCCCCAAAAGCACGCGCGTTACACCCTTTTGGTAAGCTTGCTTCAGCTGCTTTCTGCGCCAGATTGCGTTGCACAAAGGCCCCGCCCAACACCACAAGGCCAATGACCAACGCTACAAATGCAATCAGGCGGGGCAAAGGGCTGGATTTCGAGGCGGGTGGTTGCTCAGACGAAGTAGACATGAAGCGCGATCCACCATGGAATGGCCGCCATGACAAGCATAAATGGGCAGCTTTACCTGCGGCGCTTTGTCTTAGACACATTGCGTAATCAGTAAGGCGCATTAAAGGCGGTGACGCTTTCATCACGGAGTGGCGCCATGGTTCAGATCGGTTTTGTGCTTTTCCCAAACGTCACCCAATTGGACTTTACCGGCCCATTACAGGTCCTGCACCGCTTGCCAGACTCCCAAGTTCATATCATCAGCCATACGTTAGAGCCGGTGCCCAGTGATTGCGGGCTATCCTTGGTGCCGACCATGACGTTTGAGGACTGCCCACCACTCGATCTCATCTGTGTGCCCGGCGGCTTTGGGGTGGAGCAAGCGATGGTAGACCCTGTCTTGATTGGGTTCTTAAAGCAGCAGGCAAAAACCGCCCGCTATATCACCAGTGTTTGCACGGGTGCATTTGTGTTGGGAGCAGCGGGTCTGTTGAAGGGCATAAAGGCGACGACCCATTGGGCTTATCACGCGCTATTGGCCGATGTAGGGGCGATCCCAACTCAAGGGCGCGTGGTTCGTGACGGGCCTATTTTTACAGGCGGCGGGGTAACCGCTGGGATTGATTTTGCCTTGACCATCGTGGCTGAAATCGCCAGCCAAGCCACTGCCCAAAGCATCCAATTGGCCATTGAATATGATCCTGCACCACCCTTTGTCGGTGGTTCGCCCCAAACTGCACTAGAGCCTATCTTAGGGCGGATCTCAAGCTTTTATGCCAAGCGCAATTTGGATTTTGGTCCAGCGGTGATAAAGGCGTTCGAGCGTTTTGGTGCTTAAAGGCGCAAAGCCCTTACCGCAGCATGGCGTGCAAAACTTAAAGTAACCGCTTTGCGCCGCGCCGGGGCCAAGTCAAAGCGGGGCGCACGGCGCACAATCTCCGCTCCAAATGCATCCCCCACAATCAGGCCGGGGGCTTGATCGGGTGTGGCGGGGATTAGATCGATGGGAAAATCAGGTGCGACCGCAAAATAAAAGAGATCACAATAAGGCGCATATTCGGGCCATTTGGCATCGGTGCGAAAATCCTCCACCCCCGATTTGACCTCCACAATCACCAATTCACCCTTGGGGCTTAGGCCGCAAATATCGGCCCGACGGTTATTGGCCAGCTTAAATTCCCAGATGGGCGCATAGCCCGCATGGATCAAACAGCGCGTGGCACCTTGGCGCACCGCCACCGTCACATCTGGCCGCGCCAGCGTGCTTTGGGCGACGGGGGTTTCAAGAACAGCCTCTTGAATAAGCGATAATTCGGGCATGGATGGCTCAAGCATCAGCCATCATGTTCCATCTATGTTCTTTTGTCGAGAGGGGGTTTTACAAAAAGCCCTAACGCAACAGAGATTGCTTTTACCACCGCCTGTAAATTCCTGCGGACTACAAGTCGGCCTAGATGGGCCTAGGCAACTAAAGCACTTTCTAGATTTGCCAAGTTTGGTTACTTACCCATACATTCCTTGAATATATGTAAGAGATTTATCAGAGTTTGTTCAATCTATTCATAATCATACCACTCACAAATGCTGAAATTCCTATCGTTGCAAAGAAGCCAAAAGAGCCAAAACCAAATGTGAGGCCGCCGGCAAAGTTCACAGCTACTCCAATCAAGATAACAATAATATAGACAATCCACCATTTAAGTGTGGTCATGATGTTATCAGAGCACCACTAGCTCCCGCTGCAAGGTTAACCCCAACTCCCCATACAATACGGGCAAGCGTAGAGGTCAATGTAGCATCAACACTAACTCCCAGAGCTCCCATTCCAGCACCCAAAGCCCCAGCAACAAACGCTACGGTCCATTCTTGTGGCGTAATTGTCCCGTCTGAATATGCCATCAACAGAGCACCGCCAACAGCTTGCAACGCACCTTGGACTGCACCACTTAATCCTGGCGGTTGGAGCCGAAAAATCACTTCTTCAAAACATCCGTCTTCCAGGTTCAGTTGCATGCCCATTATACGGGCTTGATTTTCGATTGCGGAATTGAATTGAGCCTGCTGGGTCCAGAACTGCTGCCACATAAATATTGTTAAATCATCTCTTCTATGGGCAGTGACAATGACAGTCTCGCCGCCGCTGACAAACTCCAACTCCTCAATTGTTAATTCACGCATATAGCAATCTCCCCGTGAAATTGAATGATAGTTCAGAGGAATTTCAGCGACTTTTTATCTTAGGTGGAATGGTTTAGAATAATCTCTAAAATCTGTCAAGAATGCTTATTGGGCAAAAGATTTGCTCGAAGTGATTAGGCTTTTAGAACGTCAGAAGTTACTTCTTTCCCGTTTTGGTTCCAGGCCAAGGCTGCACATCCAGTTTTGTCCAATGCTGGGCTTTTGTGGTGGGTTTCCCATCAGGGCCTAAGCCTTGAAAATAGGACTTTTGCCATTTGTCTTTGCGGGCTTGTGACCCAGGAACATCGAGAGCCTTATTAAAAGCGTTACGGCTTGCCTGCCACGCCTCATAGGAAGGCTTAAGATCAGCTTCGGTCTCATAGGGGGCATATTCTGGAGTGATTTGTTCAATGGCGGATAAATTGACCGGGAAGATATGGGCGAAGGGCTCACCTTTGTAAAAGCGCACAGGGTGATAGGCCCTCGTCATCACCCAATTCATGGTAAAAGAATAATGAGACCAGTCGGTCTCGATAATGCCAGATAGGGCATAAATTCCATCTTTTGGATGGTTCATTGGCCCAGTTGTCATCAATTGTGTACCTGGCTCCGTGCGAAAGATTTGGTTGACGTGGAAAGTCAAGACACCATTACCGAAATGGCTAGTCGGATGGGGCCACCCTTCCTCTAAAATATCAACCACTATGGCATCAGCGCTTTTACCCCCGTCCCATGTAGCTTCAAATGTGCAGGGGCACAGCATTTCCCAGCCATATTGATTGGCGATATTGAGAGGCAAACACCGATAAGCAAAGCGATCAGACGTTTGGTCCATCCAAGGCCGCTGGGCCGGGCCGGGGCGCAATTGAGTGGGCGGAAAGCCCAAAGTGTAAGAAATCAGTTTCATGGTTTAAATTCAATCTCGGTTCACATCCATTTCCAGATGAGCTGGCCTAATCGGGGTTTAATGACAACTTCCTAGGGGTTACAACTGTGAAAGCATATGCAGCTCATAGCCAAAAAGCATGGACCTGCCTAGACATGCTCACTATCTGAAGCTGGAATATGAAAGCCTCTCTAACCTGTCGGAGGCTATTGGAGTCGCTGATGACTAACCCTGCCACGATTGTGACCGTTGGATCTGACGCTGGCGCTGTTCAAATCGGGAACCATCTACCAATCAGTTTTTTTTGTGGGCCGTGCGCGATGGAAAGTCGCGAACACGCGCTTGAAACCGCTCATTGGCTCAAAGAAACTTACACAAGGCTTGGCGTTGGCTTGGTTTATAAATCCAGCTTCGATAAGGCCAATCGCTCCAGCCTCACAGGTGCCCGTGGCTTTGGCTTGGATAAGGCTATGGCCGTGTTTGAGGAAATTCAATCCAAGCTTGGTTTGCCTGTGATCACCGATGTACACACCGAAGAGCAATGCAGACTTGTTGGCCAAGTGGTTGATGTGTTGCAGATACCGGCCTTTTTATGCCGTCAGACGGATTTGTTGATCGCAGCCGCCCAGACTGGTAAAGCCATCAATATCAAAAAAGGTCAGTTTTTAGCCCCTTGGGACATGAAACACGTGATCGCCAAGGTAACGGGTTCGGGTAATCCAAATGTTCTTGTTACCGAACGCGGTGCCAGTTTTGGTTATAATACGTTAGTCACTGATTTTCGTGGTCTGCCCATTATGGCGGCCTTTGGCGCGCCTGTGGTGTTTGACGCCACCCATTCGGTCCAACAACCAGGGGGTCGGGGCGATTCTTCCGGTGGAGATCGTACCATGGTCAAATACCTGGCGCGCGCGGCTGCGGCAGTTGGCGTTGCAGCGATCTTTATGGAAAGCCATCCTGATCCCGATAAAGCCCCCTCAGACGGACCCAATATGGTCCCCTTTGCAGAGTTGGAAGCAGTTTTAGCCAGCATCATCGCCCATGATAAAATTACCAAAGGCTATTAAGCGGTTCACCGCAGACCAAGACCTTATCGCTTCACTTAAACATCTGAAGCCGCCGAAAAGTTGAGCTGAGTCTGGTTACCTCTAAGGAGCCTCTCCCAACTCAAACCAAAGTTACTTTTGTGGCGCTTTATCCCTTCCAGGAATGGGCAAGGCACTGTGAAGCCCACAACCATTATCAATCCATAAATCACCCATCCAAGGCCTACATAGCAAATCGGGCAGTGGTGCAAGCTTAAAAAATTCATCATATCGGTGAAGCCAAAACCGCCTTGCCCGATCGGGCGACACCAAGCGCCAAAGAATGCATCTGGCCCAGATAGGCTTGGACAAAGCCAAGTCAGGACTGCACCCAAACCCATCAAGAAAAAGCCAAGCAGGCGATCTTGCTTGCCTTTATCAGAAAAAAAACCAACGGGATTGATTTGCGTTTTTGGCCGAACCATGTGCGCCTTTCCCTTTCTTTTAGTGCTCCAGTGCACCTATACGCTTTTAATTTGAAATTGATAAGGGCTATCGACAATTGAGGCTAGTTTATGCGACATATAACCACACTTTTTTTGTGGGAATTTGTTAAATAGGATTTGTATCGATACGCAGGATAATAAGCTGCGGAGAGGGAGGCGGGAACAACACCATGAATCAGGTTTCAATTCACCCCAAAGCGCCTGTGCGCATTGATATCATCTTTGTTGGTGTCCTCTCATTTCTGGTTGCGCTTTGGGCTTTATTTGCGACTTCACGCGCGGATGATTTCGGGATGGTCGTCCATGGGTGGATTTTACTGTTGGCTGGCGTGATTGGTGCTTTTACTTTGGTGTTTAACAGTGCAGGTAATGGCCTTTCCTACGATGCGAAAACCTATAGCGACGCGATCATCCGTTACGGCGTAATCGCCTCTACAATTTGGGGCATTGTCGGCATGTTGGTTGGCGTGGTCATTGCCTTACAACTGGCGTTTCCTGAGTTGCTTTATTTCAAAGATTTTGGATTTTTGAATTTTGGCCGTTTGAGACCCGTGCATACTTCCGCCGTGATTTTTGCATTCGGCGGCAATGTCCTGATTGCAACGAGCTTTTATGTGGTCCAGCGCACGTGTCGTGCAAGGCTTTTTGGCGGGATTTTGCCCTGGTTTGTGTTTTGGGGTTATCAACTCTTCATCGTTTTGGCGGCGATCGGTTATGTGTTAGGCGTTACGTCAGGACAAGAATATGCAGAGCCAACTTGGCATGTTGATCTGTGGCTGACCATCGTCTGGGTCGCTTATCTCTTGGTGTTTCTTGGGACCTTGTGGAAGCGCAAAGAGCCCCATATTTACGTGGCCAATTGGTTTTATCTCGCCTGTATCGTTACCATTGCTATGTTGCATTTGGTTAATAATGCGGCAGTACCAACATCGCTTTTCGCCTCTTCTGCGTACCCCTTGTTTGGTGGGGTTCAAAATGCGCTGACCCAATGGTGGTATGGCCATAATGCGGTGGGCTTTTTCCTGACTGCCGGTTTCTTGGCGATCATGTATTATTTCATACCCAAGCAAGTGAACCGTCCGGTCTATTCCTATCAATTATCGATCGTGCACTTTTGGGCTTTGATCTTCATCTATATTTGGGCAGGCCCCCATCACCTCCATTACACGGCTTTGCCGCAATGGGCACAAACTTTGGGCATGGTGTTCTCAATCATGCTTTGGATGCCAAGCTGGGGTGGTATGATCAATGGTTTGATGACGCTTTCTGGTGCGTGGGACAAATTGCGCACGGATCCGGTTTTGCGTATGTTTGTTGCCTCATTGGCATTTTATGGCATGAGCACGTTTGAAGGCCCTGTGATGTCGGTGCGGGCCGTCAACTCACTTTCCCATTACACCGATTGGACCATCGGGCATGTCCATTCAGGCGCTTTGGGTTGGGTGGGTCTGGTTTCATTTGGAGCACTTTATGCTCTAACGCCATGGCTGTGGAAACGTAAACGCTTATATTCGCTCAAGCTGGTGGAGATGCACTTCTGGCTCTCAACCATCGGGATTTTATTTTACATTTCTTCTATGTGGGTTTCAGGCATCCAGCAAGGTTTGATGTGGCGTGATTATAATGAATATGGCTTTTTGACTTATTCCTTTGTGGAAACTGTGAAAGCGATGCATTTGCCCTATGTGGTGCGCGCCATTGGGGGTCTCCTCTATTTGATCGGCACTTGCATAATGGCATTCAATCTTTGGATGACGATCAAAGGTGCGGTGGCAAAAAAAGAGCCTCTCATTCTATCGCCATCCAATCCTAACCTTGTTCCGGCTGAGTAGGGGCGCAGATCATGATTTTCAAACGTCATCAGTTGATTGAACGCAATTCTCTCTTCATGCTGTTGGGCATTTTGGTGGTAGTCTCTATCGGGGGTATCGTGCAAATCGCGCCTTTGTTCCGGGTTGAGCAAACCATTGAGAAAGTCGATGGCGTGCGGCCCTATACACCTTTGGAATTGGCCGGGCGCGGCATCTATATCCGCGAAGGCTGCTATACGTGTCACAGCCAGATGATCCGCCCCTTGCGCGATGAGATTGAGCGATATGGTCATTATAGTTTAGCGGCCGAAAGCATGTATGATCATCCGTTTCAATGGGGCTCCAAGCGCACCGGCCCAGATCTTGCCCGGGTTGGGGGTAAATATTCTGACGCTTGGCATGTTCAACATTTGATCAATCCCCGCTCAGTTGTTCCAGAATCTATTATGCCGCCCTACGCCTTCTTAGAAGGTCGCCCGATCGGGATTAAGGATAAGATCGATAAACATATCATTGCCAATGTGCGCGTTGGCGTCCCATATACCCAAGCCGAGATCGACAATGCCAAAGTCGATCTTATCGCCCAAGCCGACCCCACTGCTGACAGCGAAGGCTTACAACAGCGCTATGGTGGGAAGGTCAATGTCCGCGACTTTGACGGCGACCCTACTCAAGTCACCGAAATGGATGCTTTGGTTGCCTATCTTCAAGTGCTTGGAACCATGGTTGATTTCAATACTTATGAGCCTGAAAAAGCTCAAAACTTAAGGTGAGGGATCAAAATGACCTATGAGCAATTGTCAGCTTTTGCCCAAACATCTGGTATGATTTACTTCATCGCGATTTTTTTGGCGGTCTGCCTCTATGTGTTCTGGCCCACCAATCGGCCAAAATTTGACAAAGCCGCTCGCATGCCGCTTGAAAATGAGGACATTGGTCATGACTAAGCCAACCAGCAATGACGCACAAGCCAAGGACACGGTCAGTGAAGTCGAGACGACCGGTCACAATTGGGACGGTATTACAGAGCTGAACAATCCGCTGCCACGGTGGTGGGTCTTAACCTTTTACGGGACGATCATTTGGGCGATTGGCTATTGTATTTTAATGCCTGCTTGGCCAACGATAACAGGCCATACCAAGGGACTTTTAGGTGCATCTGATCGCCATGATGTTGGGGTTGCGGTGCGCGCACTAGAGGCCTCTCGCGCACCCATGTTGACTAAACTCCACGCTACCCCGTTACAAAATGTTGCGGCCGATAAAGAGCTTTCCCAATTTGCCCAAGAGGCTGGCCGGGTCATTTTCGCGCAGAATTGTTCAACCTGTCATGGTGCTGGGGGGCAAGGGGCGAAAGGCTATCCCAGCTTGGTCGATGATGTATGGCTTTGGGATGGGTCACTTCAAGGCATCCGCACGACCTTGGAATACGGTATTCGTACCGACCATCCCAACACGCGCTTTAATCAAATGCCTGCTTATGGGCGCGACAAATTGTTGGAGCCAGCACAAATAAGGGATGTCACCAATTATGTCCTAAGCTTGGCTTCTATGCCCTCAGATCAAGCGGCTGCGGCGCGTGGTGCAGCTATCTACACCACCAATTGTGTGGCTTGCCATGGACCAGATGGCAAGGGTGATATGACGCTTGGTGCCCCTAATCTGACCGACAAGGAATGGCTATATGGCGGCACGCCTGTAGAGATAGAGCAGCAAATTTATCTGGGCCGTGGCGGGGTAATGCCGACTATGTCACAACGCCTTGATCCCGCGAGTTTGGATGCCGTGACGATCTATGTGCATTCCTTAGGAGGCGGCACCTAATCGCTCAATCCTGAGCTTGAAAGAAGATCATGCAAGCCCCATCCACAATCGGATTAACGACAAGAGATGAAACCACCGCAGGTGAAGCGGGCCATGGCATCATGCGCTCAGATGCTGTGGCAGTTAATGGCGCCAGTCAGCGTGAACTTTACGAAAAGCGCCAACAAATCTATCCAAAAGCAGTTCACGGCTTTTGGCGCAACACCAAATGGGCACTGCTCGCGATTTTTTTGGGTATTTATTATGTAGTGCCTTTCTTGCGCTGGGAGAGGCCTGGCCATGCACCCGATCAGTTCTTATTGTTCGATTTTGCGGGGCGCCGCTTCTATTTGGGGCCGATCGAGATCTGGCCGCAAGAGCTATATTATGTCACTGGGCTTTTAATCCTTGGCGCGATTGGCCTGTTTCTGGCTTCAGCGCTTTTTGGGCGGGTTTGGTGCGGTTTTGCCTGCCCACAAACGGTTTGGACCGATCTATTTATCGCTGTCGAGTACTTTTTTGAAGGGGACCGCAACCAGCGTATTCGTCTCGACAAACAAGCTTGGGATTTCAACAAGGCGTGGCGCAAGATTGGCAAGCATTTGATTTGGCTCGTAATTTCGCTGGCCACTGGTGGCTGGTTTGTTGCCTTTTTCCATGACGCACCGACTTTATTCACCAATTTTTTCCAGCTTAAAGCGCCCCTAACAGCTTATGTATTCGCCAGTCTTTTAACGGCCACCACCTATATTTTTGCTGGCACCTTACGTGAACAAATCTGCACCTATATGTGCCCATGGCCGCGCATTCAGGCAGCAATGCTGGATCAAGATGCCCTATCTGTGACCTATCGCTATGACCGTGGCGATCCACGCGGCCCCCATAAAAAGGGGGACACTTGGGAAGGCCGTGGCGATTGCATTGATTGCCGCCAATGTGTTGCTGCTTGCCCGGCTGGTATTGATATTCGCGACGGTCTTCAAATTGAGTGCATCAATTGCGCCTTATGTATTGATGCCTGCGATGAGATTATGGTTAAGGTTGAGCGACCAAAGGGCTTAATTGCTTTTGACACCATCCAAAACATCGAACGCCGCCAAGCTGGGGAAAAGCCACGTTTTGTCATTATACGTGGGCGTACTTTGTTTTACGGGGCATTATTTGTCGCTATTTCAGGGCTTATGTTGTCAGGCCTATTCTTACGCTCAAATCTCGACGTGAGTGTTCAGCGCGACCGGGCCCCCTTGTTTGTACCCTTATCAACTGGCCATGTCCGCAATGCCTATACCCTTAAAATTCTCAATAAGGCCAATGAAACTCGTGAACTAGAAATCAGTTTTGAGGGAGTCAAGTATGGATTATTGGAAGCCAATGAAATCCCGGTCAAAGATAACAAAATTGTGGTGCAGGCCGGGCCAGACCGCGTCACTCAGGTTCGCCTCTTCCTCAGTGCTGACCCTGAAAAACAAGATGATCGGTCAAGCCATATGGAGTTTAACGTGAGAGCCATCCTTGATGGGGAAACCGCCCATGCTAAAACCGTTTTTATCAGCGCCGACCAATCTAAGAACCGCGATGATCGCGATGAAGACTAAGACGCACCCATTGCCACAGCCTTTTTTACTTACCGGCTGGCACGTTCTGGCCATGTTTGGTGGCTTTTTTGCCGTCATGCTGGCGGTCAATATCTTGTTTGTGGTTTTAGCCCTCAAGACTTTTTCGGGTGAGACCGATCATGCCTATATCAATGGCCTGAAGTTTAACGAGACCCTGGCCGCCAAAGCACGTCAGGCAGAATTGGGCTGGAAAATGACTTTGGGTCTAGAGCGCCCCACAGGCGGTGGGGCTGTGCTGGAAGCCCGTCTAACAGATAAGTCTGGGGCGCCCCTTATTGGCGCGGCGATGGCGGGTAGCATCGGGCGGCCCACCGACGCCAAGGAAGATAGAGCACTCAAATTTATTGAGACTGCACCCGGCGTGTATCGGGCCGTGATTGATCAATTGGCACCGGGGCGGTGGCGCTTTGCTGCTTCTGCACAAATCGCTGGCGCGCCAAAGTTTGAAACGGAGACCACCCTATCTCTGCGCTGAACCACACTTTAGACCCCACTTTGGGATGTCCCTCCGGCTTGGAGCCGCCGTCGCCCGTAAGCTCGGCAGCAGACCCGCGCGCCTTTGTGCAGGAGGGACCGGGGGGAAAACTAACCATCGACCTTTTGGTGCGTGGCGCGCGATGTGCAGGTTGTCTGCGCAAAATTGAAAATGGCGTCACTGATTTGCCGGGCGTTTCTGCTGCTAGGCTTAATCTTTCCACGGGGCGTCTTTGTGTGAGCTGGACGCAAGACAGGATCGATCCACGCACGATTGTTCAGCGCGTCATCGACCTTGGTTATAGCGCCCAACCCTTTGATCAAGGTGAAGGTCATAGCCAGATGGATCATGAGGGCCGCCAGCTTTTAATATGTATGGCCGTCGCTGCTTTTGCCGTGATGAACATCATGATGTTTTCGGTGCCAATATGGTCTGCCCATGCCAATGGCGAGATGGAGTTAGGCACACGCACCATGTTCCATTGGATTTCAGCGGGGATTGCGCTGCCAGCGGCGGCCTATGCTGGCCTGCCCTTCTTCAAGAGTGCGTGGGCAGCGCTTTCCAAAGGGCGCGCCAATATGGATGTGCCGATTTCCTTAGGCGTGCTCTTGGCATCGTGCCTATCGGTTTATGAGACGGCGCGCGGTGGCGAGCATGCCTATTTTGATGCCGTTGCGATGCTCTTATTCTTTTTACTGATCGGACGTTATCTCGATCACGCGTTGCGCCAAAAAGCCCGCCAAGCCGCCCGCGATCTTTTGGCACTTCAAGCTGTGACCGCAGCGCGCCTCAATCAAGATGGCAGCACCACCAGTGTGGCAGTGGGTGAGGTTTGCCCTGGTGACCGCCTGATTATCCTGCCCGGTGACCGAATCCCGGTTGATGGCGTGATCCACGATGGCCTCTCAGAAGGGGATTTATCTTTGCTGACTGGGGAAACCGCCCCGGTTGTTTTGGGGGTCGGTCACTTTATTCGTGCAGGGGCGCTAAATCTGTCGGGCCGCCTCATTTTGGAAGCGACAGCCCGCAGTGATGATAGCTTTTTGGCCGAAATCGCCCGCCTAGTGGACATGGGGGAGCAGTCGAAGAGCATTTATGTCCGTTGGGCCGATCAGGCAGCGCGGTATTATGTGCCCGTGGTGCATAGTGCCGCCTTTTTAACCTGTGTGGTTTGGCTCTTGTTGGGGGCAGAGCCACGGGTGGCCATCCTTAATGCCTGTGCCGTCTTGATCATTACCTGCCCTTGCGCGTTGGGCTTGGCAGTTCCTGCGGTTCAGGTTGTGGCCTCTGGAAGGCTCTTTAAACAAGGCATTCTTTTAAAGTCTGGCGACGCGCTTGAACGTTTGGCGCAAGTCGATTGCGTGGTGTTTGATAAAACCGGGGTTTTGACAACTGGCCAGCCCCATTTACTGAATTATGACCAATTACCTGCCGGCGCATTGGAACAAGCCGCCTTATTGGCGCGCGGTTCACGCCACCCCTTGGCCCGCTCCATCGCGCGCGCCGCGGGGCCGGGGGGCGTGGCCTCTGATATCGTCGAAGTACCTGGTTGCGGGGTAGAGGCGACACTAGAAGGTCAAGCCGCCCGACTGGGTCGCGCCGACTGGATTGGGTTAGAGGCAGCAACATCACAGGAGACCGAGCTTTATTTCAAGTTTGGGGACAAACCCGCCATTCGCTTCGCCTTTGATGACACGCTACGCGCCGATTGCAAGGCCACCGTTGATCAGCTCAAGGCGATGGGTATACGGCAAATAGTATTGTCCGGCGACCGCGCTGGCGCGGTGCGAAGTGCCGCCCAAGCTGCGGGCCTTGAGGAATATTATTCTGAGCTATCGCCCTTTGAAAAGGCCAGCCATTTGGACCGTCTAAAAGCAGAAGGTATGAAAGTGCTGATGGTTGGCGACGGCCTCAATGATACCCCTGCCTTGGCTAAAGCTTTTGTTTCGATGGCACCTGGTAGTGCAGCCGATGCCAGCCAGTCTGCTGCTGATCTGGTGTTTCAGGGCGATCGCTTGGGCTGCGTCCAGGAAGCTCTTGTCATGGCCCAACGCAGTAAAGCGCGGGTTATGGAGAATTTCTGGTTTGCAGCATTCTATAATTTAATCGCCGCCCCGATTGCGATGCTGGGCCTGATCACACCCTTTATCGCCGCCATTGCGATGTCTTCATCCTCCATCTTCGTAACATTGAATGCGCTGCGACTTGCCTCTATGCCAAGAAAAAGGAATTGATATGGAAGGTATGTTTTTTCTCATACCCATCGCTTTATTCATGGGTTTCATTGGGCTTTTGGCCTTTCTGTGGAACCTCAAGCACAAGCAATATGACGATCCAAAAGGTGCGGCGATGCGCATCTTAAACGATGATGACTTCCCTTTGCCATGACCTTGCTTTTTGGAGGCACCCATGGACCAGTATGAGATTCAGATCGGGGAAAATCGGAGCCTCACGGTCGCCCGAGTAATGCCAGACGCCCATTGGCATTGGCTGGCGAAAGGTTGGGTTGATTTTAAGGCTACGTGGAGGTTCGGCCTATTGATCGGGATCGTCCCCGTGCTGAGCGCTTGGGTTATGGTGTTTGGCCTATGGTATTTAGACATGTTGGGCTTTATTCCTGCAGTTTGTGGCGGGTTTGCATTGGTGGGTCCGATCCTTGCGCTTGGATGTTATCAATTGTCGCGCAGCCATGAAGCCAGAGAGGCCATCGAACTGAACACACTGCTTAAGCCAAGGATTATTTCACCCGGGCAAGTCTCCATCATAGGCTTCGTCCTCATGTTGATCTTGGTCATCTGGGCACGACTTGCCAGCTTACTCTACGCCCTTGCCAGCAGTGCCCGTCAACCCGCACCGGCTATCGATTTCATCAACTTCGCTTTACAAACCCCCGAAGGTCTGACGATGGTGGTGGTCGGCACATTGATAGGTGCTGCTTTGGCGGCAATGGCTTATGTGGTGTCAGTGATTGCTATTCCTTTGACCTTTGATCGACAAGTGGACGCCCTCACGGCCATGTTGGTATCGGTCGTGGCGGTTTTACGCAACAAGGGGGCTATGATCTCGTTTGCATTTAACATTGCCATGCTGGTTGGGCTTTGTTTAATCACGGGCTTTATCGGCCTCATCATTGTGTTTCCTTGGCTTGGTTATGCAACGTGGCATTGCTACCGCACATTGATAACCCACATAGATACCTCAGAAAGCCATTGAGCTATAAGTCGCGTTACTTCTCCGCCTGCATCACATCAAGATCTTCAAGGATCAAGGAAGCGCGGCCTTCCTTGGTACACATACGGACCAAAGTCGCCAATTTGCAAAATCCATACCGATTGATCGCCAGCGCGACACCTATTGTTAGGAATAAATTGATGGCCTGTAGGTGGATGTAATGCAAACCGTATGGCTGCCACTCAAAGCTCAGCAAGCCACAAAAGCCGATCCCGAACAAGTCCGCCGCAATAGCCGCCCGCGCGTCGACATACCTAAACAATAAGCCAACCACAAAAGCCGCTAAGATTGGCATAAAGGCTAAGCCATTGAGGTGTTGTAAAAGATTAATAATGCTTTCTGCATGTGCATAGCATGGCACCATGCCATTCGCCAAGATGTTCAAAGGAACATCAACACCAAAGGCCGTGCGCATAAACTACGCCCCCGTATAAAGGGCAGATGGCATCGAAAGGAACACCAAAGCAAACATGAAGATCGCTGAAATTAATATGCGGATGCGCCCATCGCGATAGCGCATTTCTAATAATTCAGTTGTTGTGGTGCTTTGATTTTTATCATAAATTGGCAAGAACAAAAAAGTTAGGATGATAAGGCCTGCAACTGCCACCAATTCCCACCAAGCCAGAAGGATCATCTGATTGCCATTCATGCCTACTAATTGTTCTGTACACAGATTGTTAAATTGCCAAAGCCAGCAGTCCTCCGATGGCGGTAACACTTGTTACTAAACCAGTAAACCCGCCTCTCCCCTGCCCGCTCAATAGCATCCAACAGGCCCATGCGTTCTTTGCGCAATTGCTCGGTAAAATCGACCTAGAGAATGGAATTTTTGATCTCTATCCCAATCAAAGCGATCATTCCAATTGTTGCAGTGAAGCTTAAGGAATTGCCGGTTATGCCCAGACGGCCACTACGCCAAATAGGCCCTAGGAATAATGCCCGCCACTACCAAAGCCGTTTTAAGCTTGCCAAACTCAAGCACAAGCCCGACCATATCGCTCAAAGTCTTTGGGCCAGTATGCACGGCCTATGCGCTCTCATCATCGCACGCCCACATTTCCCGTGGGGGGCAATGGTGCGGTGATTGACTTTCATCTTCAGATTTTGGTGGAAGCCTATCAAGCTTAGATTTTTGCGAACCAAAGTCAAAACATAGCGCAACAAACCATGTCACAAAGGCGGCATTGACTTAGCTTATGCTCTGATGGCTTCAATGCATTAGGCCATTCATCCATTACCGCCCCCACCCGATTTCAAATCAACCCGGCAAAAGTGGGATACATTACAGCTCTGATTTTAGTGAACATTTAGCCATGAAGGAAGTGCCGACCCTAGGCACCATTGAGCCAGACAAACGCCGCCCAGCAGCGCGCCCCTTTTCGTTGCCTAGCGACCCATTTCAAGATTGTCATTCACCCTTGGTGTGAGAAAACGATTTCTAAGCTGAAGGCCAACCAAAACGGTTTACAAACGCTTGTCCACCCTAACAATACCTTACATTCTATGGCCTAGCCTAATCATCTTTTGCGATTGTTCGGCGCAGATGGCGTAAAATCATCCAGACGGCAAAGACAACGATGGGTGCTGCTACGCCGGTAGCGGCCTTGGCATTGAAATGAACAAAGGTTTCAGCCACCCCTTCCATAACAAAATAGATTAGTCCTAAGGCGTAATAAGATATGGCCGCAACTGAAAGACCTTCGACGGTTTGTTGCAGGCGAAATTGCTCCTGCGATCGGCGATCCATCGAAGCCAAAAGACCAACATTGATCGCTTCGGAGGCTACCTCAACGCGCGTATTCAGCATTTGGGTGGTGCGTGCGATCCGTTCAATCACGTCACGCTGTCGCTGGGCCACAGCCACACAGGTTCGCATCGCCGGTGCAAGCCTACGTTCCATAAAGTCTGCAATGGTTGGTCGCCCGTCAATAGATTGCTCACGCAATTGACCAATTCGTTCAAGCACCAAGCCTTCATAGGCGCGCGCAGCAGCAAATCGGTAGGTGGTTGCCCCAACCATGGCTTCAGCCTCACCAGCAAGAGCAGCCAAACGCGACAAGAGGTTGCGATCCGCCTCAACGCCACCTTCATCGGCAACTTGTATAGCAGAAGCAGCGGCTTCAGCCTCAAAGCGGGCCAGCGTAACAGATGTTAAATTGGCCAGAGGAAACGCCAAGAGCGCCAACAAACGATAGGTTTCAATCTCAAATAATTGCTGTAGCACCCGGCCAGCGGTAATCGGATTGGGATCGGACTGCACCATGACAAAGCGGGTAAATGAATCAGGGCCGGGCCTAAAATCACTGAACACATCAACCGTCCCGTTGGCGACACGGGCAGCGATGGTCTCGCTTTCGGCAAATGGCAAGCGATCAGGTGGTGTAACCGACAAAACCACATGGGCGGCGCACAAAATCTCGCCCGGTAATGCAGCTAGCCAATCTTGAGGAACAAGGTTGAGCGCTGTGCTTTCAAACATAAAATCTGGACTAGGTGGGCTTTCGCAAAATACAGTCCAAGTAGAAATCTCAGTGTGACGCTCCCAGCGAAGGCGCCAGTTGCCACCATCTAAAACACACCATCGCGCATCTGGACCGGGCTCTGAGGTTCCGATTTTTCGACACAGCGCCGCCATATGCGCACGGTCGGCATCAACACCACCTTCACCCGACATGGTTGCAATCCTTGAAGCTAAATGAGGTGCTAGTACGGGCGTTGAGGGGCGTGCATGGGCTTCAGCCAGAAGAACATCGCGTTGGGGATGAAACTTCCATTGTAAATTTTGGCTTCTCATGCTGTGTGTTTTCTCCAATTCGCAACCTTTACGTGGTTGCTAGGCACGGATCGTCAAGCAGACTGTGCCATTATGTGAACGCTAGGCTTTAGCCATCATAGGATCAGATTTGGTGGAACGCGCCTCATTGTCTTTATATCATTCTAGACATGTCCACCAAGTGGACAGGATAGAAGTGCTCTTAAGTTGCTCTAGTTCCCATTTACGAACTCTAACTTTGCGATGGCTGGGTCAAACCTGATGTATCGCAAGCCGAATTGGAACGTGGAAGGACGCGCTTGGCCCCATCGCAATCATAGTCGCTTTATCACCGTTGGGGGCTTTGGCTGGCACGTTCAAATTATGGGTAAGGGACCCTCAATTTTAATGCTGCATGGCACTGGTTCATCGTGTCATTCTTGGGCCGATCTCGCTCCATTATTGGCCGATCGCTATTGTCTGATCATACCTGATTTGCCCGGACATGGTTTCAGTGACACACCTAAAAGAGAGGGCTTATCATTGCCAGGCATGGCCGACATGTTACAGGGTCTATTGGCTGCATTTGACTATCAGCCATTTGGCATTCTCGGTCATTCAGCTGGGGCGGCAATTGGGGCACACATGGCATTGTCCGATCCCATTAAACCAAAGATTTTGATTGCAATCAATGGCTCTTTTGCCCCCTTTGAAGGTCTTGCAGGCATGGTACTTCCCGGAGCGGCCCAGCTTTTAGCCCTCAATGGCATTATCGTGCATGCAATTGCCAGCGGTGCCAAGGACATTGGACGGGTTGAAAGATTGATCCGCAGTACCGGCTCGCAAATCCCACCACAAGCTTTGGACCGATATCGTGATTTATTCGCCGCCCCGGGCCATGTAGCGGGCGTCCTGCGCATGATGGCGGCTTGGGATTTGCGGGCGCTGAACCAACAATTGGTCAACCTTCAAGTACCGCTTTTTTTATTAACGGGATCGCGCGACACGGCAGTGCCACCCCTGTTTGCACACCGGCTGGCCAGGCGGGTTAAGCAGGCGCACGTGGTGGACTTACCAGGGCTTGGCCATTTAGCCCATGAAGAAAATCCAATCGCTGTCGCTGAAGCCATAGAGCAGGCATTCCTCACAATCAAACCACTTGCCTAGCAGGAAGTTCGGCTTTGGACATATTGATACTTGCGCGCAGCTGTTGAGCAGGCATACTGATCTGATGGATCTGACACTCACTCACTCATCCGGCGCCAGCCATTCCTTCGACAACCGTCCCCATGCCTTGGTCATTGGTGCAGGCTTTGGCGGCTTGGCGGCTGCGATCCGATTAGGTGCCAAGGGCTACCGCGTTACGATTGTTGAAAAGCTCGATGGGCCAGGAGGGCGCGGTTATGTCTATCGTCAAGATGGCTTCACCTTTGACGCCGGGCCAACCATCATTACAGCCCCCTTTATCTTTGAAGAGCTTTGGCGGTTGTGCGGTAAGACCCTGTCTGACCACGTCGATTTGCGCAGCATTGATCCATTTTACAAAATCCGCTTCGACGATGGTAGTGTGTTTGAGGCCACCGCTGATTTGGAGGCCATGCGCGCTCAAATCCAACGTTTTGAGCCCAATGATCTCAACGGCTTTGATCGCTATATGAAGACCAGCGAGGCCATTTATGATGAAGCCTTCACGAAGCTGGTAGATCAGCCGTTTCACCAGCTTTCAACCTTGTTCAAATCCGCGCCAGAATTGATCCGCTTGGGTGGGTTTCGCACGGTCTATGGCAAAGTGTCTGAGTTTTTCAGCAATGAAAAGCTGCGTATCGCTTTTAGCTTTCATCCGCTGCTCATCGGCGGCAACCCCTTCACCACCACCTCCTATTATTGTCTGATTGCGCATCTAGAGCGTACCCATGGCGTGCATTATGCCATGGGAGGTACCGGGGCCTTGGTGATGGGCATGGTCGATTTGATTGAAGGGCAAGGCAATAGATTGATTTTCAACACCGAAGTTGATGAAATCCTCATCAAGAACGCTCGTGCAGTCGGGGTGCGTACTACCACGGGCGCGATCATCGCAGCCGATTTGGTGGTCTCCAACGCCGATATCGGCTGGACCTATACAAGGCTTTTACGCCATCAGCCCAGCAAAACCTGGACCGATCAAAAAATAGCACGCGCCGATTATTCGATGAGCCTTTTTGTCTGGTATTTTGGAACCGATCGAATCTATGAGGATTGTTATCAGCATACGATGGTTTTGGGGCCACGCTATAAGGAATTACTAAACGATATCTTTGAGAAAAAGGTCTTAGCAGACGATTTCAGCCTTTATCTGCATCGCCCCACTGCCAATGATCCAAGCCTCGCACCGGAGGGCTGCGACGCATTTTACGTCCTGGCCCCTGTTCCCCATCTCGGTAGCGGCGTCGATTGGCAAGAGAAGGCAGAGCCTTTCCGCAAAAAGATCGAACAGCGCTTGGAGGAAACTATGTTGCCAGGATTGAGCAGCGCGATTGTCACATCCCACATGCTCACGCCGCAAGATTTTCAGGACCGTTTGCTCTCGACCATGGGCGCAGCATTTGGGATGGAACCCAAATTATTCCAAAGTGCTTGGTTTAGACCCCACAATGAAAGTTCTGATGTGCGAGGACTCTATTTTGTCGGCGCGGGTACCCATCCAGGTGCCGGCCTGCCGGGGGTCGTTTCGTCCGCCAAAGTCATCGATCATATGATCCCTCATGCTGCTCATTTGCCAAAGCGGGCGGATTAGGGAGAGGTACTCAACATATAAGGGGTCTGGGACGCGTTTTTGGTGACCTTTAGGATCCCAACCCGCTTTACGAGCATGACCGGGCGTTTTGTCGCGTCAAGTCCAGCTTTCTTTCAGAAAGCTGCCGCCCTAGGTCCGCTTCTTTTCTGCAATAAAAGAGGCGGCCTAATTTTTTGATTTAACGCGCAACTTGGTTCTAAAGAACCAAACGCGTGCCAATGGCGCGAAGCGGACTTGACCCGTCAAAATCGCCTACGAATAATGGAGTTAGGCCTTTGGGGTAGGCATGGCCTGCACCAAAGTCGTCCCAAGAAATGACGCTTTTTTCTGGCAGAATTGAATTTTAATTGAAACTCGAACCCGCTAATCCTTACCATAATCCTTAAGCAATTGCGCCGCTGCCAATCGACCCGAAAGTGTCGCCATAGGGATACCAGGTCCTGGATGGACAGAACCCCCCGCTAAATACAATCCCCGTAAGGCACTTCGCGCACCGGGCCTTTGGAAACTGGCAAAAGGACTATGATTCGCCCGGCCGTAGAGCGCACCACCCGTGCCTGGGAACAATGCATGAAAATCAGTTGGGATGGTCTGAACACTTTGTTCCATATCGATGGTAAGACCACATTGTTGCATGATGCGCCAAGCGGCTTGTTTAGCCTGCGCAGGATCAAAGGCTGGATTGTCAGATAAATCACCATCGGCGGGCGCATTGATCAGGATCAATAGGCGCTCTGCGCCATCGGGAGCAGTGCAGGTGTCATCGCGGTCTTGCGCACAGATATAGACGGTGGGCGATTTGGGCGGCGTTCGCGCCTTAAACACATCGTTGAATTCAGCCCGGTAATCATCTGAAAACAAAACACTGTGATGGGCAAGGGCCATTCCTTGTGTGCGCGCATTTATGCACCAGGTGATAGCAGACTGCGTCCGGTTGGTCGGTGCCACTGGTTTTGCCGCATTGCTAGCCTTTTTGCCCAACAGCCCTAGACCCAAAGCAGACAAATCGCCGTTAAACACAATCGCGTCAGCAACCAGTGTTTCACCATTTTCGAGCTCTACACCGCAGACCCGACCACGCTGAACGAGGATTTGAGCTACCGAGCATTCAAAACGAAAATGCGCACCTACATATTTGCCAAGAGTGTGCATCGCACTACTGACCGCGGCCATACCACCTTTTACGCGCCAAACCCCAGTTTGTTCAACATGGGACACCAGCATCAATGTTGCGGGTGCCCAAAAGGGTGAGGATCCACAATAAGTGGCATAGCGACCAAATAATTGTTGTAATCTTTCATCTTTAAAATACTGACCTAGTGCGGACCACATGGTCTGGTGCGGGGCCGTGTCCAACATGGCACCAAGATTTTGAAAACCCAAGCGCCGCACAAGCTCTAATGGGCCCGGTCTTTGGCTTTCAATGAACGGCCCACGCAAGGTCTCAAAAATTCGACGGCTACGCTCGCAAAAGGCCAAATAACCCGAAGCCTCGCGTGCGCCCGCAAATTCGTCAATCGCCTCGGCAGATTTTTGGGTGTCGGCATAAAGATCAAGCTTCCCCCCCGATGCCCATGCATGGCGGGCTAAAATCTCGACTGGCACTAGCGTCAGATGATCATCAAAGGCGAGACCCGCATCAGCAAAAAGCGCGTCAAACACCCATTTCATCGTAAAAACCGTCGGACCAGCATCAATCGCGGTCGTGCCAATCCTGATTTGGCGCATCTTGCCGCCACACGTGGCGGCGCGCTCCAGAACAGTGACGTCACAATTGTTCCGGGCGAGGTCTGCAGCGGCGGCCAACCCTCCCATGCCGGCTCCAATGACAATGATTTTTGGGCGCTTCAAAACCCCAATCCTAATGACTTATTTGATTGGGAGGTGCTGTGTGCTTCTAAACGCAGACGGATTTGGCGGTGGTGGTATAAGATGATACCAAGCCCTGTGATAAGCGGTATCGCCCAAAGGACCGGATGCAGGGCGATCGTGGGCATAATCCTAACCGCGCCAAAAGCAAAGAATGCAGTATAAACAGAAATCCCAGCCCCAACAATGGCTTTGACGTGCTCTTTTAAATAAGTGAGGGGCGCAGGATTGGGCGTAAACATAAAGAATAAATTGGTGCCAGCGGTCGCAAAGCCAACGATGGAGATTACAACCATCAATAATTGACCAATCAAAATGCCTTCCAGAGCACAACCTAGCGCCGCAACAATTAGGATCGGCTGCAAGAACAGGTTAAGCCCCCTTCGATTAGCACGATGATTGGCCTTATTTTTTAGGGTCTCGACCCCGTACCATGCGAGATTAATGGTCAAAATCGCCAGATAAAACATCATGATGCCAAAGATACCGCGCACGAAAACGGGATCTTTGAGATGGGGATGGGTGCTCAAGGGGTCGATCAGGGTGCATAAGCTTAAGAGGACTGCAATGAAACCTGCCATCAAGATCGTACGAGCGAATATCTTACCCCATAGGCGGTGGTTCGGGGACCCTTTGCGCCCCAAAACCGGCACCCAAAAGCATACCAAGCCCACCGCGCCAAACACGATATGAAAGGCAACGAGCGTGTGAAATAGGGTCAGCATGCAAGGAGCTCCAGCCAGCAGCGTCTAACAGACTGGACATAGTGACGCGTCCAGAGCTAGGCTTCAAGAGGGCGTCAATGCCAAGGTGGCGACGCGGGCACTTTAAGGGGTCTTTCCACATGAATTTATGGATGATCAAGGGTGCTTGAACCAGAGCCAGTCCACAAGGGTTCTAGCCCCTATTGCCCGCCACGACCCGCGCCCTTGGGCCCAATGTCAAGCTTGGTGCGGGTGATCCGCCAAGGCGATGGCGATCTTTTGAGCTTGATGCCAGCTGACGCCTATCGATTACCCATGGGCCCATTGGGCTATTCCAGACGTTCGATCCAAATCATCAATGATCCTGAATTAACCAAGCCGATTTTGGCTGATCCCAACGATCTTTTCCCCAAAAATGATTTGATGGTTGGCGCTTTGGCACCCTTGGTCGGCAATTCAATGTTTGTCTCGAGTGGGGATTTGTGGCGTCGGCAACGGCGCATGATTGACCCGGCTTTTTCCCATATTCGTCTGGCTAAAGCCTTTCCCGATATGGTCGGTGCCATACATGATTTTGAGGCGCGCCTCGCCAGCGCTAGTGCGGCGGCCCAGCCGATTTCGCTGGATTTGGCAATGGGTCAGTTAACCGCAGACATTATCTGCCGCACGGTGTTTTCAACCTCACTTGCGAACGAGACTGCACGCGATGTTTATGATTCTTTTGCTTTTTTTGAGCGAAGCGTCGCCCATGTTGAGTTAACGCGCTTGATCTTTGGCAAGCCATTTGAAGAGATTCCACAGCGTAGAGACGTGCTGCAGGCTTGTGAAAATATCCGTGGCCATATTGGCCGATTGCTGGACACCCATGTCGCAAAAGGTGCCAAGTTTGACGATATCGCAACCGCCATCATTGCCGCGCGCGATTTAGATACTCATGAACGCTTCAGCCGCGAAGAATTGATCGACCAATTGGGCGTGTTTTTTCTGGCAGGCCATGAAACAACGGCCAGCGCTTTAACTTGGGCGTTCTTCATTGCCGCCATGATGCCTGAAGTGGCCGAGCGGATACGCCAAGAAGTCCAAGAAGTGGCAGGCACTGGCGAGATCGGCTTTGATCATATCAAGCGCCTAACCTACACCAAAAATGTGTTTAAAGAGACATTGCGGCTTTATCCACCTATTACCTTTATTCCCCGCGTTGCAGCTGAAGACACGTTGATTGGGGGCAAGAAAATCAAACGTGGCACCATGGTGATGATTGCGCCTTGGGCGATCCATCGCCATCAGTTGCTATGGCTTGATCCCGATGTGTTTGATCCTGATCGCTTTTCATCAAGCCGCGAGCAGGAAATAGTTCCAGGCTCCTATTTGCCATTTGGCGCGGGGCCACGTGTGTGTGTGGGTGCGGCTTTTGCCACAACCGAAGCGACGCTCATTTTGGCCTATATCCTGCGCACCTATCAATTGGTAGTGCGCCAACCAGAACAAATTCGCCCTGTCGCGCGCCTTACCACCAGACCGGCGCAGGAAATTTTTGTCGATGTGGTCAAGCGCATATGACTAAATCTGTTTTATTGACGATGGGCAGGTTACCCAAAGCGCTTGATTTCGCTCGCTCTTTTGCTGCTTTGGGTTGGCGGGTGGTGGTGGCTGAACCCTATCGCACCCACTTGACCGGGGCTTCAAACACGGTGGCAAAATCAGTGCAAACCCCGCCGCCTTGTGCTGGCAAACTGGCTTATTTATCGGCCTTACAAACCATTATTGAAGCCGAAAAAATCGATCTTGTGCTGCCCTTGTCGGAAGAGACGATGCACGTCGCGCATTTGCGTGATCATTTGCCCAAAACTGTTCAGCTTTTCGCGCCACCCACTGAGCAGCTTTTGGGGTTGCACCACAAGGCCCTATTTCAAAAGCGCGCCGCCGCCCATGGCTTAAGCGTACCCGACACGGCTATTTTAGGAACCAAGGCGGCTGAGAAACTGGCACATACCCATAATTACGTGATTAAGCCCGTTTATTCCTGCTCTGGCCGGGGGGTCAGTTTGCACAGAGCGGGCGAGGCGTTGGAGAAAAGCCAGGACCTAAATCCCCATGAAGGGGCCGTGGTTCAACGCCAATTGCAGGGCCAGCAATACAGCAGTTTTGCGATCACCCATCAGGGCAAAATTCAAGCCCATGTCATTTACCGAGGCATCGTCATGTCGGGCAGTGTGGCGGTAGCTTTTGAGCGGGTTGAACAAGGAGCCATAGAGGAGTGGGTCAACCGTTTTGTGGCCGCTGAGCACTATAGCGGCTTTATCTCCTTTGATTTTTTTGTCGATGATCAGGGCCTAGCCCAAGCGATTGAGTGCAATCCACGCGTCACCAGCGGTGTGCATTTTATGGAGACAGAGGATTTGGCCCCTGCGATTTTAGCGCCCTTTTCTCAGCAGATCCGCATGAAACCCGCCCAAAGGATGCAGCAATTTTATCCCACCTTGACTGAAGTTCAGGCCACCATGTTTAAGGGGCCTCAGTTCTGGAGCCACTTAAAGATCTTGCGCACGGCAAAAGATGTCACGTGGTGCGCCCGCGATCCAATGCCATTTGTGACCATGCCGATCACCGCCTTTTCCATCATCGCGATGTCAATGCGGGAACAGCGCAGCTTTGGTCAAGTATCAACCCAGGATATTTCTTGGTTTGAAGGCGAAGAGCTATCCCCTTTGTCTGCGCGCTTGAAAAGTGGCGGTCTCCATGATTAGGTCGGGAGCAAGGTTTGGCGGCACTTTGGTGGATATCCCCCATGGGATGAAGCTTGGATGGAATGGTGATGCAATGAGTGCCCTTGAAAGCCTTATGACCGAGCAGGGCCATCCTCCTGTCTTTGCAAGCCATTTAGACCGCTTGGCCTGCCGGGATTTAATTAAAACGGGCTCCCACTCTTTTTTCTCTGCCTCCCTCTTATTACCCGAAGAGCTGCGTGAAGCTGCCTATGCGCTTTATGCCTTTTGCCGCTTGTCCGATGATGCTGTGGATGTTGAAAATGGCAATGGCTTGGCGATTTTGCGGCTGAAAGAGCGACTGGACGGGGTTTATGGCGGCGAGCCAGAGCCCTTGCCGTCTGATCGATGCTTGGCAGACGTCGTGCGCCGATATGCCATCCCACGCTATGTCTTTGACCTATTGCTAGAGGGCTTTGAATGGGACGTTTCTGGGCGCACCTATAAAACGCTCGACGACGTTGAAGCCTATGGTGAGCGCGTGGCGGGATCGGTTGGTGCGATGATGGCAGCTTTGATGGGCGTGCGCGATCCTGCGATGGTTGAGCGCGCGTGCGATCTTGGGGTAGCGATGCAGTTGACCAATATCGCCCGCGACATTGGTGAGGACGCGCAAAATGGTAGGCTCTACCTGCCGCTGGATTGGTTTGTGGCGGCAGGTCTAGATGCCGGCGATTGGCTTAAGGACCCGCAATTCTTGCCCCAGATCGGCGACATGACATCGCTTCTTTTAAGCCGAGCTGAGAGCCTCTATCGCCGCGCCGATCAAGCCATCGCCCGTTTGCCTGCCCTTGTTCGCCCAGCCATATTTGCGGCGCGCTTACTATATGCAGAAATTGGCAGGGTTATTCACGATCAAGGCTATAATTCTATTCATGAGCGCGCCAATACTAGCCCCGCGCGCAAGGCGTGGTTGGTGGGTGCGGCGATGCAGCGTGCGGCGCGACCTATGCCCAAAGCAGCGCTTACCATCCAAGACGGACTAAACCGACCATTGGTGGCCGCGATCTGCTTAGAGCCACCTCCACCCCGTGCGGCCAACAAACGGCCCGGTGGCGTGAAAGATGACCTCAATTGGGTGTTGGACTTGTTTTCTGATCTTGAAGTGCGGGATCGAACCGGGAGGCGCAGTTCATGAGTCCCAATATGCTATTTTTCTTGGAGTTTGTCGCCTTCAGTGGCTTAGCGCTCGCCTTCGCGATCCAACAAGTAATCTCGCTCTCACCCCAAAAGGGCGACAAGAAAGAGGAAGACGAAAAGCCCACCCTACCAAAAACTTCGGGGCATTCTGAAGGGTAGCATGGCGCGAATGATGGGCTGGCGTAGCCGCTCTAAATTCAGAGTTTCATGCATCATCGTAACGCGTTCTCCATCGATGCTGGTTGATAACGCAGAGCGGGCATAAAAGGGCGTATCTTCCAACGATTTTAGGACACTTATCGGCGCATCGCGATCGCACCAAGCCTTGCGACGAATGCCCCAGAAGCTCGAGGATAAACCTTTATGCGTCATGTGTGCCAAGGAAGTTACCTCGCCACTCTTCGAGACGCTCAGATGCGCAGACCCTTCGCGCTGATCGGGGTAGATAACGTCGTAGAATATACGCAAGTCATTGCCGAGATGCGCGCGCCCCCAATGCCAATGGGTAAATGCCCGCTCTAAGGGCTCAGTTCCATGATTGGTGTCAAAATAGCCATCACCAGACCAAGAGAGAGCTGGGTGACTAAGGTCCAACTCAACCCGGGCACGCGGTGCCAACGGTCGCCATTGATGACGCCCTGCTGGATCAAGATCAAAGGCCGCTTCGGTCATCACTTCGGGAAAAAGGCGGATTGTACCTTTCACGCGCAACGGGATCGGGGCGCAAATCTCATCGATTGTGATGGTCAGAACCCCATCTTCCCAAACCAAACGGCTTGGCCCAATACTGAGTTCAGTGGCCGTGCGCGACAAGGTTCGCGCACCCCGCTCGGTCATCGCCCATCTGCCACGTGCGCCATCAAATCGGTAAAGCGCCACATTGACTGCACAATGGTCCAATGGATTGGCCCAGCCTGACCACGCATAATAAGGAGAAAAGACGCTACCGATAAAAGCAATCAGTGTTAGCCCATGAATGCCGTCATCGCTGATGGCATCAATATACCACCACCCATAGCCGCCATCGCCGCCGATAGGGGTATCAAATTGTGGGCACTGTCGGGTTTGATTGAGGGAAAATTGAACCATGCAGGGCGTGTTCCAGTGCGGATCGGTAAAAGTCAATTGACCTAGACGCTAAGTTATGTCCAAATTCAGTGACACATCAAGCTTGGAGGGCGGACATGTCGCATACAGCACGGATTGAGCGGACCTTGGAAGCAGCGGTCGCTTTAGCTCACGCCAAAGATGCAGCGCCAGGCCTTGCCGCCGCGATACGCTATGCTGTCTTTCCTGGTGGCGCACGCGTGCGCCCACAATTGTGCTTGGCGGTGTCGTCAGCGTGTGGCGGTGCCTGCGCGGATTTAGCTGATGCCGCAGCTGCCAGTATTGAATTATTGCATTGCGCCTCCTTGGTGCATGATGATTTGCCGTGCTTTGATGACGCCGATCTGCGCCGCGGAAAGCCAACGGTCCATACGAAATTCGGTGTGCCTTTGGCACTTTTAGCCGGTGACGCTTTAATTGTGATGGCTTTTGAACTGTTGGGGCGTGCGGGGGCTGATCATCCTGCTGCCTTGCCATCCCTGCTGACAACGATCGCGCGCGGCGTGGGTGCACCTTACGGTATTGTTGCAGGTCAAGCTTGGGAATGTGAGGCTTCCGCACCCATGGCCGCTTATCATCAAGCCAAAACTGGTGCGCTTTTTGTGGCCGCCACCACGGCTGGCGCCTTGGCCGCAGGGGCCGACCCTGCCCCTTGGCGCGGCCTTGGGGAAGGACTGGGTGCAGCCTATCAAGTTGCGGACGATCTTCTCGACGCCCTTGGGGATAGTGAGGAATCCGGCAAAACAGCAGGGCGCGATCAAGCGATGCAACGACCCAGCGCGGTTACATCCTTTGGCGTGCAAGGGGCTGTCGCTTTATTGGAATCGCATTTGGATCAAGCCGCAGCCTCTATTCCTGAGTGTGAAGGTGCTAAGGCTCTGCGCGAAACGGTGCGGGTGCAAGCCACGCGTCTGGTGCCTAAGCAACTCTCCCGCACGGCCGCATAGGCCATTATGCTACCCCAACATTGGCTGGATGCGTGGACAGCTTGGCGTAATCGTTTGGTCTCCAATCCAAGGTTCCAGCATTGGGCAGCGGGATTTCCCTTAACCCGCCCTATTGCGCATCAAAGTGCCGAACGCTTGTTCAATCTGGTTGCAGGATTTGTTTATTCACAAGTGTTGCTGGCTTGCGTGCGCTTGAACTTGCCTACCCTTTTGGCCCCAGGACCGATGACACTAGAGGCTTTGTCTAAAGCCATGGACTTGCCATTTGCATCGACTGTGCGCCTCATGTCAGCCGCCCAATCACTCAATCTTGTCGAATTGGCAGGGCCTGGACGCTATGCCCTAGGCATGCATGGGGCGGCCTTATTGGGCAATGGCGGCTTAAGCGAGATGATCCAACATCATACGCTTTTTTATGCCGATCTAGCAGATCCCGTTGCACTATTACGACAAGGTGGTGGGCAAGGCCAATTAGCTGCCTTTTGGCCTTATGCCGCTTATGACAAACCTGATTCGGCCGATGGCGATGCCATTTCTCATTACTCAGCTTTGATGGCCGCAACCCAACCCATGATTGCCGCCGATATCGTGTGTGCATATCCACTAGATGGTCATAGGCTTTTAATGGATGTGGGTGGCGGGGAAGGTGCGTTTGCCTGCTTTGCCGCCAATGAAGCCACAAAGTTAAAGGTCCGCGTTTTTGATCTACCAGCCGTGGCGGAGCGTGCGCGGCAAAAATTTTCCGCTGAAGGCTTGTCGCACCGCGCAGACGCCGTGGGTGGCAGCTTTTTAGACGGTGATTTGCCCACGGGGGCCGACGTCATTACGCTTGTGCGCATCCTCCATGATCATGACGACCAAACCGTCATGACGCTTTTGCGCGCGGCTTATCGTGCTCTCCCCCCCGGTGGGGTGCTGCTGATTGGGGAGCCGATGTCCGGCGCACCCGCCAAAGACCCAATGGCAGAGGCTTATTTTGGCTTTTATCTGTTAGCCATGGGGCGGGGCCGTGCCCGACGTCCAAGCGAAATCAAGGCTATGGCAAAAGAAGCAGGTTTTGCCCGTGTGGTGAATCGCCCCACGCGAACACCCATGCTGGTTCGGGTGTTGACAGCTTATCGATGAACGCGCGTTTTTGACCGCCTGGCAAAATCATGTCGATGAAGCATGACGATTTAGCGTCAAATAGAATTGACATATTCAAACGTCTAATTAGAGTGACACTTTGGAAAGATGGGCCAGCGCTTGGGTCCGTCGGGGAAGTGTAAGATGCAAACGCGTGCCGTTGTTCTTGAAGCACCTGAAAAACTCTCCCTGCAAACGTTGGGATTGATAGGTGCTGGGCCAGACGATGTAGTGGTTGATGTCCATTGGAGCGGCATAAGCACGGGAACTGAGCGGCTATTGTGGTCGGGCCGGATGCCACCCTTCCCCGGCATGGGTTATCCTTTGGTCCCAGGTTATGAGTCTGTGGGCCAGATCGTGGCTGCCGGTGAGCATGTTGCGCACCGACTTGGTGAGACTGTCTTTATTCCTGGCTCTACGGGTTTTATCGGCGCGCGTGGCTTGTTCGGTGGTACCGCGCAACGCTTGGTCGCACCCAGTGCGCGCACTATCAAAATTCAAGAATCCATGGCCAGTCATGGCGTTTTGATCGCCTTGGCCGCAACCGCCCGTCATGCCATTGTCGATGGTGCTAACCCACCAGAATTGATTATCGGGCATGGGGTTTTGGGTCGATTATTGGCGCGCATCGTCCTTGCAGAAGGATATCCCGCCCCCGTCGTCTGGGAAACCAATCCAGACCGCCTAGGTGGCGCGATGGGTTATGTTGTTTGTGATCCGTCTGAGGATGATCGTCGTGATTACAGCGTTATCCTCGACGCCAGCGGGGCTGGCAGCTTGATGGATAGCTGGATTGGCCGATTGGCACGCGGTGGCGAGATCGTTCTGGCGGGCTTTTACGACCAGCCAATCAGCTTTGCCTTCCCACCCGCTTTCATGCGCGAAGCACGTATTCGTATCGCCGCAGAATGGAGTCCGGCCGATCTGGCCGCAACGTTAGAGCTTGTCGGCGATGGCCGTCTGTCACTGGACGGACTAATCACCCACCAAGCCGAAGCAGGAGCCGCCGCCGGCGCTTATCGAACAGCATTTAGCGATGCTGACTGTCTTAAAATGATCTTGGACTGGAGAGGTTGCGCATGACTGTGACATTATTGGATAGACGTGCTCTGTTAGATGAAGCGGCTCAAGAACCCGATCCGGTTCACACCGGCGAAGTGACCAAAGAAACCCAAGTCATTGCGATTTATGGCAAGGGTGGCAGCGGCAAGAGCTTTGCTTTGTCCAATCTTAGTTACATGATGGCACAACAAGGCAAGCGTGTTTTGTTGATTGGCTGTGACCCTAAGTCCGACACCACATCCCTTCTGTTTGGTGGTAAGTCCTGCCCAACCATCATCGAGACCTCGGCAAATAAGAAGCTTGCAGGCGAAGAAGTGCGCATCGAAGATGTGTGCTTTGTGCGCGATGGCGTTTTCGCAATGGAGCTGGGTGGGCCCGAAGTTGGTCGCGGCTGCGGCGGTCGCGGCATTATTCATGGCTTTGAGCTTTTAGAAAAATTGGGCTTCCATGATTGGGGCTTTGACTATGTACTTTTGGACTTTTTAGGCGACGTGGTGTGCGGCGGATTTGGCCTGCCGATCGCGCGCGACATGTGCCAGAAAGTCATTGTGGTTGGCTCCAACGACCTTCAATCCCTTTATGTCGCCAATAATGTATGTTCAGCGGTGGAATATTTCCGCAAGCTTGGCGGCAATGTCGGGGTTGCCGGCATGTTGATCAACAAGGACGACGGCACGGGTGAAGCGCATGCCTTTGCCAAGGCAGTGGGGATTCCTGTTTTATCAGCCATTCCTGCGGATGAAGATATCCGTCGTAAATCAGCCAATTATCAGATTATTGGTACGCCAGGTGACACATGGGGCCCCTTGTTTGAAGAGCTGGCGGAAAATGTTGCCACCGCACCCCCCGTCCGCCCGACGCCATTAACTCAAGACGGCCTTTTGGGCCTCTTCAGCCCCGATCAAACTGGGGGCGATGTGGTGCTGCGCCCTGCAACTCAAGCCGATATGCGCGGCGGCGTCTTTGCCGAAAAGCCAAGCTTGGAGGTGGTATATGATGCGGTGTAATCTGTCATGACAGATTTTCAAACCGACTTTCAAGCCCCGCCTGCGGCCTCGACAGAGCAGGTTGCATCCCCCTCCCCAGGGGATGGGCAAGGCTGTCACGCCGGTGCTGAAACCATGGCTGCTGCGGCAAAGGCAGCGGGCAAGTCAGATATACTCGATCTTTATGCCGCCGATTATCCCAAGGGCCCCCATGATCAGCCCCAAAGCATGTGTCCTGCCTTTGGCTCGCTTCGGGTCGGACTGCGGATGCGGCGCACGGCGACGGTGCTATCGGGCTCAGCCTGTTGCGTCTATGGGCTAACCTTTACATCGCATTTTTATGGTGCCCGCCGCAGCGTCGGCTATGTGCCATTTAATTCAGAAACCTTGGTCACCGGTAAGCTCTTTGAAGACATTCGCGATGCGGTCTTTGAGCTCGCCGATCCGGCCTTATATGACACGATTGTTGTAACCAATCTGTGTGTCCCCACCGCTTCGGGCGTTCCCTTACAACTCCTCCCCAAAGAGATTAACGGCGTTCGGATCATTGGCATTGACGTGCCAGGCTTTGGCATTCCCACCCATGCAGAAGCCAAAGATGTGCTGGCAGGGGCGATGTTGCGCTATGCCCGCAATGAAGCCGAAGCAGGCCCGGTTCAAGCACCCCAGAACCTCAATACCGATAAGCCCACCATCACTTTGTTGGGCGAAATGTTTCCGGCCGATCCTGTTGGAATTGGGATGATGCTAGAGCCTCTGGGACTTGCAGCAGGCCCTGTTGTTCCAACGCGCGAATGGCGCGAACTTTATGCGGCACTAGATTGCGCAGCGGTTGCCGCCATCCATCCGTTTTATACCGCTAGCGTCCGCGAATTTCAGACCGCAGGGCGCAAAATTGTAGGCTCCGCCCCCGTGGGCCGTGATGGCACAGCAGCGTGGTTGGACGCAATTGGGGAAGCTTGCGGTATTGCCCAAGCCAAGGTGGATTTTGCCAAGAACCACTTTTTACCCGTCATCAGTGCTGCCCTTACAGCCAAGCCGATCAAAGGTCGCCTCACGGTCTCAGGGTATGAAGGCTCCGAGCTACTAGTAGCACGCCTTTTAATCGAAAGCGGCGCGGAAGTGCCCTATGTTGGCACCGCTTGCCCACGCACGCAATGGTCAGAGCCTGATCGCGAATGGCTCGAAAGCCACGGCGTTAAGGTTGAGTACCGCGCCTCTTTAGAGCAAGATATTGCCGCCGTGGATGCCATTCGCCCCGACCTCGCGATTGGGACCACCCCAGTGGTTCAGCACGCCAAGCAACTCTCGATCCCCGCCCTTTATTTCACCAATCTGATCTCCGCGCGCCCACTGATGGGTCCAGCGGGTGCTGGCTCTTTGGCACAGGTAATCAATGGCGCGTTGGCCAACAAGGATCGCTTTGAAAAGATGAGCCATTTCTTTGAAGGTGTCGGGCACGGCGATAGTGCTGGCATCTGGGAAGAAACCCCGATTGAGCGGCCTCAGTTCAAAGAAAGATACGCCAAAATAATGGCTGCAACCCGCGCTGCAGAGGAGGCGGTTGGCACATGACCTTCGTTCTCGATCATGATCGTGCAGGCGGTTATTGGGGTGCGGTTTATGCCTTCACCGCCATCAAGGGCCTTCAAGTCATTATTGACGGGCCGGTAGGGTGTGAGAACCTGCCGGTGACTTCGGTCCTGCATTATACCGACGCTTTACCACCCCATGAATTGCCCATCGTTGTAACCGGGCTTGGCGAAGAAGAATTGGGTCAAACTGGTACTGAAGGCGCGATGAAGCGCGCTTGGAAGGCTTTAGATCCCCATCTGCCTGCCGTGGTCGTCACGGGCTCTATCGCCGAGATGATCGGCGGGGGCGTGACCCCTGAAGGCACCAATATTCAACGCTTCTTGCCCCGCACCATTGATGAAGATCAGTGGCAAAGTGCGGACCGGGCACTCACCTGGCTTTGGACCAATTTTGGCAGCAAAAAAGTGTCGGCCCTGAAACCGCGTAAAGAAGGCCAAAAGCCAAAGGTCAACATCATTGGTCCAACCTATGGCATGTTTAACTTACCCTCTGATTTGGCCGAAATCCGCCGTCTGATCGAAGGTATTGGTTGCGAAGTCGGGCTTGTTTTCCCACTGGGCAGCCATTTGGCCGACGTCAAGAAGCTGCCAGAAGCCGAAGTGAATGTGTGCCTCTATCGTGAGTTTGGCAGAAATCTCTGCGAAACCCTTGAGCGGCCCTATCTACAAGCACCCATCGGCTTGGAATCAACCACCTTGTTCTTGCGCAAATTGGGTGAGATGACGGGGGTTGATCCTGAACCCTTCATCACGCGCGAAAAGCACACCACGATCAAGCCGATTTGGGACTTGTGGCGCTCGGTTACGCAAGATTTTTTTGGTACGGCCAGTTTTGCAATCGTCGCCAATGAGACCTATGCGCGCGGGGTCCGCAATTTCTTAGAAACCGATATGGGCCTGCCCTGCACCTTCTCTTTTGGGCGCCGGGCCGGGGTGAAGCCCAATAATCAGGACGTGTTGGCCGCCCTTAAGGCCAATCCGCCCTTGATCATGTTCGGTAGCGTCAATGAGCGCATGTATATGACTGAGCTTGGCTCGCGTGCTTGTTATATTCCCGCAAGCTTTCCGGGTGCCATTATCCGCCGTCATACCGGCACCCCGTTCATGGGCTATTCGGGCGCGACTTATCTCATTCAAGAGGTGTGCAACGCCTTATTTGATGCCTTGTTCCACATTCTGCCCTTAGCGGGTCAGATGGACAAAGTCGAAGCAACCCCAGCGCGCCGACATGTTGAATTGGCTTGGGATGATGACGCCAAAGCCGCGTTTGAAGCGATTGTTGAGGCTCAGCCCATTCTGGTTCGTATCTCCGCAGCCAAGCGCTTGCGCGACAGCGCTGAGCGGGCAGCGCGGCTTGCTGGCGAAACCAAAATCATGCGTGCGCGTGTCACGCTCGCACACCTTGAGATGGCATAGGAGGTTTTGGTGCAGTTTTCCCACCCAGCTCCGGCCCCCCATTTTGAGCATGCCTTACTGGCTTGCACTCACCCCTTTGGCTCAGACCCTTTGAGCCTAACTCGCCGCCGCGACGGTTATCGCCGCGATCGGTCCAGCTGCGGGGATTACCGCAGCAATAGCCGTCCCAATCAAAATGGAGGGTAATTTATGGCTAGAGACCCAAGTACAGACACATTGTCCGGTCTGACAGCACAAGAGGCGAAGGAATTCCATCGTCTGTTTATGCTGGGCTTCATCGGATTCACTGTGATCGCGATCATCGCACACTTCCTAGTTTGGTCGTGGCGTCCATGGTTCCCAGGGGTCGGCGGATACGCCGAACTTCAGGGCACTGCGGCGCACGTGGCCCAACTGGCACAGACCTTTTTCGGTTAAGGGAGATAATTCATGTATCGGATTTGGCTTCTGTTTGATCCCCGTCGTGTTCTGGTGGCCCTCACGGTCTTCCTGTTCACCTTGGCGATTTTCATCCACTTCATCTTGCTCAGCACGGACCGGTTCAACTGGATTGAAGGGCCAAAAGCCCCTGCACCAGCTGCTGCCTTGCTGCATGATGGCTTGGCCAACGGCTAAGCACAATCAAGAGCGCGTTTCCGAAAATCCTTTCGGTCACGTCCGTGGTGGCAGACGAAACAAGGCAAATGTTTTGTTCGTCTGCCCCGCATTTCATTCATCGGATCGGCCTTTTGAAGCATGGGCTTCTTGGGGCCAAGGAGGACGCGGATCATGGCCTTGCTGAGTTTTGAACGCAAATACCGTGTTCGGGGTGGGACGCTGATTGGCGGCGACCTCTTCGACTTTTGGGTGGGCCCGTTTTATGTGGGCTTTTTTGGAGTAACCGCCAGTTTCTTTGCGATACTAGGCACCGCCTTGATCTTATATGGCGCGTCCTTAGGGCCGACATGGAACCCTTGGCTAATCGATATTCAACCGCCTGCTGAATCCTATGGATTAGCACTTGCCCCACTTAAGGAGGGCGGCATTTGGCAGGTAGTGACCATGTGTGCCATCGGGGCCTTTGTCTCTTGGGCGCTGCGCGAAGTGGAGATTTCACGTAAACTAGGGATCGGCCTGCATGTGCCATTTGCTTTTGGCGTGGCGATTTTTGCTTATGTGACCTTGGTTGTCATCCGTCCGGTTCTTATGGGTGCTTGGTATCATGGCTTCCCCTATGGGATTTTCACCCACTTAAATTGGGTTTCCAATACGGGCTATAAATATATCAATTTTCACTATAATCCGGCGCATATGGTGGCTGTGTCCTTCTTCTTTGTGAACACCTTCGCCTTAGCCTTGCACGGCTCGCTCATTTTGTCGGCGACCAATCCTGGCAAAGGGGAAGTGGTGAAGACCCCCGAATATGAAGACACTTTCTTCCGCGACATTTTGGGTTATTCCATCGGCACTTTGGGGATTCACCGCTTGGGTCTTTTCCTGGCTTTGTCTGCAGGCTTTTGGAGTGCGGTTTGTATCGTCATTAGTGGCCCGGTCTGGTCACTCGGTTGGCCCGAGTGGTGGGATATGTGGCTTAAACTCCCTATTTGGGGCTCATAGGCAGGAGCATTTAACATGGCTGGCTATCAAAACATTTTCACTCAAGTTCAAGTCCGTGGCCCTGCTGAATTGGGAATTCCACTTCCCAAGGGGAGTTTGGAACGCGATGGCGAAGGCTTTATCGGCATATCGCGTCTCCTAGGCACGATTGGTAACGCCCAGATCGGCCCCATTTATCTGGGCTGGACTGGGATTGCGTCGCTCTTCTTTGGCTTTCTTGCTTTTGAAATCATTGGGCTCAATATGTTCGCATCTGTGAACTGGGATCCCATTGAGTTCATTCGCCGACTGCCCTGGTTGACCTTAAATCCACCCCCACCTGAGCAGGGGTTCAATCTGTTTCCCCCGCTCGATCAAGGCGGATGGTGGGTGATGGCTGGGTTCTTCCTGACCACCTCACTCCTGTTGTGGTGGGTACGCACTTATAACCGCGCCAAAGCCTTAGGTTTGGGTACCCATGTTGCCTGGGCCTTTGCCTCTGCGATTTGGCTCTTCTTGGTGCTGGGCTTCATCCGCCCTGCTTTGATGGGTAGCTGGAGCGAGGCGGTGCCATTTGGGATCTTTACCCATTTGGATTGGACCGGGGCTTTCTCCATCACTTATGGCAATCTGTTCTATAATCCGTTCCATTGTCTTTCCATCGTGTTTCTCTATGGCTCTGCCCTTTTGTTCGCGATGCATGGTGCAACCATTTTGGCTGTGAGCCGTTATGGTGGGGAGCGCGAGATTGAACAAATCACAGACCGCGGCACGGCTTCAGAACGCGCTGCTCTTTTCTGGCGCTGGACCATGGGCTTTAATGCATCCATGGAATCGATCCATCGTTGGGCTTGGTGGTTTGCGGTTTTAACAACCTTGACCGGCGGAATTGGTATTTTATTGACCGGCACCGTGGTGAGCGACTGGTATGGGTGGGCACAGGTCCACCATTATGCCCCACCCCTCTAAATCGCTTATTTGATCGGGGCCAAAGTATTTTCTTTGGCCCGCCTTCAACCTCGAAGGATCCATGCCATGCTCGAAACACCGTTATTGGATACAATCCAAAACACCTCTGACCTTCGCTTATTGGCACGTGATCAGCTTGCCCCTCTAGCAGAGGAAGTGCGCGCCACCATGATTGATGCGGTTTCGGTCACCGGCGGGCATTTAGGCGCAGGCCTTGGTGTGGTTGAGCTCACCCTCGCACTCCATCATGTGTTTGATACCCCAAGTGACATTTTAATCTGGGATGTTGGGCATCAGGCCTATCCCCATAAGATTTTAACCGGCCGACGGGATCGTATTCGCACCTTGCGCCAAGAAAATGGCCTGTCCGGTTTTACAAAGCGGGCTGAAAGCGTGTTTGATCCATTCGGTGCCGCTCATGCCGCCACCTCCATCTCAGCTGCGCTTGGCTTTTGTGTTGCACGCGACCTTAAAGGGGCCAGCAACCATGTGATCGCTGTAATCGGTGATGGCTCGATGACAGCGGGTATGGCCTATGAGGCGATGAATATTGCAGCCGCTTCGACCAAGAGACTTATCGTCATCCTTAATGATAATAATATGTCGATTGCCCCACCTGTAGGTGCGATGAGCAATTACTTTGCCCGCCTCCTCTCTGGAAGATCTTTCCTGTCCTTGCGCAAAGCCGCTAAGAAAATGATTGAAGTGTGGCCCCAGCCCTTGGCAGATGCAGCCCGAAAAGCTGATGAGTATGCGCGCGGTATGGTACAAGGGGGCACCTTTTTCGAAGAATTAGGCTTCCATTATATCGGTGTCGTCGATGGCCATGATTTGGAAACTTTGGTGCCAATTTTGCACAATGCCAGTGCGATTGATCATAAACCTGTTTTAATTCATGTGCGCACCCAAAAGGGCAAGGGCTATGCCCCTGCCGAAAGTGCCGCTGATAAATATCATGGCGTGGCTAAGTTCAATGTCATCACGGGCGAACAGCAAAAGGCCCCCGCTGGCCCCCCCAGCTACACCCAAGTCTTCGGTCAATCCTTGGTGCACGAAGCGCGCAAGGACAGCGCGATTGTAGCGATCACCGCGGCAATGCCCAGCGGTACAGGCCTTGATATCTTTCAAAATGAGTTTCCAGATCGCATGTTTGATGTCGGCATCGCAGAACAGCATGCCGTTACGTTTGCAGCAGGCCTTGCCGCTGACGGCATGAAGCCCTTTGCCGCGATCTACTCTACTTTCTTACAGCGCGGCTATGACCAAGTGGTCCATGATGTGGCGATCCAAAGGCTGCCTGTTCGTTTTGCGATTGACCGCGCAGGCTTAGTTGGTGCCGACGGGGCGACCCACGCGGGGTCTTTTGACATCGGGTTTTTAGGCGCTCTGCCTGGATTTGTCCTGATGGGTGCGGCTGATGAAGTAGAACTCGCCCGCATGGTCGCCACCTGCGCCGCCTATGACCATGGACCCAGTGGGGTGCGGTACCCCCGCGGGGAAGCCTTGGGCCTTGACATTCCCGCCGATCCACAGCCCTTAGAGATCGGGCGGGGGCGCATTCTACGCGAAGGCACTAAGATCGCGCTTGTTTCGTTTGGTTCCAGACTAAAAGATACATTGCGTGCGGCAGATCGTCTTGCTGCGATGGGCCTCTCCACCTCAGTTGCAGATGCTCGCTTCGCCAAGCCTATTGATGAAGAGTTGATAGGCAGACTTGCACGTGAGCATGAGGTTATGCTTACCATCGAGGAAGGTGCGGTTGGCGGATTTGGCGCATTTGTTTTGCATTTTCTAGCTCGTGAAGGCGCTTTCGACAAAGGTCTTTGCATTCGCACATTGACCTTGCCTGACCGCTTCCAAGATCAAGCAAGCCCTGCGGCCATGGTGGCTGCAGCAGGTCTTGACTGCGAGGGGATCGTGTCTGCTGCCCTTCAAGCGCTAGGTTTAGAAGTGGAAGCGCCACCACGTATGGCCTCTTTCATGGCTTAATGTCTGATCGCATTACCAAGCCAATAAAACCATCTATTCTTTTGAATAACCCTTCAGGACGCGAAGAATTATGGCACTGCGCAATAGTCAACGGTGGTTTATGCTGGCCAACTCTGTGTCGGAACACTATTGAAATAGGAACACTTCGGCCAAGTTGGGTTTAGAGCACTGGTCATCTGATCCCTGGTTGTGCCACCCCCTTTTCAAAGGGTTGCGGCATTTGAATAGGGAAGTTCGGGAAGCAGCAGCTTGAAGCAAAGCTTTTAAAGACTGAATATGGAATGTCGCACTCCAGTTTGAGCCAATCATGACCCGTATTGCACCAAGCCTAATCAAACGTCTGGTAATAGACCACTATCTTCAGGGTCGCCAAGTCGCTTGAGCAAAGCGGATTTAAGCTTCTTCATTGCCTGATGTTCAATTTGGCGGACACGTTCTTTGGAAATACCCATACGAGTGCCCAATGCTTCTAGAGTTACACCTTCTTCGGTCAGGCGGCGCTCTTGAATGATCATCGATTCACGGGGGTTTAAAGATCGTAACGCTTCTTCAATCCATTGCTTGCGCCGACTTGCGTCGGTACGTTCCATCACATCTTGGTCAGGAAGAATACCCTCATCGGCCAATAAATCCTGCCATTCGCCACTGTCATCGTAACCTTCCGACATCGGGGCATTAAGTGAGCGGTCATGGGCGGACACTCGCGCCGCCATGTGTTCAACTTCCCGCTCGCTCACTCCCAACTTGTTAGCAATGAATGCGCGGTTTACCTGCGACATCATCGCGTCGCCCGTATCGCTGATCACGGCGCGCAAGCGGCGTAGATTAAAAAATAAGGACTTTTGCGCCGCTGTTGTTCCCGTACGCACGATCGACCAATTGCGTAATACATAGTCTTGAATAGCCGAACGTATCCACCAAGCCGCATAGGTGGAAAATCGCACATCGCGTTCAGGTTCAAATCGTGCAGCGGCTTGCATCAGACCAATATTACCTTCTTGCACCAGATCGCTCATTGGTAGACCATAATTGGCAAACCGTTTGGCCATTGAAATAACCAAGCGCATATAGGCCGTTGTGAGTTCGTGCAGGGCTTTTTCATCGTGGTGATCACGCCATTTCGATGCCAGCACCCGCTCATGATCATGTTCTAGAAGCGGTGCCTTCATTGCCTGCTTAACGAAGCGCCGCGAAGCATTAATGGAATCGGTGGTTTCATAACTGGCCATGTGATCTCTCCGATCGTACACCCAAAAACGAGGCCCATTGCTCCACCAGAGCTTTCAATTGCTATGATGGCGATTAAGGTGCCAAATTGCTTATCTGGTCGAATTTAGATGTTTTACGCGGCCTGTCTTGGTTCGGATCAATGGTTTGTTTGGTGAGGGCAGGTGCCAAACGATCACTAATAGGATTAGGCCCAAAATCCTTTTGGCCATTGTATGATCAATCCATTGTTGGATTAGCTTAGTCGCTTAAAGGCAATGGGAGGAAAATCGGCGTCCATCTCAACTTGTAACTCGCCGATGTGGCCTGCCATATTCGACAAAAAACTAAACCCAATCATAGCAAGATCAATATCATCTTCACGCAATGGCTTGGCTTTGAACACATCATAATGCCAATGCTGCAACCGAACAGGCATGTCATTATAGGTCGCCCGCAAACCAAGATCATCCATTTCTACCTGCCATAGGCCATAACCGTGATGATGATAGGTGCCAGTAAAGGCGGATAAGGACCGCGACGGACTGGTCAGTGGGATCGGCGTGGGAGGAACAAGACTTGCCGCTTTGGCTTCATGGATCGCACGTCGCGCAAGACCATTTTCGGACCAATTCGCAGGCTCAAGACCTAAAAGTGCATCACAAATATCAAGGCTGACATGCCCTGGCAATGGTGTCCCGCGCAAATTGGCAAAGGCAATGATACCCAAATGATGGTCCGGAAATAGTGTTAGGCGTGAAGAATAGCCGTTGAGATTGCCGCCATGGGCGACCCGACGCATGCCGCGATAACTATCAATCCGCCATCCCAAACCGTAAAAGCCCCGTCCGAAATGAGGGGTGTCAGGTTGGCCACCGGTTGGGATCAATGGCTCCCACATCGCGTCGCACTGGGCTTGGGAGATCAGTCGTTGCCCTTGATAGACGCCCCGTCCAAGTTGAAGGGCAATCCAGGCGCTAAACTGTGTGACAGAAGCATAGAGCGCTCCGGCTGGACCTATCGCATCTTCAGGTCGCAACGGGATTTGCTTGGCAAGATGTAGTGGGTCCAGAGTATGGCCAAAGGCGAAATCTGGGTCTTGAACCATGCTAAGTGGACTAAAGCCGGTGCGCGCCATAGCGAGAGGCTTTAATATGCGGGCTTGGATAAAATCTTCCCAAGTCTGGTCTGTGACCCGCTCTACAACAAGGCCAACGACAATATACATCAAATTGGTATAATGATAGCTGCTTCGTAAAGGAGAAAGCATCGGCAGATACGCCATCCTTTCCATCACATCAGCTTTGGTGAGTAAACTATTATGATACCAAACTAGGTCATGGGAGCCCAGTCCGGTGCGGTGCGATAACATATCACGCAAGCTTAAGCTGGCATACTCAAGCCCACCTGCAACTTTAAAACCAGGCAGATAAGTGGTTACCGGTTCATCCCAATCAAGCTTACCTTCATCGACCAAGAGCGCAATCGATGCAGCCGTAAAAGCTTTGGTCAATGAAGCGCATCCAAACAAGGTGTCGGGATGGATCATACGGGTTTGAGCGCCATCGGCCCACCCAAAACCCTTAGCATAAATCAACATGCCATCCTTGACGATGCCAAGCGCTAGACCAGGTACCCGCCATTGCTGACGGGCTAAATCAAGTTTGCCATCCAAGCCAACTAAAGGATTTTTGATCGGGCTTTTCCCAAAAGCGGGCCCAATCATAGTAGAACTTAAACCCGTCCCCAATAAGGATATAAATGCGCGTCGCTGCATCACCTTGGGCCCTCAATCGCGCTTGGCCAGGCAAGCCAGAAATCAGACTAGTAAGGGCAGAATTGACAGGAATAAACGACCATTTGCAGTCTCTTTAGCGGCGCATCGGATCGGCACCCACACACGTACCAACTGCTTCACTCCATGTACCACCACGTCGATAACAATCTTGGCGCATAGCCGAGGCGCGTGCTTCAGCTTCGGCGGGGTTTTTGGCGACTGAATCAAGAGCACATCCAAAACAGATAGTCATGGCCAAGGCGGCACAACTCAGCGCGCAAGCACAACGGTTTATCTTGGTCAAAGTCAGGAACTTTGTCATCTTAACCAGCTGTGAGTTGTTGGCGGGCAACATCCAATAGACGTTCAATTTCACGACGGATCTGGTGTTCACTCACTTCACATTGAGCGGCGGTAAAATCAGCTTTGATTTTGCGATAAACATCTTCATCGCCAGCTTCTTCAAAGTCAGCAAGTACGATAGACTTGGCGTAGGCCTCAGCCTCTTCACCCGTCAGGCCCAAAAGCTCAGCAGCCCAAGTCCCCAGCAGCTTATTGCGGCGGGCGGTGATTTTAAACGCAAGCTCACTGTCGTGGGCGTATTTTGCTTCGTGCGCGGTCTTGCGCTTATCAAACTGGCTCATGATCAAGCTTCCTTGTAACACGGCTTCCGACTTGGGGCATGTAGGGATGAATGCTGGGTTTGGAAAGGTGTGTGCGCAGACAAGTGCAAGGGATGCACCACATGATTGAGGCATCAAGCGCAGCCTGTTAGGGTGGTAGTGCTGTTAGGAGTTTCGACTCAACACCAAACCGGTTTTGAGGGCGTGCCTTGCCACCTAACCATTGAGGAGAGCGCGACCATGTCCCGCCGCAAGAAAATTTACGAAGGCAAGGCGAAGGTCCTTTATGAGGGGCCAGAACCTGGTACCTTGATCCAGTATTTCAAAGATGATGCCACCGCCTTTAACGCCGAAAAGCATGCAATCATCGAAGGTAAAGGGGTTTTGAATAACCGAATTTCTGAATTCATTATGACGAACTTAAACGCGATCGGCGTGCCAACTCATTTCATCCGCCGTATTAATATGCGTGAACAATTGATTCGCGAAGTAGAGATTATTCCCCTTGAAGTTGTCGTGCGCAATGTGGCTGCTGGCTCCATATCCAAGCGTTTGGGTATACCTGAAGGCGAATTACTGCCCCGCTCCATCGTCGAGTTTTACTATAAGAATGATGGCTTAGGCGATCCGATTGTCGCTGAAGAGCATATTACCGCCTTTAACTGGGCCACAACCCAAGAGATTGACGATTTGATGGCTCTGGCTTTGCGGATTAATGATTATTTGTCGGGTCTGTTTGCAGGGGTCGGCATACGCTTGGTCGATTTTAAGCTTGAGTTTGGTAGGCTCTATGAAGGCGATATGGTGCGCACGGTGCTGGCCGATGAAATCAGCCCTGATTCCTGCCGCCTTTGGGATGCGCGCACCAACAATAAGCTCGATAAGGATCGATTTCGGCAAGACTTAGGCGGCATTTCAGAAGCCTATGCCGAGGTGGCCCAACGTTTGGGCATATTTAAAGACCCGCGCAGCGCATTTGTAGAGGGCTAAGCCCAAGCCTTGAGCCCACAACCAATGAAAGAGCCTACCTTATGAAAGCAATTGTCAACGTCCGTTTGAAAAATGGCGTCCTCGACCCGCAAGGGCGGGCGATTGCCGAAGCGCTACGAGGATTGGGCTTTTATGAAGCCAAAGATGCACGTGTAGGTAAAATGATTGAGATTGAGCTTGATGAAACCGATCCAAATCGAGGCGCATTAAGGGCAAGGGAAATGGCGGCCAAGCTGCTTGCCAATCCAGTCATTGAAAGCTGGACCATCGAAATCGCTGCTTAAGCCAATTTACCCATCGCGCTAATTTAGGGCGGTTACCAAGGCAAAATCCCTAGCGCCAGTGGACCACAGCCAAGGCAATGCTGGTTAAAACAGTCACCATCAAGGTCAGCGCTGGGCCAAGCTTGGCTACTTGCAGGCACCAAATGGCAAGGGGCACCAATACCAGCATGATTGGATTAATGGTAGCCCAATCAGGTAGAGTGAATGTCGTGTCAGCAAAGGTTTTATACTTTATTTGGGACGTAAAAAGTGTTTGCTCACCAAACCAAAGGGCCAAATTCGCCATCACCCCAACTACGCCCGCACTTACCCCACTCAAAGCACCCCCAACCTTAGCATGGCTGCGCAACTGCTCTGCATAAGGCGCGCCAACGAATATCCACAAAAAACTTGGAGCAAACGTGCACCACGAGGCCATAAATGCAGCGGCAAATGCCAACCCAATGCCACCTTCACGCCAGCCTGCCATAAAGCCGACAAATTGGTTAATCAGAACCAATGGGCCAGGAATGGTTTGAACCAAGCCTAGTCCATCGATCATATTCTGAGACGTCAACCAACCGGCCGTTTCAACGCCATATTGGTTAAGCCAAACAGTCGAGGCGTAAGCACCACCAAAAGTAACCATCGAAAGGCCAGAGAATGCCAGCCCAATCTGTGTCAATAAAGCCATCTGCGCCATAGCAACTCCCATGAGTGGGACGAGCCATACCGATAACCAGATTGCGCCATCTTGCCATGCACGCCCTCGAAGACGCCCCGCACTGGCTACCACCCCAGGTGTAGGGAGGGAGGGTGCCCTAAACCATCCGATCAACAATGCAACCAGTATCACCCATGGGAAAGGAATTTGGAAAAAGAACAAGGCACTAAATGCTGCCGCGCTTATAATCCACCCTGCATAATCCTTGATGGCCTTATGTGCCAACCGATAGACCGCGACACATACAAGAACCAGCACGGCCGCCCGTATAGCTTGCAGGACAGGCTGAAACAGAGCCAATTGGGTAGAGTGGACATAAATCAAGGATAGGCCAAGCATAAGGGCCGCCCCTGGTACGATAAACAACAACCCACCAATCAGCCCACCGCGCACACCATACAGACGCCAGCCTATATAAGTTGCCAATTGCTGCGCTTCTGGACCGGGCAAGAGCATGCAATAGCTTAGCGCATGCATATAGGTTTCCTCACTCACCCATTTGCGAGTTTCCACAAAACGACGGTGCATCAAAGCGATCTGACCAGCAGGTCCACCAAATCCCAACATCCCAATCCACAAACTTTCGCGGATGAAATCGTGCAAGCTTGGATTTTCTGACATGACTGCGCCCTTCTATGGCCACGATGGTACCCCCCTACGCGATGTTTTCCGATGTTTTTGAGACCTCTTCCGTAGAATAAAGATCATCTTACATTAGAAAATCTTCAGATTAGATCGATTGAAAAGCCAATACTAAACTGTAAATATAGTCAATGGGCCAATTATTATATAGAATGGCTAATAAGTTATATCAAGACTACTAATTCTAACTATGAGTTTTATAGTTTGGATTAGATAAAAGGAAAAATATGCTCATGCGTAAACTTGCTGTAAGTACCTCAATACTCGCTTTCAATTTCGCCCTTTTTGTACCGATTTGTGGTTTTGCAGCACCCCAATCCACCCCAACTCTCACCGTAAACATTGAACAAAAGGGGCGAGGGATCGAAGCGACCAGTAATTCTGAAGTCATTATTGTGTCGGCGCGACGACGCGATGAGACCGCTCAGAGTGTCCCAATCGCATTAACGGCGATTGGTTCTGAAGCATTGAGCAAACGGGGGGCCTTTTCCATTCAAGCTGTGTCTACCCAAGTCCCCACCTTGCAATACACATCATCCAATCCGCGCAATACCGCTTTAAATATACGTGGACTTGGTGTGTCTTTCGGCCTAGCCAATGACGGCTTAGAACAGGGGGTCGGCTTTTATGTCGATCAAGTTTACAATAGTCGCCCAGCCGCCAGCGCATTCGATTTACTCGATATTGCACGTGTTGAGATCCTGCGTGGTCCCCAGGGCACTTTATTTGGCAAAAACACGACAGCGGGTGCTGTTTCCATCACGACCAAACTACCAAGTTTTGACCATGAGGCTGAGATTGAGGTTTCAGGTGGCTCAGCAGGTTTTGTGCAGGCCAAGGGCGTAGTAAGCGGCCCAATTCTTAAAGACCATTTGGCCTTTCGGATTGCCGCTGGAATAACCCAGCGTGAAGGATTTATCCGTTTAGTGCCTTCCAACCGGCTGGTGAATGATCTGGATAATCAAGCCATACGCGGCCAGCTCCTATGGGTCCTTGAACCCAGTTTGAAGCTGCGTTTGGTTGGCGATTACAACCTCTCCGATGCCGATTGCTGCACCCAGGTCTATGCTGGCTATGGGCCGACCTTGCGAAGTGCTGGGCGTCAGTTCCCGGCTCTGGCCAGCGCCTTAAACTATGCACCGCCCAGCTTGAACCCCTATGATCGTATAGCCGATGCAAATGCGCCGATTGCGGCACGCTCCGAATTGAGTGGTGTCTCCTTGATTGCAGACAAGGATTTAGGGGGAACAGCGCTAACCCTAATCAGTGCTTGGCGTAGCTGGGATTGGCGTCCGGCCAATGATCGCGATTACACGAGTTTAGATATTCTACGCCAATCGGCCAACCCCGTTCAACAAGAACAAATCACCCATGAATTGCGCCTCGCTTCAAAGGGGGTTCAGCGTCTTAATTATACCATTGGGCTTTTTGCATTTCGCCAAAAGTTAAAAGGCCAAAACGTAACCGAATGGGGCCGTGATGCATCCTTCTGGTTGTTGGGAACGGCCACATCAAACGGCACACCCATCAGATCGAACCTTCTAGATGGTTATATTACTCGTTCTAATGCCGTATCGACCATTGATAGCCGCGCCGCCTTTGCTCAAGTGATCTGGCGGGCATCAGAAACAATCACATTAACCACGGGCCTTAGATACACCGATGAGATCAAAAAGGCCGATTATGCAGCCCAAGTGGAGGGTGGCCTTGCAACTCCCAATAATGCTCTGATCAATGCCAAACTGTCGATCTTCAGGCCGCAAGCATATCGCGTTCGGTTTGGGGATGATGCCTGGACTGGTGATATCAATCTATCTTGGCAACCCATCTCGTCCATTAATCTTTATGTGAATTACGCTAAGGGGTTCAAATCTGGCGGGATTAATCTTGCAGGTCTACCCTTTAACGCCACCAATAATCCTGCTCTAGACCGGGCCATTATCAGCCCAGAAGAAACGCAAGCCTATGAATTAGGGCTTAAATCCCAATGGTTTGAACGCCGACTGACCGCTAATGTCGCTTTGTTTAAATCCGATGTTCAAGATTTTCAGGCCAATGTTGTCGATACCGGACCTGGTGCTTTGCGGGGCTATCTGGCTAATATTGAAGCGGTGCGTTCGCAAGGGGTTGAATTGGACTTAACGCTGGCTCCAATCCAGGGACTGTCAGCCTATCTGCGTACCGCCTTCACAGATGCAACCTATCGGTCCTTTAAGAACGCGCCATGCCCACTTGAACTGATCGGAAATACCACAAGCTCTTGTGACTTATCGGGTAAAGAGCTGCCGGGGACTTCGCCCGTGGCTTTAAGCCTTGGGGCTGAATATCGCTGGGCTGCTAAGGCCCAAAAGGGAGAATATTATATTGGGGTGGATGGGACCTCGCGCTCTAGCTTTTTTGCAGATGCATCCGATAGCGCCTATTTGAAAATTCGCAGCTATGATCTCTTCAATCTGCGGGCCGGCTTTACCGCGGAAGCCGGGTGGGAGGTGTTTGTCCTTGTCCGCAATGTCACCGATCATGACTATATGACCCTACTAACTCCGCAATCGGGTAATAGCGGCTTTTTCTCTGGCGTGCCGGGTGACCCACGTACAACCCAGCTGACCTTGCGCTATCATTATTAGGATGGTCTCATATGGATGTTGAAGGTAGATGTAATGGTTATATGTTCAGCGGCTCGATCAAAATCTGCCACACATTGGGACATGTCTATGAAACAACATGGGTCAATTATAAGTCTCATTCATGCCGCAACAAGACCTAAATCGACTGCTGCTGCCTGCATGACTTCTTCTTCGATGAGATAAAGGCCCGATATACGTCCGGGTTCTGGTTCATAAAGTCCCCCATTAACAAACCAAGCAAAGCCTTTGGAAGACTTTGGGTCGACCCATATTCCGCCTAACAGGCCGTAAGCCTCACCATAATGGCCGATCATCTCGCACTTTAAACCTGTTATTGGGCAGGCATGACCTGGGATCAATCGATGGACGCCCAAGCCAAACCCTTGAAACGCCCCCCCAGAGGTATCGCCATTGGCTAAGCGTGCATCAAATGTCCAATGTGGTGTAGTGATTAAAGCACGCACATCAGGGCTCAATAAAGCCTTCGCACCTGTTAGGGCCATGCCAATCTTGGCAATATCTTCGACACTGGCCCGCAAACCGCCTTGAGGAGAAAACAAGAGACCATTGGTTCCGATTCTATAGCCTTCCAAGCTTTGGCCAGGTTTCGCAGCAATCAGAGGTAATTTGGCGGGGTCTAGATCTTGATCAATCTGTGATTCCCATGCACCGGAGGGATAGCGCCGATAGAGTGTCACCCCATTTTGGACTGCCCTTTCAGACACACCAGACCAATTGAAGCCACAGTCGAGCCCTAATGGGTGCAACACCAGTTGTGCGGCCAGCCGATCAAAGCGTTCGCCCGTTGCGCCTTCACAAACCTGCGCCAAAAGGCCCATGGCGAGATTAGAATAGGTAAAAAAGCCGAGTGGCTTGTCAACATCGGCCCAATGGGCACCCTCATGCCATTGTTCCCCGGTTGGAACAAAGAAGCTCTCGAGCGTCTCCCCCACCACACCACGATAATTCTCACCATCGCGGATGCCGGAAGTGTGGCTCAAGATCATACGGGCTGTAATCGGGCGATGGTTGAACTTAGGGTGGCGCAGCACAAATCCAAGATGATCAGATATATCTCCGTCCAGCGTCACATGCCCCGATTGAACCAATTGGATATAGGTTAACGCGGTAACCACTTTGGAGATTGAAGCGACGCGCGCTTTGCTGGATACTTCCATGGGCGTGTCAGGTATTTTGCGCACCCCAAACGCACCAGACCAGATGATATCTTGGCCTTGAAATAAAATGGCGGTGCCGCCGGGGACATCTAGGCGGTCGATGCAGGCACCAAGCACTTCGCCAAGGTGCCACATGGTGCTTACTGAGCCGCTGGCTCTTCAACTGCTTCGGCGGTGGTTTCTTCAGCCACTGCCTCAACAGCAGCTTGTTCCTCAACAAACTCTTCAACTGGGGCAGCGGCGGCTTCAACTGCAGCAAGCTTTGCGGCCTGTGCTTCGGCTTTGGCTAGTGCGGCGGCTTCCTTAGCGTCTGCTTTGGCTTGTTCAGCCGCTGCAGCGGCGTCTAAAGCGGCTTGGGCTTTTTCTGCGGCACGCTCGGTTGCTTTTTGGCCAGGCTTGCCTTTGCTAGGATTATTGCCATTGACCCAAACGCCCACACCTTTTGTAGCCAAGAAACGGGCAACGCGATCGGTCGGTTGTGCACCTTTTTTCATCCACTCTGCGGCACGGTCCGCATCAATGACTAAACGGGCCACATTGTCATCTGGCAAAGTTGGGTTGTAACTGCCTATCTTTTCCAAGAAGCGCCCATCACGGGGGGAACGCGCTTCAGCGACCACGATCCGATAGACGGGTTTTTTTTTGGAGCCACCACGGGCCAAGCGAATTTTCAAAGACATAAGATTTACCTTTCAGAGTTTTATGTTTGTTCTTGTCATTTTTTCCCAAGTGGGAGACCCGGCAGGCCACTAAAGCCGCCGGGGGTTTGTGTGCTGCCCAATCCGGGCAAACCTTGTGGTGCGGCTGATGTTGGCCCCGATAGACCTGGCAAACCCCCAGAGGCCGCAGACGCCTTTTGACCTAATGCTTGAAGAGTAGCGGGGTCCATCGGCGGCATTTTCCCGCCGAACATCCCACCCATTTTTCCCATCAGGCCTTTCATACCGCCTTTGCCCATGGCCTTGACCATATCGGCCATGGAGCGGTGCATTTTAATGACTTTATTGACTTCCGAAACATCGACCCCAGCACCAGCGGCAATGCGTTTACGCCGACTCGCATTGAGTACATCCGGCTTGGCGCGTTCCTGTTTAGTCATGGATTGGATTACCGCAATCTGACGCTTGACGGACTTATCGCTGACAGCCCCAGACTCCATGGCCTTTTTGGCCGCTTGCGCGCCAGGCAACATACCCATCACACCGCCAAGGCCGCCCATGGCTTGGATCTGCCGCAATTGCATCGCCAAATCATCAAGGTCAAACTTACCCTTGGCCATTTTAGCGGCCAATTTTTCAGCTTCATCCTGCTTGACGCTCTCAACCGCGCGCTCAACCAGACTGATAACATCGCCTTGGCCCAAGATGCGCCCGGCAATACGTTGGGCGTCAAAAACGTCCAAGCCGTCGATTTTTTCGCCAATACCCAAGAACTTGATTGGCAGGCCGGTGACGGCGCGCATCGACAACGCAGCACCACCGCGCCCATCGCCATCGCCGCGGGTTAAAACAATGCCGGTTAGCGGCAAGCGCTCATGAAAGCGACGCGCGGTTTCCACCGCATCTTGCCCGGTTAGGCTATCGGCTACCAGCAAGGTTTCAATCGGGGCGGCTATGCGCGCAATTTCTTCTGCTTCGCGCATCATCTCTTCATCGATGGATGTGCGCCCTGCGGTATCAAGCACCACGACGTCATAGCCACCAAGCCGCCCAGCGGTGATGGCACGGCGCGCAATTTCAGCCGGCATCTGGCCTGAGATGATCGGCAAACACTCAACTTCGGCTTGCCCGGCCAAAACTGCCAATTGCTCCATCGCGGCAGGGCGACGCACATCAAGGGAAGCAACCAGTACTTTTTTGCGCAATTTGATGCGCATACGCAAGGCCAGTTTCGCAGTCGTGGTGGTTTTGCCAGAACCTTGCAGACCCGCCATCATGATGATCGCCGGAGGGCCTTGGTTCAGCATTAAATCAACCGGGCCGTCCGTGCCACCTAAGGTCTCAACCAACGCGTCATAAACGATTTTGACAACTTGCTGGCTGGGCTTAACAGCCCGGATCACCCGCTCACCAACGGCCTCCTCTTTGACCTTGGCGATAAAGGCTTTGACGACGGGCAGCGCGACATCGGCTTCCAACAGCGCGACACGCACTTCACGCAGCGCCGCATCGACATCGCTATCCGACAAGGCCCCACGGCCCGTCAGCGTGTCAAATACACCCGTCAATCGTTGAGTTAGCGCGTCAAACATGCGTGGTTCCCAAAAACAAACACGCAACACAAAACACCCCGCCGGACGATCACGTCGGACGGGGAAACCCTGTCCACCCCATCTGCTTAACCCCCGATTGCTCAGTTCGTGCAGGACCGTGTGGATCAGAGAGCGCGTTTTGATTGCGCGAAAGAGTGGGGCCTATAGCGAAACGAAGGGCAAAGGGCAAGGTCTTATGCGCTATTCATCCTCACCAAAGCGACTGGCGACCAAGTCGGTCAAAGCATCCAGAGCGGCTTCAGCGCGGGGTCCTTCAGCTGAAACGACGATCTCAGAGCCGATGCCCGCAGCCAGCATCATCAGATCCATGATGCTCTCACCATCAACTTCTTGGTCTTCCCGGCTCACACGGATGAAGCAATCCGCATACTCGCCCGCCAGCATGGCAAATTTGGAGGAAGCGCGGGCATGTAAGCCCCGTTTATTGACAATTTCAAAGGTGCGCGAGAGCCGTTGAGTCATCAGCCACTCGCCAGCAATGAGGAGGCGACTGCAATATATTTACGTGCCGCATCCTGGGCAGCAAATACGGCGCGAGGCAGGGTTTCGCGCCCGCGTACCTCAGCCAATTTGATCAGCATGGGCAAATTGGCCCCGGCGATTACTTCATAATCACCACGATTCATAATGGAAATCGCGAGATTTGATGGGGTTCCACCAAACATGTCGGTGAGAATAATCACGCCCGCGCCAACATCTACTTTCCGGCACGCGTTCAAAATATCATCGCGCCGGGTTTGCATATCATCATCGGGGCCAATGCAAATTGCCACCATATTGGTTTGAGGCCCAACAACATGTTCAGCTGCGAGAAGCAGCTCTCGCGCCAGTAAACCATGACTGACCACCACGACACCAATCATTGGATTCCTAACTCATCACATCTTCACGCAAGTGACGTGCTCTGCCCGCGCAATACGCCACATCTACGTCTTATCCATCTAGCAGTGATCTCCATTCAAGATCGAACATTAGGTGCATCATACTTAATGTTGCGCCGCGGGTAAGCGAACAATAATGCCGTCGAGTTCTGGCGTCATGGAGATTTGGCAGGATAGGCGCGACAAGGGCGTTATCCCTTCGGCAAAATCAAGCATACTTTCTTCCATACTACCAAGTTTTCCAGTCTTCTCGATCCAATCCGCATCTACAAAAACATGACAGGTGGCGCATGCGCAAGCTCCGCCACAATCGGCATCAATCCCTGGAATTCGGTTCTTGACGGCCCCTTCCATTATAGTGGTGCCAGGTGCTAGATCAAGGACATGCTCTTTTCCCGAATGTTCAATATAGGTGACCTTAGCCATGCTGGATTATTCCTTTTGAGCGATTAGTCGGATTGGACACTTAAGCGCCAGCCCCGATCTCTTTCATCGAAATAGACATATCAGCCAACCGCGCTGGTGCAAGATGTCCTTGCCGTGCGATGATCTGCTTACCCACCATGAATGCAGGGGGCATGTTGATAGCGTCCACCGCCAATAAGCGATTTGCGCCATCGAGATGGAAGACGGCAAACTGCCTTGATGCAGCATCCCCGCGGACCACCGATTGGGTTGCCCCCATAGAAAGGCCGACAATCTGCAATTTGATGTCATATTGATCCGACCAAAACCAAGGTACTTCTTCAACCGGACGGGGTAAGCCAAGGATGGACGCTGCGGCAAACTTGGCTTGCTCCAAAGCATTATGGACGCTTTCAAGGCGGCTACGGCGGTGATCGTAATGAACCAAGGGGCGACTGGCGCAATCCCCAATCGCATAGATGTGCGGGTCACTGGTGCGGGCATCTAGGTCAGTTTCAATGCCATCACTTGCAGAAAGACCTGCCGCTTGCGCCAATTGGGCATTGGGCACAATACCAATCGCGACTAACACAAGATGAGCGGCAATAATCTGCCCGTCTTCGAGTTTAACACCGCGAACCTGTTTATCGCCCACTAAGGCGGCAATTCGTACATTGTTTAACATTGTCACGCCCGCTTGGCGATGCAAGTCTTCAAAAAAGGTAGAAATAACGGGTGGTGCCACACGTGCCAGCATGCGGGTCGCGGCTTCTAAAATCGTGACCTCAAGCCCGGCCTTGATGGCAATTGCTGCAACTTCTAGCCCAATATAGCCCCCGCCAATGATCACAAGCTTCTTGCCAGGCAGAAAATTCTCTCGCAAACCGTCTGCATCGCCAATGTTGCGCAGATAATGTACACCAGCCAATTCAGCGCCCGGACAGGATAGACGACGCACGCTAGAACCGGTCGCAATAATGGCCACATCATAGTGAAAAGCTTGTCCATCACTAGTTTTGACCACTTGGGTCACGCGGTCTAACTCGGTGGCAGGCACATCAAAATAGGTTTCGACATGCTCTTGGTCCCAAAATTCTTGGGGTTTCAAAGTGATCCGGTCGAGGCCCGTGGCACCGGAAAGATAGGCCTTTGACAGTGGTGGGCGCTGATAAGGTGCCAAGCCTTCGTTCCCCAACATCACCAAACGGCCCTGATAATCCCCAGCACGCAGACTATGGGCGGCTTGTGCGGCCGCTTGCCCAGCGCCAATGATGACAATGCGATCAACCATGTATGACGTGCCACCCCTATGCTTGCCTATTGTTGCTTGGTACTAGAATGTCGCAATTGGGCTGTGAAGCAATCTACTGACAAAGCTCAACACCATGCTGACTCTTTTGTCTAATAGCCTGTTTGGCTAAGTTGGGTTCTGTTCAATACGGCCAGAATGGGAATGAAGCAATGTTTGGGTGGGGAAAAAAGAAACCAAATCAGGCGGCGACACCGGTCATGGCATCAAAAGCCGACGGGGTAGAAATCGCAAACTCCCATCCATTCGCTGCCCTCCTTAATGTGCAAGTCGACGACCCCGACATGTTACGTGAAGTTGGCCCCTTGGTTGAAGCAGCAGCCATGGCGATGACGGGTGTGACGGGAATTGAAAGCACCTATGAACCTACTTCCATTGCGATCCGCTTGTTGTGTGCACCAGACGCTGACCCTGATTTGATTTTCTTAACCGCTCGGGCTGGCTCTTTAGCGATTGCAGGCACGTTGGAAGGTCGCGCAAGACTTACTATCCTTGAAGCGCGAGCCGATGGGTCCTTAGGTCATGCCTATGCCATCAACCCAAGCGCTGTCCCAACTGAGCTTGCACCCACCGATATGATCGGCAAATTGGTGGAGGGATTACAACGCTCCTCCTCCCGCTTGGCCGAAGGAGTAAGTGCCGTATTGACCAAGGCAAAACTTGATACCCAGACCTTGGACGATCTTGAAGAATTGCTGATCACCGCTGACCTTGGTGCGCCCGCTTCCGCACGCATTCGCGCTGCACTCAGCAAGGAGCGCTTTGGCAAAGATATCACCACCCAAAAAGTCAAAGAGGCTCTAGCAGCCGAAATCGCGGCCATACTCAGCCCATTTGAAACCACACACTCACCCTTTGAAGGGCCGGGGCCACGCGTCATATTATTTGTTGGCGTCAATGGGTCAGGCAAAACTACAACCATTGGCAAGATCGCCTATAATCTGAGTGCGGCAGGCCATAAGGTCATGCTAGCCGCGGGGGACACGTTTCGCGCCGCAGCGGTTGAGCAATTAAAAGTTTGGGGTGAACGCTGCAATGTGCCCGTTGTGGCGCGAGAAACGGGCTTAGATGCTGCGGGCCTTGCCTATGAGGCTTTTGAGCGCGCTAAAGCCGAAAGGATGGATGTGCTTTTGATCGATACGGCTGGGCGACTGTCAAACAAGACGGAATTAATGAGTGAATTGGCCAAAATTGTGCGTGTGATCGGTAAAGTTGACCCATTGGCCCCACACGAAACATGGCTAGTCCTCGATGCAACCGTGGGCCAAAATGCCATTGCCCAAACCGAGGCTTTCCGCCATGCTGCCGGCATCACTGGCCTTGTGATGACAAAGCTTGACGGCACAGCAAAGGGTGGTGTTTTGGTTGCCGTCACAGACCGACATAAGTTGCCCATCCGTTTCATTGGTGTCGGTGAACACGCCGACGATCTCCAACCTTTCTCTGCGCACGCTTTTGCACACGCCTTGGTTGGATTGAGGACGCTTTGATATGACAGACGAGAGCCAAGAGGACCAATCTAAGCACATGCTGGGTCTTGAGACGATCTTGGTGCGCGGCGGTCAGACCCGATCGGCGCACAAAGAGACCAGCGAAGCCCTGTTTTTGACCTCAGGCTTTGTCTATGACAGTGCTGAGGAAGCCGAAGCGCGCTTTAAGGGTGAAGCGCCCGGCTATCTCTACGGGCGCTATGCCAACCCAACCAACACGATGTTACAAGAACGACTGCGCGCTTTAGATGGAGCGCAGGCCTGTCGCTTGACAGCTAGCGGCATGGCGGCGGTGACTGCCGCCCTGATAGCACCCTTAAGGTGTGGAGATCATGTTATTGCTGGAAAAGCATTGTTTTCGTCGTGCCGCTGGGTGATAGAGACGTTCATGCCGCGTTACGGCATTGAAGTGACGTTAGTAGACTCGACCGATCTTGCTGCTTGGAAAGTCGCTATACAACCCAATACAAAAATGCTTTTCTTGGAAAGCCCCAGTAATCCCACTTTAGAAATCAGCGACATTGAGGCCATAGCCGCCATCGCACATTCGGCTGGCGCGCGCCTGATTGTCGACAATATTTTTGCCTCTCCCATCCTTCAGCGCCCATTTGAACATGGGGCAGATGTGGTGGTCTATTCAACCACCAAACATATGGATGGGGCGGGGCGTACGCTGGGTGGTGCCATTTTGGGTTTATCCAGCTTTATAGAAGAGCATATTGACCCCTATCTGCGCCACACGGGTCCTGCAATGTCGCCGTTTGTAGCCTGGAATGTCCTCAAAGGCCTTGAAACCTTATCGATGCGGGTGGAGCGGGCCAGTGACAGTGCAGCCAAACTAAGCGACCTAATCGCCAATCACAAAGCTGTGCGCGCCGTACGTTATCCCTTTAGGCCCGATCATCCCCATTATGAATTAGCCAAGCGTCAAATGAAATCTGGCGGCACCTTGGTGGCTTTTGAACTGGTCGGTGGGAAGAAGGCAGCCTTTGCTTTCCTGGACGCGCTCAAAATTGTTGACATTTCCAATAATCTTGGCGATTCAAAGAGCCTGGCTACCCATCCTGCGACAACCACCCATTATTCCTTTGCTCCTGACGTGCAGCTTGATTTGGGCGTGACACCGGGATTGATACGCCTTTCTGTGGGCATAGAGGCCTGTGACGACCTTTGTCGCGATATAGCCGTGGCATTAGATGCAGCCCTGACTGTGGAATAATTTGGATTATTCGCGCCCCTCTCTATGTCGCTGTGCAAGGATAGCACGCGCACCATCTTGTACCAAAACCTTCATCATTGGATCGGTATCTGCGTCATCGCGAAGGGCTTGAAAGGCGATGATTATAATGGTTTGCATAACCTCTTGATCGGGAATGAAATCGCTTTGGGTATCTTGTAAATACTGACAGATTAGATTTGCGGCTAACCCCAAATAAACTTTGCCTACGCTTCCAGCTAGCCCCCTTATCTCATGGGCATTATCCCAGATCAGGTCCCGAATATTGCCTGTTCCATTTTCGAGAGTTTCAGAGATTTCCTCCAGCAAGCGATGCACTTCAAGTACAAGAGGAGGGATCATTTCAGCCAAAATCATTTCAGCCTTATAATAGACTTCTGAAGTGAGTACGTTAGCAGCGGGTTCACCCACTAATCGTTGCAACCGAAAACTTGGCGGGGTGAGTTGGGCGGGGGTATTGAGACTCATGAAGTGGGTTCCTGGTATAGATTGCGTTGGGCTTCCTTTTCTTTTTCATCACCTTTGCGGCGCCATGGGCCTAAAAACTCCTTGCCAATTCCCCTTCGTCGACATGGGCCAGTATAGGAACTGGTTTTAACAAAGGCTCGCGGCCGATCGATCACCGCGACGATACGATCCAATAAAGTCTTGGCAGAGATTGGTTTGGCTACAAGTTCATTTATCCCCGAATCGCGCGCTGACATGACTTTGGTTCGCTCGGTGTGGCCAGTCATCATGATAATAGGGACGAACGGAAACGGGCTATCAGCAGCTGTGCGGATCATTTGGGTAAATTCCAACCCATCGATCGGAAACATGTTTAGATCAACGATCACGATATCTGGAACCCCCGCGCGCATAACTTCCATGGCATCTGCGCCATCGCTGGCTTCTTTGACAGTCCCAATCCCAACCCCACGCAAAATCGCAACCACAATCGACCGCATATGCGGGTTGTCGTCCACCACCAAAACATGAAGAGAGGCTAATCCAGCCATTCACAGAAATTCCACACACATCAATCAGCTTCAGCAACAAGGGCTAGTTTGCCTTAAGTTCGTTAAATCGATCTTACTGAAAGTCGGCTTAACCCGTTTTTGACACGCAACCTTATCGGGTAAAGCCAACATCTGTTGGAACGACATCAAATTCGAGATGGGTGGCCGATTTTAAATTCGGATGCGCTGGGCGGAATACCGGTTTTTTGGCTTCCAGTGGCAGACTAACTTTACGCCCATCCGCTAGGATAGCACGACCAGTGCTAACACCTTCAAAGCTGACACCTTTTAGCTTTGGAATCATAAAAGAAGCGGGCCCCATCCTTGAAACTGCGGCCGCATAATCCGTCAAGCTATTATTAACCGCCTGAACTGGAATAGATTTAGCTAATGCGATCGTAGGCTTCAAACTCAATTTAACGCTGCCCTGATTTAGAGAAGCTTGAATTTCAATCACACCATTTTTGAACATGTTCACATCAGGTAGATTGAGGACTTGGCCCTGACTATTAAGCTCGATCGGGGTCCGTGTTGTAGCCTGCACATAGTCCATTCGCGGACGAGCACGAGAGTCCCTACCACTCAAAATATTTGAGTGTAAATCCATCGCGATCCTCTGGCGGCAAACTTAAATACAAATCATAATAAGGAAACAATTTTGCAACAGGAATTTGGTGCGGCTTGTCGGCCTTATTGAGCTTTTGTGAACCAGCTTGAGCATGGACACTCAACCCCAGCATCGATGTGGCACACATCATGCCAAAGATAAGCAAATGGGGAAACATCTTCATGGCTAAACCATGATGGTTTGTTCGCACTTTGTCACATTACATTTCTGTATGCCACTTTAAGAGCACATGTTTGGCATTCAAACAGGTTAGGCGATCACTTTCCCCGACCCCCTAACAATGAAATGATCAAAACATGCTGAATTAGCAGGTCGCTTTGTACCATTTGGAGGGTGGGGGTCAAAGGCTTAACTCCAATAAAGACCCATTTATCAATCGGCGGCACCTTATTCACTTCAGAAGCCACACATTCGAGCAAGGTGCATCTGCGCCATGTTTGGCGTCAAAGTCGTTATTGGTAACTGAGGCAGCACTAAGATGCCACGATGTTGTTCAATGCCAACCCAGCAGGGGAACGAACAATAGATGAGAAGTCAAACTAGACAAATCGCTGGTAGATCCATGCCTCTATGGATCCACTATCTTTGCCACCCCATGAATAGGCATTATGGCGCAGATCAAGGTGAACTGGGTGCTTTGACGAGTAAAACGACTGCTAGATTTCTAAGTCGATCGTTTATTTTTTGCCTTTGTCTTTGATGGGGTCTTCCAGTCTGGCTTTTTTGTAGATGGCCGCTTGGTGCCTGTTTTTTGCTTGGATCGTTCAGCCTTCGTCGACATTTTTGACCCTAAAGAGACTTTATTGCTTGTTGTTTTGCTGCGCTTACCGGCTAGTGCTATTTTTTTTGTCTTTGACTGCTTCAACTGCGCTTTTTTCTTGGGCGGTTGGTTTTGAGTAAAGGTTTTTGTTTTTGGCTTTTTGCGATCCTTTACCTTTGCCACCTCCTCTTTACGAGTTCGCGGAGAAACGGATTTGGCTTCAGGCTCATCGCGCTTCACCTGACTTTTGGCAGTGCTTGGTTCAGACTTGGTTGGCAGATCTTCAACCAACTTATCTTTGTGGGTTGGTTTGGCGTTGGCGAGATTTTGTTCAGACAAAGTGGTTAGAATTTCGGTATTACCCGACTGATTTGGTTTGATTTCCGGCAATGATGGTTCAGCGCTGCGGAACTGAGGGGCCGGTAAATCTGGGCTATTGGCTTCAGAAATATCCTCCGGTGCTGAGGATTTTGAACGAGAACCAGCTGCTCTTGTGCTTGTGCCTGATTTGCTTTCCGCGCCCAACTGATTGACGAAAGCCGGGTTGGATTGGAGAGGGGCTTGCAACCCCTCAGCAGGAACCGTGGTGGTTGGCGAGGTGATTGGCTTTGTGGTTACGATCGGTTGGTCAGCTACATTTTGGTTAAAAGCTGGCTTGCGTTGATCAAGTTCGGATATCGCACTCTGGGGCTTCTCACTCTGGGGCTTCTCACTCTGGGGCTTCTCACTCTGGGGCTTCTCACTCTGGGGCTTCTCATTCTGGGACTTCTCATTCTGGGACTTTTTATCAATTTCTGGCTTGGATGCTAATTGGGCTTTGTCCTCTGCGGCCAACCGCTCCATGGTAGGATTTGTGGGCGTGGCTTGACTGGTTGTTGGCAACGATTGTGCACCAACCACTGGAGCTTGGTTAAATGACTCACGCCGACCTCGCCTTGATGATCTAGGTGGAGGGGGTGGGGATGGTAGAATTGTGATCTGAACTTGGTCAGCAGCCATTTTCAGCGATGGGTCGGCTACGCCTGTTGCCGTGAGGGGTTTACGAAACCGCAATGTCATACGGTCACTCTCGCCGATCGCATCGTAGCGTCGTCTGTCAAAACTTGGATCGTCTGGCTCACCCACCATGGAAGTGCGCGACACCGGCGGCAAGGTCCACACCCCAAACGGATGATCTTTGGTATCGGCTGGATTAGCGTTGATTTCAGAGCGACCCGCAAATTCAAAGCCAGCCTCACGGGCAAGTTGAATCACGTAATCTTCGCGCACATAGCCATCCTTAGCTAAAGGATCTTGGGGTTCATCTGTGCGACCGCGATGCTCCTCAATACCCAAAATGCCACCTGGCTTGAGAACAAAAAAGAAGTCGGCAAATGCTTTTTCAACCCAACCTTGGGCCATCCAATTATGGATGTTACGAAAGGTCAAAACTCTGTCCACGCTATTGGCAGGGGCAAGCGGACTTGATTTAGGGCCAAAGGGCTCAACACTAACTGTACCGTAGACCGATGGATTAGCTGCGAACCGGCTTCGATAGGCTTCTACGATTTGACGGACCACATTAGAGTTTGACGATTCTGCATCAAAGTGGCCCACGATCAATTTGCCATCACCTTGTTTTAAATATGGCCCCAAGATCGAAGTGTACCAACCTTGACCGGGCCAAATTTCAACAACTGTGTCGCTTGGCCGTACAGCAAAAAATTGCAAACTGGCTTCAGGGTTACGCCAGCGATCACGCTTAGTGTCGATTCGTTGTTCGCTATGAATAGCTCGGCGCAAATAGGATTTTGCAAGTTCATCTAAAACCGGAATGGGTTCGATGCTTCGGGATGATAGGATAGACGATGCCTGATCGATGGGGCTAACGCCCGCCTGAGGCTCGCTTGATTGGGGGAGTATGCCTTGAGCCGAAGCAGAAACAACCCAAATGACCACCAGCAAGCTGGTGGATACGGCGAGTGCCAAAGCGCGATGTCTCATGCGCCTATATCTCTCATTGACCACATGCAGCCTGCCTTGAACAGTTCCAAAACTGAATTCAAGAAAATATGACTAGCCCAGTTTGATTAGCTGGCTCAAGCCTAATCGACATGAATTCTTTGTCAGATTTTAATCCAACGCCTCTTGAACGGTAATAAAGCCGTGCCCAAATCAAGCATGCGGCGCTGAAATTCAGGCCGTTATATACTCAAACCGTCGCTTTTAGGAGGACAACATGCGTACAATTGATCTTACACCCTTATACCGTACCATCGTCGGTTTTGACCGGATGGCTCATCTGATCGAAAGCGGCTCGCGCCTAGACACGGCAACCGGATGGCCGCCCTATAATATTGAGCAGACCGGTGACGATGCTTACCAAATTGAGTTGGCAGTCGCAGGCTTTGGTCCAGATGATTTGTCGATTGAGCTGAAAGAAGGCCTTTTGACCATCACTGGGAAAAAGCTCGGCAGCGATGAAAGCCGTAACTTCTTGCATCGCGGCATTGCAGAACGTGGATTTGAACGTCGGTTCCAATTGGCCGACCACGTTCGTGTAACCGGGGCCAATTTAGAACATGGCATGCTAAGCCTTGAATTGGTCCGTGAAGTGCCAGAAGCATTAAAGCCCCGCAAAATTGCGATCCAAGTTGGCGCAGCTAACTCAAGCGCTGGCGCAAATGACAGCCCATTGATTGAGGCAAAGTCTAAAGCCGGTCGTGCCGCCTAAAATTTTGTGATGATGAAAGGCTGGTTGGGCATTGGGCCTAGCCAGCCTTTTGTGCCAGGGTAATGTATAAATGTGATGCCACATTTGCTAAGCCACAAGTCCTTTCGGTTTGGCAATATTTTCATCGACACGCGTTTAAATAAACTTGATTATTGACCTTAAATCATGGTCATGTCCGCCATCGAAACGTGCCAGATGCTGATATGATTTGTCAGCCTCCTTCACGATCATCAAGCCACATGACTTTAAGTCATTGATTAATCGTGGGGGAACGAGCTGTTCATGTCACCAAATAAACCCTTCATTGCGCTGCTGGCCTATAGTATCGGTCTTTTTGCTTTTACTGGCCAAGCGACTGCACAAAGTCTGCCTCATGCTAAGCACCTTACCCTTAGGACGCTGCCAGCTTCGGTCCTGCCCGCACGAATGGCAGCGGTGCGCGCGGTTTTACAAGATGGGGTGGATAAGAAAGTTGCTCCAGGGTTTTCAGCCGCCCTTATCGATGGCTTTGGTCGAATTGAAACCACATATGTGGGCGTGGCCGATCTATCTGATGGTAAAGCCATCGATGGTGATACTATTTTTCGTCTCTTTTCAATGACTAAACCAATCACCGCAGTGGCCGTGATGATTTTGGTCGAAGAAGGAAAGTTGAAGCTAGATGCCCCCTTATCCACTTATATACCATCTTTTGCCAACACCGTTGTTTATGTTAGCGGTGAAACGGTTGAAAGCCTCAAAACAGAGCCGCAATCCCGCCCGCTAACGTTGCGCGACCTGTTGCGGCAATCGGCCGGCATGCCCTATTTTGGAGCTGAGAAGCCTGTAGAGCGCCTTTATGCGATGAAAGGGATTGAGCGCTCTCCGGGTGAAATGATACCAGACTTTAAGGGTCCAAGGGTCGCCAGTTTACAAGAATTAACTGATCGTATTGCAGCGATCCCCTTAGCCCATCAGCCTGGTGCAACTTACACATACGGCAATGCGATAGATGTACTTGGTCGGGTGGTTGAAATTGGCTCTGGTCAGAAACTGGGTGAATTCTTCAAAGAACGAATTTTTGCGCCTTTGGGCATGACCCACACAGGCTTTCAGGTGCAACCAGGGGATAGCGCGCATTTGGCAAATCTCTATGTCGCGGTCACGGCAAGCAAAAATTCCGAAGCTTTTTTTTCTCATAAAAGCCTAAAGGACATTCCACCCCATGAGGTCCCCCGCCCAGTAGATCCCCCAGCCATCAGCCCATGGCAATCCCCGGCACAGCTTGAATTTGGTGGTTCTGGCCTGGTTGGGACTTTGGGTGATTATACACGGTTTGCGCGTATGATTGCGGGTGGCGGAGAACTTGATGGTGTTCGCCTTTTAAAAGCCACCACCATTGCAGAAATGGGCTCTGATCAATTGGGTAAAAAGGCAAGCGGTCATATAGCACAATATGGCTATAGCTATGGATTGGGATTTGGACGGGTAATGGATAGCGCCCTTTCTCATAGTGGCGCACCAAGTGGGACCATGTTTTGGAGCGGTGCCGCTGGAACCTTTTTCTGGGCTAATCCCAAAACAAAAGAGGCCGGCGTAATCATGACACAAGTGATTGGGGATTTTATTCGCGTCTACCAAGGGGCAGCCTGCCGCGCCGCGCATGGCGTTCCAGTCCAATAAAGATACAAAGCCTTCAAAGCCTTTATGACCCTCACCTTTAGCTATTGACGCCCCTTCATACGGGCGACACTGTTGGGGGATGACTGATCCAGATACGGCCGCCCCAACCCGCCACCTCTCGATATCCTATGTGGTGTTGATTGCGGTTGGTATGGTTGTAGGAGCAGGGATTTTTAAATCCCCAGCTTTGGTGGCCCAGAATGTGGGTACGCCTTTGGCGGTTTATGGTGTGTGGATCTTTGGCGGTTTAATCACTATGATCGGTGCCTTGTGTTATAGCGAGCTATCAACCGCTTATCCCCATGCTGGTGGCGATTATCATTTTTTGACAAAAGCCTATGGTACCACCTTTGGCTTTAGCTTTGCTTGGGCACGGTTTGCTATCATCAATACTGGATCCATCGCGCTTTTGGGCTTTGTCATTGGCGATTATCTCAATCTAGTCTGGAACCTCGGGCCCCACGGCCCCGCCCTTTACGCGTTTGGGGCCGTGGTGATCATGACAGCCTTTAATCTGCGTGGCACCCAAGGTGGTGTCGCCGCAGATTATGTCATCACGTGTCTGGAAGTCTTGGGCCTATTGATGCTGGCCGCTGCCGCAGCGTGGCTTGTATTGCAAGCTATACCACCCACCACAATAGGTTCTGGAAACCCGCCTGATCTGGCTGGCGTAGGTTATGGCTTGGTGTTTGTGTTGCTGGCTTTTGGGGGATGGAGTGAGATGGCCACCCTTTCTGCTGAAATCAAAATTACCCGTAATGGACCAAATCAAAGCATGGTGATCGCTTTGGTTAGCGCCGTTGCCATCATCACGGCTTTATACCTTCTAGCCAATTGGGCATTGTTGCGCGGCTTGGGTATCGAAGGACTGGCGCGATCGGAGACGCCGGCCGCTGATTTGATGGTACGTGCTTTTGGGCCAGATGCGGGCATCTTATTAGCTATTGGTGTCGCAGCAGCTGCGATCACCTCCATCAATGGGACCATGATCGTTGGTGCACGCACCACTTATGCCGCAGCCCATGACCGAGAGGCCTTTTCATGGATCGCAACTTGGGACCGCGCCAGAGGCATTCCAAGCCAAGCTTTTTTAGCCCAAGGTGCCGTCTCGATTGCCCTCGTAGCACTTGGCGCATTTTACCATGGATTTGCGACCTTAGTGGATTATACTGCACCGGTCTATTGGGCCTATTTGACAGCCAGCGGGCTAGCTGTGATCCGATTACGCCAAACACAGCCACATTTTTCACGCCCGTTCAAAGTGCCTTTTTATCCGTTTTTGCCGCTATTTTTTGCTGCAAGCAGTGCCGCGATGCTGTGGTCATCGCTGAATTATGTCAAAGTTGGAGCGCTCTTTGGGGTTGGCGTTGTGGCTGTTGGAATTGGCTTGGCGCTTATCACAAAGCCTTTAAAAGTGAAAATGATGAAATCCACTGGCCAAAACACCAATAAGCCAGTTTAACCCAGCAAAAGTCACCCCAATAGCCAAGGGCACGACCAAAAGGCTAATCAAGAAAAAAATGAAAGAAATAAGCGAAAACAGGCCGTCGCGCTGTAAAAGCGCAATAGCAAGGGCTGCAATACTCATCCCAGGAAGCCAATTGCCACCCATAATCGGCAAAACCAATACGCCAGCCAAGATCAAGGTTTGTATGCCAAACCAAATAGTTGCAGGCTTTTGGGTCAGAAATTGAATGCGCGGGGAAACGAGTTTTTCGATTCGAAGCAACATTGGCATGGAAACATCGATACATTTGCGAAAGGTGGTGGTTTCAATCGTTAAGTCGCCAATCCGCTTGGGAATCCAAGGCCGACCCGCCCCAAAAATCATTTGTAGGGCTGGGGCAACCAATAAAAGTCCGAAAATCGTTGAAATTCCCGGCACATTGGGGATGCAATTGGGCAGCGCCAAAATCAAGAGCAACAACCCAAACGCGCGCCCGTCAAGGCGCATTAAAACATCACGCACCGCGATTTTCTCTTCACCTGGAAATGCTTCATGCAAATCTTTGAGAAGATCTGAGGTTTTAGGCGGCAATGGAGCGCGCAAGATCAAAGTCCTATTTAGCAACCTACATGGCGCTCGACCGCACATATCGTAAGCAATGACGGCAGAAGAAGGGCCACCGCTGCGCAAAAATATAAACTGTGACCCTATCTATCACAGACTAAGTTATTGTTCAGTTAGCAACGCTTTTAATGTTCACTTTTTTGTATCTGTTAAGCTGGGAATTTGCTCTGATTGGCTTTAGCAATGCCGCGTGCTTTAGCGATCAAGCCTGCAACACCAATGCCCGAACCGGCCTTCAGATCGGTTGTATAGTCGCGAATCGTACCATCAGGGCCAACGATGACAAAGCTCGGCACCCATTTAATCTGCCACGCTTTATAGGCAGCGCTATCGTCATCAATGGCGACAGGGAAACGGTAGTTCTTTTCGGTAAAAAAGGGCTCCAACCCACCCCATCGGCCATACCGTCCACGCGTATGAATCCCGATAAATCTCAGTTTTTTATCACCTTTAATCAGACGATTAAGCGCTGCGACATCATCAACATCGGCCAAACAATCTGGACACCAAATGCCCCAAAATTGCACTATGGTTGTTTTGCCGATAAAGTCCTTATTGGTAAACCGACCCCCATCAAGCCTTGCCAAATCTGTAGCAGGGGCTTTTTGACCGATCAGATCATAGCTACGTGGACGCGGATCGACGGGCGGGGTCGTTGGCGCTGTGGTTTGAGCCAAAGCAGGATTTACACCCAATGCACAGCCTGCGGCTAAGGTTTTTAAAGTCATACGGCGATCTATGCTCAACATCCTATCTCTATTCCTATCTATACAGGCGCGAATGGCCATAGCGACCATTTCTTTAACCCATTACCAATGATGTGCACCAGAGTGTAGGGTTTAGTAAATCTCAAACAAACCGGCAGCACCCATGCCACCACCTATACACATGGTTACTACGCCCCATTGGATGTTGTGGCCAGCTTTTTTCCGGCGCCGGCCCTCTAGTAAGATGTGGCCTGCACAACGCGCACCTGTCATACCGAATGGATGGCCAATCGCAATCGAACCGCCATTTACATTGAATTTCTCTGGATCAATCCCCAAACGATCGCGCGAATAGAGGCATTGGCTGGCGAAAGCCTCATTCAGCTCCCACAAATCAATGTCATCTACGGACAAACCCGCCCGCTCCAAAAGACGTGGGACAGCGAATACGGGGCCAATCCCCATTTCGTCGGGCTCACACCCCGCAACCGCGAAACCAGCAAATCGGCCAAGCGGTTCAATCCCGCGCTTTTCAGCTGCCTTGGCTTCCATCACTACCACCGCCGCTGCACCATCGGATAATTGAGAGGCATTGCCAGCGGTAATGAAATGCTCTGGCCCGCGAACTGGCTTTAACGAAGCCAAGCCTTCCAATGTGGTATCAGGGCGATTACACTCATCGCGGTTGACTGTGACATCCACGATTGAGGTTTCGCCCGTGGCCTTGTCCACGACCTTCATCTTGGTGGCCATGGGGACGATTTCGTCCTTATAATAGCTCGCAGCTTGGGCAGCGGCGATTCGTTGCTGGCTGCGCAAAGCATATTCATCTTGATATTCACGGCTCACATTATATCTCTTAGCAACAATATCAGCGGTTTCAATCATTGGCATCCAAAGCTCTGGCTTGATGCTCATCAGATAATCTTCGCGATAATTAGACAGGTTCATCGTGCCACTGGCCGACACCAAAGAGATCGACTCAACGCCGCCGCCAATTGCCGCTTCAGCTCCGCTTTGGGTAATATAATTGGCGGCCATTGCAATGGCTTGCAAACCGGAGGAGCAAAAGCGATTGATTGTGGTTCCAGACGTCGTTACAGGGCAACCCGCCCAGATCGCTGCATTGCGGGCAACATTGGCACCTGTTGCACCCTCTGGCTGCCCAGCACCCATATAAACATCCTCAATAAAGCCAGGCTCAATGCGCGCGCGCTCAATCGCATGTTTAATCGCATGGCCGGCCATGGCTGCGCCATGGGTCATGTTAAATCCACCACGAAGTGACTTTGCTAAGCCCGTCCGGGCAGTTGATACAATTACGGCATCGCGCATGATTGCAGCTCCTCTATGAAATGGTGCTTCGATGTGTGATCCAACGTTAAACAAGTCATAGCGGCTGCGCGCATGATTGAAAGTGCAAAATTGAGATTTACCCTAGCCGGTTTGCACAAAAACGCGCTCTGCATGGGCAAAGTCTTAATCCAACCTTAAAAGGATACCATGTTGCTGACAACCAAACCAAAAGCGCTAGAATTTTTTCCGGGGGTGGCTTGGCCCGATTGAGTTTGAGCAGGCAGTTTGTCATTGTCTGGGCCAATGATTAAGATGCTGGAAAATACCAAACTTACCACGCCAATTTTGGTTCATCTGAGCTGGTTGAAGCTGATATTGCTGACCTCAGTGGCGCTGACTTGCCGAGAAATATCACCTTGGCCTGGGCGAGTTTTCCCTGTCAAGACCTTTCCCTTGCGGGGGATCGATTGGGCCATGCAGGCCAACGATCAGGCACATTCTATCACTTTACAGCGAGAATACATGAGCTGGTCCTGCGTGGTGACCCCCCCAGCGTTTTGGTGATTGAGAATGTCATGGGCCTATTAAACTCCAGAGGTGGCCAAGATTATGTGGCTGTCGTGACAGCGCTGCGCCATCTAGGCTATCGGTCAGGTTGTTAGGAGATGGATGCATCTTGGTTTTTACCCCAATCAAGGCCCCGCCTATTCATCGTCGCGATCGCAAAAGATCGCCCAATTCCAGCTTATCTGCTGGCTTCACCCATAAGACCTTGTGTCTTTATAACTCCTGCGGTGCGCAATGCCGTAAGATGACTGCCGCAAGAATTGGTGCGTGCCAACATTGATTGGTTTGTCACCAATCCTACACCGCCAAACCAAAATCTGATCGACCTATTAGACGATATCGATCCGCCTTGGTGGAGTGTTTCACGTACAGCGCGACTGATCAGCCAACTCAGCCCGAAGCATCTGGCCGCCGTGCACGCCCCCAAGCGACAGGTCAGCGCCTGATTGGCACAGCTTATCGAAGAACCAGAACAGAAATTGATAAAAAGTATCAGCGCGCCGAAGTCCGCTTCGACATTAAAGTCGGCTGTTTGCGAACCCCGGCCGAGGGATCTTCGTGGCAATTTCTTCTGATGATCGAAGGCCCGTCCATCAAAGCGCGCGCCTTGACCCCCCGCGAGGCAATGCGTCTTATGGGGGTCGATGCATCCTACCAGCTCCCGCAGGGTCAACTTGCGGCCTTGAGGATTGCTGGCGATGGTGTGGCGGTACCGGTGGTCTGTTGGCTTAGTGAGCATCTACTCAGCCGCCTTGTCTAAGTCGGCAACACCTTAGTCTAGGGATCCTATAAACACCACAAAAGCGTATGCATTCTTGGGCTGCCGCGTGTGAACCAGTGGTGCTATAACACCAGTGCTTCTGCCCTCACTGGGTAGCTGCGGCTGACAACGCGCATGATCATGCCGTCATAAGCCTATGACTTTTATTTATATTAGGGTCCATGCACTATAGCAGACAGTGAGCCTGGGAATTGAGATGTCAGCTTCCTTCAACTTCAGTGACCCATGGTTGCGATTTTTAAACGAGGTAAATCCTTGTGAACCTCAGGCCATTCAGGCGCATCGGAATCAAGTGGCAGAGGGTGAAGCTCTCCCAGACCCGATGCCGGAAGACGAAAGCGCTTTTCTTGGCTTTTTGCTGCGCCAACTCGATGTGCGCTTAGCCGTTCAAGTGGGTGGCTCAGCCGGATATGCCGCATTGATCGCAGCCGAAGCGGTGCGTCATAATGCAGGACCGGGCGGCAGAGTTTTTACATTCAGCGATACGGGGGACTTTACTAAGACTGCGAGGTCACTTTGGCAAAGCGCAGGTGTTGAGAGTACCATCAATTGCGATCCTTCCCCAGCCCGGCAAGGCCTAAACGATTTAGCACTATCAGGCTATGAGGGTCGGATAGACTTTGTTTGGATCGACCGCGACGTCATTGTTGGTCTTGAGCTTTATGAGCAAGCGCTCACTATTCTGCATACTGGCGGTACTCTTGTGTTTGCAGGCGCGCGTTCTCAAACCAGTGGTGTTCAAGACATCGCACGCTTCGCGCATAAGGATCAGCGCGTGCGTTCGGTCGTGTCAACAAGTGGTGACGGACTATTGCTGATCACAAAGACCTCATGATTAGCGCGCTCAAGCATTGAATTTAGTTCACGACCCAATTTGAGCCGCGCCGGATCAAAACAGTGCTGGACAAGGCTCCAGATCCACTGCTGGTAGCGGCAATGGCTTTCAGGCGCTTTATGTCACGCGGACGATCCGCACGGCCAACCACTAGCCGATCACGGGTTGGGATGGTTACCGCCACCGGGCCACCCAATTGACGTTGCAAGCCCGACCAAACCGCATCAATCGTCAGCAGACTGGTGGCATATACCAAATCTGAGGGTGCTTCTAAAAGACCATCCTTTGCAATCCAATGTACTTCTTGGATCGCAGCGGCGGTATTGGCGCGCGCCAAATCAAATGCTTGGGTTACCCCCAAATTTAAGTCAGCTAAGCGACCAATTGGCATCAAAGCAATTGTCGTTGGGGTATCGCCAACCACCACTTCCTCTAAGCCCTCAACGAAAGGGCGACGTAAAACCGCATTAGGATGTCCCTGAAATGCGGTTTGCTCTTCAAAGAGGTTGATAGCAGTACTTGTCCGGATAACCACGCGCAATTGGGCGAGCTTAAATGGATCATTACGCGTCAAAAGACTTGCCACATTTGACACAAAGCGGCGATACTCGCCCTCTCGGTTTGCACCTGGTGCATTTAACCGAGTATGTAATGTATCAAGGCGGACATTGATCTCAGAATAGGCCATGATTCGCAATTCATTGGGCTTTGCTTCAATAGTTTCTATACCGCGCACACTTGGCAGTTTGGCCAAGCGCGTTTGCATCTCTAAGGCGACCTCTTGCATGGAGATCGCCGCCGCAACCGGAACTGGGGCAGGCGTTGGAATGCTTGGTTCCCCGACAACTTGAGGTGATTGCGCCTGCGCACTACCGATACATGCCTGCGCGCAGAGGGTTGCGCCGAGCAAGGCGAGCATACGCCGAAAAAGAGAATGACCTAAGTGCAAGCACATCTATGCCAGACCCGGTGCACTGAGGCGCTGAGCCGTATCGGCTTCCTGACGCGCTGCCGGATAGGCGCAATAATCGGCTGCGTAAAAAGCGCTAGGTCTGGCGTTTCCAGAAAGGCCCGGGCCACCAAATGGCAAGGCCGAAGAGGCCCCGGTTGTGGGTCGATTCCAATTGATCAGACCAGCACGCAAGCTTAAAACCGCGTCATCCCACCGCGCACGGTCATCACATACAAGGCCAGCTGCAAGGCCAAAGCGCGTTGCATTGGCCCGCCGGATCGCCTGATCAAACGACTTCACCCGATAAACTTGGGCATAGGGGGCAAACATTTCTTCATCGGCGGGTTCTTGCGCATGGCTCATATCCATCATGCCTGGGCGAACAAAGGCTGGGCCTTCAACCCCAATGCGGGCTTCCACCAAAGTAGTACCTCCCAAGACCTGTAGCTTGTTTTCATATGCGCCAACCAAATTGGCCTGTGCGACACTAATCACAGGACCAATAAAGGGGGCTTCCGCGCCATTCCAAGGCCCCAACACCATACGCTCAATACGGGCCTTTGTTGCTTCTAGAACTTGATCGCCAAACCGTCCCTCTGGCAAAATCAACCGCCGCGCGCAGGAGCAACGCTGACCGCTTGTGATAAAGGCTGAATGCACAATCAAGTCGGCTGCAGCCTCAAGATCGGCTGGGTCCCAAATGATGAGAGGATTATTACCGCCCATTTCTAGCGCCAAAACAACCTCAGGCCGACCGGCAAATTGGGCGTGAATGGCTGTCCCGGTGGTGACTGAACCTGTAAATAAAACCCCATCAACACCGGGTGCCTCCAAAAGGGCTGTCCCAGTTTCCCGCGCCCCCATAACAACCGATAAAACACCTTCTGGAAGACCTGCTTCCACAAAAGCCTCCGCCATAAATCGCGCTGCACTTGGTGCAAGCTCTGATGGTTTAAACACCACACAATTGCCAGCAAGCAGAGCTGGCACAATATGGCCATTGGGCAAATGGCCTGGAAAATTAAAGGGACCTAATACCGCCATCACACCCCAAGGGCGATGATCAAGCGCTGTGCGGCCAAAAGCAGAGGCTTCTTCACGGCTCCCGGTGCGTTGATCATACGCGCGCACAGAAATGGCAATCTTGGCAACCATAGCTGCAACTTCTGCTGTCGATTCCCATAAGGCTTTACCCATATCGCGGGAAATTGCCTGGGCTAGCTCTTGACCACGAGCTTCTAGGGCTTTGGCATAGGCTTCTAGGATCGCTATGCGCGAAGCGCGGCTGGTTCTTGACCAAGATTTAAACGCCAAACGTGCGGCTTCAACCGCTTGGGTTACTTGCTCGCGCGAGGCAGCATGTGCGCTAAAGCTTGGGCTTTGGGTTGCAGGATCGATGGTTGTGAAAAGCCCACCTGTTCCAGCATGCCAGGTGCCATTGAGAAATACCCCATTTTGAAGAAATTCAGACATTAAAACTCCGTACACGGCCTATTTGACCTTTATCCATTTCTAATGCTTCTAACACTTCATTTTTTAAAACAACACCGTCGGGGGTGATGCGGCCAGGTGCCAGCGTGCACGTAAATCCTGCTACCCGATCGTTTGATACCATCACGCGGTCTTCGCCATGGGTATTACCCACTAAAAAGGGTAATTGTTGAGACTCTCGGACCGTCCGTGTATCCTCGATACGCGCCGCCAAAAGTGGACCGCCGTCAAAGATATCAATGACACCTTCAAAGCGTAGCCCTTCACGTTCCAACAGGCGACGGGCGGGGGCACCGTCTGGATGGGTTTCGCCGATCGCGCCACGCGCGCTTTCAGGCAGTAGATCAACATATATGGCATGCTTGGGGGATAGATCGATAATGAACTGATTGTCGGTGGTTGCAGAAATTTTATCGGCTTCCTCAAAGTCCATGCGGTAAAAAGGCCGCCCCACAACTTCCCAAAAAGGCGAGCGCCCATCAAGATCAACAAGGCCACGCAATTCACTCACCACGATACCCTGAAAGCGCTGCGGATCGGTAGCCATGAGCATAAAGCGTGACAGACTTAAAAGTTTGCCAGCCCCATCACCTCGGCGCTCAGGTTCCAAAAATAAAGTGCCAACTTCAGTACAGCCGGTATAATCATTAACCATTGTTAAGGCCCGCATCTCAAAGCGACGGTTTGCGGCCTTGGACGCTTGGCCATAGGTAACGATGCGATAATTGAAAAATGGCACATCGCGGCCGATATTGGTTTTAACCGCAGCGCAGCCAAAGGCTTGCCCACCTTGAGCTTGTTCAATCATCAACAAATATATGCCGCCATCACCCTCTAAACTTGCTGCGGGGGATGAAAAGGAAGTTATGCTCTTTTCCAAACGGCTTGCCAATAAAGTCGTATCATCAGGCAAGCTGGTAAAACCTGGGCCCGATTGCCGCGCAAAGCCCATAAAGGCATCAAAATCATCCAGTCGGGCCGGACGAACAATCAACATGCATTTAGTTCCGATGTTTGTGCCAATAAGCGCCTAGGTGCCTTGGCATCCAGTTGACCTGTCGCATAGCCTACCAGTAGCGCCAAGGACAGTTTCACCCGCTCTGAGAAGCTGTCTAAAACTGCAAATTCCTGATTTGAATGGATAAGCCCGCCGCGCGGACCAAGTGTATCCACATTCGCACAGCCCGATGCGGCTAAATTATTTCCCTCACACACCCCACCTGTATCGGTGAAGACAAGGTCCAGTCCTATCGCCCTGCCAGCAGTTGCAACATGTTCAAACATCAAGGCCTGTGCAGGCGTACGTGGTTTTGGTGGGCGGTTGAACCCACCATGTAAATGGGCATGGAGATCACCTTCCAAGACAATCTGCTTTATAAAGCCTTCAATTTGCCGTGATGCCCATTCAATAGCGCCCTCGTCGGGTACACGGACGTTGAAGCGCACAATAGCTAAATCTGGCACCACATTGTTTGGGCCACCACCATCGATGCGACCGGTATTAAAAATGACACCTGGTTGGGAGCCATTCAAGGCTTCAAGCGCAACAACAAATCGCGCCGCCGCTGCAATCGCAGATTGGCCTTCGTGATGCGAGCGACCGACATGGGCTGCCTTGCCATGAATGGTGAGGGAAAAATTGCCAGAACCCTTACGTGCACCCGACATCGAGCCATCCGCCAAAGCAGGCTCATAGGTCAAGCCAACATCGGACCGCGCTCCGATTTCAGCCAAAAGCGCTGAAGAACCCGGTGAGCCGATCTCTTCATCGGGACTGAGCAGGACCTCATAGCCCACGCCTTGCGCGCAACCCAAGGTTTCAAAAAGCTGCAAGGCTTCCAGCATCACCAACAGGCCACCCTTCATATCGGCTACGCCCGGACCGTTCACAATACCTGGCTTGATTTCTTGAACGTTCACAAAGCTAGTTCCAGCTGGAAACACGGTGTCATAATGACCGGTAAGGACAATCTTAATTGATGCTTCTGGTCGCACAACCAGATGGAGCGCATCACACAGGGTTTGATCTTCAAGTTTCCCCTGCACTGAAACGACTTGCTCGGGTGCCAAGGGGCAGCTGCTTAGTGTGCCGGGCAATGCGCTAAAGGCATTCACTAACAAAGGGAGAAATGATCGCAGACCCGCAAGATTCCGCGACCCCGTATTGATTGAGCACCATTCAACTAAGCGCGACTTCCAATAGTTTGGCGCATGTTTCACCTGTGCCATCGCGGTTTGAACATCGTGTTCCAAAACAAGATTTGGGGTCATCCAAAGCACTTCTATGTAAAAATGGCACCAAAGGTGCACACTGGGGTTGCGTCAAGCACAGAGATGTAGTCGAAACCCGCGCGTCACGCTACGCCTCATGCCTGCTTAAACATTAATGGCAGGAGCGTGTGACCAATGGACTGTAAAGGCTTGAATGAATGACTGCAGTGTTCAACCATGGTGAATTCGACCACCATGAACAAATCGTCTTTGCCCACGACTATAAAGCAGGCCTTCAAGCCATCATCGGGATTCATGACACCACACTTGGACCTGCAGCTGGCGGGGTTCGGATGTCCACCTATCACACATCAGATGACGCACTAACCGATGTTTTGCGCCTATCGCGCGGGATGAGTTACAAGAACGCACTGGCAGGCTTGGCGCTAGGTGGCGGAAAAGCTGTTTTAATTGGAAATCCCAGAACAGACAAGAGCCCAGAACTTTTGGCTTCCTTAGGCAAAGCGATCAATCACTTGGGCGGACGCTATCTGGCGGCAGAAGATGTTGGCATGACCGTTGTGGACATGGAAGAAATCGCCGGTCAAACCGCCCATGTTTTCGGCAGGGACCCTAAAGCTGGGTATGGTGGCGAACCTTCCCCTATGACAGCCCTTGGCGTGCTCTTATCAATCCAATCCTGCGTCAAATATACGCTGGGCCGAAACAACCTCGACGGGATCCGTGTTGCCATTCAAGGTGCCGGGGCAGTTGGAACGGATTTGGCGCGTCGCCTCGGCGAGGAAGGTGCGCAAATCCTTATTGCCGATGTAGATCCGATACGGGCTCAAGCTGCAGCAGATAAAGCCCGCGGGCAAGTGATAGGTATAGATCAGGTTTTAAGTGCGGATGTTGATGTCTTGGCACCTTGCGCGCTGGGTGCGGTGATCAACGACGCAAGTATTGGTTCTTTGCGCACTAAAATTGTGTGTGGTGCCGCCAATAATCAATTAAGCGAACCCCGCCATGGGGTAGCCTTGGCACAGCGCGGCATACTCTATGCCCCTGACTATGTCGTCAATGCGGGGGGGATCATCAATGTATCCTATGAGGTAGGTGGTTCCTATGATAGCGCCAAAGTGATCAAGCATATCCAAAAAATCCCCCAAACCTTGGAAGCCATTTTTGCTACCTCCGCGCGCGAATCTCTACCACCGGATGTGGTCGCCGATAAGATGGCGCAAAGGCTCATTGGGCGTGGCACACCACCCTAGTCGCTTGGATGTCATCTTTAGGGCTAGATCAGTCCAAGCCCTAAGCCACTTCTAAGCATAAAGCGGTGGCTTCACCGCCGCCAATACACAAGCTGGCAACCCCACGCTTGAGACCACGTGATCGTAAGGCCGCGACCAAAGTCGCGATAATCCGTGTTCCTGAGGAGCCAATCGGGTGACCTAGGGCACAGGCTCCACCGTTCACATTCACTTTGCTATGATCCAGTCCCAATTCCTTCATGGCAATCATAGGGACCACGGCAAAGGCTTCGTTGATTTCAAAAAGATCGACTTCGCTGATCGCCCAACCCGCTTTGGCGAGCGCTTTTTGGATGGCGAAGACCGGTGCCGTGGTGAAAAGAGCGGGCTCATGCGCATGCGCGGCACTCGAAACTATTGTCGCAAGACAGGTGATCCCGCGTGCTTTGGCTTCCGACTGTTCCATCAGCACTAGAGCCGAAGCGCCATCTGAAATCGCTGATGCATTGGCGGCCGTGACTGTCCCGTCCTTGTTAAAGGCGGGCTTTAAGCTTGGGATTTTATCGGGTCGCGCTTTACGGGGTAATTCGTCGGTGTCGATCAATTGCTCTCCCGCGCGACCTGAAACCGTGACTGGCGTGATTTCGCCCGCAAACGCTCCTGACGCGATAGCAGCCTGTGCCCGGGTCAGCGTCTCGATCGCATAAGCGTCTTGAGCCTCACGGCTGAATTGATAGTCGCGCGCCACTTGGTCGGCATAAAAACCCATAGGCTTGCCTTCATAGGCATCTTCTAGTCCATCCAGAGCCATGTGGTCCATCAGGCGATCATGCCCATATTTCATACCCGTGCGATGGGTTTTGATGAGGTGAGGCGCATTGGACATGCTTTCCATACCGCCTGCGATCACGATTTTTGCCTCACCAGCTTTGATGGCATTGACCGCCATAATCGCCGCTTGCATGCCCGAGCCGCACATCTTGTTCACAGTGGTTGCTTCAACGCTTAACGGCAGACCTGCCTTAACAGCAGCTTGTCGAGCTGGGGCTTGCCCTTGGCCCGCAGGCAAAACGCAGCCCATCAAAATCCAGTCCACATCGCTGCCTGCGATACCAGAGCGACCGAGCGCAGCATTGACCGCAAAAGCGCCCAATTCATTGGCGCTAAAGCTGCTTAAATCACCCATCAGGGCACCCATAGGGGTGCGGGCTAAGCCAACAATGGCAATAGGGTCTTGCATCATCATCTTCCTTCTTGGCGGGGTGATCTTGGATTGATTAGGTGCGCAAAAGGCCAAGAATGCGCGCCAAAGTGGCTTTCAATTCACGCCGGTCCACCACGCAATCGACCATGCCATGCTCCAATAGATATTCAGAGCGTTGAAAGCCTGGTGGTAGTTTCTGGCGGATAGTTTGTTCAATCACGCGCTGCCCGGCAAAGCCAATCAGAGCGCCGGGCTCTGCAATGTGGATATCGCCTAACATAGCATAACTCGCAGTCACCCCGCCCGTTGTTGGGTCGGTCAACACAACGATATAGGGTAAGCCAGCTTGACGCAGTCGATCAATGGCAAGCGTTGTGCGGGGCATTTGCATCAAGGATAAAATCCCTTCCTGCATCCGCGCACCACCCGCAGCTGTAAAACAAATCAACGGGCAATTACGCTCAATCGCTTCCGCTGCGGCTTTGACAAAGGCTTCACCTGCGGCCATGCCGAGCGAGCCGCCCATAAAGCCAAAGTCCTGCGCTAAGACCACCGCTGGCAAAGCACCAATCTTGCCATAGCCAATGGCCATAGCATCGTCGCGTCCGGTCTTTTGTCGCGCATCTTTCAGCCGATCGACATAGCGCTTATCGTCTTTGAACTTTAAAGGATCTTCGACCACTTTTGGTGTATCAATAGCGAGCCAACTTTCGCCGTCAAAGATATAGCGGAAGCGCAGTTCAGGCCCGATACGCATGTGCCGACCCGACGGGGTGACCCATTGGCTGTTTTCAAGGTCACTGCGATAGAGCATCTCGCCACTATCGGGGTCTTTCACCCACAGATTATCTGGGCTCTCCCGCTTTTGCAGAAGCTTATTGATGCCTGGGCGAATGCGGTCGATCCAGCTGGTCATACGATAGGTTCCAGTCGGGCATCCATAATGGCCCGCGATAATGATTGGCAAAAACTGGCACCAGCTTGCGCGCCATTTTGTCCCGTTTCATACGCCGTGGCAATCACATCAACCAGCGCAGAACCCACAACCACGCCGTCGGCGATCTTAGCGGTATTGGCTGCTGCTTCGGGCGTCTTAATGCCAAAGCCAATCGCAACAGGAAGGGGCGAAGCAAGGCGCACTTGGCCTACAGCTTGGGCGATGTCGGCGGTTTCAATCAACTTATCGCCCGTGATCCCTGCTACCGAGACATAATAGATAAAGCCCGTCACGCCTTTTAGAAGTGTGGCTAAACGCTTTGCATCTGATGTTGGGGTTACAAGGCGTATCAGAGCTAAATCTTGCTCTGCCATGGCAGCGCGAAGCTCCCCATCTTCTTCAGGGGGTGCATCGACAATGATCGCACCATCAACACCGGCGAGGGCGGCCTCTTTTGAAAATTCCTGATACCCAAATGTCTCGACCGGGTTGAGGTAACCCATAAGAATTAAAGCGGTTTTTGGATGCTTGACGCGAAATGCCTGCGCGAGTGCGAGTGTTTTTCGCAAAGTCGTGCCCTTTTTAAGGGCACGAATGCCAGCGCGCTGGATGGAAGGGCCATCTGCCATTGGGTCGGTAAACGGAAAGCCCAATTCAATGACATCTACACCAGCGCCCGGCAAGCCATCTAGGATCGCCGCACAGCTCTCAAGGCTAGGGTCCCCGGCCATGACATAGGCTACTAAAGCGGCCCGATTTTCTGCTTTTGCGCGCGCAAAAGCGTTTGTCAGTCGTGCAACCGGCATTATACTTTGGCCCCAAGCGCATTGGCGATGGTGAAAATATCCTTATCCCCTCGCCCACATATATTCATCACCACAATCCCACCACGGCCAACATCTTTGGCAATCTCCCCAATGCGCGCCAAGGCATGGGATGGCTCGAGAGCGGGTAATATCCCTTCTAGCCGGGCACATAATTGAAACGCGTCGAGCGCCTCATCATCGGTCGCGGATAAATAAATGGCCCGACCGGTATCTTTCAAGAAAGCATGCTCTGGCCCAACGCCTGGATAATCAAGGCCTGCGGAAATCGAATGTGCATCGATGATTTGACCATCGTCGTTTTGCAACAAATAAGTGCGATTGCCATGTAATACGCCAGGCCGCCCGCCGGTTAAGGCCGCGGCGTGTTGACCTGTTTCTATCCCGTGCCCGGCGGCCTCCACGCCGTAAAGCTTAACCGCTTCATCTTCCAAAAACGGATGGAATAGGCCAATGGCATTTGAGCCACCGCCAATGCAGGCAACCAAAGCGTCGGGTAGGCGTCCTTCACGCTCTAATATCTGCTCTTTTGTTTCGCGCCCAATTACCGATTGGAAGTCGCGCACCATTTGGGGATAGGGGTGAGGGCCAGCTACTGTGCCTATGATGTAAAACGTATCTTTGACATGGGTCACCCAATCGCGCAGCGCTTCATTCATCGCGTCCTTGAGGGTGGCGGTTCCAGCATCCACCGGGCGCACTTCGGCCCCTAACAATTTCATACGAAAAACATTTGGGCTTTGGCGCTCCACATCGGTGGCACCCATATAGACCACACAAGGCAGGCCAAAGCGGGCACAGACTGTTGCGGTGGCAACCCCATGCTGACCTGCACCTGTTTCTGCAATGATGCGAATCTTGCCCATGCGCATCGCCAAGAAAATCTGACCCATGCAATTATTGATTTTGTGGGCTCCGGTATGATTGAGCTCATCGCGCTTAAAATAAATTTTGGCCCCGCCAAAATGCTGGCTCAGCCGCTCTGCAAAATAAAGTGGGCTTGGTCTGCCAACGTAGTCACGCAGGAAAACATCCAAATTCGCTTGAAAGGTCGGATCAGCCTTGGCGTCTTCATAAGCTTGTTGCAGGGCCAAAATATTGGGCATCAGTGTCTCTGCCACAAACCGACCGCCAAATTGGCCAAAGCGACCCTGCGCGTCGGGATATGATCCCCAGGAGTTACGTGCGTCCATTTTGACTATTGGTCCAGTCTGTCTCATTAACGGCCGCGAGAAAGGCGGCAATGCGTGCACTATCTTTTAGACCCGGAGCGCTTTCAACACCAGAGGACACATCCACCAAGGCTGCACCCGTTTGACTTATGCCCGACGCTACATTTTCCGGCGTAAGCCCACCAGACAAAAACCAAGGGCGTTCGCAGGTAAAGTCTGACAGGATTGTCCAATCAAAGGTGTGCCCTAATCCACCCGGCCGCGAGGACCCTACTGGTGGCTTTGCGTCCAACAAAACATAGTCAACATATTCCAAAAATGGTAAAATTGGATCAAGATCGCTGCGCGCTTCCACTGAGAAAGCGCGGATGATTTTAACGCCGCGCGCTCTAATCTGCGCACAACGTTGCGGGCTTTCGCAACCTTGAAGTTGAATGAGATCAGGCGCTAAATCGCCGATGACGGCATCGAGCAAAGCATCATCTGGATCCACAAGGACCGATACGGTGTCGGCAATCCCTAAGGCCAATTGCGCTAAAGTCCTTGCGTCCTTCGGGCTAATATAGCGCGGGCTATTGGGGTAAGTCACAAAGCCAACAAAGGCAGCACCACCATCAAGAGCGGTGGCGAGCGAAGCAGCCGTTACCAACCCACAAATTTTAGCGCGAACAGATAACATTAGTGCCCTGTAAAGGCTTAGCCTTATATCTTAAGACAATGGCACAAAATCTGGGCCACCTTCTAGCCTTGAAATCACCGAAGTGAGTTACCATAGCACGATCCAACATATGGAATTGCATGCAAATGCAATGCTGCCGGCCACGTAGTTAGAACTGATACAGAAACGATCATAACCCAATCAAAGCAAAACGATCAAAGTTAACTTAAGATTGGCTATCACTCGCCGGGGTCAACACCACCATTGAGACGGGCACGCAATTCCTTACCGGCTTTAAAGAAAGGCGCATGCTTAGCTTGCACAGCCACCCCTTCGCCAGTTCTTGGGTTGCGGCCTTGGCGTGCACCGCGTGAGCGAACGGAAAAAGCCCCAAATCCGCGCAACTCAACCCGATCACCCTGCTCTAAGGCTTTGGTTATTTCTTCAAGCACAGTATCAACAACGCGCTCTACGTCACCATGAAATAAATGTGGATTCTCAGCAGAAAGTTTAGCAACTAGTTCTGATCTTAACATATTGGTCTATCCACCCAAAAAGGTTAATATCCTATATAGCATCAAAAAACCTGGTATGCGCAACCCTTTTTATGGAAATTTATCAACACCCTTCATTATGAAAGGCCAGAGGCGATGCTCTGGCCTTTCTGTTTTATATCGTTTTGTCTGAACTTCACTTAAAAGTTAGCGATCCCTATTAGTCTTTTTGTTCTTTTTGTCGAAGTGCGGCACCTAGGATGTCGCCTAAGGAAGCCCCAGAATCCGTGGACCCAAATTGGCTAATGGCTTCTTTTTCTTCAGCCATTTCTAAGGCCTTGATCGAAACCGACACTTTGCGGGTTGCTTTATCAATCGCTGTAACAACAGCATCAACCCGGTCACCAACTGCATATCTCTCCGGGCGCTGTTCGGCGCGATCGCGTGAGATGTCGGATTTGCGAACAAATGCCTTCATGACGTTTTCTGGGCCAATCGATACCTCAATCCCGCCCGAAGCGATTTCAGTTACTGTGCAAGTTACAGTCTGACCGCGCTTGAGGGTCTCGGTTGCAAATGGATCTGAAGATACTTGCTTGATGCCAAGGGAAATACGCTCTTTTTCAACATCAACGTCGAGAACTTTGGCTTCGACCATATCGCCACGTTTGAAATTCTTGATGGCGTCTTCGCCAGTTTGATTCCAATCGATGTCGGACATGTGCACCATGCCATCCAGCTCTTCGTTGACGCCAACAAACAAACCAAATTCGGTGATGTTCTTGATTTCGCCAGTGATGGTTGAGCCAACTGGAAATTGGCTAACAAATGCCTCCCAAGGATTTGGTTGCGCTTGTTTAATCCCTAGAGAGATACGGCGCTTATCGCCATCCACATCAATGACGATAACGTCAACTGGGTCGCCAGGATTGACGATCTTAGAAGGATGTAAGGTTTTCTTGGTCCATGACATTTCAGAGACATGTACCAAGCCTTCAACGCCAGATTCCAACTCAACAAAGGCACCATAATCGGTGATATTGGTGATGACGCCTGAATGGCGCGCGCCAACTGGATATTTGTCTTCCGCACCGTCCCAAGGATCAGAGAGCAATTGCTTCATGCCTAGGGAAATACGTTGCGTATCTGGGTTGATCTTGACGATTTGAACTTGAACCGTATCGCCAACATTTAAAACTTGGCTAGGATGGCTGATGCGCTTCCAGCTCATGTCGGTAACGTGCAACAAGCCGTCAACGCCACCGAGATCGACGAACGCGCCGTAATCGGTGATGTTTTTAACGGTTCCGTCTCGAATTTCGCCTTCAGCCAAGCCAGCCACAATTTCGGTCCGGGCTTCAGCGCGATCCAATTCCAGGATCGAACGGCGTGAAACCACGATATTACCGCGCGGTCGGTCCATTTTCAAAATGCTGAAAGGCTGCATAATATTCATCAAAGGCCCAACATCTCGCACTGGACGAATATCGACTTGCGAGCCTGGCAAGAAAGCATTGGCACCGCCAAGGTCAACCGTAAAGCCACCTTTAACGCGGCCCACTATGGCACCATCAACCGATTCACCGGTTGCAAATAGCTTCTCAAGGCGACCCCAAGCTTCTTCGCGGCGTGCTTTCTCGCGGCTAACCACCGCTTCGCCCAAGGCGTTTTCAATCCGGTCAAGATACACTTCTACCGTGTCATTGATTTTAAGAGTTGAACCCTCCAAGCCAAATTCGCGTAAGGGAATGCGGCCTTCGGTTTTAAGGCCAATGTCCACGAGAACAAAATCATTCTCAATGGAAACGATGGTTGCAGAAATCACTTTGCCTTCGGTCAGGCCGCCACGGGCCCCAAAGGATTCTTCTAACAGTGCCGAGAAATCGTCCCGGCTCGGGTTAAGGAGCATGTCGCTCATTGATTAGTATCTCCGAATAAATGAAAGCAGGCCTACTGGTTGGCTCCAGCGGTCTTGTGCGAACGGTCCTGCGGCCTTCGCACCTTGCGTCTAAGAACGCCTGATATTGACTATTACGCAGTAAGCCGAGTGTTGGAATTTCGCGGTCGATACGCTCAGCTTTTGGCCAAACGAATATGATCCACGATCAATCGGGCTTTATCCACAGCCGCCTCTATACTCAGCCCAGTGGTATCGAGCAAGTGGGCGTCTTCAGCGGGCCGCAACGGCGCATCCACCCGCCCGCTATCGCGCGCATCGCGTTCGAGGGTTTGGGCCAGCATATCCGCGTAGGAGATCGCCTCGCCCTGCGCTAAAAGCTCCTGCAACCGACGCCCCGCGCGTTCTTCTGAGCTCGCAGACACAAAAAGCTTCACATCGGCTTCGGGGCATACGACCGTGCCAATATCGCGCCCATCGAGCACAGCACCACCTGGCTGGAGCGCAAAACCGCGCTGGAGGTCATAAAGCGCCTGACGGACACTGGGATGAACGGCAACCACAGATGCAGCCGCACCAACTTGGGCGGTGCGTAAATTATGGTCTTCAATGCCATCGAGGCTCAACCCATGCGCAATTTGTGTCGCGCTGACGATATCATCAGGTGACTTGCCCAGAGCTAAAAGCCGATAGGCAACACTGCGATAAAGCTTGCCTGTATCCATATGGGGCAAACCATAGTGACGCGCCAAGGCCTTGGCGATGGTTCCTTTGCCCGCAGCCAATGGCCCGTCAACAGCAATGATCATGGGGAAACGCCTAATCCTTTGGTATGCGCGCCTGCCTTACCAATCTAGATGAGGCTTGCAAACCTGCCAAAGCATCCGCTCTGCTTAACTCTGAGGCAGCCCACACCTTTATTTTGGAGCGCGCGTGGCTTAGGCAGAGCGGATGGAGACCCTTTTTGTTCCGCCTTTCAAAGCGCCAGCCCGTGGCCTAGTAACTGTACCGGGCTCTAAGAGCATCAATAATCGCGCTTTATTGCTTGCAGCCTTATCTAATGGCCCTGGCATTTTAAATGGTGCTTTGGATAGTGATGACACCCGCATTTTTGCGACCTGCCTAAATGCGCTTGGCTTTAACGTTGCTCATGACCCGGCCGCTGCGCGCTTTACTGTAGAAGGCTGCGGCGGCAATTTACCCAGTCCAAATGGCGGTCACGCCGACCTTTTTGTTGGCAATGCAGGGACAGCGGCGCGCTTTTTACTGGCTTTGAGTGCTTTGGGCTCCAAGCCCATCGGCTTTGATGGTGTGGCGGCTATGCGCAAACGGCCTATGGGTGATTTACTTGAGGCTTTGCGTGCGCAAGGTGCTATAATTGTGTGCGAAGAAGCCGAGGGTCATTTTCCCCTGACAATAAATGGTGCGGGCCTACGTGGCGGGAAACTTGAATTAGATCCCCAGCGATCCAGCCAGCAAGTCAGTGCGATCTTGATGGTTGCGCCTTTTGCAAAGGCCAACACTGAACTTGTCCTCACAGGGCCCATCGTTTCAGAGCCCTATATCGTTATGACGATCGACATGATGGCCCAATGGGGCGTGCAGGTTGAACGCCCAGAACCCAACCGATTGGTGGTCGCCGCTGGCCAAGCCTATCAAGCCAAAGCGAGTTACGCCGTTGAGCCAGATGCCTCGAGCGCCTCATATTTTTTTGCGGCCGCCGCTGTGACAGGGGGTAAGGTTACCGTTGCAGGATTAAGCCGAAAAGCGCTGCAAGGCGACGTTTTGTTTGTCGATGCCTTGGTAGCCATGGGAGCCACGGTGGAAGAGGATGACCGAGGCCTGACCGTTATTGGTCCTGCCCAATTAGGTGGTCTTGAGATCGACATGAACGCCATATCCGATACAGCCCCCACACTGGCGGCCATAGCGGCCAATGCCACCACACCCGTCTTGATCAAGGGCGTTGAACACATGCGCTGGAAAGAAACCGACCGGATTCATGCCATGGCCACGCAATTGCGGGCGATGGGAGCTGATTTAGACGAAAACCGCGATGGGCTTTTGATCCGGCCTTCCCGTTTGGTGCGAACCCAAGTGGCCACCTTTGACGATCATCGCATGGCCATGTCGCTGGCGATCACGGGCCTTGCCAATCAAGGTGTGACCATCATAGACCCTGCCTGCACGTCCAAAACATTTCCAAATTTTTTTGAAGTCTTGGCTCAATTACGCCACCAATCGGGCGCATAAGACAATTTACTGCAGCATAGGTTTTGACAGCGTGCTTTTAACGTGGCAAGCGCTGCGCCCTTGGATTTACCTTCCCATCGTGGCCATAGGCCAGTGGAGCTTCAAACGTGCCTAAAATAGATCTTGGCGAAAAACAATTATGCCCTGCCTGCGGTGCAAAATTTTACGACCTACATAAGCGCCCCGCACAATGCCCAAAATGTAGCAATGTGTTTGACCCAGACGATGAAGCTGTGAAAGCGCGCAGGGCCAAAGCCCGTTTAACTGCCTTTGATCCAAAACTGGCAGCACAAGCCGAGGAAGAGGATGAGGATGCGCCAGCCAAAGTTCTCGATCCAGACATGGACGAAGATGAGCTGGAGCAAGAAGAGGTTACAGCTGAACTCGACGCCGCCGCTGTGGATCAAGCGCCCTTGGAATTGGATGACGATGAAGAATCCGATCCCATAAATCAAGGCACCAGCGGGGCCGATGTGCCTGAAGGCTTCTCTGAACAAGAATTGGATGATGATGATCCAACCGCGGGCGATGATGAAGTTCCATTCTTGGAAGATGATGAAGACCTGATCGACGACGATATTGGCGATATTCCCGGTCCCGATGATGAGGATGTAGACCCACGCTAATGGTCTTATGGCTCCATCTAGCCAAAGATGAGACCAATGTTGGTCCTTTAAGTCCGCATCGCATATCGAACGCATGTTGGCTGCGCCGCGTGTCTTGATCGACAGGCAGGGGACGTTTATACGCGGCGCTCTTGCGGGTTGTGGAGCCCGCAACTCTTTCGGCAAAGATCTTTGGGTCAAGCCCGTTGGGGCCATAGCTCAGTTGGTAGAGCGCTTGAATGGCATTCAAGAGGTCAGGGGTTCGACTCCCCTTGGCTCCACCATTTTCTTGTCAAAGCAGGTCGTCACCATTTACGTCTGATGCAAGCTTACTCACATAATCCAGTCTATCAACCATGCTTGAACTTGCAGCCTTAAGATCGTGCAGCGAGGATTGAGATTATAAGGAACATGATCCTGATATCAGCTGATCTAGCCTTATCAGCTTCTGATCAACCCTGGAGCATGACCCGTGTTAAGGATATGTTAGTTATTGAGCCGACTTTGTAGATCAAGCATAAGATTGTCCTATCATCACAAAACATCAATGGGCTTTTAAGGATTGCAAGGAATTGTTTATCCCAATTGGTTGAAAGATAAACAAATTCTCACATTTTGAAGAATTTTCAAAGAATATGGCGTGTCGGGGACATTTGGGATTCTCAGTCCGATGGGTTGTTGATCGGCCAAAATTCAATAGCCTTCAACCCCAGATGCCATCAACCTAGCCGCTTAATTTTCATGCATGGCTTCAATGTGATGCTGTTAAGAAACAAAAGGCTTTTCAGATCTAACTGAAATGGCTCAATTGACGGGTGAAATGATCAAGCAGGGCGAGACTTGACTGGATCTTGGCTGGATAATGTCAGGGTTGATCCCTTGCACAATACCCGCAAACGGATACACACTAGACTTGTTTCAATGTGAGATTATGAATGTATGGAGGCCTTGACTGAAAACCTTCTGTTCATCGATGGCCTATGTCAGGCCCTGAAACACATCAATCATCAGCAGGCAAGATGATACTCGTTATTGGAAAGACAGGGCAGCTAGCCCGTGAACTCGCAGCTATCTCTCCTACAGGTGAGTTTAACTTCGTTGGCCGCGAAACGATCAATTTAGCTGAGCCGCACGGTGTTGAAACTGCCATCGTCAAAATCGCCCCGTCTGGGGTAATCAATGCTGCGGCCTATACCCAAGTCGACCAGGCAGAACGTGAGGAAGATCTAGCCTATGCGATCAATGCTCTTAGTGTTGAGCAAATTGCAAAGGCTTGTTTACACTTAAATATTCCATTGATCCATGTTTCAACCGACTATGTATTTGATGGGCATAGCGAACTTCCTTATGATGTTAGTTCGCAGGTCAACCCACTCAATGCTTATGGCAGAACCAAAAGCGAAGGCGAGCGACGCATCTTAGCTTTAAATTCTAATATATCCATCTTGAGAACCTCTTGGGTCTTTAGCCGATTTGGAACAAATTTTGTCAAAAAAATGCGAACACTTGCAGCCACTCGCGACGTGGTGTCAGTAGTCAATGATCAGTTTGGTCGTCCGACCTATGCGCGTGATTTAGCTCAGGCTTGTCTCTTTTTAATCAAAATCATGTCGAATGAACCCTTATGTCGTGGGATTTTCCATTTCGCAAATATTGGCACGGCAACATGGGCCGATATTGCAGAAGCCGTTTTTGATGATTTCAATCGCCGATATGGACACCGGCCCGTGCTCCAGTTTATTCGGACCCAAGATTATCCTACCCCTGCTGTGCGGCCCCTCCGGTCAGTTTTAGATACAAGCCGCATCCAGCAGATGGGTTTTGAACTTGATACTTGGCAAAATGGGCTTGCGCATTGCCTTCAGTGTTTAGCCGATGAAAGCTAAAGTTCGTTGGGCTTAACACAAAAGTCGAAGTGGTGCGATAAAGGGATAACGGAGATCAAAGTTGAAAATCATTGAAACGAAAATCGCTGGTTTGCTGATTCTTGAACCCAAACGACACATGGACGAGCGCGGTTTCTTTTCTGAAGTCTTCAACCAGGAAGTCATGAGTTCAATTGGTATTGAATTGGCATGGGTGCAGGACAATCACTCATTATCAACCCAAAGCGGGGTTGTCAGGGGCTTGCATTTTCAAACACAACCAAAGGCTCAAGCCAAGCTGTTACGGGTGGTACGTGGCGCGATTTTTGATGTCGTCGTCGATTTGCGAAAGCAATCTTCAACTTATGGCCAACATGTCTCGGTAGAATTGTCGGCTGATAATTGGCAACAAATCTTGGTCCCAATCGGGTGTGCACATGGGTTTTGCACCATAAGTACACACACGGAAGTGATATACAAAGTCTCAAACGGATATAGCCCAGATCATGAAGGTGGCCTACTATGGCATGATCCAGCCCTTGGAATAGATTGGCCAATCTCACCAGGTGATGCACTTGTCAGCCCAAGAGACACATTATGGCCAAGATTCAATGAATTCAACTCACCCTTTTAACAAAGGATAGGTCTAAAGCTTTAAAATGGCTTTATCTTTCTGGGTCTAAGCCGTTCGCGCCTTAATAGGTAAAGCCCAGAACAATGCCGATCAAGTCCATTAGGTCTGAGGTAAAGTTGTTTTTTCTTCTCATTTTTATCATTGTCCGCATGCGTATCTTTCATCCCCTTCGTAAATCACCAAGCGTGTGACCTATCACGAATGGGGACGATGACTGGATCTATAGTGCTGATTGCTTAACTCAAGTGTTCAAGGATTAGAAAGGTCCTGAATAAAGTGCTTGTTGATTAATCTGGAAAAAATCACTAGGGGATGACTTGAACATCATGGAAAAACTTAGTAGGGACCGCACTTATTCTAACACAATTCACTTCGATAATGTCCATAATGGTGACCCTTTGATTATTCGCGCGCGTGCGCCTTTGCGGCTTGGTTTAGGCGGTGGTGGTACCGATGTTTCGCCATTTTGCGATCTATATGGCGGCTATGTTCTCAATGGGGCGATCGACCGCTACGCCTATGCAGTCATCAAGACCCTAGACGAGCCAATGGTGCGCTTTCTTGCAACCGACCTACAGATCGAATTGGAGATACCTGCGCAAGTGCCTTTGCCGCTTGATGGTCAACTTGATTTGCATAAAGCAGTTTACAACCACATCGTTCACCATTTCAATGGTAACAAGCCAATATCATTAGAGTTGAGCACATTGTGTGACGCACCGGCAGGATCCGGATTGGGTTCTTCTTCCACACTGGTGGTGGCAATGATCCGTGCCTTTGGTGAACTCTTGAATTTGCCGCTGGACGATTACACCATCGCCCACATTGCCTATCAGATCGAGCGGGTTGATTGTGGGTTCCAAGGCGGCCGACAAGATCAATATTCTGCGACTTTTGGTGGTTTCAATTTCATGGAATTTTATGCCAATGAGCGCGCTTTAATAAATCCACTTCGCATCAAGAACTGGATTATTTGTGAGCTAGAATCGTCACTGGTACTCTACTTTACAGGCGTTTCACGCGAATCGGCTCATATAATCGCCGATCAAAGTAACAATATTAAAATCGGCGCATCTGATGCTTTGGAAGCAATGCATGGTATAAAAAGTGAAGCATCAGCTATGAAGGAATGTTTGCTGCGTGGCGACTTTCCCGGTCTGGTCGAATCGATGCGTATGGGTTGGGTGAATAAGAAACGATCGGCCAAAACGGTTTCAAATCCGCATATTGATACGATCTATGATGCAGCAATTCGTGCAGGGGCCATGGCTGGAAAGGTTTCCGGGGCAGGGGGGGGTGGCTTCATGTGGTTTTTTGTACCTACCGAAAAGCGTATGGATGTAATCCGCACCCTCAATAGCTTTGGTGGGCAAGTGAGTAACTGCCACTTCACAAAATACGGGGCGCAAGCATGGAGAATTGCGTGAGCATTGACCAGCCCACAGGCAAATGACTCTAAAGTTGATATCTGCCTTTATGGTTATTGTTCGATCACACCAAGTGGGATGGCGATTTCTAAATCTAATGCATTGAAACATTTAAACTTAATTGTTTTGTTACTGGGCCTGTTCCGGGCCATTCTTATGCCTGATCGGGTGGATTGGGCCACCGATTTGGTAGAACGATCCAAGTTCGATCCCCCCAAAGCTTGGCCAATTTTTTGAGTTAGCAATGGCTTTTAGTTCAATTATGACATAATATAAGCATATTTTGCCACTATATGAGGATGATTGTTCATTGGTCTATGGTTGTTACTGTCCATCATCATTGAACTGGACCAAAAAAGATAGAGATTTTAAGTTGAATTTTACTTTCTTACAGCTTGTATTTAAACACATTCATCGAGACACTTGGATATTCCTTAATGAACAAGCTCATTTGATTATGGGATTTTCCAGAGCTTATAAGGTATTGGGAACCTTTTCGGGCGATAAATTAACAGCTGAGCTGAATAAGTGACATTTTATAGGTGGAGCCAGATCAGTGAATAAACTCAATGCTCAATTTGATATTGGGGATAGATGGGCAAGTGAGATGGTCTTGCCCCCATGGTTCAAGATTGATCCGGCTAAAGGTTAGATTTTGTGCCGAATACAGATGAATTAACTGGCTCCACAACGGACCAGCACAAAGTGGCCATACTGCTGTGCACCTATAACGGCCAGCATTACCTTGCCGAGCAATTGGATTCAATTGCCGCTCAAACCCACACACATGTTGAAATTTGGGCCTCTGATGATGGATCACAAGACGATACGCCTGCTATACTTGAAGCCTACCAACACAAATGGCCTAAGGGTCATTTTACGATCCATCGCGGTCCGGCACTGGGTTTTGCCGCTAATTTTCTGTCCTTGACTTGTAAAGCCGATCTGGATGCCGATTATTATGCCTTCTCAGATCAGGACGACATTTGGGAACCCAACAAGCTTAGCCGTGCTCTGGCGTGGCTATCGACCATTCCAGAATCGATTCCTGCCTTATATTGTTCGAGAACCCGCTTGGTCGATGAGCAGAACGATGAGATCAGTGTTTCCCCACTATTTACAAGTCCACCCAGCTTTGCCAATGCGTTGATGCAAAATATTGGGGGGGGGAATACTATGGTTTTCAACAATGCTGCCCGAAGTATTCTGCGAGAAGCTGGAGAGAAACTTCCTGTAATTGCTCACGACTGGTGGACTTACATCGTCGTAACGGGGTGCGGGGGCCTGGTCCATTATGACCCCACTCCCACTCTACGCTATCGTCAGCATGATGCCAACTTAATTGGCATGAATGCTAGTTGGGCTGCGCGCTTCGCTCGCATCAACATGTTGTGGCAAGGCCAATTTAAGAATTGGAATGACCGTCACATCTTGGCACTGGGTGCTATCAGTCATCGCCTTACCCCATTCAACAAAAACATGCTCGTTCGTTTCGCAAAGGCCCGCCAAATGAGTTTGATCCCTAGACTGATCAACCTCAAACGCTGCGGCATTTACCGTCAGACATTCCTTGGAAACTTGGGATTGATCACGGCTGCAATTTTCGGAAAGCTTTGACAGATGACAATTTTGGTCACCGGGGGTGCCGGCTTTATCGGCAGCAACTTTGTCTTGGATTGGCTGGCAGACTTGCAAGAGTCGGTGGTCAACCTCGACAAACTCACTTATTCTGGTAATTTAAAAAACTTGGCGAACCTTCGATGTGATCCTCGGCATATTTTTGTTCGTGGGGACGTAGGTGACCGTAATCTCCTGGCGCATGTGCTGGATCAGCATCGTCCTCGCGCCGTCATCAACTTCGCTGCCGAAAGCCATGTGGACCGATCCATCTCTGGACCCGAAGTTTTCATCAACACCAACATCGTTGGCAGTTTTTGTTTGCTTGAATCGGTTCGTTCCTATTGGTCTGGTCTGCCGCCAGCCGATCAAACCGCCTTTCGGTTTTTACATGTCAGTACCGATGAGGTTTATGGCACTTTATCCAAAGATGCTCAACCGTTTGCCGAACATTTTCGTTACGAGCCTAACAGTCCCTACAGCGCAAGCAAAGCCGCGAGTGACCATTTGGTTAGAGCTTGGCATCACACCTATGGTTTGCCGGTACTAACTACCAATTGCAGTAACAATTATGGACCTTATCACTTTCCAGAAAAGCTGATCCCCTTGATGATCGTCAACGCTCTTTCTGGCAAACCATTGCCCGTTTATGGTGATGGCCTGCAAGTGCGCGACTGGCTTTACGTTAAAGATCATTGCGCAGCCATCCGTCGAGTACTCGATGCCGGTCGTGTGGGGGAGACTTATAACATTGGTGGATGGAACGAAAAGACCAATATAGAGATTGTAAAAACCATATGCGCCTTATTAGATGAACTCCGCCCCAAAATTGACGCAACAAGCTATGCGGCACAAATTACCTACGTGACCGATCGCCCAGGTCACGATCGTCGATATGCCATTAATGCCCGGAAGATTGAGCAAGAATTGGGTTGGAGACCGGCCGAGACCTTCGAGACTGGTATCCGCAAGACTGTTCAGTGGTACCTTGATAACTCGGAGTGGGTGGAGCACGTTCAAAACGGCAGCTACCGGGACTGGGTAAGCTTCCAATATGGTCAAGAGATGGTCACATGAACCGTAGAGGCATCATTCTCGCCGGCGGTTCAGGTACTCGTCTTCACCCGGCTACACTCGCGATCAGCAAACAGCTGCTACCTGTTTACGATAAACCCATGATTTACTATCCGCTCACCACACTCATGCTGGCTGGCATTCGCGATGTACTCATCATTAGCACGCCAAACGACACGCCACTCTTCCAGCAATTACTCGGTGACGGCTCAAAATGGGGTATGGACTTGCACTATGGCGTTCAACCAAATCCGGACGGCTTGGCGCAAGCTTTCATCATTGGGGAGAGATTCATAGGCCAAGACCCCTGCGCCCTTGTACTTGGTGACAACATTTTTTACGGTCATGATTTTCAGCCTATGCTAAAGTCGGCTGGTGCCCGCACGGTTGGTGCCACCGTTTTTGCTTACCATGTGAATGATCCTGAGCGCTACGGAGTGGTTGAGTTCGACCTGAAAGGTCAAGCCATCAGCATCGCTGAAAAGCCAAAGATACCCAAAAGCAATTATGCGGTTACAGGTCTTTACTTTTACGATCAACAAGTGGTGGAAATCGCCAAGGCTGTTAAACCCAGTGCCCGCGGTGAACTCGAAATCACCTGCGTTAACCAAGCCTATCTCACTTTGGGACAACTCAATGTACAAACCATGGGACGAGGCTATGCTTGGCTCGACACAGGTACGCACGAAAGTTTGCTTGAGGCTGGTCAATTCATTGCCACATTGGAAAACCGCCAAGGCCTTAAGGTCGCATGTCCAGAAGAAATTGCGTTCCGCCAAGGTTGGATTGAAGATCACGAACTTGAGGCACTGGCCCAACCCCTCACTAAGAATGGCTACGGACAATATCTATTAAGAATTCTCAAGGAAAACATCTTTTGATGAAGGCCACACCATTCTCAAGGCCCAAGATTGTCCATAAGCCAACCACGGTCATTGGTGAAGATGCTACCTGATTGAATGAAAGTGTACACAGAGCAGAATATGAGAATATGATAGGTAAGACCTTTATGAAAGTACCAGTTTTATCAAGCTGCTGCGCCAAACTTGCTATTGAAGGCCTTAAGCATTTATTTTTGCCAATCCAAGGCAAATTGTTGGCATGGGTGCATGGCTACTTCTTTGTATTGACCGCTGATTTGTTCTCAGTTTGACAAACTATTGTTTAATGGCTAGTTGGAATGATCACAGAAAATACAACCACCTAGCATGCGCATATTCGTTCCATTGTGCTACCATGATAGACCCCAATGCACGTACAATCTATGCCATGTCAGCACTCACAAGTTGCAACCTACCCCTCATACAGCTCCTCAGATCGGCAAGTTTAACGGAAACCTATTATTCATTTCCTCCAAAATTGCTAAGGACGAAACTTTTGCTGTGGCGGAAGTGAATAGTTAATGCGTAAATTCCGTTCCACCCCTATTGAAATGTTCACCAGCCTCTGGCGAAATCGCAGCCTGATCTATGAATCCACTAAACGTGAAGTTCAGGGTCGCTACCGGGGCTCAGCGATGGGCTTGACGTGGTCGGTCTTTAACCCTGTGCTCATGTTGGCGGTTTATACTTTCGTCTTTAGCGAAGTCTTTAAGGCCCGATGGAGTGAAGGTAATGAATCAAAGACTGAATTTGCGCTAGTGCTATTTGCCGGATTAATTGTGTTCAATCTCTTTACTGAATGTATCAATCGCGCTCCAAGCCTAATTCTCTCTAATGTCAATTATGTGAAGAAAGTCGTTTTTCCGCTAGAAATTTTGCCCATCGTCAGTTTACTCTCGGCTCTTTACCACACGGTCATAAGCTTATTCGTTTGGCTTGCTGCCTACATGATACTGTTTGGTATTCCCCACATCACCTCGCTCTATTTACCACTCATTCTGATCCCTTATGGTTTTTTTATAATTGGTTTGAGTTGGGCTTTGGCATCGCTAGGGGTCTATTTGCGAGATGTTGGGCAAATAATCGGAGTTTTCACAATGGTGCTTATGTTCCTCAGCCCCGTTTTTTACCCAGCCTCTGGTTTCCCGGAATCATACCGCCACCTCCTTTACCTAAATCCACTTACACTGGTGATCGAGCAAGTGCGGGCCGTACTTTATTTCGGTAAAGCACCTAACTTTATGATGCTCGCCATATATTGGCTGGTCTCCATCATCCTTGCTTGGATGGGTTTTGCTTGGTTTCAGAAGACACGTAAGGGGTTTGCTGATGTCTTATAAATCAGACGTAAAACCACCTGTTTTGACTTTGCTGAGTTATGCGCATGCTTGATGATAATGTAATTAGAGTTGAAAACCTAAGCAAGTGCTATCAGATCTACGATCAACCTCGTGACAGACTCAAGCAGATGATATTGCCGCGCCTGCACCGTTTAACTGGACGCCCGGCCAAACAGTATTTTCATGAATTCTGGGCGCTAAAGGATGTGAGTTTCGAGGTTAAAAGAGGCGAAACGATCGGCATTATTGGCAGAAACGGCAGCGGGAAATCAACACTGCTGCAAATGATTTGTGGCACCCTTAACCCTTCTAGCGGCAACATCCAAACCAACGGACGCATCGCTGCGCTCCTAGAACTTGGATCAGGTTTCAACCCAGAATTTACAGGAAGAGAAAACGTATTCCTGAATGGGGCAGTGCTTGGATTGAGTATGGATCAGATTGCCGCACGGTTCGACGAAATTGCTGCATTTGCCGATATTGGTGATTTTATTGAGCAGCCTGTTAAAATGTATTCCAGTGGCATGATGGTCAGACTGGCTTTCGCAGTTATCGCACATGTGGATGCAGATATCTTGGTGGTGGATGAGGCACTTTCTGTAGGCGATGCATTTTTCACTCAAAAATGTATGCGTTTTATCGAGCAGTTTCAAACCAATGGCGGAACGCTATTTTTTGTAAGTCACGATACAGGTGCTGTTGTTAAATTATGCACCAAGGCAATTTTACTCCAGAAAGGGCAAGTCGTTGAAATTGGTTTGCCAAAAAGGGTTTGTGAACATTACCTCGAAATGGTTTATGAATCTAACCAAGTCGTGGATGGGATTTCAGACCAAGCATCCAAAAAACATACGCTTCAAGAAGAAAGTTTGGATGAAAACATCGAGTTTCGCGACATACGTGAATCCTTGATCAATTCTTCAACTTTACGTAATGATATCGAAATTTTTCGGTTCAATCCAGAAGCCGCTGGTTTTGGCTCGGGTGAGGCGCAAATAATCTCAGTGCGACTTCTTGATCAAGATGGGATGCCATTATCGTGGATTGTTGGTGGTGAGCATGTAAGTTTGGAAATCAAATGCCAAGCCCTAAATCATATTGATAGGCCCATTATCGGTTTTAACTTTAAAAATCGCCTAGGTCAGATCGTTTTTGGTGATAATACTTTCCTTAGCTTTCAACACATTCCACAATCTGTTCGCCAAGGCGGTGAGCTTGTTGCTAGATTTGAATTTCGTTTGCCACTCTTACCATCTGGCGATTACGCAATTGGTGTTGCAATTGCTGGTGGGACGCAAGAAAACCATATTCAGCATCATTGGATACACGAGGCCCTTATGATTAAAGTGCATGCTAGCTCAATTTGTTTTGGGCTGGTCGGGATACCTATGAAAAGCATCATGCTGAAAGCGCTGAAATAAATGCTATGCTATGATTAATTTTGATCTTCATGGTCAAAATCTTTAAGGCCTCTCTTCAAATGGCAAGCAATTGTTTGCTTGCCTTGGGTTTAACCCCACCAGATCGTTCATCAATTGGGGGTTGGTAAATCAATCTATTAAAACCAAATACATAAAATAATTGTCTGCAAGTGGTGCCAAGCACCGTCCCTACAAGCAAGATGATCTATCGGTTGATGCAAGTTGAGTGATTTTGTTCAGCTTGGCAGCTATGATCGTAGTGGAAACCACTGATGTATGCCTTCCACATGCAAACGCTTGTTGAGATATCATCGCAGTTGGGGTTTGATTTTTCATATACAAGTTGAACAGTTTTATCGATCATTGGCTTGCTAGAAATGAGTAGGCCGATTGGGTGTGCCAGCCCATGAACAACTGGTTGTGACCGGGGTTGGTGTTTAGGTTTATCAGGCAGTTTTAACACGAGTTTTGTGCTATGGAATCTTCATTATCCTGACCACAAGCACAGCTTATGATTGCAAGGGGAAGGTGTGAATGCAATTCACAAATGAGCGATATATCCCAACGGAGCAAGGTCAGATCCGCCTTGAACATTACCATCGATATGCCGCTGTTCTGGATGTCGTCAAAGAAAAATCAATCTTAGATATTGCTTGTGGGGGGGGCTATGGTTCATTTCTCATGGCCGATTTTGCGCGTTTAGTAATCGGCATGGATATGAGTGATGATGCAGTTCATCACGCAGCTTCCAACTATCATAAACCAAATCTCAAGTTTGTTCAGGGCAGCGCAACACATCTTGCCTTCCTTGACAATTCGTTTGACGTCATAGTCTCATTTGAAACGATTGAACATCTGGCTGAGCAACAGGAGATGCTCAGCGAAATGAGACGTGTGCTGCGTCCAGATGGAATCCTCATCATTTCTTTGCCTAATCGACCAATCTATTCTGAAGAAAGTGGGGAGCATAACCTATTACAGGTAAAAGAATCTGAAGAAAGTGGGGAGCATAACCTATTACAGGTAAAAGAATTAGATTTGCAGGAATTTGATGATCTTCTAAGAACTCAATTCAGTAAAATTGAATATTTCGGGCAAAAGTTGCAAAAATCATCACTCATTCAGGACTTAGATGGCGCACACATTCCACCATCCATCTGGTCAGATGATGGAAGTCATTTGAAGGCTCATGCTGGAAGTCTTAAGGATCCAGTGTATTTTATGGCGATCTGTACTTCTGCCCGGGTAAATCTTCCAAAGCTTGGCATGTCTGTGCTCTATCCTGTCTCCATCGATTTCATTAACCACTATGTTGGATTTGCCAATTGGGCAAAATCCATATATCACTTAAATGCAGGGCGTGACCATCAGGTGGTAGATTTTAATCAGACAATGATAGAACGAGATGAAGAGGTCGCTAGCCTTACCGAGGAAAAGATACGCCTTCATTTAGAATTGAATGAAGCACGAGCACAAGTTCTGGCTTTAACGACAAGTTCATCATGGCGCATTACCAAGCCTTTGCGGGAGGCCAGTCAATGGATCTCTTCACAAAAAGCCCAGACGAAGCGTTATGCAAAAGCCTCTCTGCGTTTTGCAAAGCGCATCTATCAGGCGCTGCCATTTAGTCTTCAAACCAAAATCAAACATCGTAACTGGATCATAAAACTATCCCCTCGCATTCTGCTAGCTACAGGGACGCATGCGTCAACAATTCCTGAACTCAATGTTCCAAAGCTAAGGGAGAATAAGCCAAGCGATCAGCCAGTATCCAATTTCATTGAATGGAAGACAATTCCTTGTTCAATAATTTCAATTCCCACTAAGGATGACCCTCTGGTTTCGGTAATCATACCGATTTACGGCAAGATAGACTACACTTTGTGCTGTTTGGCTTCCATTGCAGCTCATCCTAGCTCAGCAGCATTTGAGGTCATTATCGTTGACGATTGCTCCCCTGATAACTCACGGGAAATATTGAGTAAAATGGTGAAGGGTATCCGCTTAATGCATAATAAGCGTAATCTTGGCTTCATCCGTTCCTGCAATATTGGCGCCAATGCAGCAAAGGGCAAATATCTTCATTTCCTAAATAATGATACCGAAGTTACACTTGGATGGATGGATGAACTGCTCCGAACTTTCCATAATTTTCCAGGTACTGGGCTTGCCGGTTCAAAGCTCATCTACCCCGATGGCCGTTTGCAAGAGGCCGGTGGCATCATCTGGCAAGACGCAAGTGCTTGGAATTTCGGTCGATTTCAGGACCCAATGCTTCCTGTTTACAATTATGCGCGTGAAGTTGACTATTGTTCCGGGGCTTCAATTATGGTGCCCAAATCTTTGTTCGACGAGCTAGGTGGCTTTGATGAGCACTACTTACCGGCCTATTGCGAGGATAGTGACCTCGCGCTAAAAATCAGAGACAAAGGGCATCGGGTGATCTACCAACCTATGTCTTCGGTCATCCATTATGAAGGTATTACTTCAGGGACTGACGCCAGCCAGGGTGTGAAGGCCTACCAGGTTGTTAATAGTCTCAAGCTCAAAGAGCGTTGGCAGCACCATTTGGTAACGCATCAAGTCCATGGCACCGAGGTTGATCAGGCTAAAGATCGGCGTGCGCTTTACCGGGTTTTGGTGCTTGACCATTGCACTCCTACGCCAGACCAAGATGCTGGCTCAGTCACGGCCTTCAACTTCCTGTTGCTTCTCCGCGAAATGGGCTTTCAGGTGACTTTCATTGCAGAAAGTAACTTTTTATATATGCCCATTTACACTCAATTATTACAACGTAACGGTATTGAAGTGCTTTATGCGCCATACATTTGTACAGTTAAACAACACATAGAAGAACAAGGTCAACGTTACGACCTTGCTTTCCTTTTTCGTCCAAGTGTGGTCGAGCAGCATGCGCATACGATCAGAAAATATTGCCCCAACGCTAAGATACTCTATTGTACGGTTGATCTTCATTTTCTGCGTATGTCTCGTGAAGCTAAGATACTGAATAACAAAGCGATGCGAAAAGCCGCACAAAATATGCGGCGATGCGAGTTGAATGCCATTCAAACAGCTGATGCCTCGATTATACATAGCACTGCAGAGCTTGAAATCTTACGTCCCTTGCTACCAGAGGCGAAACTTTATCTCTTTCCATTGATCCTAGCTACAAAAGCGAAGACAAGTGACTTTTCCGCGCGCGCAGACATTGTCTTTGTTGGCGGCTATCAACATACGCCAAACGTTGATGCCGTTCAGTATTTTGTGGCTGATATCATGCCAATTTTACGTACTCTATTACCTGGAGTTTGTTTTTATGCCGTCGGCAGCAATGTCCCCCCAGAAATAGAAGCACTGGCAACAAATGACGTCATTATAACAGGATTTGTCGAAGATCTTTACACCTTACTCGATACAAAACGTGTCTCAATCGCACCATTGCGTTATGGCGCTGGCATTAAGGGCAAGATTGGTACATCACTGGCAGTGGGTCTCCCTGTGGTTGCGACTTCATTGGCGGCCGAAGGGATGTTGCTAACTGACGGCGAAAACATTGTAATAGCCGATGAGGCTGAAGCTTTTGCTCACGCCGTTGCGAAACTCTATCAAGATGAAAACGCGTGGTATCACTTGCGCCAAAATGGCTTGACGTTTGCTGAAAACACATGGGGGGCAGAGGCAGCCTGGTCCATTTTAGCGAATATACTTCGTGAATTGGGATTTAACCCTGTACGCGAAAATCGAAAACTTGTCCTCTATAGCACTCGTTTTGATCAAACACCCTTTTGATCAATTATACGGGAGGAAACACCAAATATGCAAAAATTCACAATAAGGCGAAGTATATAGCAAAAAATCTGGAAACGTTGTACTTTTGAAACGCGAGCTTATATCGGTAACTGCTGATCTTACGCTCATGCTCTATTCCATTTATACCATGAACTGATCTTTCTGTTTTTAGTCCCAGCATCATTGGACATTATTTTTTAGTTAAAAGAGGAAGTTCTTACACTTATTCATCGCCCATTGATTAAAAGCCAATCAAAATGAACAAGTGCATTGCCTCTAGTTTAGACTTTCCCTAAAAGACAATGGTGTAGGTTAATGATGGTCTTAATCGATGCGTGGCCAAAACCCAACCTGATCACAGGGGGTAGAGCAGACCCACCGAAGCGGGCTAAGGTATTAAATCGCAGTTTAGCTTCATCAGCCATTACTGCGATGCGTAAAGTTGAACCCA
>NZ_BPFZ01000004.1 GCF_030158815.1 Candidatus Phycosocius spiralis
GGCCAAGCCGCCCATGATTTTGATCCCTGCTTGAAGTTCTTGATCCTACACGCACGCTCAGTCACACGATAAGCATGCGCCCTTCAACTTTTCTTAATGTGCATTTGGTCTCAGACTCAACGGGTGAGACTTTAAATGCGATTGTTCGCGCGGTCGCACCCTTGTTTGAGGGCGTAACGCCTTTAGAACATTCCTATTATTTGGTGCGGTCACGGCGCCAATTAGATCGGGTTTTGGCTGAGATTGAATCCTTTCCAGGTGTGGTGCTTTTCACCATTGCAGCTCATGAATTACGTGATGTTTTGGAGGATCATTGTAAGTTATTGGGCATACCCACTTTGCCAGTGCTCGATCAGGTGTTAACAATGTGGGAACATCATTTAAAAATACGCGCAGGTGAAAAAACGGGCTCCAAACAAACACTGGATGAGAATTATTTTCGCCGGATCGATGCCCTTAATTTTACTATGGCCCATGATGATGGCCAAATGACCCATGAGTTTAATCAAGCCGAGGTTATACTGGTTGGTGTTAGCCGGACCTCCAAAACACCCACCTCAATTTATCTGGCTAATCGGGGAATACGTACAGCTAATTTTCCTCTGGTCCCCAAAGCACCCATTTCGCAGGCCTTATTAGATCTTACAAAGCCTTTGGTGGTGGGACTGCGCATTTCTCCTGATCGCCTAATCGCCATTCGCCGCAATCGCCTCCTATCCTTACATGCGGATGCAGAAAGCGATTATGTGGATGAGGATGCAGTACGTGAAGAAATTACCGATGCTAACCGCCTATTTGAGCGACAAAACTGGCCCGTGATCGATGTCACACGCCGCTCGATTGAAGAAACCTCAGCTGCGATTTTAAACCTGTTGGCAGAGCGGGCGGCTAAATAGCTATGCTGATCCTTGCCTCCACCAGTGCGATACGCCGCCAGCTTTTAGCCCAGGCCGGCATTCGCTTTGAAGTCATCGGTGCTGGCGTGGATGAAGAAGCGGTCAAGCTTGCCCTGCGGGCAGAGGGGGCAAGCCCCCGGCAACAAGCCGGTAAATTGGCTGAACTCAAGGCCACCAAAGTCTCTCAACAACACAAAGGCTTTGTATTGGGATGTGATCAGATCCTCGCTTTAAACCATCAATCTATTGACAAGGCGGAAACGCTTGAAGAAGCCTATGCTCGGTTAAATTTGCTTCGCGGGAAAACCCACACGTTGGAATGTGCTGCGGTTATTGCAAAAGATGGAAAGCCCATTTGGCGGTTGGTCAAGAGCCCAAAACTCAGCATGCGCTCATTTTCGGATGCTTTTTTAGAATCTTATCTTAAGGAACACGGCGAACAAGTGCTATCAAGTGTAGGCTGTTATCAGTTTGAGGGGGCGGGTGCACAACTCTTTTCTCAAGTTGAAGGGGATTATTTTTCAATTTTAGGTCTACCATTATTGGAAATCATGGATTTTTTACGTCAACATGGCGAAATTGAAACATGATGATCAAAGCATCCACCGCGCTATATGGGGTTTTGGGCCACCCTGTCCGCCATTCCTTATCGCCGATTTTGCACAATGCTTGGATCGAGAGCCACGGTTTTGATGCTGCCTATGTGGCACTTGAAATTGCACCAGAGCGCTTTGAGGTAGCTTTAGCAGGCCTTGCCGCTAGCGATTTTCGCGGTCTTAATGTCACCACCCCCTTTAAGGAGCGCGCGGCTGCCGCTTCTTCGACTCAATCGGAAATTGTTGCGCGCATCAAAGCCGCCAATTGCTTGACTTTAAAAACAGGCCAAGTGCATGGGGATAATACCGATGGCGCAGGCTTGGTCGCGGATTTAGACGCCCGAGCCCCAGATTGGCGCGATCTTGATGGCCCTGTGATCGTGTTAGGTTCGGGTGGTGCCGCGCGGTCCATCCTTTCTGCCCTGACAACAATACTCAAGCGCCCCATCATTGTGATCAACCGCGATCAGGTGCGCGCTGAAGAGACTGCTCAGGCATTTCAGCCCTATCCGATCCAAATCGGGTCGTGGGCCGACCTTCCGAGTTTTTTGGCTGGGGCAAGTCTTGTAATTAATGCCACCAGCCAAGGCCTGAATGGGCTCTCGCCCTTCAGCCCTGATTTTGCTCAGCTTGCGCCAGAGGCCATCATTTATGATACGATTTATGCGCCAGCAAAGACTGCGTTTATAGAAGCTGCAGAAGCCGTTAAAAGACGCAGCTTTAACGGCATTGGCATGTTGGTGGGACAAGGTGCATTGTCGTTTGAGATTTGGTTTGGAGTGCGGCCCGATCTTCATTCGGGACTAACGACGCTCGAAGGGGCGATGAAGTTATGAAAATCGTCGCGCTTACTGGCTCAATCGGCATGGGTAAGTCATCAACGGCTTTAATGTTTAAAGCACTAGGGGTGCCTGTTTGGGATGCCGATGAAGTGGTCCACAAGCTCTATAGTCCTGGTGGCGCGGCCATATCGCCGCTTAAAGCCTTGTTTCCAGATGTGATCGATGAAAACGGCGTCAATCGCGTCCTCCTTGCGAATACGCTTTCCAAGCACCCTGATAGACTGAAAAAGCTTGAATCAATTGTACATCCCTTAGTGGGGGAGGATCGCGCGCAGTTTCTAGATCAAGCCCGCCAAAATGGTGTCCCAATGGTTCTGTTAGATATTCCCCTCTTGTTTGAAACGGGTCAGGATCAGCAAATGGACGCGATTGTCGTTGTCACCTGCCCGCCAGATGTTCAAAAAGCGCGTGTCTTGGCCCGCCAGAGCATGAGTCATCAGACATTTAATTTTATAGTGGCGCGCCAGATGCCCGACTCAGAGAAGGTTGCGCGCGCAGATTTTGTCATCGATACCAGTGTAGGTCTTGAAGAAGCGCGCAAACAAGTTGGCAAAGTCTATCAAGCTTTGGTGCAAAGCCCGCAAACCAATTCTGAGCCCGATCATGCGTGAAATCGTTTTTGATACCGAAACCACCGGAACAGATCCAGAGCGTGGTGATCGCATCGTTGAAATCGGATGCGTTGAATTAATAGATCTGGTGCCAACCGGGCTTACGTTTCACCGTTATGTTAATCCTGAACGCGATATCCCGGCCGAAGTTGTGCGTGTGCATGGTCTGACGGCTGAGCTTCTGGCCGATAAACCAGTGTTTGGGGCACCAGAAGTCGTCGATGAATTGTTAGATTTTATTGGTGATGCGCCCTTGGTTGCTCACAATGCTGAATTTGACCGTCGGTTTTTAAACGGTGAGCTAGCGCGCTTGGGTCGTCCGACCATTGCCAAAGAGCGCTGTGTTGATACGCTTTTAATTGCACGCAAAAAATATCCTGGCGCGCCCGCCTCTTTGGACGCTTTATGTCGGCGTTTAAACATCGATCTATCCAGTCGCGACAAGCATGGCGCTTTACTCGATGCCCAATTATTGGCCGCTGTCTATTTGGAATTAAAGGGGGGCCGCGAGCGGCGTCTCAACTTTCTCGATCCCATCGAAGCAGCAAAGCCGTCGCAGACGCGCCAAAACAGCCCGCTGGAAGCCCCCCAACCCCGCCAGACCCGGGTGCGGCCCAAACCGCTAGAACCGCTATCGACGCCTGAAGAGCACCAAGCCCATGCCGCTTTCCTACTCAGCATTGGCCCAGAGACTGTATGGAGCAGACTTCGTGTAACACCTGATTAGGCCAGGATAGATGATTATATGCCCAGCGTGACAAATGGTTTGATAAATCAAGACCAAATCACGATATTGTTTAGAATGGCACCCCCAAATTACGCTTTCACTGGCAAATAGGGGGTGATGGTGAGCTTGGGGAATCTGTACCTTTGGCCAGATATCTATAGATTAAACCTATAGAAAATAATCTGTAAATCAATTAGCCATTTTGAATTTCGCACTCTATTTAGTCTGAATCTGCAGAAATGGTTCTTGCAGTTATGGAGATCATCATGCTCACCGTTGGCGATACACTTCCTGAATTCACTGTAACCGGAGTAAAACCAGGTTTTAGAACCCATGAAGAAAATGGCGATAGCGCTTTCTTTGACATTACCGACAAGAGCTTTGAAGGTAAGTGGAAGCTGATTTATTTTTATCCAAAAGACTTCACTTTCGTTTGTCCAACAGAAATTGTGGGTTTTGACAGATTGGTCAACGAATTTAGCGACCGCGATTGTGTTGTCATGGGCGGTTCTACCGACAATGAGTTTTGTAAGCTCGCTTGGCGGCGTGAACATGCTGATTTGTCCAACATGAAGCAATATGCATTTGCGGATACTACTGGCGCATTGGTAGATGGTCTTGGTGTACGCGACAAAGTTGCTGGCGTTGCATTGCGCGCGACTTTCTTGGTTGATCCCAATAATGTGATCCAACATGCTTCAGTGAATAATCTAAATGTCGGGCGTAATCCTGATGAGATTTTGCGCTTGTTAGATGGTTTTCAAACCGATGAATTATGCCCCTGCAACCGCCCTGCAGGTGGCGCGGTCCTTTAAGAATTATGGCGCGCTATAGGCCATTTCTGTGGCGCGCCACCCATGACTATCATGACAGACAAATATGTTATGGACCGTTAGTTTCCATCGAAGCTTATGAATGATAAAAGGAAATTGTGATGTCACTTGAAGCCTTGCGCGAACAAATTCCAGAATTCGCCAAAGATATCCGCCTCAATCTGGGCTCACTTGCCAATGAAACCACCTTGAACGACCAACAAAAGTGGGGCTGCTTTTTAGCCAGTGCGCTGGCTGTCGGCGAACCTTCCGTCGTCAAAGCGTTTGAAGCAGAGGCTACAATACATCTGAGCGACGCGGCGATCAGCGCAGCTCGCTCAGCCGCAGCGATTATGGCGATGAATAATGTCTATTATCGTGCGCTGCATCTGTTGACAAATTCAGAATATCAGACGCTTCGCGCGGGCCTGCGCATGAATGTGCTCGCCAACCCCGGTGTTGATAAAGCCGACTTTGAGCTATGGAGCTTAGCGGTCTCCGCGATCAACGGCTGTGGCATGTGTTTGGATAGCCATGAAGTTGAACTGAAAAAACACGCGGTTCCAGCCCTCTCTATTCAAGCGGCCTTGCGGATCGCTGCGGTTGTGGCAGCTGCTAGTGCCATCCTGCGCGCTCAAGCGGGGGCATAAATGCATGGATGAGCCGCAAGGCATGCTGGTTGTGTTGTCGGACAAAATTGATTAAAATTGCGCTATGTCTGATACCACAACCCTCACCATATACCGCCAGCTAAAGGCCAGCCGTGACAAGGTTTGGCGCTGTTGGAGTGAGGGTGACTTGTTGAAGCAATGGTATTGTCCTAAGCCTTGGTGGGTAAGTTTGGCTACCATTGATGTGCGGCCAGGTGGTAAATCGACTATTGTCATGAATGGCCCCAATGGGGAGGAAAACCAAATCCACGGCCAATATTTAGAAGTTAGAGACGGAGTATCTCAAGTCTTTAGCGATGCCTATGTGGGTGATTGGATTCCAAGCTCAAAACCACCCTTTATGACGGGCTATGTCCTGTTAAGCGATGCGCCGGATGGGGGCACATTAATGGAATGGGGTGCAAGGCATTGGAGTGTGGAGGCCGCACAGCAACATCGCGCCATGGGGTTTGAAGCAGGCTGGAATGCTGCGGCCGATCAACTCGACGGTTTGGCCGCCAGTCTTGGTTCGTAACACCCTAAGCACTTGTCTTGCGACGGCTAAATTCATTTGGGTCTTTCTTGCAAAATTGGCCTGCAAGCCTGAAGGAAACCAGTCTAGGCATTGAGTGCAAGTCAACTTCATGGATTGATCTAAGCGTGATCTAGACACCACAGCTTTATTGCTTAGGCATAGACGAGAAATCAAAGTCCCAATTCAGCTATCACTTGACGATACTGGGTGGCTTTGGTGCACTCAAACGTGCGCGCATGGCACTTTCATTGATTGCATTGAGTTTCCAACCCGTGGGATAACGGCCAAAAAACAGAATACAGACGTTTGTTTTACGGTCTGGAGCGCAGACGCGACCATCCGCCAATTTCTTGATCCCTAAAGCGGTCGCTGTGCGGCTAGGTAAAACGGTTTCTGGGGTTAAGCCTGTGCGGCGCGCAAGGTCAGCCAGAACAGCCGGCTCTAAAGCCTGATTGGCTATGTTTTCTAAGAGCGGATTGGCTAGATCTGCACCCATAAGTCCTAACACATTTCCAGCAGCACCACCGCCGGTTCGTTCAGAGATTTCCTTCGCGGCCATTGCCCGCACGATTCCGGTGATCTGTGCCTTAAGGGCGGGTCGGTCAATACGAGCTTCTATGGCTGGAAGATCGCGATCGCGTAGCGCAGTGGTTAAGGCGAGCACATCTGCTCCAGCGCCAGTGGGATCAGAAATGCTGGCACATGATCCCAACAAAAGCCCAAGTCCCATTCTTGCAAAAAGCCGCATGTCAAAGTCCCTTTCTCACGATAAGCCTTTTGATGTCTCTCATACCACGAAAAGACAACTAGACCTTTGTGCGTGCCCGAACTAGGGTCAAATGAGAATGTAAAGCACCTAACCACAGCGGGCTAGCTATATCCATTCTCTACTGTTCAAACACGCCAAACTAGTCATGGCAAGCTTACTTGGTTGTTTATCTTGTCTAATGGGCTAGGTATTCACATGACTTATCCTGCTGCCGATCAGCGATGATAGAGGGAATGAGTGCTAGATACTATTTTGATCCTTTTTGCTCATCCATCTTATGCGCGATCCCGCGCGAACCGAGCGTTACGTACAGTCGCAGAAAGTATGGAACAAGTAACCCTGCACGATCTTTACGAAGCATATCCAAACTTTTTGATCGATGTGGAGGCAGAGCAAGATTTATTGGTGACCCATGATCATATTGTGATGATGCACCCGTTTTTTTGGTATTCGGCCCCTTCCTTGGTCAAAGAATGGCTTGATGTTGTGTTGGATTATGGTTGGGCCTATGGCGAAGGGGGTAAGGCTTTAGCAGGCAAAACCTGGACGCAAGCGATCACCACTGGCGGGCCAGCGACTTCTTATTGTTCTGATGGTCGCAATAGATTTTCCATGGATGAATTGTTACGCCCGTTCCAAGCCACCGCCCTTTTATGTCATTGTGTATGGCAGCCACCTTTCGTTTTTCATGCCAGTAGGCAAGCGTCCGAACAGACCTTGGAAGAGGCGGCGACCAGGTTTTGCGATCGATTAAAGGGGCTCACCCATGGCTGATGCTCATGTTTTGCAATCAGCCTTTGTCTATTTGACTGCGACGGTGGTATCGGTTCCGATTGCTAAGCGGATTGGGTTAGGTTCGGTGTTGGGATATCTCATCGCAGGCGCGGTGATTGGACCTTATGTCCTAAATCTGGTGGGAGATCCTGAAAACATGATGCATACCGCCGAGTTTGGCGTGGTGATCATGTTGTTTTTGATCGGGCTGGAATTGCAGCCAAGCTTGTTATGGCGATTGCGTATCGCGATTTTGGGCATGGGCGGTTTACAAGTTGTGGCGACTGCGACCGCGATCACAGGTCTTGGCATAGCAATTGGGCTTAAGTGGCAAGTCGCCTTTGCTATTGGTTTAACGCTTTCGCTTTCTTCCACCGCGATTGTTCTCCAGTCATTACGTGAAAAAGGCATTGCTGGAACCCAAGCCGGACGAGCTAGTTTCTCAGTCCTTTTGTTTCAAGACATTGCCATCATTCCGATGTTGGCACTCTTTCCACTGTTGGCAACTTTCGCTCTTGATGGGAACCAAGTTGGAGCAAAAGGCGCATTGGCGGCCTATCCAAACTGGGTTCAAGGATTGGCTGTTGTGTTGGCGGTTGGCGCGATTGTTGTGGCAGGTCGATTGTTGTTGCGGCCAATGTTTCGTTGGGTTGCCACGTCTGGCATGCATGAAATTCTGACAGCATTTGCGCTTTTGTTGGTCGTGGGTGTCGCGCTCTTGATGCAATTGGTCGGTATCTCGCCAGCTCTAGGGGCTTTTGTCGCGGGCGTTGTCCTCGCGGATAGTGAGTTTCGCCACCAAATTGAAAGCGATATCGACCCGTTTCGCGGCTTACTCTTGGGCCTTTTTTTCATTTCGGTCGGGGCCGGGATCAATTTCGCCCTCTTATTAGCCAAACCCCTATTGATTTTAGGTTTGGTGGCGGCCTTGATTGTGGTCAAGGCCATGGTGATGTTTGGAGTCGCACGCATTTTTCGGCATAAATTTGGTGATGCTGCGCTGATAGGGTTGGGTTTGGCGCAAGGGGGTGAGTTTGCCTTTGTGCTCTTTGCTTTTGCGCAAGGGGTAGGGGTTATTCCAGCATCGGTGAGTGCGCCCCTAATATTAGTAGTTGCGCTTTCTATGGCGCTGACACCACTGTTGTTGATAGCCGGTGATTGGGCGATGACGCACGTGGAGGCAGGAACGCATGAGCCGCGTGTGCCTGAAATTGAAGAAGGCCATCCCGATATTATTGTCGCTGGTTATGGCCGATTTGGCCAAATTGTAGGGCGTATGCTCAGTGCTTATGGCTATAAAATCAGCGTGTTGGAACATGATGCCGATCAAGTTGATGTATTACGCGGTTTTGGCCGAAAGGTGAATTTTGGCGATGCCACACGTCTTGACCTCCTGCGCTTAGCCGGCGCTCACGATGCCAAGCTCCTGATTATTGCCATTGATCAAGATGAAAAGGCTTTAGAGCTTGTTGAAACGGCGCGCCAAGCTTTTCCCAATTTAAAAATCTTAGCGCGCGCGATTGATCGACGTCACGCCTTTCAATTGATGGCCAAAAAAGTTGATGGGTTGGAGCGTGAGACATTTGCGGCCGCTGTACGCCTAGGTGTGAAATCCTTAATGATGATGGGCAAATCCGCCTTTGCGGCAGAGCGCGCGGGCCAAATTTTCACCCGCTATGATGAGCGCGTCTTGAAATTGATGTTTGAAGACTGGCAACGGGTTGAGTTTGCCGATTATCAGCGCATCGTTCGCGATCGAACAGCGCTGGAGGAAGAATTACTCAAGCGGGATATGGTTGCTTTGCTGGGAAAAAGCGATGGCGATGAATGGGGTGAAGAAACGTTGGAGCGTGAAGCCTTTGAACGTGCCTTAGCTGCTAAAGCAAAGTCTGATTGATCCTAAGCCATCTCCAGCCTAAAGACGCTGCACCCCAATTTGGCGGTACATTTCTTAAAGGTCTTATATCCTCATGCTGGTCACATTAGATACCATCACCGCTGCTGCCGCCCGCATAGAAGGCCGAATTGTTCGTACACCGCTTTTAATGTCGAAAACATTGTCCGAAATAACCGGCGCGGAGGTGTGGGTTAAATTCGAGAATTTTCAATTTACCGCAGCCTTTAAAGAGCGCGGTGCCCTCAATAAGCTTTTGCTTCTAACCGAGACGGAACAACGCAATGGCGTAATCGCCATGTCTGCAGGCAACCACGCTCAAGGGGTCGCTTATCACGCGGCACGTTTAAACATTCCTGCCACCATCGTGATGCCTTTGGGTACACCATTTACCAAGGTGGAACATACCAGAAAGCATGGCGCACGGGTGATCCTGCATGGGGAAAGCCTGTCTGAAGCCACCACCTTTGCCTATCAATTGAAGGATCGCGAAGGCCTAACTTTCGTGCATCCTTATGACGATGCGGATGTGATTTCAGGCCAAGGCACGATTGGGATAGAAATGCTCCAAGATGCGCCGCATTTGGAAACCTTGGTGGTGCCCATTGGCGGTGGTGGCTTGATCGGCGGAATTGCCGTTGCTGCACGCGCCATGAAAAATGACATAGAGCTTGTTGGCGTTCAAACCCGGATGTTTCCGTCTATGCAGGCAGAGCTTGCGGGCAAAGAGCCTGGCCCGCTGTGTGGTGGGCAAACCATCGCTGAAGGTATAGCGGTTAAACAGGCTGGCCGCTTGGGTCTTGAGATTGCCAAGGAATTGGTCCGCGATGTTCTCTTGGTAGATGAAGATGATCTAGAGCAAGCCATCACCCTTTTTTGTAATGTTGAAAAGACCGTAGCTGAAGGGGCGGGAGCCGCTGGCCTAGCCGCATTGTTAGCGTATCCGGAACGCTTTAGCGGTAAAAAAGTCGGAATCGTGCTCTGTGGTGGCAATATTGACTCACGCCTTCTCGCCTCGGTGCTCACCCGGGCCTTGGTGCGCGAGAAGCGTATCGTGAGTTTGCGCATCGTTGGCGATGATCGGCCGGGCCTGTTGGCGTTGGTGTCCAAAATCATTGGGGATTTGGGTGGGAATATATTAGAAGTGGCCCATAATCGTTTGGCGTTGGATGTGCCTGCAAAAGGTGCTGAGTTTGATATTTTGATGGAGACACGCGACCTGCGTCATACCCAAGAAATCATTGATGCGCTGATTGCCTCTGGCTATCCGCCAAGGTCAATTTAGCATCATCCGAGGCGCATTTTTTCATTGGAACTCAATCATGACATTGCCGACTTTAACCATCGGGAACAAGAATTATTCAAGTTGGTCGATGCGCCCATGGCTTGCCTTGCGCTGGGCCGATATTCGCTTTGAGGAACAAATCATTCCTTTAGGCCCGCGTGGGCTTGGGCCAAATCCTGACATTCTAGCGGTCAGCCCAACAGGCACTGTGCCAGTTTTGGAATTGGCGTCAGGTGAGCGGATTTGGGACTCCGTGTCCATTTGTGAATGGGCCCATGAACAAGCGCCAGAGGCCAAGCTTTGGCCAGAAGTTAGCATCGCACGCGCTTTAGCGCGCTCTGCGGTCGCGGAAATGCATTCAGGCTTTAGTGCCCTTCGAAAAGCCTTGCCGATGAATATCAAAAGGGTGAAGCGCGATCATAGCATTAGCGCGGAAACCCAAGTCCAAATCGACCGGTTCGACGCCCTGCTCCAAAGTCTGATTACTCGATTTGGCGGCGGGCAAGCGTCTTGGATCTTTGGCCATCCCACGATTGTGGACGCATTTTTTGCTCCAATAGCCACGCGTGTGCGCACCTATAATGTCAAGGTTTCCGCCCCGGTTGAAGCTTGGTGCCAAACGGTTTTCAGCGACTCTGCCTTTCGCGCGTGGGAAGCTGCGGCGCGCAAAGAGACTTGGATAATCACAGAAACCGACGAAGCCTGATGATTAGCGCTTGCAACCAATCAGTGATGGCCTGCGTATCAAGGGGATGATGAAAAGACGCACCCTGGTTTTTGCGTTACCCTTCGCTCTCCTGTCCGCTTGCGCGAAGGCCAAAACGCCTGCTGCTTCCGGTGATTTGGGTGGGGTCTCCACATCGGCTTTAGCGCCTCTTTTTTCGGCAGGTGAGGATGTGGTTTGGCTGCGGTTAGAAGGTTGTGTGCGCACCAGCAATGACTTGGCTGTTGTGCGGCCAGCCCAGCTTTACCGGGCTATCGCTTTACCCGCCAAAGGGGTCGAACCAGTTGAACTTCCCCAATTAGGGGTAAAAATCTTCGATATTTGGCAGATCGGGTCACAATATCCAAAGAGCGGGCCTTCAAGAACTCTTGTTCTGCGCACCAAACGGCTTGATCCATCAGGCATGTGGTTGGAACGCGAGTTTACCCACTTAGGAGTAGAAAATGGTGTTGAATCAAGCCGTTTGGCCAAAAATCAGGCCAATATCATTGCGATTTCTGACCGTTATATTTGGATTTTAAGTGGAGGTATCACACCCCCGCCCCGCCTTGATGACCGACAGCAGGATGTGTTCAATCAATGGCGTTTAATGGAGGAGATATAGTTAGCACCTTTCAGGCTCGGTTTTGGTTTGATATGCAGCCAGCCCATACATTAGAATGCCGATTGATGACCCATTGCCGTCAGGTTTACCCGAAAACAGCCTAGGTCAACTGTTTCGTATCATACCTGCTGCAACGGTTTGATTGGTATCGACATTAATCAGAATAAAGGCCCCAAGTTTAGGATTGGTGGCAAATTCGTCTGCTATAATTGGGCTCTGGGTTTGTAACTTAACCAAAGCGATGTCATTTTGCGCCAAGGCCTGCTCACCTCGAACTTGTGAGAGATCGTGCATATCTCGCACGTGCAGAACAGTTTGGATACGCACAGGTGTGGACGCTGTACCTTGTCGCAGAATATAGCGTTGCTGATCCTGCCAAGCTTGATCATCCAGCCAGCATAAGTCTGCAACGACAAGATTGGTGACCCGCGCATCAGATGAGGTCAAGCAATCACCGCGCGCAATATCCAAATCATCTTGAGTGTAAAGCGTGATCGATTGGCCGGCTTGCGCATGCGTCAGGATCTGATCATAGGTTTCGATCTTTGCGATGCGGGAGCATTGTTGACTGGTCGCAACACATACTTCATCTCCCAGTCTAATTTGGCCTGAAGCAATGCGTCCAGCATAACCGCGCTTGGCGGCCAAGGTGTGGCCATTGGTTCGCACAACCCTTTGTACCGGAAAGCGAAACGGTAGATCAGCAAAGTCGGTTGCTTTATCTTGCTGTTCAAGAATTTGAAGTAAGCAAGGGCCCTGATACCAAGATGGGACAGCGCTTTGATGCACCACATTGTCACCAGAACGCGCGTTGATAGGAACGATATCAATATCTTCAATTCCCAACGTCCTGGATAGGCGGATGAGGCTGGCTTCAACTTGCTGATAATGACTATGGGACCAATCAATCAAATCCATTTTGTTGACGGCAAAAACAATTTTTAGGCCTAAAATGTGAGCAATCGTGGCGTGGCGGCGGGTTTGTACCTTTAAATGCCCTTGATGAATCCGGGAGGCATCAACCAAAACCACGGCTATATCCGCATTACTGGCCCCTGTGACCATATTGCGTGTGTATTGCTCATGCCCCGGCGCATCAATGACAATGAAAGACGCCCGTTGCGTGGTGAAATAGCGGTAAGCAACATCAATGGTAATGCCTTGTTCGCGCTCACTTTCCAGCCCATCCGTCAAGAAGGCTAGGTCCATTTCTCCCGCATCCGCGCGCCCGAAGCGCGCATTAACGATGGATTGGACTTGATCAGACAAGAGTGCTTTGGAATCATGCAAAATCCTGCCAATCAAAGTCGATTTTCCATCATCGACATTCCCTGCCGTTACGAAGCGAACAAGTTTGGATTGGCTCATTGACATTAAAAATACCCCTCTTTTTTGCGACGCTCCATAGCGGCATCATTCACTTTATCATCCATCCTTGTGGCTCCGCGCTCCGAGAGTGTGCAAAGTCGCGTTTCAGCCAAAATGGCGGCGGCATCGCTTGCTTCGCTCTCTACCGGGCAGGTGCAGGTCATGTCTCCAACAGTGCGAAAGCGCACGCTGAGTGTTTCAGCCTTTTTGCCCAATGGAAGAGGGGTTAGCGGTGTTACAGGGCGCCAGAGCGGACCATCCTTGAACACGGCTCGCTTGTGGGCAAAGTACAAATCGGGCAAGGCAATTTGTTCGCAAACTATATAGGACCAAATATCTATTTCTGTCCAATTAGAGAGAGGAAATACGCGAAAATTCTCGCCAGCATGGAGCCGACCATTATAGATGTCCCACAATTCAGGCCTTTGGGATTTGGGTGTCCAAGCCCCAAAGGTATCACGGTGACTAAAAACACGTTCCTTGGCCCGGGCTTTATCTTCATCCCGCCGCGCCCCGCCTAAAAGCATGTCAAATCCATATTGTTTAATCGCTTCAAGCAAGGTAACGGCTTGCGCCCCATTGCGACTCGCCATTGGGGATGGCAATCTGACGCTGCCACAGGCAATTGACTCCTCAACATAAGCAATAATCAGCTGATCTTGGAACGAGCGTGCCACTTTATCCCTAAAGCTGATGACCTCTTCAAAGTTATGGCCTGTATCAATGTGTAAAAGCGGGATGGACAATTTCTCAGGATAAAAGGCCTTCCTGGCTAAATGCACCAAGACCGCACTGTCCTTGCCACCTGAAAACAATAACGCAGGACGCTCGCTTTGGGCTGCAGCCTCACGCAAGATATAAATGGCTTCTGATTCTAAGCGGTCTAAATGCGATAAACGCCAAGCATGGGTCATTATTCAGTGTCCACCGGGCTAAGATTTTGATGAAGGCCACATTCTTTGGTGGTCGCGCTTTCCCACCACCAGCGACCAGCGCGTGGGTGCTCGCCGGGACGCAGCGCTCTCGTGCACGGCTCACAACCGATGGAGACATAGCCACGGGCATAAAGTGGATTGATGGGCAGGCGATATAGTTCAACATAATCTAAAACATCCGTCCAAAGCCATTCTACTAAGGGGTTGTATTTGATCATGTTATGGGTGGCATCGATTTCGCGTTCAGCCAGTTGGCGTCGTGTTAGGGATTGTTCGCGGCGCTGCCCGGTTATCCAGGCTGAACGACCAATTAAAGCGCGTCTAAGGGGCTGAGATTTGCGAAAATCGCAACACGCGCGCCGCGCCTCCAAACTGTCATAAAAGCCATTTAGACCGTAGGTTGTGACATATTCATCCACAGCATTAGGCTCAGGCTCATAAACATCGACTTTAATACCATAATGTTCCTGTGTGCGCGCGATCATGGTCTGGGTTTCAGGGTGAAGTCGTTTGGTTTCAAGCGAGATTAATCCAATTGGCAAATCCCAGCGCACCAAGGCGTCTGTCAGCACCATGTCTTCGGCGGAAAAAGAAGTTGCCAAGACCACATTGCCACCATCATATTCACATATGGAACGCAAACTTGCCTCAAGCTTTGTAATTTTGCTTGCAAGTATTTCGGGCAATTCAACGTGATGGCGCACTCTGTCGTGGTGTGATGGCGCACGAGTGATTGACTGCTGTACCACCAATTAACCCCTATGCAATACGCCAATCATCAAGTTGCTATAGATGAGACGCTAAAGACAATGCTTTCGGGGCTTGCCCCTACAAGGACTTGGGATTTAATGCGACGGATTGTAGCTGAGGTTTGCTATTAGCAAATCTATATTTCCCCTCTGAATTGCCAAAGCTTCGGACGTTCTTCAGAAGAACTAATAAATATCTTAAGACGATTGGCATTGTTCATGCCTGCACCAAACCAGATAGATTGTGACTTTTAAGGGATCACATGTATCTATATAATGCGATCGACCAAAGCATCGTCGATGCTAGGGTACGCCAGTTCGCGGATCAAACTGGGCGTTACGTGCAGGGTTACTTATCGGAAGATGAGTTTAAGCCACTACGATTACAAAATGGTGTTTATATTGAACGCCATTCCCCCTTGTTGAGGGTTGCAATTCCTTACGGCCTGTTATCCTCACAGCAATTGCGCATGCTTGCCACCATTGGCCGCAGATATGATCGTGGGTTCGGTCACTTTACCACACGACAAAACATCCAATTCAATTGGGTAAAGCTGGAACAGATACCAGAGATTTTAGCCGATTTGGCGCGCGTTCACATGCATGCCATTCAAACCAGTGGCAGCTGCATTCGCAATGTGACCACTGATCATTTTGCAGGTGTTGCCCCCGATGAACGGGTGGACCCACGCCCTTTGGCCGAGCTGATGCGTCAATGGTCGACGCTTAATCCGGAATTTGCCTTTCTACCCCGCAAATTCAAAGTCGCCTTTAATGGCGCAGCTGAAGATCGGGCCGCCAGTGAAGTCCATGACTTAGCCTTTGATGTGTATCGCGATGAAGCAGGCGAAGTTCGCTTAACGGTCAAGGTCGGCGGTGGTCAAGGCCGCACCCCCCGCATCGCCCAAGTGATCAAGTCTGGTCTGCATTGGCGTGACATGTTGACCTACACCGAAGCTATTTTGAGAACTTATAATCGCTGGGGTCGGCGCGATAACATCTATAAAGCACGTATCAAGATTTTGGTGGACGCTCTTGGTGCAAAAACATTTGGTGAAGAAGTAGAGGCGGAGTTTATCCACCTCCAAGGTGGTCCTGCGACCCTGCCTGCCGCAGAATTAGATCGGATGACGGCCTTTTTCGCGCCGCCACCTTATCAAAGCCACGCGGCCTCAGACCACGATGAAGCCAGCCAAAGGATTGCCGATCCCCGGTTCAATGCTTGGGTCAAGCGCAATGTTGCCAAGCACAAACACCCCCATTATGGCGCTGTCACCATTAGCCTTAAACCACAAGGCCAAGCGCCTGGCGACGCTACAAGCGATCAGATGGACGCGATTGCACAGCTGGCCGATCTTTATTCCTTCGGACAAATTAGGGTCTCACACCACCAAAATCTGATTTTAGCCGATGTCGCGCGCGCCGACCTTTGGGCCCTCTGGCAAGCATTGGGCGAGTTGGGTTTAGCCGAAGCAAATGTCGGTCTTGCAACCGATATCATCTGTTGTCCAGGTGGTGATTATTGTGCCTTAGCCAATGCGAAATCCATCCCTGTTGCTGCGGCTGTGCAAGATAGACTTGCCGCCAAAGAGCGCGATATTGGTACACTTGCCATCAAAATTTCAGGCTGCATCAATGCATGCGGCCACCATCATGTTGGCCATATAGGCATCCTTGGCGTCGATAAAAATGACGAAGAATGGTACCAGATTTTATTGGGTGGCCGCACGGATACCAAAACGTCTCTTGGCCAAATCATCGGCAAAGCCATTCCCCGTGAACAAGTGGCACCAACCCTAGAGCGCCTCACCGATTTTTATCTGAACAAACGTCAAAATGGCGAGACTTTTATCGATGCCGTTGAGCGCCTCGGCAAATCTGCCTTTCACGATGCCGCTTTCAATCATGACCTAGACCATGAGCAACAGGTGATATGAACATGTTACTGAAGATCGTAAAAGGCCAAGAGGCGCACATTTTACCGCTTCCCAAAGGGGCATTTCGGTCTGCGCCACCTCCCAACCCATTACCGGATATGGCGATTGTAAATGCGGGGCAGGGCGATGTGCGCAGTTTCATTCGCCCTAATGTCAAACAACCCGAAGCGCCCAGCGTCTCGATTTGGGAACATGGGCCATTAATATGTTTAGACCAATGGCTTGAGTTTAGCCCCTTTGAGCGTGATCAGCGTTTGACCCTGGGTCCGATTGGTTTGAACTTGATGCCGACAGATGACCCCATGCGCTTAAAAGGAGCACTAGCAGGAGTAGCAATGATCGCGGTTGAGTTTGCAAAGTTTAGCGATGGTCGCGGCTATTCAATCGCCACGCTTCTGCGCACCCGCTTGGGCTTTAGCGGTGAAGTGCGCGCGGTTGGAGATGTGCTGATCGATCAAATCTTTGCCATGGCGCGGTGTGGGTTTGATGGCTTTGCCTTGCGCGGCGATCAGGATGGTGTGTGGGCGAAAACGGCGTTAAAATGCTTCCCTGCTGTTTATCAATGGGGGGCGGATGGTCGCGCCTTTGTGCTGGCCGATGGGGTGTTGCCTCATAGGGTGGCAGCGTGACGGGTCATGTCTATCTGGTGGGCGCTGGCCCTGGTGCCGCCGACCTCCTTACCCTGCGTGCCGCACGCTTACTCGAACAGGCTGACCTTATTGTCTATGACGCTTTGGTGGGTGCAGAGATTTTGGACCTAGCTCCACACGCAAAAAAGCTTAATGTCGGCAAGCGTGGCGGGCAGGTCTCGATGGATCAGGCCTTGATTAATCGTTTATTGGTTACTTCAGCTGCTAAGCATCGCATCGTTGTCAGACTTAAGGGCGGCGACCCAATGTTGTTTGGTCGCGCGTATGAGGAAATACAAGCCTGCCAGAAAGCTGGCATTTCGCTGTCAATCGTACCTGGTATTTCTGCTGTATTTGGAGCGGCATCAGAACTGGGCATATCCTTAACCCAAAGGGGGCTTTCCCGTTCGGTCACCTTTGTGACCCCTAGCGTGGCTCGCGGTGGCAGGGCTACCAGTGATTGGGCGAAGGCCGCAGCAGCGGCTGATACTGCAGTTCTTTATATGGGTGCAGGGGACGCAGTAGCGGTTCGCGATACTTTGCTGGCCCATGGCCTCAATGCCAATTGCCCAGTCGCATTGGCCCAAGATGTTTCAAGGCCTGATAGCGTGCAGGTGTTTGGATGCTTACAGGATATGCCTGACCTCCGCGAAGGCTTGGGTGAAGGACCGATATTAGTCCTGTTGGGAGATGTCTTTGCGCAAAGGGATGTCGCTTATGTATCGGCACCACTTCAACGCCACCAGACTAAATAATGTATTCCTGTTGAGCTAAGATCCCAGTGCGGACATTTGTCCTGATACTGTTTTTTGGATTCCCAAAAGCTAAAATGGGCTCTACATCATTCTAGATGATGCAGCGGTCCCCCCTGTGATGAAAAACCTGCGCTTCGTTTTGGGCGATCAACTCACGCATAAGATATCTGTGCTTGCGGGTGCTGATCCAGAGACAGATGTCATTTTGATGGTTGAGGTTGATTCTGAGACGCAAAGCGTCCGCCATCACAAAAAGAAGATTTCATTCATTCTCTCGGCGATGCGTGCTTTCGGCGATGAATTGGCGGCCCGTGGCTTCTTCGTTGATTATGTGAAGCTTGATAAACTGGGTAATTGTGGCACTTTCACGGGCGAGTTGATGCGCGCCTTAGAACGCCACAAGCCTGATCATGTCGTGCTGACCGAGGCGTCCGAATGGCGAGTATTGGAGATGCAGCGCGGGTGGCTGGAAACGTGCGACGTTCCGATCCGACTTTTACCCGATAACCGCTTCATCTGTGATCGGCCACGATTTGTCGCGTGGGCGCAGGGTCGCAAGAGCTTGGTGATGGAGTATTTTTATCGCGATATGCGCCGCTTAACCGGCCTTTTAATGGACGGTGATCAGCCTGCTGGAGGGCGTTGGAATTTTGATGCGGAAAATCGGCGGCCAGCTAAGCCCGATTTATGGATGACGGCACCTTTGCGGTTTCCCCCAAGTGCTCGGACAGAAGAAGTGCTGAAACTGGTGGATGCAAGATTTGGCGATCATTTTGGCGATAATGCGCCGTTTTGGTTTGCCACCACGGCAAAAGAGGCAGAGCAAGCTCGCGACCACTTTTTAAAGAACAATCTGCCCCAGTTTGGCTCGACCCAAGATGCGATGCAGCGAGATCAACCATTTATGAACCACGCGGTTTTGGCTTTATATCTCAATGTCGGGCTGTTGGACCCTCTCGATTTGTGCCGCAGAGCTGAGCAAGAATGGATTTGCGGCCGCGCCCCACTTGCGGCAGTGGAAGGCTTTATCCGCCAGATCATTGGCTGGCGTGAGTTTGTTCGCGGTATTTATTGGCTGAACATGCCAAACTATACAAAGCTCAACCATTTTGGTGCCTCGCGCCCTCTGCCGTCTTTTTATTGGAGCGGTGAAACCAAAATGGCCTGCATGCGGGCTGTCATTGGGCAAACCAAGATCCATGCTTATGCTCATCATATTCAAAGGCTGATGGTGACGGGAAATTTTGCTTTGTTGGCAGGGCTTGACCCTCATGAAGTTCATTTATGGTATTTGAGTGTCTATGCGGATGCGTTTGAGTGGGTGGAAGCACCCAATACAATCGGCATGGCCCTGTTTGCCGATGGCGGCATCTTGGCGACAAAGCCTTATGCGGCCAGTGGATCTTACATTCATAAAATGGGGAATTATTGCGCCACTTGCGTCTATGATCCCAAGATAAAGTCCGGGCCGCATGCTTGCCCCTTTAACCCACTGTATTGGGACTTTATAGGCCGGCACCAAGATCAACTTGGCCGAAATCCGCGTATGGGCCCAGTTTATGCTACGTGGCGGAAGATGGATAGCGCGCGCAAGGGGCACATCAGTCAGGATACAGAACAAATCATAGCTGCGATGACTGCGGGGACCTTATAGGGGTATGCATCTCGCACCCTAAATCTTTGTGTTACTTCATCGTCAAGGCTTAGCGTGATAATCTCAATTTTGAACAGATCTCTGGCTTGGGCCACGCTTTTCATCGCGTTGCCCGAATGGCTAAGCACTTTGAAGAGTGCCGCACTTATAACATGCTCAAGTTAGTTGGCTCTAGCTAAGATGCGCACGTAGCATCCAAGCCGCTTTCTCGCCTGCTGCACATCTTTGCGTCATCAAATCAGCTGTTGCATCATCCCCGAGCTCGGCGGACAATTTCAAAGCCGAGCGGGCAGAGCGCACCACTATTTCTTGGCCTTCTAACAGTGCTTTGAGCATGGCGTCTTCACTGACGCTGATATCATTGGGTGTTGGGATCTTTGTACGGGCGGCCAATTGCCCATGGCTCGGCGCGAAGACGCCTAGGGCACGTATACGCTCTGCCATCTCATCTAAAGCATTCCAAAGCTCTAAATATTGGTCCGAAAACAGCTGATGCAACGCGCTAAAGCGGGGGCCTTGCACATTCCAATGATACAAGTGGGTCTTTTGATAAAGACTATAGGAATCAGCTAATACTTGCGCCAGCGCATCTGCAATCGCATGCCGCCCCTCTCCTGCAATACCAGTATTTGGTTCCATTATCGTCTTTTCCAGTAAATTATCGCTATTCATACGTAGGGGGTGACCGGCAAAAAAGAAGGCATTTTAAGGGAATATATAAAGGATAGTTGGATTGGATAGCGATTTGTTAGTCAGAAAAAGCAGTAAGCACCATGTTTATACGAAAATAATGGCGGACAGAGAGGGATTCGAACCCTCGATGGGCTTGCACCCATACACGCGTTCCAGGCGTGCGCCTTCAACCACTCGGCCACCTGCCCATCCGAAGGCGCGGGTATAAACATCGTAGCGCACGAAGCAAGCCATCAATGCATTTAGGCCAAGATGGATTAGTATTTATGAGGCAGTTGGTCTTACAGCTTAGGCGTTAGGTTAAAACCGTTTCAACCCACGTGTCGAAATGCCCCCAAAATTGCTGTTGCAAGGCATCGATTTCTTGCATTAACTCATGCTTGGCACCTGGCACAATGTGCAATTGCGCATGGGGCAGCTGGCTTACAACCCGCACATGGGCATGATTATCGACTAAAGCTTCTGCTTGCGCACTCACCACCAAGATAGGGATAGCTAAGGTCGCCAATCGTTCAGGTGTGAAGCTTGCCAAAGTTTTGAGGGCTTGGTTGATCCAGCCATTGGTTGGGCCAGCCAATTGTAAACAGGGTTCAGCCAGAAATAGAGCATTATTGCGGGCAAAACGCTTTTGATCATGGGTTAATGGGTTGGCTTCAAACGGCTCTGGATGCCAGACTTTTGGCAAAGTCGGCGCAACGTGTTTTCCAAGTCCTAAAGCGACCAGAGTTTGAGCGATTACGCCCATTACCGGTGGACCGATCAGTCCCCACATCGGTGCACAAAAGGCAGCACCCACAATATTGGAGATTGTGCCACTCAATAGCGCTTCTAAGCTAATGCAGCCCCCCATGGAGTGACTCAGCACAATCTTTTTGCCAGTCAAACGGTCGCTCACAGCCTCAATCGCACAATTGAGGTGGATACCAGCCTTAGCGAAACTATCCATATGCCCGGCGTACTGGTTGGCACCCAGTCGATCCGACCAACCTTGGCCGCGATGATCCACAACGAGAACATTGAACCCTCGTGTTTGCAAAGCTGCAAGGGTTTCGGCATATTTTTCAATATATTCGGATCTACCTGGTGCCAAAATGATCGATCCGCGCGGCTGCTTGCCTAGATAAGGCAGAAAAGCTGCACGGATTGTTAGATCATCAGGCCCTTTTACACGAAAGACCTCCAATTTTGTTAGGGCGTCAATGAATGCATCCCGAACCAATTGCATGAAGTTAAATCCATGCTTTAACCGATAATCGATTGTAACTTCATGGCAATCGACATATCGCCATCAACTTTTAACTTGCCGCTCATGAAAGCATTCATACCGTTGAGGCGACCTTCGACCATATCCACAAAGTCGCTTAAAGCGATCTTCAAGGTACAATCCGCAGGACCATCGGTATTGGTCACATGGTTGTTGTTCTTGCCATCGATGTGAATTGTTCCGGCATCGCCAAAATCAAATTTTACAGTATTGCCAAATGCGGGTTTAGCTTCGACGCGTTCTTTCATGCCAGCAGTAATGGTTGCAAGATCCATGGTTTTCTCCCTAAGTGCGCCCCAAATCTGATGCGGAACACAAGTATAATCTGTTCTAGACTGTGATTGACAAGATAGGAAGCGCTTCGTAGCGTCAAACTCTGTCTTGAGCTCCTTGTAAATGCAGATGACGCATGGCAACCCATGAATATGTTCTATGATATGCCACCTTACGGGGTCTATGCTCCTACCCCCAACCAAGCACGCTTCATCCGCTGGTCACGATCGTTTGACCCGGGCCCATTGAGTAAGCTTGCCGCTTCCTTCTGCAAGCGGCTTTTATTTCCAAGTCTTTCTGGACCGCTCGATATAGAAACGTGGGGACTTAAAACCAGGATTGATCCACGGAAAAATATAACCGAAAAACGGTTGATGTTTTCACCGTCAAGGTTTGAATTGGAAGAGCGGGAAATCTTGGCCACATGGCTTAAAAAAGGTGATGTTTTTGTTGATGTGGGGGCTAATGTTGGGGCGTATTCATTGTGGGCGGGTCAATTTATTGGCCAATCTGGCCGCATAGTCGCAATTGAACCCCAACCTGGCGTACTTGGACGATTAAGAGCGAATTTTGCCTTAAACCCGCATATGAATACGCAGGTCTTTGCCTGTGGTGCAGGCGCTGCGCATGGACTTATGTATTTATCAATTGGCAGCAATAATGAAGGGGGTGCATCGCTGGCTACCATTAGTGGGGGGAGGGATGAAATTGAGGTAATTGTCCGTCCACTCTTAAGCATTGTTGAAGAAGCAAGACTCTATCGCATCGACGCGCTTAAAATTGATATTGAAGGGTTTGAGGATCGTGCAATGATACCTTTCTATGCCGAGGCCCCAAGTGCGCTGCACCCGCGATTATTGATTATCGAGCGGGGTGAAAAAGATTGGGTCCAAGATTTGATGGGTGTTATAGAAAAAATTGGATATCGACTGCTAGTCTCCACTAAACGCAATCATGTTTTTGAATTGGGCACCCGCAGCGATTAAAGGGTTTAAGGGCAGATCAATCCAGTATGCCCTTAGCGAAACGGCGGCTCGTCGAAACTGCGTAATTTGCGCGAATGAAGCACAACACCGTCAAGGCGCATTTTTTCAATCGCGGCGATACCGATTTTCAAATGCTCCCCTATGGCGCGCGCGTAGAAGACATTAGCGGAACCTGGCAATTTGATCTCGCCATGCAGGGGCTTGTCAGAAACGCACAAAAGCGTGCCATAAGGTACTCGGTGGCGAAAACCTTGCGCTGCGATCATGCAGCTTTCCATATCGACCCCGATCGCGCGTGAAATATTGATGAGGCGCCGCTCCCTACCCCAATAAAGTTCCCAATTTCGATCCGAGAAGCTAACCACGGTTCCGGTCCGCAACCGTCGCTTGAGCGCTTCTCTACTTTCTCCTGTGACTTCCATTGCCGCCTGTTGGATGGACATTTGGACTTCGGCAATCGGCGGTATGGGTACATCGGCAGGCAAGATACGATCCAGGACTTCGTCTTTACGTAAATAGGCATGTGCCAGCACATAGTCGCCAATGCGTTGGCTTTGGCGAAGCCCGCCACAATGGCCAACCATCAGCCAGCAATGGGGCCTCAAAACTGCCAAATGGTCCGTGATATTTTTAGCATTGGAAGGACCAACCCCGATATTGACTAAGGTTATGCCTTGGCCGTCGGCAGAGATGAGGTGATAGGCTGGCATCTGAAACTTACGCCAAGGGCTTGCGGCCACTATGGCCTCTAGATCATCATTTAAGTTAGAAGCATCAATGGTGATACCACCTGAACAAATCAAACGAATATAGCGTCCGCCTATGCGGATTTGCTCAATAGCCCAGCGCACAAACTCGTCGACATAGCGGGCGTAATTGGTGAACAAGATCCAAGGCTGAAACGCGCGCCACTCGGTGCCCGAATAATGGGTGAGGCGCTTTAGGGAATAATCAACACGCAAGCCGGTATAGAGGGCTAGCGGCCGTGATTGTCCTGTTATAAATTCAAACTCACCATCCACAATCTCATCGCCGACGGAAGTTAGTTGCGGGGTTGGAAACCAACGCGCTAATTCTTGTGGCGGCACATCGCCAAGACCAATGTCGGTGGCCCCATCGACAATGTAAGAATAGGGCATTTCATCTTCCGATAATCCGACCTCAACCTGCGCGCCATATTCCTCCACCAAGGGAGTTAGATTCTCCAACAAATAGTTCTGAAACTCAGCCGGCTGGGTCACAGTTGTGGCATAGATACCCGGTGCATTGAACTTGGCATAAGCGCGCTGAGACACCGGGGGCGGGCCATCTGGCGCATAAATCACCCGGATCTCAGGATAGCGAAACCTAAGCCGTTCTTCAGCTGTTGGTGGTGTGCGGGCTTGAACAAAGCGGGCCAAGGCATCACGCAATGCTTGCACCGAAGCGGCATGGATGTCTTGAAGCCGATCTATGGCTTCTTGGGGAGATTTGCATGGAATCATGACCGCATCAAACTGGTCGTATCGCACTTGTCAATCGCCTCGGTGTGACATGATGGCCATAAATCTAGCGGTCATATCTGCGACCTTAAGGGTTTGGGACGTGCTTTTAGGGCCAATTCTGGCACAACCCTTTTCTATGTTGTTCGGGCTGTGTGTCGCGTCAAATCGCCCACAACCTATTGAGTAAGGCCTTTGATGCAGATAGGGCCTGCACCAAAGCCGTCCCAGACAAAAGGTGCTGATTGATATGACCAGTTTCGTTGTAAAGCCGATCGAAGACCAACTAGCCAATGCCGTCAAAGAGCGCCGAAGAAATATAGCGTTCAGCAAAGCTTGGCACGATGAACACAATGCGCTTGCCGGCAAATTCTGTGCGCTGACCAAGCTTGATCGCGGCAGCAAGATTGGCACCGGTTGAAATACCTCCTGGTATTCCCTCGGTACGAGCAAGATCACGGCTAAACTCAAACGCTTCTTCATTGGTGACGGTGATCACTTCATCAATGACCGAGCGGTCAAGCACTTCGGGTACAAAACCTGCACCAATCCCTTGAATTTTGTGGGAGCCAGGTGCCCCGCCTGACAATACTGGGCTGCCTGATGGTTCTACGGCAACAATGCGGGTTTGAGGGCTCCGCTCCTTAAGTACCTGGCCAACCCCTGTGATCGTGCCCCCGGTTCCTACGCCCGCAACAAATGCATCCACTTTACCATCTGTATCGATCCAAATTTCTTCGGCAGTGGTCTTGCGGTGGATGGCGGGATTGGCGGGGTTAACAAACTGGCCTGGGATAAGTGCGTTTGGTGTTTCACTGACCAAAAGATTGGCGCGCGCAACTGCCCCCTTCATACCCTCGGCACCGGGGGTTAAGACCAATTCTGCGCCTAAAAAGACCAGCATCTTCCGTCGCTCTATGGACATGGTTTCAGGCATCACCAAGATCAAGCGATAGCCACGTTGGGCCGCAACAAAGGCTAAAGCAATACCTGTATTGCCCGATGTCGGCTCGATCAAAACGCTACCAGCTTGGATCAGGCCGCGCTTTTCAAGCTCTTCAATCATTGAAAAGCCAATGCGGTCTTTGACTGAGGCGATTGGGTTAAAAAACTCAAGTTTGCCTAATAACTCAGCTTGAATGTTGTATTTGTTGGCTATTTTGGAAAGCCGAACAAGCGGGGTCGCCCCGACGGTTTCGGTTATGTTGGAAAAGATGCGGCCCTGTGCACGGGTCGTCAGAGCCCGTGGAGCTTGGGCAAACAATGCGTGAGACATGCGGGTTTCCTCCATAAGCCAGTGCTTATATCACATTAGGTGCGCCTTAGATGCGTGACAAACAAGTTAGAATTTCTAATCCATGCATCTACCCCAACACTATGCTTGACGAAAATAGCGTAGCCCCACAAGACAGAGGTAAGAGGGTGCCGCGTGAAAACTTTAAAAGAAATACCTCTGCGGGACGGGATTGCGCGGTTGGTGGAAACTGGCAAAGGCTATTGCGCGCTATTCATACGTCAGGGAACCATCGTCGCGCAGGTCAACGACCCAGACGCCGCCACAGCGCTATGGCGACTAAAAAGGGGGGAAGGTCGCTTGATGGCATCGGCCGCACCTACAGCGCCTTCTCTAGATGATGGCCCTTATGGTGAAGTCGCGGAGCGCATTGAAGCAGCTGAGGGAGGGGTTTTTTTAACCGGGCGGGCAGGGACCGGGAAGACGACGTTTTTAAAGGCTTTTTTAGACACAACTCAGCTTAAAGCGGCGATTATTGCCCCATCAGGGATCGCAGCGCTCAATGCTGGTGGCCAAACCATCCATTCCTTGTTCAAATTTCCACCCGCCATCATTCAACCCCATGACGTAAAGCGGGTTCGCGGGGGGCGCATGCTCAAATCCCTTGATTTATTGGTGATTGATGAGATTTCTATGGTGCGTTCGGACTTAATGGATGCCATTGATCGGTCGATGCGGCTACACCGAGGTGTTGCTAAGCCTTTTGGGGGGGTCCGGCTTTTATGTGTGGGTGATAGCGCCCAATTGCCCCCTGTTGTAAGCCGAGAAGAAGAGCCTTACTTGATGCAATGGTTCGGGGGTCCTTACTTTTTTGATGCGCCAGTGGTTAGATCGCTTGATTGGACGGCGATTGAATTACGTCAAGTTTTTCGCCAATCCGAAGCCGTTTTTCTGGGATTGTTAGACCGCGTGCGGCGTGGTCGGCCCAGTATCGAGGATGCGGCGCTGTTAGATTCCCGCGTCGTTTCATCCACGCCAGCTTTTGAAGGTGAGGGCGGTGGTGCTATTGTATTAACCACAACCAATGATGCGGCGCGCCGCATCAATGATGTGCAAATGACCAAACTGGTGGGTCCGAAGGCCAGTTTTACAGCCAAAGTCGAAGGTCAGTTCGACGACCGCCTTTTTCCAACAGATCATGAGCTAATACTGCGGGTGGGTGCGCGGGTCATGCTGTTGCGCAATGATGCAGACAAGCGCTGGGTTAATGGTACACTCTGCACAGTGGTTGATTTAGGTAAAACCACCGCCTTTGTGCGGATTGGCGCGCGCACATATGAGATCGAACCAACCGATTGGGAGCGTTATATCTATGAGCCCGATGCAGAAGGTGTGCCCCAGCGTAAGCCCGTTGGTCTATTTCGGCAATTGCCTCTACGTCCCGCCTGGGCCTTAACTGTCCATAAGGCGCAAGGCCTGACCTTTGATCAGGTTCATGTCGATTTCGGCAGCGGGTCATTTGCCCATGGCCAAACCTATGTGGCACTATCTCGTTGCCGCACAATTGAAGGGCTGACTTTATCGCGCCATTTACGCCGCGCTGATGTTCGCGTTGATGATGCGGCCTTTGCCTTTGCGGACAAGGCGGTTTATGCTGATTTAGGGGCATTTCGTGTGGGCCGGATCGACCAGACTTGAGTTTGCATCAGCCGGTATTGCGTAAACCGGCAGAAATCCCATTGATGGTGAGCTGTATACCCTTGATGATTGTGGCGGCCGACGCGTCTGAAGGCTTGGCGCGTAACTTTCGGATCAAGCGAACTTGCAATAGATTGAGCGGATCAAGATAGGGCATGCGCAAGCTAATGGATTGGGCTAGGCTTGGATTATTGCTGATCAAGTCATATCGTCCTGTGACCTGGCTTATAGCGGTTCGGGTAAGACCCCACTCGACCTCAATCTTGGCAAAAATCGCCCGTGCCATCACTTGATCCTCAACAAGTTCGCTATAAAGCCGTGCAATCTCGAGATCGGCTTTTGCCATGACCATCTCAACATTGGACACCAACGTCGCAAAATAGGGACTAATGTGATAGAGTTTGCGGAGATCTTCTTGCCCCTTTTTGCCCGCCACGGCGCAATAGCTATGGATGGCACTTCCAAACCCATACCAGCCGGGGAGATTCACACGTGCCTGCGACCAGCTAAATACCCATGGGATGGCGCGCAAATCCTCTATACGCCCGGAAGCCGAGCGCGCGGCGGGCCTACTACCAATCTTTAGCTCGACAATTTCTTTCAGGGGTGTGGATTGAAGGAAATACTGGGCGAAGCCTTCTGTTTCATAAATGAGTTGTCGATAGGCCTTAAAAGCATGATCACTCAGCTGGGGCATAGTTGTGGCCAATAATTCGTCTTGAGCAGGGTCAGCAGGCATTAAGGCTGCTTCCAAACTGGCCCCCACCAAGGTTTCAAGAGAAGCTCGCGCACTTTCGGGGTGACCATATTTTGAAAAAATCACCTCGCCTTGCTCGGTAACCGAAAGCCCCGCTACCATACTGCCTGAAGGCAGGGCCCTGATGGCGTCGCGACTTGACCCGCCACCCCGCCCAATTGAGCCACCACGGCCGTGGAAAAAGCGCATGGTCACGCCCAATTCATGCCCTAAAGCTACCAATCGTTCAATGGCGCGCCTTACTTCCCAATTGGCAGTCAAATAGCCTCCATCCTTATTGCTATCGGAATAGCCGATCATGATTTCTTGGACAAAATCCGCATTGGCACGCACCACTTGGATCTCTGGCAGCATTAACCAATGGCGCATAATCGCTTCACTCGCTTGAAGATCGGCAATCGTTTCAAATAAAGGTGCGATGGCGATCATAGGTGCTTTGTTGGGCCTCAGGGTAAACAAACCGCCTTCCTTAAGCAGGAGGGCAACCTCCAACAAATCAGAAACATTACCGGTTTTAGATACAATGACGCGGCGCAAAACTTCAGGACCTACTTTGGCACGCATCGAGGCCGCACAGTCAAAGATCGCCAATTCCTTTTGGGTTTCTTCGCTATAGGTGGCAAATAATGTTTTGAGCTGGCGCGGAGATCGCCAGATCTCGCGCAAAAGTTCAACGCGCTCAGTTTCATGTAGGGCCGCATAATTCGCTTCAATCCCCGCCTTTTTAACGAGCTCACCAATGGTGCGTTCGTGGACTTCTGAATTTTGTCGCAACTCCATCTGGGCAAAGTGGAAACCAAATAGATGTACCGCGGTCTTCAAACGGGCCAGTCGCCCATCGGCTACATCGCTTGCACCATTGGCACGTAAGGATTCTCCGATAATATTGAGTGCTTCGATCAATTGGGATGGGCACTGGTATGTGCTTGCCTTGAGTTCAGTCGAACGCGGGGCCGATTGCCCAGTTATTGACGTGTAAGTTGCGGCCAGTCGGGCATAAATGCCGCGAATTGCTTGCCGATAGGGCTCGTCGCGGCGATGGGGTGATGAATCTTGGCCAGACTGAGCTAAGTCGATCAATGCCTGACTGACCTGTGTTAACTCTACGGAGATGGATAATTCACTACCTAATTGATGCAGCTCTTCCAAGAATGAACCCAGCAAAAGGCTGGCATGGGTCATTATGGCGGTGCTTAAGGTTTGCGCATCGACGAATGGATTGCCATCGCGGTCACCCCCAACCCAAGATCCTACACGCAATAGATCGGGAAGCGGTTTTCCCAAGCGACGCTCTAATCTTCGAACCAGTTTCGGCATTTCCTTTAAAAATGACCGACCTAAAACGCTCGCGACATTGGTAATTTCATCGTTAACCCCAATCCGTTCGCTGCGTAAAACCCTTGTTTGCCACAGGAGTCGGATTTCTCGACGTAACCTATCTTTCTGTAGGTTGTCGCCTTCAATTGGATCAATGGGCAAATCTAAAGTGTCAGAGATGGCCACTTCGCGGTCAAGTACGCTTTTACGTCGAACTTCTGTGGGATGAGCGGTTAAAACGGGGGCAATAACCATTTGTGCCAAAATCGCATGCACCCTATTCTTGCTCAGATCGGCATCTGAGGTCAGGACTTCTAAAGGATCTCTATGAACATTCTGGACACGGTTAACATAATCATCGGCAAGATTGGCCAATTGTGAAAAGACGCAAAACCCATGGATAAAAATTAAGGTTTCGTCTAGGCTAAGTTGATCGAGCAGTTTAAGGGTGACACCATGGGGTAATTTCCCTATGTGCTCGCGCACAGAAGCTGAGCGGATAGATTCAATGGCGTCAAATAGTATCTCGCCATGCTGGTCTCTGATGATATCACCTAAATATGTGCCAAGATCTTTGATCAGCTTGCGCGCGGTGTCTGAACTTCGATAAGTCATACTTTATTTGGCCTCATGCCTAACTTTAAGACAAGGACTTGACTGCGATCGAGTATTTGGGGACCTTGGCAAGAAGGAGACAATCCAGTCTAAGATAAGAGTGAAGGGTCTTTAGAAGCCATAGACCTTGGCCATGTCGGGATCTTTGTTGGCAATTAAACGCGCTTGATCGACCATCACTTTGGCCTGTTTCCAAGTAGCATCGTCTTGCATCTTCCCGTCCAGTATTGCCACACCACTACCATTTGGCATGGCTTCTAAAATACGCCGTGCAAAGGCAATTTCTGTGGGATCGGGGCTGAATACACGCTTGGCGATCTCAATTTGGTCAGGGTGCAAGGTCCAAGCGCCCGCACAGCCCATGATAAAAGCGTTGCGAAACTGCTGCTCACACCCCTCAAGGTCTTTGATATCGCCGAATGGGCCGTAAAATGGCTTGATCCCGGCAGCTTGGCAAGCGTCAACCATCTTTGCGAACGTATAATGCCATAAATCTTGCTGAACGCTGGCGCGGGCGCGTCCGTCTGAGTGGGCGTCTTCTAACACACGATAGCCTGGATGCCCACCACCGACGCGGGTAGTCTTCATCGCGCGGCTGGCTGCTAAATCGGCAGGGCCTAAGCTGATCCCTTGCATCCTTGGGCTGGCCAAAGCAATCGCATCAACATGAGCGACACCTTCTGCGGTTTCCAAAATCGCGTGAAGCTGAATCGGCCGGATCACCCCCGCTTTGGCTTCCAGTTGGGCCAGTAATTGATCAAGATAATGAATGTCCCACACGCCTTCGACCTTGGGAACCATGATGACATCCAGCTTGTCTCCCACCGCGGTGACGATCTCGACCACATCGTCCAACATCCATGGGCTATTTAATCCATTGATCCTCACCCAAAGACCGGTACCAAGACTTTTAAAATCAGTGGCTTTGGCCATATCAATAAAGCCGTGACGGGCTGCTAATTTGGCATCTGATGGGATCGCGTCTTCCAGATTGCCCAAAATCACATCTATTCCTGCAGCCATTTCTTGAACTTTAGCGCGTACTTTTTCGAGATGTGGTGGCACAAAATGGATCATGCGCTCGACATTCACCGGCAATTCCCGGAATGGGGCAGGAGCACCAAGGGCGAGTGGTTTGAAGAAAGAGCGCGGGGTTTTCATGACCAATCCCTTTAGGTCTCATCATAATGGTGAACCGGTCGCGCTATAAGCGGCCCCTGTTGCAGGGTCAACGCAGCAATGGGGTAGGCACTGGGTTAAATGCTGCGCTAAACGCGTTGCATGCAACGCTGGAAACTAACCCTTGAATATGACGGCACAAACTTTTCGGGTTGGCAAAGTCAGGCTGACGGAAAGGGTATTCAAGATGTCGTGGAGCGCGCAATCGCCGCAATTGAAGGGCAAGCGCGACGGACCCATGCTGCTGGACGTACAGACCGCGGTGTCCACGCGACTGGGCAGGTCATTCATGTTGATTTGGAAAAAAGTTGGGATGGGTTTCGATTGTGCGAAGCCCTCAATGCTTGGTTGCGATTTTCTGGCCCCGTTGCGATTGTGCTCGCAGAACCAGTGCCCGATACGTTTCATGCTCGATTTTCAGCACAGGCGCGTTGTTATGTGTACCGCATGGTTGAACGGCGGACACCCCTAACCCTAAATCTTGGTCGTGTGTGGCGTGTGCCCCATCACCATGATGTGGGGGCCATGCAAGAAGCCGCCCACTTCTTGATTGGGACGCATGATTTCACCACGTTTCGTCACTCCGATTGCCAAGCCAAAAGTCCGATCAAGACACTCAGTCAGTTAAGCTTGACCCGAGTACAGGGTGTTTTTGGCGATGAGATTCAAGCCTTTGTGCAGGCCAAATCCTTCCTACATCGTCAGGTGCGCTCTATGATGGGTACATTGTCCGAGGTTGGGCGTGGTCGTTGGCAACCCGCCGATGTGAAGGCTGCACTTGAAGCGCGCGACAGAACAAAATGCGGCCCAGTCGCGCCCAGCGACGGCTTGTATTTGACCGACGTCTATTATTGAGGGTGGGTTTATTGGCGCTTTTTGAACTCAAAAGGTCTGGGACGCGCTTTTGGTGCCCATTCTGGCACAAAACCGCTTTTCGATGATGACCGGGCGTTTTGTCGCGTCAAGTCCAGATTTCTTAAAGAAATCTGCCGCGGTGCGGCGCAAGGCGGACTTGACTCGTCAAAATCGCCCACGAACAATAAAGTTAGGACTTTGGTGGAGGCACTGCCTGCACCAAAGCCGCCCCAGACAGAAGAAAGCTCAAGCATGCTTGGCCCTAAGCCAAGGCAAAACAGCCAATCCGCCGAACCCCGCTTGGCAGCACAATTTCCTCGCCGATAAAGCGGGGCACCTGAGTAAGGCATATCCCATCCATTGTGGCGACGATTTGGCCGTCAAAAGCTTGTAAGTCATGCACCGAACCGGCCAAAAGGGTGAAGTCATCGCCCGAAGATTCAGGCAGATGGCGCGCCACCAATAAAGCCTCTGGCGCGCCTCGTTTTTGAACAGGTGGGCTTGCCGCACACACAAAAAGATCCGCGAAAGCGGCGTGCATCATATCGTGCCACCAATTGTGCGCACCATCTGGCCAAGGCAAACAGCCGATCCTGCGTTCACCTTGGGTTAATGCTTCTAAAAGCGCGTGATCGGTTTTGATCAATTGATGGGTCTCGTCGGAGATGGAAAAGGCCAGCCGCGCCCAAGGAGCCGCTTCCAATGTGGTGATAATCTCAAGTCCACCTTGGGCGGCTAAATTCGCGGCGATCAAGGCCCGCCAAATGGTTGTTACAAGATAGGGGTCCAAATCAGGTTCACGCGCTAGGATAGATCGAAGGATCTCAACTTCGCGTGCGGGGTGCCAGCCAAACCCTGTATCGCCAGCCATATGTTTGGCCATAGACATCGTGTGTGCAAGGCTAGAACGCTTGGCAATCAAACGAGCAAGTTCACCATCGATGGCATCAATTTCCCCGCGCAATGCGGCTACTGTATCGGCACCACTATCTACTGAGTGTTGAGACATGGTGATCAAGCTAGCAGGGCTTTTATCAGCATTGGGGTTATTCATGGCTTAGACCATGAGGAAAAAACCTTAATTGTGCAAGATATTTGCCAGAGCTTAGCACGATCTCGATAATATCAGCGCCAACACTCCCCGAAAGGCGCGGCGCGAGCTAGAAGTGCGTCCAGCAGGAGCAAATCATTTGATGTCACTGGCGCGTAACACTTTGGTACAGGCTGGCTTTACCCTACTGAGCCGACTTTTTGGCTATGCGCGCGATAGGGCGATCTCAAATCTTCTTGGGGCTGGTTGGGTTGGCGATGCATTTGCGACAGCGCAGAGTTTTCCTAACCTGTTTCGCCGCATTCTGGCTGAAGGTGCATTCAGCCAGGCCTTTGTCCCATTTTATGCTAAAACCCAAGCTGAATCTGGCAACGATCAAGCAGCTGAAATCGCCAGTCAGGCCTTTTCAGTTTTGACTTTGGCGGCGGCCACCGTGACGATTTTGGCACAACTTGCCATGCCATGGATCATGTTGGTCCTACACGGTGGCTATGCGGATATACCCAAAGCATTTCACTTTGCTATTGTATTAACCCAAATCACCATGCCCTATTTGGTGGGCATGGCTATGAGTTCTCTGTTCTCTGGTGTTTTAAATACGGCTGGGAAATTTGCCCTGTCGGCGGCGGCTCCCACGCTTTTGAATGTTACGATTTTGGCCTTTATCATTTGGGAACGCGAGCCAACCCAAGTCGCTGTGAACGCGGCGGTGGCGATTACGGTCGCAGGCATGTTGCAGGCTGGCGCGCTTTATATCGGCTGTCGGCGGCTTGGCGTGCGCATCGGGTTTCGCCTGCCGCGCCTCACACCTGAAGTCAAAGCAATCATGGCGGTGATGGGGCCATCGGTGATTGCGGGCAGCGCGACACATATTAATGTTGTGGTTAGCCAAGCCCTATCGAGTTATGAGATTGGTGCGAAATCCTGGCTTTATGCAGCGGATCGACTGTTTCAATTGCCTTTGGGCTTAATTGGTGTTGCTATTGGGGTTGCCCTGTTGCCCCGACTGGCGCGGGCGGTTGCAGAACCTGAAAAAGGGGGTGCGACTAAGGCATTGGATGAAGCTTTTGTGCTTTCCATGGCTTTTTGTTTACCTGCTGCTGCCGCTTTGGTGGTTGTACCATTTTTTTTAATGCAAGGCTTTTGGACGGGTGGAGACTTTAGGTCAAGCGATGCCCGTGCAACAGCAGATGCTTTGTTTCATTATGGCTGGGGCGTACCGGCCTTTGTCTTGATCCGCATCCTTGCCCCGCCATTTTTCGCAAGGGGCGATTCCAAGCGGCCGATGAATTTTGCGATTACGGGGGTTATGGTTAATGTGGCCCTAGGTGCCGGACTGTTTTTTGGGCTAAGGGCTTTGGGTAACCAAGGCTATGTCGGGTTGGCTATTGCCGCCAGTGTTGCGGGATGGGTGAATGCTTTATTGTTGGCCACAACATTGTTACGCGAGAAAATCTGGCATCCTAAGCCTCTCGTTCTGGGTAAATTGGCGCGCATCATGGTGGCAACCGGGACTATGGCGCTTGTGTTGGGTTTTGCCGGGTTAAACCGGGTACCAATTGAAGCAGCATTTGAAGCACGTTTTTTTTTCGGCAAGGAGCTAGCAACATTATTGGTTTGCTTTGTCGGTGCTATCGTCTATGCAGCCACGGCATTTCTGGTCAAAGCGGTAACGGTTTCAGACATCAAGCTGGCCATGCAAAGGCCAACTAACGCTGGGCCTATTGGCCCGGATGATACGCTCTAAGGCAGATCAATCGATGACGACCAAACCACCTATGCGCGTTTTCTCTGGTGTTCAGCCAACCGCGAACCTTCATTTGGGCAATTATCTGGGCGCGATTAAGCGTTTCGTCGAATTGCAAAATAGTGGAGAATGCATTTATTGTGTCGTCGATCTGCACGCCATCACCGTGCCTCAGGACCCCAAAATGCTGGCCGCGCAAACCCGCGAAGTGGCTGCTGCCTATCTGGCCGCTGGTGTTGATCCCGCGCGCTCCATCATGTTTGTGCAATCGTGTGTTTCAGCCCATGCTGAACTGGCGTGGATTTTAAATTGCGTTGCCCGCATGGGGTGGCTGGAACGCATGACCCAGTTTAAGGATAAGGCCGGCAAAAATGCGGAGCGCAGCTCAGTCGGCTTGTTTAATTATCCAGTTCTCATGGCCGCTGACATTCTCGCCTATAGAGCCACCCATGTACCTGTAGGTGAGGATCAAAAGCAGCATTTAGAGCTTTCGCGCGATATTGCCACGCGTTTCAACGCCGATTTCAAAGTTGAAGGTTTTTTCCCGCTGCCAGAGCCTATCATTGGCGGCCCAGCCGCGCGGGTGATGAATTTGCAAGATGGCTCAAAGAAAATGTCAAAATCAGAGCCTGCAGACAATTCAAGGATCAATTTGACCGATTCTAAGGATGATCTGGTTAGAAAAATCAAAAAAGCCAAAACCGACACTCTGGCGATGCCCAGCCACATTGATGAGTTAAAGTCGCGGCCGGAGGTTGATAATCTCATCGGCATTTATGCGGCACTAGCCGGCCAAACTAAAGAGCAAGTGGTGACTGAGTTTAGTGGAGCAGGATTTGGCTTATTTAAGCCGCGTCTTGCAGAGCTTGCAGTTGAAACGCTGGGCCCAGTGATGGACAAGATGATGCGCTATATGAATGATCCGGCGCAGATTGATGCTATCTTACGTGATGGTGCCGTCCGTGCGCACGCCATTGCGCAGCCGATCTTGGCTCAGACTAAAGAAGCGGTTGGCTTTTGGGGGTAGTTTTTCTATTTCGCCAGAACACCTCAGCTTTGCCCCCGGCGTAGGCAAAAGATTAAGGGTCTGGGATGCGGTTTTGCTGCCCTTTCTGGTCACAAAACCGCGTTTCAAGCATGAACGGGCGTTTTGTCGCGTCAAATCCAGATTTCTTGCAGAAATCTGCCGCGTTGCGGCGCGAAGCGGACTTGACCCGTCAAAATCGCCCAAGAACAATGAATTTAGGCCTTTGGGGCAGGCAGGGCCTGCACCAAAGCCGTCCCAGACGAAAGTTAGCTAGCTCACTCACCCGATCTGGAAAGATAATTGGCCCACGGCCGCAACACGCTACCCCATAGCGCTGATCGCTTGTGCATTGAGATAGGGTAAAGGCGCATAGGTTGCACCCATGGCTTTGGCCAGATCTTTGGCTTCTGGCCTCGGAATGGGAGAGGTATCAAGATGGATCGTGGCAATCCCTGAATGCGCTATGGCGCGGGCAGCTGAAAACGCATGGGCCATCGCAGTCTTGCGCCCCGCCTTCCCATCGCGGTCAATATTAGCGCGCCCATCGGTTAGGAAGAGCAATCGTGGAGTGCGCCCTTTGGCTTTTTCACTTAAAGCCAAGGTCAAGGCAGTATCCATGCCAGCGGCCAAGGGTGTACCCCCGCCGCCTGCTAAATCGGCCAATTGCCGCCGTGCACGGGCGAGCGACCTTGTTGGCGGCAGCAAGATTTGGGCACCCTCATTGCGAAAGGAGACCATCGCCACCCTGTTACGATCGACATAGGCTTGCGCCAACAAAAGCTCCACCGCCCCTTTGGCCTCAGCAAGGCGTTGAAACGCCGATGAACCCGATGCATCAACGACCAAAATGGTGGTCGCTTCTCTGGGCTGGGCAAAGCAGCGGATGCGAAAGTCGCTTTTGCGAACCTCAATCCGTTTGGGACCAGCTACTGATCTGGAGGCTTTCATCGTACTTTTGCGGATTTTTTGCCACGGAGCGGCCGCGCGCAGGGTATCAATCAGGTTAAGGCGCTCACCAGGCTTTAGAGTGCCAGCACGCGATCGGATCGGGCGCCCGCGTAAGGGTGACTTAGTATGCTGACCTGAACCCGCACCTATGGCCCCTCTCGGCGTGGGGCACTTGGCTTTGGTAGAAAGGGCGGCAATCACTTCGCTGGGCAGCGCCGATTTAACCGCCTCGATCAATTGCTCACTCAAATCTTGGCCCTCTGGAGGGGGTGTCGTATCGGTTTGCGGGTCGCTTGCTTCGGCTTGATCTGGGTTCGTGGGTTCTGCAGGCGGATTTTCTTGCTCGCTTTGTATTTCTGGTTCAGCTTGGGGCTGGACCTCATGCGTATCTTGGGGCAGTTGTAAGGCTTGGGGAGCAAGGACAAGACGTGCCGCCAATGTGATATCCGCCAACCCAGCCATTGAGCGCCCGTCCAATGCTGTTACCGCGCGTGCCACGTTCAAACAGGCCAATGCGGGACGCGCAGATTCTAAACCAAATGCAGTCACAGCATCACAGATAGCATCTATTAAAGCGGGGTCCGATAAGGTGATCTGGTTACACTGCACACGCGCCTTTAAGATAAGTTCCAAACTTGGCCCGTCGTCAGATAAGTCGCTAAACTTCAAGACGTCGGTATCTATGCATAAGCTGCATCGCTCTAACAGGGCAGCAGGCGGGGCCTCTTCTGGCCCAAAGCTTTCATCGAAGAGGAGGACGCCAAACCGTGCTGGCAAAACCGAGGTGAGACCGTCGCGTTCAAGCTGAAATTGCCCGCTATCTAAGGCGCTCGTAATGCGCGAAGCCGTTGAAGCTTGCATGCGTTCAGCCATCGGCAAAACCAGCACACCGCCATCGGCCTCACTCAATAAGCCACGCTGAACCACAGGGCGACCCAGTGCCAGACTGGTTGCCAAATCAAGCCCGCCTAGCAGGCGATCATCGCCAATATGCAAGGGGCACCGGCGTATCGGTGTCGCTTCCGGCAAAAGATCTGTTAGGATTTCAAGCCAAGCGTCACTCAACGGGCCGTGGCGACCGCGCAGGACTACGCCGCCAAAAATGTGGGGATCGATAGCAAAAATGGCAGCAATAAGGAGTGCATCGGGCCAAGTTGCGCAGGGTTTACCTTTAGGTGTTGCAACTTGCCTCATGCACCAAACAAATCCGCAATCGCCCGCTCAATCCTTGTTGATGAGCCTGTCTCATCAAGGGGATTGCGCCGTAAGCGATGGCGCAGCGCCATAACCGCAACGCCCCTTAAATGACGTTCTTCGACCTTTGTGCCCCCTTTAAGGGCAGCAACGGCGCGCGCGGCGCGGATTAAGGTCAATTCACCGCGCAAACCATCAACACCCACAGCCATGCATAGTTTAGACGCCCATTCTAAAGCCGTATCTGGGGTTTCAATATCCATCAATCTAGCCCGGGCTGCAATGATTTGGTCGCGCACCTTCGCTTCCTCCCTGGCCTGACGTTTTGCAAAGCCAGCAGCATCGCGGTCAAAAGCATCGCGGCGGCGTACCACTTCGACCCGAAGCGCCAAGGTATCGGGGGTTTTAACATCAACGGAGAGTCCAAACCGATCGAGTAATTGGGGTCGAAGTTCACCTTCTTCGGGGTTGCCGCTACCGATCAGAACAAAGCGCGCCGGATGGCGTACGCTTAAGCCCTCACGCTCCACCACATTTTCACCTGATGCTGCCACATCCAGCAATAAATCAACCAGATGATCTTCCAGTAGATTGATCTCATCGATATAGAGGAAGCCACGGTGGGCGCGCGCGAGAAGACCTGGCTCAAAATGCTTTTCGCCTTGAGTTAACGCGCGTTCGAGATCGAGTGCGCCAACCACCCTGTCCTCTGTCGCACCCAGCGGGAAATCCACAACGGGTGTGGCAATGGTTTCAACTTGGGTGACTTTACCTGCGCCTCGATGCGTACAATCTGTCGCGCAGGCGCTTTTGTCGGCCAGGGGATCGCAATGATAAAGGCAGGACTTGACCGCTTCCAAAGGTGGCAAGAGTGCGGCGAGACCACGTACAGCTGTGGATTTCCCTGTGCCGCGATCCCCAAAAACCATAACCCCGCTAATGCCTGGATCTATTGCAGCGATCAGCATCGCCAACTTCATGTCGTCTTGACCAACGATGGCAGAAAATGGAAAGGCAATGCGCATATAGGGGGCTCCAGGGGGGATTTGAACTCAAAGCTGGTTAGGCCTGCTTGCCACATCCGCTGTCGGCAAGGAAGCGGGCAGCGCGCTTATGCGCTCATTAACGTCCGGTGATAAACCCAAAGGTGCGACCAGTGCCCAGATATAGTTTGGAATCATCGACTTCATGCGCTGGGGTTGTTCGCGTCTTAAATGCACAATCGTCTCTATCGCTTTCATTTCAACCCGGGTGCGCGCAAATTCTAAGCCACGCGGTCCAATCTTGGGCATCAACCAGCCCACTAAGGGCCGCACCCAATTGGGCATAGCGCGCACTGGAAGGCCGCCTGCAGCGCGTTCAACATTGGTCTTAAATCCTTGCACTGCACCGGCGCGCTTGCCTTTACTGAAAGGTTCTTTGAGCACCACTTCCTCGCCCAAAAGCGACAATAAGTCGCGTCCGCGATCATTACGTACGATCATCCATTGCTCGCCCTGCCCACCCATATAGCCAATCGTAATATCGGCCAAGGCATTGGTATAATCGACACAGGTTCGACACGTGAGCGGAAAAAAGTCCCCCGGTAATTTTGAGATCGGCAATTGCAGGAAGGGGATAAGCTTGCTGCGCCCATCATCAAAGCGCAACTCGACGTGATAATCGGCGCGAAACTCTAGGTATTTGATGGTATTGGGTTCGTCTGAGAGCAGGCTCAGAAACTGATGGAATTTTTCTGTCGTCGTATTATCAGAACAGGGCGTCCCGATTACATAAAGCGTATCAAATCCTAATTCTTGCTCTAAAGCCCGCAGCGCATAGACTTGGCAGGGAATGCCAATGATCGCGAGGCGTCGATATCCTAGAGCGCGCGCCGGTTCTAATAGGGCTAAAAGGGGCGCATAGCCCATGCGCATCCCTCGGCAATGCGCCATATCGGCAGCTTGTGTCACCAAGGTTGGGACCGGGCGCCAACGATCAAATGGGTCTGGCTTCATGGTCAAAACCGCATCGACACGCCCGGTTTCAAGTAAGCGCTCTGCCAAGCGGGTTGTGAGACCAGTCCATTGGGCACCTTCAAGACCTGTTTTAAGTTTGGCCTGATACATGTCCTGGATTGGGCCAAAAAAAAGCTCGTCTCCTTTGGCGAGATTGCGCGTGCGGCCGTGGGTTTGGGTTTCTAAGGACCCGTAATTGGGGGCGATGAACTGACAAGCTCGTCCACATCGCTTGGAGTCCTCAGTCCGCGAAATGCCGCAGTCGGTACATAAGGAACGCGGGGCCGCAGGCTGGGCGCAGGCTTTTGCCAGCATCTCTTGGATCTGCATTTGGTCTTGCGACCTACCAACCTTGGACCTCATATGTCCGGATATATGCGAATCTCGCGTATCGCTTAAGAATTTATCCATTAGCATGACTGTCCCACTCTGGTTTTAAATTGCAAGAGCAATTGCCCATCTGACTGTCAAAATATTTGGACGTCTATTTCTATTGACAAGAGAGTATTGAGAGGCATACCTTGGCATTCGACCTGATAATGGGTTCGGCTTATGCTGGAGAATTCCGATGTTGATGCAGCCCTCAAACTCTTACGACTGGGACCTCTCTGACCTCTCTGACCGCTCTGTTGGTCATAGTCAATCGACCAAAAAAGTAAAAAGATTCAATTTACTAAATTGGATAGACAGTGCTTTGCAATTTGCATGCCCATGGCCAGCTCATAGTGGATGCAGCTCGGTAAGCCATCATAGGCACACCTATCCAAGCGCGACGCGTTCTGGCCGCGATTTAGGTGAGGCATTGTAAAAATGAGTGAGTTGGCCATGTTAAGCGCGCCGCAAGACGAGCTAAGGCCAGTTCTACGGGAGCGGGGTCAAAGAGAAGTCTTTTGTGGGCTAACCGGAATCGTTTGGTTGCACAGAAAAATTCAAGATGCATTTTTTCTAGTCGTCGGTTCAAGAACTTGTGCACACCTGATTCAGTCGGCTGCTGGGGTTATGGTGTTTGCTGAACCCCGCTTTGCTACCGCCATTATGGAAGAGCGTGATTTGGCCGGCTTAGCAGATGCCAATGAAGAATTGGACCGCGTTGTAGACCGGCTGTTAGACCGCCGACCCGACATTAAATTGTTGTTTTTGGTGGGGTCATGCCCTTCTGAAGTGATCAAGCTCGATTTATCGCGCGCGGCACAGCGCCTTTCTGTCAAGCACAGTCCAAAGGTTCGTATCCTCAATTATTCGGGTAGTGGTATTGAAGCCACTTTTACCCAAGGCGAAGATGCGTGCTTGGTGGCCATGTTGCCTGAAGCGCCACCGTCAGCACCGGATGGGGAAGCCTCACTTTTGGTGGTCGGCACGCTGCCAGATATTGTCGAAGACCAGTTCAACCGCCTATTTGAGGCGCTTGGCATTTGCCCCGTACAGTTTTTCCCACCACGCCAGTCCTCCAAAATGCCTAGCATTGGGCCCAATACCAAATTTTTGTTGGCGCAGCCTTTTTTGGGTGAGACCGCACGCAGCTTGATCGAACGGGGCGCACATCATTTGCCTGCCCTTTTCCCCTTTGGCGCGGAGGGTACGACCCATTGGCTGAAAGCCGCAGCAGATGCTTGGAAGATACCAGAAATGCAGTTTCGCGCTGTGATCGCACCGGGGCGTGAACGCGCTAAACGAGCATTGGAAGCACAGAAAGTTCATTTGGCTGGCAAAAGTATCTTTTTCTTTCCGGATTCTCAGTTGGAGCCAAGCTTAGCGCGCTTTTTGGCAGAAGAGCTTGATATGAAATTGGTAGAGGTAGGAACGCCTTATCTCAACCGCCAGCTATTAAGTGCTGAATTGGAGCATTTGCCCAAGGATGTGACGCTGAGCGAAGGACAAGATGTTGATCGTCAATTGGACCGTTGCCGCGCCGCGCGCCCTGATTTGGTGGTCTGTGGTCTGGGTTTAGCCAATCCTTTGGAAATGGAAGGACTTTCGACAAAATGGTCGATTGAGCTCGTTTTTTCCCCCGTCCACGGATTTGATTGTGCTGGCGATTTAGCCAATCTCTTCGCCCGGCCCTTATTTCGTCGTTCAGTTCTAAAGGTTTAGTGCGATGCAATTGACTGTCTGGACTTATGAAGGACCACCCCATGTCGGGGCCATGCGGATTGCTACTGCGATGAAGGGCGTTCACTTTGTATTGCACGCCCCTCAAGGCGATACTTATGCCGACCTGTTATTCACGATGATTGAGCGGCGCGGCGAACGTCCGCCCGTCACTTTTACGACATTCCAAGCCCGGGATTTGGGCACAGATACGGCAGAGATCTTCAAGACCGCTGCCTCTGACGCTTTTGCACGCTTTGCCCCTGAAGTGATGTTGGTTGGGGCCTCTTGCACGGCTGAGCTGATCCAAGATGATCCAGGCGGTTTGGCGCGCGCGCTTAATCTGCCGGTCCCGATCATTGCGCTGGAATTGCCTTCTTATCAGAAGAAGGAAAACTGGGGTGCTTCAGAAACCTTCTATCAATTGGTGCGTACGCTGGCGACAGCGCCAGCACAGCCAAAGGCCAAAGCCGCCAGCCCAAGCTGCAATATTTTAGGGGCTACGGCTTTGGGGTTCCGGCACCGCGATGATGTGATTGAAATCACAAAGCTTCTCGACCAATTGGGAATTGATGTGAATGTCGCGGCCCCCATGGGTGCCACGGTAGAGGATATCCGCCGCCTGCCTGAGGCTGATTTTAATGTGGTCTTATACCCTGAGATTGCCGATAGCGCGGCGCGTTGGCTTGAAAAGCAATATGGCCAAAAAGCTGTGCACACCATTCCTATGGGTTTTCAAGCCACGTGCGATTTTATCGAAGAAGTGGCCGCATTAGCTGGCGTGGACCCCACGTCTGTTTTAACCCAACATGGCTCGCGCATGCCTTGGTGGGCGCGCTCGGTTGATTCTAATTATCTGACCGGAAAGCGGGTTTTTGTGTTTGGTGATGCCTCCCATGCAATCGCCGCAGCGCGAGTTGCCAAGGAAGAGATGGGCTTTGAGGTTGTGGGCCTTGGCTGTTACAACCGCGAATTCGCCCGTGAAATGCGCGCAGCAGCTGCCAATTATGGGCTCGAAGCCTTAATCACGGATGATTATCTTATGGTAGAACAAACCATAGCGACGCTGCAGCCCGAACTTGTTTTGGGAACCCAAATGGAACGCCATATCGCTAAACGCCTTGGCGTGCCATGTGCTGTGATCTCTGCCCCCGTCCATGTTCAAGATTTTCCAGCGCGCTATGCCCCTGTCATGGGCTTTGAAGGGGCCAATGTGTTGTTTGATACCTGGGTCCACCCCCTGGTAATGGGTTTGGAGGAGCATCTGTTGACGATGTTCCGCGATGATTTTGAATTCAATGATGCGGCGGGTCCGTCCCATTTGGGCAGCAAAGGCCACGCCCCATCGGCCCAAACCCGTCAGAGCGAGTCCGAAACTCTGATCAGCGTTGCACCAGCTATGGCCGCCCAAGAGCCAAGCGACACCCTAAGCGGTTTGATCTGGTCGCCTGAGGCCAGCAAGGAATTGTCCAAAATACCCTTTTTTGTGCGCGGTAAAGCTAAGCGCAATACCGAACGTTACGCATCGGAGCAGGGACTAGAAATCATTAGTATCGAGGCTCTTTATGATGCCAAAAGCCACTTCGCACGATAAGGAAAGCCTCCATATGGCTGCCGTCTCGCCAAGTGCTTCGGTGCGCGTGGTCATCATCACGCTTGATAGCCATTTGCGGACTTTGGCGCAAAAAGCTTCCCACGAATTGGCGAAAGAAAATCCAGGCATCAGCATTGTTTTGCATGCCGCAACCGACTGGGCTGATCGGCCGGGATCACTAGAATCATGCCTCGCCGACATCGCGACTGGCGATATTATCCTCGTCACCATGATGTTTTTGGACGAGCATATTCAGGCAGTTTTACCAGCCTTGGCGGCACGCCGCGATCATTGTGACGCCATGATTGGCATCATGGCAGCCAGTGAAATCGTGAAGCTTACCAAACTTGGTGCTTTTGCCATGGATGGTTCAGATAAGGGTCCATTGGCCATGCTCAAGCGGATGCGTGGCACCAAGGCCAAATCAGGTAGTTCAGGTGCGGGCCAAATGGCGATGTTGCGCCGTCTACCAAAACTATTGAAATATATTCCAGGTCCTGCTCAAGATTTGCGGCATTATTTTTTGACCATGCAATATTGGATGTCGGGCTCGCAAGAGAATATCGTCGCTATGGTGCGTAATCTGATTGATCGATATGCCAATGGTGCGCGCAAGTCACTTGGTGGGAAGATGGCGGCACCACCACCGGTTGATTATCCAGAAGTGGGTCTGTTTCACCCCCGCGCAAGAACACCGATTTTTGAAGCATTAGACGCGCTGCCCAAGCTCGCTGGTGACATTAAAGGCCGTGTCGGTGTTTTGCTGTTGCGCTCTTACATCTTGTCAGATGATGCGGGCCATTATGCTGGCGTGATTGAAGCTTTGGAGCAAAGTGGCCTACAAGCTATTCCTGCTTTTGCAAGTGGTTTAGACTCGCGACCTGCCATCGAGAAATACTTTATGGAAGATGGTCTTGTCACGGTGGATGCGGTGGTGTCTTTGACAGGCTTTTCCTTAGTGGGTGGGCCCGCTTACAATGATGCAGAAGCCGCCGAAACTATTCTAAGTACCTTGGATGTCCCTTATGTTTCAGCCCAACCCCTAGAGTTTCAGACCTTGCAAGGCTGGGGTGGATCGCACATGGGCCTCAATCCGATTGAATCGACGATTATGGTGGCGATTCCTGAATTAGACGGTGCGACAGGCCCAATTGTCTATGGCGGTCGCTCAGACGGTTCGGGTCAGGCCTGTCACGGGTGTAGCCGAGGATGCACGTTCGGCGAAGAAGTTGGGCCGCCCCGAATGCGCGCATGTCCCGAACGCGCCGCTACATTGGCCGATCGGGTGGCAAAGCTGGTTTATCTGCGCCGCACACAACGCAATAAGCGTAAGCTTGCACTGGTTCTTTTCAATTTCCCGCCCAATTCTGGTTCTGTAGGTTCGGCGGCATATTTATCGGTTTTTGCATCCTTATTCAACACCTTAACAACTCTAAAAGCCCAAGGATATGATGTCACTGTTCCTGCAGATGTGGATGCACTGCGCGATCAGCTTTTGATAGGCAATTCGGCGCGCTATGGCACCGATGCCAATGTTCATGCTGTGGTCAGCGTTGATGATCACATTCGCCGCGAACGCCATTTAGGAGCGATTGAAACGCAATGGGGTCCAGCTCCTGGGCGGCAATTGAGTGATGGGCGCTCCATCTTTGTTTTGGGTGCACAGTTTGGCAGCGTATTTGTTGGATTGCAACCGGGCTTTGGCTTTGAAGGCGATCCGATGCGCCTGCTATTTGAAGCTGGCTTTGCGCCCACGCATGCCTTTTCTGCCTTTTACCGCTATGTGCGCGAAGATTTTGGTGCCTCTGCTATTGTTCATTTTGGCACCCATGGTGCGTTGGAGTTTATGCCAGGAAAGCAAGTGGGCTTGACCGGGGATTGCTGGCCAGAGCGTTTGATTGGTGTGACGCCGAATTTTTATCTCTATGCTGCCAATAATCCTTCAGAAGGGGCTTTAGCGAAACGGCGTGGTGGGGCAACCTTGATCAGCTATCTGACCCCGCCAATCGTGCAAGCAGGCCTTTACAAAGACCTCCAAGACCTCCGCGAAAGTGTAGCCCGCTGGCAGGCATATGAAGCGGGCGAAGCGGCAGAACGCGATAGCATAGCAGCTCTGATCCAAGCTCAAGCCGCTGCAATGGATTTGGCCCCTCAGTCTCCTTCTTGGGTTGGGCCCTGCGATGATGAAATCGCAACCTTAAAAGCGCGCATGGATGAGTTGAGCGACGCTTTGATCCCCGATGGCTTGCACATTATCGGCCAAGCACCTAGTGCCGCCGAACGCGTCGACCTATTGATGGCCATGGCCAATGGGTATGCAGATAATGGATTTTCGCGCCCGCTGATTGAAGCTTTGGTGCAAGGTGCCACCCCCATAGAAGCGCTGGCCGCTTGTTCATTAAAGCCAAACAGCGACTTAGTTGAGCGCTTAGAAGCGCTGGTGAAAAGCAATGAGATGTTAGCCCAAGATCATGAACTCAAAGCCTTGGTTCATGCTTTGGATGGTGGTTATATCCATCCAGCTCCCGGGGGTGACTTAGTTCGTACGCCTGCTGTTTTGCCTACTGGGCGCAATATGCATGGCTTTGACCCGTTTCGCTTGCCCAGCGCCTTTGCGACCCATGACGGTGCCCGCCAGGCGCGCCGCCTCCTAGACCGCCACATGGACGAAACCGGTGCTTATCCAGAATCGATCGCCATGGTGCTGTGGGGTTCAGACAACCTTAAAAGCGAAGGTTGCACGATTTCCCAAGCGTTGCACCTGATGGGCACACGACCCAGATTTGATAGCTATGGCCGCCTATGTGGTGCTGAATTGATCCCTCTGGAGGAGTTGGGTCGACCACGCATTGATGTAGTGATGACCTTATCGGGCATTTTCCGGGATCTTTTGGCCTTACAAACCCGCATGTTGGCCGAAGCCGCATGGCTTGGTGCCAGCGCGGACGAGCCCGAAGACATGAACTTTATTCGCAAGCACGCTTTGGCTGAACAGGCTCGGTCGGGATGTGACTTAGAAACGGCTGCTTTGCGCGTCTTTACCAATGCCGATGGTGCTTATGGGGCCAATGTCAATCAAATGATCGATGCAAGTTGTTGGTCGGATGAGAATGAATTGGCCGAAGCCTACCAATCGCGCAAATGCTTTGCTTATGGCCGTAAAGGGCCACCCATGCGCCAATCGGCGGTTCTAAGCGGTATTTTAAAGACGGTTGAACTGACTTATCAAGGCTTGGATTCGGTGGAATTGGGCGTCACCACGATTGACCATTATGTCGATACATTGGGTGGCATTACCAAGGCAGTCAAACGCGCCCGTGGAATGGATGTCCCGGTTTATATTTCTGACCAGACCCAAGGCGAAGGCAAAATCCGCACCTTGGCTGAACAAGTGACATTTGAAACCCACACCCGCATGCTCAATCCACGTTGGTATGAGGGGCTGTTGTCCCACGGTTATGAAGGCGTGCGTCAGATCGAAGCACAAGTAACCAATACAATGGGCTGGTCGGCCACAACTGGCCAGGTTCAGCCTTGGGTCTATCAAAAAATCAGCGAAACCTATGTGCTGGACCATGCGATGCGCACCCGCATGGCAAGCCTTAATCCCAAGGCGTCGGCCCGTATGGCCAACCGCCTGTTAGAAGCGCACGCTCGCAATTATTGGCAGCCCGATAGCGCAACACTAGAAGCGCTACGCCATGCCAGTGATGAATTAGAAGACAATTTGGAAGGCATCGCAGCCGCCGCTGCCTGACCTAGGAGAACGTCCCATGACCCTGTTGGAATTACCACGCGGCCTGAAACCAAGAGCAACACCGATAACGCGCGCGCCCTCCCTGCGGGGTGATGGGGAAGGCAGTGTTCAGGTGGAACTTGATCCTAATGTGCAGATCGGCAAAGCAAAGGTGTTCGCCATTTACGGTAAGGGCGGCATCGGTAAAAGCACCACTTCGTCCAATCTTTCAGCTGCTTTTTCGAAATTGGGCAAGCGTGTGTTGCAAATTGGCTGCGACCCCAAGCATGACAGCACTTTTACCTTAACCAAGCGCTTGGTCCCCACCGTGATTGACGTGTTGGAGAGCGTGGATTTCCATAGTGAAGAATTGCGCCCAGAAGATTATGTCTATGAAGGTTATAATGGGGTGATGTGCGTGGAGGCTGGTGGTCCGCCCGCAGGCACCGGCTGTGGCGGCTATGTGGTCGGCCAAACGGTCAAGCTCCTCAAAGAACATCATTTGCTGGAAGATACCGATGTGGTGATTTTTGATGTACTGGGCGATGTCGTCTGTGGGGGCTTTGCCGCGCCCTTGCAACATGCCGAACGCGCCTTGATCGTCACGGCCAATGACTTTGACTCGATCTTTGCGATGAATCGCATTCTGGCCGCGATCAAGGCCAAGTCTAAGAATTACGACGTGCGCTTAGGCGGCGTGATCGCCAACCGCAGCAAAAATACGGATGAAATCGATCGGTTCAACGCGGCATGCGGGCTTGAGCGGGTAGCCCATTTCCCAGATCTCGATGTCATTCGTCGCTCGCGTCTAAAAAAATCGACCTTGTTTGAAATGGAGCCTTCACCGGAACTGGAGGCCGTTCAGCAAGAATATATGCGCTTGGCGGCTTCGCTGTGGGTTGGCACCAAGGAGCTTGAAGCCGAGCCGATGAAAGATCGGGACATTTTTGATTTTCTTGGCTTTGATTAAGGAGGGTGAGCGTATGTTTTCCACCACCTATGTTGAGAGACGTCAGCGTCTTGAGACTTATTTTGACAAAACCGCTTCTGATACCTGGGCGCAACTGACTTCAACCGCGCCGGTTAGTCGCATTCGGGCCACGGTTCGCGCAGGGCGCGACCAAATGCGTGAGATTTTAGTGTCTTGGTTGCCGCAAAATCTGCAAGCCAAACGCGTCATGGACGCCGGTTGTGGAACGGGTGCTTTAGCCGTTCTTGCCGCGCACCGGGGTGCTGAAGTTGTGGCGGTTGATGTGGCCGCTAGCCTTGTTGGCGTCGCAGGTGAGCGGGCACCTGTTGACCCTGCGCCTGGCACTATTGATTTTCGGGTCGGCGATATGCTTGCCAATGAGTATGGCCAGTTTGACCATGTGGTTTGTATGGATTCCCTGATCCATTATCCCCGCGCGGAGATTGTCACAGCGCTTGCGGCCTTGGCCAGGCGGACTAAGCAATCCATCGTCTTCACTTTTGCACCTAAAACACCGCTCCTAACCTTGATGCACACAATTGGGCTTTTGTTTCCCCGCTCGGATCGCGCGCCCGCGATTGAGCCTGTCAGTGAAACATTTTTGCGCCGCGCGCTGGGATCGGATCCGCGTCTAGCTGGCTGGAAGATTGGCCGAAGTGCGCGTGTGGTTAGCGGATTTTATACCTCCCAAGCCATGGAGCTTGTTGCCCAATGACGGACATGCACCTGCATCATTTGCATCCCGATTTTTGGATGCCCGCATGGCCTGAATTGTTGAAGCGCCGGTGCCATGTGACAACTTGCACTATCGACATTGAGCATAGTGAAGATAGCTTGCATGCCCATGTTAGTCTTGATGATGGATCTATTCTGGGCCCAGGCGACAAAATGTTGGTACAAGGTCCGCCCATTCGTCTTAGTTTTGGCGAAAAATGCACCATTTCAAGGCCCGTATCAATCGAGCGTGCTTTCCCGCTAGAACGACTTTGGATCCAATTGACCTCATACTTTGAACTCAGTGAACTTTATGACGTCAGCTTCACCTCAGGGAGACTGCCATGAACGCTACAACCTTCACCACCGACTATCTTGACACCACCAGTCTCGCCAACACTGACACATTGTTGAGCCCGCGTTTCTATACGACAGATTATGCTGAGATGGACAAAATTGATATTAGTTCTGTGCGCGCTGAATGGGACCAGATGCTCAGTGCGATGGCAGCCGATCCCCGCCGTGGCCATTTTAAGCGCGATGGTTCGTTCGATAATCGTTTAGAAGATCTGGACCCAGAATTACGACGCGAATTTGTCGATTTTTTGGTCAGCTCGATCACGTCAGAATTTTCAGGTTGTGTGCTTTATGCGGAGATAGTTAAGCGAGTCACCAATCCCGACATCAAGGCCTTGTTTAAGTATATGGCGCGCGATGAATCTCGCCATGCCGGCTTTATCAATGAAACACTTAAAGATTTCGGTATTGGGGTTGATCTTGGATTTTTAACTAAGACCAAAAAATATACATTCTTTAAGCCGAAATTTATCTTCTATGCAGTCTATCTATCAGAAAAAATTGGCTATGCCCGTTACATTACGATCTTTCGGCAGCTGGAGCGTCATCCTGAGCATAAATTTCACCCAATATTCAATTGGTTCAAGGAATGGTGCAATGATGAGTTTAGCCATGGAGAGGCATTTGCCTTGATTTTGCGCTCCAACCCGCACTTGCTGGAAGGGGCTAATAAATGGTGGATCCGCTTCTTCATCCTATCGGTATATGCCACAATGTATGTGCGCGATCATGCCCGCCCAGCTTTTCACAAGGCCCTAGGTGTGAACCCTACCGATTATGATTATCAGGTTTTTGCGCTCACGACTGAAATCTCAAAACAAGTATTTCCAGTCACACTCGACACCGATAATCCCAAGTTGCGCGCAGGGTTTGAACGGCTTCGCATGCTCTCCAACGCAATGGACGATGCAAAGGCTGCAGGTGGGTGGATAAATAAGTTCAGAAGAATAAGTTTAGGGCTGCAGATTGGGGCAACTTTTCTTAGTCTTTATCTGCTACCAACCCAGTCGAATACTTTGCCCAGCACAGTGCGGCTGCAACCAATTTGGTAAGTAGCTTGTTATTAGGATATCAAACGGTCAATTGGGCTACTCAGGGCCAAAAGGCTGGAGAAAAGGACAATACCATGGACTACCAAGCCTATTTTAAAAGCCAGCTAGACGCCCTTAAACAAGAAGGCCGGTACCGGGTGTTTGCTGATTTAGAGCGCCATGCCGGGCACTTCCCCCGTGCCTCTCGCCATAATGATGGTGGCGTTCAAGAAGTGACGGTTTGGTGTTCTAATGATTATTTGGGTATGGGTCAAAATCCAAAGGTTTTGGCAGCGATGCACGAAGCAATCAACCGTTGCGGTGCTGGTGCTGGTGGAACACGTAATATATCAGGTACCAATCATTATCATGTCTTGCTTGAGCAAGAGCTTGCTGATCTACATGCTAAAGAAGCCGCTTTGTTGTTTACGTCAGGATATGTCTCCAATTGGGCGGCGCTGAGTACTTTAGCCAGCAAAATCCCAAATTGTATTGTTGTCTCTGATGAAGGCAATCATGCTTCAATGATTGAAGGTATCCGCCATAGCCGTGCCGAGGTCCGCATTTTCAAACACAATGATCCCGTTGATCTTGAGCGAATTTTGTCAGAGCTGCCCTTGGATCAGCCTAAATTGGTGGCATTTGAATCTGTCTATTCGATGGATGGCGACATCGCTCCGATCGCGGCCATTTGTGATATTGCCGACAGATATGGCGCGATGACTTATCTTGATGAAGTACACGGCGTTGGCCTTTATGGCCCGCGTGGCGGCGGTGTGGCAGAGCGCGAAGGCCTGATGCATCGCTTAACCGTCATTGAAGGCACATTGGGTAAGGCTTTTGGTGTTTTTGGAGGCTATGTTGCGGCTTCAACCGCTTTATGTGACTTTATCCGCAGCTTTGCTTCGGGCTTTATTTTTACCACCGCCTTACCCCCCGCGGTTGCGGCGGGTGCTTGCGCCAGCATTCGGCATTTGAAGGCAAGCTCTCAAGAGCGGGAACGTCATCAAGACCGCGTGGCCCAGACGCGCCGCCGCCTAGAGGCCGCCGGTATTCCTTGTATGGCAAACGATAGCCACATCATCCCCGTGATGGTTGGAGATCCGGTTAAATGCAAAATGATCAGTGATTGGCTGCTTGAGCGATCGGGCATTTACATTCAGCCGATCAATTACCCAACTGTTCCACGAGGTACAGAGAGATTGCGTATTACGCCATCGCCCTTGCACACCAATGCCGATATTGAACACTTGGTCACCGCATTGTCAGATCTTTGGCAACAATGCGCTTTGGCCCGGATTTCAGCCGCAGCCTAGGGTAAATCGACAAAACCAAATCATTTGAGACCCTTCTTATAGAAGAGGCTTCAACAGTTTGAAAAAATCCTTAAGGATGATTGGCGTGTTTCAAATTGGTACTCGATGAGCCAAACTGGCCCTCTTGGGGCTTAATCGAAGGAAATGTGGTGCGTCATCGGCATGTAAAAAGCCAGATAGGTAAATGCCTTAACTCTGGCGTCCTAACCTAATTCCCCCGCCCAAATATGCAGCACGCCCATGGACCCAATTGATCGCCTTCGACATCGCCAAAAGCAGCGAGTAAGCGTCTGCCTTCTAGAAGATTGTGATCAAGGTCACACAAATGATATGGCTGTGAGCCAAAATTAATGCTTACAAGGCCATACTCGCCGCGCTTAAACACGAACACATCGGGATGTTCAGGAGCGATATCTTCATACGCCCCAAAAATCCAGGTAGCGGGGTCAGCTTCGCGCAGCTTTAGCGCGAACCGATAAAACGACCAGACAGAATTGGGGTCAGCCATTTGGGTCGCAAGGTCGACCCCACCTTTGTTTAGGGTTGGTTTAAGCCATGGTGTGCCAGTCGTAAAGCCACCAAGTGGCGTCCAGGGATAAGGTGTTCGCGCATGGTCACGCGTCATTGCGGCGGCTTTGGCTAGGGCTTGGGCTTCAGTGCCACCCACCTCAAGCTCCAATCGATAAGTGGTTTTCGCCCACACATCGTTTAGATCTTCAAAGCTGGTGATGATAGTATCGCCCAGCCCAAGCTCATCGCCCTGGTAAATAAAAGGGGTAGCGCGCTGCAAAAGATAGGCCGCCGCCAGAGCTTTCGCCACTTGACCATCATTTACGTTTTGATCACCAAAACGGGAAATTAGTCTGCGAAGATCATGATTACCCAGCACACAAGTGTTCCAGCCACGGGGTCCTATAGCTTGATCCCAACGCGAAAACACAGATTTAAACCAAACTCGGTCCCATGGTTGATTGGCGCGCTGAGGTGGATCAACAAAATCAAAGTGGTAGATCATATCGAGCATTGGATCTGCAGGATCAACCAATTGGGCAGCACGCACCGGATTAAGTCCGGGCCCTTCACCAATCGCGACACAATCGTAATGATCAAAAACTTCCCTGCGCATCTCGCGTAGCCACGGATGCAGGTTCGGTCCAATTGCCAAAGCCTTATAGAGTGGCCCCGGACTTGGGTCAGCGACATCAGGCAAGCCAGCGGGCTTTGAAATAACGGTCACAACATCCAAGCGAAAACCTGAAACACCTTTGGTGAGCCAAAACCTCATCGCTTCATAAATGTGCTGACGTACGGTTGGATTATCCCAATTAAGATCAGCTTGAGTTTTGTCAAACAAATGCAGATAATAGGCGCCGTCTGGAACCTGGGACCAAGCAGGGCCACCAAAAATCGAGTGCCAATTGTTGGGCTTTTCGCGCCAATGGTAAAAATCGCGATAGGGGCTCGTGGGGTCGCGGGCGGCAGCCACAAACCAAGGATGCTCTATGGAGGTATGGTTGAGCGCAATGTCTAAAACTATCTTCAAATCGAGCAGAGCGGCCTGCGCCAAGAGGGCCTCAAAATCTGCCATTGTGCCAAAGCGGGGATCAATCCGGCAATAATCGGCCATATCATAACCATTATCGGCCATGGGGGAGAAGAAAATAGGAGATAACCAGACAATTCCCGCGCCTAACGCTTTAAGCGCGGTGAGGCCTTGAGTGATGCCCACTAAATCACCAACACCATCCCCATTGGTATCGAGAAAGGATCGAGGATAGATTTGATAGACGGGGCGGCGCTTCCACCAATCACGGTCAATAGGTGTGGCTTTAGCGTCCATTTAATCCCCGCTATATGCCTTTAAAAGCACATAATAAGCCCCACTACCGCCATGCTTGGGATGTGCGGAGGCAAAGCCAGAGACATGCTGGCGTATCATGGGACCTGCCAGCCATTCAGGCAAGCGCCGCCGAATAACCCCTAGCTTAGGCATCAGGTCATTATCGCCTTGCTGCGCGATCTTGCCTTTTCCCGTTATCACCAAAACGCACCTTGCCCCATCTTGACGCATACGCACCAGAAAGTTCGTCAATTCGATTTGGGCCTCAGCTTGGCGAAAGCCATGCAAATCGATTCTACCATCAATATGGAGCTGGCCACGGCGGATTTTGCGGTGCCCAGTTGCATCGGCAATGTTATGATCCACCAGCCTTTGAGGCGAAGCAGGCGCACGAGCTGGGACCTGTTGGGCAGGTGTATGCTTACGAACCAAGCGGGGCGTTGTGGGTTCCTTTTGGTGAATCATGGTCCTGGGGTGAGACCCTACAATCGGCTGGGGGTTGCTTGGCAGGATAACCATTTCGGCCAATGCCCGATAAGCGCGGGTTGTGCGTGCCACCTTGTTCCAAAGTATCGCCTCTTCAGGCTTAAGGTCGCGTCGATGGCTCATGATGGGGGTGCCACTGTTAGGGGGCTTGGAGTTAGTCCACGCGGCAGTAAAACCCAAAACCGAACGTCATGATTGATCCGGCCTGCACTTAATCCCGCCTCTGGCCCGGTTCCCCAATAAAGATCTCCGCGTATAGGACCCTTGATCGCACCCCCTGTATCTTGAGCAATCACAAGCCGTCGGAGGGTTGCATCAGCAGATAAAGTTACCCTTGGCGCGTCGGCGGCAAGAAAAATGGGCACTCCATAGGCATGATAAGTGGGGTCAATTGCGACTGAGCCACCAGGTTCTAGGGGCACTTGTTGTGCGCCTTTAGGTCCGTCACTAGGGTCACGGATCGGCTCCAGCTTAAAGAAAACAGTGCGGGGGTTTGCATTTAATACTTCACGAGCGACCTTTGGATCTGCGGATTTAAACCAAGTTTTGATCGCATCCATCGAGGCGCCACCAGGGGCAAGTATCCCACGCCTTATCAATTCTTGTGCATTAGAGCCAAAGCGATGGCCATTATGGGCCGCAAAAGCCGCGCGCATTTGTAACCCATCCTGAAATTGCAATCGGCCGGAGCCTTGAACTTGGAGCGATAAAACCTCCGCAGGTTCTCCCCATGCTAAAACAGGCGCAGTCGCCTCCGTGATCTGTGCACGGGAATAATAAGGTACCACCATGCCTTTATCGAGTCTTGCCACGATAGTTCTGTTGCGCAGAGAGGGATCAAACTTGCCTAAATCAATCTCGATTAAGTCACTGGGCCTGGCTTGAATGGGCTCTGAATAAACTGGTGTTTTAGCCCAAGAGACCGTCATGATCGGCTCATAATAGCCCGTAAGTCGGCCAATTTGGGTGCTTTTGGTTTCCACACGCCAGGCTTGAAAGCTGTTTTCCCAGAATGTGCGATCATCTATGCTTGAATCTTGGGCTAAGCTGCAAGCTTGCAGCCAATCACCAACCCGGCCACTATAGGCCACAGCGCTCGACAACATGTCTTGTATGGGTCTTTGCTGCATGATGGTGCACGAGCGCAAAAAAGCACGACGTGCTGCCGCCACATCCGTGGTTGACCAGTCGGGAAGAGTTTCAAAACTTGCGGCGGAAAAGGTCAGCGGGTCCAGATCAGCAGCACCAGGGACAGGCCCAACGGGCAAGGCGGAAATTGGTGCAGGAAGTCTTGGTCTGATTGGCGGTTTGACTTCAACGGGCGTCGCTTGCTTCTCAGGCAGAATTTGTGGCGGACCTGACTGAGCCTTAGATGAATCAATCGAGTTTGATGGCGTCGCCACGGTCGCACAAGCACTCACCGCGAGCATAGCAAGTAGGGCATAAGCCGCTTTTGGCATTTTATGCAGTCCGAACGGCACTCAGTAGCCAATTGGGATCACGCGCGTCTACCGATTTTTCAAACGTCCAGATTTCATCTGCTGCGCGTAGACCGTCACCACCATCGGCAAGATCGGATGAAAATGCGACATCAATGCGGGCGATTTTCCCGTCGAGCTCAGCATCAAGGATTTTGGAGTCACCTAAGCGGATCACCTCGATCTTAGGGGCGTTTGCGGCGCGTCGTTCATCCATTGCAACTTGATAAGCTGAAAAAACCTCCTGACTGAGCAAATCACGCAAAGTTTCCTCATCCCCTGATCCATAAGCTGTAACAATGATTTCATAAGCATTTCGGGCACCCGCCAAGAAGCTTGAAACATCAAACCCACGGACAGCAGACTGTATCGCTTTGAGACCTGCCTCAGTAGGGCCGTCATAGTCCCGAACAGGAAAGTCAGTAACTTTGGCTTCTTCATCGCCTATCGAACTTTCATCGACGCTTTGGGTAGCGGATTTTGACAAGCCAAAAGGAGGTGGCTGGCGCATTGGTGGTGGCTCTGCACCACGATTTTGTCCAAGTACCTGATATAGTCGGCCTAAAATGAGAGCGGCTACAACGGCAAAAAAGAGTATTTCCATGATGTTACAATCCAGTCCCGTATGGGTTTGGTATGACGTTTCGTCCCTATATAGAGCGCAATGAGGTGTAAGTCAGCCACTTGGTTGCCGAAAAGGGCTGTTGGTGCTAGCCCCTCAGCTTGTGGAGACAAAAAATGACAGATGAAACGGCACAAATGCCAGTTGAAAACGGTGCTTTAACTAATGGTTCCGACGCAACATCCCCAGCCATTCGGGTATTAGCTCAATATGTAAAGGATTTTTCGTTTGAAAATCCCCACGCGCCAAATTCATTGCGCGAAGGGAGCCAGCCTAAAATTGATCTTCAATTAGATGTGAGCGCACGTGCTATGGAAGAGGCTGGTGTATTTGAAGTTGATTTGAAGATTAATGCCCGTAGTGAACGCGACGGCCAATCTCAGTTTATCATTGAATTGGTCTATAGTGGCTTGTTCCAATTCGCCAATATTCCAGCTGATGCATTCGAACCCCTCCTGTTGGCCGAGTGCCCTAAGCTGTTATTCCCCTTTGCGCGTCATTTGATCGCCAACACCAGCCAAGCGGGTGGCTATCCGCCTTTAATGCTGGACCCAATGGACTTTGGGGCTCTCTATGCCAGTCAAAAACTAGAGAGCGCAAACGCCCAGCCTGCCTGATCAGGGGCATTTGCATTTCATTCAAAGGTCTAAGGATGTTGGACATGATTGTCTCTGAGACTGTGCATCAGTGATCATACCATAAAGAAGCTTTGGCACAGCCTCTGCCCAAATAGGGAGAGTTAAGTTGATTTGGCATTTTAATGCCCACTCTGTAGGCATAATGCCCGTGCTGCATGCTTCCAAACCTGAATTCAGGACATGGGTTAATGGGGGGCCATGTATGTTAAGTGGTTTGGTCTTAAACAGGTCAAAAACTGTCATGACTTCGTGACGATTTCATTGCTCTTTAGCGCGATCAATAGGTCCTCATCAACTAGCACCGCGCCCCTAAAAGGAACGCGGTGCTGCGTTGATTAAACCCTCACCGAATGTTGAGTGCTTTGTTTTTCATGTTCTTTGAATTTGTCTAAAATGGACTGGAGCTGCTTGATTATGTCAGTCATCGCGGCATCTGTTGACGAATCAAGCGTCGGTTGCACATTTTGATTGAAGCCTTGAAGAGAAAGTAAGGCGTTCATGGTGTCTTGGCCCATTTTGGGTTCAAAAGCTTCGTGTTCTTTGCTGGAGACCTGACCATCTCCATCCGTATCCATCGATGAAAACAGATCTTCTACAGTCATATCTATTTTTCCGTGCGCTGGGGGAGCTTTTTTTACCCCTTCTGAGCCACCAATCGCATCTGCATTGATAGCTTTAGCGCTATCATTAAGCGCTATTGCTGCTTTAAATTCGCTTAACGACAACTGGCCATCGCCATCGGTATCAGCTTTGGTGAAGAATTTTTGTCGTAATGCAGCCAGTGCAGTGGCGTCTGGCCGCTGCATTGGGTTTACACTCATCGATTGCATGTCACTCTCCTTTCAGACGTGCCTAGATCTTTCGCGTGATCCAGCACGGATTTGGCACCGATCAACATGTGCCAAAACTATTTTAAATCATGATGTTAGAACTTGCTTTTGGCACTTATGAGCCAAGGTCATTGCAACGATCGCTGCCCAATGGCTCTTTAGCCCAGGCGATGCGCCAAGGATGTGGGAAAATTGCCCTCACGATGGCTTTTGGTGATCGTATCGCTTTTGCAGAAATCCCATTCCCGTAGTTTAAGGGGAATAAGGATCCCAAATCATCAAAAATGTGATGGTTTAGGATACCTATTGCTTAAAATAAGCACATTTAAATTAACGAAATCATAATAAAAAAACGGTGCTATATATTAACTTATTGATTTATCTATATAAATAAGATACAACTCAAATGCATGAACCCTTATTCATACGATCCGTTTCAATGGCCTTATGGTTTGATGCCCAATGGCGGAGTGAATGGGCAGAAAGGTGAGGACAGAATAAAATCATCAGGCTTGAGATAATTTATCCTAAGCTCAGTTTATTTTGTGGTCGAGTGCAGTGCGGATAGCTTGTGCGATTTGGCTGGCAGCACGCGTGGGTAGCGTCCCATCACCTTGCACCCCTGTCTCCCCGGAGACAATCAGATCGGCACACGCTTTGCTGGGACCAATCCAGCGTTCATAGGCCGGGCGTACTGTTGATAGATATTGCGCAGCCACGCTTTCAGGCGTTCGCCCGCGCGTATGTATGTCACGTATAAAGCGACGCAGCAGGCGAATATCATCGGGTGTATCAATGAAAATCTTTAAATCACACAAATCAATAATCGACTTGTCACACAAGGTGTGGGTACCTTCTAGCAGGATGATATCACTCTTTGGTAATCTATGGGTCGCTTCAAGTCGCCCGTGAATGATGAAATCATAGATCGGCACTTCCACAATCTCATCGGCCTTAATAGCCTGAAGATGCGCGGCCAACAATGTATGATCGCGGGCTTCAGGGCTGTCAAAATTATAGGTTGCGGGGTCAAAGCCCGCTATGGTCCGGCTGTCTTTATAATAATCATCTTGCGCCAGAATATGCGCTTTCAAGGGGCGTAATAGCTCAACCAGTTGGAAAGCAGTTGTTGTCTTGCCTGAACCTGATCCCCCAGCAATGGCCACAAGAAAAGGCATGGATGAGCTGTTTTCAACTCAGTAGAACGGCTGTGCCGCTGGCCGCAACCATCATCATAGTTCCTTGTTGGACGCCACCTTCGAAATCTACGGAAACGCCAATAACCCCGTTTGCCCCTAAGGCTTTGGCTTCAAGGATCAGCTCATCAATGGCGGCTTGACGCGCTTCTCGCAGGGTCTGCTCGTATGCGCCACTGCGTCCACCGATCACATCACGAATGCCTGCAAACAGATCGCGAAACACATTGGCCCCTATTACCGCTTCACCTGCGACAATGCCAAGATACTGGACGACCTTTCGTCCTTCAACAATATCGGTGGTGGTTACAATCATAGTGCATCCTTTCTGAATGGCCAAAGCCCCTAATCCGCCGTTGGTTCTGTGAGTACTGCAGCAGGCATTGAGCCGACAAAATCTTGCACATTACAGCCATAGCCAGGCTTAAGCCTCGCTTCTGCTTGATCGAGGCCAGAGAAATTGACGATAACGCGCTCGTCGAGATAGACGATCTGGGCGCGGTCCATCTGGTTACCAATTTCAGCGCGACACGATTGCTCATCGCGGTTTTGCACATAAAGACAGCTACACATTTGATGTGCAATATAGCCTGCACCAATTTGACCATATTTGCGCGCTTGATAACCTATGACCATGACGATCGCAAAAATGGCGATTAAAAGGACGCCAATGATCGTGGAAAAAGAGGGCAGTTTGCGCACGAGCCACAGCACCTTATAAGAGGGTTGATCGGTTCAGCTTAATCTGGTCCGACTTGATCATCTAGAGGCTAAAGATGTGTCGCGCTATGCGTTTAGGCAGATTTTTTAACATATGTCCTAACCCTGTCGGGGTTGGCCTATTGCTGACTGTGCTTTTGGGACTGGGGCTTGGCACTTTTGTGGTGGCACAAGATGGCACGAAGGTGCAAACGACCATTGTCGCAAATGACCCTTTGGTGCCTTTGCCAGCCCAACCTGATGGTGTCGTTTTCCCAACCAAGGATTGGCCACGGGGCCAGGTAGCAAGCGCCGCGCAAAAGGTGATTGATGCGCAATTTGAACAGGCCTTTGGATCGTCGGATACACCTTTGGGAGAGACACGTGCAGTCATTATCGTCCAAGGCGGTAAGATTGTGGCAGAACGTTATGCCAAGGGTTTTGATGAGCGCTCTAAATTGATTTCCTGGTCAATGGCTAAAAGTGTCACCGCAAGTCTAGTTGGTATCGTGATCGGTGATGGTAAGATGGGTTTGGATCAGCCTTTGAACGAGCCATTATGGGCGGATGGTGATCCGCGCCGCGCCATTACAATCCGTCAAGCTTTGCAGATGACCGATGGGTTGCGGTGGCGTGAAGACGGCTATCATGATCCAGTTACCAACGATGCAGCAAAAATGTTGTTTGGGCCCGGGCGTGAAAATATTGTGGCCTATGTTGCCGATCGGCCATTAGAGTTCAAGCCAGGTGAGCATTGGCGCTATTCGTCTGGTACCACCAATCTTATATCTGCGGCTTTGGCGCGCGCGGTATCTACGCGTAATCTAAACGATCCCACCGGTCAGATCGCTTTGCGTAATTTTATGTATACTCGGTTATTTCGCCCGATTGGTATGAATACTGTCGCAGTTGAGTTTGATTTAGCTGGAAATTTTTATGCCTCATCCTTCGTTCATGCCACCGCACAAGACTGGGCGCGCTTTGGCCTTTTGCACTTAAGGGATGGGGTCTGGGATGGAAAGCGCATCTTGCCAAAAGGTTATGTCGACTTTTTGCGAACCCCAACAAAAGCGCAAAGGGCAACATCTTATGGTGCCCATTGGTGGCTAAGCCTGCCCAATCAGCAGGGCATTTTGAAAAAGGGTCCTTATGATGCGTTCGAAGCACATGGTTTTCAAGGCCAGTGGATTGGCGTCATTCCATCAAAAGATCTGGTGATTGTCCGTCTCGGGTTGATGCAAGAGGATGTGGGTTGGGATGCTTTAGGTCGCTGGCTGCAACCCCTTGTTGATGTTTTTCCAAGCCAAAGAATGCAAAAGCCACCTCATCAACGCTAAGTCGTGATGGAGCGAGATGAAATGTTCATCTTCATGAAGATTTCATCCAACCATCATCACCGTGTTAAGAAGTCTTTAACTGAAAAATACATTTTCGGTGATTTACCCCATTGACCGCCTAAGGGTGGCTCATCCACTATATATGGTGTCTTACTATGGGGGTGGGCGCAATCTATAGAAACCATCTGATTCGTTGGATTTTGATTGCGTAACTAGGTCACTATTTTGGGGCTGCAGATCTCGTGCTTTGGTGACAAACCGCGAGGCGGATATGGGCTAAGCTGTCTTGGATGATGTCTGCGCAATGTGATGATTCGATCGCATGAGGGGCTGTTCAAAAGCGTGGGAATCGGATGTCTTGAACGGCTGTCTGGTCGGCAAAGAGTTGAGGAGCAAGAAGTATGATTGGGAAAGACGCAGCCACGGCACATGCCATCGAAGCTGTCGCCAGTACAGTGCCGGCGATCGCGCGGCGGGTGGTTCATCGCGGGAAGCCCAAGGCCGTCCAATTGCGTATTGTTGAGAGCGTTAAAGTCGACCGGTCGCGTGACGCACTGTTGACCGATTTTGGCAAAACGACGCTGGAAGATCGCTATTTATTACAAGGCGAAAGCTATCAGGACATGTTTGCCCGAGTTGCAACCGCTTATGCGGACGATATAGCCCATGCCCAGCGCCTCTATGATTATATATCCAAGCTCTGGTTCATGCCTGCAACCCCTGTCTTGTCCAATGGTGGCGCTGAGCGCGGCTTGCCAATTTCGTGTTTTTTAAATTCGGTCGACGATAGTCTTGATGGGATTGTTCAGTCTTGGAATGAGAATGTGTGGCTGGCTTCCAATGGCGGGGGCATCGGCACCTATTGGGGGGGCGTGCGGTCCATAGGGGAAAAGATTGGGGCTAATGGCCATACCAGCGGTATTATTCCCTTCATTCGGGTGATGGATTCGTTGACTCTCGCGATATCGCAAGGCTCTTTGCGTCGCGGTTCAGCGGCGGTATATCTCGATGTGCATCATCCAGAGATCGAAGAATTTCTGGAAATTCGCAAGCCATCGGGCGATTTCAACCGCAAGAGCCTAAATCTCCATCATGGTATTAATATCACCGATGCATTTATGGAAGCGGTGCGCCATGATGGTGATTTTGATTTGATCAGCCCCAAAACCAACGAGGTTGTGCGCACAATTAAAGCGCGAAAAATTTGGCAGAAGATTTTAGATTTGCGCTTACAAACTGGCGAGCCATATCTCTTGTTTGTGGACACGGTCAATAAAGCCATGCCATCGCACCAGCGTAAAATGGGCTTTAAAGTGCGCCAATCCAATCTGTGCAGCGAAATCATGCTCCACACTGGCAAGGATCATTTGGGCAAGGATCGAACGGCAGTATGCTGCTTATCCTCGCTCAATGCCGAGACCTATATGGAATGGAAGGACGAGCCTGATTTTATTGAGGACATCTTCCGCTTCCTCGACAATGTGCTCGAAGACTTTATTCAGCGTGCACCGGATGAAATGGAGCGCGCAACCTATTCGGCTTTCCGCGAACGATCTGTTGGTCTTGGTATCATGGGGCTACATTCTTTTTTGCAAGCCCAAGGGGTGCCTTTTGAAAGCGCGATGGCCAAAAGCTGGAACTTGCGCATCTTTAAGCAGGTGCGCCAAGGGGCTGATGCGGCTTCCGTTAAGCTCGCGCAAGAGCGCGGGCCTTGCCCCGATGCTGCCGAACAAGGCGTTATGGCGCGCTTCACCCATAAATTAGCGATCGCGCCAACCGCGTCGATTTCCATCATTTGCGGCGGGACAAGTGCTGGCATTGAGCCCATTCCCGCCAACATCTACACCCACAAGACGCTTTCGGGCTCATTCTCGGTTAAAAATCCCTATCTGGAAAAGGTGCTCGAGCAAAAGGGTCTCAACACGGATGCGATTTGGACATCGATTTTAGAAAATGAAGGTTCAGTTCAGCATTTAGAATGCTTAGATGCCACGGAAAAAGCCATTTTCAAAACAGCGTTTGAGCTCGATCAGCGTTGGGTGATTGAATTGGCAGCAGACCGCACCCCCTTTATCTGTCAAGGTCAAAGCTTGAATGTCTTTATTCCAGGTGATGTCGATAAATGGGATTTGCATATGCTGCATTGGTCGGCTTGGGAGAAGGGCATCAAGAGCTTGTATTATTGCCGCTCTAAATCGATCCAGCGCGCCCAGATTGCTGGCTCTGCCAATAAAGGTGACGAGGTTGTGGATATGACCAACAGTGCCCCGACCGATTATGAGGAATGCTTGGCGTGTCAGTAACAACGGCAGTATTCGCGAAAAAGGGGCTGGGCTAAGAGCGATTATGTTGAAATAAAGGGGCGGCTTGGGATTTCCGGAGGGACATGGGGGCTAACCTTAAGCGACAGCACCATAGCCCATAACAGCCTTGACTTCTAAAAACTCCTCAAGGCCAAAATCACCCCATTCGCGGCCGTTGCCGGACTGCTTATAACCACCAAAGGGTGCGGCCGTATCGGTACTGGCACCATTAATATGGATCATGCCGGCACGGATTTGCTTGGCGACAGCGCGCGCATGATCCAAGTTTTCAGACTGCACATAACCAGAGAGGCCATAGACCGTATCATTGGCCATCGCGATGGCGTCTGCTTCGGTGTCATAGGGAATGATGGTTAAAACCGGGCCGAAAATCTCTTCGCGTGCGATCGTGGTGTCATTGGTTTGGCTGACAAAAACGGTTGGGCGAACAAAATAGCCCTTGTTGAAGCCTTCAGGGCGACCCAAGCCGCCGGCAACTAAGTCCGCCTCTTTCATGCCGATTTCAATTAGGCCTTGGACCTTTTCAAATTGGCGACCATTGGCGAGCGGGCCTATCGCAAAGCGTTTGTCGCCAGCAGGGTCTGCAACCACCACGGATTCGGCGGTGGCTTTAGCAATCGCGCTGGCCTCATCCAATTTAGCGCGTGGCACAAACATGCGGGTTGGTGCATTACAGGATTGGCCCGAATTGGTCATGACCTGCATGACGCCCGACGAGACGGCTTTTTGCAGATCGGCATCTTCAAGCACGATATTGGGCGACTTGCCGCCCAATTCCTGCGCGATGCGCTTAACGGTGGGGGCGGCCCCTTTTGCAATTTCAATCCCGGCGCGAGTGGAGCCCGTAAAGGAGACAAAATCCACTTCCGGGTGGGTTGCTAAAACTGCCCCGACGCCTGGACCATCGCCATTGACGAGGTTGAACACGCCTTTAGGGACACCAGCCTCATGGATGATATCGGCCAAAATCATGGCGTCCAAAGGTGCTAATTCAGATGGTTTTAGAACCATGGTGCAGCCAGCCGCCAAAGCTGGTCCGACTTTACAGCCGATTTGGTTCATCGGCCAATTCCAAGGGGTGATCAGGCTGCACACGCCAACCGCTTCATAGCGGATACGCGTATTGCCGCGCGAATGCTCAAAGCTAAATTCTTTGAGCGCTTTAAGCGCGCCCGCCAACTGACCAAGCCCGGATGGGGCTTGCGCACCTGTCGCCAGCCACATTGGCGCGCCCATTTCTTGGGAGATCGCAACCGCAATCTCAGGCAGTTTTGCTGAATAAAGCGCAATGATTTTTTCAAGCAAAGCAATCCGCTCATCATAACTGGTCTCGCTATAGCTTGCGAAAGCTGCACGCGCGGCCAAAATGGCTTTCACGGCATCGGCTTCAGCGCCTAAGGAAATCACCGCAATTGCTTCTTCTGTCGCGGGATTAATGACGTGATGGTCGCGCGGGGTGGTGGGGTTAACCCATGCACCATCGATGTAAAATTGCTTGCGTTCGATCATGGCAGACTCCCGAGTGCTTGCTGCCCACTTGGTTGGGGCTTGATAGACGCTTTCCCATACCAACATCGCTGGACGATGGCGAGGGAGCAAAACACGATTCTTGTGTCTTCCGACCGTGCCAATCAATCTGGCTTGTCTTATCGCTTAGCTTCTTTGCTAAAACACATTCGTCCAAGGCCTCGACAAGGTCGCTTAGCCTTGGCAAAGGATCGCTATGACCCATTCCGATTTGCTCCGTCGCGGTGAAGCCGCTGCCAATATTTCATTGGCCAGCCTTCTGGGTGACCCCGTCCGCCATGCTCGCCTCAACACCGAAGCAAAGGGTCTATATTTTGACTTCTCGCGCGCCAAGCTCAGCCAAGCTGATTTAGATGCTCTCTTGAGCCACGCCAAAGCTATTGGCCTTGAACAAGCGCGCACCGATCTTTTTGCTGGCAAAGCCATTAATTCGACCGAAGATCGCGCTGTCCTGCACATGGCCCTGCGCCATCCAGCGCGCGATTTTTACGCCAAGGGCGAAGCGATCTCAGATGCTGTTCGTAGCGGTAAAGCAGCGGCAACCCGCTTTGCACAAGGCGTGCGCGCTGGCACCATCACGGCCAAGGACGGGCGGCCCTTTAAGGCCATTGTGCATTTGGGCATTGGCGGCTCTGACCTTGGGCCGCGCCTGGTTTATGAAGCCTTGGCCCCTACCCAAGGCACTGACATCACATTGCGCTTTGCTGCCAATATTGAGCCTGGCGAACTAGCAGCGGCTCTGGTTGGCCTTGATCCGCGCGAAACTTTGATTCTATGCGTCTCAAAAACCTTCACCACGATAGAAACACTCGAAAACCTCAAAGCCGCCCGGGCTTGGTTACGAGCAGGCATTGGTGCTGATGATAGCGCGCATTTGGTGGCGATCAGTGCGGCCCCGGCCAAAACAGCGCAAGCAAGCTTTGCGCCAGACCGGGTTTTTGACTTTAAAGAATGGGTGGGCGGCCGGTATTCCTTGTGGTCAGCGGTGGGTTTAAGCTGCGAGATCGCTTTGGGCTCAGAAGTGATCGAGCAAATGCATGCCGGTGCGGCCAGCATGGACACTTTGTTTGAGACCGCTGAGTTTGACCAAAACCCCGTTGTCCTGGCAGGCTTGATTGGCTGGTGGAACCGCACATGCATGGGCTATAAGAGCCGCGCGATTATTCCTTATGCCAAACGTTTGCGACTTTTGCCCCAATTTCTGCAACAATTAGAGATGGAATCCAATGGCAAATCGGTAGGTTTAGACGGTCGGGCCGTTGCGACCTCTGGCCCGGTCGTCTGGGGTGCGGAGGGCACTAATGCCCAGCATGCTTTTTTCCAACACCTCCATCAAAGTCCAGATGTAACCCCGGTTGAATTCATTGCATTGGCCAATGATCAAGAAAATGCGCCAGAACGCACGCGCATGACCTTGGCCAATGCTTTAGCCCAAGCCGAAGCCCTTACCCATGGCAAATCCCTTAAAGAGGTCACCGATTCAATGCGCCAAGCCGGTGCCAACCCTGAACAGATTGAAGCCTTGGCACCGCACCGGGTTTTTTCAGGTAATCGGCCTTCCAGCTTTGTCTTGATGGAACAGCTTTCCCCGTTTAATTTTGGCGCTTATCTGGCCTTTTGTGAGCACCGCGCTTTTGTTGAAGGCAGGCTATGGGGGGTTAATTCCTTTGACCAGTGGGGGGTTGAGCTTGGAAAAGTGATTGCTAGCGAAATCGACCATGATCTGTGCTTGGGTGCAAGCCCACAACGCGACCCCTCTAGCACCGCGATGATTGAACGCATTCGGGCTTGGCGCGTTATTGGGGAAAATAAAATCTAGCTTTGGTGCACCAGCCTTGGGGCTATGGATGCAAAACCATCAACCAAGTATACATCAGGGGGCGTCAATCACGAACAGCCGCTTTAGCCGAAATTTTTTAAAAATCTGATCAATTTGCGGGTTTTTTCGGAGAATAATCGGGGGGTAAAATAAGCACCAGCAGCGCGTTTGACGATTTCGCTTCGTGTTGGATAGGGCGAGATTAAATTGGTCAATGCGCCCACTTTTTGGTTATTGGCCATCACCATCCCGACCAGTTGAATCGCCTCCCCAGCACCTTCCCCAACAATGGTCGCACCAAGGATTTTGCCACCCTTTCCGATAACAAGCTTGCAAAAGCCCGTTGTGGTGCGCTCAGTCTGGGCCCGGTCATTGTCGCTAAACTCGGCCTTGGTGACCATGACATCGCGCTTAAATTGCTGATAGGCTTCGATCTCGGTTAGGCCAATTCGGGCCAGTTCGGGCTCGCAATAGGCTACGGCGGGCATATGGGAAACCTGCGCCTTGGCTGGTGCTTTAAACAATGCATTGCGAATAAAGACGCTGGCCTGAAAGCCTGCAGCATGGGTCAGCTGCTCTTTGCCTGCGACATCGCCAACCGCCCAGACGCGGGGATTAGATATGCTGCGCAGGTGTTGATCGGTTTCGACCCCTTTTTTGGAATAGACGACTTTAGCCTTTTCAAGGCCCAAATTCTCCACCCGCGCAGTGCGGCCTACCGCCACCAATAAGCGCTGCGCTTCCAACACCCTGCCATCCTCCAGCGTGACGCTAACTTGGTCTGTATCGCCTGTAACAATCACCGCTTTGGCCCCTTCAAGTAACTTAATGCCATCGGCTTGCAGGCTGGTGCGCACGGCTTGAACGGCTTCGGGATCTTGTGGTCCCATGATATTTGCCGCCTCAACAATGGTGACCAACGTCCCTAAACGGGCGAAAGCTTGGCCCAATTCTACCCCAACTGCACCGCCACCTAAAACAATCAAACTGTGAGGCAGAGAATCTTGAGTAAACACAGTTTCATTGGTCAAGAAGGGTGTTTCATGCAGGCCAGTGATTGGCGGTATGGCTGCGCGCGCGCCCGTTGCGATCACAAATCGGCGCGCTTTAACCCGAGCAGAGGGGCTTTCCAAAACATGCGGGCTGATAAAGTTTGCATGTTCACGTACAACTGAACAGCCCAAGCTTTCAAATCGCTCCTGGCTATCGATCGGAGCGATGGTCGCGATCACCCCATCGACATGGTTGCGAACCTTGTTCCAATCCACGACGGGCTTGACATTTTTGAGACCAAATTCAGCGGCATGGCGCATGTTATGCGCAATCTTTGACGCAGCGATCAAAGATTTGGATGGCACACAGCCAGTGTTGAGGCAATCGCCACCCATTTCACCGGCTTCAAATAAAACCACCGACAAGCCAAGTTGGGCGGCCCCTGCCGCGACGGAGAGTCCAGCTGCACCCGCCCCTATAACGCAAACGTCGACGTTAAATGTTTGTTGCGTCATGATGGCTTCAACCTTGATTGAACAAATCTCCAAATGCTGGGCAATAGGGCCAAGGTGGCGAGGCCTAATAAGGGTATAAGGATTTCTGGACTATAGATGATTTTCAAATCCGGTTTTTGACCTTGTTCAAGCAGATGTTCAATGCCATTACCCAAAGAGGCATACACATAGCAACCGGGTAATATGCCAATCGCTGTAGCTAAGATGAAAGTACGCAATTGTATGCCCAAAAATCCTGCAGCCAGATTAATGCCAAAAAACGGCGCGACGGGCAATAATCGTAAGGTCAACAAATAACCAAAGGCGTTTTCCTGAAAGCCTTTTTCAAGCCGATCAATGAAGCCCCCCGCCTGCGCCCGCAGGCCATCTCCCAGTGCCGATCGCGTTGCGAAAAACAACATAGTCGCCCCAATCGTTGCTGAGGTGGAGGCTAAAGCCGTGGCAACAATTGGCCCTAAAAATGGGCCAAGCATCGGTCCAAACAAAAACCCGCCAGCAATGGTAATCCAGATTGCGCCGGGCAAAGCAATGGTGGTTGCGAGGATATAAATCGCCACATAGCAGCCAATCACCAGCCAAGGCTTGGTTTCCACCAATAAGCGCAGATGCGCACTTTGCTGGGTTAAGACATCTAAGGACAAATACTTGTGCCAGCCCATAGAAATGGCGAACACAAGGAGGAGCGCGATCAAGGCCAAAGGCCCAAACCTTTTTACATGCTGCACGATTAATTCCCCCAGATCGTAAGACCGTTCTTGGCCCTGCCCTTGGTCGCATTGATCGACCAATCATAATCGTAGCCTATGATGCGCACATGTGTCAGTTGGGCGCCAAGACTTGGTGCAGCATAGCGGCGAATATGGTCTAAAATCCCGGCTTGGTTATTGCCAAAATCGGATTTAAACCACTGATATATAGATGAAAGGCGCAGTTGTTTGGGGCCAACAATGCGGACCGCCCGCGCACTATTGATAAAGGTGCGCGCAGCGGCATCCAAATCGGCTTCAAGACTTGTGGCGCGCCAGCCGCGGCGTTGCAAATTCGGGCAACCTACAGAGGCGCAATTGAGGCAATAATGCACGCGCGGATCTGCCCAGTTTTTGCGTAAAATCCCATGCTCTATATCATCGAGGGATAGGTCCATACCTTCTACGTTCACACATTTTTGCTTCCAAGGCCCAATCGACAACAAACTGGGCCTAATCTCTCGAATGGATTTGATCGGATAGAAAGAAAGCACCACTTGGAGCGTCAATGCATTATAAAGATTGGCCCAAAGTGCGAATTGATTGGGTTTAGTCAAAGATGAGATGGGCAAGGCAGCAAAGCCTGTAACCACCCCATCTAAAGCCTTTAAATCATCTTTGTTGGCTTTCCAAGCGGCATAATCGACACGGTTGATTTCTTGCGCGTCACCATGAACATAGGTGCTCAACAGTCGGTCCCAAATGGCATCGCAATCCGATTGTCCTTTAGCGGCGGATAAAGGATGAGGAGTTGTAGTCAATAGGGCGGCCCCTGCGAGGATATGGCGGCGCGAAATCATAATCATTCTTTTCAATCTAACCGATTGTAACCACCCATGACAGTGAGGGGTTACAGTGACACAGTGCCATATGATCCAATGGTCTTCACCTTTCTTTCAAAACCTTTTAGGGACAAGGCTATGAAAGCTGCTGTCATTATTTACCCCGGCTCAAACTGTGATCGCGACTGCAAGGTCGCTTTGAAAACCAGTATTGGGGCAGAAGTGACTATGGTCTGGCATAAGGATTCCTGCCTACCCAAGGGCTTGGACCTGATTGTTTTGCCCGGTGGGTTTTCTTATGGCGATTATTTGCGGTGTGGCGCTATGGCGTCTTTGAGCCCAGTGACGCGTGCTGTGGTGGATGCAGCGAACGCAGGCATTCCCATCCTTGGGATTTGCAATGGCTTTCAAGTTTTGTGTGAAACGGGCTTATTGCCGGGCGCACTTTTGCGCAACGCCAGCCTCAAATATGTTTGTAAGCCGGTTGAGCTGGAAGTGACCAATGCCACCACCCCCTTCACGCGTGCTTTTGGAGGCAAACGCACAGCGCGCATGACCGTCGGCAATGGCGAAGGCAATTATTTTGCCGAAGATAGTGTCTTAGACCAATTAGAGCAGGAGGACCGTGTCGCTTTCCGTTATTGCGATGACGTGAACGGATCCTTGCGCAAGATCGCTGGCATTACCGATAAGAGTGGTCGGATCTTGGGCATGATGCCCCATCCTGACCGCGCTTTTGAAGCCGATTTAGGCAGCGCGGATGGCGCTTTGGTGTTTCAAAGTTTACTGAAGGCCGCTTGAGGTGCCCTTATGGAACAATTTGGCTATAAGATTGAACGCCGCGCCGATTGGGATCACGCTAAAGCGACGGGGGTTTATAGCGGCTCCGCTTTGGATCAGACCGACGGCTTCATCCATCTTTCCGCCCGCCATCAAGTGCGCACTACCCTTGAGACTTGGTTTCGCGGTCAAGCGGACTTGGTATTGGCCACGATTGATTTAGGGGCCTTAGGCGACAAAGTACTTTGGGAAGCCTCTCGCGATGGCGCGCTATTTCCCCATTGCTATGGTTCGATCCCGTTTGAGGCGGTAATAGAATGCATCGATCTGTCGGTTTTGGCGTCAGGTCACCATGATATGCCGACTGATTTCCCATGATCGATCTGTATAAGGGTGCCACACTGGCACTACGCATTTTACCTGCAGAGGCCGCCCATCAAGCCACCATCAAAGCGCTGCAATCAGGCTGGGGTCCTAAAGCGCCTAAGGATCAGCCTGAAGATGCTATCGTTTTAGCAGGCCTACAGCTTCCCAATCGCATAGGCTTAGCCGCAGGATTTGATAAAAATGCCCAAGTTCCCGATGCCATGTTGGCGGCGGGCTTTGGCTTTGTTGAGTGCGGCACCGTGACGCCAAGGCCGCAGGCGGGTAATCCAAAGCCACGCTTGTTTCGCTTGCCTGAAGACCACGCCGTCATCAATCGAATGGGCTTTAACAATGATGGCCTGACCCCTTTTGTGAACCGTTTGCGCGCACGTTGGGCGCGGCCTGGGATTGTTGGGGCCAATATTGGGGCCAATAAGGATAGCGAGGACCGCATCAAAGATTATGTGGAAGGTATGCGCCGGGTATGGCTGCACGCCGCCTATGTGACGATCAATATTTCCTCCCCCAATACCCCGGGCCTGCGCGCCCTTCAAACAAAAGCGGCTTTGGAAGAATTACTGGGTGAAGTGATGGCCATGGCGGCAATCCAGACCCGTGCGCATGGCAAGCGGCCAGTTTTTCTAAAAATTGCTCCCGATTTGGATGAGGCAGAAGTGCGCGCCATTAGTGAAACCGTGATTGCTCACAAAATCGATGCCTTGATTGTCTCCAATACCACAATTGAGCGCCCAGACATACTGGGCTCTAGCGCCCGCGGTGAAGCCGGTGGACTTTCGGGTAAGCCCTTGTTTCAAAAATCAACCCGTTTACTGGCCGAGTTTAAGGGGGCTTTAGGTGGCGCGATGCCCCTGATTGGGGTGGGTGGGGTCGCCAGTGCACAAGATGCGCAAGCCAAGTTTGAGGCAGGTGCCGACGCCATTCAGCTTTATACAGCCCTGATTTATGAAGGCCCGGGTTTGGTCCAACGGATCAAGGATGGCCTAAGAACTGGGTGAAGCCATGCACCATTTGCCGATTGTTCATCATAGCGATTACACCGCCGATACCCCAGATGGGCATCGCTTTCCGATGCAGAAGTTCAGGCTTTTAGCTGAGTTACTGATCCAGGATGGGCTTGTCCCCCATAGCTTTCATGTGCCTGAGCCCATATCGCGCGATGAGCTCATCCAAGCTCACACGCCTACTTATGTCGATAGAGTCCTCACCAGAAATTTAGACCCCGTTTTGGTCAGGAGGATCGGCTTTGATCTTACCAAGCAGGTGATTTTGCGAGCGCGTCTTGTGACAGCAGGTACCCTTTTGGCCGCGCGCTTAGCTTTAGCCCAAGGCCTTGCATGTAACAGTGCGGGCGGAAGCCATCATGCCAGTAGGGATCAAGGTGCAGGCTTTTGTGTGTTCAATGATGTGGCTGTTGCAGCTTCGGTTTTGATGGCTGAAGGGCAGTTGCGCCAATGCTTGGTGATAGATTTAGACGTTCACCATGGAGACGGAACCGCGTTGATCTTTGCGAACACACCAGAAGTGAGTACATTTTCGATGCATTGTGAGGCCAATTGGCCCTTGGTAAAGCCGCCGTCGGATTTGGACGTGGCCTTGCCCGAGGGTTGCGATGATACCTTTTACCTCACCACATTGGCCCAACATCTCCCAAACTTCCTCGACCGGGTTCAACCCGATTTGGTGTTTTATATTGCCGGGGTTGACCCTCATAAGGACGATCGACTTGGCAAACTAGCCTTGACCGATGGGGGCCTGATGGCGCGTGAGCGCTTTGTGATCGAAGCTGTGCGCAGTCGAGGGATCGCTTTAGTTACGGTTTTGGGCGGGGGATATGGTGTTGATGTAGGCACATTGGCGCGCCGTCACGCGCTTGTATTTCATGCCGCCGCCGATTATCTGGCGCAGACGCCATTCTCGACCCAAGGGGCAAGACGCAGTAATGCCAGCTCATGACCGTTCGAATCATTTCCGCCCTCGCCGAGATTTCTGATCATTATGATGCCGTTTTGTGCGACGTGTGGGGGGTCATCCATAATGGGCGCACCGCCTACCAAACTGCATGTGATGCTTTGGCGGGGTTTCGTGCAGATGGAAAGCCGGTCATTTTGATCTCCAACGCGCCGCGTCCCTCTCTGGTAATTCCAAATCAACTTAAGGCTTTAGGTGTTCGGCGTGATTCATGGGATGGGATTGTCACATCTGGCGATGCAACGCGCGCGGAAATTCAAAAGCGTGGGCCGCGTGGTTATAAGATTGGCCCGTCCAAGGATGAAGGCCTTTATGACGGCTTGCCTGTGGATTTTCAGTCCATCGAGACTGCCGATTATGTGATCTGCACAGGTTTACGCGATGAACTTCATGAGTCGCCCGATAGCTATAGGGAGGAATTGTTGGCCCTTGCCGCCCGCAATCTGCCCTTTATCTGCGCCAATCCAGATCGCGTGGTAAAATTTGGTGGTCATCTGATCCCATGCGCCGGGGCCTTGGCCGATATCTATGAGGAGATAGGTGGCCCCGTCATCATGGCGGGTAAACCTTATGCGCCCATTTATGAGCTTGCACTTGCAAAGGCTCACGAAATCGCAGGTTCAGATTGTGCGCACAATCGCATCTTATGCATTGGTGATGGGGTGCAGACTGATGTAGCAGGCGCGTTTGCCCAAAAGCTCGATTGCTTGTTTGTCTCAGGTGGTATCCATGCCACTGAGCTCAGCAATGAAGATGGCCTTGATGCGCAAAAAGTTGAGGCTTTTATGAATGTCTATCAGGTTCAAACAAGGTGGGCTATGGGCGAATTGGCTTAGCCCAGTAAGGACGCAGATGGGCGTAGAGAAGTATCGCTAAACCCGCTATGGGAAATCCATGATCGATTCCATTTCAGACGGCGTTTTGCCCGACAACCTATTACATGCTTTGGCCAAGCAAGGTGCCATCAGCGCACCGACCACTTTTTGCGACACCCAATTTCAACCCGCCAGCCTTGATCTTAGACTGGGTGATTATGCTTATCGGATCCGCGCTAGCTTTTTGCCAGGTGCTGGGCGAAGTGTTGCGCAGCGCTTGGATGAGAGTGATCTGGTGCTGCATAAATTGAATCTGCGCGACGGAGGTGTACTTGAAACGGGGTGCGTCTATCTGGTCCCCCTGCAAGAAAGCTTGGCCTTACCTGAACTCGTGAATGCTTTGGCCAACCCCAAAAGCTCAACCGGGCGTATTGATGTTTTTGTAAGGGTTATTACCGATGGCGCAACCAGTTTTGACCGCGTGCGCGCAGGCTATCATGGGCCATTATGGGTCGAAATTTGTCCACGCACCTTTTCTATTCTGGTCCGCCCGGGCGACCGCTTGACGCAATTACGCTTGAAGAAGGGGATCACCCCGACATTAGAGCGCCACGATCTTAATCTGGATTTATCCCATGCCTCATTAGGTCCGATTATCGGCTACCGTGCCCGTCGGCATGCGCCATTGCTTGACCTCGCTAAAATCGGGAAACACGCGCCGCGCGATTGGTTTGAGCCTTTAACCGCGCACCATGGGACCTTGGTATTGGATCCGGGTGAATTTTACATTCTCGCCAGCCAGCCGGGCCTTTCGATCCCTGAGGATATTGCGGCGGAAATGGTAGCAACGGCAGAGGATTTGGGGGAGTTTCGTGCCCATTATGCAGGCTTTTTCGATCCAGGTTTTGGCGCAAAACGCGGCAATGACCGAGGCGCACGCGGTGTTTTAGAAGTACGCGGCCGTGATGTACCCTTTGTACTGGAGCATAATCAGCCGGTCGCCCGCTTGATTTACGAGCCCCTATCCGCGCCACCCGACGCGTTTTACGGCGAAAATGGCAGTCATTACCAAGGGCAGGGCCTGAAACTGTCGAAATTGTTTGAAGCGTGGTCTTAGGGTTTGTGGATCTACCACTCGATAGATCAGGCGGCTGTTTTGGGCCAGAATGGGCACCAAAAGCGAGTCCTAGTCCCTTGGCCCTTGAACTTTCCCCCTTGGGCCATGCCCCTTCACCGCCTTTGGGGCACCCGCAAACGGGGTAGCTGGCCGCGAAGCGGACTGAAGGGGCATTATCCAAACAACCCCCCGCTCTGAAAACGTGCGCCTAGATTTTGCGGCTAACCAGATCGCCTACATGTAACGGCAAGGATAAAGCCAAAAACAGCGCAACCCAGACGATACCGGCATTCGTCAGTGCTGCGCGCAGCGCCAACATTATACAGGCACCGGGTCCAAGCGCTAAAACAAGAGCAAATGCGCGCGACTTCAGTGTGCCATTCTTGCCCTTGAGCGCCAGATAGATAAACTCGATCAAAAGCACGATGAGGGCCAGATCAACCGCTAAGCCCGAGCCGAAGATCGCGTTTAGAAAAGACAGGCTCGCCTCAAGCATCAATGGCGTCTCATGTAGGCGAAAGACCCAGTAAGTGCCCCATGTCTTTGAAGAAAATACGAGCATGTGCCGCAGGTTTGGCACGCACCAATTCCTTATTCATATAGGCCTGCCAGGTCAGATATTGGACATCTGGGTCCGCGCAGATTTGGACGAATTTCTCGCGCCTTTTGTCATTGCGGTACCAAAAATGCTGCATGATCCCCAAAACCCAAAACACTTTGCCATGGGCTTTCATAAAGCGCTTGCGCGCGTGCTTTAGGGCGGACACTTTACCGGCCTTTAAGGCTTCAGTGACGGCAGTGGCGGCTTCACGACCACATGCCATCGCATAATAAATACCCTCACCAGAAGAGGGTGCAACCACACCGGCGGCATCGCCAGCCACCAAGACATCGCGCCCATTATCCCATCTTTTTAGCGGCTTTAAGGGGATTGGAGCACCTTCCGTGCGCACAGTTTCATAAGTCGCAAAGCCAGAAGCGGCGCGCAAATCCTTGATGGCACCGCGTAAAGAAAAGCCCTTGTGCGCGCTACCAACCCCAATGCTGGCCGTATCGCCGTGGGGGAAGATCCAGGCGTAAAAATCAGGCGACAAATGGCCTTGATAATAGACGTCACAGCGGCTGGGGTCGTAGTCGGCCATCACATGATCGGAGATCTTGATGATCTCATGATATGCGAAAACGCAGGGGATTTTGCCCGCTCCTTTGATATTTTGTTTGGCGACTTTGGAGCGCGCGCCGTCGGCACCAATGATGTAGCGCGCACGGATGCTTTGGGCAGTACCGGTCTCATTCACAAAATGCACATGGCTTTGGCCATCTGCTGTGCGTTCAATGGTACTAAACTCACCACGGATGCGCTGCGCGCCAGACGCGCTGGCGCGCTCACGTAAAAATTCGTCAAATGTATCGCGGTTGACCATGCCAACATAGCCATTCTCAATAGGCATATCCACGGTTTTCCCGCTGGGCGCGATCATACGCGCGGCAGTCGCATGCGCGCACAACAGATGGGTTGGGATATCAAAATCGCGCATTAAGCGCGGTGGAATGGCCCCGCCACATGGCTTAATGCGTCCAGCCTTGTCCATTAAGGCGACCCGGTAGCCTTGCCTTGCCAAATCATCAGCAGCGGTGGCTCCACAGGGACCACCACCAACAACAACCACATCAAATTCAGACTGTTTGGTCATGGCTTTAATCCTAAAGAGAGAGATCCAAGATCGGGATCGCTGCGTTGGGTTGCCTTGGGGCTTGGTGCAAGGCGAATGGCAAGATAGGCAGCGAAGAGAAACATCAAAGCTTCAAGGGTGAACACAATAAAGAAGGCCTGACCATTAAACGGCAACACTGCGCGCAAACCGTCAACACCCGCAGCCCCCAATAGGCCACCAAGCCCGAAAGCGATGGCTTGCGCCGCGCCCCAAATGCCCATCCGCATGCCTACGCGGGATTTTTGACCCATGCCAGCCAACCCCATCATGGAGCCAATAGCAGAGACCGCAAACACGCCGTTAAAGAAGCCCAATGCCAAGACGTTTGGTTTGAGAGGCCAGGCTGTGCCGATTTTTGCGGCACAGGCAAGGCCAAGCAAGGCCAATGCGGAACCGATGCAGCCTATCGTAACCCATGGCCCCATCCAGCTTGACGAGGTTTTGTTGTTTCCAGTGTCGGTAGCGGCAGCTTTTGTAAAACGGCCGCCCAAAGCACCGGTCAGCACCATGCCAAGTAACGTGCCCATGTTTTGTAAGCCCGACATTTGGGTGGATTGTCCTGGTGTTAGATGAAAGATCAGCCCGGCAAAGGGCTCAAGAATGAGGTCTTGGGCGCTATAGGCTAGCATGGAGACAAAAACGAAGATGGTGAAATGACGGGCTAAAGGGTCCGCCCAAATCTCTTTGATGGCTGGCCAAAAGCTTGGTTCGTCTCCTGCTCCAGCTTCATCAAGCGTTTCTTGTTCATTGGCCTCTAAAATTTCGCCAGGTGCCAACTCAACCTTGTGGACTGCAAAGAGCGTGATCAAGAAGGCAGCACCTGCAACCCCAGTTGCGGCGAAGGCTAGTTTTTGTGGGCTAAATGGCTCGATTAGCGCCCCAACGACAATTGAGGATATCACAATGCCTACAATCATCATGATCCAAGTGATGGACGCCGCCGCCGGGCGGCGCGTGGGGGTCACACGGGTTGCTAAAAGTGCCAACAAGGAAGTGCCCGACGCGCCAACCCCAATGCCAATCATCACATAGGCCACAACCGAAACAAGGAGACCCAAGATCGACGTGTTCGCTGTCATCAAAGCCCCATCCGTCGCACCCAAAGCGCCTAGGCACAAACAAGCCATACCGCCAATGATCCAGGGCGTGCGACGGGCACCCATATCCGAGCCATAGCCCCAGCGTGGTCGGGTAATTTGAACGGCAAAATGGAGGGCAACCAAAGCTGCTGGAAGGAGCGCAGGCAGCGCCATTTCAACCACCATAACCCGGTTCAGCGTTGAGGTTGTCATTGCCACGACCGCACCTAATGCTGCCTGCACCAGACCAAGACGGACGATGCCCAGCCAGCCGAGCGGTTGATAGGTGACCGCGTTCATGGATGTCCTCCTAGGCTTGATCCGACAGCGATTGCACTGGCCAGCATGCCCAACACATAAAGGCTGGTGCCAGTCGCATTATACCATGGTGTGTGTTTGAGTGGGTCGCTTAAGAGACGACGCATTAATCCAAATTGGGCCACCAAGGCCAGTCCAACGGCTACCCCATGATAGGGTAATCCCCAGTGGACAAGTAGCGCTACAACTATGATCTGGGGCAATGCCATGACTGCACATGCAAAGCGCGCAGCTTTATCCACGCCCATAATCACGGGTAAAGAACGCAGGCCCAATTGGCGATCACCTTCCACGGCTTTGAAGTCATTGAGTGTCATGATCCCATGCGCACCCAAAGCGTAAAGGCCTGCGAGGATAAGAATCTTTGGATCGGGCAAGGCTTGGGTCACCACCGCAGCCCCAGTAAACCAAGTGATGCCCTCATATGACAATGCCACCCCAGCAGGACCCCACCACCCGCTTTGCTTCAGGCGCAACGGTGGGGCGCTATAGGCCCAAGCCAGAAAAATCCCCAAGGTTGCGGCGACACATACCCAGATGCCCAGAGTCGCAGCAAAGGCTAAGGAGGCGCATGTCCAGATTATGGCAATCCATAGACCCCATTGTCCGGGAATACGACCAGATGGAATGGGCCGATTGGGTTCATTGATGGCATCGACATGACGGTCATACCAGTCGTTCACAGCTTGGCTTGTGGCACAGATCATCGGGCCCGCAAGGATAGAGCCCGCCAAGGCTAAATGCCATTTTTCAGAAAAAGGGGCACCAGAGGAGACGACCCCACACATGAAGGCCCACATAGGCGCGAACCAAGTAATGGGCTTGAACAATTCCAACACCGCCAAAGGGGCCGGAAAACCGGATCGCTGTGCTGGGGCCAAGGTTTCATGCATAGCTGAAACCTATGTTGGACATACAAAAGTGTCAATTAAATTCGACACGTGTTGCCGGGCTTATGTTGTCGCAAAGTCCGCAATTCCTTCGATCTTAAATCGGCAGAATGTCAGGAATGGATAAAGCCCAAGTGCCTATATTGGCAACGTCTTTATTGGCCATCGTCTTCAAAATTTCCAATGCCAAAGCGATGAAGTTTGGAATAAAGGCTTTGACGGCTAACACCAAGGATTTCAGCGGCTGAGGCGCGATTATTTCCAGTTAGTTCAAGGGCAGCTTCAATGCACAGACGTTCAACAAAATCGGTCGTATCACGCACTATTTCTTTTAATGAGACACGCCCAACCAGTTCACTCATATCAGCAGGAGAGCGGACAATCTCTAGGTTTGGAGGCCCACGCTCCACATCCCGGCGACTGACGCGGCGAATACTGAAACCAAAAAAGCTGCTATCACCCTCGGCAACTGAAACTGCGCAAATCTCGACGTCTTCAACTTCGCCAAATTGGGTTTGTACCACAGTCGGAAAATTTCGCACCATTCCGTGCTTGGTTAAGTTTTCGAGGAGAATATTGCGGTCAACACCTGGACGGCCCAGAAAGCGCGATAGAGAAATACCTTGAGCCTGTGCAGCAGAAGCTAGGTTCACCATATCTAAAAACGCAATATTTTGCGTCAGTATGGTCAATTCATGGTCGGTTACAACAAAGCCATCTGGTAACAGATTGATCGCTTTGAGCACACGTTGTGAAGCGTCACCAAGTGCGGGCTCCAATGGATTGGCCGGAAGCAATCTCACCAAAAAATGCGTTGACCGATCTTGTCGAAACAAGGATGCCGTGACTTGAAGCATGCGCCCATTTGAAATCAGGTTAGTTTGTTGGCCAGATTGATTGGCAGTGGCCTGCGCAATCGAAAGCAGTGAGGCAGCATCGTCTTGGCATTGGGACGCAAAAAGCTTGGCGAATGACTTTCCTACCAAAGTACCATCACCATCTATTAACCGATCTGCCGCTATATTAGCTTCGCTTACACGCCGCGTTGCGCCATCGACCACTAGCACCGCTTCACCGGTTGATTGAAACAACATGCGATAGCGCGATTCAGATAGACGCATACGCGCATAATCCCGCTCCATCGACTGTTGAGCTTGAAGCAGGCGTTGTTGCAAAACTGAAGCGGCGCGGTGATCGCGCCCTATCGCAATGATGCGACCATCCTCGCCTGCTCCAAGGGCAACATAACGAAGCGGAACACTATCGCCTCGTCGAGAGGGGTGATTGAGTTCCCGCCATCTGATGGCTTTATCTTCCGCGGCATCACGCAACATTTCTTTGACTTTAGGGCGACATTCTTGGGTTACTGTGTCGAGCCAAGGCTTATTCACCCAACCCTCAAAATCATCCAATTGCAGGTCGGTATTGCCAACAGCTACATCGCAAATAACCCCATCGCGGTCTAATATCATCGCGACATCGCCGCCTGCTGCCAACACTTTTACCGCAACCGAAGCCTCTAGGTCCCCAAGAGCTGCTGGCTGCAGCAAGGGGCCAAAGTTCTGATTGGGGTGGAGATGTTCCATGGGCGAGTTAAGAACCTTGTTGCAGGCTTGCCGCTCAAGCCCGAGTGGGTGCACTTATAGGACTTCTTCAGCAAAGACGATAGCATGCCGTTGGTTACTGGCAGCGTAACTTAAACTTATTATGCTCATATAGAAGTGTTTCGGCAATTGCGATAGCTTCACGACCATCCCTAGCTGAGCAATCAGCACCCACATAGGTTGCTATGTCAGGTCGCTCAGTCATATAGCGCCCACCCACCATAATATGAAGCGTGGGATTGGCAGAGGCTTCACGAACTTTGCTAATTAACTCAGTTACAAAAGGGACTTGTGCCGCTGAACCTATGCCAATGCCTAAGACATGAAAGGCCTCATATTTAACAAGGTTTAACACGTCTTGGATCGAAACATTGGGCTCACATAACGTGCGCCAACCGGCATGGGCAAATAATTCGTCCACCATGCGGATACCAAAACTATGTAATTCGCCAACAGGGGTTACAAAAAGGCCAGTCGCCACATCGGGGCGCATGGCATAATCATGCCGACAAGCCTCGCTCAGTCGCGCTAACAAAGTGTGCATGCGACCCAAGCCAATGGTGACATCGGAAAAGGATACCGTATCCATTTCCCACATTGACCCAAGAAGTCGCGCTGCGGGGGCCATCAGGTCCACATAGATTTCATCCAAACGCATGCCCGATCTAAGATATGCCAACATGGAGACTTCTAAATCGTCAACCTCCTGGATCAAAATCATACGCACGAGATTTTCCACGGCGAGCTGATCGATTGGGGTTCGTTTAAGCAAGTTTGAGGTGATGTGTTCAATAGGCGGTTTATGGGCCAACATTAGGCGTGGGATGATGTTGCCTTCCACCATCTTGGCCAATAACGCCGTTATGGTCGTATGTTTGGAAGGATTTTCAGACTGGCTTGGATTGGGATCATTGAGACGCCAAGCGCTGTTGGTGTGAGAGTTAAGGTCTTCATGATCTAAGGTCCGTGGATCAACATGCTCCATACTTATCGTGGTGGGCATTCAAATCTCCCAATTCATCCGGAGTCACACCGTCTCTTGCGCGCCCAGCTACGCGCTGCCCACTCACCGCGCCGCCCCTAAATTGGGTGCCATGTGGTGAGTCATCCCAGCCAAGGCTGCGGCTATTGAGATAGTCTTGTCAGCAATTGGCCGACTAAGCTTACACGAAGATTTAAGATCGCCTAGATGCAATTTGCGAATTTCTTAACTTTGAAGCAAAAAGTGTCAGTTTGTTTAGGCGTCCAAATAACTTGACAATAGCTGGAGGCATGCGAAACTGCACAAGATCGTGCGGCGAAAGTGCGTCACCTTGCTGGAGTTTTAGGATGTTTTCCTTGCATAAGATCGCAGAATCAAAGGGTTCGCTTCCATTTTGCGAGCGCGATTTTGCAAGAGCGATAGAGCAAGATGCGACATTTCCCCAAGCTAAACCGAAGGCGACTTTGGTGGGTGATCCCGCAGAGGGTCACTGCATTTTGTATCCTGAGCTAAACGCTGACAGAGGCGCTCCTGCCATGTGGGACATTTATGGGCAGAGTGCGAAGCCAGCAAACCAGATTCATAAGCCCCTTTATACGCCTGCCCAGCGGGCAAGGCGGGATGCATCAAAATGGACCTTGGTCCAAGCTATTTTGGCCCCAATTCAATTTTTGGTTTTTCTCATCAGTTTGGGTTTGATCGGGCATTATATGGTTACTGGGCAAGGCTATGGTCTAGCGACCATGTCGATCCTTGTAAAAACGGCCCTCCTTTACACCATTATGATCACCGGTTCGATCTGGGAAAAAGTGGTATTTGATGCTTGGCTGTTTGCGGAAGCATTTTTTTGGGAAGACGTTTTTTCGATGTTGGTCCTCGCCTTGCAGACACTATATGTCTTGGCCTTGGTGTTGGGTTGGTGGACACCGCAGCAGCAAATGTTCATCGCTATGGTTGCTTATGCTACTTATGTGATCAATGCGGGCCAATTTTTATGGAAGCTCCGCCTAGCGCGTTTGGAAGGGCAAAAATCTCACCACAGCTGCACCAGTCTCGCCTTGGAGCATCCTGCTTCTGAGCAAGCCGCAAGGGAAGATCTGGTTCCCAACAAGCAATGGGCGGGCCTGATATCATGAATGGACTAGCCACCCATAATGAGCTTGCCTGGCGCAAAATCATTGTGCGCATTTTGCCGTTTGCAGATTCTGCAAGTCCAGAACTCCCCCTTGGCCGCCTATTGCGATTGTCTTTGTTTCAAATATCAACTGGTATGGCTGCCGTTTTGCTAACTGGGACGCTCAACCGGGTCATGATGGTCGAATTAGGTGTTAGCGGAACTTTGGTTGCTCTTATGGTATCGTTGCCACTTTTATTTGCACCGCTACGCGCGTTGATTGGCTTTAAATCAGACATACACAAATCCTATTTGGGTTGGCGGCGGTTGCCCTACATCTTTTTGGGATCGCTTGCGCAATTTGGCGGATTGGCAATCATGCCTTTTGCGCTTTTGATTTTGTCGGGCAATGGGCAGGGCCCCGTTGTGATCGGGCATATCAGTGCTGCTTTTGCCTTTTTGTTGGTGGGTGCAGGTATGCATACTTCCCAGACTGCGGGCCTGGCATTAGCCACCGACCTTGCAACACTGGAAACGCGCCCGCGGGTAGTGGCGCTTTTATATGTGATGCTCTTGGTTGGTATGTTGATTTCGTCCTTAGTGCTTGGCGGCCTATTGGTTGATTTTGGCCCCATTCGCCTCATCCAAGTTATACAGGGTGCGGCTGTGGCAACCATGGTGCTCAACACTGTTGCCGTATGGAAACAAGAAGTTCGTAATCCCGAACTTACCGCCCCGCATTTGCCGCGCCCGGCCTTTAAGGATCAATGGCGGGCGATGATCCAACATGGCAGCACGTTGCGCCTTTTGGTTGCAACCGGCCTTGGGGCTGCTGCCTTTGCAATGCAGGATGTTTTGCTTGAACCTTACGGTGCCGAAGTATTGGGTATGAATGTGGGCTCAACAACCATGCTGACCGCCTTTTGGGCGGGAGGCACTTTGGTGGGCTTTGCGATTGCAGCCTATCAATTGAACCGTCAAGGTGAAGCGCATCGTCTTGCTGGATATGGTGCCCTGATCGGGGTGATGTCTTTTGCTTGCGTGATTGTCTCGGGTGCGATCGGGGCCACGCCGCTGTTTGGACTTGGCGTTATGGGCATTGGTCTGGGGGGTGGCTTGTTTTCGGTAGGGACCTTGACTGCAGCCATGGCGTTGTCGCAAGGCGGTCACCAATCTGGCTTAGCACTTGGGGCATGGGGTGGTGTCCAGGCAAGTGCTGCGGGACTAGGCATCGCTATCGGCGGTGGCTTGCGCGATGTTGGATCACACTTGGTTCAAGCAGGTCTTTTGGGGCCGGCAATGGTTGGGCCTGCAGCTAGTTATGGCATTGTTTATCATTTAGAAATTGGCCTCCTTTTTGCCGCTTTGATCGCCATAGGGCCGTTGGCGAAGCATGCTCCAGAGGCGGTATCTGAACCTCAAACCCACCCAAATATGAACGAAGGCGGATCCCGATTTGGACTCGCTGAATTTCCGACCCTTTAACACCACGGAGAAGAGACATGTATAACCAATATTTCGCGGGGACTGTGGATATAACCGAGATTGTACTTTACGTTTTTTTTGGTTTGTTTGTCGCATTGATTCTATACTTGTTGCGCGAGGGACGCCGCGAAGGCTTTCCATTGGAGCATGATGTTACGGGTGAGTTAGAGCCAACCCCTGGCATCTTTTTTCGTGCTCTGCCCAAATCCTATCATCTCTCAGATGGGACTAAGCTCACTAAGCCTGATTTTGTGCGCGACAGTCATGTTAAATCCTATAAGCGCACCGCTCCTTGGTCTGGTTCGCCACTGGCACCTGTCGGTGATCCATTGAAGGCAGGTGTTGGGCCAGGATCTTATGCCATACGCGCCGATAAGCCCGATATGACGTTCCATGGCACACCGCGCTTAGCGCCATTACGGATTGCCACCGATTACTCAATCGATAAAAAGGATCCAGATTTACGTGGCTTCAGCTTGGTTGGTTTAGATGGTGTTTCCGCCGGCGTCATATCTGACATTTGGGTTGATCGCTCGGAATATTTAGTTCGTTATTTGGAAGTGGAAATCGCGTCTAGAGCCAGAACTGCCAAGCACGTACTGGTACCTATGACCATGTGTGTGGTGCAGAAAAACCTAAATCGTGTGCGCTTGGATGCTGTGCTGGGCAGTCAAGTTGCAGGCGCTCCTACCTTGGCGAACCCTGATCAGATCACCTTGCTTGAAGAAGAAAAGATCGTTGGCTATTTTGGTGCTGGCTATCTTTATGCAACACCTGCTCGTTCGGAGCCTGCCCTATGAGTGTGGAGCATGATTATGAACCCGTTCGCGGTCTTCCCCGCGACCTGCCACCAGGAGAGACCATCGTGTGGCAAGGCGAGCCTGATTGGATTTTGATGGCCAAGCGGGTATTTAGGGTGCACTGGGTCGCACTCTATTTCATGGCCTTAATGGCGTGGCGTATTGTTGATGGGGTCAGCCAAGGCCAAATTCTCAGTAACGCGATCGTTACAGCCCTATGGGTTGCTCCAATTGGTTTGGTTGGCATTGCAATCTTTCTGGGCCTTGCCTATCTCAATAGTAAGACCACTGTCTATACGCTGACCAATCGCCGGGTGGTCATGCGCTTTGGTGCTGCTCTGACCAAGGCCATCAATATACCTTATAAAATTATTGAAAGCGCGGCCCTTAACGCCAAATCGGATGGAAGTGGCGATCTTGCCATCCAATTGGTCAAACCCAATAAGATTTCAGTTATTCTTTTGTGGCCACACGCCCGACCTGGCCATATTGCTGCCCCCCAGCCTACATTCAGGTGTCTGCGTCATGCCGCTGAGGTCGCGCCGATCTTGGCTGATTGTTTGCGCCAAGCACACGCTCACGATGGGGCGCAAGATCATGTCAGCGTCCTAGATATGGGCACACCGGCCCGTCCAGCTTCTCAAGCAAACACACCCAAGCGAAACAAGACACCATGCCCTGCACTCGACGTCACGGCTAGCGCGTTTTAGGTTCTTGGGTTCATCTCTTAATTAGGCGAACCTGCCGATTTCATAGCCATGATTTAACAGAGACATAAAACGATCTTTAACATCACCAAGGGAACCAACCAATGAGTGCGATTGACCATGAACCCTTCCCTAGAAGCGCTTTAATTGCAGCGGGGGGGTTGGTGGTTATCTCCCTCGTGGCCGCGGCTTATGGGCGCTATCAACATTTGAATCAGTCGGTTGATGGTGCCCGTGTGATGCCATTAGCTGTCCAAGAGCTCAATTTGCTTTTCGCCGATCAAGCCGATGGTAGAATTTTAGTTCATAATGCCGACACCGGCCAGCTGATTTTGACTATTCACTCTGGTGAGGACGCATTTATGCGCGCGGTGATGCGCGGTTTGGTTCGCGATCGTAAAGCGCGTAAAATCGGCCCTGAAATACCGTTTAAACTTTCACATTATGCGAATAAACGCCTGATTGTTTCAGATCCGACAACGGGCAAAGAGATTAACCTCAATGCTTTTGGGCCAACCAATGAAGCTGCCTTTATGCGCTTGTTTGAGGCAGCCAAATCACCGTGAGCACCGTGAAGCCATTTTGAAGCTCGATGGTTAGGATGGAACTCGTATGAGTATTGCGCAGCTTGCCTTACCCATTATCACCACCGTCTTTGCTTGGTGGTTTAGCACTGGGCTGATTTTGATTTTGGTACGGGTTCACGCCAAACATTATGGCACCGTGCTGGCTGCATTTGCTTTGGTTGTTGCTGTGGCCATGGGTGGTGTGATCATCACTGCCCCACAAGATACCCCCCAGGCGGCTTATTGTGCTGCAGGTTGTGCGCTTTTGATCTGGGGTTGGCATGAAGCTAGCTTTCTGATGGGCAAGATAACCGGGCCCCGACCATCGCCTTGCCCTTCTGAAGCAAAGGGTTGGCAGCGGTTCAAATATGCCACTTTGACGGTCATCCATCATGAAATTGCACTGTTTTTGACTTTAGCGGCGCTGATTGGGCTGACCTGGGGACAGGCTAATCCCTTTGCTGCGTGGACTTTTGGGATTCTCTTTGCCATGCGTATCAGTGCAAAACTGAATATTTTTTTAGGAGTGCCTAATCTAACTGATGAATTCTTCCCTCCCCATCTTGAGCATCTAAAATCCTATCTGCCTAAGCGGGGGATGAATGCACTGATGCCGGTTTCGGTTATCTTGTCGCTGACATTGTCTGCATGGCTAATGATACAAGCCGATCGTGCGGTTGAAGGGTCAGGGATGGCAACGGGCTATTTGGTCTTGTTCACCTTAACGGCTTTAGCCCTTCTTGAGCACTTTTTTATGGTTTTGCCAGTAGCGGATGCGACGTTATGGCGCTGGGCCGCCCCCCTTAAGCCACAGACAAACAAGCATGATGCACATCGCGAGGACCAAAAGCCCAAACAAAGATTTAGTGAATAAGCCTTTGTTCAATACCCGCAACGGGTCACGACAAGCTATAGAATGTTATCATGTTTGCATGAGGTGCACACGCTTCACCAGCTATAAATTTATGACCATTCATGCCAATAACCAGCCATGAGAGGACGGTGATGAACCTCAGTTTGAAAGCAACCCAGTCAAGCACGATCATATCTGCCATCGGTAGGGATGGCGCTTTGGTGCCCATCGAAAAGATGGCTGCACATGAACAAGGCGTATTGCATTTGGCGGTATCGGTTTTTGTCTTTTGTGGGCGTGAAGTACTTTTGCAGCAACGTGCGGCCTCCAAATATCATTGCGGGGGGCTATGGGCCAATACGTGCTGTACGCACCCCTATTGGAAGGAGCCTGCTAGTATAAGTGCCCAGCGACGTTTGCGAGAGGAAATCGGCTTAAACTTGCCGCTAACGCCTGCCAACATGATTGAGTATCGGGCGCACGTCTCCAATAATCTGATTGAGCATGAGAGGGTTCACATTTTTTTTGCTAATGTTGAAAGCACAGATGTGGCTGTTGCACTGGCGTCTGAAGAAGTCGCCCAAGTTCGTTGGGTCGATATTGACGCCCTCAAATCCGACGCCATTCAGAATCCTGCGTTTTATGCACCATGGTTACGGATTTATTTATCGCGCTGGGCCGAATTGGGTTTGCAGGTCACCTAAGCACATAGAAAATAATCTAGCCTATCGGATCAGCTAACAAGGTACGCAACCCATGTATGATCTCGTCGCGCGCGTCTTCAATCGATAAGGCTTGTTCATGGCGTAGAACATGCCAATTGTGCAAGCTAAAAATCTCTTGTAAACAATGGATTGTGGTATTATTCGCCAAAACAGAAGCGGGTAAAATCAATTCCACCGAACGATGATCGCGTTGGATATATTTGGTATAGTCATCTCTCAGGAATTGGTAATGACAACGTCTATTAAAGGCTGACAAGCGAAATGGGTAAACATGTTCAAAAATGGTCGTCCGGTGGTAACTAGATTTTCCATGCGCTCCTGCCAAGGTGCACTAGGAATTTCACTGCGAATTATGGGTTGAATCTCTGCATAACCTAATCACCGACTTCCTGATAAAGTCTTTCCATGTCTTCAAAATGACGAAAAACTGAACGCAACAGGCTTCGGCAGTCTCGGCAATTTTTGCTGCATGAGGGGTCATATCACCAGCTTCGATCAGCACGAGTACTGCTGTAACAATCTTTTCACGACTAGATTGGCTGCGAACCCGCCGTCCATTTACGCTAGGCAAAAGGCAGCATTGAACTAAATGTGGCCTCATCTGTTCAATGTTGCGCCAATTGACCTCGTTTTCAAGCCTTAAAGTTAGATCTATCATAAGGCATGCGAAAACGGGGGATTGATACCTTAAGATTGTTTAGGCACTATCAGAAAAGGGCTAAAATGCAGGCTGGGCATGGCCTAAAGCTGTTACAGCTTATAAAACATAGACTTGGGACCAATTCGTTGGACGCAACCAAGCCTATTGCTTACCAACCCTACTCATGGCTTGAAGATGCTGGTCGCGCAGGACGCGCATGCGTTCAGAAGGTGTTGCGGCGGTGGAGGCTTCAAGCAGGGCCGCCCGCATGCTGGCGCGTTTGTTGTGAATGGCAACCAAAATTTGCCCCATAGGGACGCCCGCCTCGACCAGAATAGCTTCGCCCACTTGCAGGCTTGCCTCTAAAGCCTCAGGCACAGCCTCGCGTACTCCAAGGCTATAAAGATGGACCGCGTGTGCACCATCGCGGCTGCGCGCAACAATTGGTAGATCAGGTTGTTCTAAGCGCGCAGCTTTCACCACTTGATCGACCGCCGCGCCGCCGTCCATGGTGACAACCAAGGCACGTGCGCGATCAATCCCGCAAGCGCGCAGGAATTCGCCGCGTGACGCATCACCAAAATACACTTTTCGCCCCATCTTGCGGGCCCGTTGCACCCGGTCGAGGTCAGAATCAATAGCGACATAAGGTATAGTGTGCTCGGCCAATAAATCCACAGATACCATGCCAACCCGTCCGTAACCTGCTACAATGACATGGGGTTGTTCGCTTTGACTGGCCTCGCTTGCCAGTTTAAACTCACTGTCGTTTTGGCTAGGTTTATGCCCAGTCGGCGCAAGTGAATAGTTTGCCAGTAACGGGATCAGGCACATAGAGGCTGCACCTACTAAGAGTGCAAAATCGGCTTGGTCTGGGGAAATAAGTTTCTCAGTAACAGCTAGGCCAAGGACGACAAAAGCAAACTCCCCACCAGGACCTAGCATTAACCCTGCCTTGAAAGCCGATGCGCGCTTAATACCAAAAAAAGGCGCAAATCCTGCAATGATGGCTGTCTTTACACCGATGAGACCAAGGATGGAGAGGGCAATTTCAAGCGGGCGTTCAAAAATTTTCGCGCTATCCACACTCATGCCTATTGAGACCAGAAATACGCCCAATAACAAGCCTTTGAAGGGTTCAATGGTGGTTTCAACTTCGCGGCGATACTCTGTTTCTGCAAGCAAAAGTCCAGCAACAAATGCACCAAGCGCCATAGATAAGCCGGCCGCTGCGCTACCTAGTGATGTTGCAATCACAACCAATAAGCACGCCGCCATGAAGATTTCTGGACTTTTGGTACGCGCTGCTTGACGAAAAAGTGGCCGTAGTACGAGCCGACCCACGACGATGGTAAATACCACAGCAAGAAGTGCCACAACCAAGCTTTGAATCAAACCAAAAGTGCCTAAACCCAATCGATCTGGCGCAAGCATGGATAATGCAAACAATATGGGCACGACCGCTAAATCTTGAAACAATAAAACCCCGAATGCACCCCGCCCAGTGGCACTTGAGAGGCGCTTTTGCTCCGCGAGAGTTTGTAAGACAATGGCCGTGGAAGATAAGGCAAGTGCAATGCCGAGTACGCCAGCTGATACACCAGATATTCTAAGGGCGAAATAACAAAAACCCCCAATCACCAGCGCTGAAATGACAATTTGAACACTCCCCAATCCAAAGACGACTTTTCGCATTAGGTTCAAACGCTCAAATGATAATTCTAAACCTATTGCGAACAGGAGGAACACGATGCCGAACTCAGCCATGGTCGCAATTGAAGCACGATCTTGGATGGTAAAGGCGCTCAGCCATGGCACATTGTCCACAAGTCCACCAAGGCCTGAGGGTCCAAGCAGGATACCGCACAATATAAATCCAAGAACTGGACTGATTTTAAAGCGATGAAACAGGGGTACAACAATCGCAGCAGCGCTTAAGATGATAACAGGCTCTTTAAACGCTGCGATGTCAATAAAAGTCGCCAAACCTGTTTCCTCTCTATGTGTCCCTAACCAATATTAGGTTCAGTCTGGTTATGAAGGAAGCCTATACTAGATCTGCGTAACCTTATAATGATCTTAAGTGAGACAAGCTGGATTTCTGCACAACAGTCGTAATTAGGAAGGGATGACCACAGATATCTCCTATCTTGCCTCATTGAGGTTTAAATGCTCTAGTCCTTGTTTTCTGGCATCTGTAACAGGTCGATACCCATGAAAAAGCAACTCATGCATCTAAGCAGACGTAGGCTTGGTCAGGTCGCGTTAGGCGTCGCGATAGGAGGGGGTTGGGACTTGTCACTTTGGGTAAATGTGTATGCGGCCGAAAAGGCTGAGCCCAAGGGTACAGGAAATGATTCAGGGTTTTTGGGGCTAAGTCAAATCACATCTAATGTGATGCAGAAATACCGTTTTGTCGCGGTGCTCCAAGTTCAACTTGCAATTGTGGTTGCTGAATTTGCTAAGCGCGATAAAGCACAGGCAAGCATGCCGATTTTGCAGGCCGAATGGCGCGGCACCACCCAAGATTTCGCCAATAGATTCATCATTCCAGGTCGTGTTCCAGATGCTGTAATATTGGGACAAAAATTGCAAGCTAAAACCGATGCGGTCTTGGGTGCAGGTGTTGCACGTCTAGTCTTATTGTCTGTGATTTTGCGATAGGGTGATTTTAGTTTAAGCGCACAATTACTAGATAAAATCATAAAATCAATTGTTTAGATCATAGTTTTGCCACTACATGGCTGAAATGCCGCCATCAACTTTGAGTTCTGCCCCCGTTACAAATTTGCTTTCGTCGCTGGCTAAATACACGGCGGCATAGGCCACATCGTCAGGCTCCCCGATATGGCCTAAAGGGATCTGACGGGCGAGCTTGGTGTGGGCCTCTTCCTGTGAGGCTATCGCGCCTGCAATACCATTTAGGATTGGTGTGTTGATAAAGGACGGATGGATAGAGTTGCAGCGGAAGCCAGGGACTTTGCGGGCGCAATGTAAGGCCACGGATTTGGTCAACAACCAAACCGCTGCTTTGGCGGCATTATAGGCTGCATAATTGGAGGCGGCGATCAGACCAGCGATGGAAGATATGTTGACAATGGCACCTGGACCATGCGGCCTCATCACACCCAGAGCATATTTGCAACCCAGAAACACCGAATCCACATCGACCGACATTACCTTTTTCCAAGTATCATAGCTTTCTGACTCAACCGATCCCAAGCTGCCGATACCCGCATTATTGACTAAGACATTGAGACCACCCATCGCCTTGTCTGCCAGATGGACGATCTCAATCCATTGCGCTTCCGAGCATACATCGTGCTGCAAGGCGGTTGCCTGACCAGGATAAACCGAGTTGATTGCCGCCGCACTTGCTTGCGCGCCCTCGCCATTGAGATCGGTGACCACCACGTGCGCGCCCTCTTTGGCATACATTGTCGCAATCGCCGAGCCAAGCCCTTGAGCGCCGCCTGTGATCAGCGCCTTTTTACCAACCATTCGTCCTGTCATGGTCATTTTCCCTCTTGTCATGATTGGTGGCATAAGCTGCCCCAGATTGCGCTTCCTAGTCGATCTAAGCTTTGAGCTGAACACTGACGGTTACGCAAGAGCGCCGAGATTGGGCCCCAAATCAGCGCTGCTAATTCTTCGCTGTTGAACGACCCAAACACCCCCAAAGCACGACCGTCACGAGCAAAGACTGCACTTGCCCTCATGAAAGCGCTGGAGGCAGGCATGGGTGACCTTGCCAAAAAGGCGGCAATATCTGGCTCTTCCAGCGCAAAAGAAGTTAAACGCGACCACATCAGATTATAGCGTTCCAGCAAACTTAGCCGGGCTGGAAAAGGGGCAAAAAGCGCGGCCTCAAATAAAGCGCGAGCTCTTTGATGCAAAAGTTTAGCTAAAAAGGTTTTAGATGGGGCGATGCGATAGAGTGTGCCCACCGCACAGTCGGCCGCTTGAGCAAGAGTGGGCATGGAGATACTGTCCAGCGTGTCGCCTAGGCTAGTCGCGGCCCGTAATAGTCTATCCTCAATGTCTTCAATAGGGCGTGGAGATCGCCGCTTCAAAGGATACTCCCATCAATGAATTTTTATTCAATGAATTGGTTTGCTCAAGACTTCAAGCCTGTGTACGCAGTAGCATCAGGGCTGCGGTACTTAAAAGCACCAACCCCACTATGGCACCAAAGCCGCGCGCGAAGCGGGGTTCGCTAAAGCGGACAGCCAAGAGCCCACCCATCAAGGCATAGATGGACATTGCTAGCACGTCAAAGGTCAAGGTGGCGGCTGCGAACATCACAAGCTGGGGAATGATCGGCTTAGCCTGATCGACAAAAGGCGGCAGCACGGCGGTAAAAAACACAAGTGCCTTTGGGTTGGAAAACTGCACGATAAAGCCGTCCTTCAGTGGATTGCGGCCAGCGCCTTGTCCGGTGAGATTAAAGCCCTGCATCTGTGGGTCCAGGGCACTGCGGACCGCCTTAAAGCCGAGCCAGGCGAGATAAAGGCCACCCGCGATGGCCAGAAACGCAAACGCAGCTGGAAAGAGTTTTTTCAAAATGCCAAGACCCAAGGCAGCGCAGACAAACCAAAGTAATGAAGCAATATTCATTCCGAGAACACTTACCAGACCTGCACGTGGCCCACTGGCCAGTCCCGTGGCAAGGGCAAAGAGATTAGCAGGCCCGGGGGAGACTGCCATGCCAGCCATGATCAGGAGAAAAGAACCGTAAATATGGGGATCAATCGGCCAATGCAGCATCAGTCCAAATCTTTTGTACCAAAGTGTGCATCCAGCATAGGTGGTAGGTGATCGGCGAGGCCTGCTAGGGGACCTGAAGATAAAAACAAAATAACTTCATTACCCTTTAAACCTTGGGTAAAATCCTTAGAAAAGGCTTGTGTATCCACAATACCTGAAGCCATGATCCCGTTTGCCCGCACGCGCGCAAGAATTTGATCTAAGCTGAGTTGCGAGGAGCTGTTGTCGCCAATCTTGGGCGGCGGCAGGATAAAGATATGGTCGCAGCCCTCAAACACCGTGTCATACCAGGTGATTGCGCTTGGATCACGCCAAGAAAAAGTATGGGGCTCGAATATGACTTGAATAGGTTGATTGGGAAAATGCAGTTTGACGGCCTCAATCGCAGAGCGTGCTTTTTCGTATGATGATCCAAAGCCTTCGTAAACGGGAACAATTGAACTTTTGGTCTTTTTGTCTAACCGTCTGGCGACGCCACGAAACGCTTTCACGCCACTTTGGAGTTCGGCCTGCGTCACAAGCCCGCGCTCCAGCAAAAAGGCGCACCCGCCTATAAGGTTTTCAATGTTGTGAAGGCCCAGAAGTTCGGTTTTCAACTTGATTTTTTCGCCGTTTGGCCGACACAAAGAAAAGTGAGTGATCGGGCCGATCTGGATATCAGCAGCATAATAGCCAGGATTAGGTGCCAAGCCGTACCAGGTGGCTGCTTTGTCCCCGATCAGGCGGCGGACCGGCTCATAAGCGTAACAAGCTAAAAGGAGGCCTGTTGGCTTAGCTCTATTGATCAGCCTCTGAAACGGTGCTTCATACTCCGCCATGGTCGGAAACATATTGATGTGATCGTGCACGATTGAGCTGATCAAGACGTGGGCGGGCTCATATAGTTCAAATTTAGATCGATGATCTTCAAGGCTTATCACATATTCGTCGCCCTCCACTACAAAGAGGGGATCCAATCCCGCATGGCCGGTTTCGGGCAAATCCAGAGGGATTGCGCCAATGAACCAGCCGGGATCCTTGCCTGCATGTACCAGTAGAAAGGCGATGAGGGCGGTAAGCGAGCTTTTGCCGAAACTCCCTGCCACGATCAGATTTTCGCGCGTTTTTGTGATTTCACCCAGATAGGTGGCAAAATTGTAGCAGGGCACGCCGCGTGCCATCAGCTCTTTGAATTCCGGGTTTGTGGCTAAACGCAGCTTGGCCGAAGTGCCGATGATGGCGGCATCAATGTGATCAGGCAGGCTCTTGGCATCAAATCCTGTTTTGTAGGCAATCCCAGCTTTGTCCAAATAGGATGAAATGGGGGGAAAGACTCCATCATCAGAGCCCGATACTTCGTGACCTTGGGACTGAAGCAAGCACGCCAATGCGCTCATGCCCGCGCCTGCAATGCCCAGAAAATATATATGCATCGTGCCCCTTTATCGTGCGATTCTTGATCCGTCACGGGCCTTAGTGTGCGCGACTCCAGTTGCCACTTCTGTGTGTGCTTGTTTCGCACATGTTTAAGCTTAGGCTAAGATATGTTCATGCCGTTTGCTGTTTCCATTATTACTTTAACCCCAGCTGCTTGGCCCGGCGCGCTTGGGGTATCCCTTGTGGGTGGCGGACTGGCCTCTGGGGTGTGGACTTTGGATGTTGTGGATCTGCGTCGATTTGGCATCGGAAAGCATCAGCAAGTCGATGATACACCAGCTGGCGGTGGTGCTGGCATGGTGATTAAGCCCGATGTTGCGGCGCGCGCCCTTGATGATGTCCCCGCAGACAAACGCCCTTTGATTTATCTGACTCCACGCGGAAAGCCCCTTGCCCAAAAGCGTGTGCGTGAACTTTCACAAGGCCCTGGTATGGTGCTTTTTTGTGGCCGTTTTGAGGGTTTGGACGAGCGTGTGATTACCGAGCGCGCCTTAGAAGAAATCAGCGTCGGTGACATTATACTTACTGGGGGTGATTTGCCTGCCCAAATGCTTGTAGAGGCCTGCGTTCGTCTGTTGCCTAGCTTGGTGGGTAATGAGGCAAGTCTTGGCGAAGAAAGCTTTGAGGCGGGCCTATTAGAGCACCCTTTATACACACGGCCCCGCGAATTTGAGGGCCAAGCGATTCCAGAGGTTTTGCTGTCGGGGGATCATGCCAAGATCGCCGCGTGGAAAAAAAGCCAATCTCTGGCTACCACTCAGGCGCGACGACCCGACCTTTGGGCAGTTTATAAGGGTGACAAAGACTGATCCTTCGTATAAAGGCGCGTCTTCTTTCAACCTCAAAGTTCTCTTTGACAAAAAAAATGCCGCGGCCTTCTTGAGCTTTTGATCTAGTTTCAAGGTCTTAAGTGGGAATCGTGCAAGGTGAGCTGACATGAATATCATCGAAACACTCGATGCCGAAGAGGTGCTTCGCGTCTCTGAAGGCAAAGCAATCCCAGAATTTTCGCCAGGTGACACCCTGCGCGTCAATGTGAAGATCAAAGAAGGCGATCGTGAACGCGTTCAGGCCTATGAGGGTGTATGCATCGCCCGCGCAGGTGGCGGTATCAATGCCAATTTCACCGTTCGCAAAATCTCCTTTGGCGAAGGCGTGGAGCGCGTTTTCCCGCTGCATTCCCCCAATGTGGCTTCAATCGTTGTGGTACGTAAAGGTAAGGTTCGCCGCGCAAAGCTCTATTATCTGCGCGATCGCCGCGGTAAGTCCGCACGCATCGCCGAACGCACAGACGGTCGCGGCTTTTCTGACTAAGCTTAAGGCGAGTTACAAGATGAATAGGAAGGCTCAGGCATTTAGTCGCCGTTTTTATCTCTGCTGAATGAAGTTTCATTCGCTGTGTTGGAATGCAAATAAGCTATAGCCGATTGACGTTAGACTGATTCCATGTGGGTAGCCTCTAACCTTGACAGCCTGAGGTAACGCCTTCCCTAACTCAATACCCAACGTCATCCTGATGGGGTGATAGTGCGTGCCGTTCTCCCTCATAAGATTAAACAGAATGGTGACCCAATTGGTCGGCTAACTTGGCGGCTAAGTCCTAGGAGTCACATCATCTTAGGTACAATGTCGACAAGTTTTGACCAAATATGTGAGCTGAATTACAGCACAAATCGGCTTAAATCTGAGTTTTTCGACAAACCTTCTACCTTTTCTCGCACATAAGCCCCAGTAATTTCAATGGTTTCACCTCCACGGTCGGTAGCATGAAAGCTGATATCATCCAGCACGCGCTCAAGGACCGTCTGGAGGCGGCGTGCACCGATATTTTCGACGCTTGTATTGACCCCAACCGCGACATCGGCGATCGCATCGATGGCATCGTCCGTGAATATCAAGTTCACACCTTCAGTGTCCATCAAGCCAATATATTGCTTAACGAGGCTGGCTTCAGGTTCGGTCAAAATTCGGCGGAAATCATCGCGCGTGAGGGCTTGAAGTTCGACGCGAATGGGTAGGCGACCTTGCAATTCAGGTAGGAGGTCAGATGGCTTAGCAACGTGAAAGGCACCAGATGCAATGAACAATATAAAGTTGGTTTTAATCGCGCCATGCTTGGTTGATACGGTTGTGCCTTCGATCAGAGGCAATAAATCGCGCTGTACTCCTTCGCGGCTGACATCTGCACCCTGGCGTTCAGCGCGGGCGCAGATTTTGTCGACTTCATCGATAAACACAACGCCCTCGGTTTCCGCCAGATAGAGAGCTTCCTGGGTCATGGAATCTTTGTCGAGTAGTTTATCACTCTCTTCGGTAACCAAAGGTTCATAGGCTTCCGCCACTGTGGTTTTGCGGGTGCGCTTTTTTGCACCCGATAGGCTTTGTAACATCGCGCCAAGGTCAACCATGCCCCCCGGAGCACCTGGAAAGTCCATCATCGCTGTAGTGGGCGAAGTGAGTTCAAAATCGAGCTCGATCTCCTTGGTCGCCAATAGTCCCTCACGAAGCTTTTTGCGAAAAACTTCACGTGTACCCTGACTAGCCCCCTGACCAACCAATGCATCCAGCACGCGGTCTTCGGCAAGGCTTTCAGCTTTTGCACGAACGTCCTTGCGCCGGCGATCACGAACCAGATGGATCGCAGCTTCAACCAAGTCGCGAATGATTTGGTCCACATCACGTCCAACATAGCCAACTTCTGTAAATTTGGTGGCTTCTACTTTGACAAAGGGTGCGCCGGCAAGTTTTGCTAATCGACGTGCAATTTCTGTCTTTCCCACACCTGTGGGTCCGATCATCAATATGTTTTTGGGCGTCGTTTCATCGCGCAGACGTTCGGGCAGGCGCTTTCGTCGCCAACGATTTCTAAGTGCAATTGCCACTGCGCGTTTGGCATCGTTTTGGCCAATGACATGACGATCCAATTCAGATACTATTTCGCGGGGAGAAAGATCGGTCATGGGGTTGGGACCAATTGTTCAAGGGTCAAATGAGCATTGGTGAAAACGCACATGTCGGCTGCGATCGACATGGCTTTGCGGGCAATCGTTTCCGCATCCAAATCTTGCTCGTAAAGTGCGCGAGCAGCGGCGAGAGCATAGCCACCACCAGAGCCAATGGCTGCAACTGGGTGATCGGGCTCTAATACGTCTCCAGTTCCAGTGAGAACATAGGTGCCTTCCAAATCGGCACAGATTAACATGGCTTCAAGGCGGCGTAGGTATCGGTCCGTCCGCCAATCCTTGGCCAATTCAACACTTGCCCGCAACAATTGGCCTGGAAAACGCTCTAATTTTGCTTCAAGTCGCTCAAACAAGGTAAACGCATCAGCGGTGGCCCCAGCGAATCCTGTCAGGACACTACCCCCTGCAAGCGTCCGTACCTTACGTGCGCCATGCTTCATCACGGTATTGCCGATCGAGACTTGTCCATCGCCAACCACCACGACATGCCCATTCTTTCGTACCGCCAAAATGGTTGTACCGCGCCAGTTGGCACTTAGACGTTCAAAATCGCTCATCATTTAGGTATGGCGTCTGTTTCAGATAACTTCAAGGCGCGGACTTGCCTTAATTGGAGGAATGATGTTCGTGCGAAGCGAGCTGTAAGAAGGATTCGTCCATCCTGACTGCCCAAGTACGGGCATGTGCCTCAAAGGCGTCAGAAGCCATAGGCGCGCCGAATAAGAATCCTTGACCCAGGGTTGCACCACGGGTTTTTAAGAAGGCGGCCTGCTCGTGGGTCTCAACCCCTTCTGCCACGGTTTCGTAATTGAGCCCACCTGCCATAGCAATGATTGTTTCAATCATGGTAGGGGCATTACCATCTTTGCCAAGTGCCGTGACAAAGCTTTGGTCAATTTTGAATATATCGAACGGCATGCGCGTAAGGGCGGCCAAATTGGAATAACCAGTACCAAAATCATCAATTGCGATCCGCACGCCCTTTTGACGAAGAGGTTCTAACAAGCGAATGACACGCTCTGGATTGCTCATGGCGATTGATTCGGTAATTTCCAGCTCAAACAAGGATGCTGGAAGTCCGGTTTCAGCCAAGATATGGAGAACTTTGGCCGTGAAAGTGTCTTCACTAAACTGCATCGCTGATACATTAACGGCTACCCGAACGGCAATCCCGCGGCGCAACCAACCAGCCGCTTTTTTCGCAGCATCACGCATGATATAATCGCCAAGGGGCATAATTAGGCCAGTTTCTTCAGCCGCTTCTATGAATTTATATGGCGAGATTAAGCCATGGGTCGGGTGGTTCCAACGCACCAAAGCTTCACAGCCATGGATGCGGCCACTATCAAGATCGACCTTAGGCTGAAAAAAAGTAATGAATTGACCTTGTTCAATTCCAGCACGGATGTCACTTTCAAGCACTAATTTTTCCAAGGCGCGTTGGTTCATATTGCGGGTAAAAAACACACAGCGATTGGGCCCGTCTGTACGCGCATGACTAAGGGCTAAATCCGCTGAACGCAGGATCTCCGTACCACTCTCACCATCTTGGGGAAAAATCGCAATCCCAGCACATGCCCCTAATACAATGCGATGAACACCAAGCTCAAAATGTTGGCGCAGGGCCGCCGCAACCAATTGCGCAAATCGACCTGCTTGGGTTGGTTCACGAATATCGGGCAATAAAACAGAAAATTCAGAAATCCCAGTTCTGGCTAATAGAGCTGGGCGCGTCAGGCTAGTTTGAAGCCTAACCATTCGGTCGGACGCCAGAACCGCAGCCGTTAGACGTTCAGCGACTTGTCCTAGCAATCCCTCGCCAGCGATTTGCCCCAATGTTTCTTGTACCCGGATAAATTTGTCGATATCAAAACATATAACAGCACCCACTAAATCATGGGCAGAATTGGATTTGAAAGCCTCTTCGGTTTCCAAGCGAAACCGTTCTCTGTTTGGTAATTCGGTTATGCTGTCTACAAACGCCAATTGTTGAATGCGCTTCATGGAGGTGTCTAAGCGGTACACCATGCGGTTAAGTGAGTTCGCTAGATGCTCCAATTCATCGCCGGATTGAACATTCACACGCTTATCAAGGCGCTGGAGATTGGTGTCCTGGGCGAATTGGGTCATTTCGACCAAGGTATGAGAGATGCGCGATACCAAGAAGAAAAAAATGGTTGATGCCAAGCATAGCGCAAGTATAGCCAAGCCAAGTGGCCAGGCCAATCTGGCTTCAAGGCCAAAGATGTACACCAACGCCAGACCCCCACATAGGGCACTAAGGCTACTCAAGGCTAAAAATGCCAGAGTTAGCTTCCCAGCAAGGGATTGTCTAAGATAATCGAGCCAGCTTCCCACTGATACACACGCCTACTGGGTCCGAACTTGGCCCTAAGGATAGCTGCAAGGCCAAACGATTATTCTTTTGCCATGATTAGATTGACGTCCGCTTAACCGAATGGTTACAAGGCCAAGGCAGTTGAAGGTCACACCTTGGTTTCCTTTACTACGCCTTAGCATTATGGTGTGAGAGTTTAAGCTGACTTCAGCCCGCCTTAGACAAGCCCAAGTGAAAGGGAAGCTCGTGCGCACCGCCACCATTCATCGCAACACCAAGGAAACCCAAATCTCGGTTACGGTGAATTTGGACGGCACTGGCTTGGCCCAAGTCTCAACGGGTATCGGCTTCTTCGATCATATGCTGGAAAGTTTCGCCAAGCATGCCATGATGGACATATCCGTGGACACAAAAGGTGATCTGCATATTGATATGCACCACACGGTGGAGGATACGGGCATTGTCATGGGCCAAGCGATCAAGGCGGCTTTGGGTGATTTTGCTGGCATCAAGCGGTTTGGTAGCGCCTATGTCCCTATGGATGAAACCCTAAGTCGGGCTTGTATTGACTTGGCAAACCGCCCTTATCTGGTTTGGCAGGTGGTGTTCGAGCGCCCTAAAGTCGGTGATATGGACACTGAATTGTTCAAGGAATGGTTCCATGCTTTTGCAAGCCATGGCGGTTTATGTTTGCATGTTGAGACTTTGTATGGACAAAACACCCACCATATCATCGAGAGTTGTTTTAAAGCTTTAGCGCGCGCCCTGCGTAGTGCGATTGAGATTGACCCCCGCCTTGGAGGTGGCTTGGCGTCAACGAAGGGTGTGCTGTAAGCGACACAATGCTGGCACTGATTGATTATGGATCGGGTAACATACGTTCAGCGCAAAAGGCACTTGAGGCCGCAGGGGCACGTGATGTACGGGTCACGGCCGATCCAGACCTCATCACTCGGGCCGATCAGATCCTCTTACCAGGGGTTGGGGCTTTTGGTGATTGTGTGGCAAATTTGGCAGGAGTTCCAGGCCTAAGAGCTGCAATAGAAGCCCGTGTTATGGTTGATGGTGTCCCTTTTCTAGGCATTTGTGTTGGCATGCAATTGATGGCTGAGATGAGTATTGAATTTGGGACGACGCCCGGTCTTGGTTGGATCAAGGGTGTTGTTTCGGTCTTAAAGCCCGGCGATCGACAGCTCAAAATTCCCCATATGGGTTGGAACCGCGCTGAGCCCAGTTCTGATTGTCAGTTTATGGCGACATGGGATGGACCTCAAGATGTCTATTTCGTCCATTCTTATGCCTTTCGAGCTGTAAACCCCTCAGAAGTTGCAGCTTGGTGCAGCTATGGCGAGGAGCGCTTTGCCGCGGCGATCCAGAAAGACAATTTGTTTGGGGTTCAATTCCACCCCGAAAAAAGCCAGAAAGCTGGCTTATTGTTATTGGAAGAGTGGCTCAAGCTATGATCCTCTATCCCGCGATCGATCTAAAAGGCGGCCAAGCTGTGCGGTTAGTGAAAGGTGATTTTGCCAGAATGACGGTGTTCGATACCGATCCTGGTGCACGCGCCGCCTGTTTTGAAGCCATGGGGTTTGGCTATTTGCACCTTGTAGACCTTGATGGTGCATTGTCTGGTGCAGGGGTTAACCACGAAGCCATCGCTGCCATCCGCGCACATACACATCTCCCCATACAATTGGGCGGGGGTATACGCGATTTTGCAGCCATAGAAACGGCATTAAAGTTAGGGGTCACGCGGGTGATTTTGGGGACGGTTGCGGCAAAAAACCCTCAGTTCGTTCGCGATGCTGTGCGCGCATTTCCAGGGCAAGTCGCCGTTGGTATTGATGCGATTGACGGCATGGTGGCCGTCCAAGGCTGGGTTGAGACCACGGATTTGGCTGCCCTTGACCTTGCCCGCCAGTTTGAAGATGTCGGGGTGAGTGCATTAATTGTCACCGACGTGGGCCGCGATGGTACCAAATCCGGGATCAATATCGACTTCACTGGCACTATTGCCGATGCGGTTGGGATGGATGTGATTGCATCTGGTGGGCTTGCCGGGGTTGAAGATATCGTTGCTCTTAAAGCGCGGGTTGGAAAGCCCGTCGCCGGCGTAATCCTTGGCCGTGCGCTTTATGACGGGCTCATTGATCCTCATGAGGCTTTGAGTCTGGCCTCATGACTTTGAAAGTTCGCATTATTCCTTGCTTAGATGTCATAAATGGTCGTGTGGTGAAAGGCGTACAGTTTGAGGGCTTACGCGATGCAGGTGATCCGGTCGAGCAAGCCCAATTTTATGATGCAGAAGGTGCCGATGAGATCTGCTTTTTGGATATTTCCGCAAGTCATGAAGGCCGTGGCACCATGCTGGATGTCGTACAGCGCACGGCAGAGGTTTGTTTTACGCCCCTAACGGTCGGTGGCGGGGTGCGTACAACCGATGATTTTAGAGCGCTATTGCTGGCAGGCGCAGATAAGGTGGCGATCAATACAGCTGCGATCAACGATCCTAGCCTTGTGACTGCTGCCGCCCGCCGCTTTGGGGCGCAATGCGTGGTGGTTGCGATTGACGCCAAACAAGTGGCCCAAGATCGCTGGGAGATATTCACCCATGGAGGGCGTAAGCCAACTGGGATCGATGCAATCGCCTTTGCCAAAGATGTTGTGGCACGTGGGGCAGGTGAGCTTCTTGTTACGTCAATGGATAAGGATGGTACGAAATCAGGCTATGATTTGGCCTTAACCGCCACGATTGCTGATCAGGTTAGTGTCCCTGTCATCGCCTCAGGTGGGGTGGGTAGCCTCGATGATTTGGTGCAGGGCGTTATAGTGGGTCGCGCCAATGCTGTTTTGGCAGCGTCGATCTTTCATTTTCGTACCTATTCTTTAGAAGAAGCACGCAAGGCCCTTGCCAAAGCGGGTGCCCCGGTTCGAGTTCCGTTTTAAGGAAGTCATACATGACCCTAACATTAGGCCAAGCGCTGGACCAGTTGCTCGAACAAATCAACACCAAATCCCAAGCGGATCCTTCAACCAGTTACACCGCAAAACTTATAGGTCAGGGCACAGCTCATTGCGCAAAAAAACTGGGCGAAGAGGGGGTAGAATTAGCCTTGGCGCTGGTGAGTGGTTCCGCTACCGATGTAGCGCACGAGGCTGCCGATCTCCTCTATCATTTCGGCGTTGCTTTGGCGTCACGTGGGATTAGTGGGCCAGATGTGGTAGGGGTTATAGTGGCAAGAATTGGACGCTCTGGGTTAGAAGAAAAGGCAAGTCGAACTCCGTCATGAGTGAGCAGATCGATATTCGCCCAGCTCAAGTGGCTGACGCTGCTGCATTGGCGGCATTTGGCGAGCAGAGCTTTATGCATACATTTGGCCATATTTATCCACCAGAGGATAAAGATTTTTTTCGAGAAGAGCGCTTTAGTATCACACGGACGCTGGCCGATTTGACAGAAACCGAACGTAGGATTGAGGTTGCGTATTTGGCCGCTGAACTCGTCGGGTTCATCGATTATGGCCCGATGAGCCTGCCTTATCAGCCCGCAGAACCCACCGCGATAGAGCTTTATCGTTTATATGTCGCCTCTGCGCAAAAAGGGACGGGACTAGCACACCGTTTGATGGAGCGTGCCTTGGCATGGGCGAAAGCTTCTAAAGTACCCGCCCTTTATCTTGGGGTTTGGGCCTATAATGATCGGGCCATCGCCTTTTATCGTCACTATGGTTTTGAGACAGTTGGATCCTATGATTTCAAAGTCGGCAATACCATAGATGATGAGCGCATCCTGCGCTTAGGTCTTTAACTCAAACCAGCTTTAACGCGCGTGCCAGCGAATAGAGGCTCGTTAACGTCAAGACGACACCCACCAAGAACATCAGCTGTTTGGCAGGAATACGCTTGGCCAAAACAGCACCAAAGGGTGCTGCCATCAAACCACCAATAATCAGGCCAATCGTGGCAAGCGTAAAGGCTTCCCAACCAAGGGTAACGATAAAAGTCGCAGAAATGACTACAGTTAAGAAAAACTCTGCCGTATTGACAGTGCCAATGGTGATGCGCGGTTCACTGCCTTGAACAAGGAGGTTTGAGGTCACAACAGGCCCCCAACCACCCCCACCTACCGCATCCAAAAAGCCGCCGACTAGCCCTAAAGGGGCCGCGAATTTAGCAGTTCGATGTATTTGCTGTTTTGACATCCGCCAGCCCCGCCATAGCAGATAAACACCAATACAGGCCAAATAGGTCATAACGATGGGTCGTGAGGTCTCGGCATGAATATTGGATAAGATATAGGCCCCACTTATGCCGCCAATCATGCCGGGTATCACTAAAAGCGCAAACAGGTGCCAATTGACATTCTTGTGCAGTGTATGGCTGATGGCTGAAGCTGCGGTGGTAAAAATTTCAACAATGTGAACCATAGAGGAAGCCCGCGCCGGTGGCATGCCAAGTATGCTGACCAAAAGCGTGCTGGTGATGACGCCAAACGCCATGCCCAAAGCCCCATCGACCAATTGCGCGACAAATCCAACGGCAACAAACGGCCAAATTACTTGTAATTGATGTGCCACAAACTCAATCAAAGGACTTCCTTCACGCCAAGTCTGGTCGGTTGGACCCTATAAGTGTCATCATCATGTTAAGCGACAATCGCAAGCTTCAACCAGTCGTGAGAAATCCTAATAGATGCCAGACAGAAGACTTATGGATAAGCCCTAAAGCCAATCAGCAACAGGCAGATTCTTTGAGATTAAAAAGGCACGGTTGAACAGCTTGCTTTGATAGCGGCTCGCATTATCGCATAAAATAGTGACGATGGTTTTGCCCGGACCCAATTCTTCTGCCAGTCGTATTGCCCCAACTACATTAAGTGCTGCCGAGCCACCAATCGCTAAGCCCTCGTGCTTCACAAGGTCAAACAAGACTGTTAGCCATTCTTGATCCTCAACCCTGTAGGCATAATCCACTTTGACGTCTTCGAGATTTGCTGTTAACCGACTTTGTCCGATACCTTCTGTGATGGAGGTGCCGTCCGCCCGCAACTCGCCATGCTTATACCAATGATATAAGGCTGCCCCACCTGGGTCGGCGATGCCGATCGAGATCCCAGGGTTTCGCGCCTTAAGTGCGCGACTGATTCCGCCCAAAGTACCCCCTGAGCCAACCGAACAAATGAATCCATCAATCTTGCCTTGAGTTTGATCCCAGATTTCAGGACCTGTCGTGTCCTCATGGGCTTGGCGATTGGCGATATTATCAAACTGGTTGGCCCAAAACCCACCTTCGCTTTCTGCAATTCGCTTAGAAATTTTAGTATAATGATCGGGATGGGTAAAGGCGACGGCGTCAACTTCCATCAATTCCGCGCCATAGAGTTTCACAGCATCCTTTTTCTCTAGCGATTGGGTTTTGGGCATCACAATCTTACAGCGATAACCCAGAGCATTGGCGACCATGGCAAGCCCAATACCTGTATTGCCAGCGGTGCCTTCAACAATAAGTCCACCGGGCTTGAGTAAGCCGCGGTTCTGGGCATCGCGGATGATACCCAATGCTGCACGATCCTTCACCGATTGGCCTGGATTTAAAAACTCCGCTTTACCCAATATCTCACAACTTGTGGCCTTACTGGCATCCTTCAGCCGCACCAAAGGCGTGTTTCCAATGAGATCAATGACGGAGCGGGCACAAATAGTCATGATGTTCCTATCATTGGCTTAGGTGTTTATCGGCCGCTACCCATAAATAAACCAAGGGCCTAGCCCATCATGGGCTGGACAAGGCGTAAACCGTCAACCTCAAAGCATGTGTTTTAGCTGAGAGGATGAATGCATCAAAGTCAAACGCGCAACTCAGTATCAATTTAACTGTCGTCAAACTTTCACCATGCGCTGGCGCGTGCTAACCCGTCGCCCATGACCGATACCGCCGCTAACCGCGTGAGCCCAGACCGACCAAGTCGGGGTGCCTTACAAGCTGAACTGATTGCAGAAGCCGCCACCAAGAGGGGCCGTAGCTCTGACTTGAGGCCCCTTCTCCGTCTCATTCCCTATATTCAACGCCGCCCAATAGATGTAGCTGCCGCTGCAATTTTTTTAATCCTTGCCGCCGCCGCTACCTTGGCCCTGCCCGTTGCAGCGCGTGCTTTGGTAGACCGTGGGTTTGCCACCGCAACCCCTGAAGCCGTTAACCAGTGGTTTCTTCTATTGGTCGGGGTGGCTTTGAGCATGGCAATTTTTGCGGCTTCTCGCTTTTATTTTGTCACCAAGCTGGGAGAGCGGGTGGTAGCTGACTTGCGCGCCGATGTTTATGACCGACTGATCGGCCTATCGCCTTCTTATTTTGCGCGCGTGCGCACAGGTGAAGCGCTCTCGCGCCTGACTGTTGATGCGACTTTGATCGATTCATTAGTCGGCTCATCTGCTTCCATCGCAATCCGCAATTTGGTGATGTTGGCCGGTGGCTTATCGATGATGGTGGTTACGAGTTTTAAACTGACCCTGATGGTGCTTTTGATCATCCCCTTGGTCTTAGTCCCTTTATTCACCATTGGCCGGCGCGTACGAAACCTGTCGACCTCTGCGCAAGATCGCATCGCTGAAGCGGCGGCAGAAGCCTCAGAGAGCCTTGATGCGATTGAAACGGTTCAGGCTTTTGGGCGGGTCGATTATGTGCGTGGCCGGTTTCGCCAAGCGATAGAAATCAGCTTTACTGCTGCGCGTAGACGGATTGCGGCGCGCAGTGTGATGACGGCCTTGGCGATCAGCATTGTGTTTAGCGGGATTTCCTTTGTGTTGTGGGAAGGCACGCGTTCGGTGCTCGAAGGCAACATGACGCCAGGTGCCTTAACCCAATTTGTTATTTTATCGCTGCTTGCAGGTTCTGGGGTTGGGGCATTAGCGGAAGTGTGGGGCGATATTCAAAAGGCCGCAGGAGCCACCCAACGCTTATCGGAAATTCTTGATGAAGTTCCAGATATTGCCGCACCCCTTCAGCCTAAATGCTTCCCCACCGAATCTCTTGGCTGGGTAAGGTTTAAGGACGTCACTTTTGCCTATCCTAGTGACAGCGACCGCAATGCCCTGATCGGGGTTAGTTTTGAAGTTCGTCCTGGCCAAACGGTTGCGATCGTTGGTCCATCAGGGGCGGGTAAGTCCACTTTGTTTAGGCTATTGCTGCGTTATTATGACCCTAGTTCAGGCGTAATTACCTTAGATAGCGTCGATGCCCGCGATTTAGGGCCAGATAGCTGGCGTGATCGTTTTGCCTATGTTTCACAAAATCCAGATCTGTTCACGGGCACAGCTATGGACAATATTTTATTTGGGAATCCTTACGCCACACCCAAGATGGCCCAAGAAGCCGCTCGCCGGGCCGAGGCAGAACCCTTTATTCTGTCGCGCCTTGGAGGCTATGATCAAGCGATAGGCGACCGTGGGCGTGCTTTATCGGGTGGGGAGCGCCAACGCCTCGCCATTGCGCGGGCCTTGGTGCGCGACGCCCCAATCCTGCTACTCGATGAAGCCACCAGCGCCTTGGACGCTGAAAACGAGCGCTTGGTGCAAAAGGCCTTTGATGAGGCCATGACCAATCGAACAACCTTGGTGATCGCCCACCGCCTAGCCACGGTTCAGCGTGCCGATTGGATCATTGTGTTAGATAAAGGCCAAGTCGTGGAGCAAGGCACCCATTACGACTTGGTGGCCAAGGGTGGGCTTTACGCCCATTTGGCCAAATTGCAGTTTGAACCCCAAATGTTCGCGTGAAAGACTGACCCATGAAACGCTCTCAAATTCTAGTTTTGACCGGTGTGATCTTGGTTTCCACCCTTTCTTACACGTGGTTTCGCACCGCCGCACGGTCAGGAGAATTCACTACGCTTGTGCCAGTGTTTGAGGGCAGCTGTCGGGACGTCGGTGGGATGCCTGGTTCGGAGGATTTTGCGATTGATCGGGCACAAAACCGTCTCTTTGTGGCTTCCGATGACCGGCGAAGCGCAACGGGTGGTAAGCCCGTACGCGGGGCAATTTATGGCATATCCTTAGCGAACATAGAGCAGGATATCGCCCGTGTTGATCTTACTAATGGGCAGCCAAAGGCTTTCCATCCCCATGGCATCTCCTTATACAAATCAGCCACCGGACAGACCACGATCATGGTCGTTAACCACTCACGCGGAGCCTATGACGCAACAGGAACCACGGTAGAAATCTATGATCAACAAAGCGACGGCACATTAAAGTTGCGTCGTACGGTGGCGATAGAAGGCCTGACTCGGATCAATGATATTGCCGCCACGAGTGAAAATAGCTTCTATGCAACGAGTGAAACCGACTTCAAGCAAGGTTCGCTGTCCGAAGCCCTCAACCTCATCACTGGCACTGATCGCACAGGTGCGATCTGGTATTTTGATGGCATCAAAGGTACCAAACTGGCAAGCGGGATTGGATTTGCCAATTCTGTTGCCCTATCTCCGGACGGCAAAACCCTCTATGCCAGCGGAACAATGAGCCGGGCGGTCTATCTTTATGACCGTGACCCAAGCTCAGGCGCGATTAAGCAGCGCGACGCGGCTCTCATCGGCTCTGGCATTGATAATCTGGACGTTGAGCCCGACGGCACGGTTTGGATGGCGGCCCATCCAAAACTTCTAAGCTTTATTCGCCACGCCAGAGACGCTAAGCAAACTGCACCGAGCCAGGTTTTGATTTTAGAACCCTCCCCATCCGGCAAGGGTGGCAAAGTAGATCAGGTTTATCTCAAAGACGGCAGCGATGGGTTTTCGGCTGCCTCGGTTGGGGTGCGCGAGGGCGAGCTTTTGATCATGGGCAGTGTGTTTGAAAAAGGCATTCGGGTTTGTCAATTGCCCAAAGTCTGGAAACAATCAGAAAGCCATCCTGCCCAGCGCTTACTGGATCCCGAACGCGACGAACTGGCCAAGGAAGCCGAAAAAGCCGCTAAAACGGGCGCTTCGGGCGCGCCCAAATAAAGCCGATCATGCCCGATACCAGCACTGGCCCCGGCTTTGGACTTGGATTTGTCCTCCACCAAACCCCAGTTGTCGCTTTAGCCGAAGCGGGACTTTATCTGCCGCGCAGCCAAACCCTGATTGTTTCGGATCTGCATATTGAAAAAGGCTCTGCCCTTGCGCGGCGCGGATTGATGTTGCCGCCGTTTGATACCGCCGAGACGCTGGACCGCTTAAAGCGGCTGATGGATCGACTGACGCCTAAGACCCTGATCGCTTTGGGCGATAGTTTTCATGATGTGGATGCGGGCGCGCGCTTGGCCCCAAGCGACAAAGCGGCGCTCCAAGCCCTGGTGACCCATATCCCAACCATCTGGATTGAAGGCAATCACGATCCGGCACCCCCAGACTGGCTGGCAGGGCTGCGCTGTGCGCAGCTTGTCCATGATGGCCTCTTGTTTCGTCATGAACCAACGGGTGAGACAGCGGGCGAGGTCGCGGGCCATTTGCACCCGTGCGCCCGTGTTGTTGGGAAAAGAGGGGCCAGTGTGCGGCGGCGCTGCTTTGTCACCGATGGGCGCAGCCTGATCATGCCAGCCTTTGGCGCATTTACGGGCGGACTAAACATTGCTGACCCCGCTTTCGCTGGCCTGTTTAAAAGCAAGGTCCAAGCCCTGGTTCCAAGTGGCAAAGGGGCAAGAGCCAAAATTCATGCCATCTCGCAAGCGCGGCTAAGCGGCTTTCATTAGTTCAGGCGCAGGCTGGCCACTAATTGCGATAATCGTGATGGTCTACTCCATGGCCAAGACCTGCGCTTGAGGCGCTGGCGACACTCAAAACGATGCCACCAATCATATCGAGCCAGCACATCAGGGTTAAGAGAAAGAAAGTCGAGGTGGCAAATGATGCCTGCTTGTAAAAACCTAACGCACATAAAAGGGCGAGCAAGATCGCCAAGCCGTGGCGGAACACCTGTTGGCGGGAAGCCCCAACCCCACGCGTCATCTCGAAAAAAAAGATGATAAGGCCCATCGCCACCAATAAGTCGCCCCCAGTAATGGTCCAAACGCCACCCGATGGGAGGGCCACTACAAAGGCGCTGCGCGCCAGCGCCAATACAAAAACATCGGCCCCGCGCGTGGTGGTTGTGATGGTCGCTAACAGGGCATAGAGGCCAATTGGAATCGCCAAAAGCGGTACCAATTCAAAAAGACGTCGAACGATAGGCATGCGTGCGAATCACCCAGTCACGGACCATAAAGCGACCAGAGTGAACCCACTCTCAGCTTTCGTCCACATGGCCAAAATCGCGGCGTCGGCTGGTCAACCAAATGACCCCGATTAAATCAGAAAGGGCTGCGACCAGCCTGCCAAGATTGGTGTATTTCGAAGCCCCGGTGGTGCGGTGACGGTGATTGACGACCACATATTCTGCCAGGGCCCCTTCGCGCATAACAAGTGCGGGCATATAGCGGTGCATATGGTCAAAATAGGGAAGCCGTACGAAGAGCTCGCGGCGAACCACTTTAATGCCACATCCAGAATCATCTGCGCCATCACGTAACAAAGCTTGGCGGACCCAATTGGCAAGACTTGACGCTATTTTCTTCGCCTGACTATCTTGACGTTTAACGCGTCGCCCGCTGACAAAGCCAAGACCCCCTGGTGCATCAGCCCGATTGAGTTGGCGCAATAGCTTGGGCAAATCTGAGGGGTCATTTTGACCATCCCCGTCCAACGTGCCAATAACGGGTGCGCGGGCGGCTAAAACCCCACTCATGATCGCGCGGCTTTGGCCCGCGTTTTTTCGGTGCGCCAACACGCGAAGCGCCGGAAATTTTTCCTTCAATGTGATGAGTTTGGCGTGGGTATCATCCTTTGAAGCATCATCCACAAAGATCATCTCATAGGCATAACCATCGAGCGCCACTGCGATTTCGCTCACAAGGTCACCAACAGCACCACTCTCATTATGGACCGGCACCACAACGGAAATATCAAGGGGTTGTGGGTGGCTTTTTGAGCGGGACTTGGGCGAGATCTCTGACGACATCCCGCCCCTTTAACCTGCGCCTACTAAAAGTGCCAGTTGGCGCTGACAGAAGTTAAACGTCCATTCCCAGCGCGGCATACAATAGAATTGGTGTCTAGGAAGATCTCACTTGTCAAAGCGAGGATTCCCAGAATAAGTCTCAGTACGACTTGGCCGCCAATCGCCCATACGACCTGTGGATTGGTCGATCAGTTTCAATAGAGCCTCGCGCGCTTCGTCTTTTTCACCCGACACGTCAGTTTCGGTCAGTCCCTTTAAGAAGCCACGTACCAATTCACTAACACTGGTCCGACGGATTGCAGCGATCACGCGCGCACGCTGATGCACTTCTTCATCGACTGCCAAAGTGATGTTTTTGGTCTTAGACTTATGTGCTCCACATATCCTGTGGTACACATAAACTATTTGGCCCTAAAAGTCTATTTCCTATCCCCAATATCCCGCGTGCAAAGCGGCCGAGATGTGTAACGGGCACTGGCCTAAGCAGCCAAGCGCACCGCTGCAACGATTTTTTGTGCAGCATCGGCCAGATCATCAGCTGGGACAACGGCAAGGCCGCTATCGCGTAGGATTTTCTTGCCCAATTCCACATTGGTGCCTTCAAGACGCACCACCAATGGCACTTTCAGTCCTACATCTTTAATGGCCGCAACCACGCCTTCAGCAATGACATCACAGCGCATAATGCCACCAAAGATATTGACCAAAATGCCCTTTACCGCCGGGTCAGCGGTAATGATCTTGAAGGCTGCCGTCACTTTTTCGCGGGTAGCACCGCCACCAACGTCCAAGAAATTGGCAGGCTCTTCTCCATAAAGCTTGATGATGTCCATCGTGGCCATGGCAAGGCCTGCACCATTGACCATACAGCCGATGGTGCCTTCTAAAGCGATATAGGCCAAATCATATTTGGAGGCTTCAATTTCTTTTTCGTCTTCTTCGGTCAAATCGCGCATTGCAGCCCATTCGGGGTGACGGAATTCGGCGTTGGAATCAAAGCTCATTTTCGCATCAAGACAGACCAAGTGGCCTGTGTCTTTTTCAACAATCAATGGATTGATCTCGCACATTTCCATATCGCCCTTGGTGAAAGCGGTATAAAGCTTAACGCATAAATCATGGCATTTATCAGCTTGGCTTGGCGCTAAATGAAGGGCTTTTGCTACCGCATCGCTATTGGCGGGGGTAACGCCAGTAGCCGGGTCGATCACGATGGTTGAGATTTTTTCAGGCGTATCATGGGCCACGGTTTCAATGTCCATGCCGCCAGCTTCTGACGCCACAAAAGCAACCCGGCCAGTGCCGCGGTCTACCAGAACCGATAGATATAATTCGCGCGCAATATCCGCGCCACCAGCGATATAAAGGCGCTGCACTTGCTTGCCTGCTGGTCCGGTTTGGACGGTTACTAAGGTATGACCCAGCATATCCTTGGCGTGGGCGGCGACTTCGTCTAGATTGGAGGCAAGGCGAACCCCGCCTTTGGCTTCAGGCGGCAATTCTTTGAATTTGCCTTTTCCCCGGCCACCCGCGTGGATCTGGGATTTAACCACCCACATGGAGCCGCCGAGTTTTTTGGCTGCTGCCGTGGCTTCTTCAACGCTGAACGCCGCAATGCCTGGAGGCACGGGTAAGCCGTAACTGGCAAGGACCTCTTTGGCTTGATGTTCATGAACATTCATTGATAAGCGTCCTTCTATGCAACATATGGATAAGGCCGTTTCTACGCACGCATGCAGTGCTGTGCAACCGCTTGTTCCATACGTAATGCCCCCAAACCGCAAACCAAGCAAACTGTGACGTCGCCTTTGCTTTTGCCCCGATCATCTTTGTTCGGGGAGGGGGGAATAAGGTTTTTGTTAGGTGACTCAACTTATAATATATAGACTATTTAGGTTTGATCTTGGATTTATAAAGATAAAGTTTGAAAAGGAAGTGTGCGTTTTCCTTCCGATCGGGTTGGCGCAGCATGAATTATCCATTTCAACCAGAGTCAAATGGTTTTTCGCCTCAACCCCAAGTTCAGGCCGGACCGCTTAGGACAGACCCAAATCCCGTACTTATTCGCAAAGCCAGCGTTGCAGCTTTATGCTCGTTGACCGCAAAAGACCCGCTACTATCGGCGGCGCGCCCGGCAGGTCGGCTATGCGCAACTATGATCATCCTTATGGTCATCTTATCCTGCTTAAGCTTTGTATGGCCGCATTTTCTGGTATTGCTTGGTTTTTGTATCTTTAGCCTTTCAGCAGGGTTTGGGCTGTTTCGATTATGGGCGTGCTTGACCCATTTCGTAGTCCGCCGTCGACGTATCCAGATGTCACCAGATAGATTGGACATCTCCATGCACGCCTATCCCGTCTGGTCGATATTGATTGCGCTCTATCAAGAGGCAGATTGCGTCCCAAGCTTGGTCAAATCCCTTAAGGCCTTGGCATGGCCGGTCAATAAGCTTGATGTGATCTTTGCCTGTGAGGCCGATGACCAAGAAACCCTAAGCGTTCTGGAGACATGGCGTGCGTACCTGCCATGCCGTGTGATACGTGTCCCCAAAGGTGGGCCGCGAACCAAACCTAAAGCCCTGCAAACTGCCCTTCCCTTTGCTCAAGGCAGTTTCGTGACCGTCTATGATGCCGAAGACCACCCACATCCCGATCAGCTGATCGCTGCTTGGAACGCCTTTCGCACTGGCAAATCCAATTTAGCAGTTGTGCAGGCCCCCTTGGTCATTTGGAATGTTCGTGAAAGCTGGATTACGCGTCAATTTGCCCTGGATTATGCGATCTGGTTTTTAGTGGTGCTGCCAGCTCTCACAAAATTTGCTGGCATTATCCCCTTAGGTGGCACATCCAACCATTTTGCAGTGCATCATTTGCGCCGGGCTGGGGGCTGGGATCCATATAATGTAACAGAAGATGCCGACCTTGGTGTACGCTTTGCCCGACTGGGCTTAAGCGCTGCCCTGATTAACATGCCGACCTATGAAGAGGGTGCTCCCACTCTAGGTGGGTGGACTAAACAGCGGGGTCGTTGGATCCAAGGTCACATCCAAACTGTCAGCCTGCATCTACGTCGACCGATTGTGTTAGCCAGCCAATTAGGACTTCGTGGCCTATTTGCATTTCTCTTTGGCCTTGGGAGTGGTCCGCTGAGCGCTGCATTGGTGCTAATATCTTGGTTATTGGCACTGGCGTCGATCCATGCTGGCAAATGGCAGGTACCTGCCTTTTGGTTTTCGCTCATGATGGTTTTCCAACTTGGCGTCGGATTGGTGGCGCTGCATCGCGATGGCCGTACTAGTCTGTTGAGTGCATGCTTCATGTTCCCCTTGTATCAAGCCTGCCAAATTCCTGCTCTGTGTCGCGCGCTGTGGCGGATCTATCTTTCGCCATCAATTTGGGACAAAACCAAACATGGTAAAAGTGCTAGGGCCAATAGGTCGGCCCGTGCCTCCACTTGGAACCTAAAGGGCGGGCTTGGAATTTGGATTGGCCGATCACGTTAGGTCTTTTAACTTTAAGCGCATTGGGATTTGCATTCACCTCATGGTGGGGAGCACGTCCAGTGCAAATTGGTAGAGTGAGGATGATCCCATGGACTTTGATTTCCTTAGCCTGTGGGGTGGTGGCGCTCTTCATGTTGGTCCATGCTTTTAATCTGATGGGTATTCAAACTGGATCAGCACTGGGTGGGTCACGTTAGGAAGTCGAACTGGACTAGAATCATTCACGCATTTGGTCTGGCCATCGAAGGGCCTACGTTCTACACAATGGCGGAACACCCAATAGAGGTGCGGCTATGCATGGAGGGCCTATGACCGACATCGAAACATTTCGGACCGAAACACGCAGCTGGCTTGAAGCCCATTGCCCACCCTCCATGCGCACACCCATGGCTGAATCTGAAGCCGTGTGGGGCGGCCGCAATGCACATTTTCCTAGCCCGGACAGCAAGTTTTGGCTTGAAGCTATGGCGTCCAAGGGTTGGACTGCCCCGATGTGGCCCAAAGCCTATGGTGGGGGTGGTTTGGATGGGGAGCAAAACCGCGTGCTGCAAGAGGAGTTGGCCAGGATCAAGGCCCGCCCTGCTCTGATGTCATTTGGAATTTGGATGTTTGGCCCGGTGATTTTAGAATTTGGTACCGAAGAACAAAAACAAGCCTATTTACCCGATATGGTGCATGGCCGCAGCTGGTGGTGTCAAGGTTATTCAGAGCCCGGTGCGGGATCAGATTTGGCAGGTCTGCAGACCAAAGCTATTTCAGATGGCGACCACTATATTGTCGAGGGGCAAAAGATTTGGACATCTTACGCCCATTACGCCGATATGATGCTTTGCTTGGTTAGAACCGATCCACGGGTTCCCAAGCATGAAGGCATATCTGTTCTCCTGTTTGATATGAAGACGCCAGGCATTGATGTACGCCCGATTAAACTGATTTCAGGGTTATCGCCCTTTTGTGAGACCTTCTTAAACGGGGTTCGCGTCCCGAAAACCCAAATGCTGGGCCCGAAAAACAAGGGTTGGGATGTCGCCAAGCGGATTTTGCAATATGAGCGCACCAATATTTCTGCTTCAGGCTTTGGCGGGGGTGCGGGCCTTGATCTGGTGGAGGCCGCAAAAGAATCTTTTGGCCTCGATAATGGCACTTTAGCCAATAAGGATTTGCGTTCGCGCATTACCAAACAGCGCATGTATGAACGCGCCTTTCATCTGACCATGCGCCGTGCACAAGAAGAAGCCAAAGCGGGGTCTGAAGTGTCTCATTATGCCTCCGTTTTAAAAATTGCAGCTGCAAAACTCAATCAAGACAAGACTGAGTTATTGGTGGAGACACTTGGTATGGATGGTCTTGGCTGGGCTGGCGATGCCTATCGACCAGAAGCATTAAAGGCGACTAGGGATTGGTTGCGCGCCAAAGGAAACTCAATCGAAGGCGGCACATCAGAAGTCAATCTCAATATTGTAGCTAAGCGCGTGCTTGGCTTGCACGATCACCAATAGGTGCTGATTATGACCTTATCCTTGACCGAAGATCAGGCCCTACTCAAAGATGTCGCCGACGGTTTTTTCGCCGACAAGGCCCCTGTCAACGCCATGCGTGCCATGCGCGACAGCCAATCAACATTTGAACCTGCTTTATGGGCGGAAATTGGGGCCATGGGTTTTGCGGGTGCCTTGATCGATGAGGCCTATGGTGGTTCGGGCATGGGTATGCGGGCTATGGGTTTGGCGCTGGAGGCCCAAGCGCGAACGCTTGGTACATCTCCCTTGTTTCAGACCGGTCTCATTGGTGCCATCGCTTTTGATTTCTTTGCGACGCCCGATCAAAAAGCCCAGTATTTGCATTTGATCGGCTCTGGGCAGTTGCGGTTAGCCTTAGCCTTTGATGAAGGGGCGCACCACGCGCCCAGCCAAATCGCCACCCGCGCCGTCAAAACCGCTTCAGGATGGCAGATCGAGGGGAAAAAGCGTTTCGTACAGGGCGGCAATCACGCTGATCTGCTGTTGGTTTGCGCCCGGATTGACGAGGGTAGCGCACAAGACCTTGCCCTTTTTCTTGTGGACCCAAAAGCCAAGGGCGTCGCAGTCACCCCCCGGGAAAGTGTCGACTCGCGCGATTGGGCCGATATCAGCTTCACCGTTGCCGAAGTGATGGATGCGGCTTGCTTGGGTGGTGGTGTGCTTGATCCAGCCAAGCTTGATTTGATGCTTGATTATTGTCGTCTTGGCATCTGTTGTGAAATGCTGGGCTTGATTAGTGCTTGCTTTGACATGACCCACGAATACCTGAAAACCCGTACCCAATTTGGTCAGTTAATTGGTTCATTTCAGGCACTCCAACACCGCGCTGCGGCCATGCTGGTTGAGATTGAACTGACCAAATCATGCGTGGTTGGGGCCTTTGAAGCGCTTGAAACCGGCAAGGACGTCGGTCAAGCGGTGAGCCTAGCCAAGGCGCGGACTGGGGAAACCTTACAACTGGTCAGCAATGAAACAATCCAATTGCACGGTGGAATCGGCATGACCGATGCGCATGATAGTGGCCTTTATATAAAACGTGCGCGGGTACTTGAAGCCCAATTTGGATCAAGTGCTTTTCACAGAGACCGCTGGGCCAAACTAGAAGGCTATTGAACATTACATAGCTCTGTGAAGAAAATTTCAGGTAATTATCAAGAATTCAATCAGCTAAACACTATCTCAATTATTTTCATTCAGGTTCCTACTAAACAAAGCAGGAAATCTTGATGCGGCATAGTGTTTTACAATTTTGTGAGAATCGGTGGGAATTGCCTGCAGGATTTGATGCGGCAGGCTATGGCATTGTTTTTGCCTTTCTTGACCCAGATGTTGCGCGCAATACTTCAGCTTTTAATCAACTCAAATCCCTAATGCCTGCAGCTCAAATTGTGGGTTGCACAACAGGTGGAGAAATTGCCTATGCTCATGCCCATGTTGGTGGTGGATTTGCAGCTTGTTTGGGGTTTGAAGCGGTTAGGATTCAAATTGCTGAAGCCGATATTGGCCTGGCGGGGGAGAGCTTTAAGGTAGGCCAAGATTTGGCCAAACAATTTAAGGGTGCCCACTTAGCTGGGGTCTTCATCGTCTCTGACGGTGCAAGGGTTAATGGTTCGGCTTTAGTAGAAGGTTTCCAATCTGTTCTAGGTACCAAGGTTTCCATCAATGGCGGCTTGGCAGGTGATGGTGATCGATTTGGCGAGAGCTTGGTAGGTTGTTCAAACGATCTTGCACCAGGAAAAGTAGTTGCCGTTGCATTTTTTGGGACTGACCTTACTCTTCGAACCGGCTCTTTTGGGGGCTGGGAAGTATTTGGTCCGAAGCGTAAAATCACCAAATCAGACGGCAATACTTTGTTTCAACTCGATCATAAATCCGCCCTAGAACTCTATAAACGTTATTTGGGTGACGAGGGTGAAAAGCTGCCAGGTTCTGCCCTCTTTTACCCATTACAGGTCAGTAATCCAGCCAATCCAGATCAGAAGGTTGTGCGTACCATCCTAGGCGTTGATGAAACCACCGGGGCAATGACTTTCGCAGGTGATATGCCCGAAGGCTGGACTGCTCAGCTGATGTTTGGGGAAGTCGATGGCCTGATCGCGGGCGCTGGCAAAGCAGGAAAGGCCGCAAGTGCAAGCCAGTCTACCAGCAATTCTGCAAACAGCTTCGCAATACTGGTGTCCTGTATCGGGCGGCGTCTCCTTTTAGGACAACGGGCCACCGAAGAAGTTCGCGCCGTGATTGAAGCATTAGACGGAATCGCGCATGTGGGATTTTATTCTTATGGGGAAATCTCCCCAAATGGCTTTCAAGGCACCTGCAATCTGCATAATCAGACCATGACTGTCACTGTGTTTGAGGCTGCGTGATGCACGATATGCTGGTGCATCAGGTCAAGCTTTGTACCGACCAAAATGGTCAAATCGATCAAGAGCGCCTGCTTGAATTAATTTCGGGGGCTTATGAAGATGATGCACGGGCGCGTAACCGGCTTGAACGCTCCATCACTTTAATGTCAGAAGAAATGGGAGAACTCAACGCTCAGATTGCTGAAGAAGCGCGTTTGACCCTGACCCGATATATTCTTGAATCCCGTGATGCATTGATCTCCTTGGACGATCAAGGACGGATATCCTTGATGAATACCGCTGCCATGGAAACCTTTGGCGTTCCAGAGGCCGAATTGGTCATCGGCAAACCAATCAGTGCATTTTTAGATCCCACGGATTTGGTGCAAGGCGAGGTTAGCAATTTTCTTGGTCGTCATCAGGATGGCTATGAAGTTCCACTTTCAGCAACTTATAGTGTCGGATCCGTGGATGGTGCGGCATTTAATCTTATATCCCTGCGCGACGAGACAGAACGCTTCGCCAGAGAGGAGGCCCTTGAAGCAGCCAAGATTGCCGCAGAACAAGCAAATGCAGCCAAATCAAGTTTCTTGGCGATGATGAGTCATGAACTGCGCACCCCACTCAATGCACTATTGGGGTCTGCTGAATTAATGGCTCGCACAAAGCTCGACGAACAACAAACCAAATATGTTCTCATGTTTAATGAAGCCGGACGTTTGATGCTGGCGATGGTCAATGACGTTTTGGACTATGCCAAAATTGAATCAGGTCAGCTAGAAATCGAAAAGCACCCCACTAGCTTGAAACAATTGGCGACAGAGATTGAGAATTTGTGGGGTCCACAAGCACAATCCAAGGGGCTTGACTTTAAGATTGATACAAAACAGCTTCATCGCGACACAGTATTGGGTGACCCGACTCGTTTACGCCAGATTGTGTTCAATCTCATTTCCAATGCCGTCAAATTCTCTGCCTCCGGTGGAGTGGAAATCTCATTTTCAACTCGCTGTGGGCCAAAAAATTGTCAATTGACCATCAAGGTCAAAGATACGGGTGTTGGCATTCCATTGGAACGACAAGCCTCGATTTTCGATGCTTTTGTTCAAGCCGACAGTAGCATCACGCGGCGATTTGGTGGCACTGGTTTAGGCCTTGCTATTGCCAAATCCCTAGCGAACCAAATGGGAGGCGATCTTTTGCTTGAATCCAAACCAGGTCATGGATCTACCTTCACTTTTGAAGGACGATTTGACACAACAGACGTGCAAGACGATGGCCTCAAAGACACGTTACCTGAGAGTGTGTTGGAGCGACCTTTGCGTATCTTGGCCGTTGATGACAATGCGCTCAACCGTAAGATCCTTGGCGCGATGCTGTCACTTTGGCCTACTGAAGTGGCTTGGGCCACCAATGGGGTGGAAGCACTTGAAGCGATGGAACTCGAAGCCTTCGATGTGGTGTTAATGGATGTGCAAATGCCCATTATGGACGGCCTTACGGCATCGCGCCAAGTTCGTGCCGGTCACAGCATCAATAGAAACACCCCCATTGTGGCTTGTACAGCGAACGCCAGACCCGAAGACAGGCATGCTTGCTTAGATGCGGGCATGACCGATTTTGTCACTAAGCCATATAGCGCGGAGTCGCTGGTTCATGCCCTGATGCGGGCAACAAAAGCCAATACTCCAGATGCCCACATCCCTAAGCGTGCGCGTCGTTAGGCTTAAACGCCCAAATGCTTAAACCGGCACCTACCTTGTAACCTGCGAACGCATGCTCGCGCTTGAACACTTGGCTTAGGCCCTTTAGACCTTCATCGCATCATGTCTGTGAGGCCATTGGGGGCTTAAATGTCAATCTTTCGTGTGATCCTAGCTGCTTTGGCAGCCGTTTTAGTTTTGCCCCAGATGGGCCATGCTCAGTCACGCCAGCAAGGGGAGAGCAACCTTATTGGCACTTTGGCCCCGGTCTCACCTGAATTTTACTGGCCCGGTGCTAATTATGACCCAGCTGTGCCGACGCCGCATAGCGTTCTTGGCTATCAGATCGGACAAGCGATTACCCCGCATGCTTCCATCATTGATTATTTTGAGGCTTTGGCGGCCTATGCGCCAACCCGCGTAAGGCTCGTGGATTATGGCCGGTCTTGGCAGGGCAAGCGTTTGATTTATGTGGTGATCGGCTCGCCAGAAAACATTGCAAATCTGAGCGCGATCCAGGCCGACGTGCAAAAACTCGCAGACCCTCGCACACTCACTACTAGCGAAGCTGATGCCATCATTGCCCGCCATCCGGCAGTGGTTTGGCTGGCTTATTCGGTGCATGGCGATGAGATTGGACCCGCAGAATCCTCTATGCAATTGGCATATCATTTGTTGGCAGCGCGCGGTGATCAGCGGATGGCCGAGATTGCAAAAAACACCTTGATTGTGATCGTGCCTATGCAAAACCCCGATGGGCGCGATCGTTTTATCGCTACCAATATTGGCAGTTCAGGTCTGGCTCCAGTTAGCAGCCCCATCGCCGCAGAGCGGGATCAGCCTTGGCCGGGCGGGCGCGTCAATCATGCCCAATTTGACCTAAACCGCGATTGGTTCGCCTTGACCCAGCCTGAAACCCGCGCCCAAATTGCGGCATATCTCAGCTTTTATCCGGTGGTGATGGTTGATAGTCATGAAATGGGCTCGGACCGCAACTTCTTTTTTCCCCCAGAAGCCAATCCGATCAATCCCAATGTAACGCAGGAACAAATCGCCCTGAAGACGCTGTTGGGTCAACATAATGCGCGTTGGTTTGATCAGATTGGCTTGCCCTATTTCACGCGCGAAAGCTATGATCTCTTCTATCCGGGCTATGGCGATGGTTGGCCAACGGCGCAGGGTACGATTTCGATGACCTTTGAGCAGGGTTCAGCGCGCGGCCTGATGATCAAAAGGTCAGATGGCACATTCCTCACCTATCAAGAGACGATTAAAAGTCAGTTTGTTGCGGTACTTTCCACTTTGGAAGTTGCAGCGCGAGAACGTATGCGTTTTGTTCGCTCTTTTTATGCCTTTCGCCAATCGGCCATCCAAGAAGGCCGTAGCGAGGCGATAAAATCCTATCTTGTTCCAACCCAAGCCGATCAGTCCAATGCGGACAAGCTGGCTGGGATCCTGACGCGTCAAGGCATTGATGTAGCCCGTGCCACCACACGATTTAGTGCTTGTGGGCGCAACTATGCGCCTGGAAGCTATGTTATTTCGGCGGCCCAGCCGACCAAGCGCCTGATCCGCAACTTGCTTGAGGTCGATACCAAAATGGAACCAGCTTTTGTTGCCAAGCAAGAACGATTGCGCCGCGCTGGCCTTGAAGATGAGATCTATGATGTGACAGCTTGGTCTTTGCCTCTCCTTTATAATGTTGAGGTCCAAGCCTGCACGATGGATCCAAATGTCACCACGCAGAAAGCGGGCACGGCGCTGATCCTACCGGGCAAATTGGTGCATGGCGATTCAAAAGTCGCTTATGTCATTGCTTCTGGTTCTACCGCGACCACACGCTTTATGGCCCAAGCACTGCAAGCTGGCATGATTGTCCGTCAGATGGAGGGGGCGTTTAAGCTGGAAGGCCAAACATTTGGTGCAGGAAGTCTTGTTGTTCTTGGTGGGGAAAATGCCCCTTCGTTGGAACAAAACCTAGCCAGGCTTGCTGACAGCACAGGTGCCACCATTATCGGTTTTAAAACTACTTGGGTGACAGAAGGCCCTAGCCTTGGTTCGGATAAGGCGCTCAAACTCCGTAATCCCAAGATTGCATTAGCTTGGGATAGTCCCACGGACCGCAATTCTGCCGGGGCCATGCGCTATGTCATAGAGCGCAAATTTGGTGTTCCCATCACCCCTATTCGGGTACGTCGCTTCGCCAAGGCGGCTCTGTCGGAATATGATGTGATCATCCTTCCTGATGGCGAAGGCGATTATCAATCTGCCTTCGGGCAAGCCGGTATCGCCAATCTCAACAATTTTGTACAACAAGGTGGTGTGCTTATGTCCGTGGGCTCTGCCACAAGCTGGCTGGCCGAGCCTGATGTGGGACTAACGGGCTTGCGGCGCGAACAAGCCACCATGACCGACGCAGAGGCCAAATCAAAACAAGCTGATCCTAAATCCAAGCCTGGCAGCACCACGATTGAAGGCCTCAATTTACCTGATGTCGGTGCTTTTGTGCAGGCCATCGCCTCGCCCGTACGCGAACCAACCGAATTGGATGGTGCCATTCTGCGCGCCCAGACCGATCAGGAACATTGGTTGACGGCGGGACTGGCACCCAATCTGACCATGATGGTATCAGGCTCTGCGATTTATCGGCCATTGACCATGGATGCAGGCACGAATGTGGTTCGTTTTTCAGGCCCAGATCAAGTAAAAGCCAGCGGCATTGTGTGGGACGATAGCCGCCAGCAATATGGCTTCAAGCCCGTGGTGACGGTTGAGGGCAAAGGCCGTGGCTTTGTTGTTGCATTTACAATTGACCCAACCTATCGCGGTATGGCCGATGGATTGGATAGCCTCGTGATGAACGCCATTTATTTCAGCGCCGCGCGCGCTAGGCCCACGCGCTAGGGTGATAAAGGCTACCCCTTTTCTCTGAGTTCGCCCATGGGGCAAGCAATAAAAGACGTCCAATCGCATGGGCTTAGAAAATGGTCGAGATATTTTCATGCGCCCCAAGAAATCCAAACACATTGCGCCTGAACCTCAGACTTCCCCTCTTGCGTGTTTGGCTATATGATGGAGATGTCTAGTTCGCTGGACTATGGTGATAAACGTTCGTGAAATAAGCAGGCCGGACCGGGGTGCGATTCCCCGCGGCTCCACCAAATTCTTCGCGTGGATCCACGCAAGTGTGGGGCCGATCAGGATCGACGGATGTGTAAAGACGTGTCTTTTACCCGCGTGGGCTTCGTTAACCGCCCATTTCATAAATGCAAACGATAACTTTGCACAGGACGTTCGTTTGGCTGCGTAATGCAGTCTGATTGACGTTCGACTAAGTCCCGAAGTTTCGGCTGAGGGCGGGGCGGGGAGGGGGGCCCGGCAACAGCAACCCCCTCCACTGAATTTCATTCAATTGATACTAGGTAAAGGTGGTTTGAGCTACTGGCCCAAAAAGGACCAACCTTCGCCAAGACGCCGAAGTCGATTGCGCGACGGATCAAGGACGATTAAGAAGAGCCAGACATTTCAATCGACAGGTTAATTGCCATATAGCGTCAATAAGGAGAGTTGAGTCAAATGTCTGAAGACCTGATCGGCTATGCCAAGTTAACTCAACAAGCCTTGCACGGGGTTGTGCGCGAAGCCATCAAGATTGCACTATCAGGCTTGCCTGGTGACCATCATTTTTACATTAGTTTTCGTACCCGCGCTCGCGGGGTTCACATCGCAAAATATTTGATCGATAAATATCCCGATGAGATGACCATCGTGATTCAACATCAATATGAGGGCTTAGAAGTACGTGGCGAATGGTTTGCCATTACTTTGCATTTTGGCGGAATACCACAAAGGATTGTTGTTCCATTTGCAGCAATCACGCGTTTTTACGATCCTTCAGTTCGGTTTGCTTTGCCCTTTGATGTGCAAGATGATTCAATGAACACTTCTGATGCGCAGGATGACTTAGACAAGACCAGTGGCAATGAGGCCGGGGAAAATCAACCAAAGACAGGTGCCGTTGTCAGTATGGATGCATTTCGCCGCAAGAAGTGATAAAATCCCAATCACCCTTCCACACCAACGCGGAAATAATAGCCAGATTTGCTAAGACTAGGCGGCGACCACCTTGTTTAGAAACATTGGCAATGGAGGTAATCTGTGTGGATCAAGCCGCAGGCCTCGTGCGCCTTAAAATAGTGGGTCAGGCCGCATGGTGTAATCCACGTGGTACCCTACAAGGCGGGATCGTCACCGCGATGCTGGATGAAGCGATGGCTTTTGCAGGCATGATTGCCGGTCAGTTTGCTTACGGTGTGCCAACTCTTGAATTAAAGACTGGTTCTCTCAGGCCCTGTCCACTAGGCCCCGTTGAAGCGCATGGGCGGGTGGTGAAATGGGGCGGTAAGGCGGCGTTTTTTTGACGCCGAATTGTTTGATGGCGAAGGGCGGCTTGTGGCGCGTGCTAGCTCTACTGTTGTACCAATCCCATTAGCTGCTGTCGCACTTTTTCCCCGGGTTGATGGCTGAGCGTTTCGACTTAGCGCGCGTTTTCGCCCTCGTTGTCAAGCGAGCGGATGGCTCGAGCCATCCACTTCACCAAATTTATGCTCGTTCAAAGCTCCAGGTCGCCTTGGTGCGGTGCTTCGGGCTGCCTGATTTTGAGCAATGGGGTACCCATTGAGCCACTTTTCTTGATGAGATCGACATCGAACGTTTCTAGCGCCTCAACTGAGAGGGAGATTGCAGTAGCCACATGAATTGCATCCTTAGGCTTAACGCCAAAGTCCCAAACAAGCGTCTGAGCATCTTCACCTATCTTCCTAGTGACATTGTAAACCCTAATATACGAACGTTTGAAAAAACGTTGGACAATCTGGGCCTTATCTTTAGAAACTCTTGTTTGTCCGCGCATCCAAAGGCACTCAGCCAGTGTCAAAGCAGATGTTATAATTAAAACTTCTCCACGCTCGGCACGCTTGATTACGCCTCCGCATTTTGCAGCTTTGCCGGGATCATTATTGAGCCACGCAAGAAAGGCATCACTGTCCCATTAGATGCGCTCTATACTCATGCCGACGCCAATATCCCCCGGACGTCACGGGACGACGGCAACTCATCGTCTTCCGGTAACACGTCTATTTCACTCGTTTCGATGCTAACCGGCTGACCGTCATGCCGATAATGTATCTTGCCAGTTAATTCGACACGTCGGCGAAAGCTAGAAAAAACGCGATCAATTAAACTCTCTGGGACCTTACAATTTATTATCTTAGGATAAAGATAGTCCCTTATTCCCACCTTAAGCGAACCGTTTGTGTCTTTAATGGCTTCTAAGCGACCTTCAATGGTCCCAAAATCGAAATAATCGCTTTCAAGCGACTCCTTTATCGCTTTGGAGATCCCAACATTCACAGAAATTGGATGCTTACGAACCCAAATCTGTAGGCTTGGTGCTCTCTTCGATTTTTCACCAATCTCCGACAACGCCTTTAAGTGGTTCACAGCCTTCTCGGTAAGTCCGGACCCGTGTATGTCGCCTCTAGTTAGGGCTTGCACACCGAAACTGGCCTTCTGGTAGATCATTGCGAGCCGCGAAGTAGAGGCGTTAGCAGACGGCTTAAGACCGACCAAACTAGAGCCTTCCTTGACCTTGACAGTCCAGTCTACAGCCGGCCCGTCCCCTTGTTGCGCTTCAGTGATCTCACGCACATAGCCAAAGAAATTGCGGACAGCCGTTAGGAATTCGTCTGGGGAAATATCCCCGCCGATATCAAGCGTCAGATCAGTCGGAACTTCTCCGAACTTCGCCATGCTTATTCCATCCTTTGATTGGATTCTACGTCGCACTTGCTTTGACGGCAAGGCCCTCAGGAGATTATGTTAAAAAGTTGATTTGAGTGGGTGCAGTTTAGCCTCTTTTGTCAGGCAGTACGCGCTCCGTGTTATCCGCGTCCGCAATGCCCGGGCATGTAATCATGTACAAGCAGAACTGAGGTTCGCTCGATGAGAGTGCGGGCGACAATTGCATAAAAGGCGGAAAGCTCTCTAAGCCAGCGCCAACCGATTAAGGAATTTTGCAGCGATTGCGCGCGTTTCATCATTCCAATCGGCTAATTTGGATCGCATCAAACAAGCCTCACTTTTGAGAATCAAGCCATCCTCCAGCACCTTCAATGCATTGGCTTCTAGTGTTGCGCCAGAGGTCGTAATATCCACGATGGCCTCGGCAATGCCAGCGGCAGGCGCGCCTTCGGTTGCGCCTGCACTATCGATAATCCGATAATCCCCGACATGGTGGTTGCGCATGAATTGGGCGGTGAGGCGGGTAAATTTTGTTGCAATGCGAAAGCGGCGTCCTGTTTGGCGGCGCATGTCGGTCGCAACTTCGCCAAGGTCTGCCATGGTTTCCACATCAATCCAGCCGTTTGGTACAGCAACAACGACATCCGCGCGGCCAAAACCCAAGCGCGCTTCGATACGGATCCGCGACGCAACATCGCTGGCGGCTTCTTGGACAATGTCTTCGCCCGTGATGCCCATTTCAATTTCGCCAGCTAAAAGGGCTTTTCCAATCTCAATGGCGGAAGCCAGACGGATTTGCACATCTTCAAAGCCCACCAATGTGGCGCTATAGCCACGTTCTCCCCCGGTTTGGCGCACCAGCAACCCACGACTTGCCAGCCAAGCTTCGCATTGTTCTTTGAGGCGACCTTTGGATGGAATGGCCAAAGTAATCTGTGCCATTTTAATACCTTCCAAATCGAGCCGGGCGGACCACACATCCCACAGCGCGGGCTTGTATCCGCCCGCCTGAAATCACGCCAACCAAGGTATCATATCGCCCACCAGTTGCGACTGGCCGAGCAAAGCTCGCATCCACGGAAAAATCAAAGGCCATGCCGTCATAATAGTCAAAAGCCTCAGGGCTTAGTGTTTCAAAATGCGCATGATCCAAGGCAATGGGCGCTTCTTGGCGGATCAGCTTGAGCCGCTCTGCCCAAGCTTCCCGCCACACCGATAAGTCCACTCCAAGCTTATGGGCCAAAGCCACCAATTCATCCAAACTGGCTTCAAGCGTGTCTTGGCTGCGCATCGCCACCAAACGCGCGAGGGTTTGAGCGGTTACCCCATCCAAAGGGGGTGCTAAGGCGCGCCGCGCGCGTGCACTCAATCGATCGGCAACATGGCTTAACTGGCGCGCACCTGGCAAGGAAAATTGAGCGAGGGCAAGGACTTCGGCCACAGTGCTGCGCGCACGCGCCTGATCAAGCTCAACAATCTTGCGTTCAAGCGCAGTGATTTCGCGCTTTGGGCCATTGCCACAGGCCTGATCCAAAACCCGTCGTAAGGCGCTTGCATGGTTTGCAACTTCGCTTAACGCCTCGCCCCAAGGGGCTCGAAGCGCCGCCTTGGCGATGATTTGGGGCAAAAGGCCGCCATCACATAGGCGAACATGAAGTTTGTTAAGGCCCGCAGCTTGGCAGGCCTCCCAAGCCGCCACGAATACCCCAACATCTGCTGCAATCGTATCGGCATCGCCAAACCGCTCAAGGCCGATCTGGGTGAATTCGGGTGGGCGATCTTCGCCGGGTTTTGGCGCGCGGAACACTTTACCTTCGCACGCCCAAGCCACTTCTTGATGATCATGGGTGGCGATCTGACAATAATGGAGTGCTGCTGGAATGGTAAGGTCAGCGCGCAAGCATAGCTCATCGCCTTGTGGGCCGGACGCAAAATAAAGCCTAGGGCGCAAATCTTCGCCCGCTAATTCTAACACCAGCGCGGCAGGGAGCAGGGTTGGTAGCGCGACATCGTGTGCGCCACGCGCTTTAAGCGCAGCCCACGCCGCCTGAGTCACCTGATCGTGATCTAGCGGCATCGGGCCAGCATATCTTGCACAGCGATGACCAGATTGGCGCGCGGGACTTCGATTTGGGCTGGCCGTTCGCTGCGCCATGCCTGATTGGTTTCAATCGACTGGGCCAATTGCGCCCCAAGATTGAGGTCTTTGAGTGTGACGACACCATTGGCGCGCTCTTCACTGCCTTCTAGCACTACTAAAGGCGATTGACGTCGATCCGCATATTTCAATTGTGCCTTCAAGCCAGATGTGCCCAAATACACTTCAGCGGCAATGCCAGCCCCGCGCAGTTCCCCTGCCATGCGCATATAGCCCGCAATCGCGTTTTGATCGAGGACGATGATCACGACCGGCCCCGCCAAGCTGGTTCGCTCTTGTCCTGTGGCGGCAAGGGCAGCCAACAGGCGCGAAACACCCAGAGAAAATCCCGTTGCAGGCGCACGTTCGCCGCGAAAGCGCATTACAAGATCATCATAGCGTCCACCTGAACCGATGGAGCCAAAGCGAACCTTTTGTCCTTTATCATCTATGGTCGGTACCAAAAGCTCCGCCTCAAAAACGGGGCCAGTGTAATATTCAAGCCCGCGCACAATTGCAGGATCAAAGAGCGCTTGATCCTCACCGACACCCAAGGCCTTGAGAGTCGCATCAATCGCGGCAAGCTCTTCAATGCCTTCTTGCCCCAAAGGTGTTACCCCAACCACCTGGCTTAAGGCATCAAGGGTTAAGGCGCGCGTGGTTTTTTGGGCGGCTGTGAATGCTAAAACTTGGGCGATGGCGGGGCTTGATAAACCTGCTCCCTTGGTGAAATCGCCCGATTCATCCTTGCGACCGTGTCCCAGCAAAAGCTCTACCCCTTCAGGGCCTAAGCGGTCCAACTTATCGACGGCACGCAGCACGCCAAGCCTTTTTTGGGTGTCTTCCAGATCAATTCCAATATGGGCTAAGAGACCATCGAGTAGTTTCCGGTTGGAGACATTGACGACATAATGTCCACGTTGCACACCGGCCGCTTCAATGGCTGCTGCGCCCATGGCGATCGCCTCCGCATCGGCTTCTGCGCGTGGCGAGCCGACACAATCGGCGTCGCACTGCCAAAATTCACGGTAGCGTCCGGGGCCAGGCTTCTCATTGCGCCAGACTGGCCCAGCCGCACAGCGGCGAAAAGGCTTGGTCAATCCATCCCAATGTTGTGCGACAAACCGAGCCAAAGGGGCAGTTAAGTCATAGCGCAAGCTCATCCATTGGCCGTCATCATCTTCAAGCGCAAACACCCCTTCATTGGGGCGGTCTTGATCGGGCAGAAATTTCCCAAGCGCATCGGCATATTCAAAGCTTGGGGTATCTAGGCGCTCATAGCCCCATAATTCATAGACCTGGAGGACCTTTTCAACCACGTCGCGCTCTGCTGCCAGTGTCTGTGCCCGCCGATCTAGGAATCCACGCGGCACGCGGGCGAGGGGGCGGTTCGGCGTCGCGTTTTTGGCTTTAGTCATACAAATGGCCCAAGGGAAGGATGGTCAATCAGGAGTGGAGCGCGTGTTTATCGTGCGAAGGGGTGCACGGCAATGATCGGCACCACAATCAAATCCCCAGCTTTCACACCCATTCATGCCATAAACATAGATTAAATAGTGAAAACAAGGTGACAGCGGTTGCGACCATTGTTAGGGATGCTGGACCAAGTCTGCTTCGACCCAACATCGTTGCCTATCGTCCTATATGATCTGAACCTACTAGGAAATGTGCGCCATGAGCGGAAAATCACAACGCCGCCGGAAAAGCATGCATGTGTCACTTGCCATCGCTTCGGGTGTTTTAGCTTCCATTCTAGTTTTGGGCCTTAGCCTTGAACACACCATAAATGCAACAGGGCAATCCGCACTCATCGCCAAACAAGCCCCAAAAAATGTCGATTGGGTCGCATTTGCCCATGATGTTCTGACCAAAGAGAATAAAAACTTTATCTTAGTGGCTTTCAGGTCAGGGGTGCTCACATTGAGGGGCGACGTCCAAGAGATAGGCGAGCGTGCGCGCGCGATGAGCCTTGTTAAACAGGCGATCATGAAAGAAGAAACCCATGTTGGCCAAGTGTTGGCATTCGATAATCAGATTACTTTGGCCGGCAAACGCCTTGATGACGCGCCAGACGCTGCCTCAACATTGGGGTCGCAGCCCACTTCACTGGCGTGCCAAACCGCATATGATACTTTACTCGATGGCCGGGTGATTCAATTTGGTTCAGGCAGTGCTGTGCTATCAGAAGAGTCAAAGCCATTATTAAACGCTTTGGCCGATGTTGCCAAACGGTGTAAGACCTATTTGGTTGAATTGGGTGGCCATACCGATGCGCGTGGTGATGCAACCGCCAATCAAGCCCTCTCAGAACGTCGCGCACAATCGGTTGCGGATTATTTAGTTACAAAATCGGTTCCCGCTAGTCTCTTAGAAGTCACCGGATATGGCGAAACCCGGCCCAAAGATACCCGCGACAATGCTAAAGCCCAAGCCAAAAACCGCCGCATTGAGTTTAAAATTAAACATGAAGTCAAACCATAATGCTTCAACATCATCTAAGGACTATGCCCTTGTAAGGCCTGGGACCCATTTCACATCGCCCGCACCATTGGCATTGGCGCGCCGTGCCGCCACAAACAACAAATCAGACAGGCGGTTGAGATAATGCAAAACGCAAGCCGATACAGTTTCGCCTTCGTTCTGCATCAGCAGTGCGACTTGGCGTTCCGCACGGCGAGTTACGGTGCGGCTCGTGTGGAGATAGGCACTAAGCGGCGCGCCCCCCGGCAAAACAAAGGAATTCAAAGGGGCCATGGTGGCATTCATTTCATCGATTTCAAGCTCAAGCCGTTCAACTTGATTTGGCAAAATACGCAACGCTTCCCAAGATACAGGTTTGCCCCGCTCTGGGGTGGCCAGATCAGCCCCTAAATCGAACAAATCATTTTGGATGCGCCCTAAAATCGCATCAAGGACAGTATCTGCGCCCACGTATAGGCGGGCTACCCCAATCGTCGCATTAGCCTCATCCACGCTGCCATAGGCTTCAACGCGAGCATCAAACTTTGGAACCTTCTCTCCGGTGGCAAGGCTCGTTGTGCCGTCATCGCCCGTGCGGGTGTAAATTTTATTGAGTTTAACCATGATGGGTCCTATGGAGCGAAGGAGTGTCTCATCGCTCTTTAGAGCTAGATGCGTTCAAGCACCACTGGTTAGAAGTAAACAATGCTCGAAATGACGACAGTTTGTGCTAAATGAGCTCTCATGATCCATCCGTTCCGACTTTTATGCCTTTTTCTGGCGATTATCCTAACTGCCTTAATCGGCTGGGCCAGTTGGCGTGGTGATTTTGGGGCTGAGTTTGCCGCAATCACTGCCATGCCTTGGGGTCAAGTCTCGCTGGCTGACCTCTATATAGGTTTTTTCGTTTATGGATTGGCGGTGTGGCTGGTTGAAACGGATGTAAAGCAAAAACTGCTCTGGGTTTTACCCATTGTGGTTTTAGGCAATGCTTGGTCACTGATCTGGATCGTTGTGCGATGGCACAAAATTCGCGAAAGGCTTAAAGCTTAGACGCACATATATCGGGCAGGCCGCGGCCACCACCCGCATCATCAAGCCCATAACCAACAATAAAGCGGTTGGGCAAATCAAAGCCCAAAAAATCTGGAGGCGGCAAGGTTTTGGCCAGGGGTTTGCGTGCCAATAAGCAGGTTAAGACCTCTTTGGCCCCCTTGGTGGCCAGATAGCCTTTGGCAAATAAGATGGTACGTCCTGTATCATAGACATCATCAACGAGTAGGATTTGGCACCCATTTATCGGCTTTTGTAGATCAGCCAGCACATGGATACGGCCAGTACTTTCCTGCCCATCACCATAGCTGGACAGCCATAAAAAATCTGTGCGCAGGACACGCCCTTGTTGTGCTAAGCCGCGTATTAGATCGGCCATGAAGATAAAAGCGCCCTGCAATAGACCAACGACAACGGCGTCTGGCTCCAGTTTTTCGGCAATTTGGCGAGACAATGCCACGATACGTTGATCAATTTGTTGGGCTGACACTATTACATCTAGGTTTGACTTCATGCTCCAAACGCCTCGCGGCTTTCTTCTTTGCAAAGAACTGTCAGCTGGAAGAAAAATCCCAAAATTGTCCAGACGCCCCAATTGATTTGATCGGGACTAAACAGGCTTGAGGGTGCATTCATTGTAAATTGACCGCATGATTTGATCAGTACTTGGGAGTTGGCGCTTGTTTCTGTTCGTGTTTAGGGTCAGATTTTGACTTCTCAGGCGCTGGTTTGAATGTCGCAGATTCGGCCCGCGGTGGCGGTAGAAGCGTTGGTACAGGCCCCTTGCGTGGGGGTTCTGCAAAAACCAGTACTGCATTCAAAGGACCCCGAATAGGGTTGGTGCGGGCGCTTGAAAAACGGTGCGCTACGCCTGGTTGGAGAATTTCAACACCTGGATCAATCATCCAAGTCAATTGTTCACGGCCAGTCGGATCAACCAATGACAGCCTTATATAGGGCACAAACTCTGGTCGTCGTGAAACTGATTTTAAAATCCCTTTAATTTCAATACGCGGTCCGCTGGCCTCTAAAGTGGTTGTGACAATCACCGATTGAATGTCCACACCATAAAGATTGGCCGGAACACCCAATTTAGCATAAAGGGTAGCGGTTTTGGGCCATAAACGCACAATATCGCTACGATAAGTAATCGCCGTTACTATCGCGCCCGCCAACATGCAGGCTGCCAATAACCAAGGAATTGTGATTGCTATACTATTGAGCAGTTTGATTCGGCCTTGTGCCTTCCGCTTTGCAACTCCACTAGGTTCTGATCGCGCGGCTTGTTTTGCTTTTTCAGCGGCAGAAAGAAGTGCCGCTAGTTTGGCTTTAACTTCAGCTTTTGAAGGTTTTCCAGCGGGCACTTCTGGTATTGGTGGTTTTGCCCACCACTTTGTCCCGCACGCTGAACAACGCGTCGTGCGACCTGTAGGTGGAACAGCACTTTCAGCGACATTGTATCTCGCGTTACAAGTAGGACATATGAGTTGCATGTAGTTGTCAAATCACCTGGCTGGCGCAATGCTAAAAAAGCGCTTATTTGCAATCAGAGTCTACTCATGAATCACAAAACACGCACCCTTGGTTATCGCGATGGTGGACCTATTGTCCGCTTTGATAAAGTCGGCGTCACCTATGGCTCTGGCACCCAAGCCTTGCGTGACGTATCCTTTGAACTTGAAAGTGGCGGATTCTATTTTCTAACAGGTCCTTCAGGAGCAGGCAAATCGACGTTGTTAAAACTAATGTATTTGGCGCTAAGGCCCAGTGTAGGTCAGGCTAATCTGTTTGGGGTCAATGTTGGCAGAGCAAGTCGTAATGATTTGCCTTTATTGCGGCGTAAAATCGGCGTTGTTTTTCAGGATTTTCGGCTTTTACCGCACCTGTCGGTGTTTGAAAATGTTGCGATGCCATTTCGGGTTCGCAACGTGCCATTGGCCGACTATGCTGAGGATGTCGATGACTTATTACGCTGGGTTGGACTTGGTGCCCGCATTGATGCATTGCCTGAAACCTTATCTGGCGGCGAACAACAAAGGGTTGCAATCGCACGCGCAGTAGTGGGCAAACCGTCATTGTTGATTGCCGATGAGCCGACAGGCAATGTAGATCCTGACATGGGCGCACGGATCATTCGCTTGTTTATTGAGCTGCATAAATTGGGTGCGACCGTGGTGATTGCCACGCATGACCTTGATTTAGTGCGTCGGTCCGGTGCGCCTGTGTTGCGCCTTGAAGCAGGTGAGCTCACCCAAGCCCCAAATTCCAGTCCCCTTATGAAGGCGAACTTATGATCAACGCCCTCAAACTGTTATGGGTACGATTTACCCACGAATCTCAAAGTGCTTTATTACCGACTGATTCGCGTCAAGTTCGCCCCCTCACTATTGTAGTTGCGATTATGTGCGCACTCGGCTGTTTGGCTGGCCTTGGCGCTTCGGCGGGGTTTCGCGCTGCTAGCACATGGACCAGTGACTTAAAGAGTGCCATGAGTATCATTGTGCAAAGCCCTCGAGGAGATGAAGATTTAGAGCGGGCAGCTCTGATTGTCGGGCGTATCGAAGGGGTAACCCGCAGTGAAACCATGAGTAGGGAGCGCGCAAAGGAGTTGTTGCGCAATTACGGTACTGATTTGAGCACAACTTTGGATGCTCTACCGGTTCCACGTCTGATTGAAGTGGGAGTAATGTCAGGCCAGACTACAGTTAAAGAGGATATTGAAAAAGAACTCACTGCGGCTGGCTTTAAAATCGTGGTTGACGATCATAGTCGGTTTACTGGCGAAATTCTGCGCACATCAACTATGGTACGGATTTTGGCAATGATGGCGCTGCTTTCCTTGGTGGTTGCTGCCCTTGCCACCATTGCTTTTGCGGCGCGCGCCGCCTTAGAGACAAGGCGTGAAGCTGTACATATTTTGCATTTAGTAGGGGCTAAAGACGCTTTTGTTGCGCGTGAAGTGCAAAAGCGCTTTTTAAGGCTGGGCTTTGTAGCGGGCTTGTGGGGGGCCAATGCTGCAGGAATCATTGCTTTGCTTGGTTTAACCGTCTTTGCCTTTGGTGCCAGCGATTTCACAAGCGGATCACCTTTAGTGAGCTGGACTGATTTATGGATACTATTGGTGGCACCCTTTATCACAGCTTTTGCAAGTGCTTGGGCGGCTGAAGTGGCCGCGAGGGCAACCTTGCGAGATCTCGTGTGATATGGCGAGCTTAAAGCAGGCCAAACGAAAAAGACGGGCAAAGCCTGCTTTTTTGCACGCCCGACCAGCAACTTGGCTCAGTCGATTGATCTTCTTGTTTGGCCTTGTTTGTGGGCTTGGTCTCTTGATCGGTTTTGTCCGTTTTGGCGATCATGTCGCAACCTTAATGCCACCAGTTGGACCCATAAGAGCCGATGGTGCCGCTGCCTTAACCGGGGGTTCAGATCAAAGATTGATTGCCGGTGTTCAATTGGTCGAAAATGGTTCCGTCCCGCATCTATTGATTTCAGGTGTCAATTCGACGGCAACCGAGGCTGAATTGCGCCGTGTTGCGGGGGGTCAACAGGTGACTTATGACTGTTGCATCGATCTGGGTCGTCGTGCAGTTGATACCAGTGGCAATGCACAGGAAGCTGCCCTTTGGGTCAAGAAGAACAATATCCAGACTTTGGTTGTGATTACAGATGCTTATCATATGCCTCGCAGCCTCTATGAAATCCGTCGCGCCATACCTAATGTCGTCTTAATCGCCTATCCTGTACAGGCCAATCATGGGTTGGACGGGGATTGGTGGAAACAAGATCGAACAACACGCGCTTTTGCCCTTGAATATGGAAAATATCTGGTCGCCATAGCGCGCGGCTTTATGGATGGTGACAGGGTACTGGCGTTGAAGCAAATCAGCTTGGTAAAAGAAAGCCATAACCAGCAGGGTCAAGCGCATGAGCGCCGAGTGCAAAAGGATAAGACCCCATGATCCTCATACGCTCGCTTCTGCTCTCAGTGTGGATTGCGCTTAGTGTTCTGATTGTTGGCACTTTGGGCGTGCCGTATGTTTTAGCCTTTCGCTTAGGTGGCGCACATGTGATGACAGTTTGGGCAAGGGTGGCAGCGTTTGGTGCGCGCTGGATTTGCGGCATCAAATTTGAAGTGCGTGGCATCGAGAACATGCCCAATGGGCCAGTTATGATCGCCTCTAAGCATCAAAGCATGTTTGATACTATTGCCCCGATATTGTTTACGCGTTTTCCAGTCTATGTGCTTAAGCAGGAATTATTGTCTCTGCCTATTTTTGGCTGGTATTGCCGCAAAGCCGGACTTATTGCGGTTGATCGCTCAGGACATATGAGTGCGTTAAGGGCTATGGTTGCGCATGCCAAAGAACGGTTCGAGGAAGGTCGTCCACTCATTATTTTCCCAGAAGGTACGCGCCAACCCATTGGCTTGCCGCCAAAGTACAAGCCCGGCGTTGCTGCAATTTACATGCTGTTAGGCGTCCCATGTGTGCCGATGGCGCTCAATTCGGGTGTAGCATGGCCCGCTAAGGGCATCTTGCGTTATGGCGGCACCGTAGTGTTCGAATTTTTACCCATGATCCCACCCGGCCTAAAGCGCGAGATCTTTATGGAATTGTTGGAAAGCAAGATTGAAACTGCCACCCAGGCCTTGGTGGACGAGTTTCATGGACAAGGTTTGGTGCGCAAAGTTGCCAAGGAAACAAGTGTTTGAAATTAGTGAAGCGGCAGCGAGCCCCAAAACAAGACCCTAGGCGTCACCAGGGATTGATTGATGATGAAGGTGCGGACGAAGATGACGATGGTGGTGGTAAATGTCTAAAAGCCGATCGACTTCGCTGGCTGGCTTAGTGATTCCGCTTGGCTTGGGTGCTTTGGTTCTAGCAGGCTATTCCATTTATTGGGTTCAAACGGCACGGGCGATTAAAGCAACTTGCGCCAAAGCAATGCCAAATCAACCAACCAGTTCAATCAGGGTTACAGGATTTCCCTATCGCTTTGAGATGCGCTTCAAGGATTTAAAGCTGGCATCACCTGTCGGCTTCGGCTTTGAGGCTTCGCGCTTTGTTGTGGCTGCTTCACCATTTAATCTGAACCTATGGGTGTTGGAGGGTGCACTTGATCCCACCCTCATCACCCCCAAGGGATCACGCCATCTCCTCTTCGCTACAGATCTGAGGGCCAGCCTTCGTCTGCGCGACCGCCAAGTCGCCCGCTTGTCAGTGACGTTTAAAGACCTCAAAGGCGTTGATGCAGCTTTCAAATCGGGTGCAGCTTCCAGTTTCGTTTGGCAAGTTGGCCCTAGTGCGATGCATGTGATCGCAGACCCCAAAGATTCAAATCGTTTGGCTATGTCATTGGAAATGGCTGATATGGTTTTGAGCCAAGCCCCAAACGGCCAAGCTCGTTTGCTTGGGGATCGCATCACCCGTATCCGCTTGGCTGGCCCCATCAGTCAGGGGCAAACCTTGTTAAAATCGGCGAAACGTTGGGCCGATGCCCAAGGCAATTTTACCTTGATGGCTGCAGAATTGGTTTGGGGACCTGTCAGCCTAACACATGGGGGTGGAATTGTATCACTCAATCCATCTGGTGATTGGCAAGGCCAGATACGCGGCACCGGGGCGCTTAAGCCCGAAGGTCTTAGCTTACATGGACTGGAAACCCCGATTGAAGTGCGCATTGTGGATGGGTGGATTGACCTGTTGGGCTATAAGGTTTCACGCCTGCCCAAAGCTTTTGATTAGTTTCTTGCGCTGACCAATGGGATTGAAAACCTTGTTGGCATTTCTTTGTTTAGTAAGGCGATGCAGCAAGCCCCCCTGAGACACCTCCCCAGCAAGCGGAACCAGCAGGCGGAGTAGGATAAGCGTCGTTGTTTACTCCCAAGTTGTTGGGACCTGCGCATTAGGGTGGAGCTGGCACCACTTAACTGAGGGGTCACTCCAATCTAGTTTTGATTTAAAGCGCTTTACCATCACTATTGAGTGGCGTAGCTTGCCGATTGCACGTTCGAACATCAGCATTATCAATTGACTTCGTGCGCGCTCGACTTTAAGGACGCCCATCCGAGCGCGCGCTGTCATGGCGGGCGTCTTTCTTTTTTCGCGAACCCCTTTCCATCCAAGGTTTGGTCCGTTCGCCCCATATCAAGGAACAGCGCGATGTTCGCGGTGATCAAAACTGGCGGCAAGCAATATAAAGTCGCTGCAGGCGACAAGCTTGTGATTGAAAAACTCGAAGGCGAAGCAGGCAGCACCATTACTTTTAGCGATGTGCTGATGGTCGGTGGTGAAGCTGGCGTCAACGTAGGTGCCCCTTTGGTGGCAGGCGCGACGGTTGCTGCGACTTTGCTCGAAACCCGCAAGGGTGACAAAGTGATGGTGATGAAAAAGACTCGTCGCTCAACCTATCGCCGTCGCAATGGCCACCGACAATGGGGTAGCGTCGTTCATATCACTGCTGTTAACACATAAGCATCGTTTAGGAGACAGATCATATGGCACATAAGAAAGCCGGCGGCTCGTCACGCAATGGTCGCGACTCGCACTCCAAGCGACTTGGTGTAAAGAAATTCGGCAACGAAATGGTGGTTTCGGGCAATATACTCGTGCGGCAGCGCGGCACCAAATTCTTTGCTGGGACTAATGTTGGCCTTGGTCGCGATCATACACTGTTTGCTACCGCCAATGGAAAGGTGGTGTTCACCCGCAAACGCGATGACAAATGTTTTGTGTCGGTGATCCCGTTCGCGGAAGCAGCAGAATAAGGCGGTCCTGAACCATTTCGGCTCGCCTCCCTAACAGAGGGGTATTCCAGTCAAAACAGACCATTTTACGCGCGGGGGGCCAGATCACCGGCTCCCCGTTTGCGTTTCAGATGGTTTTTCTAGTGCCATCGGGTCAATCACCCAAATCTTGACCTTAAGTCAACCACTCCCGCGCGGGTTTCCATTTGGAGACTTGTCATGTGTCAGCAAATCGATACTGCCCGTTTTCTCATGCGCCCAATGGGGATGGGCGACCTTGATTGTCTGGTGATTTTGGCGAATGATTTGCGCGTTTCTGCCCATATATTGCGCATGCCTTACCCTTATCATCAAGAAGATGACCAAGAATGGCTAAGCTAGCATCCCGACCTTTGGGCTGGCGGTAAAGTCTATGTGTTTGGTTTGGAAAAAAGGGTTCAGGCCTGATCGACTCCATGGGTCTGCACTGGCTGGACCGTATGACCTTGGATGGCAGCCCCGCCTGGGAACTTGGTTATTGGCTTGGCTTTGATTATTGGGGGCAAGGCTATCCCACTGCAGCGGCCCTTGGTTTGATCGGCGCAGTCTGCCAAGATTTGTGCGCAGACGAGCTGGTCGCGGGCTATGCCACAACAAATTCACAATCCGGTCACGTACTTGAGAAGCTTGGTTACTATATGCAAGCAGCGACTAGCATGTTTCCCGTTTTGGCTACTGGCCACATGTCCAAGACCAAATTGATGCGTCGGTCGCGTGGATCACAAGACAGGAGACGGACGCCATGACGCCAGCGTTATTGACACATCGCCTGCTACTGCGCCCATTGGAGCATGAAGATGTCGCCGTCATGGCAACTCTCTATCAACACATCGAAAGGGCCACAGGCTTGAGCGCTAAGCCTTTGAACTTTTGGTTGTTGCATGCCAGCGCAATGATCTTGATGATCCGCGCAGCTGAACAAGGAGGCATGGATTATGGCTGGGCGATTGAGAATGAAGCGGGTGAGGTCATCGGCCAAATCACCTTACGCCACAAACAACCAGATGCTGCAGAACTGCGCTTTTTGATGCTGCCAAAGATTTGGGAGTCAGAGATTTGGAGATCTGGGATCTGGGATCAACAAAACGGGGGTACTGACTTGGTGGTAGAAGCCCTGGGCGGGGTTCTTGAATGGGCGCAGCGATTTTTGGGAATCAGCACCTTTGTAGCTAAGCTCCACATGCCACATGGCCCAAGTGGAGATTCATTGACCCATCTTGGCTTTACGCAGAAAGGCTTAACCACAAGCTATGTTATAGAAAGACCACGCATAGGTACCCATATAACTGCAGCATAAATGTGATTTGCGGCGCCCTTCCAACACTTCACAGCACACCAGAAATGTTCTCTCATTTTATCGAAAGTATAATCTAATGCCGGAAAAATGGAGGTGATAGAAGGGACTAATGATTGAACTGGTTGCGCACAAGGGATTGATCATTCAACCAAGCCTCTAAATGGACAATGAGTTCTTCATAAACTCAAATCTGATAAGAGTTGGCCTGTCATCCCTCACCAACTGCATCAATCTAATCAACCAAGATCTAGGCTGAGATCAAACCTCTATCGAGAGCGGCTTTTTTAATCGCAGCTTGCATTTTTTCAAAGGCGCGCACTTCGATCTGGCGAATACGCTCGCGACTGACCCCATAGTGATCGGCCAAATCTTCCAGCGTCACCGGGTCATCGCGCAAACGGCGTTGACGGATGATATGTTGCTCACGCGCATTGAGTCCAGCCATAGCCTTATTGAGCAAGACCATACGTTCATCATGCTCCTCACGCTCAGCATATTCGGTTTCGGCGCTCTCATCACTGGAGGCCAACCAATCTTGCCATTCACCGCCACCTTCTTCGCCAACTCTAACATTGAGGGACGCGTCAGGACCCGATAAACGCCTGTTCATCGAAATCACTTCATCATTGGTCACGGCCAATTGATTGGCGATATAATCAACTTGATCAGGCTTTAGATCACCTTCTTCAATGGCCTGCATTTTGGACTTCATACGGCGCAGATTGAAAAACAGCTTTTTCTGCGCAGCCGTGGTGCCCATTTTGACCAAAGACCAAGAGCGTAAGACATATTCTTGGATGGAGGCGCGGATCCACCACATCGCATAAGTGGCAAGTCTAAAGCCTTTATCAGGGTCGAACTTCTTGACCGCTTGCATCAGGCCGATATTGCCTTCCGAAATCACTTCAGCGACGGGCAATCCATAGCCACGATAGCCCATTGCCATTTTCGCCACCAAACGTAAGTGGCTGGTAACCAGCTTCTCAGCCGCACCAGTATCCTCATGTTCACGCCAGCGCTTGGCGAGCATATATTCCTCGTCCTTATCCAACATAGGAAACTTACGGATCTCGGTGAGATATCTTTGCAGACCTAATTCTGGTCCAACTGTCAGCGCTAGTGCACGAGTCATGCATGAACTCCCCAAAATCATCGCCGCTTGTTTGATGCTGGCAATTGAAGGAGCGTCGGGGAAGGGCTTTGGTTCCCTATCCGGCGTTCGAAGTCTCATTTAGGAGTGTGGTTGGGCAAAATAAAGGCCCGACCTGATGAATGATTTGTAAGGTTCCCCAATCAGATCGATCAGAAAATCGCCTAGCCTTCAAACGCGCCCGCCTTTCGTACTTCACCTCTAACTAAAGATCTTGCGGCAAAACACAGCGGCCTTTGTCGTAGGTCCCAACGGAGCGCAGGATTTCGCGGTCTTCTGGCTCGATGCGGCGGCCAGAGATTTGACTGTCCAAGACGCGCCGCACAAGGGCGTCTAACCGCGTTACCAAGTAACAATCCACGTCTGGTTCTGCGTGGGTATTGCCGATACCGCTGTCATCGGTCAGGAACAAATAGCGGGACTGTGTGGCCGCAGCCATGGCCCGCATGACATATTGAGCCGCATCATCGACGCCAGAAGCTGCAATCGGCACCACTTGAATGCGTTTAGCGCGCGCAACTTCTGCGCCATTCCACGTCGCGGCAACATCTTCGCCATGCGGAGGTGCATCTGCGACGAGAAGGAGTGATTTGATTGCGCCAGGCCGTCAGGACAAGCCCATGGCCCTGTTCATCGCCACTTCCATCGCCTCGGGTGTGTCACCACCACCATCTGCGCTTTGCGCCGCAACCAAATTTTGAGCCTTGCTGGGGTCCTTCATGAAGTCAAAGATGCGGGTGACATAGTCATCCCCTTTGTCGCGATAGAAGATCAAGGCAATACGAATGTCCAAATTCGGGTGGCGCTGTGAAATGGCACCAACGATAGCCCGCAGCTCAGACTTCAAATATTCCAGTTCGTCGTTCATGCTTCCCGTCGTGTCGACCACAAGCGCCAGATCAAATTGGTCAACCTCTTTGCGCTGACCACGCAGCTCCACGGCAACATTTTGTGCACCGGGAACGTCCGCAACATTGATGCGCCGTATGGGGCTGGCGTCATTGCCACTTTGGGCTGTCATTGTGATCGATGCACCCAGTCTGTCCAGGTCTGGGAAGAACACCACTTGTCCATTGGCAAGTCTGCTGAGGCTGAGACTATTGCCGTCCGCGCAGGTAAGGGTCACTTTCGCAAATGGCATGGGCTGGCCGTTTTTATCGCGAACCGTGACGCTGAGGACGCGGCCCGTGTCAACTTTCGGGACGCCCTGCAGGGTTTCGCCTTTCAGAAACTTGTCGACATAGCGCTGGTAAAGACGAGGATTGAGTAAGTCATCGTGCTCACCAGCGGTTAATTGGCCCGATTGAGGTGCAATTTCTGGCCTAGGTTTGGGTACCTTTTCCGACCGTGAGTCTGTGGCGCCTACCTTGGCCTCAGCGGTCGGCGAACTCATGGCGCTTGCCTCGCTGCGAGCGCCCGAGACGACAATTGAAGCAGGGTCCGATGCGCCTACCAAAGGACTGGCAGTGATCGCGACCTCCCCAACCAGTGGCGGGGCTGGCGGAGATGGAGGAGGTAGTGGTGGCGACGGTGGAGCTGGGAGCGGAGATGGCGCGCCGACCTCGCGCGCTTTGCGCGCCGAAGACGCCCTATCGTCACGGCTGCCCCAACGAGAAGGTCGGGTTTGCTGGCGGCTCTCTTCCGGTGCCAACGCGATCAGCTCCGGTGCGTTTCGGCAAAGTCCAGCCCCATCCCTTTTTAAGAAACTATCCGGCTGGACAGTGTCGCTTGCTGCCGGCAGCGGTAGGGCAAGGCTTAAGGCAGCTGAGAGCAATAAAAGACGACGCATGGGTGTGCCTCAAAAGAATAGGGGTACCATCAAACCATGATTAAGCAAAAAAAGGGCTGGTTTGCGTCGGAATAATGACTTCTTGCAAGGAAACTCCCCCTTTCCTGCATCAGAAAAGGGGGAAGAAGCTTCCTAGGCAGCGCGCGCCAATTGGCGCAGCACAAATTGCATGATGCCGCCGGACAAATAATAATCAAGCTCATTGGCCGTATCGATGCGGCTGATCACGGGCGCAATCACCACCGTCCCGTCGGCACGGCGGATTTCGATTTCCATTTCTTTGCGCGGCGCGATGTCCTTGATGCCATAAATGGTCACAAGCTCATCTCCCACCAGTTTCAGGCTGGCCCAGGTGACGCCATCGCAGAATTGGAACGGCAATACGCCCATGCCGATCAGGTTAGAGCGGTGAATGCGCTCAAAGCTTTCAGTTACGACCGCGCGCACACCCAAAAGATTGGTGCCCTTTGCTGCCCAGTCCCGCGAGGAGCCTGTGCCATATTCCTTGCCCGCAAAAATCACGAGGGGAGTTCCCGCATCCTTATAGAGCATCGCTGCATCATAGATCGGCATCACCTCGCCATCGGGCCAGTGTTTGGTGACACCACCTTCCACGCCCGGCACCATTTGGTTCTTGATGCGGATATTGGCAAATGTACCGCGCATCATCACTTCATGATGACCGCGACGTGCGCCGTAGGAGTTAAAGTCAATGGCACTGACGCCATTTCGGGTCAGATATTTACCGGCAGGGCTTGAGGCTTTGATCGAACCTGCTGGCGAGATATGATCTGTGGTGATGCTGTCGCCAAATAAGCCGAGGATGCGCGCTTGTAAGATGTCGGTGACACGTTTGGGTGTCATGGTCATGCCCTCAAAATAAGGTGGGTTCGCAACATAAGTTGAGTGTGCAGGCCAATTATATGTTTGGCCGCCTGAAACCTGTATCGACTGCCAGTTTGCATCGCCTTTAAAGACATCGGCATAACGGCGCGCAAACAGATCAGGTGTGACAAAATCGCGCATAATGGCTGACACCTCGCGTGTGCTAGGCCATATATCCCTGAGATAAACGGCTTGACCATTCAAGCCTGTGCCTAAAGGGTCTTTAGTAAGATCGATTTGCATGGATCCAGCCAATGCATATGCCACCACTAGGGGCGGGGACGCCAAATAATTGGCCCGTGTGTCGGGATTAACCCGCCCTTCGAAATTACGATTACCCGACAATACAGAGGCAGCAACCAAATCGCCTGCAACAATCGCCTTGGTAATAGCTTCAGGCAAAGGTCCAGAATTACCAATACAAGTTGTACAGCCATAGCCCACCAGATTGAAGCCCATGGCATCTAGATCAGCTTGAAGACCTGATAGGGTTAAATAATCAGTGACAACTTGTGATCCTGGTGCGAGCGATGTCTTAACCCATGGCTTAACCGTGAGACCCCGTGCGCGCGCTTTACTGGCAACCAGTCCAGCCGCAATCAAGACAGAAGGATTGGAAGTATTGGTGCAAGATGTGATGGCGGCTATGACCACATCTCCATGGCCAAGGTCATGATTGTGGCCTTCAACGCTGACACGTTTGGTCACTTCGCCTGCTTTGCCAAATTCGCCTTCAAGTGCTGACTTAAAAGCTGTAGACGCATCCGCCACTAAAACCCGATCCTGTGGGCGTTTGGGCCCTGCCAGAGAGGGCTGTACACTACTTAGATCAAGGGCCAATTCATCGGTGAAAATCGGCAGGCCTGCATCATGCTTCCACATCATATTGGCTTTGGCATAGGCTTCAACCAAAGCTACCCGTTCCTCATCACGCCCGGTTGAACGCAAGAAAGTAATTGTGTCTTCAGCAACTGGGAAGAAACCACAGGTCGCGCCATATTCTGGTGCCATATTGGCGATGGTTGCGCGGTCTTCCAATGTCATGGAATCAAGTCCCGGGCCAAAGAATTCAACAAATTTGCCGACCACACCTTTTTTGCGCAGCATCTGGGTAACGGTCAGCACCAAATCGGTTGCGGTAGCACCCTCTGGCAGTTTCCCATCCAGACGAAAGCCAACCACTTCAGGGATCAACATTGATATGGGTTGACCCAACATCGCCGCCTCGGCTTCAATCCCGCCGACACCCCAACCCAGAACCGCCAAACCATTGATCATGGTGGTGTGGCTATCGGTGCCAACCACGCTGTCAGGATAGGCGATTTCAACACTCCCGTCCTTGGCGGTCCAAACGGTTTGAGCCAGATATTCTAGATTGACCTGATGGCAGATGCCGGTGCCGGGCGGTACCACACGGAAATTCTTAAATGCGCTTTGGCCCCAGCGCAAGAACGCATAGCGCTCACCATTGCGGTCATATTCAAGATCAACATTCTTGGCAAAGCTGTCGCCCTGACCGGCATAATCGACCATGACAGAGTGATCGATCACCAAATCAACTGGGATCAGTGGATTGACCTTTTCAGGATCAGAACCCAAGGCCGCAGCCGCATCGCGCATGGCGGCCAGATCCACGACAGCGGGAACGCCGGTAAAGTCCTGCATCAAAACCCGTGCTGGGCGAAACGCAATTTCGTGTTCGGTCTTGCCCTTATTGTCCACCCAGCGCGCCACAGCCTCAATATCGGCCTTGGTGACGGTGACGCCATCTTCGGCGCGCAACAGATTTTCCAGCAGGATCTTTAAGGTCACCGGCAATTTAGACACATCGCCCAAGCCATTCTTGGCGGCGGCTTCTAAAGAATAATAGACATAGGTTTTGGAGCCAACACCCAAGGTTTGGCGTGAATTGAAACTATTGACTGAGGGCATGATAAGCCGTCCTTTATTCGAGCGAGTTGATAGACCCCTTTGGCCCTTCACCAGCGGCAAAAAGCACCAAAGGTTTCGCCCGCAAGGGTCGCGCGCTAGTGAGCGGCGTCTCGACCGGCGGTGACCACCCACTAGGGTAGCGCTCCTTCTTTAACGCCTAAATGGTTAAAGGTCTATGCTTGCGTTCAGGGTGGGGTGCACCTATTGAGACCATGGTGAGGATTGGTGCTTCAAGGTGCACCAATAATGTAGGTTCAAAGACATCATCATCGCGGTCGCTAGAAACCCCTCACGCACCTCAATGCCGTTAACCGTTCAGGCCAGCCTTGGAGCATTCAAATCGAGAATGAATGACACCCGCATGCCTTTGGACAAGACATTAGCTTGTCCTGGCCTCAAAAATCGTAAGCGATGCCCTTACGCTCCCAATCGCCAAACCGCGTTGGCTCTGCCCCTTTAGGTCCGTTTAACTCTGGCGCTAAAGCGCGCTTCTGTTGGGCTTGTTCCTGACGTGCTTGCGCCTCTGCAAGCGCGCGTTGAGCAGGGCTGCTGGTTTGAGCGGCAAGCTCATCACGTAGAGGTGATGGCAAAGGGGGGGTAGCATGGCTTTTTTCTGGCATGATAGACCTTACATATAGGCCCTGCTTTGATGGAGTCGAGCCTAGGATGAATACGACCAAGACCTTTATCTTATTGGCGGCTTTGACCGGCCTTTTCATGGCCCTTGGCTATGTGATCGGGGGGCCCGGTGGCATGGCGATTGCTTTTGTGTTGGCCGCAGCTATGAACATCTTTTCCTATTGGAATTCAGATAAGCTGATATTGCGTGCCTATCACGCCATTGAAGTTGGGCCCGGGGACCACGATCCTACAATTGCGACCTATGCCCAAGATGTGTTGACCATGGCGCAAAAGGCCAATATGCCAGTGCCGCGCATTTATGTGATCCACAATGACCAGCCCAATGCTTTTGCTACTGGGCGAAACCCGCAAAATGCGGCGGTTGCAGCCACCACTGGCCTATTGTCACTCCTAACACGCCAAGAGGTGGCCGGGGTGATGGCTCACGAACTCGCCCATGTGAAAAGTCATGATACGCTGACCATGACGGTCACGGCGACCATTGCTGGGGCGATCGGAATGCTAGCCAATTTTGCCATGTTTTTTGGCGGTGACCGCGAGCGACCCAATCTTGTGGCGATGATTTTGATGATGATAGTCGCCCCGATGGCGGCGGGCATTGTGCAAATGGCCATTAGCCGTTCACGCGAATACGAAGCCGATCGGTTGGGTGCCCAGATTGCCGGCGATCCAAAGTGGTTAGCTTCGGCCTTGGAAAAGATTGAGCGCTATGCTCGAAATGTGCCCAATGAGGATGCGGAGCGCAATCCTGCTACCGCCCACTTGTTTATCATCAATCCACTCGCCGGTGGGCTGCGTGATAACTTATTCTCAACCCATCCCGCAACCCAAAATCGGGTGGCAGAGCTCAATGCCCTAGTGGCAAGCGATGCGCAGGGAAATGCTTTGGGGATTGACGATCAAGCTCGCTCGGCTGGGGTCCAGCAACGGCAGTCCAAAAGCCCTTGGGCGCGCAAGAAGGGGCCTTGGGGTTAGCGCAAAATCATGGCTAACTGTTGGATTGGACAACAAACAGGCATTTGCGCTTGACCGGGCAGGTCTGTGCGCGCAGGACGCTGCCATGCCCCTTCCAAATGCCACAGCAGACCGGAACCGCTTTAGGAAACCCAAACGTCAAACTCCGCTGGTGAACCCCGATCCTGCGCGCTTTGCTGCCGTGTGCATGGTTTCCCATGTGATTGACCAGCGCTGGACTTTGGAAGAGGCGATGCGCAGGGAACAATCATTTGTTGGCTTAGATGGGCGTGACCGCGGCTTTGCGGCACACCTTACCTTGGTGACATTACGGGCTTTGGGGATTGTGGACGCTGTGCTTGCAACGAAACTGGCACGCCCTTTGCCTGATAGCGCTCATTTTGCCAAAGCATTGTTACGTGTTGGAGCCGCCCAATTGATTGAGGGTTTAGCGCCCCCCCATGCCGCGGTAGGGCGTGCTGTAGATCTTGCTAAATTTGAAGCGACAGGACGCGGCTTTGCTGGACTTGTGAATGCCGTCCTGCGTGCCATCGCGACCGAACCTTATTCCCGCCCGCACGACCGTGAACGTGTACCCGCTTTATGGTGGAACCGCTGGCGCAGCGCCTACGGCGCGGAAACCGCAGATGCTATTGCATCGAGTTTAGCTCAGCAACCAGCTCTTGACCTCAGTCACAAAGGTGATGGAACCATCATTGCAAAAGCGGTCGGAGGCGATTTATTACCAACGGGCAGCATTCGATTGCGTGAAACGCCTTCCGATGTGACGGCTTTGCCACTCTGGGGCGAGGGCAATTATTGGGTGCAAGATGGTGCGGCTGCTTTGCCTGCAAAGCTTTTAGCCACAAAGCGCGGTGAAACTGTGTTGGATATGTGTGCGGCCCCCGGGGGTAAAACCCTGCAATTGGCGGCCACAGGCGCGCGCGTAACGGCTTTGGATGTGGATAGTGCCCGGATCAATAAGGTCGCTGAAAACCTCGCCCGAACCGCGCTAACCGCCCAGTTGATGGTGGCTGATGCGCGCCAATTTGACGCGCCAGAAAGTTTTGATGCCGTGCTTTTGGATGCACCTTGCAGCGCAACAGGAACTTTGCGCCGTAACCCCGAAGCTTTATGGATTAAAACTCCTAGCCACGTGGCGCGCTTTGCCCAAACTCAAGCTGAGCTGATCTTGACTGGCGCACAGGCTCTAAAGCCCGGTGGCCGATTGGTTTATGCGGTGTGCTCACTTGAACCAGAAGAAGCGCAATCGGGTGTTCAAGCAGCTCAAGAGTCTGGATTAGTGGTGTCGCCAATCAAACCAGATGAGCTACCAAAGCTGGAGCAGGCCATTACAAAAGAAGGCTATGTGCGTATATTTCCAAGTTATTGGGGGGAGCTGGGTGGCTTGGATGGATTTTTTATCGCACGTTTTAATAAAACTTAACTGAGGCTAAGCTAGCACTTGCGCTTAGAAGTATGCTGTCGATGCCTAGAAGAGCAAAAATTCCCTAAAAGAGAACCAAACTTCTATGTCAAATCTCCTGATTAGCCCTTCAATTTTATCTGCAGACTTTGCAAAGCTTGGTGAAGAGGTTGCAGACATCACGACGGCGGGTGCCGATATGATCCATATTGATGTGATGGATGGCCATTTTGTACCCAATATAACCATAGGACCCCAAGTTGTTCGGGCGCTTCGGTCCTATTCGGATAAGCCATTTGATGTCCATCTCATGATAGCACCGGCCGATCCTTATCTTGAAGCCTTTGCACAAGCTGGTGCGGATATCATCTCAATTCACCCGGAGGCAGGTCCCCATTTGCACCGCAGTCTACAAACTATCACACAATTGGGCAAAAAGGCCGGCGTCGTTCTCAATCCGTCCACGCATGAAACGGCGATTGAACATGTCATTGACTGTGTAGACCTGATTTTGGTGATGAGTATTAATCCAGGTTTTGGCGGACAGACGTTTTTGCCAAGTCAGCTTCCCAAGATCGCGGCACTGCGCACGATGATTGACCGTTCGGGCCGCAAGATTTTGCTTGAAGTTGATGGTGGCGTAACTCCTGAAACGGCGCGGGCCTGCATTGATGCAGGTGCTGACACATTGGTGGCTGGAACCGCCGCTTTCAAAGGCGGACCAAGCGCCTATGTTGCCAATCTTGCAGCTCTCAAAGCAGCAGTGGCATAAAGCAAGTCATGTCAACTCAGCCAAGTTCTCTAAGTGGTACTAGTCTTGTTGCTTGGTTCGGCCAAGAATGGCGCAATATGGTGAAAGCGGCTTGGAAACGCGATGAAGAATTGGTCATCCCTGCCCATTGGTATCGTCTGACCGATATCAGGCCGGCAAACCGTGAAGAGGGAGAGGCGCTGGCAAGGGGGCTTGCACCTGTTCGGGCCGGACTTGGGAATTTTGATCCCGTCAAAGGTCCATTTCACGTACCTGCATCCTTCAACACAGCTTGGGCGGTATCATTTGAATTTCTCCGCGACCTTTCAACCTTAGAGGATCACTTTGTTCCGATCGTGGAAACCTGGTTGCCTCACTGGTTTGAAAATCATCCCAATGCTACACCCAATGCACTTTCAAGACTAACTCTTGATATGGTTGGGCTGTCCAATAATGAACATATAATCTGTCGTGGACGCCGGGTGCTCAATTGGCTGGCACATCTATTACCAATATCCCACCAGCTTACACCTGCCTCACAAGCCAGGATTTGGGCATTTTTTCTCGCAGATGTCAGGTGTCTGTGTTCAGATGGTCGAGGATTTTTAAGTCAATTAAGGTCTGCCTTTGTGCCTACAAATCGCCGCGTTTTATGGATGCGGGCCTGCGCTATACTTGGGGTACAAGCCTGTGCACCAGGTATGCTAGCACAAGATGTGGTTGACGGGGCTGTTGGGTGTATTGACGAATTGATTTGCCCCGACGGTATGTTTGCCGATGGCTCTATTCTGGGTACATTGTCTGCGACTGCAGATTTAGCCATGTTGACTAAGATTGAGGCCATCGAGCCTATTTTTCAACGTGCGGCACAAGCGATTGCAACCTTAACTCGGGGTGATGGTTCGCTCGTCACTTTCGGTAACCAGCACGGGTTTCGCGGCTTGGTTGAAGCGATTTTAGGATCGCATGACTGGCGTCGATCGACCATTTTAAAGACTGGTTCCATCGGGTTTTTAGAAATTGGCGACCTTAGAATTTGGACACGCGGCTGTAGCAGCCCAGGCTATCATGGCCCCCTAATTGAGGTTGAGTGGCAGGGCCAGATTTTATTCACCACAGGTGATGAATATGGGTCAGCCTTAAGATTTGATTGTCCTGCCCATCTAAGCAAACCCCAGTGTCGTCGGCGCGATGAAGACGACAATGTAACCCTTGAAGTCAGTTGTCGGGTAGATGTAGCTGGGCAACACTATACGTGCATCCGAACGATCACGGTTTCAGCAGACCACAATTTGATCAAGGTTCAAGATCTCTTATTCCCAGAAGCTGGGGGGGGCATTCCACAAAGGGTTTATGGCTACTTTTTATTGGGCCAAAATTGCCAAACTGTGATCTGTAAGGACGGTCAAAGCGCTTTGATTCAATTACCCTCAGGTGTGACTTGGCGGCTTCGAACTTGTAGTTTACAAATTATCGCGGAGGGTTTATCAAATTATAGTAAAGGGGGTATTTCTCAACATTTGTTGATGTGTTTATTGGGCGACCAGTCCTCGCGCCGTGAGATCGACATGCGGTGGGAGCTCCAACTTGAGGATAAAGCATGACACGCCATAAAGTTAAGCTATTTTCAACGGGTTATTTCATCGACATTTTATTGTCCATGCTAAGCTTTTGGTTGGCTCTTAATATCGCTTATGGTTTAGGTTTTCCCACTGCGAGCGATAAGGGGTTCATTCTAGCCGTTGGTAGTTATGGCACCTTGACGGCGATCGCATTAATTGGATTTAAACTCAATCAATTTGTTTGGCGTTGGACTTCTGCTGACGATCTGGTGCGCCTTTCCCAAGCGGTTGCTGCGTCTGGAATTGGCACAGTTGCGGTGCTGTTTTTTGCAGATCCACAAGTCAGTGTACCGCGAATCTCCCCTGCTTTAGCGGCTGTTATTTCTTTTTTGATGATGGCGGCGGCGCGGGGATTTTCGCGGGTTTTTGCGGGTGGGGGGCTTGGCGCTTTGTTTCGTGCGATTGCCCCCAATGCCCCAGCAACAATTATAGTAGGTCCCATCGATGCGATTACACAAGCAATTCAAGCTGCTCGCTTGTCGGGGCCTTTGCCTATCCGCCCCATTGCTATTGTCTCCACTTTTGGAACCCAAGTGGGTAAAATCTTTGCAGGGGCACGGGTGTTTGGTGGCCTTGATGCTTTGGAACCCCTTGTTACAGATGCACTTTCAAGAAATTCTGAAGTTCGCATCGCACTAATTGGTCGTGATCCTGGTCGTCAGGCCGCCCAAGTTGCCTTGAAAATCGCCGCGCACAAAGGGGTTGCTTTGATGCGTATTCCTGAGGGTTCGGGTGCTAGTTTGGGGGCTGTGCATCCCGCTGATGTCTTGGGGCGTACACGGCGCGAACTCGATCTGCGCGGACCGCGGAATCTGGTACGATTCAAGCAAGTGCTTGTCACAGGTGCTGGCGGGACAATTGGCAGTGAGATTGTTAAGCAAATTGCAGAGCTTGGGCCTGCTAGGATTGTTTTGATCGATTCATCTGAAAATAATTTATATCAAATATCCTCGGAAATCAGCACCCTTCATCCTAGTATAGATATTGTTCCTCGACTTTGCGACATCAGAAATGCGCCTCGGATTCAAGCGATTTTTGAAAAGTATCGGCCTAATATGGTGGTTCATGCCGCTGCGAACAAGCATGTCCCGATGATGGAAGGGCATTTTTGCGAAGCCTTAGAGGTTAATCTAGGTGGCACCTGTGTGGTTGCCGATGCTGCACTGGCGGTCGATGTTGAATCATTTGTGTTTATTTCGACTGACAAGGCGGTAAACCCCGTCAATGTCATGGGAGCTGCAAAGCGAGTTGCTGAGCTTTATGTTCGTGACTGTTCGCTCCGTGCAAAGGGCACATTCCATTCCGTCCGATTTGGAAATGTGTTGGGGTCGAGCGGTTCAGTGATGCCACTGTTTGAACGTCAGATTGCTCGTGGCGGGCCCGTAACCATCACCCATACGGAAATGACACGTTGGTTCATGACAGTGGAAGAAGCCAGCTCCTTGGTATTGCAAGCCGCAGCGATTGGGGCTGAGCAAAGAGGTGAGCTGCCAAGTGGTCAGTTCGTACTCGATATGGGTGAGCCTGTTCGTATTGTGGAATTGGCACAATCCATGATCCGTATGAAAGGTAAAGAACCTTGGCGTGATGTTGCCATCATTGAAACTGGATTGCGTCCAGGTGAACGCTTGCACGAACAATTGTTTCATACCTATGAACAAGTGGTGAGCACCTCAATTGAGGGCGTGATGTTAGCCAATGACCCAGTCGATCCAGTCCCCAATCTGCGTATATTGATCGATCATGTGCTGGAGGCAGCTCGCAAAGACAAAGAAACAGCTGCTTTAACCTGGTTGCAGCATATCTTGCCTGATTTCAGACGCGGTGCAAATCAAGTGGCGAGCCTAAAACGTATTGACGTGGCTGGTCTAGAATAACTGAGCTTACCTTAAGGATCTATCTCAATGTCTAAGGTCAAAAATAACTTGATCATGGCATCCTCTTTTGCAAGCAGGCCACCCATGTCCAACTCAACCCAACGGGCTTTTCATTCATCAAGTCAACCGAAATCGTCTTGAAGGTTTTAAGGATTAAAGAGAACTGATCGGTGGAGTGTATCTGCTGAAAAGCCTTTGGGATACTGGCTGCTTGTGGGCCTTGCTTGAAAAGCAGATGCGCTTGACCCTAGAAATGCGTAAACGCTGAAACGCGATGAGCTGCTTATCCGCTGGCATGTTTTCAATTACCCCCATTCATTTCCCCCACCGTCAATTTCAAGATTAAACTTATGCCGACAGGACAATGACTGGGGATTTGGCGAGTATTCGTCAAACCTGCATTCTATTTGCGCCCAATGCTCACATAGGTGAAGCCGTCCTGCCTTAAATCTTCAGGATTATAGATATTGCGCAAATCCACCATGATCGGGGTGACCATGGCCAGTGCAATGCGTTCAAAATCAAGTGCTCTAAACTGATCCCACTCGGTCAAAATGACGATGGCGTGGGCATTGTCTGCCACATCATAAGGCCCGTCTACGAAGATGACATCTTTCAATTCCTTTTTCGCCTCTGCCATCCCTTCAGGGTCATAGGCTCGTATCTTTGCACCTGCGGCTTGTAACGCCGGAATAATGTCTAGGCTTGGCGCTTCGCGCATATCATCGGTATTAGGCTTAAAGGTCAAACCCAATATGCCTATGGTTTTATCCTGAACCTCACCTCCACAGGCTGTGATAATTTTAGTGGCCATCTTTTTTTTGCGGGTTGTATTGGCTTTAACTGTTGCTTCTACAATTGATACTGGTACGTCGGCTTCCTGTGCGGTTCGCATCAAGGCCAAAGTATCCTTGGGAAAGCATGAACCCCCATAACCTGGACCGGCATTGAGGAATTTCTTGCCAATCCGATTGTCCAACCCAATCCCACGCGCGACTTCTTGGACATTAGCCCCAACCTTTTCACAGACATCTGCCATCTCATTGATATAAGCGATTTTGACAGCCAGAAAGGCATTGGAAGCATATTTGATCAACTCGCTGGTACGCCGATCCGTGAAGAGGATTGGTGTCTCATTCAAAAATAAAGGGCGATAAAGTTCGCGCATGACTTGGCGGGCGCGCTCATCACTTGTACCCACAACGATGCGATCAGGGCGTTTAAAGTCAGAGATTGCAGCCCCTTCCCGCAAAAACTCAGGATTGGAAACGACTGAAAAATCCCCCTTAGGATTGGTTTCACGCATGATAGATTCCACGCGATCCCCGGTTCCAACTGGTACCGTAGATTTGTTGACGATGACGGTATAATGATCGAGATGGGCGGCAATATCCCGCGCCGCCTGTTCAACGAAATTCAAGTCGGCATGGCCATCGCCGCGCCGTGATGGGGTGCCTACAGCGATAAAGACTGTGTCGGCATCACGGACTGCTTCTTTCAGTTCGATGGAAAAGGTCAAACGACCGGCTTTGGTATTGGCTTCAACCAAGTCAGCTAAGCCGGGTTCAAAAATCGGCATGATACCTTGTCGCAAATTCTCTATCTTACCATCATCCTTATCGATGCAAACGACTTGATGGCCAAAATCTGCAAAGCAGGCACCAGAAACCAATCCGACATAACCTGTGCCGACCATTGCTACCCGCATCACTCTTTCCCTCAGTATACGATCTAATCAGATATAATTGATGTCTGTTCCTTTATAATTACACAAACTAGGCGTCATTCATCAAGGACGGGTCAATAATTGCTCCATCATGGTTCGAACAGCTTGGCCCCATTCTAGATCTTTAAGCGCATAGCCAACAAAGGCCTGTGCATAGCCAAGTTTAGTGCCACAATCAAATTCTTGGCCTTCAAACTCAACGGCATAAAACGCTTGGCTTCCCATGAGGCGAAGCATCGCATCGGTTAATTGGATTTCCCCACCTGCGCCACGGGGTTGGGTTTCGAGATAGTGGAAAATCTCTGGTTGAAGAATATAACGCCCGGTAATTCTTAAGTTTGAAGGGGCCTGATCGCGAGCTGGCTTTTCAATCATCCCAGTCACAGCCATCGATTTCCCCATTTGGGGGCCATGGGCAATGACACCATAATCGGATACTTGATCACCGCGAACCGGGTCCACCGCAATCACATTGCCCCCGACTTCATGATAGGCAGCCATCATTTGGGTTAAACAAGAGGGGGAACTTTGAATCAAAACATCCGGCAACAAAACTGCAAAAGGCTCATAACCAATGATATCACGCGCGCACCAAACTGCGTGGCCTAGGCCAAGCGGGGATTGCTGGCGGACAAAGCTTTTAGAGCCAGCTTCGGGTAGCATATCCTCTAACATTTTAAGCTGAACAGTTTTGCCTGCGCGTCGTAGCGATTCTTCAAGCTCATAAGCTCGGTCAAAATAATCTTCGATGGCATTTTTGTTTCTTCCTGTAACAAAAACAAAATGCTCAATCCCTGCTTCTAAAGCCTCTTCCACGACCCAATGGACAGCGGGACGATCAAAGACAGGCAGCATTTCTTTGGGCAGAGATTTGGTTGCCGGTAAAACGCGGGTTCCAAAACCTGCAACCGGCAAAACAGCCTTGCGTATCTTTTTCATACCCATCCCTTACCTATAGCTTGGCTTGTTTTGAAGATGGCCTTACTAAAAGGAACTTACCGCACCCAAACGAGCAAGCGTCATGAGCGTTCTGACGATTTGAAATTCGCTTATGTCTTGGGGGGATAAATAGCAACCACTCCAGCAGGCAATTAAACATGAGATATCGGATAATTGGTCAAAAAACCATGCTAAATCCTTTGACCTTGAGCACAAAGCCAGCCTGCTTTAAGGGCATGCAACCCTCAGGGCATGGCCTATGCCTAACCAATAGGACTGAATATGAAAATCTTTATCGACACGGCTGAAGTTGAACAAATCAAACTATTAGTGCCAACAGGCTTGATTGATGGGGTCACAACCAATCCATCGTTGATTGCAAAGTCAGGGCGTAAGATTGGCGAAGCAATTGTCGAGATGTGCGCCCTGATTCCAGGCCCTATCAGCGCAGAAGCAGTAGCTTCTGATTATGATACCTTATTGGCAGAAGGTCGTTTTTTAGCAAAAATTGCGCCCAATGTCGTGGTAAAGTTACCCCTGACACCTGTGGGCTTGCGGGTTTGTAAGACGCTTTCCGATGAAGGCACGCCCGTCAATGTAACTTTGTGCTTTTCAGCCGTTCAAGCCCTTTTGGCCGCAAAGTCTGGCGCAACCTATATCTCACCCTTCATTGGCCGCTTGGATGATAATGGCAGTGATGGCATGGAACTGATCCGGGACATTCGGCTTATTTATGACAATTATGGTTTTGAAACGCAGATTTTGGCGGCCTCCGCACGAACCGCGTTGCATGTGCGTGATGCGGCTTTGGCGGGGGCGGATTGTGCAACTTTACCACCCGCTGTATTCAATGCCCTCTATAAGCATGTGCTGACAGATCTTGGTTTAGATGCTTTTATGAAAGATTGGATTACAACGGGCCAATCCATCCTATAAACCATTTTGTGCTGTCACATGAGGTTCAAAGCTTTTTGGATTTGCTTATGAAAGAAGGCGGGGTTGTTTGGCGAAACCTGTGACTACCCACACCATCACGCCCGTGATTATGACCGGGGGATCAGGGTCGCGACTATGGCCCTTATCGACACGCCTGAAGCCTAAACAGTTTCATGCCTTGCAGAGCCAACAGACCATGTTTGCCCAGACCCTACAGCGCGTCGCATGTGGGCAATCCGTCCTGTTTGGCGCCCCAGTGATTTTGTGCGGCCAAGCCCATGCCGGTTTTGTGCGTGAAGAGCTTGTGACAAACGCCATCGTGGATGCAACCCTGATTATCGAGCCCGTAGCGCGCAACACTGCCCCAGCGGTGGCGGTGGCGGCCTTGGTGCAGGCCGAAACAAACCCTGATGCCTTGATGCTGGTTTTGTCGGCTGACGCGGTTATCACCAAGCCTGAGCGTTTGTATCAGGCCTGTCTGGATGCCCAAGAAGCAGCACTGGACGGTAGAGTTGTGACATTCGGAATTACCCCGCTTTTCCCAGAAACTGCTTATGGATATATTAAGATTGGGGAATCCTTATCAGGGGGCGTATGTGCCGTTGACACCTTTCGGGAGAAACCAGATCTTGCCACAGCTCAGGCCTATGTGGCATCAGGGTCTTATGCATGGAATGCAGGTATATTCTTCTTCACACCAAAAGTCATTCTAAGAGAATTGGCGTTACATGCACCTTTGGTTTTAGAAGCTGCCCGCTTGACGCTAAGTGCCAGCCGAAACAACAGGGGCGAAATCGATCTTGATGAGGACAGCTTTAAGAAGGCTCCATCGATCTCTTTAGATTATGCGGTGATGGAGGCGACAAAGCGAGCTGCGGTTGTGTCGGTCGATATGGGATGGCGTGATGTCGGCTGCTTTAGCACATTGTGGGAGTTGGCCCAGAAAGATGAAGCTGCAAATGTATGTTTAGGAAAAACAGCACTCTTTGATACTTCAGGCTGCCTCGTGCGATCTGAATCCATACCCGTGGCTGTAATTGGGGTAAAGGATTTGGTGATCATTGCGACCGATGATGGCATTTTGGTCTGTGCCAAGGATCGTACCCAAGACGTTGGGCTGGCCGCCCACGCCTTCAAGGCAGAAGGTTCTGTTGCCTAAGACCGACCTTGACCAACCTAAGCTGGAGCTTAATAATGACCAAGACCACCCTAACCAAGCCACGCGCCGAACTTAGGACCAATACGCTTGATTTTGAGATGACCCCTTTGGTCAAGCCGACAGGTTTTCGCGAATATGATGCACGCTGGTGGTTTGGGATGCAGGGCAATGATGCCGCCCCTGAATTGAATTTTCTCGGTGTTCAAGCACTCGGTCTTGGTCTTGGAACCTTGTTGCAAGATTATGGCACCAGCCGGGTTGTTGTGGGGCATGATTATCGATTTTATTCCTTGTCGATCAAGCAGGCTCTGATATTAGGTTTGATGCAGGCAGGCTGTGAGGTGCTTGATATCGGCTTGGCCTTATCGCCTGTCGCATATTATGCTCAATTTGCCTTGGATGCGCCTGCCGTTGCCATGGTCACGGCAAGTCATAATGAGAATGGCTGGACTGGCGTTAAAATGGGTGCGCATAAGCCCTTAACCTTTGGACCTGAGGAAATGGGCCGCTTAAAGGACATTGTGCTCTCCGGTGCTTTTGAGGAGCGCGTAGGGGGAAGTCTCACCCGGATCGATGGGATGCGGGAGCGCTATATAGCAGACATTGTTGATGATTTTAAGCTGAGCCGACCTATCAAAGTCGTTGTGGCATGTGGAAATGGTGCCGCGGGCGCTTATGCTCCAGAGGCATTGCGGGCCATGGGCGCTGATGTGGTTGAAATGGATTGTACACTCGACTGGACCTTTCCCAAATATAATCCCAATCCAGAAGATGAACTTATGCTAAAAGCTATGGCAAGTACTGTGCTTAACAGCGGGGCAGAACTTGCCTTGGGCTTTGACGGTGATGGTGATCGCTGTGGCGTGGTTGACGATCAAGGAGAAGAGATTTTTGCTGATAAAATTGGTTTATTGCTTGCCCGCGACTTGAGTTCTAGTCATAAAAACGCAACCTTTGTCGTGGATGTGAAATCAACTGGGGCTTATAAGATTGACCCAGTTTTAAAGGCCAATGGGGCAAGGGTGGATTATTGGAAGACTGGGCATTCTTATATTAAGCGCCGCACCCATGAACTAGGTGCATTGGCAGGATTTGAAAAATCAGGTCATTTTTTCTTTCGTGCGCCTTATGGGCGTGGTTATGATGATGCCTTGGTTGCGGCACGCGCCATTTTAGGCATGTTAGACAGGGCAGGTGGGCGCGTGCTTTCTACTTTAAAACAAGAATTACCCTTAACATGGACATCGCTGACCATGTCTGCGCATTGCGCTGATGAGATTAAATATCAAGTGATTGACAAGGTGGTTGCCAATTATGTCGCTTTGGCAAACACGAATGAATCCATATTAGGACGTGCCATCCGCGATGTGAACACGGTCAATGGTGCCCGGGTAACGTTAGCGGATGGATCCTTTGTTTTGGTTCGGGCTTCCTCCAACAAACCAGAATTGGTGGTGGTTGTGGAAAGCAGTATCTCAGATGGCGACATGCGGGCTTTATTCCATGAAGAAGTGAAACCAAGGCTGGCAGCCTACCCCGAAGTAGGCCACTATAATCAAACGATTTAAACTGTCCCAAAGAGGCTTACCTATGCAGGAAGTGGTGCAACGATTGCGGGCTTGGATGTTTGACCAGGCTCTGCCTCTTTGGGCGGAACTGGGTTGGGACAAAAGCCATGGTGGTCCTGTTGAAGAATTGGGTTTAGATTTTAAACCCTCCGACCCCGGCTTTAAGCGCGTTCGGGTTTTTTGCCGCCAGCTCTATGTTTTTTCCCATTCCTATATCCTTGGCTGGGAGCGCGGACTAAGCGAAGCGCATCGCATGTTTCAGTCGATGATGTCATGCTGCTGGCAGGGTTCAAAGCTTGGCTGGGCCAAGCGTGTGTCATCCGATCATAAGATACTTGATCCGACTACGGATCTTTATGACAACGCTTTTGCTCTGTTTGCATTGGGTTGGTATTATCGCGTAGCACCTTCACCGGATGTCTTGCAATTGATGTTGGAGACTGCCGATGTGATTGATCAGAAGTTACGCCATCCGAAACTTGGATTTTGGCACCAAATTCCGCCTCAAGGCCCGCGGTTGCAAAACCCCCATATGCACCTCTTAGAAGCATCTTTGGTTTGCTATGAAAGCACGCAAGCACAGATTTTTGCTCGGCTGGCCCATGAAGTCTTTGGCCTGTTTCAGTCCCATTTCTTTAACACGAATACAAAGGCACTTTGCGAATACTTTGACGATGATCTTATACCACTTTTGGGGCAGCAAGGGCGTTTGGTTGAGCCTGGCCACCAGTTTGAATGGGCCTGGATTTTGGTGACTGCGGACAATCTGTTGGGTTTGGAGCTGGGCACCTTAGTCGATGACTTGATCGGCTTTGCAGAGGCCAAGGGTGTCGATCACGCCACTGCGGCCACGTATAATGCGATCTTGGATGACGGCAGTTTGATCGATGCTGGGTCACGCACCTGGCCAAATACGGAGCGGCTTAAAGCCGCCGTGGCAAGATTTAAGTTAATGGGTCATGATCCTTGGCCTGTTATTCTACCCACGATAGATTTATTGTTCTCACGCTATCTCAACACCAACCCACTTGGAGGTTGGGTGGATGCATTTGATGCAAATGGGCATCAAACAGCAACAACAATGCCTACTTCCACCTTTTACCATCTTTTTTTAGCTTTCGCCGAAATACTGAAACTTGCAGACGCACGCTAAGGTTGGATCGTGCATTGCAAAAGCACCTTGGGCATATGACTGGGCTGGCCTTCACCCTACATCATGCTGTGCACTCATGACCTTATGGGTCCCTAGGGCGCATTTCTATAATTGGCTGATTGTTATGAAGGGTCCTAGTCTGGAAATGAACCTATCAACACCTAGGTGGTATAATGCGCTTCATCATTGTATGATCCCAATACAGGCATTTGAAGCTGGCGAGCCATTCCATTGAGTTGATACAATCCAATGATACCATTTCAACCCTTTGAGTTTCGATATTAGCATTTGGGGTTTGTGATTGACGTAACCCCCATGGTTCAGCCACCCACATTGCGTGCGAGAATGAGAGCCACATGGGGTGTCTTTGCTTGGTTTTCATCGATCATTAATGGTGTTGTCGAAGGCTTAGGTGGGTAGCTTAGGTTTGAGCGCTTCGCCTTAGCTGGTGGTGGTGTTGAGCGTGGTAAGGGATTTGGCCTTTGCAGCCAAGTTTTGCGTGGGTCGGACTTCATGATAGTGCGACGCCAGACTTGCAGAACCGCCCTTGCGTGTGTGAGGCGGTGCAACATTTTTGCATTCAAAAGCTCATCGCTCAGACATCCATTCAATCTTTCTATAAAGCAATTCAGGGTCGGTTTGCACGTTGTGAAATGGTCAGGTGCGATATGTTCCTACGTTGGCGCGATACCCTATGCCTCTCCAGGATCCCACAGGCCCGCGGCCGCGCTTATCTTGAAGTCCTTTTAAGATGGGCAATCGCCCTCTGCTTCATGGCGGGTGTCCCATTTTGCAACAAGTTCCTCAAAGGCAGCCTTATTAGGCATCGCATCAGCCAGCAGGCACTTTAGCGTAACATTATCTCTTCAGTTGAAACACACCCTTATCCACGGCCCCACACCAGCGGCGGCACCGCCTTACCACCTGGTGCCAGAATGCGCCTTCATGTTAAGAAATTGAATCCATGGGAGAAATTGATAGAGCGTATGATGACCATTGTAAGCAATGATCAATTAATCATTCAACATGATCTTTGCCTCAAACATAAAGCTAAACTTTTGCCGTTGTGGGGGGTTGTTTCCTACATTCTGGTTAGGTGATGCTTGGAAATCGAAAAAAACGACTAATTAGGTTTTAAAACTCGAACAATCATTTCAAATCATGTGACCCCATGAATCTAAGCATTGGCCTTGAATCTATGCAGTGGCTTTGTCATAAAAATAACATGAAACCATTACAAAAAACATATGATAAATTAAAATTATAGACACATTAATGACATTAAAAGTCTAATCTTTACTCCTAAACCGCTTCCGATATCAAACCAAGTTGCACTCTAGGTTATCCGATTGTGCACTTTTATCGGGGACATAGGATGAAATTTATTAGGTCGAGCCATTCGGTATCGCTCTTGGCGCTTACAGCTGGCATGTTAATGGGATTTGGTGGTGTTGCGCAGGCAGCCAATAAGGATCCCAATCATGAGGTGACTAAAGAAGCCAGTGCGTTACCAAATGATGGCTCGCGCTCGGTTGAGCCATCTGATGATTTACCACCGGCTGAATTAGATGTTGTCGTCGTAACAGCAACCAAGCGGGAAACCAATTTACAAAGCACGCCAATTTCCATTTCGGTTATGGGTGCAAAGATGTTGGCTGAGCGCAAGGTTCAAAGCTTATTGGACCTTTCTGATGGGGGGCTTCCGTCTCTCCGGGTAGCCACATTTGAAGCCCGACAATCGGCACTGACAATCGGAATTCGTGGTATTGTGCCCTTGGATGCCAACCAACCTGCCCGCGAACAAGGTGTCGGCGTTTATATTGATGGCGTTTATCTGGGACGCCAGCACGGGTTGAACGCTGGCTTATTTGATATTGAGCGCGTCGAAGTGCTAAAAGGTCCGCAAGGAACTTTGTTTGGACGCAACACGGAAGGTGGTGCAGTGTCGATCGTCTCCAAGGCACCAACGGGTGTTTATGGGGGCAGATTTTCAGGCGGATTCGGAAATATCGGCAGCTATAATGCATCTTTTCATGTAGATCTTGATGAATGGAACAATCTTTCCATCAAGCTTGATGGTATTGTGCAAAATCAAGATGCAATTACCAAGAACCCACTTCAAGGCGAAGCCGGATTTGGACTGTTTCGGCGAGAGGGATTGCGTGTCGCTGCCCGGTGGAGACCTTCAGATCAAATCACGAATGACATTGCATACGATGTAGCAAGCGACCGCAATACACCGTTTTATAGCCAGCTTCTCAATTATAATCCCAATAATTGTCTAAGTGGAGGGACAAATCTTGCACCTCTTCCAATACCAGCTGGCTCAACTTGCGTTACGCCTGGTACTGATTTTGTCGGAAGCCAAGGCACTGTGCGCAAGTTATTACCTGATGTTGTCGTTAATGGTAAAAAATTGATGCGTACAGCCGATATTGGTGTACCGCAAAAGGAAAGCACGGACGATACATTTGGAATTTCTAACACCTTGAAATGGAGAGTCTCATCTGAGCTTGAATTGCGCTCAATTACGGCTTGGCGTGGTGTTGATGTTCAACAATATGACAATTCAGGGGGCGCACACCGTATTCCTGTTGTCAATTTAACTGCAACCTGCACACAAACATCACCTTGTCCATTTGCACGCTATAGCAATGCTGACTTAAAACAACGACAATTCAGCCAGGAGTTTCAAGCCGTTGGAACGCTAGGTCAGTTTGACTATGTTGCCGGTCTTTATTACTTTACAGAGAAGGTAAGCGACGATGCGACAACACCAAACTCAATGGGTGCCATTGCAATTGTGGACCAAGGTGTTGTAACCGGTGCAACTTATAGACCAATTGCGTTTTGCACGGGCCCATCAAATCCAAAATTGGGTGCAGCTGTTAATGGATGCTCGATTGACCGGGCATCAACAGTAACCTCTAGAAGTTATGCTGCATTCAGCCAAGTCACTTGGAACCCATCTGAAGCTCTTCATATCACATTAGGAGGTAGATACACTACCGACGAGAAGAAAGGTCGACTTCTGTTTTCGCGTAATCTCAATTACGATGATCCGGCAAATGCAGCAGCAGTTGCACGAAATGGTTATAAACCGTTAGATAAGACGTGGACACGCTTCAATCCGCTTGTGATTGTGGCTTATGACTTGGGCGATCAGATACATGCCTATGCCAAATATGCAACAGGCTATCGTGCTGGCGGCGCAAGTTCGAGGACATCAAATTATCAGTCATTTAATCCTGAAGATGTTAAGAGCTATGAAGTTGGTTTCAAGGCCGATTTCTGGGACCGCCGCGCTCGTGCGAATATTGCCGTTTACACTATGGATCGAAAAGGTAGCCAAGTAGATTTGTCAACGGTGCAGCCAACAGCGACAGGCAATTTCAACAATCTTGTAACATTTAATGCACCAGGCACAACTAAAATAAATGGTGTTGAGGCAGATTTGACCTTCCGTCCCATTGAGGGCTTAACCCTGAATGCGTCTTATGCATATACCGATTTTGACATTCCATTGGTTCCTGTGACCTATCAGGAATTTACATCCGCAGGTGTTGCCACTGGCAAATTCACCACTGTCAATCAAAAGTTCTATATCGTCTTTACCCCACGTAATGCTGCTAGTCTTGCAGTCGATTATGAGAGCCCAATTGGTAGCAGTAATGCGAGCATCAAGTATCATTTGGATGCCAATTATTCAGAAGCAACACAAACCTTTGATCAATTCGACACCAAGAATGACGAATCATTGATCGTAAATGGTCGCATTTCATTGACTGGTATTTCGCTGGGGAGAGGTGACCAAGAATTGAGTTTTGGATTATGGAGCCGAAACTTGTTGGACGAGCATTATGTATACCGGCGTGATCCATCAAATAGTTTGCCATCGGTGCAAACCAATGCGGTCACAGGTGTTCCTAATATTGTTCGGGTTGCCAATAATGGGAATATTATGGGTGATTATGGCAATTTTAACATGCCAAGAACTTTTGGTATTGATGCAACATTTAAGTTTTAATCAGTTTACTGATTAATCTTATAATCATGGGGTGGCATAATTTAATTTTTGCCACCCCAGTGATAGCTTAATGTAGGGAAGTAAAAAGTCAGGTATAATTGTGTCTGCTATTCCATCAATTCTACTAGAATCAATCAGTTCTTCCCCAAGAATAATCTTCCAGAGACTATTTATTCAATCGGTCAGCCACTAGGCAGGGCATATCGTTTAAAATGGGGTGCATGTTCGTCTGTGTTCAAAGGCGTTTCTCCAGCCAATGCGGCTTCAAGGCCTTGGATTAAAATGCTGGGGGTGAAGGGTTTCGCGATGTGCATATCCGCTCCAGCTTCTAGGGCTTCTGCTTTGTGGTGGGCCATGGCATTGGCCGAAACAGCAATGATCGGCAATCTTTGCTTTTTGAATGTCACCTCTCGACGTCTTATGGTTTGAATGGCGGTTAACCCATCCATGACAGGCATTTGTAGATCCATCAGCACGAGATCCACATCCATTTGGTCTAATACATCAAGCGCTTGTTGCCCATCCTCGCACATCACCAATTCAATACCTAAGGGTTCAAGAATCATTTGCAACACCCGCCGATTTGTCGGGTGATCATCGGCCACGAGAACTTTTAGTTTACCAGCCGATCCTGGTGACGACAGGTCAGGCAGAGCATCCCCCGGCTTTGGTTTGATCGTGGAAGGCATATCAGCAACCGGAAGTTTTAACTTCAATGAAAAAATTGACCCTTGACCTAAAACCGATTGGGCTTCTACCTCCCCGCCCATTAGCTGTGCCAAGGATTTACAGATGGCTAAACCCAATCCTGATCCGCCATGGGCGCGTGTAATAGAGGCATCAATTTGTTCAAACCGATGAAACAACCGTTCCTGATCGGCTTGGGCAATGCCAGGACCGGTATCCTTGACCGATAGGGTTAGTAGCATATCTTTGTTATTGCCATCTTTCTCTGGTGCGAGTTCAACACATAGATCAATGCTCCCATGGTCGGTAAATTTAATGGCGTTGGATAAGAAATTCGTCAAAATCTGACGAATGCGGGCGGCGTCTCCGATCAGCCACTTTCCCTCAACATGATGCCCTATTTGCCTAAATTTCAAACCCTTATTGTCCGCTTTAACCGCAAATAGGGCTACAGTACCTGAGATTAAATCGGTAAGTGAGAAGGGGGCAGACTCAATTTCAAGCCTACCTGATTCAACCCTGGCAAGGTCCAAAATGTCATTTAACACCCGCTCTAAAGACACACCTGACTCACAGACAAGATCAACCATCTCGCGCTGAGACGGGGTCAGTTCTGTCGTCGCCAGCGCTCCTGTTATGGCGACGATGCCATTCAAAGGTGTACGGATCTCATGGCTCATATTCGCCAAAAAAGCACTCTTTGCATTATTGGCTAATTCGGCGGCAGAGCGGGCTTGGTCCAATGCTTCCCGGCGCGCAACATCGTCTGTTATGTCGGTCACAAAAGAGCGAATAATCCCGGCACCAGAGGCTGGGCGACCAAAGACGCTTACAATGCTGCGGCCATGGCGTATAGTCTGGCCATCAATACAGAAACGAAAATCAAGGGTTTGCGGCTTTTTTTCAAGATAGGCTTGCCGTGTAACCTGATTAAGCTTAGGTCGATCTTCATCCACCACATTTTCGGCGAACATGGCGATGAGATCACCGTGGCGATCTTGATCGGGGCGCAAAAAGTGTTCCACCGCGCCAAAGCCAATGATTTTGTGGCCGGGTTCTTCAAGATCCCACACCATGGAACAGCCACTTGTCAATGCGGCTTCAAGCCGATTTTCAAATTGTTCGGCTTTGAATAGCAAAGAGCGCAACTCTGTTTGATCGTCTACAACACCAAATATTTGTGCAAGCTCTCCATGTTCGTTCATCACAGTGTGAACGATGGCAGAAACCTGCCGAGTTTGGCCGTCCAAGCCTATTATAGGCGTTACAAATTTAGTGACACCCGGGGTTTTGGTATAGATTTCTAGATTGGCTTTTGCCTGTTCTATGGAGTCAGGTGCCACTTGTGCTAATTGCTCAGCCAAAGTCGGGACGGGGGAACCCGGTATGCGGCCAAAGGCTCGAAATGTTCCAGGTGACCAGAAAAGAGTCTTGGTACGGGCATCATAGTCAAAAATTCCGACGGGCAAATCGCTCTCTAAAGAAGCAAAAATAGATAGATCGCGTTCTCGACGTTCAAAGGCGCGAGCTAATTCGGCGGCATGGTGGTCTTTCTCGGTCAGAAGGCGTTGAAGACGTACCTGCCCCAAGTAAAAATAGCGTGCAAACCACAGCATGCAGAAGAAATAAGCAATGACCACAATTGCAACTTCTGTGCTTTCAAATTTGAATAATAACCAAAAGCTAAACCCTGCTAGGCCAAGCCAAACAGGCCATGTCCCTAAGATCAAGATCCTTGGGTTTGGACTTGCTTGGGTAACAAACACGGTCGCACTGGCCGCCATCATAAAGGCCGCTGCGGTAAGGTGGGTTTCTTGTTGTGTCCCATAAAAGAGTAAAGCAATTGGCGCTGCCAAAGCCAATAAGCAACGAATTGGCAAAACAATAACTAGAGTTTGTTCATTCTCAATGGCCTTGCTAAGTAAAAGGTGTGGATCCAATATAGACCGCATCTCTGAAAGACGCGCATTGGCAAAAGCTTTAACCATGGCGTCTGCTGCCACACCAAGTACGAATATCAAGCTTGCCATGGTAGGGGCACCTGCCAGGGTCACGCATAAGCTTGGCAAACCCTGACTAATCAAGCTCGCAACCAGATCTATACGAGCATTCTTCAGGGTTTGCTTAACCGCAGTTACCCGCATTTGGCCTGCAGTACTTGAGATATCCACAGATGTGGAGCCAGTTAAAAAACCAATAAGTCCTGATAACGCACGGATCATAACAATCAGGTAACAGAATGTAATGAATTCTCTTTTAACGCGAAGCAGTCAAAAAAAATATTAGTAAAATGATGTAAAAATTGCGCATAATTCATAGTTGATCAATGCAGGGGTACTAAGGGGTACCCCTGCGATCGCGATCACAACCTGTGAGGCGTGAATTTATACAATCTAGGCTGCCCGTACACGGGTCATGGCGGCTTCGAAGGCTTGGGTAATGGCTGAGCCTGGGTATTTCCCATATTCACATTTAGCCATCACGGCTGTAGGCGGGAAAATGGTTTGATTATCCTTATAGGTCTCATCCATCAAGGCTTTAGCCGCAGCATTTGGAGTGGGATATAAGATTGTCTTGGTGATATTAGCACCGTTTTGGGCGTCTAACAGGAAGTTGATGAAGGCATGTGCGTTATTGGGGTTGGGCGCGCCATTCGGGATACACATGCAATCTGAATTCAATAGTGAACCCTCCTTCGGTACCACAAAGGCGAGGTCTGGATCTTCTGTCTCCTTTTGGGCAATATCACCATTATATTCAAGAACGAGATCGACTTCTCGTGACATCAATAAATCCTGACCATCGTCATTGTGGAAGTTTTTGATATTGACCTTTTGTTTAATCAGCATGTCTTCGACTTGCTTAATCAACTCAGGTGTTGCGTCGTTTACACTTTTGCCCAGATATTTAAATCCGATTCGAAAGACATCAGCGCTTTCTGAAAGCATAGAAATTTTGCCTTTATACTCTGCGCTGTCATACAAATACTTCCAACTATCTGGAGTAACGCCCCCCTTCATTGCAGATTTGCGATACCCAATGCCGAGAACGAGCCAAGTATAGGGCATAGAATATTTGCGGCCCGGATCAAAATCGGCATTTTGGAATTCAGGGAGCAGATTCTTTTTATTTGGGATTCTGGATTGGTCTAGTGGTGCTAGCATTTTGGCTTCAATCATGCGGGCAACATATTCATTAGAAGGCATGATTAAGTCAAAACCAGGGTTCCCAGCTCTAAATTTGGCGAATAGCTCATCATTATTGGCAAATAATGTCATATTGACATCGATACCGCTGGCGGCTTTGAAATCAGCGAGCGTTGTTTCACCTATATAAGTATCCCAATTATAAAACTCTAACTTGCTCCCTTCTGATCCAGGGATCACCAATTTGGTACCCTCGCCCGACGCAGGTTCAGCTGGCTTACAAGCTGAGAGGGAGAGTGCCGCCGCTGTGGCGCCAAACGCGGCCATAAATGCGCGTCTGGAATGGGGTCGAAGGCGCATAAATATATCAACTTCATCGCGCGATAATGGTCGTTCTGTCATTGGGCTTCTCCTTGGATACCAATAGTGCGTTTAGGCATTACGAAAACACCATTCATAATCTACAATTGGGACATGAGCGAAATAGCGGTCCTGCTCTGTTCGCTTCAGTGTCGTAAACATGGCTTGAAAACGCGCACCGAGATAGTCCTTTATCACTTCGGATGCAGCAAAAGTGTCTACTGCATTAAACCAATTCTTAGCCAGAGCCACGGGTGCCTTGTGCGCTTGGGCATATCCATCTCCGGTGATGGCAGGACTGGGGTCCAGCTGATGGGTCAGGCCGTAATGTACGCCAGCTAACATGGTCGCCAATGCGAGATAGGGATTAGCATCTGCACCACAAACCCGGTGCTCAACATGGCGGCTCTCTGGTGGGCCTGCTGTGACGCGTAAGCCTACAGTGCGATTATTGACGCCCCAAGTCGCCGCAACCGGTGCATAGGAATTACCAACAAAGCGGCGATATGAGTTTTGGTTGGGTGCAAAGATCGCCATGCCAGCGGGCAATAGTTGCTGCATGCCTGCGATCGCATGGCGCAAAGCGGGCGTGCCTTGTGGGTCTTCACTGGCGAAAATATTGTGGCCTGCTTTGTTGAGGACTGACACATGCAAATGTTGGCCATTGCCAGCGCGGCCTTCAAATGGCTTGGCCATAAAGGTAGCTTCCATCCCATGCGCGACCGCGCAACCCTTTACAAGGCGTTTGAACATCACCGCCTCATCGGCGACACGTAAAGCATCAGCGCGATGGGCAAGCCCAATTTCCAATTGGCCTGGCGCAAATTCACTGATAGCAGCTTCAATCGGCAAATCTTGCGCAGCGGCTGCAGCGTAAAGGTCACGTAAATAGGGCATATAATCATCGAGCTCGCGCAACCCATATACCTCATGGCCTATTGGCTTATGCCCAGTTACGGGTGAAAGTGGCAAAGAGGCGGGTTGACCTTCAAAGCGCTGATCACACAAATAAAATTCAAGCTCACACGCCACATCCGGGGTCAAGCCATCGGCAGCGAAGCGGTTTAACACGCGTTGGAGGACATGGCGGGGGTCAAGTTCATTCTTCGCCCCGTCTAATTCATATAGGGATAAAACGCATTGGGCGACGTCTTCACCTAACCAAGGCGCTTTAAACAAAGTATTGGGTGCGGGTTTAGCCAAACGATCGGCGTCACCATCTTCCCATACCAGACCTGTTGCTTCACAATCAGCACCCGTCATATCAACAACGGTGATCGAGCCTGGCAAATAGCGGCCATGGCCATAGACAGCCAAAAGCTCATGCGGGCGAATGCGTTTACCGCGCGGAGGGCCACTCATGGGATTATAGAGGATATCGATAAAAGCAATCTCTGGATTGGCCGCCAAAAATGCCTCCGCTTCGCTACGAGTCGCAACGCCAATTGTATGCTGATTGAACAGAATAGACACAAGATAACCTCAAACTTTCAAGAGTAAGTGTTCGCGTTCCCAAGCTGAAACCACGCCTTCAAAGGCATCCAGCTCGTCCAATTTTACAGCCGCAAACAAGCTGCAAAATTCTTCGCCAAGTACCTCGCGCATAGGTGCGCAGTCGCGGAAGCGGCCTAAAGCCTCGTCCAAAGTGCGTGGTAAAGAGCGCGGCATACGGTAAGCCGAAGTCGAAATCATCGGGCCAGGCTCAAGCTCTTGCACCATACCGACATAACCACAGGCTAAGGATGAGGCGATGGCCAGATAGGGATTTGCGTCCGCCCCTGGCAAACGGTTTTCAACCCGTCGGTTACGGCCGTCACTGATCGGTGTGCGCAAGCCGCATGAGCGATTATCCAAGCCCCATTGCACATTGATGGGCGCATCAAACTGGGGTCGCATTCGCCGGAATGAATTGACATTGGGGGCAAAAAGCGGGGCAACTTCCGGCAAATAGGTCTGCAAGCCGCCAACAAAGGAGCGAAATAATCTACTGTCCGTGCCGTTCACATTGGCAAATAGATTGCGCCCGGTCTTTGCATCGACCAAGGATTGGTGAATATGCATGGCACTGCCGGGCTGGTTGTCCATCGGTTTGGCCATGAAGGTCGCATAGACATTTTGGGCTAAGGCCACTTGGCGCACGATGCGTTTAAACATCAAAACCTGGTCAGCCAGCTCTAATGCATCACCATGATTGAAGTTGACCTCCAATTGCGCGGCACCGGCTTCGTGGATCATCGTGTCGATATCGAGTTCGGCAATCTCGCAATATTCATAAATTTGCTCGATCAGATCCTCATATTCGTTGATTGCTTCAAGACCGTAAGGTTGGGAAACGGTTTCGGCGCGGCCCGAACGGCCAACCGGTGTTTCAAGGGGTAGATCGGGGTCGATATTGCGGGCAGTTAGGAAAAACTCGACCTCAGGGGCGACCACAGGTTGCCAGCCCTTTTGTGTATAAAGATCAAGAACCCTGCGCAAGACTTGGCGTGGCGCAATTTCAATCAGCTTTCCGGCGTGGGTGTATGCATCTGTGACAACATAAGCTGTCGGCGTGCGATAGCCTGGCGCGACACAGATGGAATTGGGATCGGGCACCAAAACACAATCGGGATCTAGTGTGCCTGAATAGCTGTCTTCCCCGTCACGCTCTAAGTCAGGTTCTGGATATTCGCCCGTAACTGTCACGCTTAAAATCGAGGAAGCAATGCGCAATGTATGGTTGGACACCCCCTTCAAAAAGCGCGGTGCCGGTACAACTTTACCTCGAATGATGCCGTTCATATCAGGCAAAATCAGTTCAATCTCTGAGACTCCCTTTTCTTTAATCCAGGCTTCTAAGCGCTTGTGGATATTGGGATCTGTTTCAAAGGACATAGGTCACCGATTGCTAAATGATCTGGCTTATGATGGAGGTTAAGGCATTAGAATAGCTGTTTGGCGCATGCTTGGGTAGGTCAGGGCCCGCCAACACCATGTTATGGAACGGCGTAACAAGAAATCCTCGGTTAAGCAGGCCCAGATGAATGCCCGCTTCTAGGTTTTTATCAAAAGTGGCACGCATGTCTGCTGCGTTGGTCGGTAGGGTGGGTGCAAATACGGTTTCCAAACGTGCGCCTAAACGAATGACAGACCAAGGCAACTTGAAATCTTGAATGACTTTTAAAATGCCTGCTTCAAGCGCCTTGGCAGAGTCAATCATGGAGGCGTAAGTGGCCGGCGTCATAACGTCTTTGAGGCACGCGTGTAGGGCAGCCATTTGCAGCGGTGAACCTGACAGTGTTGTCCCCACGCCAGAATGGCCAGGTGGCCATTCGGCCCGAACCTTGTCCAAGCCGCCCTTAACAGCTTCGGTAAAGCCCCAAAGGCCAGAGGGAACGCCCCCAGCAACGGCTTTACCTGCTACCCAAATATCAGGATCAAGTCCATAGGTCTTGGTCCAGCCGCCAGGGCCTGTCGATAAGGTGTGGGTCTCATCCATCAAAAGCAAACTACCGTTTTCCCGGCTAAGCCTGCGCACAGTGTCTAAAAATCCGGGCAAGGGGGCAATCATGCCACAATTGGTCAAAGCTGGCTCCATGATCACGCAGGCAATATCGCGCGGCACCAAGGCTGCTTCTAGGATGGCCATATCGTTAAAGGGAATACAGCGTGACACCTTGGCTAAATCATAGGCCTGACCCCACAAGCTGGGCTTTGCCCGCGTTTGCCCATCCACATAAGCAACAGCAGTTTCATCCACCGCACCATGGTAGCAGCCATCAAATACCAGTATTTTTTGCCTTTTGGTGATGGCGCGAGCGGCGCGAAGTGCAAATCTGTTGGCGTCTGATGCACAAAGCGTGACTTGCCAATAAGGTAAACCGAACCTCTCTTGTAAGAGTTGCCCAACCTCCGCAACCTCATTGGAAGGTAACATTGTGGTTAGGCCACGGCGTGATTGGCGTATCAAGGCTTGGCTAATTGGCTCGGGATTATGGCCAAACATCGCCCCGCTATCGCCCAAGCACAAATCGATCATGGTGTTGCCGTCCAGATCGGTCAGGCTAGTCCCTTTGGCGTGATCAAGGATTAGCGGAAATGGCGTTGGCCAGTCGAGCATCCAATGTTGGGGCACAGATCCAAAAAACCCGTTATTGTGCTGCGCCCGTGCTGCACTTTTGGGCCGCTGTTGACGATAGACATCGCGTTCGCGCACCAAAAACTCATTCAGTTTATCCCTATTGATAGACACATTCCACCTCAGAAACTGTTATAACGTTCTTACGGAGGGGTTGGTCAAGCCCAAACTGGAGTTAAATGCGCGTCAGCATCCAATCTAAGCCATCTTGTATATCTGCGGAAATCGCGGCACGAAGCCCAGCTTCGTCCCCGGCTTCAAGCGCTAATAGGGCGTCGCCGTGACGGTCTGAGAGGTCTTTTGCCATGACCGCGCCTGGATACATTAGGCGCATAAAGGGTCCAAATCGCACCCAGATGTTTTCGATCATCGCCACAAGTACGATTGAGGGTCGAGCGCGATACAGGCTAAAATGAAAGGCATGATTGTTGGCCATATAACCTACGACATCGCCTTGGCGTAAGGATAAATTCATGGCTTCGTTGGCAGCGCGCATAGCGACGCGATGGTGTTCGTCCAGAAAGGGCAAGGCACGCGCTGCGGCTTCAGGCTCCAACAAGGTGCGCGCCCGCATGAGTTCAAGAATGTCACCCCGATCCATTTCAGGTACACTGATACGCCGGGTTTCTCCGATCGTGAGTGCCTGTTCTGCGGTTAAGCGCCAAACTGCGTCGCGGACCGGCGTCACGCTACCGCCCAGTTCGGCTGCAAGGGATCTCAGACTAAGGCTTTCACCCGGGGCCATCGCCCCACGTGACAATCTGGCACGCAATTCTTGATAAATGGCTTCGTGTAGCGGTGCAGCGCGGTCAACTCGGTCAAGATCTTGGATGTCATGGCTGGTCATGGCGAGGATCCATTATCATGAAGGAAACTCAAGTTGGGGCACTGAGCAGGAAAGGGATCGTCATCCATCGGGGGATCAAACTAAAGGGCTTGCTCGACACGCACCACTTCTGGGACATAATGCTTCAGCATGCTTTCGATGCCCTGCTTGAGCGTAATTGTTGAGGATGGACAGCCAGAGCAAGAGCCACGCATACGCAAGTAAACCGTGCCTGTATCAGGCTCAAAGCGATCAAAATCAATGTCACCACCGTCTTGGGCAACGGCTGGGCGCACGCGGGTAGCCAATAATTCCTCTATTTCGCGCACAATTTGGGCTGTATCGCCGCTATAATGGGTCGCAGCTGAAGGTGCTGGGGCCGCGCTCGCATCATCACCTGTCATCACCGGAATACCTGATACGAAGCTATCCATGATCGCACCAAGTAAAGAGGGCTTTAAATGCGGCCACTCATAAGCCCCATCTTTGGTCACGGTGATAAAGTCGGGCCCAAAAAACACCCGCCGCACGCCTTCTATCTTAAAAAGTGCAGCCGCGAACGGGGACGCCGCCGCCGCTTTTGGATCGCTAAACTCAAGCGCACCTGGGGGATGCACATCGCGACCGGGTATAAATTTTAAAGTCTGCGGATTGGGAGTGGCTTCGGTTTGAATGAACATAGTCTTACTATGGTCCCAGATTGGCATAAATTCAACGCCCTGTGCGCTTGTTCCTCTCTAGCTTGCCAGTTCGCTCAAATCAGCATCGCTTAAGCCAGCTGGTACGATCATGATGGCAACTGCGCGCAGGCCAAAGCCAAATCCGCCACGCATCGCCGCCGCCACTAATGGACCTGGCCCACCACGCCCAGATGCTGCTGCCAGTAGCAAGGTTTTGACGCTGGGGGTTGTATCAATGTATGCTCGGATTGCTTGGTCTAAAATCCCCTCTTTAACTACAAGCTCTGGTGTAATCCCCGTGGCTTGTTGAGCAACTTCTGCCAGGCCTTGTAAATCATCGAAAGCTTCATTGCGCATCCGATCGCGCATCGCTTCACCCATGGCTGACCACAGACCAGGGTCTAGAGGCTCAATTACTCTTAAAATCGTCAAAATGGCATGGGTATTGGCCGCACGTCGCGCACCAAAATAGACAGCAGCGCGACATTCTGGGCTGTCATCAGCAATACAAAGCAGTTTTCTTTCACCCACTTGAAGGTCCATTCAGCGCTGCAAAATATCAGTGATTTCGCGCAATTTAGCGCGCGCACGCAATAAATAGAAACCCTCAGTTGAAAGATGGTTTGGCAAAAGTACCCCATTGGGTGACCCATTTTGAACGATCATCGGGGCCATACTCGCACTGGATGCTAAATCAGCGAGCATTGCATCATATATGGCACCGACCCGGCGCTCAGTGATCACAGCCTTAAAATCATCGCGTAATGCCGAGAGAATCATGTAATATGCATAGGATTGGCCTTTGACGAAATAGAAAAGCTTATCTGCACGTCGATCAATCCAAACCTTTCGTCCGGCATCAATCTGCTTTTCAAGTAAATCCGACGAAGAACCGAGATCTAATGCCGATCGCGTTAACAGGGCTTGGAGATTATCTGCGCGCACATCAAAAACCGCATTTCCAGAGGCAATGCGCGCATTATAGGCGAGAAGTGCCGTGCGCGCCTTTCGGTATTCCTGATCGGCGGAAGATGTTGGCCATGGGTCTAAGAGCCAGGTGTCAGGCTGGCGTGAAAGGCCTTGACGGGCGCGCCCTAAATCTAGATCGGCAGCAGAGGTACCCCGCGAGCGGCCAATATAGCTTTCGATTTCGAAGGTCACATTCGACAAGGCTTTGATCATGCCGGACTGGAAATTGGCCATATTGCCGCCAAAGCGTAACAGTGCTGCTGGTTGAAACGGCTGGATATTGGGGGCCCAAGCCGTATGGTTAATCTCCCGATCGATCAAGCCAGCCATCAAGGCGATGGTTTTGGAGCCCTGTGGTGCAGGCTCTTGTGCTTTAAAGTTCAAATCATCATTAATCCGGTGGGTTAAGACCGCCCCGGACACATAATAAATCGGAACCAGTGCTACGACCAACACGACCAGCCAAGGCTGCCATTGGAGGACATGTTGCGGCCTTGCGGGTGCCTTGGGCTGTGTCAATGGATCGACCGCTTCACGAGGTGTCATAGCACGCCTCAACCCAGCAATCGTATGGCGCACGCGTTGACCTAAATCCATCAATCCCTCCAAGCATTCGAGCGATGATTATATCATGGGCTTCTATAGCACTGATGGCAAGCATAGCTGACGCATGATCCTTCATCCTAGGGCATGAAGGATGGCATCACCCATAGCCTCTGTTGAAAGATCGCCACCCAAGTCCGCTGTTCTGGCCCCTTGATTAAGGGCACTTTTAACCGCCTCAAACACCCGGTCGGCAAGCTTGAGCTCGTCTAATGACCAGCGCAACGCCATTTCAAGCGACAAAATGGCGGCAATCGGATTGGCCTTGCCGGTTCCGGCAATATCGGGTGCTGACCCATGTATAGGCTCATAAAGGCCTGGTGTTCCGGGGTTTCCAAGTGCGGCGGATGGCAAAAGCCCGATTGAACCCGTGCACGCGGCGGCTAAATCCGACAAAACGTCGCCGAATAGATTGTCGGTCAATAACACATCAAACTGCTGGGGCGCCCGTACCATTTGCATGGCGGCATTATCCGCATACATATGTTCGAGCGTCACATCGCTATAGTGTTCGGCGTGCAAAGCTGTCACTTCTTGGCGCCATAACAGCCCCGATTCCATCACATTGGACTTTTCCAAACTCGTCACCTTGTTGGCACGTTGGCGCGCAAGCTCAAAAGCAACTTTAGCGACACGGCGGATTTCATGACTGGTATAGACCTGATTATCAAAGCCGCGTCTTGAACCGTCGGAGAGCGTCTCAATCCCCCGGGGCGTACCAAAATACACCCCACCCGTGAGCTCGCGTACAAAGACGATATCAAGACCTGCCACCAAATGCCGCTTAAGTCCCGATGCATCAGCAAGGGATTCAAAACAAATGGCCGGGCGCAAATTGGCAAAAACATCCATCTCCTTGCGTAGCCGCAAAAGCCCCATTTCCGGGCGCAGATCACGTGCAACATCAACCCATTGTGGACCACCTACAGCGCCCAGCAAAACTGCATCACTGGCTTTGGCTTGGGCTACAACAGCATCGGTTATGGGTTGGCCGCATGCATCAATGCTTGCCCCACCAAATAGGGCCGTTTCGATTGTAAGGTCTAAACCTTGGTAGCTGGTTAAATGGGCCAAAAGGCGTTCGACTTGGCCGAGGACTTCAGGGCCAATGCCGTCGCCCGGCAAAAGAAGGAGTTTTTTGGTCATGCCGCGGCCTTAACTTTGAATGCGCTTCCTGTCACGGGCGATTTCATCGGCAATTGGAAGCTTGCCCGCCTTAGCCTAACCAAGGCGTCATCAGTTTGCGCTTGTGCTCATAATCACTAATTTGATCATCATGGACCAGGCTCTGACCAATTTCGTCTAGCCCTTCGAGCAAGGACTTTTTGCGACCAAGGTCAATGTCAAAATGATGGGTGACACCGTCCGGCGCGGTTAGGGTTTGGCGTTCTAGATCAATTTCAAAGCGGGCGTTTTGGCCGTTGGCTTGGCCCATCAATTTATCCACGACTTCAGGCGCTAGAACTAAGGGCAGCACCCCATTCTTGAAGCAATTGTTGAAAAATATGTCCGCAAAGGAGGCTGAAATCACGCATTGAATACCGTAATCCAACAAGGCCCAAGGCGCATGTTCACGCGATGACCCACAGCCAAAGTTGGGCCCGGCAATTAAGATTTCAGCGCCCTGATAGGCTGGTTTATTGAGAACAAAATCAGGGTTTGCAGTGCCATCTGGCAAAAACCGCATATCGAAAAACAGCCCCTTGGACAGTCCACTACGCTCAATTGTCGAAAGATATTGTTTAGGGATGATCTGGTCTGTATCGATATTGGCAATCGGCAAGGGAGCGGCATGGGCTAAAAGACGTGAAAATTTCTTCATGGCTAATGAAAATCCTCTAGATGCTGGCTGACCTTACCTTATGGTCCCTCAGCAGAAATCCTTAAGTCCGTTTCTGATTTTTCGATGGTGACGACATCACCCTCTGGGGATTTGATCTCGAGGGTTCCATGCTCACTCCCATCAAAACTTGCTTTTAGAATATTGCCGTCCTTGGCGGTACAGATCACCTCCTCAAGTTTTTTGATCTCCGGTTGCGCCAGCCCTGTCAGCACCGGGCTGCAATTCATTTCACCTGCGGCTTGTTGCTTTTGCAGACTACGGACCACGGCAAGGTCAAATTCGCCGAGCGCCCCAATCAACAAATCCTTGACCCAAGGTGCTTTTGTGACTGAAAGCTGAAATTGGCTGGGCGATTGGGTGTCAGCTTCGGGCGCTGCTTGTGCTGCAAGCTCTGCGGCATCAGCTTTGTCTGCATCGCTGGGTTTCTGATCCGATGCCACGAACCCCTGATTGACCTGCGCCTGTTCTGGCTTGAGCGACCGATAGGTGCCAAGCGCAAATAGGGTTGCGCCAATGATCATTAAAGGCACCACCAATCCGGATCTTCTTTGCCCTGCCATTTTACCATAAGCCTCGGTTAAGTTTAAATGTCAAAGTGGGCCATCACGGGAACATGATCGCTGGGCTTCTCCCATGCACGCGCATTCTTGTGGATGGAAAAGCTATCAGCATCAAACTGTTTTGCAAGCTCTCTATTAGCCCAGATATGGTCCAGTCTGCGCCCACGGTCGTTTTTGGTCCAGTCGGGCGAGCGATAACTCCACCAAGAAAACAGCTTTTCACTTGGCGGAACCGCTATGCGTGCCAGATCGATAAAGCCCCCACGGGCCATGACCTTGTCTAAAGCTTGAGTCTCAACCGGGGTGTGGCTGACGACATTCAATAATTGCTTATGTCCCCAAACATCATGTTCGCCTGGCGCTACATTTAAGTCACCAACAAGCACCAAGGGCTCGTTGGTTGGGTGGGCTGCATAATAGGCTTCCATACGCGCTAAAAATGCCAGTTTATGGGCAAATTTTGGATTGATCTGGGTATCGGGCTCATCGCCGCCTGCGGGCACATAGAGGTTATGCAGCGTGATGCCCTTTACACGAACCGCCGCAACGCGGGCTTCTTGCTGGGGGCAAAAATCTGGCTCTGATATTTCTTCCAACGCAAAGCGGGAGGCGATGGCCACCCCGTGCCAGCCTTTTTGGCCGCGAATATGGAGGTGAGGAAAGCCCATTTGGGTAAAGACATGGGTCGGAAACTCACCATTGCGACATTTAATCTCCTGCAAGCACACGATATCCGGGCGGCGCTCTTCTACAAAGCGTTGTATCAAGCCCGCGCGCAGGCGAACCGAATTGATATTCCAAGTAGCGATTGATAGGCGCGTCATCCCAGACATTTAAGCGACTTGGGCGAAAGAGGAAAGTGCGCTAAAGCGTCGTGTATGGGAAAAACTCTTTATGACAAAATTTGGGAGAACCACGTCATTGGCACAGCCGATGATGGTGTCTCGCTTCTTTATATTGACCTCCATCTCATCCATGAGGTCACAACGCCGCAGGCTTTTGCAGGCTTGGAAGCGGCAGGTCGGCCTGTGCGCCGCCCTGACCTTACCCTCGCCGTGGCCGACCATAATACACCAACCCAAAATCAAGCCGATGGCATAGACGGTGTTCAAGACCCCCAAGCCCGCCTGCAATTACAAACCCTTGCCAAAAACGTCGCCCAGCATGGGATTGAGTTTTTCCCAATGGGCGAAATTCGCAATGGCATTGTCCATGTTGTCGGCCCAGAGCAAGGCCGCACCCAACCTGGCATGACAATTGTGTGTGGGGACAGCCATACCTCCACCCATGGCGCTTTCGGGGCACTGGCGCATGGCATTGGCACGAGTGAAGTTGAGCATGTGTTGGCTACCCAGACCCTGCGTGCCCGCAAAATGAAAAACATGGCGGTTGTCGTCGATGGTGAATTGGCCCCCGGTGTCGGCGCAAAAGACCTTGCCTTGGCCATTTGTAAGCGGATTGGTACAGCGGGTGGCACTGGCCACGTCATTGAATATCGCGGTACTGCCATTCGCGCCCTTTCTGCCGAAGGGCGGATGACATTGTGCAATATGGCGATTGAAGCGGGTGCACGCGCCGGGCTGATCGCCCCAGATCAGATCACGTTTGACTATTTGAAAGGTCGGCCCTCAGCCCCCAAGGCTGGGGCTTGGGAGCAAGCCATCGCATTCTGGCAAACCCTTTATAGCGACGATGACGCGGTGTTTGATGAAGTCATCACCATTCCAGCTGCCTCTATACCGCCACTTGTGACTTGGGGTACAAGCCCCGAACAGGTTATCGCCATCGATGCAGTGGCCCCAGATCCTGATCTCATCGCTGACCCGGTTCAGCGCGAAACCGCAATGCGTTCATTGACTTACATGGGCATTGAGCCCGGTCAGAAAATGACGGATCTGGAGGTGCAACGCGTTTTTATTGGATCATGTACCAACTCCAGAATTGAGGATTTGCGCGTCGTGGCAGGACTTGTTCGCGGCAAAAAGGTGGCAGATGGCGTGCGCGCTATGATTGTGCCAGGCTCTGGCCTCGTCCGCTATCAGGCCGAAGAAGAAGGTCTTGACGTCATCTTTCGTGAGGCCGGTTTTGAATGGCGAGAGCCAGGATGCTCTATGTGTTTGGGCATGAATCCTGATCGCTTAGATCCTTTTGAGCGTTGTGCATCGACCTCAAATCGCAATTTTGAAGGCCGCCAAGGCCGTGATGGGCGTACCCATCTATTATCCCCTGCGATGGCCGCAGCGGCGGCTTTAACAGGTCGGCTGACCGATGTGCGCACGTTGATTTAGCGCTGATTTTTGTGTGATAATGGCCTATTGGCGTTGAGTTGGCCAGTTATCCTTAGAGCAGGGACCTAGACACACCTTTGGGGCAGACAGGAGCTGCACCAAAGCATTGCCATACAAAACACCCAAGACAGGCACAAGATTGTGGTTTGAACCCATAATCAGAGAATTGGTGGGCTTAGCGCGTTGATGCAAACGATTGGCTTACCATAAACCCGAAAGGGCCACATCAATCTTGCTTATGGCTCGGCTCTGACACTTCATTTGCAAGTTTGCAGGCCTGTGCGATCCAGTTTTCGCGATAAACACGCGCTCCAAAAGCGGGTAAACGGTTTGAAAGCCAAGCCAGCTCCTCGATTGAGAGGTTGGCAATCTGATTCAAAAAATAAATGCCTTGTGCATGTAGCCAAGCTTTATTCATTGGGCCAACGCCTGTTATCAAGGTTAAATCATCTGGCTTTGAAGGCGGTAAAATGCGCTGTGGTGGTGTGCCAACGCCTGCTTGTTTGACTGCTTCTTTTAATGCTGCGGGCGATAATTCTGCCAAGGGGGATCGCAAAAATCCCTTGTTTACAAAGGCAAGATCGCTTGAATCTTGTTGGCTAATGTCGGTTATGAGGTCATTGGTTAAAGGGTTGGTTGGTTGATCATTGTGGGGCTGAGCCGCAAGGAGTTTAGCATAGGCAGCTGCCAGAGTGTCGGCGCGTGCCCGCACATTAGCCAGCTCTCTTTCTAAAGCCACGATGCGGCGGCTTGCTGCGACTGTATGCGCATCAGGCCCTGCCCTGACCTCAAGTGTCCACACAAGTTCATCGCGCTGAGTACTCAATGCTTTGATCTGTTCGCGTAATGCATCACATGGACTTGTGTATCGCGTAATCACCCAAGATACGAGCGCACCAGATGCCGCAGCCAGAAGAATGAGGATCAAGGTTTGGCTGAACACAAACATGTTAAGGTTCCTGTCTTGTAATGATATCGTGGATGCTCTTGTATATCATGCTTTTATATCTCCGAATTGACCCAATGACTTAAGATTTTGATAGGCGTCTTTATAATAATTTGAGCGCGCGCACCCTGCGGCAAATCCAAGCATGTTAAGGCCATGATTTATGGTTTGGACCAAGACAAATCATCGCCTTTGTTATTCAACATCACGTTTCTTGTACCCCATCTTGCCTCTTGCAAGCTAGGCTTCTGGATTTAACAGTCCAAGATCAATGGGCTGCACCCATAAAACAGCCGTAAATCATAATCAGAGGCCATTTCCCCGCAAAGCACGCGCTATCGCCCTCAGATCGGGTCACGACGTCGCCGACGTAAGCCTACTCGCGTCACGCGCGAGAAAACACAGCTATTTACCGCTCACACCCTCCCATTGATCCAAACTAGCGCTAAGAGTTAGCAATGATTGATGATGTAAGCAGCACACACAATAGTTTGATCAAACTCGCTAAGTCGCTTGATCGCAAAAAGACTCGCAGCGAAACTGGTTTATTCCTGGCCGAAGGGGCACGCCATGTTGGCGAAGGGCTGGACCAAGGGTGGCAGCTTGAAGCCTTATTGTTTTCAGGGGCTGCCGAAACGCGCCTAGCCGTACAGGCTTTGGCTCAAAAGGCATTGGATGTAGGCGCACGTGTTGCGCGCGTGACCGATCGGGTTCTTGAAGCTGTTGCCAAGCGCGATAATGCGCAATCGGTCATTGGCTTGTTTCAGCAAAGATTAAGCTCACTCAGTTCACTTATGGATGCACCTTTCATCATCGCCCTCGAACGCATCAGAGATCCAGGTAATTTAGGAACGATTATGCGAACTCTCGATTGCATCGGGGGGGGTGGGATTGTGCTATTGGAAGAAAGTTGTGACCCATTCTCAGTCGAGGCGGTGCGGGCCAGCATGGGCTCAGTATTTTCGACCCCAATCAGCAAATCAGACTTCGCCTCGTTTAATATGTGGCGCAAGGATTTCGGATTTAAGTTGGTTGGCACTTCACTTAAGGGCTCTCAACGTCACACGGACACGGATTTTGGCACAAAGACGGTATTGTTGATGGGTAATGAACAATCGGGCCTCCCGGATTCTTGGGCGCAAGCATGTGATGGCCTCGTAAGACTTCCGATGTCAGGTCGGGCAGATAGTTTAAACCTTGCGATCGCGACCGCCGTGACCGCTTATGAGATTTGGCGACAAAAAGACTTTTTCGGGGCGCGTGATTAAATGGCCAAAAATCTTAATATTAGTCCGCCACTTATGGCCCCAGTTCTGGTTGCCGAAGACTGGACAGATTACGCATTGATCGATTCTGGAAACGGCCAGAAACTTGAGCGCTTTGGACCTTATCTCTTTGTACGCCCAGATAGTCAGGCGTTATGGCCCAAGCGCTTGCCTGATCAGGAATGGCGGTATGACGCAGCATTTACAGGTCAAGAAACTGAAGAAATGGGTCGATGGCGCTTTGTGCGGCGTGTACCAGAAACATGGGCGATTTCGTGGGGGGGTATTCGTTTTCACGCGCGCTGCACACCCTTTCGCCATCTTGGGCTTTTCCCAGAACAATCGGTTCATTGGCGCTGGTGTCGCGATCGGATTGAAGCCCGCGTCAAGCAAGCGCCAAAGGGGGAGCCACCCAATATTTTGAATTTGTTCGGCTATACGGGGCTGGCAAGCTTGGTATGTGCCAAAGCCGGTGCGAGCGTGACCCATGTTGATGCATCGAAAAAGGCCATAGGCTTTGCCCGCGACAATCAAACTCTGGCCGGTTTAGAGGATAAGCCCATTCGCTGGATCCTTGATGACGCCCTAAAATTCGTAGAACGCGAAGTTCGCCGTGGCAATCATTATCACGGGATTATTTTGGATCCCCCGAAACATGGTCGTGGGCCAACAGGTGAGATTTGGAAGCTTGAAGAGGGGCTCAATCGGTTGTTGGCGGCCTGCTCGCAATTGCTTGCAGAAGATGCTCTTTTTTTAGTTGCGACTGTTTATGCAGTAAGGCTAAGTTTCCTTGCCCTAGATAATAGCCTTGAGGCCGCATTGGGCACCCGCTCTGGACACCGTGAAGCGGGTGAAATGGCCATAGCTGAGCAAAACTCCAACCGTTTGTTGCCCACTGCGATTTATGCCCGGTGGTCTGCTAACAGCTAAGGGAACTCATGAGAATTTCAGCTTTGGAGCTGCTATGTTTTTGAATCATTAACCGACACAGCGCAGTTAATTTGTCAGAACGGACCACTTGGCACCATGGCAGCCTCTAAGACAATAACCGCGAAGCCAATGATGCTTGGGCTTAAGCATGCAAGCTTAGGTCTGCTTGTAATATGTTTAGTTTGTGGCGTAGTTGCAGGCTCGATACAGTTTTATGGTACTGAAAAGGATGCTGAACCTTCGGTCACGGTTGTGGTTCCCAAATATGACCCCACCAAAGCCAAGGTTGAAGATGGTGAGGAAGCCGATAAGCTGGAAGAAAAGTCGGCGATGATACCTTGGCGCACAGGAGAAGGCACAACCTCACCTTGGCTACCTGGTACCCCACCACCAACCAACCCAAATGCTAACGATGAAGCAATTGAACGCGGGGTGCCAGACATTGTGGGTGGCGCTAAAACAGCTTCTTCAGGCCAAATACCCCAAAGTGCAGATTTTGGACCGGTGAAGGCCCCTGAATTTGGCAAAGTAGAGGGCAAAGCATTTCGCGCGCCAGCCAGCGCCCCACTCAACCAAGCCCCTGCACCTGGCATGCATCAACAATCGGTTGGTGGGTTGATACCGATTATAGGACCGGGCAATCGCACGGTTTTTGACGTCTATAAAAAACCGTTTTCTGCGACGGAGAAACCAAAAGTAGCATTGGTGGTTGGGGGTTTGGGCTTAAATGCCCGCATCACTCAGCGTGCGATTGATGATTTGCCGAGCGAAGTAACTTTGTCTTTTGTCGCGAGTGCCAGTAATTTGCAGGGATGGATCGATCGCGCGCGGGCCAAGGGCCATGAAGTTTTGATTGAAATTCCGATGGAGCCATTTGACTACCCCGATAATGATCCAGGTCCCAATACCTTGTTAACCACGGCATCAGCTGACGAAAATCAAAGAAAACTAACCTATTTACTGTCGCGGGCTGCGGGCTATTATGGTGTCACGCATTATTTGGGAGCTAAATTTGCGACCGCCACGGATCCCACGACAAAATTCATGCGCGAACTTAAGTCCCGCGGCATTGCCTTTATCGGCGACGGCTCCTCAGCACAGCTCGGTGTTGCCGCGACGGCGGCCGGTTTACGCACCGTTCAAGCCGACCGTTTGATCGATCAACGACCATCCAGCGAGGATATTGCCGCACAATTGGGGGCTTTAGAAGCGATGGCCGCTCAAAAAAAGTCTGCACTTGGGTTTGGAGTTGCCTATAGCGTAACCATAGACCAGATAGGACGATGGGCGAAAGACCTTCCCCGACGGGGGTTGATCCTTGCACCTGCCTCGGCGCTCATTACATGAATCCTACGATTTTTCCCCAACCCCCACAAGGCTATCGACCCAATGTTGGCTTATTGCTTTTTGACATGCGGGGCTTGGTTTGGATTGGCAAACGGCGTGGTTTCAACGGTCAATATGCGTGGCAAGCTCCCCAAGGGGGCATTGACCGTCATGAGGATGTGCAGGCTGCTGCCCTACGTGAGCTAGGAGAAGAAACCGGCATTGGGCCGAGTTTGGTGTCCGTCATAGGACACACGAACCATTGGCTGACCTATGACTTTCCAGCCGAAATGCAACGCGGCAAAATGCGCCTCAATAAAGGCCAAGCCCAAATCTGGTATGCTTTTCGCTTTTTGGGTTCGGATCGAGATGTGAAGCTCAATGCCCATAAGCATATTGAATTTGATGCGTGGCGTTGGGAGCGTTTGGAAGCCCTACCTGAACTGGTCGTACCATTTAAACGCCATGTATATAGCCAAGTAGCGCAAGAATTTGCGCATTTAGCAGCGGCTTAAATCAGCCCTTCAACTGGCTGACCAGTCCTGTTGGTTAAAGCAGCGATCGATGTAAAAAAAGCTGTATTGTCTCCATTTGTGTAACCGTGTGTTCACCTTGTTGACTCCATAATGGCTTTCCAATCAACCTTGACTAGGATCCCGCCCCCCTATGGCTTATCAAGATGCTACATTATTCGCTGAACCTGGTTTCGACCTAGATCTCGTTCGTGATTTCTTGATGCAAAACCCCGGTTTTATCCGCAATGATGCCGAATTACTGACCTGTATCGCTAGCGAACCAAGTTCGGGAAATGTGATTGCGATTGGCGATCTAGCGCGTGAGCGTATGCTGCGGGAGACCCGCTCCGCGCGGTCGCGCTTTTCAGCAATTGTTGAGACGGCGCGCGCTAATTATGAAGCGCAGATCCGTGTTCAAGAAGCCATTTTGGCAGTGCTTGACAGCCATGATCCTGATGATCTGAATGAGCGACTTACCGGACATGTCGCGTTCGCCTTAGCTTCAGATGTTTGCATTTTGGCTGTCTCTGATTCGGATATCAATAGCCAAGCCCTTGACAAAGCAGGTTCGGCCATCGAACGCTTGGTTCCCGCCAGTCAACCAACGCTTTTAGGACCGATCGAGCACACACGGACATGGCTTTATGGCGACCAGGCTGCACACTTGCGCTCTGAAGTTCTTGCACGCCTTGAATTTGGGCCCAATCGGCGCTTAGCCGTTTTAGCGATCGCCAGTCGTGATATTGACGCTTTTCGCCCCGAACATGGTGGAGAACTGGTGATGTTTTTTGCCCGTGTTTTAGAGCGTGTGTTGAGCCGCTTTGCCTCCAGCGGATTATTGTGACACAAACCAGCGATCCTCATGATCGCAGCACCGCTGCAGACGACCCACTTTGCCAAGCACGACGAGACTGGCTGCTTTGGCTAAAACATGAGCGCCGCTTATCCGACCACACAAGCCTAGCCTATCAACAAGATGTCGACGCATTTTTCTCATTCTTGGTTAACCATCGCGGTGAGGCGTTAAATCTTCACGCACTAGCCCAACTCACAGCTGGTGATATTCGTGCTTATCTGGCGCGACGACGTGCTGGGGAATCCCCATTAAGCGACCGTTCTGTAGCGCGTGTTATAGCCAGCCTGAGATCCTTTTTTAGCTTTTTAGATCGGCGTAGGGGCCTGATCAACACCAGCATTCGCGCAGTTAGTGGTCCTAAGATTAAACCCCCAATCCCGCGTGCTGTATCCCCAGAGGCTGCGTTTGAATTGATAGATTTGGCTCAGGACAATGATTCATCTTGGGTCGGCGCACGAGACGCCGCAGTCCTTACCTTGCTATATGGCTGTGGATTGCGGATATCTGAAGTTTTAAGTCTAACGGGCATGCATAAAGACTTGCCACCTACTTTGCGAATTGTAGGAAAGGGCCAGAAGACCCGCCTTGTCCCGACTTTGCCTGCTGCACGCGATGCCGTGACCGCTTATGTGACTGTTTGCCCTTTTGTCCTTCAAGGCGATGGTCCGTTATTTCGTGGCGTCCGTGGTGGGCCGCTGCGCGCGCGTATCGTACAAGCAAGCATGGTCCGGATGCGGGGCCAATTAGGTTTAGCCGAAAGCGCAACACCACACGCTATGCGCCATGCCTTCGCCACCCATTTGCTTCAATCAGGGGGTGACCTTCGATCCATTCAAGAATTATTGGGTCATGCGTCGCTATCTACCACCCAGCGTTATATGGATGTTGACTCCAGTCAAATGCTCGCCGTTTTTGCCCGCGCCCACCCACGCGCTTAGGCCACATCCTAACAAAGTTACCCACGCCGATTTCAAGCCAATAATATGCTACTTCAAAGAGCAATTAAGATAATGTGTGCTTAAATTTTATGCTCTTCGCCGTGAGATGCCCGTGGCCGCAGACACATACTTGCTCATAACAGCCCAAATTCTAACCCTAGCTTGGATGAGACTGGGTTAATGTTAGCCTCGGTTCACACCTTGTGGGGAGCACGATGGACGGGACACGTAAAATAAGATGCACGCGACTGAAGCATAGCTTACAAGCGCGCGTACGAGCAGGCCTAACAGTCCTTGCAGCATTGATTTTTATTTTTGCTAGTGGGTTGGCCTCACCTGTGTTTGCTCAGGATGGGGCAAATAATGTTGCAGCAGTACCAGCACCCGCAGCAGCAGAAGCAGCAGCCGCCGCCAAACTCGTTGCAACATTGCCCCTGAAAGTCGTGGATAAGGGTGATGTAACCTGGATGATGGTATCAACCCTACTGGTCCTATTGATGATCGTTCCAGGGCTAGCTTTATTTTATGGTGGTTTGGTGCGGGCGAAGAATATGCTCTCCATGCTGATGCAAGTTTCTACGGTCATGGTGATTGGCATGATTGCTTGGATGGTGTGGGGCTATAGTCTGTCGTTTACATCAGGTGGCGGCCTTGACAGTTTTATAGGTGGCCTTGACCGTTTGTTCTTAAAGGGTTCTGGTCTTGATGGCGATGGTAATCCAGCACTGGTTGCGACATTTTCAACCGGCGTTTATCTACCAGAACTTGTGTTTGTGGTCTTCCAAATGACTTTCGCAGCCATCACAGCCGCGCTGGTCTTAGGAGGTGTTGCCGAGCGGATGAAGTTTGCCGCCGTGGTTTTATTTGCTGTTTTATGGCCCCTATTGTCCTATTATCCCATCGCGCACATGGTTTGGTGGTGGCCTGGCCCAGACAGTTTGGCCGCAGCTTCGGCGCAAGGTGACACATTCACAACGGGCTTGATCTGGGGCTTTGGTGCGCTTGATTTTGCGGGCGGTACGGTCGTGCATATCAATGCCGGAATTGCAGCCTTGGTTGGGTGTATCATCTTGGGAGCTCGCTCTGGATACCGAAATGAGCCCATGCCGCCTCATTCCTTAGTGATGACCTTCATTGGTGCTGGTTTATTGTGGGTTGGCTGGTTCGGCTTCAATGCTGGTTCAAACCTTGAATCGAACTATTACGCGGTTCTAGCCATGGCTAATACCTTTATCGCTACGGCTGCCGCGGGCTTAAGCTGGGTCATTTATGAGTGGGTTACACGCAAGCGCCCATCCATGCTGGGCCTTGCATCTGGCATTGTTGCAGGCTTGGTCGCAGTCACCCCCGCAGCAGGCTTTGCTGGGCCAATGGGTGCCTTGATTTTGGGTCTTGTGGTATCGCCTGCCTGTATATTCTTCTGCTCCATCGTCAAGTCAGCTTTGAAATATGATGATAGCTTGGACGCCTTTGGCATACATGCCATTGGCGGCATCATCGGTGCGATTGGAACTGGGATTGTGGTTTCGCCCGCACTTGGTGGGGCAGGGATCGTCGATTACACCACTTGCTTCGACGAATCCGGCAAGATCTTGGCCGTGTGTCCAGCGGTGACTTACGATATGGGTACCCAAGTGATAAGCCAACTCAAAGGTGTGCTGGTTACCATAGCTTGGTCTGGCACAGCCTCTGCCATCGTCTTTGCAGTGATAAAATATACCATTGGCCTAAAGGCATCTTTAGACGATCAAGAGGAAGGTTTGGATATTGCAGAGCATGGTGAGCGCGCTTATCATCTTTAAGCTGCAATTTAGAGTGCGTTTAACGGGGGGCGGTTTCGGCCGCCCTTTTTTATAGCCGACGAATGGTGATGATCGAACCATAGCTTGCCGCGATCCTGGCTTCAGCATGTGCCAAAGGCTCTCGCACCACTTGCATATGAAAGCCATTGGCGTGGATTATATCGGTGGGGCTAGTCATTAGGGCGACATGGCCATTCCAACACACAATGTCACCGCGCATAAGGCCCTGAAGGCTGGCATCCCAAGCGACTTCATGGCCAATTTCACGCTGCATATAAGAATCGCGTGGCATTGTGATACCTGCCGCTTTGAAAGCAGTTTGGATCAAGCCTGAGCAATCAAGCCCCAAGCTCTCTACGCCGCCCCATTGGTAGGGCGCATGGAGAAATTGCTCTGCGACCGCCACAGGATCAGATGCACATGCACGCAATGGCGCTAAATGGGCAGCGTAAACCCAGCCAGCCCGTGCAGTCTCCACAAAGCCGTTTTCTTCGCGGCCAAGTTCTGTGACCTGCGCACCCAAGCTTAAAAGGAAATGGGGTGCGGCGCGGACTGAAGGCGCACTCAAAGCATAAGTGCGAAGGACTTGGACTTTTGCTGTAACGGGCAAAACAGGGGCAGATAAAGCTTCCATATCCAGCCAGCCAACATAGCCATCGCTGCGCATCTGCCCCCAGCCAAAGCCATCGCGCTCTTCATAGATCTCAATCATATCCCCATGCAGGGCTTGGTTTATCTGCTCCCCATCTGGGGCACCCACTTTACGCAAGGGCGCTACGGCGGCACTCACTTGAAACAAGGTAGGCTCAACATAGTGATCGGCACTAACCAAACCTTTTAACTTCACCGCCGCAAGGTCGGGGCGGAAGGGGTTTAGGTTTGGGTCAAGTCTCATCTCTTTTGCATTAGGCGAGTTGGTGATCACGTGCGCTAAAGCTTGTTTCTGTCACGTGAAGATCAAGTTTTGCGATATCAGCAATCGTGCGTGCAATACTGGCAGCGTAAGTCGAAAGACGGCTGGCCCCGTTTTGGGTGCCGATCACGAACACGCTGCGCCGATCATGTGGGTCAGGAACCCGTGTCACAAGGCCCGCATCACCTAATGTATCAATAGCTCGCACAATGGCGGGCTTTCCAACGCCCAATTTATGCGCCAGCGATCGCACCGTATGAGGGCCTACTTCCAAATAAACCGTGAGCATCAAAGCGGTTTGACGTGCTGTTAAATCAGGGCCATCGGCTTGAACGGACCGCGATGTGACGTCCAGCCATAAACTGAGTGCTTGTTTATCAAGTCCTGCAAACTGATCCAAAACCGACCCCAATGGCGTTGTGCGATGATAACGCGAAGCAATAAGCCTCGTGGTGAATCGATTTGCGAAATTGGAAAAGAGTCCTCCCACCGGGTTTCTTCAGCCCAAGTCTGAAAGAGGCACCAAAAGTATCATTTAGCCGAATCTTTTCCGTAACATGGCTTCGACCGCACGCACTGCATGAACTTCCCCGCCCATAGGTCGACCAGGCTTATCCTTGGGATTCCAACAATAAACATCTACATGAACCCAACTAGGGTAATGATCTGCGCATGTCACAAACTTTGATAAGAAAAGTGCGCCATTGATGGCCCCCGCAAACGGGCCACCCGAATTTTTTAGGTCGGCAATAGGGCTTTCCAAATCATCTTCATAAGGCCGCCATAATGGCAAACGCCAAAGAGGGTCATGGGTTAAGGCTGCTGCTTCACTGAGATCTTGGGCAAGGGTCTCATCTTCTGTAAAAAATGGCGGCACTTCAGGCCCAAGTGCGACCCTCGCCGCTCCAGTTAAAGTCGCCATATCGATCAACAATTGATTGCCGTCTTCGCGCGCCCGGCTTATGGCATCGGCTAGAATCAACCGACCTTCAGCATCAGTATTGTCAATTTCGATGCTCAAACCATTACGTGCCACGAGCACATCACTGGGCCGAAACGATTGTGAGCCAAGCGAATTTTCAACAATCGGGATATAAATAGATAGGTGAATGTCTAGTCTGGCTTGAGCCAAAGCTGAAAAGAGGGCAAAAACACAGGCCGCCCCGCCCATATCCTTCTTCATCAATGCCATGCTTGAGCCGGTCTTTAAATTAAGGCCCCCGGTATCAAAGGTCACACCCTTTCCAATCAGGCCTACCCGCGGCGCATCAGGACGACCAAGCCTTAAAATGACCAATCGTGGCTCTTGTGCAGAGGCGCGCCCTACTGCATGGATCAGGGGGTAATTCTGCGCGACCAGCTCCCCACCACGGATCACTTCAATTTCTGCCCCATGCTGCTGAGCGAGGGTCAGGGCGGCTGCCTCTAGTGCATCTGGGCCCATGTCATTGGGTGGCGTGTTCACAAGGTCGCGGCCCAACTCAACAGCAGATACAGTGATCGAAGCAGCTTGGCTGTCCGCCCCAAAAGGGGGCACCAGTCGTGCGGCGCGGACCTCTTTGGCCTTATATCTATTATAGACATAGGTTCCCAAGAGATAGGAAACCATAATCGCATGTCCCTGTTCCTTGTTGACAGGGGTTGCAATATGGTAATCACCAACTGGAAGCTTGGCCGCCAAGGCACCATAGAAAGCAGGACTGGGCACGGGTCCAAGCCCCAATAACACTCGTTCTAATGAACCATCCGGAGCGGGGAGTAACAAAACGCGTCCAGCTTGTGCTTTAAAATCATGGCTGGAGGCCCAAACCGCCTGCCCAATGGCCTTGCCGTCCAAATAGTTAGGCCAATCCTTAGCGGAGATGGCATAGATAGGAATGGATGGGGCATCAGGTGGTGCGATATTGATGTGCATGATACGTCTTTAGGTGAATATGCACCCATTTATACCGAAACAGAAGCTCGTTTCTCAGATCCTAGCTAAGGCAAAAGTGATGGTGCTAAGGCTGCAGATATAACCTAATTGAATACGAGGTTAGGACACTTAGTCCGTGTACGCAAGACTAAATGGGGTAGCGGGATCAACATTGGATCATGGCGACCTTGCAAACCAATCAAGTTGATGGCATTTGGTCGGATGTGGTGGAGCAAATCGGCACCAGAGATTCTGTCCAAGCCGAAACCAAGCAATGACCGTCAAATTTAAGCTTTGAGTGAAAGCTTGTGGGTTGCAGACAGGTTAGAAGCACAGTAGCGACAACTCACAGGTACCCCGCGCGCCCCTTTATTGAAGGCGAATAAAGTGACTCAACTTTCAAACAAAAAAGTCCGGATCGGGGTTGCTGGGGCAGGCGTTTTTGGCCGTAATCACGCGAAAAAAATCATTTCAAACCCGCGCGCGACTTTGGTTGGCATTTTTGACTTGCACCAAGAGCGGGCAGAAGCCTTGGCACGCGAAATGGGCAGTCGTGCTTTTATTAGCCTATCGGCCATATTAGGGGAAGTTGATGCGCTCGTCGTTGCAACCCCGGCTGTTGCCCATGGAGGGGTTGCCCGCGCTGCAATCGATGCTGGCAAGCATTGTTTAGTCGAAAAGCCTTTGGCGGCAACATCAGCGGATGCGGATATTTTGTGCCAACATGCCGCATACCGCGGTGTAATTCTTCAGGCCGGCCACCAAGAGCGCTATATATTTACCGCGATGGGATTGTTTGAGGTTAAAGAACAACCGCAATTCATGGAGGCAACGCGTATTGGCTTACCCAGTAATCGCGGGGCTGATGTGTCTGTGACTTTGGATCTGATGATCCATGATATTGATGTAGCACGTCTCCTATTTCGGTCAGAGCCAATGGACATCAGGGCGCAACGCTTGGTCGGCAGGCCTGAAAACCCTGACACGGTCGAAGCTGTTTTGACCTTTAAGGGTGGCGGTCAAGCGCGATTTCTCGCCAGTCGCGTAGCCGAAGAACGCGATCGTCGCATGATGATTGGTTACCACAAAGGGGTGGTCGAGATCGACTTTATCGCCAAAAGGTTCAAAGACGAACCTAGCTTCGGTCTGTACTCTGACTTTGCATCACGGATTCCTGATCCGATGGATGCCGCCACTACAGACTTTATTGCTGCTATTTTAAATGAGCGTCAGGTCTCAATTTCGGGACTAGATGGGGCAGCTGCTGTTCGGATCGCTGAAGCAATTGATCATGCCACGCGCACCTGATTGTCGCTCTTGGTTGCCAAAAGTGATCACGTTTTCTGTATTGTCTTGCAGTAATCTCCAATCCGATCGCCTATGCACTTTATGCATCCACTATGAGCATTCGTTTGGGACTAAGTGTACGAGACCATGACCAAGAGCCACCGACCACCCATTGGCTTTATAGATCTTTTGGCCCAGCGCCGCAGGCTTGGCACTCGGATTGACGACGCCGTGATGGGGGTTATCAATAGCGGTGCCTATATCATGGGTCCACAAGTCCAAACCTTTGAAGCAGCTTTGGCGGCGTTTGGTCAATCGAAATATGCTTTATCATGCGCCAATGGGACAGATGCATTGGTCTTGCCATTGATGGCGTGGCACATCCGCACTGGTGATGCTATCTTTTGTCCAAGTTTTACCTTTGCCTCCACCGCAGAGGTGGTACCATGGTTAGGAGCGACCCCCGTCTTTGTCGATGTGGATCCTGTGACCTACAACCTTGATCCTGTGCATTTGGAAGCCACAATTGAGGCTGTGTTGGCGCAAGGAACGTTAAGGCCCAGAGTTATCATCGCAGTCGATCTTTTTGGCCAACCTGCCAATTATCCTGCAATCTCTGCCCTTGCTCAAAAATATGGTCTCAAGCTAATCGCCGATTCCGCGCAAGGCTTTGGTTGCACCCTTCATGCCCAACATCCTATTCATTGGGCCGATGTAACTACCACCAGCTTTTTTCCGGCTAAGCCCTTGGGCTGTTATGGTGATGGGGGTGGTGTGCTCACCCATGATTATGGGCTTTGGGAGATAATGGATTCGCTGCGTGTGCATGGTAAGGCGACCAAAAGTGATCTTGCGGGCAAAACCATTAACCACGACCCAAAATATCTAAACATGCGCATCGGGATGAATTCGCGCCTCGATACTGTTCAAGCCGCGATCCTGCTTGAAAAGCTTGCAGTATTCGCTGAAGAAATCGATGCGCGTAACCGGATTGCGAAGCGATACAATCAATTATTAGGCGATTGTGTTGTTGTTCCAAATGTGATTGAGGGCGGCGTATCCACTTGGGCGCAATACACTATTGAAATCCCAAACCGTGACGGCCTAGCAGCCTATGCCAAGTCCTGTGGCGTGCCGACCACCGCCTATTATCCTATCCCAATTCACAAGCAGGGCGTTTATAGCCGCTTCCCTGTCGGTCCTGGTGGCTTGCCAGTGACTGAAGCCAAATCAGATCTTGTGATCTCCTTGCCTATGTACCCGGATTTGGATGAGGCGACCCAAGATTACATCATCGAAACTGTGCGCAATTTTGCCGGGCGTAATCACGCATAAACCATAAATATTTGGCCTTATGATCTTTCAGCGCGAAAGTTTGGGTATTAGGCAGGATGAGGGCATGGCTTGTATTGAAATGATGAAGCAAGAAAATACCGATCCCAAACCATGGATCAAGATCCTTTATTGGTCCCAATGCAAACAAAAAGGATCGCGTAGACCTCTGTAGCTTTGTCGTCTTGAAAAAAATCAACATCTGTTTGTCAAGATCTGCCAACAGGAATGCTGGCAAGCTTCAATAAGAGTTTGAAGCTAAATAAGCGCCCACTCTTTAATCATTATCGTATTTGTGAGGCTTTACCAATCTAATGTTAACAGGCATATGATGGAAGTATGCCCAATTTTGACAGCATCATTGGTTTGGCTTAGCAGAACCTATTCTCCTCAAGCCTTACGGTGTCTTTCGTGCCCCCATATATCAAACAAGCAGTCTTTTTAGTTGGTGGTAAAGGCACGCGCTTGGGTAAGTTGACGGCTGATACACCCAAACCGCTTCTTGAAATTGCGCCTGGGGTTCGATTTCTTGATCATGTTCTCGGTGAGGCCGCCCGCCAAGGCTTTGTTGATCTAATCTTATTAGCTGGGCATTTGGGAGAAGAAGTGCAAGCTGCCTATCATGGCAGACGCTTTTATGAGGCTGAAGTCAAAGTTATGCGTGAGGTGCAACCGCAAGGGACTGGAGGTGCGCTTGCGCTGGTAAAAGATCAATTGGATCCTTGGTTCTTGATGGGCAATGGTGATTCATTGTTTGAAATTAACCTGCGTGCTCTTACCCTTGCACCACGTCCGGGAATGAAGGCAAGACTGGCGTTGCGGCAAGTCTCGGATCCTTCACGTTATGGTGCAGTGCAGCTTGATGGCATGCGTATCAGCGGCTTTCTTGAAAAAGAGACAAATCTGAAAGGCCCAATGCCCATCAATGGTGGGGTATATCTGCTAGAGCAATCTGTCGCTGATATGGTTAAGGGCCCATGCTCCATAGAACAAGACATTTTCCCACAATTGGTGGAGCAATGGGCAATCGATGGTCAGATTTTTGAAGGATATTTCCTCGATATTGGTTTGCCAGACACCTATGCACAGGCGTGTATGGAAATCCCCATGCGGACGCGTCGCCCGATCGCTTTTTTTGACCGCGATGGCGTACTTAATCAGGATAATGGTTATACGCACAGACCAGAAGATTTAGTTTGGATGCCCAATGCAAAACAGGCGATCCGTACACTGAATGATGCCAATTATTACACAATCGTAGTGACAAATCAGGCCGGAATTGCACGCGGTCTGTACACACCTGAAGCGGTGCGCCATTTTCATCAGCATATGCAAGAAGATCTTGCTCGGACTGGTGGCCATATCGATGCTTTCTATATCTGCCCATATCACCCAGAGGCAGTGATTGAGAGGTTTCGCGCGTTCGACCATCCAGATCGAAAGCCCAACCCTGGAATGTTACTTAAAGCCATGCATGAGTGGCCACATGACAAGGCCAAGAGCTTTTTAATTGGTGACAAACAAAGCGATATCGAAGCGGCCAACAAAGCTGGTGTTCGAGCATATTTTTATGATGGATCTGATCTTCTTGAATTGGTCAGATCCGCTCTTGGGGATGGGTTTCGGGGGCACAATGATGTTTGAAAAACACGTTACCCAAGTGCGTAATTGGATGTTTGACCAAGCACTGCCGCTTTGGGGCGATGTGGGTATTGATCGAGTTCATGGTGGCTATACTGAGCGACTTAAGGCAGATGGAACCCCCGACGACCCGGGCTTTAAGCGAATACGTGTTATTGGTCGGCAAATTTACGTCTTTTCTCATGCCTTTTGTTTAGGCTGGAAGCCTGGGCTGGCTTTAGCTGAGCATGGCTTTCATTTCTTGGTTAAACATGCTTGGCTGGGAGAGGTGGGTGGCTGGGCGCGACGCGTTACGACGGATGGCCAACTCATGGACCCAACACCTGATCTATATGACAATGCGTTTGCTTTGTTTGCATTGGCTTGGTTTCATAGGGCCAGCGGACGACAAGATGTGTTGTCGTGGGCGCTTAAGACAGTTGAATTTATAGAGGCGCACATGCGTCACCCTAATGGCATCGGCTTTATGCATGAAAAGCCTGCTGTTGGACCTCGCCAGCAAAATCCGCATATGCATTTATTGGAAGCTGCTTTGGCCTGGCTTGATACGCAGCCACATCCTAGGTTTGAGACTTTGGCACGTAAAGTTGTCACCCTGTTTGAGACAAAGTTGTTCGATCAAGCAAATGGTCGTCTTCCAGAGTATTTTGATGAAGACATGGTTCCTCTCAACAATTCGAGCGGGCGCATAACCGAGCCGGGTCATCAATTAGAGTGGGCATGGATTTTAGGCAATGCCAATCGCCTTTTAGCTATTGATACTCGTGCAACTACACGCGCTTTGATCATGAGTGCTGAAGCTAACGGAGTTGATCCAATCAGTTTTGCAACCTATAATCAAGTCCGTAATGATGGTTTGGTATTGGATAAGGGATCTAGAACTTGGCCAAATACAGAGCGCATTAAAGCCCATATTGCAGCCTATGAAATCTTTGGTACAGATCCAAGAGGTGCGATAGGCCAATCTCTTGATCTATTGTTTTCAAACCATTTAAACACTCACTTACAAGGGACTTGGGTTGACGCCTACGATAGTGACTGGAACCCGTGCCAAGGCCCAATTCCTACATCCACGCTCTACCATGTGTTTTTGGCTTTTGCTGAAATTCTTCGTGTGAGCCAACTTCTAGAGAGTAATGCTTAGTCTTGTGTGCATGGTTCGACCGAACAAACTCATGATGCAATTGGTCCTGATTGGTCTAAACGCATTTCAGTTAACTGGGCCATCTTTTCAAATGCTTAAACATCACTTCAACAAGGCACTAAAGATGACACATCTCCATGCAAATATAGGATGGAGATGTAGCATGCTGCCATGTACTCTAAAGGCTTTGTCTAATGCCCTTGTTGGCGTCATTGGCGTCTGCAGTTTGCAAGGGACACAATCAAATCATAGCTTACTAAGATTTAGCAAGTTTCTGGCCTAATTTATGTCTAATGCAGGCATTATAACTGAACATTTGAGACATTTAGATTTTAGGTAATCACAAAACATTGATTTAATTTAATTTATTTATTATTTACATTCAGGCCCTTTAACTGCGCTTTCAACCAGCACTTTGCCACTTGCCATGTCTTTCAATAAAAAGCGTGGCTTCCCAGGTCTTACCCAAGGTCCAGTTAGGCTTTCACCTTTAGGACCACCTTCTAAAAAAAGCTTCTCCTGAGTGCCGTCT
>NZ_BPFZ01000005.1 GCF_030158815.1 Candidatus Phycosocius spiralis
AGGTTGCACATTATTGGGTGTAACCAAGGCTGTGGCAGGGCCAGCAAGCAAAAGACCAGTTCCAATCGCCGCCAAAGCAACTGAATTAGCAAATTGTTTCCGTAAACTAATCATAATAATACCCCCTTAGTGATGATAGCCGGTCAAGATTACATAGCTGGATCGCTTGAAAATCATTTGGACATTTTATGTTTATGTCCATTATGTGTCGGTTGCATATGTAACCAATAATTCTAAGAATTTTATTTTGTCAAGCGCTTGTTGCGCCTATGATACTTTGAACACCACCCATGATCGATCCTTGCAAAATATCAGATTTATAATGACTTTTCCCATATCAGCTAAGAATAATACTTTTCCCATCTTTATGACACTTTGGCCTCGCTCGTGTCCTTTAGACTGACGTCACCGGCTGAGATTGCCAAAAATGAGTTGGATATTCCTAATTGCACACCAATTGCACACCAATTGTGCGCCGATTGCGTCATGAAGGCATCCCTTATTCTAATATCTACACCAGTCCTGCAAGAGAGTGTCGATAATCATTCGCTTGCGATAGGTCGTGCCAGAGGTGGGGGTGCGTAGACTTAGGGTCATCGGGCAGGCTTTAGGTCAAGGACTTGGAACGGTTCAAGGGCGCGCTTTGCTTGCCTTGAAGCCGTGCCCGATGATGCCTGCGCAGGATTGGGTGTCAAGAGGTGCAATCGGCTATGCCGACGCGCCAAGCGCGCCTCTTGACACCCCAGCCTGCGCGCAAAAAATCGAATACGGCCTTTGTGCAGGCAGAGCATGGCGTAAAGGCTGTCCTAGGCGAGATCACCATGAATGATCACCCCCCCTTGGGGGTGTCCATGTCTGCGGCTCGGGGGGGGGACGCGCCAACGTATCACTTGGCCCGAAATATCGGTGTCAAACGTTACACTGCGGGGCCGCCCGTCATTATCTGTTCATTAGCCAAGCTTTGGGGTCAGTTCCAAGACGAAGCTCAAGCCTATAATTCATTGTGTTAACTGGCGGGGGATTATCGGTAAGCCATTGATTTGGAGCAATATAGATAGCAAAGGTAACCGCTCCTCTGCCACCTTGTGAAAGCGGAAGTGCACCCGCAGAAGAACAAAGGCTGCGAGTACTCATATCAAAAATTGGATTGATGAGGGCCGTTACTTTATCGAGTGGAACTGTTTCGCTGTGGAGTAAATCCAGATACTCCAGAGTGCCGCACTTTAATGGCGGATTTGGAAGAACGCGTGGCTTAAAGCCAGCAGCATCCAGCCAAGCCTGGATACGCTTACCCTCCCGAATGGCATCGTTGAAGCTAATCTCGCCATTGTTTAAATAGAATATGACGTTATTGCCCCGATCATAGCTATAGTCAGGCGGTGTAACATCCAAAATATTAAAGATCGTATTGGTGCGAATGACATCTTGAAAACGGATACTGGCATTGGTTTCCCCATCCCGAATGACAACAGTATCAAAATCTGGTCCTTGATAGCCCCCGGTCTCGTTAAATAATTCCTTTGCAGGTTTTTCACCATTAATTAGATAACTGACTTCATTATTCTTTACCGTAAACTCAAGTTCTTGTTTCATTAGGGTGGTTCCAATATCGCAACTACATAAGCACCAAGCAGCAGCTATGATCAAGATCTTAGCGCGTTGGCAAATCCATAAGTCGACCTTTGAACAATGCTCCTAAACTATTGGCGTATTTAGTGATGTTACCACTTGGCGCAGAACTCGATAAGATGTTTTATCGGCTTGCCCCTCTTGGCTGCCACCCTTTGGAAAAAGGCGCGCAGCGGGCCTGTCGGAGATTTTGGTGGCTATCAAGCCATTAAGCGCGATCCCAAAACGGGTGTGTATGAAGTGGCAACCGAAAGCCGCAAGGATGGTGTGGCCTTGGCTTATTAGGGGGGGGACGAAAACTTGGAAAAGGGCGGTCCATGGGACTGGATAATGCTAGGTAAAGCGTCAATGATCTTAAATGACTTGGAAGGGAGGGGTTTGCTGCTCATTAAAACGTGACTTCTAACGTTTGTTTCACAACTTGAATTATTCCTCTAAGCTATGTCAATTTAATTTTTGTCCATTAGGGAAGCTTGAGGCATTGGGACCGTCAAGCAATATAGTTTCCGGACAAGGAGATTGGATCATGCGTACATTGACAGTAGAAGAAGCTGATTTTGTAAGTGGTGGCTGGTTGCATGTGATGCCAGGTGAATCGTGGGGTGACCCACAAAGTCTAAGTGCTGCATCCAACGCCAATTGTGCCGGAACGGCGGGACTTACTGGCGTTACAGCTGGAATGGGAGTCGCCGCTATTGCGATAGCAACTACGCCAGTTGGGATGGCTGTTGCGACGGTTGGGACATTTCTTGGGCTATTTTTTGGCTCGGTGGCCACGGCCGGTGCCTGTATGCCTGAACCCAAAAGCGAGAAAAAAGCCAAATAGGACAATATGACAATATGAGAAATTGAATTTTTTTGTTTTTTTACCTTCTGCAAAACTCGGTCGGGAAGCGAAAAGCAAATTTGAACCTAGGGTTGTCTATGAGTTTAATGCATCTAATTCATGGGCAACCCAAATTCAGTACTTTATATCATCTTGGTTCAAAACCATTAAGTGATGCAAAAGAGAAAAGTTTACAGAAACACGGTATTTGAATCTTCAACAATCAAACCGGGAACAAGTTAATGCAATTTAATGGATCAGTTGACTTGATGGATTGGGTGACCAATTATTCTGTGTATCTGGCCATTTTTTTAAGCGCCGTCCAGGTCATTTTCGGTGGCTATATAGCAGGCAGCAATAAAGTAAAATTGAAGGTAAAGGTATTTTATAGTGTATTGCTAATTCTATATGGCATTTTAGTGTTTGTACTCCTCTTTGAACTGAAATTTTGGCTATGTTTTTTTATGTTCGTTGTTCTATATTTGACTTTGTATTTGGTCTGGAGGCCCAACAAACAATCAGAGATTTGAGCGGTTCAACAGGACAGTAACAGGAAATAACCTAGATTAAAGTCCGCAATTTAATGAATGTGTGACGTTGCTGTTTTAGCGATGCTCGTCAAAGTTCCGCCCACAATTATTGAAGTTTACGTGTCCATCAGACCCCCACTATTCATGAGTACATTGACAGTAGAAGAGCTGGAATATCTGAGTGGGAGTCTGGGGCCTGTGGCCATTGTTGCGGTTAGGGCTGGCGCTGGCGCAGTGCTAGGTGCCGCGGCAGCGGCTGTTAACGAGGCTAATGAAGACGGCCAATCTTTTTCTGATGCAGGCAAAATAGCCGGAGCAGCAGGTATGGGTGCTGTAGCTGGTGCTGTCGGTGGCTTGTTTAAGGTCAAAGGTTGGTAGCACTATTTGGTTACCGGTCAAACAGGTTGCCATTGTTTAGCCCCCAACCATCCCTAGGAAGGAAAATGATCTTAATTGCCCTAGCCTGCTGCCTGGCCGATGTCGTGACGACCTATATTGGCATGAAGTTGATCGGCCATGGCGTCGAAAGCAATGGATGGGTCGTTAAATTGGCAAGGCGGTTTGGCTTGCCCTGGGCGTGTGGCTTATAGCTCTGTCTTGAAGGATTGATCGTCTATCTTAGTTCTTTGTTTGGGTTTGAAGCTGCGACTGCTGCGGTTTTTGGCACGGCAGCCGCTTGGAACACCTTCGTCATTCTTCGGTTTCAGTGCCGCAAAGACAAAAAAACCTAGATGTTGTTGCGCGTAGCCCTCAACCCGGCACCGCTTTGGCGAGTTTTCTGGCAAAGCTTGAAATGGCGCGATCGGTGTCAGACCATGTCCAGCTTCCTTGCGCCCAAGCTATATCGCCGTTCCATGTATGATCGGCTTGGCCGATCAGATTGCCCGCACCATCATAGGCCTTACCCGAGATATCAGCGCCGCCAATGCCAAAGCTTTGCATCGATAAGCCAGGGCGATCCCCCATTTGTTTTTGAGTAGGACGATTGGCGGTTAGGTCGTTGATGACAACCTCAACGCGGGCTGCCCTTGTGCCGAGTTTGTCTTTTAAGTTGCGGTCTATCAAGTCAAAAATGACAGACTTTTCGCGAACACCATAAGTCTCTGTCATCTTTTTTTCCGCCTTCTCGCTATATGAAACACTGACTTGCAAAGGGTCCGCCGCAGCCACTGAGCCCAAGCATAAGCCTAAGACTAAGATAACTATGGATAATAGTTTCATCATATACTCTCCTCTTGAAAAGCTTGCTGAAGATGATTGTAGCATGTAGGCACCCGTTGATTAAGTTGAAATGACCATTTGACCATCCTTTTATCAGCACTTTAAATCAGAGACGTTAGGGTGCCAGGTCGGATCAATATTTAGATCTTGGGTCTTTGAAACACGATGGTGGCTTCGCCAAACACTATCCCGAATTTTTTGACTTTAGCGCGATTGATCAAAACCCCATCGCTTTGCAGCCACATGCGATCATCAAAGGTCACCACAACAGGGCGATTGTCGATTTTAAGTTCAACATCATAGACCCACGCCAATTGATTACCCTGCACAAGGCCACGGGCGACTCCGCGCACATCGCCTGCACGACCTTCATAAGTAGTCGGGCCCGTTTTCTTGATCTTCCAGACGCGGCTTTCTTTAGCGCCGTCGGCATAGTCAAATTGTTCGTCAAGGGTCAGGACAGAGCCATCCCATTGACCGGTGATGTCCACCTTAAACTGACGGATCAAGGTGCCGCTACGGTCCTGAAATACGCCCCAAGCAGTGGTTTTACCCTGGAAATAATCTTCCAGCACAAGGTTTTGCGGGGCCTTTGCGGTGGGCGGCGAGGCGGTGGTGGCGCAGCCCGCCAAGCCAAAACTAAGGGCAGCGAACGATGCGCCAATGGCGGTTGCTTTACTAAGGGCTTTGAACATGAGTGATCCCCTTTCAAAGACGATACGCGCAAGACCGGGTAGCGGTTCATGGCCATCACAGTCACACGCGATCCATTTTAGCTTAAGGTGCGTCAACCAACACCAATTCGGCGTCCACCACCGCTTGGATCGTCAAGATCGGCTCATCCTTAATGGCCGCCCCATCGCGTTCATAAAGATCAATCCCATTGAGCGTGACAACACCCTTTGCCGCCGCAAGATAGGCGTGCCGGCCAGCGTCAAGCGCGTAGGAGACTGTTTCACCCGCACGCAAGCTTGCTCCCATTACCCGGGCCTTTTGGCGAATGGGCAGGGCTTGGCTATCCTCGCTAAAGCCCGAAGCCAACGTCACAAACTGGCCAGAGCGGTCGCCTTTTGGAAACTTTGCAGCCCCCCACGAAGGTGGCGCACCCTGGGCCTCTGGCAAAATCCAGATCTGATACAATTGGGTCTTAGTGGTTTCCTTATTGTATTCGGCGTGGGTGATGCCATTGCCGGCACTCATTACTTGGACGTCACCAGCTTCTGTGCGCCCAACATTGCCCAGACTATCTTGGTGCGTGATGGCCCCTTCGCGCACATAAGTGATGATTTCCATATCTGCATGGCTATGGGGATCAAAGCCGGTGCCGGGCTCAATCTCATCATCATTCCAGACCCGGATGGTGCCCCACTGGGTGCGCTTTAAGTCGTGGTACTGGCCGAAGGAAAAATGATAGCGGGCATTAAGCCAGTCGTTTTTAAACCGGCCAAGGCTGTTGAATTCGCGTTTTTCGATCATGTTTTGCCTCTTAGCCCTATAGATAGGTGCGCGATCTAAACGCACAATGGGCATGCCAGTTCACTTTTACCAGTGTGTCGCCACACTGTCATCGAAAGGAGAAAATACCGACACAAATCGCTGAAGTTTCTGTCACCATACCATGATAGCGCCTCGATCAATTCAAACACATCCAAGGTGCATCCTCCCATGCTTCAAAATAAATCCACGGCTACCAAGCTGCTCCTTCGCTCAACGGCACTCGCAGGCTTTCTCGTCGCCGCTGCGACCCCTGCTCTGGCGCAATCTATTAACCCAACACGTGAGCTCGAGGTCCAAAGTGACGTGATTATTGTTACAGCCCAAAAGCGCGAGCAGCGGCTGTTGGACGTTCCTTTGGCGATCACCGCTTATAGTGGGTCAACGCTGGATCGCTTGGGGATCGAGCAATTTGACGATTTGGCGCTTTATGTACCGGGCCTAGAAATCCAAGAGCAAAGCCCCAATAATCCGGGCTTTGTGATCCGCGGTATTACATCTGACGACGGCTCAGCGACGGCGGAGGCGCGAGTTTCTGTCTTTCAAGATGGCATAGCGATCTCGCGGTCGCGGGGATCCTATGTTGAGCTGCACGACATGGAACGGATCGAAGTGGTTAAAGGACCGCAATCGACCTTGTTTGGTCGTGGCGCACTCATTGGCGCCATCAGCTTAATCCAGCGCAAAGCCGACCCTATAGGAGGTATCTACGGCGATGCGAGCGTTGGGTTTGGGGATTTGAATTATCGCGTCGCTCGCCTTGCAGTAAACTTGCCGATAGTGAAAGATACGCTGGCCGTGCGGCTGTCAGGCATCGTGAAGCAACGCGATGGCTATGTCAAAAATGCATCGGGCGGACCAGCTTTTATGAGCCAGGATGTGAGCGCTTGGCGGGCGTCGGCCGCTTGGGCGGTCAATGATCGATTGCGCTTTGACCTCATTTATAACTGGCAACAAGATCAACCAACTGGAACCTCGTTTAAGTCCAGAGCCTATGCCCCTCCAGGTGGCGATACGCTGCCATGGACGGCAGCGGGCTTGTCTAAATTTACCGATCCGCTCGGCAGTCAGTTTGAAGGTGGGCGCGACCTAGGATTGGATCGGACCGTGCAAGGCGCGACGTTGCTTTCGGCCTATGATTTAGATGACCATTGGACCTTAAACAGCATTACGGGCTGGCGCTCGTTTGAATCGCTGGAGGTATTTGATCCCGACGGCTTGGCCTCTCAGGTGCTTCTATTTGCAGAAGATGCTCAAGGTGATCAGTTCAGCCAAGAGTTTCGCCTCAACTTCGATGATGGCGGGCGATTAACTGGTTTTGGCGGCCTTGGGTATTTTGAAGAGAGCGGCTTCCAGCGTGTGCCATTGCAATATGACGAACGCGGGACCTTGGCGCTCTTTGCTGCTTTGACAAGTGGTCGTCCGGTTACGGCGCTATTCTCGCCTGCCACTTTCCCAAATTTCCCATCCAATGCAGTTTTGGGTGCAATATTGACCACACCGACCCGACTACCATTTAAACCGATCCATCAAGAAGAATTCCAAAACTGGGGCAAAACCCGGGCTGTCGATTTGTTTGCGGACATGACCTATAGCGTCAATGAACGCTTGGAAGTCTCCGCCGGTGTGCGCGCCACCAATGAGGCCAAGACCTCAAGCTATCGCGGCCGCTTGATTAACGGGCCTTCAACAATTACGGGCGGCGGCTTGTTTGCTAACCTGACCCCTGGGACAGAACCTGCTTCTAATGATGATAGTTATGACGGTTTCACCTGGCGCGCTGTGGCGCGCTATGATTTGAACAAGGACTGGAATAGCTATTTGAGTGTGGCACGCGGGCGGCGCAGTGAAGTGCTCAATTATAATACGGGTCGGCGCGCCTTTGAGACCATCCCGGCAGAGATCGCTACGTCAGCAGAATGGGGCCTGAAAGGGGTCGCCTTTGATGGGCGGATGCAGCTTGAGGCGGCTCTCTTCCATTATATCTACGAAAACTTCCAAACTTCAGTCCGCGATGGCGTTGCTATCCGACCCATCAATGCTGGCAACGCTACCACGACTGGTTTTGAAGCGACTGTCCAAGTCGATTTGATCAAAAAGCATTTGCGCGGGCTGATCACTTTCAGTCAGGCCAAGGGACGCTTTGATGATACCGATAGCGAAGGACGCCCGCAGGTATTTGCTGGCAATAGCTTCCGACTGTCACCCGACCAAACCGGCTCACTGGCTTTGATCGCCGATTTTGACGGGTCTTGGGGCGCAATCTCGGTCACGCCGAGCTACACCTTCCAAAGCAAAGTCTATTTCGACAATGACAATCGCGCCGACAAATCCCAAGACGGCTACGGCCTCTTTAACCTGCGAGCCCGCTATACTTTGCCCAACAAACTGGCCGGATCAGAATGGGCTTTTGAAGTATTTGGGAATAATTTGGCGGATGAAAACTATATCATTGACGCGGGTAATACGGGCGATGTGTTTGGTATCCCGACCTTTATTGCCGGGCCGCCGCGTACTGTTGGCGCCCAAGTTGTGGTGCGCTTCTAGGGCTCGAAGGACAGTGGGGCCATCAGGATTATCGAGCGATCGCAAAGACCAATACTGTTCCCCCTTGCGAGGCGCTTAAGGTCATAGTTGAATCACTTAATGCCATCACATCCACACGGGCGAGGGCTTGGAGATATGTTGTCTCCAACTCCATAGGGTCACCAGTGATTGCAATACAGGCACGTTGCGAGATGGTTAAAACAATTATTTTGGACTTGCCTGCCTGGCGGGTATGGAAACCGCTAAAGTGATTGCATCCAGAATATCCAGAAAGGGTGTTTTGTTGAAAGGCCAAAGTAGGTTTTGGACTATCCTTGCTGATCTCAACACCATTCATACGCGTGAGGACCCAGGTGTGCCCATAAAGGCTAAGTCCCTGATCAGCACGCGGGCTAGTTACGGTTAAGCGCATCAAAATCTTATTATGATTGCCTAGCAGGCGCACCTCGTCCCCCAAGGCTTCAAGACGGCGGGTGGCTTTGAGGGATGATAAGGTCAGGTTATCGAGCTTTGCCAACTGGCCCAAACAGTTTGCTTCTACGTTTGTTGCAACATTCAAGCGCGTGGTACCATTGGCACCGTGAATCAGCCTACCTGAAAAAGCCCGGCAGCCCGAAAATCCAGCAATCCGATTTTGATCCAAAAAGCTGATGCGGGGCCTCTGGGCTTGTTGGAACCTGCTCAGCTCTGCGCCATCAAGCTGTTGAGCGACGAATTCACCATCTAGGCTAAGGACCGGGGCAGGTGCACCTTTAGGAGGGGCGTTGACTTCTTGTGCTTGCGTTCCCCCCCCCCATAGGCTGATAGCAAGGCTTGCCGCTATCATGCGATGCAAAACGCCAATTAAATTGGGTCCCATGTAAAAACACCATTTGTGGCTTCTAAACCGGTGAACCCACCTGCCAAAGCGGGCATACCATGCTCGATCAGTGTTTCTGGTGTCCATCCATCAATCCTCGAAACCGAGCGAACAGGCCGTGGTTGGTCAAAGATGACCAACTCATTGCCGCGCACGCCAAATATCTGGCCACTGATATGGCTGGCTTGGGATGAACACAAGCTGACTGCAACAATTGCAACTTGGTCGGCACGCATTTTGGTGCGAAAGCGCTCTACCCGTTGGGCGCTGGCATCATCCTTAACCGGTATCGTGGCAATCATGCGCGTCCAAGCAAAAGGCGCGATCACATTGGCGCGCACATTTTTCAGGGCCCCTTCCATTGCGATAATCCGCGAAAGGCCCACAACCCCCATTTTTGCCGCCGCATAATTGGCTTGCCCGATATTGCCAATGAGCCCAGAGGTAGAGGAAAAGAGCACATAGGCCCCATCCTGCTGCTCCCGAAACAATTCAATACTGGCGCGCGTCACATTAAAAGCTCCGCGCACATGCACATCGATCACTATGTCCCAATCGGCTTCAGACATTTTATGAAACATGCCGTCACGCACTATACCAGCCGGGTTGATGATGGCATCCAGGCCGCCAAAACAATCCTTGGCCTGTTCAATCATGCCTTGGACGCTTTTGAAATCAGTGACGGAGTCTGTATTGACCACAGCCTCACCCCCTAAAGCCTTGATCTCATCAACGACGCTTTGGGCAGGCCCAATTGAACCTTCATCGCCACCTGTGACCGAGCCCCCCAGATCATTGACAACAAGCTTGGCTCCGACTCTTGCTGCGTGCAAAGAACATGCGCGGCCAATGCCATTGCCGCCACCCGTAATCAAAATGACTTTGCCGTCGAGTATGCCCATGACATTTCTTTCTATCATTGTGTCTGCTTAACCTATTCAAGATCAGGGGTTTATTTTTTGACCCTCTGGCGCTGCATCCTCAAACCGATCGGCTATGGCTAAGGGCTTAAAGAGGCGCATCCAAGCGCCAGCGATCAAGATGGCTCCAATTCCCCCGGCAACTACCGCTGTAACAGGGCCCAATAAGCGCGCCGCGACCCCGGATTGAAACTCACCCATCTCGTTGGATGCGGAGATAAAGACATAGCTGATCGCTGAAACCCTGCCGCGCATCGCATCAGGGGTTGCCAATTGCACCAAGCTTGAGCGGACATAAACTGAAATCATGTCGGCCGCGCCAGCAATCACCAAACAAGCTACCGATAACCATAAGTTAATAGATAGGCCAAAACCCAAGGTTGCAAAACCAAATACAAACACCGCCCCAAACATCCAACGACCGACTTGGCGCTTAATGGGCACAATGGCAAGGATTATGGAGACAAGGCCTGCCCCCACCGCACTGGCAGAGCGTAAAACCCCCAAAGCTGTTGGACCCGCTTGTAATATATCGCGGGCAAAAACCGGCAACAGTGCGGTAGCACCAGCCAGTAAAACAACCGCCAAATCAAGACTGAGAGCGCCCAACACAATCTTATTGTCGCGTACATAAAGCAGTCCTTCTTTGATCATCGCCAAAGTACGGCCACTATCTAGTTTTTCCTGGGCTGGGGCTTTGGTCAAAAAGGCTAATAGCCATCCCCCACAAAAGAGTGCGAAGGAGACGCTATAAGGTATTGCAGGCCCAAAATGGAATAAGAGGCCGCCCAAGGCTGGCCCGATGATGGAACCCCCTTGGAAGCTTAATGACATAAGCGCGATGGCTTGAGGTAATGCGTCGCGTGGGACGAGATTTGAGACCATGGCAGAACTGGCTGCTGGTAAAAACGCATTCAACATGCCGGTCACAATCGCAACACCAAAAATTGCCATAATCATGGAAGCAGGCGCGTAATGCGATGCTATCACCAGCGCAGCCGCAATCCCAACCTTTAGCGCTATACAGCCCAAAATGATCAAGCGGCGGTCAAATCTATCTGCTGCCTGCCCCCCTAGCAGGGACAAAATCAATAGAGGCAGAAACTGTGAGAGGCCAATCAGGCCCAGAAGAAATGCGCCTTGCTCGATGCTGTCGCCGCGGGCGCGGGCCATGTCATAGACTTGCCAGCCCATCGCGGTGATCTGGATTTGTGTACCCAATGTCCACAACACTCGTGCCGACCAATATCGGGCGAAGGAGGGATGCGCGAAGGGGGCAAAGGTTGTTCTCACGCCGTTGTGATGGGGCAGTGAAAGGTCTGGGTCAATGCAAGCCCTGCATTTGAAACATCATGAATTGCGACTGCGCGCAGAGATGTGATGATTAAAGGGGTGCCGTTGCAGCCTCAAGCCAAGCCCGAACATCCTTGTCTAGTTGGGGGCCAATTTCAGCAAGAACCCGCGCGTGATACTGATTGAGCCAAGTAAGCTCTTGTGGACTTAACATCGACACTTCGATCAGCCGTCGATCGATCGGGGCTAAGGTTAAGGTTTCAAAGCCGAGCATGGGCCGTTCCCCACCGGCAATTGGCGCAGCATTGGTTACAAATTGCAAGTTTTCAACGCGAATGCCATAGCCATCAATTTTGTAAAAGCCAGGCTCATTGGAAACAATCATTCCCGGCTCAAGTGCCACATGATTGGGGATTTTTGCAATCCGGTGTGGCCCTTCATGCACGCCCAAATAAGCGCCAACGCCATGACCAGTCCCGTGATCATAATCAAACCCACCTTCCCACAAGGATAGCCGTGCCAAGGCATCTAATGCCGATCCGGTGGTGCCTGGGGGGAAACGCACGCGAGACAAAGCGATATGGCCTTTGAGGACACGGGTAAAGCGATCCTTCATTTCAGCACTGGGAACACCCACAGCAATCGTACGCGTGACATCGGTGGTGCCATCCAGATATTGCCCCCCTGAATCCAATAAAAATAAATTATCTTGATCCACAGGGCGATTGCTTTCAACCGTTACCCGATAATGTGGGAAAGCACCATTGGGGCCTGCCCCGGAAATAGAGTCAAAGGAAAGATCCTGCAAAGCACCAGTCGCGATCCGGAATCCTTCAATAGCTTTACAGACATCAATCTCGGTGAGATGGCCTTTAGGGGCTTGATGATCAAACCAATGCAAGAAATTCGCTAAAGCCACACCATCGCGTGTATGGGCGCGCTTGGCACCCGCAATCTCAACAGGGTTTTTAAGCGCGCGTGGTAAGATCGTTGGATCAGCGCCGCGCACGACTTGAGCACCGGCTGCATCAAGAATATCAAACACATGAGCAGAGGTTATGGCGGGATCAACTAAGACCCGTTTGCCCTTGGTGCCTTGTAAGGTGTAGGCAAAGACTTCTTCATCATAGAGAGAAACCTCATTGCCCAAGAAGCCGCGCAGCGCTGGGGTTACTTTTTCCGGCTTTACAAACAATTGAGCTGTACCGTCTTGCAGCAATACCGCGCTGCCCAGCACAAGAGGTGTTCGGGTCACATCTTTGCCGCGAATGTTAAATAGCCAAGCTAAGGCAGCGGGTGAAGTTAACACACAGAGTTCAAGACCGTCACTGGCCATTTTTTCACCGATGCGCGAACGTTTGGAAGCGCTGGTTTCGCCAGAAAAAGCCAGAGGATAGGGTATGATTTCCGTAGTGGGCTCCTTTGGGCGATCTTGCCACGCCCGATCGATGGGATTGACTGAAAGCGCAATCAATTCAACGCCTGCTTGGCTCGCGGATGTTTTTAATCGCGACAAAGCATCTGGGGCGATCAAGCGCGGGTCATAGCCAATTTTAGTCCCTTCTGATGCTTCTGCTCGAAGCCAATAGGCTGGGCCTTGTTCAATTAGGTCACGTTGAAGAAACAATTCAGCGGCGGTTTGATTGCGTGCTTGTTGAGAATAGCGCCCGTCAGTAAACAAAAAAGCTTGATCTTTTAGAATAATGGCTGCACCTGCAGAACCTGTAAAGCCTGTAGCCCAAGCTAAGCGTTCGCCACAATCTGGCAAATACTCATTTTGCCACTCATCCTCATGGGGGACAAAAATGCCATCAAGTCCTAAATGCTCTAACTGAGCTCGGATCAGGGGAAGGGCTTTGCGACCTTGGTCAGCACCTCCGCGTACATCATATGTTTGATACATCCTATCAATTTAGGTATAAGATGGTACCGACGCAAGCCAACCCAAGGAGCTTGTGAGCGGTTAGGGACATTGATTGACTTTCCCGCCAATCTAAACAAATTGGAAATGACTATTCCATAAAAAAATAGATTAACTCAGACATTGATACAGGTGATTAATTGACAACGATGCGCGGCCTACGAAATCTTGAGTTTTTGTATCGGACCGCCTCCACCAGTCGCGTATTGAATCTCAACCAAGTCTATCAAGAAAGTCGAGAAGAAAAAGATTATGACAGGCTGCCTTTCTTCTCTGACCCCCTATTAAATCGCGCCATCTATATCAAACATCGGTTGCGTGCTGATGAAGCCTATTTAATGCCACACACCAATCTTGTGGCGACTAAAATTATTTTCCCATTTGACTCCAATACATTAAAGGCTGGTGGTCAGTCTATTTTCATCGGGCAAACCGGCTATCAGCACACATTGTGGGATATGGTGGGCGGAGAGAGTGCGCATGGCGAAGATGACATGATGCGCTTATCGATCATCGATCAATTGCCCTCTTTGGATCCGTTTTTGCTGAAAGAGACCATGAGTCGTCATGGCTTTGAGGTTGCAGATTGTTATTTTGCGATGTCACCAGCAGATATAGAGCGTATCAGGACTTTTGCAGGCGAACAGATCCGTCAGCTGATTTCACTGGCGTTGAGTGGAAGTGATGCTGAAATGTCGACAAGTATAAAGCGTATGGTGGATGCAATCCTGACCAAGGACAATGAAGGACGTTTGGATCCTTTACGTGTGACATTGGGACTTGATGGCCACCAATTTGAAGAAAGCATTTTCAGCTGGAAAGGCTTTTTATATTATAAATGGCAATTCAGCAGTAATATGAGCAAGCTCAATAAGATGGCTTCGGCGATCGATCGGGTGACCATGGATGGGGTGCTTGATCGCCAATTGGCAGCAGCCATCAAAACACAAAAAATCGAGTTAAAAAAAGCCATCAGCAAAGCAGCTCGAAGCTGCGTTGCGATCCTTACCCTTTATGATGACGCATTTAAGGACTTGGTTGAGCATGGGAATGCGGCGGCATTTCGCAAATTTCTTCTGGAAGCTCCGCTATTATTCGTCAAATTAGGGTATAGCATGGGGGTTATGTCCCATATTACGAGCTTCTGGGATTTTCGTTTCCCAAATCCCACACGGCTTTACATGCAAGCTTCCGAATATCTCGATTTGCTCACAGAGTTCCTTGTCAGTTTAACCGAAACAAATTCCGATGAACTCATGCAAAGATTGCCGTCTCCCCACACTCAGTTCAATGGCTGAACATAGGTCAAAGTGGACCAATTTTCCTTACGATAGCGATGTTCGAGGATAAGTCCACGTCCATGATAGGCGCGGCGAATGGCAGGCTCTTGATAGGTCAAAAGCCCCGATACAACCAATCGCCCACCCGGCTTGAGCATGACTGCCAAATCAGGCGATAGACGAACCAGCGGCTTCATCAAAATATTGGCAAAAATCAAATCAAACGGGCCTTGCGAGCGGATTAAAGCGCGTCGAACCCCATTGGCCACATAGGTTCTTATTTTTGATCCTACCCGATTTCGTTTGGCATTAAGGCCCGCAATATAATTGGCGCGGGGATCAATTTCGGTTCCAACAACCACTTGGCTTCCCGTTTTTGCCGCTGCAATGGCCAAGATGGCCGAACCCGTCCCGACATCAAGTACGCGCTTTGGACTTTTCCCGCGCACCAAGAGACGATCCAAGGCCAGAAGGCAGCCCGACGTGGTGCCATGGTGTCCGGTTCCAAAGGCTTCGCCTGCATCAATGATGATTTCGATTCTACCATTTTTGGCTTTGCCTGCGTCATGACTTCCCACCACCAGAAACCGTCCTGCGGGAACGGGGGGAAGACCTTCCAATGACATCTTAACCCAGTCCGCATCTTCTAGCGGCGCAATGCGCGCATCTAAATCAGGCTCTGCGATAGCTAAGGCCCCAACGCCCGCCTGCGCGCCCTCCAAGCTATAGGCATAGGCTTCGAGTTTGAATTGACGTCGTTCCAACTCCCACCACCCAACCGCACCAAAGCCGCCAAGCGTATCAAGGAGTTTTGATGCCGTCTCAATTGTGGCGCGTGGCCCGGTGGCGAGGATGAGATACATCGCGGCGGGATAAAACCCGATGGCCTTTTTGTCGAGTTACTCCGGCAGTTGCTTGCGCGCCTGCGCGCGCACTCTTTCAGCAGACCACAACGCGCGCTATCAGGGCCGCAGATTAACCCAGAGCGCCGCTATGCACGACCTTAAAGCCCTTCGTGAGAATCCAACTGAATATGACGCGGGCTGGGCCCTGCGCGGCCTGGATGCGCAAACCCCAGCGATCTTGGCTTTGGATGGTCAATTGCGTGCTGCCATGACCAAGCGCATGGCAGCCGAAGCGCTTCGTAATGCGGCGTCTAAAGCTATTGGTGCGGCTAAAGCTCAAAAGAATGAGGCAGAAGCAACTAGGCTTATGGCAGAGGTTGCCCAAGCCAAAGCCGATATGGAGACCGCGAGCCAAATTGAGGAGCAGGCGCAAGCTCAGTTGGACGGCATTGTCCATGCGCTTCCAAATTTACCAGCCACAGATGTGCCGCACGGCGAAGATGAAACCCACAATGTCGTGCAAAAAGAATGGGGCCAGCGGCGTCAGTTTCAGTTTGTTCCAAAAGATCATGTAGCGCTCGGTGAAGCTTTGGGCGGCATGGATTTTGAGGGTGCGACGCGACTTTCAGGTGCGCGCTTTGTGGTTCTCAAGGGGCAGTTGGCGCGTTTAGAGCGCGCCTTGGGCCAGTTTATGCTGGACCATCATGTCGAAAAAAACGGCTATCAAGAAATCAATGCCCCAGTTTTGGTTCGCGCACCTGCACTGTTTGGCACTAGCCAATTGCCTAAGTTTGAAGAGGATTTATTCAAAACCACCAATGGGCATTATTTGATTCCAACCTCAGAAGTGTCTTTGACCAATCTGGTGGGTCAGCAAATCTTAGACGAAGAGGCCTTACCTATTCGCATGACAGCTTTGTCCCCCTGCTTTCGCTCCGAGGCAGGCAGTGCTGGGCGCGACACCCGCGGCATGATCCGCCAGCACCAATTCTGGAAAGTAGAGCTTGTATCCATTGTCACGCCTGAAACCTCCCGGACCGAACATGAGCGGATGACAACCTGTGCAGAGGGCATTCTTGAAGCGCTGAATTTGCCCTATCGGCGGATGCTCTTATGCACTGGCGACATGGGATTTTCTTCGAAACGGACCTATGATTTAGAAGTATGGCTGCCTGGGCAAAATGATGGTGCAGGTGCCTATCGTGAAATCTCTTCTTGCTCTAATTGCGGTGACTTCCAAGCCCGCCGTATGGATGCGCGCACCCGTGCTAAAGGGGATAAAGCAACGCGGTTTGTGCACACACTCAATGGTTCTGGCCTTGCAGTTGGGCGCACATTGGTGGCTGTGTTGGAGAATTATCAAGAAGAAGATGGTCGCATCATGGTTCCAGAAGTGTTACGGCCCTATATGGGGGGCATTACTCAAATAGGATAGGTTTGCGCCATATAGCGCCAACTGGCGGAAATTAGATCTTCAAGAATTTGCAGATCAATATCGCTCAACTTGTTGATATAAAGGCAGCCTTTGCCTTTCGTGTGCTTTCCTAGGCGCAAAAGCAGGGCTTCACTGTCCACACCCTCAAGCTTGACATAACAAACCAGTTTTGCCTTTCGCGGAGAGAATGCAACCCGCGGTGCCGAGCCTGAATGACCGCTTTCATAGCGATAATGGTAAGACCCAAACCCAAGGATGGACGACCCCCAAAGTGTGGCGGGCTGTCCTGTGACTTTGGTAAAAAGTTTAGTTAATTCAATTCCATCATCGCGCCGCGTCGACGGCTCGATCTGCTCTAAAAAGCTATCAACCGAAGCGGGTTCAGGTTTGGTCTTGTTCGCTTTGGCCATGCCGCCCATTCCCTTATCGAAATTCCATTATCCAACACTATTCAGATCGGCTAAACAAGGTCATCAAGAATTTGAGGTAAAACCCATGTATGATGCATCATATTATGTTTCGACCATCACATTAGTTTTGGGCGTAGGCCTTGGCATAAAAGGCATGTTTGATCCCATGTGGGCTGCGCAATTGGTTCGCTTGCAGCCCGCAAACGACCAAGCGGAGGGATTTGGGGAGTTTCGCTCGACCTTTGGCGGCATGTTCCTTGGGTTGCACCTTGGAGCCCTCACTTTTCTTGTGTTCTGGGGAGGCATGGCGGGTGTTGCGGCTTGTAGCATCCTAGCGGCTGGTTGGTTGTTCACAGCGTTAGGGCGTACCATCTCTTATTGCTTTGACACCCATACCAAGCATGTGCATGTGCTACGCTCCATAGCTATTGAGATCGGTGCAGGTTTGGCCATTGCAGCTTGGCCTATTTCTTATTCTTTGAAAAACGCACCATTTTAAACATTCCAAATTGGAAGGTCAGCGATCGATGAAAGGCCGAACAGCTTAAATGTGATCCTAAGTTAGATGCTCCGCTAGATCCAGTCAGGGATTTTGTTACATGTCGCCCATTCCTTTTTTACCCGAAGAGTTATCTCGGGCTATCGTTAGCCCTAAAACCTATGCGGATCAGCGCGCTTTAGACCAAATCTTGGCCCAGATTCGGGCAAATTATCCTTTAGCTAAAACACAATTAGATGAGTTTCTGCCGTTTTGGTTTGTGTCCAAGCATGCTGATATCTTGGAAATCAGCCGCCAGAATGACCTATTTTTGAGTGGGGAATTACCTACCACCCTCACCACTAAGTCGGTAGAGGCCAAGGTTCGCAAGCAAACGGGTGGATCGCCGCATTTGATCCGGACATTGGTACAAATGGATGCCCCTGAACATCCAAAATTTAGGGTGATGACCCAAGCTTGGTTTATGCCACAGAATTTGCGGAAGCTGGAAGATCAAATTCGCATAATTGCCCGCTATTATATCGATAAAATGGCGGAATTGAACGGCCGCTGTGATTTTCTAGCCGATATTGCGCTTTTTTTTCCGTTGCGTGTGATCATGGAAATTTTGGGTGTACCTGAAGCCGATGAACCGCGCATGTTAAAGCTGACCCAAGAATTATTTGGTGCACAAGATCCTGAGATGAACCGATCGGGTGGCAAAATTGTTGATGAACAAAAAGCCTTGGCCGACATCCAAGCTGTGCTGATGGACTTCTTTATGTACTTCAATCAAATCACGCAGGCACGCCGCGCTAATCCAAACGAAGATGTCGCAACTGTGATTGCCAATGCTAAAATAGATGGCGAACCCATTGGGGCCTTTGAAGCGGTTAGCTATTATACCATCATTGCAACAGCGGGTCATGATACCACCTCATCCTCAACCGCGGCAGGCCTATTTGGCTTGATTGAGAACCCAGATCAATTGGCTGCCGTCAAGGCTGACCCGACCATGATTACGGGCTTAGTTGATGAATCGATTCGGTGGGCTACACCCGTTAAACATTTTATGCGTTCTGCGACCCAAGACTATGAACTACGCGGGCAAACGATCAAGAAGGGCGATTGGCTAATGTTGTCCTACCCTTCTGGCAATCGCGATGAAGAAGTGTTTGTTGAGCCGTATCGCTTTAATTTAAATCGCACACCGAACCAGCATTTATCCTTTGGCTATGGCGCACATTTGTGCCTTGGTCAGCACTTGGCTAAAATGGAAATGCGGATATTCTGGGAAGAATTATTGCCGCGCCTTAAATGGGTCAAATTTGACGGCATACCCAAATTGACGGAAGCCAATTTTGTGGGCGGACTAAAGAATATGCCGATTATCTATGAGATGAACTAGTGATGCGATTTGCAGCTTTTACCTTTTTGCTGATAACCTTACTTGGATGGCCTATTGCCAGTTTTGCGCAATCCCAAGAGACGCCCAAGATCCCTGAAATCACCGTCAATTTGGGTCGGGCGATAACTGACCCTGGCGTCTCAGCTCCTTTAAACAAGCTTGAGCTGGATGTGCCCCAAAGTATTGTGCCTCATGCTGCCCAACCTGTGGCACCTGCGCCAGTGCTTGAACTAACTCAGCCAGGTCAACCCTTAACAAAAGCCCAAATTGCCAAAGAAATTGCGCCAAATTTTGATGTTGCAAAGGATTATGTACGTTTGGTGAAATGCTATGGAACCGCTGATTTCTTGGGGGCCATTACACGCATTCAGGCCAGTCGTCCGGGCGCACCCCCACAAGTCATTGGCGTTGCTCGAGAGATTATGGCATTAAGGGACGCTATGCAACCTATGGTTTTAGCGGTTTCAACGGTGCGTGGCGAACCGCGCTTTCGCGCCGATTATGATGGTGTTGCCCGTGCAGGCCAGCGGGATTTAGCAGCTTCCAAAAACCCTAATGCGACCATGCAAGGCCGCCTTGCCCTTTTAGAATCTTGTCGCCGTGATGTCATGCGGTGGCGCGCTCGAAGATAGGTACAAGATGTCTGATTGGGTTTTAGGGGTTATTGGCGGATCAGGGCTTTATGATATTCCGGGCCTGAATGGGGTTTGGCGCGCAATTGAAAGCCCATGGGGGCAAGCATCTGACCAAATCTTTGATGGCGAACTTGACGGACAGCGTGTGGTCTTTTTGCCAAGGCACGGTCGTGGGCATGCAATCGCGCCTTCTGATATCAATGGGCGGGCCAATATCGACGTGCTTAAGCGGGCAGGGGTCACCGATGTCTTGTCCATATCGGCGGTGGGATCACTAAAGGCCGAACTGCCACCGGGTCACTTTGTTGTGGTTGATCAATACATCGACCGCACCTTTGCCCGTGCCAAAAGTTTTTTTGGTAAAGGCCTTGTCGCGCATGTTTCGGTTGCACACCCCACTTGTCCGCGTTTGCGTGCGCTTGCAGGCGAAGCCGCACGCCGAATTGGGGCGCAAGTCACCGAAGGTGGGACATATGTTGTCATGGAGGGGCCACAATTTTCGACTTTGGCCGAAAGCCAGCTTTATCGCTCTTGGGGTTGTAGTGTGATCGGCATGACCAATATGCCAGAGGCCAAACTCGCCCGTGAAGCAGAGCTACCTTATGCTTCCATATGTATGGTCACCGATTATGATTGTTGGAATGAAGGTCATGGCGCGGTTGAAGTGTCGGCCATTATAGAAGTTATGCACGCCAACTCAGCCAAGGCAAAGCATTTAGTTGCAGAGCTTGCTAGGGCTATAAAGACTATCCCGCGTACGCCATCCCCGATTGATACCTGTTTGGATTTTGCAGTGATTACAGAGCCAGAAGCGCGTGACTTGGAGCTTGTTAAAAAACTGTCAGCCATTGCTGGGCGGGTATTAAACTAGGCCGGGAACACGTGTTGCACCTATCCCCGTAAAGCACTTTCCAGCCGCTCTTGCGTCACCGGATAGCCCAAGTCGTCCCTGATTTTGAGAACGCCATCTTCAATGATCGGCTGCACAATGCCTTGTGGGCGGGCGGCTGCATCGGTGAGTGCCCGGTCAGTCGTGGGAGAAAGTGCTAAAAGCTCAAGATTACGTACAGTTGGAAAAATGATCTTGCGCTTACCTTCAGCCAATTCCTGTAAGGCTGCCTTTGGCTTAATCCAAAGAAGTTCAACAGCTTCAGTTCCGTCTTGGCAGCCTATTTGGTCGGCAGGCACGCGGGCTAGATAAAAACGGGTATCAAAACGTTTATGAAGCGCGGGCGGGGGGATCCAGCGTGCAAAAGGGGTGAGATTGTTGCCCGTCAGCCTTAAGCCTTGGTCGCGAACCAAGGGCAAAAATAAGCTCGCATCGCGGTCAATTTTGTGGCGCATCAGCTTTAAGTCTTGCACCTTGGGGCCGATCAAAGCGCCATCTAAGTGCGCCAATAAAACGCCGGTCTCCTCAAACGTCTCGCGGATAGCAGCGATGCGGGCTGCCCGCTCATCTGGGGATAAGCCATCCAATCCGTCGGCATGATCTAACCAGCCTTCCTCAAAATCTGCCACTTCTACCTTGCCCCCGGGCCACACCAATGCTCCGCCCGCAAAACCGATATTGGCGTGACGCTCCACCATCAACACTTCCAAGCCATCTGCGACATCGCGCACCAAAAGTAAGGTTGATGCCGGATATAAAGGATCTTGAGCCCCGGTCATTATTCTGGTGCGCCATAATCAGCGGCACTGCGCGCATTGCGATGGAACGCCAGTCTAGCTGCATAATCGCGTGGGTCTTTTTTGCGCACCAATGCCCCGTCCATCGGTGTCACCCAATCCACCAGACGGGTCAAAAAGAAGCGTAATGCCGCTCCGCGCGCCAAGAGGGGTAAAGCGTTGCGCTCAGACTGGCTCAAGGGGCGAACGGTTTCATAGCCCATGATCAAGGCACGCCCTTTAACTAAGTCAAACTCGCGCCCATTGGCTTCAAAACACCAAGCATTGAGCATCACCGCCAAATCGTAGGCTAAGAAGTCTTCACAAGCGAAATAAAAGTCGATCAGTCCGTTAACGCGATCACCTAAGAATAAGACATTGTCGGGGAATAGATCAGCATGAATGATTCCACGCGGCAAATCCCTAGGCCAATTGGCCGCAAACTCTTTCAAGTCCTGATCAATAGAAGGGGCAATACCGGGCTCCAAGTCTTCGGAATGAGCCGCCCGCCCGGCCCATAATTCCGACCAATTGTGTGGCCCTAAATCATTGGGGCGCTTTTGTGGGTAGTCTGCCAAAGCAAGATGAAGCTGTGCCAAGGCGGCGCCCGCCGCGCGGGTTTGCGATGAGGGTGGGTGTTGGGAAGAAACTCCGTCCAGGAAAGTGCATAAAGATGTCGGTTTCCCCCGGATCATTTGAACCATTTCCCCATCTTGGGTCCGGATAGGCCGTGCCGCAGGCAAACCAGCATTCGCCGCAGTCTCAGTCAGGCCCAAGTAAAAAGGCAAGTCGTCTAACACCACAGACTTCTCATAAATCGTCAATATGAAGCGGCCTTGACGGACTTCAATCAGAAAATTAGAGTTTTGAATCCCCTCAGCAATGCCCTTGAAATTACGTAACCCATCAAGGCCCCATGCATTCAATAAAGTGGCAAGTTCTTCATCAGTGGGTTCAGTATAAACAGCCATATTCAGCTATCGCACCTTTGACGCCAGTCTGACAATCCAGCCTCCAGCCTGTACAGGCATAGCGCGTTTCGCATTTCCCACACGGATAGCGTCGCGCAGCAGACGACCCACCGGCTGAAACAAGGGTTGCGGGGTCTCTCCTGTTGGCGGGTCAAATCGAAACCAAAGTCGCTTCTCTTCCGCCCCTTGATGGGCAAACAAGGCAGCCTCAACCAGAGCCAGCGCTTCCATCACGCCTTTACCGTTTAGATCAATCATATGGGCGACATCGATATTTTGGGTGGTTAGGGCGCTTGCATCTTCAGTTTCAAAAAAAGGCACTGTTCCACCTCAAGCCAGAATTCATAACCAAAAAGTTAAGACCAAGTTGTACAATCAAGATATTGTTTACGCAAAAGGTAGCAAAATTCACTTTCTAGCAAGGTTTTAGGAAGATTCAGTTTACCATCTCCCCTCACAGTAGCATTCTGAGCGTTCAAGAGCTCAGGGCGTGTTTATAAATGATTGGTTCAGAATGTAGCCAACACGGGTAAAGGAAGAGTACACATGGCTTATGATATGAGCGATACTTCGCAGGTCAAAAGGACCACAGAAGCTGGGACCATGGATCCCAATGCCAATTTGTTTGCGCTGGGCCTTTCCTACGCAACAGGGGTTGGTGCCGATTTGGATTATGTTGAAGCGCACAAATGGTTTAACATTGCCGCCATGCGCGGCGATGATGAAGCTAAACTTCGGCGTCAGGAATTGACTGCGATGATGACGCAATCACAAATCTCCGCGGCTCAACGTGCGGCACGTGAATGGTTGCAACGCACCGCCAACTAATTAGGCTTAGCCTACCCGTTGCGGCAGAACCTCTCGTGTCCAATAGGCCCGGTTTTCAGTCTTGATCAACGTAGCCCGATATTGCAAGAATCAGGGTGTGCAGCGCCACTGAACTCCTGCTCTTGCTCTGCGCCTATGCCTCAGGCTATCACTCCGCGGTGCGGAGACGTGGCCGAGAGGCTGAAGGCACTCGTTTGCTAAATGAGCGTGCTCCAAAAGGGCACCGAGGGTTCGAATCCCTCCGTCTCCGCCATTATTTTCATATAGAAACAAGGTATTAACTGGATCAGAGTGTGACTATTGCCAATTAAGGAGCCAATTCTGGGCAAATTGAAGGCTTTCTAATTCAAAGAATTATCCAATTCTTCATGATTGTTGGCTCAAAATCACGTTGATTAATGCTGCTAGACAAACCTTGATCTACACAGCACCATTTGTTGTTGTCCAGCGCCAAGTTGCGCCATCACTCCATGCAATGCCGCCGGGCGAGCCATCTATATGGATCAATGCCCCTTTCCCAGCAAAACCAGCATTAGGCAATGAGTTTTGAACATATGTGTTAAGTTTTATTGGGTTTGCTAATATGATACGCCCACCCGGCGATGCACTTATGTAGATTGAGTGATTAACCCCCGGAATATTATTACCTATTTCCATACGAAAACTAATATTTGTTGGATTTGTTAATCGATCAACGTCCCATGTAAAGCCTAAGCGAGGATATTGTGGTACATTGTTAACCACGATAGGCTTTGGTGTTAAATGCAAGCCGCGCCAAAACGCATCGACCCTATCGCTCTGGTAGCTGCCAAGGGGGCCAATCTCAAAGAATTCATCGTCGGACTTTGTTAAAGTAACTCTATCATTAATATGGTTTAGGATTAATGCGTTTATCAGTTTGAGTGTATTGCCGTCATATCCAATTGATAATCCTTCTTTCCATGCCCCGCCGGGGGTAGCCAGTTCAATTTTATACGTATCACTATCGACATAGCCTGATCGAACCTTAGCTCCGTTGAGGGTTTCATGCAGGATCAACGAGCTTTTGTTGGCATTAAGCCTATTAAGACTTGCATATACCGAACCAGCATATGTGCCTGTTTCTCCTGCCTGAAGGCTTAATCCCCGACCAATGGCTTTTATTGACCAATCAGATGTATCCGACCCACCAATTGCCAACAGGCCTAGGCTGGTTCTCAGTGGAACCCAGTCGTTGGACAAACGAAGTAGAACCAAATTTTCTTCCACAACGGTGAGTATTGTCCCAGCTGGGCAAATAACATATTGCCATACCCCAGCATCGAATGTCGCAATTGATCCAATTGGAAAACCATTCCAAGCCCCCGTTCCCGCTGCGTTGAGCAGAAAACAATCACCATTCTCTGTGGAATTGGCTGGGGGTGAGCTGCGCCTTGATAACACACAAGCTCCCAATAAGGTGTCTATCTTTTTTAGGGCAGAATTGAGCGTTACATGTTTGTCAGCCTGACTTGCAACCAGCCACTCCATCTTTGTTCTTGGGGAAGTTTCCATGTTAGTCACAGTCTCCTTTGCCTAGCTCTTCAGTTTAGCAAAGAGATGTCAGAAGGGGGATTAATGTTAGTCCTATCCCTGTAATAGTGGCGTGGCTCTAGGATGATTAATCCTTGGTTGCCTGAACGAATGATGGTGTTTAAGATCAGTTTGGCGCTCAAGCTTGGCTGGCTTAGTAAGATGGATGGCGGAAAAATCAGTCGCATAAGCCAAACTGATATCGTCTGGCGGCGCGATCGTAAAAGGAAAATCATTGCCAGCCCTGTCTGGTTAATGGCAATTCCTAGGCACCTTGTCCAAGTTGAGTGAAGTTTTGGGTCTAATCAAGCATCAATAATTGCATGACCCACTCATGATGAGTGGAAGAAGTATTTTGGGTTAGATCCAAACAGATACCCCATTAAGGTAAGTTTCTAGAAATGAAAGCATCTGTCATCATCATTGCATCCTTGCTTGGGATACTCAATATGAGCTAACAGGAAAGGGAGTAGACATGCTTTTGAAACACATCTCCATAGTTACAACATTTGCCGTCGCTGCTGTTGCCAGCTCCGCTTGGGCAGAAGAGTTTAGGCTCTCAAGCACTTCCATTGCCGAAGGGGCAAAACTTAGCCCAACTCAAGTCTTTGAGGGATTTGGCTGCCATGGTGGCAATCAGTCGCCGCAATTGACGTGGACGAACGCACCTGTGGGAACCAAAAGTTATGCCATAACCGCTTATGACCCTGATGCGCCAACGGGTTCGGGTTGGTGGCATTGGAATGTTGTGAACATTCCGGCCAGTGTGACAGAACTACCGACTGACGCCAGCAGAAAGGGCGCGTTGCCGAAAGGCGCGATGGAAATCCGCAACGACTATGGCGTGTCTGGGTTCGGCGGTGCATGCCCCCCACCGGGCGAAATGCACCGCTATATCTTCACCGTACACGCGCTTGGCATTGACAAGCTCGATCTACCTAAGGAGGCAAGCAATGCTTTGGCTGGCTTTATGATCCGCGCGAACTCAATCGGCAAGGCCAGCATTACCGCCGTCTATAACCGCTAAACAAATTGAAGAACATTAACTACAGCTTGTGCGGTGCATTCTTGCATTGAATGCACCGCCCTATTGCGAAGGCGCTAACCTTTTTGGCAAGGCCAAGCGAGCGTTGACTTGACGGTCTACCATTCTTTGGGTTCAATCAGAGACTGTAAGAGTTTAAGTTATGCGTTCTTAGGATCACTACAAATAGGGGGATAGAAGGAAGCGTTTAATAGTCTGGATCCTTGCGGCCCTAGCGTCTTTGTCGACGGTAAGTGTCGCTGCTGCCAAGTCATTTGTTGATTCGACGTTGGGCGATGTAAAGGCTGAGGAGCGAGTCGTTGTGCCAAACCCACAGCCAGTCCAGCTGCTATTCCAGTTCAAGACGGCAGGCAACTTGAACGCACAGGCAACGAAATTTTTGAAAGAGCAAGTCTCAGCCCAAATCCGCACGAGCGGGGCTTTCTCTGAAGTCTCCGAAGCGCCCGTGAACGGTGGGGCGGTTATGCAGGTCTCGATCGACAATCTGATCGCGCAAGGGGCTGTCGGCCAAGGAATTAGCGCAGGGCTGACCTTTGGTCTGGCTGGTCAATTGGTGGCAGACAATTACGAAGCCAAACTTGAATATGTTTCAGGGCCTACCGCCACAGCTGTAACCACCACAACTCGGCACCGGCTTTTGACGGTTATCGGCCTTCATGCGGACCCCGAGAATGCTGTTCGGGTTCGAAATGCTAACGAAGGGATCAAAATGATCGTGCGCCAGATTCTCGACCGATTAGTAACAGACCTGACCCGGGATCCGAGGTTCGGCGCGTCTGCTCCAGCTGCGCCCTCAAGTGATCCAGCGCCGCTGACGCCGGCAGAGACAACAGAACCTGCGCTCGCACCCGCAGAGTGATCAAAATGAAAAGACTTCTAACTCAGGTGGCTCTAGTAGTGACGCTTGCGGTGGCAGGATGTGCTACGCCTGCAGCTCAACTGCCACCGACGCTTGATACTTTGCAGGCCTTTCGAACCGCGACTTTTCCATCGATGTCACTGGGAACATTTGAACTGGCACCAGGCCTGCCACCAGGGATGGATCGTGGATTGATGGTTCGCGCTGAGTCCTTGCGGCCTCCAAACGGTCTCTCGTTTGCTCAGTTTCTCAAAGACACAATGGAAGTGGAAATGACAGCCGCGGGCCGATTCGACCCCGCGTCCTCAGTCGTGATCTCTGGCCAACTTACAGTCAGCGAAGTCACTACGATGTCTACGCCAAATGGCGCACTGGGTGCCCGTTTTCGTGTGCACCGCAATGGTGTCGAAGTCTTTAACAAGGAATTGGTCGTGCGCGACAGCTGGGAGTTTCAATTCATCGGCGCAATTGCGATACCCGAGGCGCAAGCGCGCTATACCGCACTTTATTCCAAGTTGGTGCGATCTTTAGTGAACGACGCGGATTTTCGATTGGCTGTCTCTCCTTAATAGAAGGAACTACGCGCCCTCGTCGTTCGTAAGGCCCATCGGCCATTCAAGTTAGGAGCACATACCTCTCGTGGGTATTGTGAAGGTACTGATGGTTGGCCTGTGGGCTCCAAGCAGGGAGTCTGCACTTGAAAGTGTCCACAGACCCGTGCCCCATGCACAAGCTCACCGCCTCCGCTTGGAACCCAAACACCCCCCAAGCGTTTGATTGGTTCCCCCAGATTGATTGGAACCCATCATGACTGAAGAGAATATAGATGAAATTGTCTAACAGACCGATGCGCTCCGGATTTCCAGCACTAAGGTTGTAGGTGTGGGCGTTTATCGGCCGTCGGGTGAGCGGATTGGTACGATCAAGCATAGCATGATCAATAAGCGCACTGGCCAAGTAGCTTATGCTGTGATGAATTTCGGCGGCTTCATGGGCATGGGCGAGGATGGTTATCTGATTGCTTGGAGTCTTTTGACCTTTCGCGAATTGCCAGATGGCTATGTTGTTGACCTATTAGATAAAGGATTGGCCAATGGCCCTGATCACACACTAGACCTATCGGATGCTAAAGTGCACACATGGTCCGATGGCGCGGCGAGTTAGGGGGCGAACATGGGCGAAGAACCCCCTATTGTCAAAACGGGCGACGAAGCGCGTTAAGGTGTTCGCGTTAAAGGCATGACCATTGTTTAGGCCTTGTCCCTGCTTGCTGCCATCGTTTTGGTTGCCGTCATTGCCATGCTGGCTGCACCCTAACCCCGACGGGTTAGGTGTAGACCCGGTTAGGCGGCCCGAACGCGTTGTAAGAAGTCCCTCACTTCTTGTTTCATCCTGTCGGCTTGTTGGCCAAGTTCACGTGCAGCGCCAAGGCTTTGGTTTGCGGCGGCACCTGTCTCATTGGCACCTTGTTGAACCATTTGGATCGCGTTACTGACCTCTGCCGTAGCGCCGGCAACATCGGTGGTATTGCGGCTGATTTCCCGCACGGCAGCCATTTGTTGTTCAACTGCGGCTGCAATGGAAGACGAGATCTCGTTGATGGCATTGATCGTGCCGCTGATGTCAGCAATGTCCCCAACAGCACGTTCAGTGACTTCTTGCACGCCTGTAATTTGTGCCGAGATTTCATCTGTGGCTCGCGCTGTTTGGCTCGCTAGATTTTTCACTTCAGAAGCAACAACAGCAAAGCCACGTCCAGCCTCTCCAGCTCTTGCAGCTTCAATGGTGGCATTGAGTGCTAATAGATTTGTTTGACCCGCAATCTGAGATATCAAGCCAACAACTTGACCGATCCGCGAGGCCGCCTCTGACAGAGCTGCTACGGTTGCGTTGGTGGCCATGGCTTTGGCCTCAGCATCACGGGCAACATTTGCAGCTTGGGATACTTGTTGAGCGATCTCACTGATTGAAGATGCCATCTCTTCGGCAGCGGCTGCTACGGTTTGGACATTGCCAGCCGACTGCTCGGCTGTATTGGCCACAGCGGATGAATGACCAGATGTTAAGCTGGCAGTGTTGGCGAGTGTTTCAGAGGTTGCCTCCAACTCTGTTGCAGCCGATGCGACGGTTTCCACGACTTGAGATACGGAGAGTTCAAACGAATTGGCCAGTTCGTCGAGTGCAGTTTTGCGCGACTTTTCAGCGCTTTCCATATAGACTTCGACCGCAAAATCGAGGTCTAGTAAAACGGCTTGCATCACGGCTTTGGCAAAGCGCGTTGCGGGTTTGTCTGGGTTAGTTGCACCCAAAAACCTACCCCCTTTGACACCCTTACCCCCTAAGGCTAGGCGAGCAGTGGCTTCTTCTGCGATCCGTGCAGATAAGAGCGAATAGCCTCCGATGAACCAAGTAGGTGCTAGGCCAAGCCGCGCATGAATGCCCCAAATTTTGCGGACAGATGCTTCGTAGTCAGCAGCAAAATCTGCTTTGGCGATCAGCATCCAATGATCGAGCTGTTTCTCGCGGACATGGGCAATAACTGAGCCGTTGAATACTGCGCTAACATCGGGCCAACCGTTCATATGGTTATAAAATTCGTCCAGCAACCCCGGCATGATCTCAGGGAGCAAGGGTATTAATTCTCGTAAAGTCGAGCGCGTATGTTGATCGATATTTTGAAACCGAATTCGTTCATTGATACTCACGCTTTCCATAGAATTCTCCCACGCCACACACTTGCGCAACCAATCAATGACAGTTACCCCCTAATGAAGATTTAAAAAGATCAGAAATTCTCAAATTATACTGCAAAATAGATTGATTTTGTACCTGAGATGCAACCTTCAGACAAAAATGTCTTAAATGATTATAGATTTTTTATTATGCAAATATATGAATCTATGAGATTTGTTTATTTTTTGTCTTGGATTGATGTGGACAAGATAATTGTTGCCTCAATAGACAATTTTGGTCTGTGATTGTGTGATTAAGATGCAGAGGTGTGATGCCAAGGCCATGTTGGGGTAGCTAGCGAAAAATGCGACAGTTGCGAAAGGTGCTAGCACAATTGCAAGAACCGTGTCTATTTTACGTTGAAAAGACGCAATCACTGATCTTTCCTTCCACAAGTTCTGTGGATGACAGCATGCGCAGAATGTATTAAGATCACTTTTTAGTCACTAGGGCAATCGATGACTGAATCAAGTCTAGATCTAGATTATAACCAAGCAGGGTTTGGTGGTCGATTGGCATGGGGTGAAAGACCAGCCCTTGTTTTAGTGGACCCAGTATTGGCTTATATCAACCCTGAAAGCCCGCTTTATGCTGGGCAAAGTGCCCAAGATGCCCTAACCGCGATGATCACTTTGCGCAGCCTTGCACATAGGCTTGCAATTCCTGTCGTACTCACCGGTGTCAGATTTCAAAGAGGTGGGATAGATGGTGGGCTGTTTTTTAAAAAAGTGCCAGCATTAAAATTGTTTGAAACCGACAGTCCAATGGCTGCTTTTCCAGAAGCCTTATCACCAGCCCCAAGCGATATCATAATTATGAAAAATTATGCATCAGCTTTTTTTGCTACGTCGCTGGCTTCAACTTTGAATGCGCTAAAGGTCGATAGTGTGTTCATTGGCGGTTTCTCAACTTCGGGTTGTGTTCGTGCAACCGCTCTTGACGCCATGCAGTGTGGATTTGCACCCTTTGTGGTCAGACAAGCCTGCGCAGATCGCGACCCGCGCCCACACGAGGCCAATTTGTTTGATCTTCAAGCCAAATATGCTGAAGTTATCGAATTGGACGTGGCTTTGGCTCAGTTGCAATCGCGCTGATGGCATCAAGCCATGCTAATGTACCACACGCGCCAGAGCATATGCCTAATACAATCATGTTCACCTTGGATTGAGGCACATCCCTTAGATCGCATTGACCGCTTTTAGAGCTTCAATTTTAGTATCATCATAGCCCAATATGTTTTGGAGCACTTCTAGCGTGTGTGCACCCATATCAGGCCCCGTCCATCTTACATTGCCTGGTGTTTCGGATAATTTGGGGAATACATTTTGCATTTTAAACCCCCCTAAGACTGGATGTTCGACCTCAATGATAGCTTGACGCGCGGCAAAATGTTCGTCTTGCAGCATCTCAGGTGCACGATAGATCCGCCCGCACGGTACGCCCCCTTGTTCGCAAATGTCTTCTAAGGATTGGGATGTTTGGGTTCGCGTCCAAGCAGAAATTAGCTCATCCAGCTCACCTTGGTGCTCCCCCCGGGCAATATGGGTTGCATAACGGGGGTCATGGGCGAGTTCAGGTCGGCCCATAAGTTCAGCCAAACGGCACCAGACCGTATCTTGATTGGCTGCAATGATTAACATTCCATCGCTGGCAGGATAGATGTTGGATGGTGCAATTTTAGGCAAAATTGAACCCGCTCTCTCCCGAATATAATTGCCAAATTGAAAGTCTGGGATCAGGCTTTCCATCATGGCAAAGCAACTTTCATAAATGGCCGCATCAACCATTTGCCCACGCCCTGTTTTCCGACGATGCTCTAAGGCAGCCAGCGCACCAATGGTCGCGAAGGTTGCTGCCAATGTGTCACCAATGGAGATTCCAGCCCGTGACGGCATACGGTCAGCTTCACCCATCACATAACGTAATCCGCCCATAGCTTCGCCAACACTGGCATAACCAGCCTTATGGCTAGACGGGCCGGTCTGACCATAGCCAGAAACGCGGATCATGATGATACCGGGATTAATCGCCGATAAAGTATCGTAGCCAATGCCCCATTTTTCCATGGTACCGGGTCGAAAATTCTCAAGGACAAAATCGGCATCTGCCACCAGATCTTTAAGTATCTGCTGGCCTTCAGGTTTACGCATATTCGCGACAATGCACTTTTTATTCCGAGCAACAATGGGAAACCAAAGGCCTTGTCCCTTTGGCTTGATTGGACCCCAATCCCGCATCGGGTCACCTTGATCTGGGGGTTCAATTTTAATGACTTCGGCCCCTAGATCGCCCAAGAGCTGACCACAGAAAGGCCCTGCCAGTAACACACCCAATTCAATCACACGCAAACCCTTGAGTGGGCCAGTGGCTTCGGGACTACTCTTGCTCATTGTGCGGCGATCTTATCACGATTACGCGCCCGCCAAACAGGCTGAACAGGGGCAGGAAGGCCTGTATCTGCCAAACAGCTGACACGAAGTTGATCCAATCCTGGGCCAAACTCAAAGACCTGTAGCGGTCTACGCTTTGATTTCAATGTTTGCCGCAATTGATGAGTTGCAGCTTGATCAACGCTGCCTTCATGATCACATATTACACCATAGGCGCGCGCGCCATCTACGGAGATGAGACCACCACGCACTTCAAGCCCAACAAGTTCTGGGTCACGCTCAAGTGCATCTCCCCAACCACCGCCCCCCCAAGTGACATAATGCAATTCATCCCCTTTCTCGACGATAACGCGATCCATTTTGGATCCCAGTGGGATGTTTTGACCATTAGCCTTAACCAACCTTTTCCAAGATCTTGCACCTGGTTGTCCACCATTGACGCCCCAAGGGGGAACAAACCAGCGATCATCATGGATTGAAATGGTGCCGTTTTCTAAGAAATGATAGACCATATTAATGCCATTACCACCTCGATTCAGGCCTGCACCACCTGAATCAATAGCGCATTCATACTTCTCAATGCGCAAGGGGAAGTAGCGCTCCAAAAATTCATTGGGTACATTGGTGAAGCCTGGCCATAAGGAGTGGCCATCCGCACCATCTCCTAAGAAACGACCAGGAATACCGCCGAAACCGATTTGGAACAATTGAAACCACTCCCCATCGGGATGAAAACCAGAATACATTAAATGCGGGCTGGAAGAAAAACCCGCTGCGCATAAAAAGTCAGGTTGTTTTTGGCCCAATAGGGCACCCAGGACATCAAAGATACGCCCCAGCGCATGGGTGCGACAGGACAAAGCGGCCGGGAATTTGGGTTTCAGCAAAGAACCTTCTGGAATTCGTACATCAACTAGATCATAAAAACCGTCATTGAACAAAATTTGGGGGTCAAAGACCATGATCATATAGATGCCGAAAAACATCTTGAACATGTTTTCATTGAGATAAAAATTAATGCTCGAATCCGATTGGGGATCTGTTCCTTCAAAATCCAAAATGACACGATCGCCTTCCCGCCACATGCTGCATTTGATTTTGAATGGCCCAGCACCCTTGCCATCATCGCAAATGTAATCTTCAAAAAAGACAGGCTCCTCTCCAATAGCCTGGCCGATCAGAAATTGCATTGCACGCCGATTGCGGTCCAAAAGATGGTTCATAGCAGAATTGACTTGATCGTCACCAAAGCGCTCGCACATTTCAATTAATCGCCGTGCAGCTACCCGGCAAGCTGCTACAATCGCAATGAGATCAGCACGATACCACTCAGGCATTCGACTTTGGTGGGTTGCAATTCTCAAAATATCCTCTTGCAAAACTCCCTTTCGATAGAGTTTAACGGGTGGGAGGCGCATACCTTCCTCAAAGATAGATGAAGCATCCGTTGGTAAGGATCCTGGTACTTTACCCCCGACATCGGTCATGTGACCAAACATCGCCCCCCAAGCTACCAGGCGGCCATCATGATGGATTGGCATAATCACAAGTTGGTCTGAGGTATGGCTAATCGCCCCATCGCATGAATAGGGGTCGTTCAATAAGATGACATCGCCTTCTTCAATTTCGCCATCATATCTGGTCAAAAAACCTTGCAAGAACGAGCCAAATTGGCCGACTACCATTCGGCCCTTTGGGTCTGCAATCATAGGAAAAGCATCGCCTTGCTCCCGGATACCAGGTGACAGAGCCGTGCGAAATAACGTCGCATCCATTTCGACACGCGCATTACGTAAAGCATTTTCAATTATATCCAGCGAAACAGGATCAACTGGAGTTGGGATGAAGGGGCGAGGTTTGGTTTCAAGGATGGTTGCGGGCATGGCAGGTTCCTCATATGGTCTGCGTTAAGAGAAGGCTTTTGATGCTAAGCGGGATTGATCAAAATATTGCCAAGTTTATCGACTTTAGCAACGCAACCAGGCAAAACGAGAGCGGTGGAATCCATTTCAGTAATGATAGCTGGGCCCGTCAATTGATCGCCAGCTCTAAGCTTCGCGCGATCATAGATCGCCCCATCCTGCCAACCCCCATCAACCCACATTTTATGATCGGCGACCCGGGCGGCACTTGGATCTCCATTTCCCTGTGCAATCGGTGCTGTAGGCAGTTCAAGGGCTTTACCCAGTGCGACACAGCGCAAATTCACTAATTCATGTTCGGTTTCCATATTGAAAGTGAATAGCCTGCGATGTTCCTCATCAAAGGCAGAAGCCAATTTTTGAATGCCCCCGGATTTGAAATCAGCCAAAACAACTGGCATGGGCACTTCAAAGCCTTGGCCATAATAGCGAACATCAATCTCAAACTTAAGGCTGATTTCCCCCTGTGGAATACCATCTGTTTCTAAAGCAGATTTGGCTTGATCGGCCATTTCAGACAAAGTCCGATACACTTCTGCATCGCTGGTTTGCGATCGTCGTTTGGAGAAACTTCGTGCTGTCTCGGCACGAGAGCGGGTTGTTGCATCCCCGGCCGCGCATAAGACTCCTGGGCTGATTGGGACAATAACAGGCCATGAACCCATTAATTTGGCAACTGCATTTGAATGCAAAGACCCAGCACCACCAAAACCCATCAAGGCAAATTCGCGCGGATCATATCCTTGTTGCACAGAGATCATACGCAGAGCACCAAACATATTTTCATTGACAATATCAATAATTCCACGAGCAGCTTCCATTAAATCAACGCCCATCGCATCGGCTATTTTCTGGACAGCAGCAATGGCCGCGGCCTTATCCAATTTCATCCGCCCGCCCAGCAATACTTCGGGTAGATAGCCAAGAACTAAATTTGCGTCTGACACCGTTGCTTCGCTTCCACCCCGACCATAACAGGCAGGTCCTGGCATTGCACCAGCCGACTGAGGTCCAACCCTCAGGGCTTTAGTCAGTTCTGGTACATGGGCGATTGAACCCCCACCAGCACCAACTGTGCGGACATCTAAGGAAGAAGCGCGAACCGACAGATGAGCAACTTCGGTAGTGCGTTGTAGGCGCGGCTCTCCATGTTCGATCAGTGCAACATCTGTGGAAGTTCCTCCCACGTCCAAAGTCAAAATATTTTTGAAGCCAGCATTTCTGGCCACAAAAATTGCACCCGCAACGCCCCCTGCAGGCCCTGACATTAACAAATTGACTGGCTTCAACTCAGCTGCCTGCGCACTCATTAATCCACCATCCGAGCGCAGCAGTGACACATGGCCATGCATCCCCATTTTTGACAATTCTGTCTTGAGGTTGCGTACATATTTGCCCACAACCGGGCGCATAGCTGAGTTGGCGACCGTTGTCAGCGTTCGCTCATATTCATACATTTCTGGTAATATTTCATGGCTTAAGGAAATAGGCATCTGTGTACCAAACACTTCAACCGCTATTTCTCCGACACGTTTTTCGTGGGTGCCGTTGAGATAAGAATTCATCAAACAGATGGTTAATGCATGGACACCGCGGGCCTTGAGCTTGGCAAGTTCAGCACGGATATTCGCCTCGTCTAGGGGACGAACTTCTTGGCCTTGGGCGTCTATACGGCCCCTGATCTCAACTGTGTTTTCCAAAAGTGCCATCGGCGTTGGCTTGGGCCAGATGATCCAAGCGGCCAACCCACCTGGTACATAAGAGCGCGCAACCTGCATGATGTGGCGATAGCCCTCGGTCACGATTAATCCAACAACCCCGCCCTTACCCTCTAACACAGCATTGGTCGCCACCGTGGTCCCATGCAAAAACACATGGATATCGCTTGGGGAAATTCCGGCCGCTTCACAGATTTGCTTTGTCCCCTCAACCACTGCAATCGAAGGATCATGAGGCGTTGACGGAGTTTTACCCCGCCAAGTCTGCCCGTTGGCTTCATGAAACAATAGAAAGTCTGTAAATGTTCCCCCCACATCAACGCCTAGACGATAGGTCATGCATTCCTCCTCAAATGTTATGCTGTTAACGGCTCTTGCGCTGGAAAGTTTCCAGCACGACTGACCATGGCAGGTAAGGTTCGTTTCATGATGTGGGTTAACCATGTGCTGGCATCGATCAATCGATCTAAATCAAGGCCGCTGATTATCCCAGAGCGGGTTAGTAGATAAACCAAGTCCTCTGTCGGGATATTTCCTGTGGCTTTGGGCGCAAATGGACAACCGCCTAAACCACCTAAGCTTGAATCCAAAGTGGTAACACCCGCTTCATAGGCAGCCCAAGCATTGGCCAAGCCTGTATTACGCGTATTATGAAAATGTGCACGCAAAGGAATGTCGCCAATGACTTTCCGCACAGCCGATAAGAGGGCAGTTACTTGGGCCGGCACACCAACCCCGATCGTGTCGGCTAGTGCGATTTCACACGGGCCAGATTCAGCAAGTTCTTCTGCCATTGAAACCACGCGAGCGGGATCAACTTTGCCTTCAAAAGGGCACCCAAAGGCCGCAGAAATCGTCACTTGCCCGCTGCGCCCATGGGCTTTTGCCATGTTGATAATGGATTTGGAGATAGCGACGCTATCGTTAGAAGTCTGCCCTTGGTTTCGCATCGCGAAAGTATCGCTGGCCACAGCAACAGCGCCCAATTGATGCACTTTGGTTTGTAACGCACGCTCCGCCCCACGTTCATTGAGGACAAGACCAATATAGACAATATCATGGGTATCAGGCAGGCTCTCCATCACGGCCTCCGCATCGGCCATTTGCGGCACCCGCCGTGGATTGACAAAACTGGCCGTTTCAAGCCGTTTTACCCCTGCAGCTATCATACGCTCAATCAGCGCAATTTTGACGGAGGTTGGCACAAGTTCAGGTTCGTTTTGCAAACCGTCCCGCGCACCTACCTCAACAATTTCTATCGGCCTCATGGTCACAAGTCTCTTTTCAAGCTGTTTCTTGCAAATTCCATGTTGGTAACCATGATTGGTCGCCAATATCCAAGTATGGGGATCACGTTTGACTTCATCATGTGGACCGATTTCCTTATCAGCAAAAATGCCGGAAAAACAGGCCTCTGATCAAAATTTAGAGGGCACGATTTGCCTTAATAGCAGCACGTGCCCTAAAAAAGATGAGTTGGTTTAGAATTTAAAGCTCAGCTCAGCACCGATGGTCCGCGGTGTTCCTTTGGTTACGAAGTTAAAGGTCAAACCTGCCGGTGGGGGTACATTGAGAACAACAGCGTCCACATTGTATTTTTTGTCGAAAAGATTGCGTGACCACAAACTTGCAGTCCAATTATCACCTGAGATTGCAATTCTCGCATTCACTAAATCCAACTGAGGCCGTTCTGTGCCCTTGGTATTTTCGGTATCAAACCACATTTTGCCAGTCTGATTCCATTCTAACCGCGTAACCAAATCAAGATTGGATGAAATGGAACGATCATATTGCACCCCCAAAACTAAGGAATGATCGGGTGTGAAGGGGAAATCCTTACCAATCGAGGCCGGAACTTCATCGTTTTTGCCAATTTTGGAGTTCAAAATCCCAGCACCACCAAAAAACTTCCAATTGTCATCTAAGAGGAAGTTAAAATCAAACTCCCCACCAGTAATCTCATTCTCCTGAACGATGGATATCACGCGTGCCAGTGAGAAGGGGAAAAATTGGAAAAAATGTGCGTTCTCCACTTTGGTCGAGAAAAGTGCACCGTTCAGACTTAACCTACGGTCCAAAAGAATGGATTTAAATCCAAGTTCAAACGATTTCGAAGTCTCTTTTGGAAAATCATCACGCACAGTGGTGTTGGTTTTACCATCGATGGTCAAGATTGCATTTCGGCTTCCTAACGCATTGAAGCCGCCTGATCGGAACCCTTCACCATAAGTACCATAGAGGCTGATGGCGTCATTAGCTTTGTATCGAAACGAGATGCGAGGCTGAACTTGGTCAAAATTATTTTTTCTCTTAACTCCGATCAGCGCAACCGGACCTGTGACCGTATTAGTATTTTCCCGCTCTTCTTTATCATAACGTAAGGCTAAAGATGCTTCTAACTTTGGTGTTATGTCGTAAGCAGCTTGACCAAATATAGCCCAAGCAGAATTATCATTGTTGCCACCTGTACCTTGGGTACCGGCCGCACCATTGACCAAAACAGGGGCTTGTCGGATACTGGTGCCAAATCCAACATCTCCCGTCAGCAATAAGATGTCACGTTGGAACGAGATGACATAAGCGCCGACAATATAGCGAAACCGTGCCTGCCCATCTGATGTAAAGCGGATTTCAGCGCTGGTGTCTTCTTGATTGCGCTCTTGATATTGGGAGCCATCGCGATCTGTTGGACCATAACCTTCATAAAGGGCAGGATTGGTAAAAAAGTCAGTAGGGGATGGATTAACTGGGCTTGGCGGCCCTAATAAGCCAAATAAGGCCAAGTCTGCGGCACCTTCCCCTCCCATATTTTCATCAAGAGCATTATGCGCCACAAAGGCAGACAAAACACCATCTGCCACGTCCCAAGTCATTTTTGCGGAGAGGTTCCAGCGGTCCTGCTTGTTGAAGGAGGCCAAATTGCCGGCAAAGGGTAACGAGGTGTCACCCGTATTGACGCCTTGGGTAAAGCCTGGAGTAAAGGACAATTGGTTATTGAACGCAAAGGCATAGCCATCGATGTGGCCCCATCCTGCTTGTAGGTCAAACTCAACGGACTCGCTGGCATCAATGATTAAGCGGCCGCGCAGCACTTGTTCTTGGAATGGATCTTCTTTCGTGTTGCGCGTGATATTATCAAAATAGCCTTTACGGTCACTGATATGAGCGGTGATCCGACCATAGACATTGCTTGCCAAGGGCCCCGAAATAAAACCGCCAAGCTTATATTCTTGGCCCTCTATCTCATAGCCTGCGTTGATTTGACCTTCAAACTGGTTGCGAGGCTTCATAGTATTAACCAAAATAGCCCCGCCAATTGCATTACGTCCGTAGATAGAGCCAATCGGCCCCTTAATCACTTCGATGCTTGCGATGTCGGAAAGCTCTTGATTGAATGCGTTTGGATTGGGTACCAAAACACCATCCAGCACGTAGGCAAAGGGCGGTTCTGTATCGCGGGGTTGGATCACTCCACGAATATGGACTTGCGATTCCCCCACATTGGTTGTTTGGATGAAAGAAACATTCGGCGTCAGAGCAATAAAGTCTGCCGGGCGATCAATCCCTGCATCTTTAATTTGAACAGCCGAGAAATTTTGTACGGCCAGAGGCACATCCTTGGCGCTTTCTTGGCGTTGGCGTGCACCGGTTACGACGATGACATCACGTTCCTTGGGAGGGGCTACAGAGGCATCGGGGGCAGTTTGCGCCTGTGCATTGGATACAATAGAACCCATAAGAGCAGCAGATACCAAAACAGTCGAGAAAGACAAAACCTGCTTGTAACTGGTCATTTTTATCATAAAATCCCCCATTAATTGCTATACCAAGTCCTTGATCACGCCGAGCTCACGCAAAGACATCTGATCGCGTGATATGAATAAGGTTGATTTTGGATACAATAGAAGAAAATCCTAATTGTCAATCTACTCTGCCAACAACCCGTTTGCCCCAAGGTTGGGCAATATATGGACATGACAAGGTCAGGATTGTGCTAAATTGTTTGGGTTGATCTACACACGCTTACGATCCAGTCTTGTTGTCTTGGTTGGGCGTTTAGTGCCGTGTTTTAACTTGGCATTGGAAGCTTGGTTGTACCAGTAACTTTTATATCATTGGCGGCAGGGTGGTTAGATCAAGCCCACCACTTCTTGCCATTGCGCTTCCCAAGCACCAATCGCCAAAGATTTGATAATCGAAAAAGGCTTTTGGAGAGACCTTGCCAACCCTAAAGCTTCTATGCATAGATCGTGGAGGAATCCGGCGAAACCCTATGGTTCATCAAGCATAGGCGATCAATGTCAGAAAGGGCAGACCGCGTCCTTGGCCTTTGGCGTAATCGCGCGTGCCTTGTACCGATTGATCCTTGCTTATAGGACTTAAGGCCATGGAGGACATAAGAACTTAAAGGACATATGCTTCGTGCGTTATAAGATGAAGGGGTGTTGTCACTGCGGACTAATGGCCTGCCACCACCTACAGTGCCAACACAAAATGGATGATTTTGGTAGACGATCCTGGGTAGAGGATGCTTTGGCCACTGTGGCAGGCTAAAGTAGAACTAGACAGTCGGTTTTGTGCTTTCTCGACTAATCGCATGCCAAGCAGCGAGAATATGGCTACGCATGACAGATGCGGCCCAGGCGCCATCGCGGGCACGAAAAGCTGAAACCAATTCAATATGGTGTCCGGCACTGCGGATCAGATCAGCCTTATCATAGCGCAGGATCGTGCGCACCGAGAGTGGGATATGGATGACATGTTCCAGCATGGTACTCAAGCGGATACTTTGCGCCGCTGCGACAATGATGGCGTGAAACTGACCATTGAGTTCACCAAATTTGGTTCGGCCTTCGTCGAGCTGATCAACATCAGTTAGAGGTGTAACCCCATAAAGCATTTCTTCAGCTAAGGAGGCCAAATGGTCTAATTCTTTGAGGCTGATCCGAGAAGCTGCGCGCTCTGCGGCTTTGGACTCAAGAAGGGCGCGCAATGAAAACACATCTTCCAATTCTTCTTGGCTCCATTTTGGAACCACTGCCCCCAAATGGGGTCGTCGCAGCAAAAGGCCTTCGGAGCTGAGCCGTCTTATGGCTTCGCGTACAGGGGTTCGGCTGACCCCGGCTGAAATAGCAATTTCAGCCTCAGACACATGTTCGCCAGCGGGCACGTCGCCATTGAGAATTTGGTTTTTAAGATAGAGATAGGCCTTTTGAGCTGCAGCAGACATATGAGTTCCTTAAACCGCTGACCTAGATGGCCATCCACGGCATTTATAAGTGCCTTTTTGATGTGTCTAGCATGTGTTAGAATTGCCTAGGTTTTGGGAGAAGGTCAAAGGTGAAATAGGTTTGGGCTTTTTGCCAGAACTTATGTGCCAGAACCCTTTTTTTGAGCCTAGTTATTGTGCTGAACTAGGTTAAAATTAAATCCACTCCAAGCGCCTGGGGAACAAACTTTGACGATATGCATTGATGACGATATGCATTGATTATACCTTTGTATACGCCACATTATGTGTCCCAACCAATATGGAAATCAATGAGGTTTCATCATGGCGCAATCCACATCTGATCTATCCTATCCCAAGAGTGCTGTCCTATTGCATTGGCTCATGCTTGCCCTGATCATTGGCGTTTATGCAACTATTGAGCTGCGCGAAAATTTTCCAAAGGGGAGTGAAATCCGGGAGGCCTTCAAGACATGGCATTTCATGCTGGGTCTTTCCATCTTGGCCTTGGTTTGTTTACGCATTGTATTGCGTTTGGGGATCTGGAAAGTGCCGCCGATCACACCCTCACCCCCAAACTGGCAAAATCGCTTGGGCGGTTTGGTGCATGTCGCGCTTTATGGCTTGATGATTGGGATGCCAATTGGAGGCTGGTTGATTTTAAGCGCTGCTGGCAAAACCATTCCATTCTGGGGCTTAAGCCTACCGCCAGTCATTGAGCCCAACAAATTCTTAGCTGGCCAAATCAAAGAAATCCATGAACTCGGCGGCACCTTGGGTTATGGCTTGATTGGATTGCATGCGCTTGCGGCTTTGTTCCATCATTATATTAGAAAAGACAATACGTTAATTCGTATGTTGCCAGGGCGGGGTTGAACCATTCCTCTTCCCTCGCTTAGGGCCTAGGCCTCATCTTCGGCGCAGTGGTGTCAGGATAGGCAGTTGGTGGAGGTTGTGATACCTTCATTCTAAGCGGTGATAAGGTGACTTGTATCGCTTTGGTTACGCTGCAGCGAACTCGTTGTTAGGCCGCCTTTGCTGGGAAAGTCAGTGGTTTGATGCCGACGTGATATCGGTGGCGGTGACTTGGGTTATATAGCCGTTGAAGTATTGGAAGATGGCGGTGTGGGCTTGTAGCAGGTGGGCCAATTGGTCGCGCTAGATTCAGCGCTTCTTCACCCAATGCCCGTTAGCCTTAGTCGCTTAAGCCGGATTGAAACGCACATCATGACAGATTTAAAGGGCAGTCAGCTCGAGCGATTCTCAAAAGTTGCTGAGGTTACAATCGCATTTTGGGTCATGAAGATTGCAGCGACCACTTCGGGTGAGACAGGTTTGGACCTTATTTCGATGACCCTGCACGTGGCTATGTTGGCAGTAGCTTAATCCAATTATTGGTTTTGCAGTCGTGCTGATGCTCCAAATGCGCGCCAAACGTTTTTAGCCATGGCTATATTGGTTGGTTGATGGCGACTAGGACCGCAGGGACCACCATTTCAGACATGCTCGACCGCAGTTTTGGTCTGGGATATGGCCTTGGGACGGCTTTGATCGCGACGACTATGATAGCAGTCCTTGTGACTTGGCGTGCCACAACCGGAAGCTTGCGGGTGGATCATATCAGTGGTGGCCGCGCCGAGAGCTTTTATTTGGTGTCAATTTTGGTTTCCAACACGTTGGGAACGGCGGTGGGTGATTTTTTAGCCGATAGTTCTGGCCTTGGCTTTTTGTGGAGCAATGCTTTGATCAGTTCAGGGTTGCTCTTGATTGGAATTGACTATTTTTTAACACGCATTTCACGCACACTTTTGTTTTGGTTCGCTTTTGTCCTAACCCGACGCTTTGGCGCGACCATGGGTGACTTTTTGACCAAAACCCAAGACCTTGGCGGTTTGGGCTTCGGCACGATGGGTTCGTCGGCGGTGCTTTTGGTCATATTGATTGGGATGATTTTTCTGACCTATGGCCGAGCACAATCGAAACCTAACCAAGTAACTTAATGAAAGCCACGAATGGGCTTGGGGTTAGCGAGAGCTGGAATAGGGGCAATAGAAATCCCATCCTCCAGCAATTCCCGGGCTTCTTCTTGGGTGGCGAGGCCATAGATCAAGCGCTTATCTTCCTCGCCTTCATGCATGGCACGCACGTCGCTGGCAAAGGTGTCGCCGACATAATCATAGTTTTTCTCAATATGCTCTTTCCAGCTTTGAAAGAAAGCGCGCATGGGCTCTGGCAACGTTAAGCTCTCTTCAGCCATCGCCACGGGGACATAGGTCTCCTCTGTCAGCGTCTCACGCTCTTTGCGCGATGACACAACAGCAGGTGCCATTGGGGCTTTTTCAACCTGTATTGAGCCACAAATCGGGCATTCGACCAATCCAGCTGCGAGCTGGTTCTCATAGCCCGCGATGGAATCAAACCACGCTTCCCAGCTATGGGCGTGGTTACACGCTAATGCATATTTAATCATGGTTTTTGGTAAGCGCGATCATGGGTTAGGCACGGGATTTTGGTGCGCGCACTGGTGACGCGTTCAAGATCAAGGTCCGCCAAAAGGACGCCCGGTTCATCATGGGCAAGTTCAGCGATAATCTCGCCCCAAGGGTTCACGATCAAGCTATGACCATAAGTTGCCCGGCCATCTTCATGATTGCCACCTTGAGCTGGGGCCAAAATATAGGCACCTGTTTCAATCGCGCGCGCACGCAATAAAGTGTGCCAATGGGCTTTCCCGGTTGGTGCGGTAAAAGCCGCTGGCACGACAATCATGTGCGCACCGGCCTTTGCGAGATCGCGAAACAAGTGGGGAAAGCGCAGATCATAACAAATCGTCAGCCCTAAAGTGCCCAAGGGCGTATCCACCACAACTGCTTTGTCGCCGGGCTCATAGGCATGGCTTTCGCGGGTTTCCTGACCCGCACCCAAATTCACGTCAAACAAATGGATTTTGTCATAAGTCGCGCGTAGATCACCTTCAGGGCCAAATAGATGGCTGCGATTGGCGGCCTTGCCGCTGCGCCGCTTTAAGAGGGCAGAACCAATCAGAAGATGGACATTATGGGCTTTGGCTTGCGACCCATACCAGGCGAGGGCTTCAGCTTCATCCTCAAACAAAGCCTCTTCTTCAAAGCGCGTGCGATCGCGCTGCAGGATGTTAGTGCCCTCGGGCGTCACAATCAGCTTTGCACCCGCTTTGGCAGCACGGTTCAATAAGGGCTCAAGCTGCGCTCGCGCGACACTCAAGCGCGCAGGCGTACGCAATTGAAGAACGGCAACTTTTACCAAAATTAGGCCGCCAATAAGGGGTCAACGCCACCCTTGGCCTCCAAAGCCATCAAATCATCGCAGCCGCCCACATAGGTATCGCCGATAAAGATTTGGGGAAACGTATTTCTGCCGGTGAGCTCATTCATTTTAGCACGAACATCAGGTTTTGTAGCGGCCTCAATATTGGTGATAGTGGCACCCTTTTTTTCCAGAAGTGCTATGGCCCGCTCACAATAGGGACAATAAAATTTGGTATAGATGGTTACGTTCGCCATGGTTTGGCCCTTAAATTGGAGTTGCTAGCCTTTTCATATAGAGATGATTGTCGCGATTTGGAGCCCCTGTCATGACCGAAATAAGCACTTCAGAACCATTGGCAACCGATCAAGCCCATGCTTTGGGCAAAATGTTGTTGGAAGATGGCGGCTTTGCCCGCTTAACCGCTAGGGATCAAGCACTGGTTTGCGCGATTGCGCACCGGGTTCACACCACCCAAGACGCGAACGAAGCCTTTGAAAGTCAAGTCACTTTTGGGGAACGTTTGGCGGACCGCGTTGCAGAGATTGGCGGTTCTTGGGGGTTTGTATCTGGCTTTGGTGTGTTTTTGGTTGTTTGGGCGCTCTTGAACCTAGTCATTTTACAGGGTCAAGCCCGTTTTGACCCTTATCCCTTCATCTTTTTGAACTTGATCCTCTCCATGTTGGCGGCGATCCAGGCGCCCATCATCATGATGGCGCAAAACCGGCAGGCAGAAAAAGACAGGCTGACCACGCGCATGGACTATGAAGTCAATGTCAAATCAGAGCATGAAATCGCTCTCTTGCGGCTTCACTTGAGCCAGCTACACGAAAAGCTGGATCGGCACTTGGCCAAAGCACCTTAAAGGATCATACATGCGCATCGTTTCGGGACGCTGGAAAGGCAAGGCTCTTGTATCCCCAAAAGGGTCCGGTACCCGTCCTACTTCGGACAAAGCCCGCCAAGCGATTTTCAACATTATAGAGCATGCGCCTTGGTCCAACGGTTTACAGGAAGCGCTTGTATTGGACGTTTTTGCTGGAACTGGCGCATTGGGCCTTGAAGCTTTATCGCGCGGCGCGCGCACTTGTTTATTCATAGATCATGACCCAAATGCACGGGCGGTCTTGGCTAGCAATATCGAAGCTTGCGCCGCACAAGGTATTAGCCGCGTCTGGAAGCGCGATGCGACATGTTTAGGGGTTATGCCAGCTTCTGCAAATGGCCCGTTTGACTTAGTATTCGTCGATCCACCTTATGGAAAAGGCTATGATGGTGCGGTTTTGCGGAGCCTGAGTGAGGGTTGGCTCAAGGCTGATAGCTTAATCGTTTTAGAACGGGGCCGCGCTGAACCCCGTTTGGAAACTTGTGGTTTTGATATCATTGATCATCGCGACTATGGCGCAGCGCACCTCGTGTTTTTGAAGCCTATGCGCCAAGCGATCTAAGCCACTTGGCTTGGATCTAGGCCTGGTTTTGGCACTACTTTGTTTTCTCTGCGAGGACGACGGGCGAGTGCTAATAGTCGCTCAAGTGCCCCAACCGCCCGATCGGTAATGGTCTCAATGACTTCAATATCAAGATAGAGGTCACCTGCAGGTCTGCCCTTGGCGGCTGGTAAGCCCCGCCCTGCAACCAATAGGCGATCACCGTCAAGGGTGGCCTTTGGTACATTGATGCGCAAGCGGCCGCTGGGGGTGTCCACATCCACAACGCCACCAGCTTTGGCTTGGACGGCTGAAAGAATGAGCGGGGTTACAATATTACCGCCCTCCACTTCATAACCATCGCAATTAGCCACGCGGATAACACAAGTAACTTCGGTTTTGCCGATACAGGCCCTCACACGATCGCCTGTTCTTGTCCCTGCGGGGATTCGAACAATGGCTTTACCAAGCGGACAAGATCCCTTGACTGACCCACCGCGCACAGCGATCCAGATCGAAATCTCAAGGTCAATTTCGGCCATTGTGTGCGGAGGGGGTGTTGTGTTTAGACGGATATCTGCAGAGGCTGCACCGCGCGTGATCGCGCGATAGGCTTCTCGCGCTTCCTCAAAGCGCTGCCTTGCCGCGGGGTCGCTATTGATATCAGGATGATAGGCTTTGGCCACAGCACGAAACGCTGCTTTGGCGGCACGCGGATCGGTGGACGGTGCTATTCCTAAGATGGCAAAGGGTGACGACATGGCAGAATCATGAGCCATCCACAGTTAACGGCCTGTAAACTCACTCGTAAAAAATGCTTCCATGGATATCCATCCTATCTTTGCCTTTGCGCGCAAGTTGGCGAAAGCGGATTGGTGCACTAGATTGCCACTATGACCGCGAATCGCTTAATTCCCCCAACTCCGTCAGAAGCTGACTATCAAGATAGCGCTGCTGAAAAGCCAAGCGATCTTGATGGGGCCAATGATCCGATTACGCTCTTTGCTTCTTGGCTGGGTGAAGCACGTCAAAGTGAACCCAATGACCCCAATGCCATGGCCTTGGCGACGGCTGATACTGATGGCCTGCCCGATGTGCGCATGGTTCTCCTAAAAGATTTTGATCACAACGGCTTTGTTTTTTTCACAAATCTCGAAAGCTATAAGGGCCAACAATTGGCGGCTAACCCCAAGGCTGCTTTATGTTTTCATTGGAAAAGTCTGCGCCGACAAGTAAGGGTTCGCGGGGTAATCGAGGCGGTCAGTGATGCGGAGGCCGATGCCTATTTTGCCTCTCGCGCACGCGATAGCCGCCTTGGCGCGTGGGCAAGTGCGCAATCGCGCCCCTTGGAGGATCGTTTTGCCTTAGAAAAAAGTGTGGCAAGCTACACGCTCAAATTTGGCGTCGGGCCCGTACCCCGGCCAAGTTTTTGGTCGGGTTTTAGAATCATACCATTGCGTATTGAGTTCTGGCGCGACCGTCCTTTTCGCCTTCATGATCGTTTAGAATTCATGCGCGATCAGGCAAGCTCAGCATGGACTACATCCAAGTTATATCCTTAGTTTTTCACAGTTTTTCTAAATAGATTGAAAGTATTAACCATGCGCAAAGACCTAAAGGCTTTTGTTGTCACAGGGGCATCAAGTGGGATCGGCCGCGCGATTGCTGATCGTTTGGTCGCGCAGGGACATTATGTATTCGCCTCCGTACGAAAGCCCGCCGACGCACAAGTGCTCAACGCCGCTTTTGGTGCAAATGGTCAAGCGGTTTTGTTTGATGTGTCGGACATGGCCGCCATTGAAGCGGCGGCAAAGCAGGTCGGCGAGGTGTTGGGCACCAAAACACTATCTGGCCTTGTGAACAATGCGGGCATTGCCCTGCCAGGGCCAGCCCTCCTTCAGCCCATGGCCGAAATAGAGCAGGTCATGAACATTAATTTCATGGGCGTGGTGCGCTGCTGTCGCGCTTTTGCACCGCTCTTGGGTGCTGATCCTGCCCGCACGGGCCCAAAAGGGCGCATTTTAAATATCACGTCGGTTTCAGGTAAATTCGGCTATCCCTTTACCGCAGCCTATGTTGCGGCCAAGCACGCGGTTGAGGGTTTTTCTGATAGTTTGCGTCGTGAACTCTTATTGGTTGGCATTGACGTTATTGTAGTGGGCCCCGGTGCTGTTAAAACCCCGATTTGGGAGAAGGGGGCAGAAGCCGGGGGGAGGCGATATGCCGAAACGATCTGGGGCAAGCCGCTGGAGCGATTGACCAAAAGCCTCGCAGCAATGGATGAAGAAGGCCTTGAAGCTGAGATTGTGGCCGATGTGGTCGAAAAAGCCTTAACCATACCCCATCCTAAAACCCGTTACGCGCCAGTGCCCAATAAGCTCGTCAATTGGTGGCTGGCGCGCTTATTGCCTGCACGCATAATTGATCGGATAATTGGGAAAAACCTGTCCTTATTGCCTTAGTTTCTAAGTCAGACGGCCATTTCAACATTCTTGTGATCCCATGAAGTCGATTGCCCAGTTGACGTGGGCAACCCATGGCTTAGGAGACATGTCAATCGCCATGCCACACAAAGCTGTATGGCTGATCAACTATATTTTTGGGGAGAAGATCATGCTTGGTTTGATGCAGAATTGGCCGCTAACGGTCGATAAAATTATGGACCACGCCGCGACAAATCATGGTCGCCGTGAAGTGGTGACGCGTTCGGTTGAAGGTCCAATCGTTCGAACAACCTATAGCGAGATCCATGCGCGCGCCAAGCAAGTTTCAAATGCTTTATTAGCCGAAGGCATCGCCCACGGCGACCGAGTGGCGACTTTGGCTTGGAATTCGGGTCGCCATCTGGAGGTTTGGTATGGGGCTATGGGCATCGGGGCCGTACTCCACACCCTTAATCCTCGCTTATTTCCCGAACAATTGGTCTATATCATCAACCATGCTGAAGATAAGTTGATCTTCACCGATTTAACCTTCCTGCCGCTGTTGGAAGCCCTCAAAGACAAGTTAGCCACAGTAGCCCGTTATGTGGTTTTGACCGACAAGGACCATATGCCAGAGTGCGGCCTCAAAGGGGTGATTGATTACGAAAGCTGGATCAGCGACCATAGTGCGCAAGCGAGCTGGGGTGGGTTTGATGAACATACTGCCGCCGGCTTGTGTTATACATCTGGCACCACCGGTAATCCCAAGGGCGTTTTATACTCCCACCGCTCTAATGTGTTGCACACCCTATTGACAATGCAGAAGGATGTCATGGGCCTTGGCGCACGCGATGTTATTTTGCCAGTTGTGCCGATGTTCCACGCCAATGCTTGGGGTGTTGCTTTATCTGCACCTGCTGCTGGTGCCAAAATGGTAATGCCTGGGGCCAAGATGGATGGGGCGTCAATCTATGAGCTGTTGGAAAGTGAGTATGTTACCTTCTCTGCAGCCGTTCCAACCGTGTGGATGATGTTGCTGCAATATTTGGAATCAACCAATTCGCGGCTCTCGACGCTCAAAAGGGTGGCCATAGGCGGATCGGCGGTACCAGAGCGTATCATGCGTCTGTTTGAAGAAAAATATGGGGTCGAAGTACTTCATGCCTGGGGTATGACCGAAACCTCCCCACTTGGTACCTTGGGGTCACTGGGTCCAGAAGCTGATGGCCTGTCCCATGAAGAACAAATCAAGCTCAAACTGAAGCAAGGTCGCCCGCCTTTTGGAGTCGAGATCAAAATTCTGCGCGATGGCATGCAAGCGCCACGTGACGGGCAAACTTTTGGCAATCTTGTGGTGCGCGGTGCAGCGATTGCAGCGAGCTATTTCAAAGGGGAGGGGGGGGATATCCTTGATCAGGACGGCTTCTTTGATACCGGCGATGTCGCGACCATTGATGAGCACGGCTTTATGCACATCACTGACCGCGCGAAAGACGTTATCAAGTCAGGTGGCGAATGGATCAGCTCCATCGATGTGGAAAATGTCGCAGTGGGTGCACCAGGGGTTGCCGTAGCGGCAGTGATTGGAAAGTATCATCCAAAATGGGATGAACGCCCCTTACTGATCCTTGAAATGGCCAAGGGTGCTTCATCGACCAAAGCAGATATATTTGCTTATTTGGATGGGAAAATCGCCAAATGGTGGATGCCCGATGATATTGTGTTCGTGGATGCGATCCCCTTGGGCGCGACCGGCAAAATCAATAAATTGGCATTGCGTGAAACATTTAAAGCTTATGAGTTACCCACTGCATTGGTATCCTAAGATCTGTTATCTGCCTAAATGGTCAAAAGGTTAGTTGTGCCCAAAGTTTAGATATGAACATGTGCTGATAAGTTCGTGATAGGTTGTACGCACCTATGAAGGAGATTAGGCAGAATGGAAACCTCCTCGCGCCTTTTAAAGGCTCGTGCCATCTTATTGTTGCTAGGGGTGGCATTAGCGATCTTTGTGCCCATCTGGATTGGGGTTGCAGCCTTGGGAACCAAATTTGGCCTGTGGCCATGGACGGTGGGACTCCTCAAAATGATCGGTAGCATCGGCGTGCCACTGATTGGCCTTTTATTCGTCATGACTTTCATCACCAGCTTTTTGGTGGTTTTCATTAAACCAAGAGCGGGCTTTAACGCGCTCTGCCTGATGTGGTTGGTGAGTATGGGAGCTATCAGCATGGCTTTCATAGCAATATCGACTGCGCGTGCAGTACCGCCCATCCACGATATCTCAACCGATCCTCGTGAGCCCTTAGCATTTTCAGCGACCATGATCACAGCACGGGGGTCAAACTCCAATCCGGTACTTGACCCAAAGGAGGCAACCGTCCCCTTTGACAAAAACAATCTAGGCCCATGGTCGGGCCGGACCTTGGCTGATATCCAAGCAGAAGCCTATCCCGCCATTAAACCGCTAATCTTAAAGGGTGTTAAACCGTCAGATGCCTATAGAAAGGTTGAGCGTGCCACCAAAGCTATGGGGTTGATCATCGTCAGTCAGGACCCGGCAACCATGCGACTTGAAGCAACGGCACAGTCTTTTTGGTTTGGATTTAAGGATGATGTTATCGTCAGCGTGCATGACATGGGTGATGGTGCACGAGTGGATATGCGCTCAATAAGTCGCGTGGGTGTGTCAGACCTTGGTGCCAATGCGAAGCGCGTTTCAACACTCCTAGCGGCGGTGAAAGGCACTTAAACCCTGCCAATTCAAGGCTATTTTGCGGCATTATTGACAATTTTGGAAGTTTGGTGGCAATCAAGTCTAATGCAAGCGCAATATCTTACATGCCAAACCGTATCCGTCCTTGGTGCGCTTTTGGCTATGAGCGCAAGCCCAAGTCTGGCTGGGATTGCAGATGTTGGCACAAAGGCCAAAGCGGCTGAGGTGCCAGCCAATGTGGTTGCGAAAAGCCCTCCCGCTCAAGATGAAGACCTAAGTAAATCCGTAGATGTCATCATTGTCTGGGGCTTTCGGGTTCGCTCAAAGCTTTATGAAGAACGCAACCCACCCTTACGCGAAGGCTATGAAACCCTTGTCAAAAAACCCGAATGTGTGAGTTCTGTCTGCGGTTATGTGGTGTTTTATGACGGGCAAAAATGGCGCTCTACTAATGTGTTGGCTGGGGATGAAGAGCGCCTGCGACAGCTGCAAAAGCAACTTGATTATGAACACCAGACTCTGGTCATTGTCCATCCCAATGGTCAAAATCGGACGGTTCCTGAGTTTTAGTCCAGATCTATAGATTGAACTTGTTCTAATAAGGTTTTTCAAGCGCCAAGCAAGCTTAGGTTAGACGAGCCTAAGATGGGTATCTATGGCAGGTTCACCCTCGCATCTGACCTTCCCGATTTTGATTAGGCGGCTAACATGGGCTAACACTGAATGGCTAGCGGCAGGCCAAAGATTTTGGTCAATCGTGGCATAGATGATAGGAACAATGTCACGAATACGGGCATGTCCAGCTTCCAAACAGGCCAAGATTTGTGCCTCTCTGTCTAATCGATGTTTACGATAAGCCGCAATGAACGGTGCAGGTTCCCTAATAGGTGGACCGTGGGTTGGCCAAATGGTCGTAAACTGACGAGCAGCAATTTTTTCGAGACTGTTGAGATAGTCGTCCATATCGCCATCTGGTGGGCTGATCACCGTCGTAGACCAACCCATAATATGGTCGCCAGAAAACAGGCAGTTTTCTTCCCTAAGCGCATAGCACATGTGCCCAGAAGTATGACCAGGGGTTGAAATGGCTTCCATCGACCAGCCATTTCCCTCAATCAAACTACCATCGTGGATAATAGTGTCGGGACGAAAGCCGCTGTCATCGCCTGCTTCAAGTTGGACTTCTGATTGACTGGGCAGTTCAATTGCGCCTGACGCGAAAACCGAACACCCAGCCCAACGCGCTAAGGGGTGAGCTAAAGGGCTATGATCCATATGGGAATGGGTAACGAGAACATGGCTGACGGTCTCGCCATGCAAGATTGACTTTAAGGCGTCAAAATGGTCCGTCATATCAGGCCCGGGGTCAAGCACGCACACATCCCCATGGCCGATGATGTAAACCCCGGTCCCCGTAAATGTGAACGGACCGGGATTATTGGCAATCACACGGCGAATAAGCGGGCTGACTTGCTCAACAATGCCATAGTCAAATTTGATGTCGCGAACAAAGGGAATGCTGACTGCCATTAACGACCTCCACCAGCTTGATGCTGGAGTTGAGTGACGGCATTTGTTAGGGCTAAGACAAGCAAATGCGTAATTTTGAGTTTCTCAGATGCAGGCAAAGCGATCGGTGGACCCATGTCAGTCCGATTTGAATCAACAGCATAGATCAAACCGTCACTTCGGTTGCCTAAGATGTTAAGACCACCCCAATCTAACTTCAATAGAGTGCAATACTTTGAAATTTTCGCAATTTAGGTGGGTGAGACAACCTCATCCAAACTGTGCAGCCAACACGCTTTAGTATCCATAAAGAAACGCACATCTTCCTGACGACGCTTGATATAAACAAAAGCGGGACGAACCCTGAGATATGGGGTTGATAAATCTGCTACCAAGCCATTGGGTGCATGATTATCAATAAGTTTTTTTATAGACTTTGCCTGGTTTGCGGACACATGGCAGCGCCATAATCGCTCCGTCATGAACGCCATTGGCTTCTACCTTCTCAACTGCACAACTATGTGTTTGGTTCGGATCCATTGTTAGGCATTGCCAAAAGCCGCTGCAAATGTGGCGGCAACGATTGATTTGCTTAAATCTCGGGCATCGAAATCCATTGTGGTTGACCATACTTGGGTAAAGCAACTTCATGGCATATGGCTAGGTCACTAAAATGCATCCACAAATCAGAACGTTCACCTGACCGAGCTGCTCGATCTCCTGCCCAACATAGGCTCGGCCATTGTAAGTACCACAGCCTAATGCGGTCAGGGGCGAAGCCAGTGGTGAGTTCTGTTTGTGGCCTTACCTTAGAAAAAACTACAAGTTAATAGCATCTCCAAATCGCGATTTCCCTAAAAAGCTTGCCCGTAAAAGAAAATCTTGCTCCTGTGTTCGGGCTGTGAACCCAGACCGTCTCCATATAAAATCACGCAACCCCATCAACAAAAGCATCATTTCAAAATGTCGGTTAGTGCATGAAATCACCACCCCTGCGCCTAAGAAGCATAAGGGTACCCCGCCATATCCTACCTAATGCGACATAAAGTTGGAAGGATTATAAGGTTGAATCGTGAAGCTGGTTACACAGCTGAGCGTCATTTACGGTAGCGGCTTAGAGACGTAAAATCAAGGGTTGATTAAGGTTTCAGTGCGCGCAAAACCGGAACTAAGCCATGCAAATCATAGCCAGCCCCGCCAGCGGCTTCAACCAAAGCATCCGGGTCGGCCCCACCACTTGCTTGGGCTAAGGCCCATAAATTGGTGGAGCGTGTACCGCTTCGGCAATAGGCTAAGACCGGGCCATTAGCCGCTTCGAGTGCGGTGCGCATGTGGGCAATCGATGAAGGATCGGCAGGCCCTGTGATCGGAATGTGGCTAAATCCCAAATCATGGCTTTTGCAGGCCGCAGCAATCACTTCTGCCGTCACTTGATTGCCGTCCTCATGATCGGGTCGATTGCAGATGATCGCTTTAAATCCGGCTTGGGCAGCATAAGCCACATCGTCCACACTGATTTGAGGTGCAGCAGAAAAATGGGCGGTGATGGGACGAAATGCAGTCATAATTACATCCTTATAAAGCAATGATCGTGATGGGTGTTGAGCTTCGGGCAGCCACAACAAAAGGCAAAATGAATGGAAAAGCAAGAGATTGGTTCTTCCAGTCATTGGTCAATCGACTGGCATGGTGCGTTGACAATGCGCGCACCTTACACGATTGCATTAGCTATGCACCTGCGTGTGTTTAGTTTAAGCTTGTTACGAGAAATGAACAACCAATGTTAGCCTATACAATGCGGCGGTTGTTGGTGGCGATCCCCACGATGCTGGTGATCATTACTGTTGCGTTTTTTATGATGCGCTTTGCCCCTGGCAGTCCTTTCGACTCTGAGCGCGCGCTATCTCCTGAAATTCGCGAGCAACTCAATCGATTTTACGGTTTTGATAAGCCTATTTTTCAGCAATTTGTCGACTATCTTGTCGGCTTGGGCCATTTACAACTTGGTCCCTCTTTAATCTATAAAGATCAAAGTGTAAGTGAGATCATAGCGTCAGGCTTTCCAGTATCTTTGTCGATCGGACTTTGCGCACTGGTTCTTGCAACCTGTGTTGGCGTACCTATGGGCTTATTTGCAGCGCTTAAACAAAATAGTGCCCCAGATTACTCCATCATGGCGCTGGCTATGGTAGGGATATGCGTGCCGTCCTTAGTGGTCGGGCCAATTTTGTCCCTGGTGTTTGGCGTTTATTTGGGATGGCTTCCAACGGCAGGGCTTAACTTGGGCAAAATGACATTTGAGACATTGTTATTGCCGGTTGTCACCCTATCCTTGGCCCAAATTGCCATTATTTCTCGCTTAGTTCGATCCAGCACCGTTGAAATACTGCGTTCCAACTTTGTTAGAACAGCCCGCGCAAAGGGTCTGTCAGAGTTTCAGGTCCTATCTAAACATGCGTTACGGGCAGCCCTTCTGCCTTTGGTCTCCTATCTAGGACCCGCATGCGCAGCCCTGATTACAGGCTCAGTGGTCGTCGAAACTGTGTTTCAACTGCCAGGTATTGGTAAGAATTTTGTGACCAGTGCCTTGCAGCGTGATTATCCAGTCGTGATGGCTGTTGTTATTCTTTATGCGGGTCTGATCATATTTCTTAATCTAATGGCTGATTTAGCCTATGGTTTGTTAGATCCAAAGGTAAAATACGAGTGACACTTTTGTCTACACCCCATGAGAATACAGCTATTCTTCATAAAGCTGTACAAGGTCGATCCCTGTGGGAAGATGCGCGACGTCGGCTCTTTCGTAACAAGGCAGCAGTCACAAGCATGTTTGTGCTGGGCTTTATGACCTTTATGGCCATTTTTGGCCCATTGTTTTGGCCTCATGATTATGAAACGATCTATAATGATCGTGTGATGATCGCGCCGACATTGGAGCATCTTCACATTTTTGGTACCGACCCGCAGGGCAGGGACCTTTTCGTGCGGCTGTTGTTTGGTTTGCGCATGTCCTTGTCTGTTGGCCTTGTAGCGACCGGAGTTTCGTTATTGATTGGCGTGATTTGGGGCGCGACGGCAGGCTATATAGGTGGCCAAGTTGATCAAATTATGATGCGCATTGTTGATGTGCTTTATGCATTACCCTTTATCTTTTTTGTCATCATTTTGATGGTTGTGTTCGGGCGCAACCTCATCTTGATCTTTGTGGCTATTGGTGCCGTTGAGTGGCTTACCATGGCTCGGATCGTGCGGGGCCAGACCATCTCATTGCGTAAAAGAGAGTTTGTTGAGGCCGCAGAGGCTGCAGGCGTGCGGCGTTCAAGCATTGTGCTCCGCCACATCGTCCCCAACGTCTTAGGCCCGGTCGTCGTATATGTAACCTTGACCATCCCCGCTGTGATCCTGACCGAGAGCTTTTTGAGTTTCTTGGGGCTTGGCGTGCAAGAACCGATGACCAGCTTGGGTAATCTGATCTCTATCGGTGCGCGCGAAATGGAGATTGCGCCGTGGCTTTTAATCTTTCCCGCCGTAACCATGATGATCACGCTGTTTTGTTTTAATTTCATCGGTGATGGGTTGCGTGATGCCATTGATCCGCGCGATCGCTAAAGTCTTGATGGGTGCGCCTAACTGAGGCGGCGAACGCGGTAGCCTTTGTTACGCCCTTCCACCGTTAAGATGAACGAACCTAAAGCTGCTGTTCGGATTTTGACATTGAAGGGCGTTTTTCTGGGCGCATTGAATGTATCGGCTTCGTTTAACTGCCAAGTTTGACCATTTTCCAACGTCAGCATGATTCTGCCCCCGACCTCGCGATAGGCAGAAACCACAAATACTTGCTCTTCAAGTGCTGCTTCTTCGGTCGCGGTCGATTTTTCAGACCCCGTCTTCACCTCTGGCGCACCAATAGCTGGAAAACCCAAGCGCGGTAATGATGGCAATGAAAACCCGAAGGCTTCACGGCGTACTTTCTGTATGCGCTGTTGATCGAAGGTAACAATCTCAGACTTCGCTTCTTTGGCTTGAATGCTCAAAACGGCCGCATCAAAACAGGCCAGCCGCGCAGAACTTTCCAATTTCTCGGTGCAGGCATAAATGGGAGCCAAGGGGGATTCGCTTTTTGACGGTTGAGCAAATCCATTTGAACCCATAGAAGCTAAGCCAAAAATCAAAAGACATGCGTTAAACTTGTTCAATTCAGTTCATCTCCGTAATTTGAAGTCAGCATAATCTTGGGCTTGGAACTTCGATAAGTTAGACCTTGCGCGGATCGCTACACACGATACTCTAGTCCGATGGAGAGAGACATTAAAATGAAAATCACACATCGTTCGATTGCTCATGCGACCACAGCCTTAATGTTGAGTTTAGCGCTTGTATCGTGCGGTGGTGGTAATGAAGCGGATAAAGCCCGCACCTTGCACTTTGGCAATAGTGCTGAGCCTTTGTCCCTTGACCCGCATCAAGCGTCTGGGGTTTGGGAGAACCGCATCATTGGCGATTTGTTGATCGGTCTGGTAACCGATGACCCTAAAGGTCGCCCGATCCCCGGTATGGCAACTGGTTGGACTACAAGCTCGGATGGTTTGGTTTGGACGTTTAAGCTGCGTGATGCGCTTTGGTCGGACGGGGTTCCGGTTACTGCGGACGATTTTGTTTACGCATGGCGTAGGATTATGACTACCAAACCCCCAGCCAAATATGCCTCCATCCTTTATGTCATCAAGAATGCCGAGCAGATCTATGACGGCCGCATCAAGGATGTGACCCAATTGGGTGTTCGGGCAATTGACGCGAAAACCCTTGAGGTTACGTTAGATCACCCAGCACCCTATCTTCCCGGACTTTTGACCCATTACACGTCATTTCCCATTCCAAAGCATGTTGTCGAAAAAGTGGGCTCGGCGTGGATCAAGGCAGAGAATTTTGTTGGAAACGGCCCGTTTAAACTCAAACAATGGAAACCGAACGATTTCGTCCATGTTGTACGCAACACCAATTATTACGAGAATGCCAAGGTTTGCCTTGACCAGATTTTTTATTACCCAACCACTGATGACAATGCTGCAGAGCGAAGGGTTCGCACTGGTGAACTTGATATCAACGCCAATTTCTCCGGGTCACGCCTCGAGGAAATCAATAAAAACCTGCCAGGCTATGCCCGCATCCACAGCTATACCGGCTTGACCTATTATCTTTTCAATATGCGTAAACCCCCTTTCAATGATGAAAGAGTGCGCGCTGCTATCTCCATGACGGCCGATCGTGAGTTTGTGACCTCACAAATTCTGAAAGCTAAGCAAGAGCCTGCATATAGTCTCGTACCCCCTGGCGTTGCTCATTATACATCAGGGGCAGTTACCACCGATTTTAAAGGCCAATCATTGCAGACTCGTCTCGTGAGGGCTCGCAAATTGCTGGAAGAAGCCGGATATGGCCCATCAAAACCGCTCAAATTCACCTTTAGTTTCCGCAATACCAACGATAATCCACGTGTAGCCCCGGTTGTTCAACAAAATTGGGCAAAGATTGCCCCTTGGGTTCAGGTGGACATCCTCGGTGCTGAGACCCAAATCAATTATGAGAAGCTACGCAATGGCGATTTCCAATTGGGGGATGCTGGCTGGATATCCGATTTCAATGACGCCAAGAACTTTGTGTATCTGTTCCAAACTAGCACCGATCAACTTAACTACGGCAAATATAGTAACCCTGAATTTGATCGCTTGATGGATGCCGCCGACCTCGAAAAAGATACCAAAAAGCGTGCAGCTTTAATGCAAGAGGCCGAAGCGCTGGTGCTAAAGGAAAATGGCTTGATGCCAATGTGGTTTCTAACCAACCGCAATCTGGTCAGCCCGCGGATAACTGGGTGGGAAGACAATGCAGTGGACATTCACCGCGCCCGCTATTTGTGCACCACCGACGCCTTGAAATCTGCGACGCTACCAAAATCTTGATGTAAGCGCACAAAAAAACGCGGTTTGAACATAAAAGCCCGGCAGGTGATCCTGCCGGGCTCTTCATTTCATGTCTTATGGGTAGCCTATTTGGCAGCCTTCTTGCCGCCCGATAGCTTCAATCCAGGCTCTTTAAACTGAGCAGAGATGTTCCCGCAATTATTGCTCATCCAGTCGAGAATGAGGGTCAAGAATTGCTCTTTATGCTCAGGATACATTTGTCTCAACTGGTGCGACATACGTGGGATTTCCACATATTTAAATGTCGCACCCGGATTTACCTGACGCATCCGTGCCGCCGCCGTCCTTGAGTGAATGGTATCGGCTTGACGATCATAGTCGCCATGGAAAATCAACCAAGGGATGATGACGTCTTCAAGGTGTTTCATGGGATCATAGCCAGCAACGGTGACGCCTTGAATGATGCGTTGCAGGCGATCTTCACCCCAATCGGTTGAGATACGTTCCAAATCGATGGCAGGAGCGCCTGAAATCGCGCATTGCCATAGGCCGGCTGAGCGACCGCCGGATCGGACAGCTGCTGCTGCGGCGGCAAAGCCACCGTAGGAATAGCCATACATCATCATACGATTAGGGTCGGCTATGCCTTGTTCGACCAACCATTTAGCGCCATCATCCTTATCATCTTGCATGATAGCGCCCCATTGCTTATCGCCACCCTTCCATAGGGCTTTGCCAAGACCTGTTGAGCCGCGATAATTGGGCATGAGGACCGCAAACCCACGCGTAGCGAACATTTGTGGCCAAAAGCTTGCATCAAAATCCATGTCATCGCGTGCCCAAGGTCCGCCATGGGGCATCACAACAAGGGGAAGCCTGCCGTCACGGTCCTTGTCATAGCCCGGTGGCAAATAAAGGGGAGACGGAATTTTAAAGCCATCGCGGGTCGGATAGACGACCCATTCTGCAGGGCCTAGTTTATCGCGATCCCAACCCTCTAACAAGGAGCCAATGCGAATAAGCTTGCGTTTATCCTTTAACAAAAAGTACGTAGTTGGTACATTTGGTGCCGTAGCCGACACCAAGATATTTGCGCCGTCGCTGCGTACTGTAAAGTTGATATTGGTACCTGGAAGTGCTTTTTCCAGTAAGTCGTATATGTGCTGATCATCTGGATCATAAAATTGGCATTCCTCAGATGGGCCGCTCCAACATATTACACGCAAGGGATCATTTTTTATCGCTTCGAAATCACTCGGCGTGCCAAAACCCGCATCTGAAATGTCAAACTCGGTATTTGCCGCAATGGGCGGGCCCACTGTGTCGGTCGCAACGTCGTATTTTGCTAACACGGCATAATTGGTAGTGCGGTCTGTCAGGATATAAATTGACTTATTATCATTTGTAACACGTATGGGAGTGAAATTTGCACGATCATTGAGTGGGTTACGTAACGCAGGCAACTCTTTCCATTCTGCTTTGTTGTTTTCGCGGAAATAACGGTAAGTTGTGTAAATCCCGTTGGAAGCGCGCGTTTGTGATTTGAGCTTTATATTGCCAAGACCATCGCTCCAAAGGAAACTCTCATTATCACCAGTTCGGGCATACCTATCTTTCCGCCCGGTTTTGACATTAACCTTTACAATTTCGGTTCCCGAAAACCTACTAATCATCATCAGGACAGAGTCTTCTTCATTGGGCAAACGGTGAAACAAATCGTAGCCGATAATGCGATCCTCATCACGCGTGTTCATCGCTTCTTCGTTTGAGATATCAATAAACGATGACCCATCAATTGACGCAATCGCCGCCCGATTTTGCCAATTCGAATCCGCCCCTGCACTGACTGGCTGATTGGCAGTCACCAACAACTTAGCATTCTTCACGAATGAGAAACCAGTAAAGCGCATGGTTTTCGAGCCGAACTGCGTTGGCGGCTTTGACATGTCATCGGTTGACCAGACGCGCACAACAGGGTTCTGACCGGGTAGGCCGGCCAATGCCGCAATATGCTTGCCATCTGGACTTATCCGCGCATTCCATACACCCCAGTCGCGGGCCATCGCTTCAATGGGGAGTGCTGGGCCTTTGGGCTTCCATCCCTGAGTCTGCGCCTGAGCGGGACTTATAAATCCGATAGCACTTATGGTGGTGGCAAAAAATGTTGTTATTCGCTTGATCATAATTCTAGCTACCTCTCTAAGCAAGGATTGCGTGTTAAATTAAATCTGGTTGACGTCAAGTTGACGTCAACCAGATCGATTTTTGTAAAAATCAAAGTAACCCTTCTTTTCCCCGAGGCAAGATTGCTTTCTGTGCTGCATGGATCTGCTTCGCACTGTGGCAAACATGTTACAAATAAGAATTAACTGAAGTTGGATCGGGGTTTGGGCAGGCAAACTCCTTGCATGTTTAGCGACTTCGCGTTCTATCTATTTCAAATTGTTCAGAGAGATCTAGTGCAAATTGTTCAGAGAGAGATGTTAAAATTAGGCTTTCTGCACTATCTCTGCACCATCTTTCAATTCTCTGCACCATCTTTCAATTTGGGGGAAGACCTTGAAAAAATCTATACGTGGTTCTTTAATCGGCGCTACTGCTTTGACTGCAATGGCATTCATTCCTGGTTTGGTGAGCGCTCAAACTCCAGCAGCTCAGACTACACCATCCACAAGCACATCCAAAGCACCACCAAAAACGGCGGAGACTGTCATTGTGACTGGGTCCCGCATACGCCGCGATACTTTCACCACCGCCTCGCCTTTAACAGTCATCACGAACGAAAATGCGGTTCTTGCAGGGAGTATAGATGCCACTGAAATTCTTCAAGGATCAACCGCCGCTGCCGGCTCGGGTCAGATCAACAACTTTTTTACGGGATTCCTTGTTGATGGGGGGCCGGGTATTCAAACAGTGGGTCTCAACAGCTTAGGAGCTCAACGAACCCTCGTTCTATTGAACGGTCGGCGTATGCCACCTTCTGGTGTTGGTGGTAGTGTTGGTCCAGTAGATCTAAACATCATCCCAAATTTGGCAATTTCCCGCTATGAAATCGTGAATGAAGGTGCTTCCCCTATTTATGGGTCTGATGCAGTTGGCGGTGTCGTTAATGGTATAATTCGCAAAAACGTTAATGGATTTGAAGCAAGGGGCGCTACTTCAGCATCATTTGATGGCGGGGGTAATGATTATACACTCGGGGCTTTATGGGGCAAAACCGAGGACCGCTGGAATGTAATGGTTAGTGGTGAATATTTTAAACAAGATGCGTTCAAATATGGCGATCGCGATTTTTGTAGTGCTAACTATGTTTTTGATGCGGATACTGGCAAACGCGCAGACTTCATCGACCCTAAAACCGGCAAGCCACGTTGTTTTGGCTTTGGTGGTTCCGTCAATCGAATTATTCCACAAGGCAATGCTGCTACAGGAACTGGAAGCTGGGTTGCTGATGCTTCCCAAACAGCGCGTCGCGTTGGCCGAAATCCTTCCACAGGTGCTCCAGATACATTGCTTGCCGTGCCAGGCTGGCGGCGTGTCTTTAGCCCTCCACCCGGGCAATTAGGTGAGCCAGTTGCCAATCAACTCGATTATGGGTTAGATAAAATTACTGATACGGATATTATCTCACCATCCGATCGTGCAGTGGTGTACGCGACTGTTTCTCGTGATTTAGATCTATTAGGTGGCGTAGAAGTCTATGGTGAGTTCTTGGGGGCTAATCGTAAATCAACCCAAACACGATACGCCCAATTATTCTTCTTTGGAAACGTTCCTGGTGGACTGACGGCGTTCAACATCTTTAATCCATTCAGCACACCTACGACACCTGTTGCGGCGCAGCCGGTTATTCTTCGGCCATTTACTTTCAAACAAAATGTCGGCACTTATCAAGCCTTGGGTGGTTTACGAGGAAAGACAGATAAAGGGATCTTTGGCGGCTTCAAAAATGGGGACTGGGATGTCTATGTTCAATCTAGCCTTGGAGAAGGCAAATACACAGGATCTGTTGTTTACCAAGATCGCCTTGAAGCATCACTCCAAGCAACCCGTGATCCTCTAACTGGTGCACTTACATGCCCGTCGCCCATACTTACAGGAGGCAATTGCGTGCCGATCAACTTCTTTGACCCACGCGTAGTTGCAGGTAATCTTACCCCTGTTGAGGAAGAGTATCTTTTTGCTGATCCAAGGTCGAACAAAGGTAAAACCACCTATAAGCAGACCGTTGTAGAAGCAAACATGACTGGGGATTTTTTCAGGTTTCCATCCGCCTCAGACGATGTAAAAATCAATCTTGGCATGCATTATCGTAAAATGAGTTTGAATGATGTACCAGGTGTCATAACGCTCCAACAAATCCGCCCTGGCGTATCTAATTCATCGCTCGTGTCGACCGCCGGTATAACAAAAGGCAAAGACTCGGTTTGGGAAGCCTATACCGAAATATCTGCCCCATTAATGGCAAAAAAACCAATGGTTGAAAGCCTCAATGTGCTGTTGGCCTATCGCTACACAGACTATGATTCATATGATTCCAATTCGACCTGGAAAGCCACGATCGACTGGCGGATAGTTCCAGAAATATCACTCATTGGGATTACTGGAACTTCTTATCGCGCTCCGGGCCTATATGAATTGTTCCTAGGTGATCAAACAGGCTTCCTGGGGCAGTCCTCTGTTGACCCATGTATTCAATGGGGCCAGTCCACAAATCAAACACTGGCTGATAGATGCAAGAGAGATGGTGTACCCCCAGACTATACAGGAAGTGGGTCGAGTGCACAGATCACCAGACGTGGCGGAAAAGGTGTGTTAAAGGAAGAAACCTCCAAATCGAATATCATCAGCTTGGTGTACCGTCCATCTAAGATAGATTTGAACTTAAGGCTTGATTTTTGGCAGATTAGCGTATCTGATCAAATTGGCCAATTTGGTGCAGCCAATATAGTTAATACCTGCTATACAGATACTTCTGGTCGCGCTGATACTTTCTGCAAACTATTCACCCGAGACACCAATAAAGATTCTCCTCGGTTTAACAATATCCTTAACATCTTTGACTCATTTGTGAATATTAATGAGACTAATGTTGAAGGCATCGACTTGAAATTTGTTTATCGCAAGAGTTTTGCAATCGGTGATTTAACGGTTGATTCTCAGCACCGCTGGACAACAAAAAACGCAACCGGAATATTTACAGACGATGAATTGGAAGAGTCTCAGGGTACAATAGGTGACCCAATCTATAATTCGATCACTCAATTCAGGTTTAAGCGCCAAGACTGGACCTATGCTTGGACGGTTACTGCAATTGGACCTTCAAATCAAATCAGATTTTTCAACGACGGTAATAATATCGTTAAGCAGCGCCCTGGAGACTATTATTCCTATAACGGACTGACATCTGTTTTTTATAAGACAAAAACAGAAACGACCATTACCCACGCGATTGCAGTTCAGTATAAATCAGATAACTGGACTATTGTTGGGGGTATCAGTAATATTTTCAACGATCTTGCCCCAGCCATTTCAACGGGTGTAGTATCCAGACTTGGTGTAAACCCTTTGACTAGTCAATATGATATCGTCGGTCGATCCCTAACGCTAGATCTTGTCCGCCGCTTCTAGGCACCACCACGGATGAAGCAAAAGACGGCCTTTCGGGGCCGTCTTTTTTTTGTATGTAGATCGATGATACTTCACCTATGCGCGCTGCACATTCAGCCGTTAGTCTTGGTGTCTTTAGGTTGGCCTTCGTCCCATAGTTAATGCGCTCATGGCGATTACGCCAAAATGTGAGACACTTTAGCAACAATGTGCACCACTCGTTTCATTTATGTGACATTAGAACGTTGACGAGTTGTAATGAGATGTTTAGCTCGTAAAGTATTATCTGACTATTCGCGCCCAAGCGTGAACAGGTAGGGGACAATTGGAGGTTCCAACATGAAAATTTCTTTGACCCGTGAGCTGTTGCTCGCGAGTACTATTGTTGCAGGATTAGGTTTCACTGCACCAGCTTTTGCTCAAAGTGCAGGATCCACCCCTAATAATTCTGCCAATGAAAAAGCGGCTGAAGTGGTTGTTGTTACGGGTACCCGTATTCAAACACCGGGGACCACATCGTCTAGTCCAATCACGAGTGTAGGTGCAGCTGAACTTGAATTTCAACAATCTTCCGAAATCGAAAAAGTTCTTCGTAACCTGCCACTCGCGGTTCCAGGTGACGGCGGCAACACGAACAACGGGACAGCTGGTGTTACCACAATCAATTTGCGTGATCTGGGCCCACAACGCAACCTAGTAATGGTTGATGGCAAGCGCGTTACACCTTACAATATTAACGGTATTGTTGACATCTCCATTATCCCTGCCGCGATGCTTGATAGAGTCGATATCGTCACTGGCGGTGCTTCTGCTGTTTACGGTTCGGATGCGATCTCGGGTGCTGTAAACTTTGTGCTTAAGCGCAATTTTGAAGGTGTGGAAGTCAATTATGAGCATACCCGTGCTGGTAAAGATGATGGTCGCATCTCGAATGGTTCAATTGCACTTGGGGTGAATACCCCTGACCAAAAAGGCAATATCGCCATCGCGATGAACTTCACCAAGCGTGATGGGGTTCAATTTGGTGATAGGCCATTTGGGACCTTGGGCATCAATTCGGAAAGTGGTGATGGCCTCTCTTCAATCGGCGTAAAAGTTACCCCGCCAACCAATTGCACCGGGGATAACACTGTGCCACCCTCTTTTGGTGGTTCAGGCACAACCGTTCCTGCACGGATCAATGCCTTGCCAACCTCTAGTAAATTTAAAACAGGCAATTTGCAATTCCGCGATGACGGCACTTTAGGTGCGAACTGCAATACGTTCAACTTTAACCCCTATAACTACTACCAAACCCCTCAAGAGCGATATTCGGGCGTTGCTTATGGGCATTATGGCATTAGCGAAAACCTAGAAGCCTATGGCCGTTTAATGTTTGGTGCTGTTAATGTGCGCCAGCAAATCGCGCCATCGGGCGTATTTAACAGTCCATTCTTAGTTCCGCTCAACAACCCATTCTTAAGCAAAGCAGCGCGAGATAATTTGATAGAGCGTTATCAGGCTGGTTTAACCCCTGTGGCACCAACCGCAGACATCCCAGAACCTGAACCACAAACCGTTTTGGGCAAAAATTGGCTCGATAACAATAACAATGGTATTGTTGACGCTGCTGATACCGTCCGTTTTGGTATTGCACGGCGTACAACTGAATTGGGCGTGCGATCAACTACCTTCGATAACAATATGTTCCAGCTCATGTTCGGTTTGCGTGGCACATTTGCTGAATCATGGGACTGGGACGTTTCACTATTGCATGGCGAGTCCGATCGTACAAACCTTTCAAGCGGATTTACCAATATTGCAAAGCTTGCAGCTTCTTTGAACACCGTTAGTGCAACCAAATGTACCACACCTGCTGGCGTTACTACTGCCGGCTGCGTGCCTATTAACTTGTTCGGCAAGCAAGGTACCATAACCAAGGAAATGGCGGATTATCTGCGGGTGGATGCGCTTGAAAAGCAAAACTATAAGCAAACGGTAGCCAACGCTTCAATCTCTGGTCCATTTACTGCGGCTCAAAGCCCATGGGCAGATACGCCTTTGCAGGTCGCATTGGGTACTGAATATCGTGAAGAATTCGGTAGTGTTTCCCCTGATGACTGCTTGAAAGGTTCCAATGGCGTAAGCTGCTTGGGGGGTGGCGGTGGCAACACCTTACCTGTTTCAGGTGCGTTCTCGGTTCAAGAATTCTTTGGTGAAGCCATTATGCCATTGGCTTCCGGCAAGCCGATATTTGAGAGCTTAGAGCTGGAGCTTGGCGTTCGTTACTCAGACTTTAACCTGACCGGGGCGAACACAACTTGGAAAGCCGGCTTTAACTGGGGTATCTTCGATTCCGTTCGTGCGCGCGTGATGCGTCAACGCGCTGTTCGTGCGCCTTCGATCAATGAGTTGTTTGCTCCATTAACCTCCAGCTTAGACAATGCTGCAGGTGATCCTTGTTCGGTTGGCGCTAAAAGCATTTCTGATTCTGTGCGCGCGTTGTGTATCGCAACCGGTATGACGTCCAGTCAAGTTGGAACTGTTCCAGATATCGTTGCAGGTCAAATCAACACCTTCTCAGGCACGCTTCCTACGGCATTGCCTGATCCAGAAGTTGCGAACACTTGGACCGCTGGCCTCGTATTCACACCCCAAGTCAGTGGCTTGAAGAATATGATCGTCTCACTTGACTATTACAAGATTGATATCGATGGCTACATCAACACTTTGGGCCCGCAAGAAGTGTTGGACTTATGCTACAAACAGGGTAACAAAGCCTATTGTAATCAGATCAAGCGCGTTGATGGCAATTTGATCTTCCCAGGTTCGGGCATTCAATTGTACAATCAGAACTTGGATTATTATGCCTCTGAAGGCTACGACTTAGGTGCTTCGTTTGCATTTGATCTTGAAACACTCGGTCTAGACTCAAAGTGGGGCACAGTTTCATTGTCCTACAATGCAACCTTCACCATTAGGAACGCTTCTTTGAGCTCTTCAGCATCAAGCGAAATCGATTGCCTTGGTAAGTATGGCAATCAGTGCGGTAATCCGAGCCCTAAATATAAGCATGTTGCTCGTACCACATGGAAAGTTGGCGATGCACGTGTTTCCTCTCTGTGGCGACGCGTTGGTGAGACGACTGTAGAAGAGGTTCAAAAGGCAGATACATTTGACGACTTTGAGAAAATCAAAGCCTATGACTATATCGATTTGTTCGTCTCTTATGACTTGACATCCGCTCTAAACATTAGCTTGTCAGTCAACAATGCCCTAAACAAGAACCCACCTTTGGTTGGTGGCGATATTGGTACTACCTCTTCAAATGGTGGTAACACGTTCCCACAAACCTATGACACACTTGGTCGTGTTTACACGGTTGGCTTCAATCTGAAGTTCTAACCCTCAAGGATTGGAAAGTAAGAATGGGCAGCGGCTTCGTCGCTGCCCATTTTTTATGCGCAGAGTTTTGCCGCGCACCTGTTTTACAACGCTTGGGTTTCCATCCGCTCAAAGTTGCCCAAGTATAGTGACAGGCGTAAGATTGTTTTATATGCTTAGACGATCGCAGACGGAACAGGAAATATATTCATGAGCTACCGCACTATCTTTGGGATACTGGTCTTTGCCCTGGTCAGCCCGGCTATCGTAAGCGCGCAAGTAACCCCCGTTTCGCCCGAAAAACCCGTTGCTACGCCTCAATCTCCCGCTAAAGCGATTGAGCTAGCCTCCCCCACAGCTCCGTCCACCACAGAAAGTCCCGCTGAGAAGTCAAACGATAAGGTCTGTCGCACAGTCGAAACGCTTGGTTCACGTCTTAAGAAGCGGAAGATTTGTCGAACGCCGGAACAATGGCGCCTTGTTGAACTTAATAGCAGACGCGAAGTCGAAGCGGTTCAGAATCGTGGTGGCAATGGTAAAAGCTCAAAAATGGGTGGCAGCTAATCTATCCTCTTTTAATTGTCACTTCAGTCAAAGTTGAACGAACGGGCCGCCTTGGCTAGACCTCGAACCAAGTCGCGTTCGTGGGGTGACAAAAGTGGGTTCCAAATGTCGAAAATGAGCACGACGCGTAACTGATCACTGTCGTTTCGGGCAGTGTGTTCTAGGGTGTCATCAAATATAAGCGTTTTTCCGACTTCCCACTGGCGTGTCTCGAAGCCCACGCGATAGATGCAGTTTTCCGGCACAATTAGAGGCAAATGGACAATAAGCCGCGCATTTGTTTCGCCATGATGGGGAGGAATTTCGGTATGCGGCGCAAGGCAAGAAAACATCGCATTAGGACACAGCCCATCAATGTCTGCCAACTCGACAGCTTCAAGTGCAGCTTGTGTATTCGGACATTGATCCAAGTTTTCGTGCACCGGTGTGCCTGAGCTCCAAAGTTTAAATGTGCTCCAGTTTCGCGAATGGTTGAGATTTGCCCATTGGTTAACCGGTGCACCCGGGGCATACTCAATATAAGGAGTGAACTTCCCAGCACTGTTATTTAGGGCCGTCTGTAGCTCGTCTCTAATGGCTGCTGTTTGGGCCTCAAGGTCGCTAACCCATGAAAACGCGCTGCGATCATAAAATGGGATCGCAGGCATCCGTGGAATATAGAGCTGGTTGCAATCGGCTAGATAGGGCTTGGATCGTCCCGCCATAATGCTGGAGGCCTCAGTCCATCGACCACTGTCATGCCCGCCGAGCGCTTGAATTTCTGTGCCGAGTTCACAGATAAGATGCTCATAAAAAGCCGCTGAATAGGCGCGCTCCATCTGGCGGGCATGAAGGAGTTGAGGTCGCAAACTCTGTGGCCAATGGGCTTCTGGTGGGGCAACCTTTAGGGCATTGCGATACAAGATTGCAGCCGTGGTTTTCTGGCCCTGCCCCTCAAAGAAGACGGCCTTCGCGATCAGGGCTGGGAGATAATATGCGTCGATTTTTAGGGTGTCATCAATGGCGGCAAGTTCACCGCTTGAGTCTCCGCTATCTCTGAGGAATATAGCCCTACTCAAACTAATCATGGGATCATTCGGTGCTGCAACATTGGCCAATGCACTTAGTTCCAACGCTTCTGTAAGTTCCCCTCTTTGCCATGCATGCATTGCTAAGCTGTAAAGTGCTTGTGGATGATTAGGGTCTAATGCGCGCACAGTTCTCCACAGACGCTCCGCGTCGGCCCAGCGATTTTGCCGCGCTGCCAAACCAGCTTCAGCTGCATATGTCTCTATATCCGCTTCTACCAAAATAAAGCCCTACCGCACACGAACCGGTTCATTCATTACCGGGCCCTTCGATTGGTGTGATTGGCTGATCAGTTGGGAAAGGCGCTCATCCCCGGCTAAGGCCCCAAGAACTGTTGCAGCACGGGCCAGTGTTTTGGCGCTGTGGGCGCTGGCGCCAAATGCTTTGCTAAGCGCGGTAATAGGGTCTTCTACGGCCGGATACGTCCGCAGGGAAATAGAGTCTTTGGCGTCAATCTTGGCTAAGGCTTTTGCTTTCAAGATTGCCGCACGGATACCGCCTATTTGATCAACCAGCCCCAATTCCTTGGCGCTTTCTCCGCTCCAAACCCGCCCTTTTGCCATTTCCAATACACGTGCGATGGGTAATCTACGCCCCGCGGCAACTTTACTGGTAAAGTCTTCATAGATACGGGTAACCGCACCATTCATCGCCAGCTTCTGGCTATTGGTATAAGGCGTTGCGGCCGAATAGGCATTGGCGAAAGGACCGCCAACTTCAATCGCCGCGATATTGGCTCCCGTATAGCGGTTTAGGGCGTCATTGATCACGAACTTACCATTAAACACACCAATTGAGCCGGTGATGGTGGAAGGCATGGCGAGGATGGCATCCGCACCTGTGGAGACATAATAGCCCCCCGATGCAGCATAGGCACCCATGGATACGACAACAGGCTTCCCAGCCTTCTTGGCCCGCTCCACAGCCGCCCAGATTTGATCAGATGCACTGGCAGACCCACCAGGGGAAGAAACGCGCAAGATGATGGCTTTAACGTCATCATCATCGGTCGCATCGCGTATCGCCCCTGCAAAGTCATCGCTGGCGATCGAGGTCTCTTGGCTAAATGGATCCGTATTGCCTTCGCCGGTTACAATCGCGCCTTCCCCACCAATCAACGCGATCACAGGCCCAGTGCCAGCCGAAGCTGCGTAATCGGCAAGTTCAACGACACTGGCCTTATCGGCCCCGCCTGCACGCGTGAGGGCGGCATCTAAGGCTTCTTCAGGTTGGCCGATCTTATCGATCAGTTTGGCTTTAAGGGCGGCTTCGGCTGATAAGGGGGCTTGGTCCAGCGCCGCTTTTATTGCTTCGACGGGCATTTTTCTGTCAAAGGCGGTGGAGGCTAAGAAGGCCGAATAAATGCTATCTAAAAGGGATGTCGTTGCTTCGCGGTGTGGGGCGTTATAAGTTTTTTCGGTGTAAATATTAACCGCGTTCTTGTATTCTTTGAATTGCTCAAACTGAGGAATGATACCAAATTTTTCCATCAAACCACCCAAAAATATGGTCTCGGCGACAAGGCCGGTTGCGGCAAAATCGGTGGAACCTTGCATCCAAAGTTCTGAACCACCTGATATAGCAACATAATTGGAAAGGGTTGGGTATTCAAAACCCTGCGCATGAACAATCACAAACTTTCCTGTTGATTTAAAATCAACCAAGGCTTGGCGGATTTCCTCGGCATGGGCAGGGGCCAAGCCGCCTTCACTAGCGCGAATGAAAAGCCCTTTTACACTTTTGTCGGTCTCTGCGGCTTGTAATTTGCGTACAATGTCCACCACAGAAATGGATTTGTTGAATCCAGAAAAGGGTGAGGTGGATGGCACATCCGCGATCGTGTTACGCAAATCAAGGCTAAGCACGGTATGGGTTGGTGTGGTGGGTGTATTTGTGGCCGTCACAGAAGCAATCAATATAATCGGTATCAAGACGAAGAAAAGCACAAGGCCCATAAAGACGCCGGCGATTGTGATTAAAAACTGCTTCACTTAACCCTCCCTGATTTTTGCTCATACCATTGGCATCAAAGTGCATAGGAAATCTTTTTAGCTATTAGCTTATAAAGCTGGTGCCGCCTAGCTACGATGCCAACTCGCTATGGCACGGACTATGTGGATTGGCGAGGGCAATCATCTTAACAGACAGCATATGATCAAAAGCCTTGCACCAGAGGAAAAGCGCGTCTATCTGACCGCCTCTCTTGGGGTGTCGCCAAGCGGTAAGGCATCGGTTTTTGGTACCGACATTCCTAGGTTCGATCCCTAGCACCCCAGCCACTTTTGTTATTGAAAGCAAACTCTAACCGCACCCATTCGCCGGGCAGCGCGATCTACGACCCACCGGGCTTTGCCAGCGTCAGCCAGACTTCGTGACGGCGTAAAAAGGGTGGGGTCCAGGGCGGGTCATAAGAGGCAAAGATCGCGGCGCCAACAGGCTTAAGATCACGCCGCGTGAGCCAAGCGTGCAATTCAGCGCTTTTTTTCTCCATGGTCTCCATCGTACCAAAGCCAGAAAACTTAATAACGGCATAGCGTTTGGCGGGTTCTTCTAACAGCTTAACGTTGGGATCAAGGGGTGCAGGCATGCTGGCCAAGCTTGAGCCTTCCGGCATGATGAAGCGAACTTTCCAGTCCCCGCCACCGTCTTGGCGTGTCATGGGGGCAGTCATCGCGATGGATTGGCCTGTTTTTTGGCGCGTTACTGGGGCGGTCATGGCGATGGTGGTCTTGGGCTGATTGCCTCCGAAAATATAACGCGCTAGGGGGCGAAAGCCTGCGCTGGCTGGGTCTGAGCGTCCTGCAGGAACCCGCACTTCAGCGATTATTTGGGGATTGTAGTCGCGTATTTCAAACGCGCCGTCACTGATAACGCGGGCAAAGCTTGGTTCAGGGGTCACGGCTTTACTGGGTCCAAAAAAGCCAATCACGCTAGCTAAAGGCACAAGAAAGGCAAGGGCGGGGGGGATGCGATTTTTCTTCATCTTAAATCTACGCACATAGCGGCGATTGGATCAAGCCAATACTTAAATCGTGCAAACATGTAGGAAGCCTTGACTGATGAGTATGTATGCCGATTAATACTTGATGCAAGCTTGTCTTAAAGACGTACGTCATTGTGGGGCGCAATCCCTTCATAACTGATTAGGCCAACCGACGACATAGGCTTTTGGATAAGGGCCGATACGCTGAAATAACTCTATGATAGGGAGCAGCGCATTTGACGACCTCATTTTGGATCGGGCATCAAGCCAGAGTGGCTGCATGCATGCGCGAAGGGCAAAAAGATGGCGGGTTGGTTGGTGCATAACCCTGGAAAAGGGCATGCTCATCGGGGCTTAGAAACAAAGGTCCGCTCACACCGATTAGAGGGATAAAGTCTTTATTCTGTGGCTGACTGGGGTAGGCCTGACAGCTATCTTAGTTGGCACCTTTAGCTATGGCTATGATGGTCGATTAAACGTTTTGCTTCGTTTGGTTTGAGGCTTGTCCTGGCTGGCGCTGGGTTCTGCTTGCACAGCCACCACTCGGCGTATCCTTGGGCGTCCTTCCCGCCACCATCCAAACAATGCCAGTGGCATCAACATAAAGGCATAAACCCAAGCCGGCACTAGTGGCTCACTTTTTGTGAAAAGGGTGGTGGTTACGCGTCCTTCGCGCAGCGCCAAGCTTTGGCCACGTGCTTTTTGATCCTTTGCGATACGGCTAATCGGGGGCAGGGATCCTGTCCCGTCTCGGCCAACATAAGCGACTGTGCCACCGCCTGTTTTGGCTTGAAAACGGCTTAAGGCGCTTGGGTCCGCGCTTAAGTCATGGGCTTCATTGGGATTGCCAATACCTGCAACACTATAACCGCTCCTCTGCCCGGATTGGACATAAAAAAGCCCTGGGCTGTCGATCTTGACCGCGCCACGCCATAGGTCAGTGTCAACCGCCGCTAAGGCCACGCTTTCTTCCTGACCGCGCCTTGAAACAATGGCGGCACCAGGGTCGGTTGGTGACTGGCGTTCAATGATCAATTGGCCAGGCAAGCTCGATAGACGCAAGCTGTCGGCTTCTAGATCGGGATCCTTCATCAGCCAATGGGCGGTTTTGCGAAATAGTTCGTCAAAGGGTCCACCACCATCATAGCCACGCCGCCACAACCATGCTTGATCGCTCATTACAGCAGCAACGCGGCCTTGCCCAGCTTGGCCCAAAACCAATAAAGGCTGACCCGCCCCTACCAACAAGACGTCGCCAGTTGCTTTGGAGGGTTGAACCCGTAGCCAATGGCCCCATTTTTGGGCGGACTCCACCAAGCCGGAACTGACGGGATGCTGGCGACCACGGGGCGTCACGATTGGCCGAAATGAGGCTTCTATCGGCTTACCAGATGCGATGATGGGCAAGATACGGCGTAGTGGTGTGGTTTGTACCCCTTCATTTTGCCCTTCCGATGGGCCCGCCAGCATTAAGAAAGCCCCACCACCTTCAACCCAATTGGTCACAGAATTGATATAGGCATCGGGTAAGACCGAAAGGCGTTTAAAGCGGTCAAAAACCACAAGATCAAAGTTATCAATCTTGTCTAAGAATAATTCGCGCGTGGGAAATGGGATGAGCGATAAGTCCTGTGTTGGCGTAAAATCTTGTTCTTCTGGGGAACGCAATATCGTAAATTGAATCAGATCGACACTGGGGTCAGACTTTAATAGGTTGCGCCAAGCCCGTGAGCCTGCATAAGGTTCTCCTGTCACCAACAGCACACGCAATCGATCGCGCACCCCGGTAAGTGTGAGGGCCGCACCATTATTAGCGGTGGAGATTTCGCCCGGGGCTGTGGCGGCTTCAATCCCAATGGGGATGGATCCAGGCTGCATCACCGGGATTTCGACAGTGATGTCTTCCCCGGTCGGCACGTTTAGGGTACGCGGTGCATCATCCCCAACCCGGACAGTCAGTGCTGCTGTTTTGGTTTGATCATCCACACGCACAATCACCCGTGCCACTTCACCAATGGGTGTTTGTTTTGGTGCGCCCCGCACGGTTAGAACGCGGTCATGCTCTTTAGCTGCACCAATCAGGATTTGATGAATGGGATAGGGACGCGCGGCATCGCTGCCATCACTCAATCGTCCATCACTTATCAGGATCGCCCCAGCGATCCGCTCATTTGGCACATCGGCAAAGACTTGGTCCAAACTTGCGGCTAGAGCCGTACCCCTGGCGTTATCTTTGAGGGTTGTGACACGAACTTCTAGATTGGAATAACCGCTAAGACCCTGTTGCAATCGTTTCAGGGCTTGATCCACGCCTCCCGCCCGACCCGCTAATTGCATGCTTTCAGAGCGATCGATCACAATGGCGACCGTATCTTTCAAGGGGGAGCGCACCTCTTGCACTTTACTTGGCCCGCATAGGCCAAAGAGCACAATGCCTAGCACCAAACCGCGCAGGATCGGCGCTTGTGCGCCCACCAATGTATAACAAAGTAAAGCGACACCCCCCAAAGTCGCTAAAAGGCCTAATATAGGCCAAGGCAAAATGGGTTCAAAGCGCAAGAAAAAAAAGTCTAGACCCTTCATGGTCGCCGACTTTGACGTGCATCGGGCATATCAGTAGTGCTGTTTCGACGCCCAAATCGCTCCAGTAGAGCCGGCATATGAATTTGATCGGCTTTATAATTGCCAGTCAACGCATAAAGGACAACATTGATTCCAACCCGTATGGACCATTCAGAGGGTGTGGGCTCAACATCCAGATCACCTAATGTCGGCGCGCGCGGCGCTTTGGCCCATGCATAGGCCCAATCCCCGTCGCCAAGGATCAATGATGAAACCCCGTCATTAGCGCTCGCCTGAGCGGAGGCAACCGTTTCCACCCATATCTGAGCATTTGGATAGCGACCTGGGAAGCGCTGTAAGATATAAAAGGATTTGGTAAGGACATGGCCTAAAGGTACAGGTTCTAGAGGCGGGGCCTCAATACCGCGAAGTGCCGCACGAACAAGGGCGGTCGCCATGGCTGGCGTGCGCCCAGCCCCACGCGAGTCCACAAACAACACGCCGCCGTTCTTCATAAAAAGATCGAGCGCGCGCGCCATCTCAGGCTTAGGTTCCATCGCTCTTTCGCCCAAAGTCCAAAACACGATCGGATAAAGTGCTAAATCGTCTTTGACAGGATCAATAGCCTTTACGGGGCCAGGCTCAACCGATGTGCGCTCACGCAGCGCGCGCGCTAAACCCTCCAAGCCGCGCCGGGTCGCTGAATCCAAAGCCGCATCACCGGATTGAACGTAAGCTAACACAACGTCTTGGCTGAGCTGGGCGCGATTTGGCTCTTGCGCTGAAGCTGGTGCCGGGAGGGTGACGATCAAGGAATACAGACCCCATATGAGTAAAGTGTGGCGCAAGATCGGGGTGTTTTTTTTGACGCTAAACCGCTTCATCCAGCTGAATAATCTGTGCGCTTCTTGCCTATGCCCCAATAGAACAGCGATAACCAGATCGAGGATCATTAACATCATTCCAACGATTAAAAAGGCACTCGCTAAAGCTCGGGGTTGTTGTTCGGCCGCGCGCAACCTTTCGATCCCACCTACAGGCTTGAGGGCTAGAAGTTGCAGATCGGGTCGTGCGGCTTGCAAGATCCAGCGTGCGCCACCGCCTTCATAAATCCCTGGTGGCTGATCCACACTTGGCTTTAAGTCTTTGAGTATGGTGGGTTGCAATGGTCGGATGGAGGCATCGGGTGTGATAAAGGCTCCAAACCCATCTAATACTAAAACAGGTTTCAGCGGCACCGTGCCTGCGACAAATTGTGCCGGAATAGCGCTTGATGCGGCGCGTGCCAAAACCCGGCGCAGCATTGATATTTGTAGCCCGCTAAAGGCCACATCACTCCAAGCTGGGCCTGCGGTGGTATGAAACAAAACGAGGGTGCCCCGCCCGATTGCGCGCGCACTGACCAGCGGGGTGCCATCGACCAAGCGCGCCCAAACTTGCACTGGTGATGGCTTCCTGGCGAGGGCACGGCCATCGGTGTCTTCGCTCTCGGCCTGCGGGGCTATGAGTGCCACTTGATTGATGCGGGTGTCTTGAGGGATGGTTAGGCCCGCAAACGGGCTTGTTGGCTCAAAAGCCGCTATTTGTCCGGCCGTTTCAGAGGCGAGCGATCCGCTTAAAACGCGCGGTTCAGCTGCCAGTGGTGCCGGGATCAGTGCCCCTTGCTGAGAGGCGAGTAATCTTGGACCAGCAAAGCGGAGCAATAGGCCGCCTCGTTCTACAAATTGTTCAAGCGCTTTTGCTTCATGGTCGGGTAATTGGCCGACATCGGTTAGGATCAGAGCGTCTAGACCAGCCCCACTCAATTGATGTAAATCACCAAGAGATAAAGAACTATAGGGTGCTAAGGCCTCTTTGACATAATGGGTATCAGACAATAAAGGTTGATCTACGGCGCGTGGCATAACAAGGCCCGTGCGCACGCGACGGTCAAACGCATCCAGCAAAAAGACCCCACCAGCAGAACGCACATCACCGCTGCGCAGCGCCACCACTCCGCGCGCAATCACAGGTTCAAGGGAAAAGGTACCACCCCATGCGGCACGCGCCAAAGTGACGGCACCCAAACTCTGCCCAATGTGATTGATCGCCTCTATTTTGAGTTGGTAAGGGGCTGCAGGTGCCGTCGCAAATCCCAATTGAAAGCCTTCAGGGCTGGGCTTGGCGCGCGTAATTGCTATAACGGGGTTTGGGGCAGCGCGCACCTTAACCGTGCCCAAACGTTTCAAGGAATCCGCTAAATTGGCGGTTCCTGAATGCTCAAGTCCATCGGAGAACCAAAAAATGCGTTGACCGGGTTTGAGTGTGGCGGTCGCTTGCGCCACACGCTGATGATCGGGCAAAACAGGCATCGGCATAGCGGCCCGCAACCGGCTCGCTGCTTGGCTTGGGCTTAAGGTTTCAATCGCTTGGCTCCCTTGGCTCCCACTGACGGTAAACATCAATCGAACTTGTGTCGTTGACGCGCGCGCCAGAATGGCAGCCTCTTCAATCATTGCGCGCCATAAGGGTGCTGAGGTCCAGCCATTATCAATGACCAGCAAAAGCGGGCGTGAATCTTGGATTTTCGTTGGGTTTACGACTGGCCCGGAAAAGCCGACGATCAAACAGGAGAGGGTAAAAAGCCGGAACCACGCCAACCATTGGGGTGCTTTTTGGGGTGTTTCCTGTGTCGGTGCGATACCGCTTAACAAGCTGGTTGGGGGAAAAATCTGGGATTTAGGTACTGGCGGCAAGGCGCGAATGACCAGCCAAATAATGGGCAAGGCCGCCAGTGCAAGAAGGGCTAGTGGCGTGGCGATCCCAATCGAGCCAAAACTCCACATCTAAATCGCCCCGCGCGCCAGAATCGCGGCAATCTGCAGTGCAACAGGGGTCACGGCTTGATCGGTTGCATGGGTTAAAAACTGGCCATTAGCTTGGGCAACTAAGCCCCGCAGCTGTGCCAAATGGCGTTCATAGCGATCTCGATACGCGACCTGAACCGATTGGGCATTCGCGATCAAGATGGGGTTTTGCTGTGCGAATGCTGAAAACGCCACGCGCCCTTCAAACGGGAATTCAATCTCATCGCGGTCTTGAATGATCACAAGGATCAAGCGCCCTTGTGCAGGAGCCAGCTTTTTTAAGCGGGCAGACCATAATTCTTCACACTCCAAGCCATCACTGATGAGGAGGATATGGCCATGTTGGGCTGGGGCCACATCGTGAGACACCCAATCCTGCTGCCCGCTTTTGATCAAAGCCGCACCAAATGCGTCTTCTTGGGTCATGGCTTTGCCACCCCTTAGGCATAAGACCCGCTCACCCCCGGCCCGGACGGCCAGTGCAATCGCCATCGCCAAAACTAAGCCGCGCTCAGCCTTCATTGGCCGTGTCTCATCTCCCCGCCAACACATGGAAGGGCGGGTGTCGGCCCAGATCTGCAAAAGGGCTGGCCCTTCGCGTTCCATCTCGCGTACAAACAAGCGGTCTGAGCGGGCAGAGCGACGCCAATCAATCTGGTGCAAGGCTTCGCCATCGGCCAATTCTCGGTGCTGCCAAAAGGCTTCTCCGATTCCAGCAGATTTCCGACCATGGGTACCAAAGAACAAGCTTTTGGCCGCTTTTCTGGCATCCATCAGCACAGCAGGAAGCCCTTTTTGCAATTCCCGGGCTTGATAAGAAAGACTTGAACTATTCCCTTCTAAAGAGTGCGATCCTTGGGTTTTAGATCGGGCTTTAGTAGACCGGCTATCGGGCGATCTTGCCATCATTGTGGCCCCAGAGCCTCATCAACTAATTGATCGACTAAGCTTGCAATCTCCAAGCCATCCGCGCGTGCCCGCCAAGTAAGGGCCATGCGATGGCATAGGGCTGGGCGCGCAACAAGTGTGACATCATCCAGTGTTGGGCTGACGCGTCCACGTAAGAATGCACGCGCCTTGGCTGCCTTAATCAAGGCCTGCCCAGCCCGAGGCCCAGGCCCCCAAGCTACCAAGTCTGCGAGCTTTGGGTCAGTTGTACTTTGGGGCCGCGCGGAGCGCACCAGATCAAGCACCGCATCGAGGATTTTTGCCCCGACGGGCATTATGCGCACAAATTCTTGCAGGCTTTCCAACTCTCCCGGACGCAAAGCCTCTTTCGCAGAAAGCTGATCTTTACCTGTGGTGGCGAGCAGAATTTGACGTTCCGTCTCACGCTCTGGTAATGGAACATCGATCTGCAACAAAAAGCGATCTAATTGCGCTTCCGGTAATGGGTAAGTGCCTTCTTGCTCAATCGGGTTTTGTGTCGCCAAAACATGAAATGGCTGGGGCAAGTCATAGGTAGTGCCAGACACGGTGACTTCGCCCTCCTGCATGGCTTGTAAAAGGGCCGATTGGGTGCGCGGACTTGCACGATTGATTTCATCTGCCATCACAAGGCTCTTAAAAATCGGCCCTTTTAAAAAGCGAAAGCGCCGCGCACCATTGCTAGCTTGGTCCAGCACCTCCGCGCCTATGATATCGGAAGGCATTAAGTCTGGTGTGAATTGTACCCGGCCCCAATCGAGGTTCATCGCCACCCCAATGGCTTCAACCAGCCGGGTTTTGGCCAGCCCCGGTGCACCCACCAAAAGGCCATGCCCGCCGGCTAATATGGTAGCCAAAGTCAAATCGATCACGCGCTCTTGTCCAAGAATTGCCCCCGAGACGCCAGCGCGTACGCCGGCAATCAATTCAAGGGCTCCATCTATACGCGCCATCGCCATATCAATGTTTAGATCACTCATCATATCTATCTTGCCTGACTCAAGGCATTAAAGCGAGTGCCTTTTCATTGCGCCTTTGGGCCTAAACTGTCAGCTGATCTGGCAGGCGTACGCAAACAAACCTAGATCAATGCGATGACCAGCCCATCTTCCCTCACAAACCTATTGGCCCAGCTGGCTGGGTTACAAGGGGAGCGCCAGCGTGAGCGCGCTTTGCCCCCGGTTGAACTCTGGAATCCCCCCCATTGTGGCGATATTGGTATGGAAATTAGGGTGGATGGCAGCTGGTGGCATCAAGGCGACCCGATCACACGGACGGCTATGGTGGACTTATTCTCCACCATTTTGCGCAAGGATGAAGATGGGCAAACCTATTTGGTCACGCCTGGCGAAAAAATCATCGTGCATATCGCCGATGCCCATTTTATTGGAACCAGAGTGGATCGCATTGAAACTACCTTGGGCCCATCCATCGTCGTTACCACCAATGTTGGGGATCAAGTGGTCATTAGCGCTACTAATCCACTGTGGGTGGTTACCGACCCCGTTACAGGTGAACCGCGTCCCTATGTCTTGGTGAGGGGCCGCCTGATCGCCCGTTTAGCGCGCGCAGCCTTTTACGAATTGGTGGAATGGGCAGAGGCGTGCGATCAGGTCTTGCGAGTAGTTTCTCAAGGCACTTGGTTTGAGATTGGCGATGTTGAAGGTCAGACCACATGACAGACGCTTTTTACTTGGAACGTTTGGAAAGCAGGCTCTTTTCGCTTGACGCACTTCCACTTGAGCCACCTTATTCTGACTTTGACTTAGGTGGTGAACGCCCACAGGGTTGGGCCTTAAAAGAGGCTTCAGTTCTTGTGCCTTTGATCGCACGTCATAGCGGCCTTTCCCTTGTCCTGACGCGCCGCTCTGATGCGATGCCTACTCATTCAGGCCAAATTGCGTTTCCAGGTGGGAAACGACAGGATGAAGACCGTGATGCCATAGCTACAGCTTTGCGAGAAGCGCACGAAGAAATTGGCCTTGATCCCGCTCAAGTGAAGGTTATCGGTGTTTCTGACCCTTATGAAACAGGAACCCAATTTCGGGTGACACCAATTGTAGGCATCATCTCAGAAGAAGCACGCTTTGTCCCCGACCCACGCGAAGTCGATTGCATTTTTGAAATCCCATTCGCCTTTCTCATGAATCCAGATAACCATCACCATGTTGAGGGCCAATACAATGGCCAAACCCGCCAGTTTTTTGCCATACCTTACCAAGATTATTATATCTGGGGTGCCACCGCTGGGATGCTACGCGCGCTTTATCTTCGTTTGTCGACATAAGGTGATTGACCGGCCAAATGCGATGACCATCAGGCCATAGTGCGCAGCATAGCATACAAAATCTTCAATGATCACTGCAAAAGTGAATCGATTGTGCGCATTGGACGGTTCTTCTTAACGGTCGATTCACCTCAATCCTTCATCCCTCTGCAAGAAATACACTGATCGCATGTTAGGCATGCACAGCTCATTGGGGTAGATGCAGCATGAAAGGCGTAAGGGTAGGGGTTTTAATGGGCGGCTGGTCAGCCGAACGGCCTGTGTCCCTAGTCTCTGGCAAAGCCTGTGCCGATGCTGCGCGTGCGCTGGGTGCTGATGTTGTGGAGATCGATGTCGATCACTCGATTGCGCAGGTTCTCAAATCGGTCTCGCCGGATGTAGCGCTTAATGCTTTGCACGGCCCTTGGGGCGAAGATGGGCGCATTCAATCGGTACTTGAGATTGCCAATATTCCGTACACCCATTCTGGGGTTCTAGCTTCAGCACTCGCGATGGATAAGCAAAAGGCGAAAACTTTTTTTGCCAGTGCAGGCCTTGATGTACCGCTCGGCACGATCATGGACCGTCACGAAGCGGCCGAAAATCATCCCCTTGAGCCGCCCTATGTCGTCAAGCCCAATGCGGATGGATCATCCTTTGGCGTCTTTATTGTGCGGGCCGGTGAAAACCGTCCACCTGAAATGCTATTGGATGCACAGTGGCGATCTGGCGATACTGTATTGGTTGAGGAATTTATTCCAGGGCGTGAATTAACCGTCGCTGTGATGGGTGGGCAAGCTCTGGCGGTGACAGAGATTCGCACCGGACACGCGTTTTACGACTACGAAGCCAAATACGCGGCTGGCGGGTCAATCCATCACCTTAATCCAAGCGATTTGCCAAGTGTCATTAAGGCTAAAGCGATGGAACAAGCGGTTCAAGCGCACCAATTGCTTGGTTGTGGTGGCGTGACTCGAACCGATTTTCGTTATGATCCAGAAACCAATCGGCTGGTTGTTCTTGAGCTCAATACTCAGCCCGGCATGACCCCAACCTCTCTAGCGCCAGAACAAGCAGCTCATGCTGGCATTGGGTTTAACGATTTAGTCAAGTGGATGTTGGAGGATGCGTCATGCCCGCGATGAGACAAAACAGACGCGCACCTCTCAACCGCCAACCCCGACACCGTGGCCGCCACAGGATGCCAACACGGCGTACCGATAGTCATGCTTGGACGAAGCGGCTTGGCGCTTGGGCACATGCAAGGGTGCGCGCGGCCCAATACAATGGTCCTACGCGTAAATTTCTACTTGGGGCAACTTTGGGTTCTGTTTTGGCGATTTTTCTGATGTTGGCTTCGGGCTTGGGTGTGCTCGATGATTTAGGGCGAGGTATCAAAACCAGTTCAGAGACTATGGCGCGTAGTGCCGGTCTGGCTGTGCGTTTCGTGAGTGTCCAACCCTCAGACGGTAAACAATTGAGCGCTTATCAACGGGCACAAGCCGAAGTCCAATCAGGTGTGCTGGCCAATGATGTGATGTTTGGCGTTGACCCGAACAAAGTGCGAGCTCAGGTTGCCCAGCTGCCATGGGTTGAGGATGTGGTTGTTAGACGGCTTTGGCCAGACCAAATTCAGATTGTCATCACTCCGCGCGCAGCCACCGCTTTGTGGCAGGTGCAAGGACAATTGTCTTTTATCGATGCCTCGGGTCGTACTCTTGGCAAAGCCGAAGCGATTAAGTCAGCCAAAGGCTATGCCATGGTCATTGGGGCAAAGGCGGGACCTAACGCGCCAGCGCTGTTTGAAGCCCTGCGAAACTATCCCATGATTGCTCGGCGCACCAGCGCAGCAATTTGGGTCGGTGATCGGCGATGGAATTTACTTCTCAAAAATGGGGGTGACATTTTATTACCAGAAGTCGATATGCCCCAAGCACTTGGACAATTGGCGAAACTTCAAGTTACTTATCAGCTGCTTGACCGACCATTTTCTCGTATCGACATGCGCCAATCAGGAATATTAATCATTCGTCCAGCACAACAAGCTATAACAACTGATGTAGCCCCTGGCATGGTGAAGTCCTTGCAAGGCGTCTAAACTTCCCAGAGTCTAAAGTCCCTAGAATAGGTTACTATGTCCTCACTCATCAAACGAGCCGCTGTTGAAAGTCGCACTCCAGCCCCAAGGGCTGCAATGTTGGCTGCACTCGACATTGGGGCCTCAAAAATTACGTGCTTTATCGGCAGTACGGGTCAAGGCAGTGGGCCCTTGCGGGTGGCAGGGGTTGGCACACAACCCGCGCGCGGTGTGCGCAATGGAGCAATTGTTGATCTGGAAACGGCTGAAAAAGCTGTCCGTACCACGATAGCCCAAGCCGAGCGTATGGCCGGGGTCACAGTGAGCGAGGTTGTGGTCTCGGTCTCAGGATTTGGCGTTCGCGCGGAACAAGCCCATGGTGAAATCACATTACAAAATGGTGAGATTGGTACCAAGGAGCGACGGCGGGTCGTTGGAGCCGCTTTAGAGCCTGTGCGTTTGGATGGCCGCGCAATCTTACATGCTACGCCCAGTTTTTTTGTTGTTGATGGCCAGAAGGTTCGTGATCCACGTGGCATGCTAGGACGTCGATTAGGTGTTGGCGTTACCGTGGTTACTGCACCCATCCCGCAGTGGCGTAACATCGTCTTATGTGTGGAGCGCGCAACCTATACGATATCAGGCTCAGTTGCTGCACCCTATGCTGCCGCATTAGGTGCCCTGGCCGAGGATGATTTAGAATTAGGTGCTTTGGTCGTTGATATGGGGGCTAGATCGACCACGGCGGCTTTGTTCCATGCTGGGGCTTTGATCCATGTAGATGCAGTCCCAATTGGCTCTGATCATGTAACCCACGATATTGCTCATTGTTTGGGAACAACGGCTGCTGCGGCAGAGCGGCTCAAGATTGTCCATGGCAGCGCGATTGCCAGTTTGAATGAAGATCATTTGATGATTGATGCACCACGAATCGGTGGCGATGGGCAATTGGTTTCTGATCAAGCACCCCGCTCTATTCTCACCGGTATAGTCCGGCCACGTGTGGAAGAAACGTTAGAATTGTTGCGCGACCGTTTGCGCGCAGGCGGACTCGATAAGCTAAATGCTGGTCGGCGTATCGTTTTGACGGGTGGCGGTAGCCAACTCAACGGTGTGCGCGAGTTGGCGGCACGGGTGTTTGAGGGCCATGTCAGGATTGGCCGCCCGCAACGGTTTACGGGCCTAGGCGACGCTGTTGCAGGCCCCGGTTATTCGGTGGCGGCAGGTCTATTGCGTTGGGGCGTAGAGCGACCAACCGATATGGCCAATAGTGCTGCACGAATGGGTGAAACCTCCAGCCACCCTGTTGCGAGAGCTATTCAATGGTTAAAGGAAAATTTCTAAATTTCAGTAGGCAGAGTTTCGAGGCCAATCCGCTTAATTTCCCAGTGTAAATCGACCCCTTGGGTTTGTTTAACAGTCACGATCACATGTTCGCCCAAGGCTTCTAAATCCGCCGCCCGCGCCGTACCTGTATTAATCATGAAGTTACAGTGCTTTTCACTCATTTGAGCGGCCCCAATGGAAAAGCCGCGTAGGCCCGCCGCATCAATCACTTGCCAAGACTTTCTCCCGCCAGATTGGATGGGATCAGGATTTTTAAACGTGCTGCCGCCCGTTTTTTCGCGGATTGGTTGGCTGTTTTCGCGTCGTTGGGTGATCGCATCCATCCGCTCTAAGATGTGGGCTGGTGCGTCTGGGGTTCCCTCAAATTGGGCAGAGACGAAGATAAAATCCTCAGGCACTTGGGCGTGGCGATAGGCAAATCCCATCGCTGCATTGTCCAAAACATGGCGGTTGCCTTGTCGGTTATAGGCCACACAAGAGATTAAAACATCTTTGGTTTCGCGCTCATAACACCCCGCATTCATGCGCAAAGCCCCGCCAATCGTGCCCGGAACGCCGCGGTAAAACTCTAAGCCAGCAATACCGGCTTCAGCAGCCTTTTTAGCAACGGTCGCATCCAAACAAGCGGCCCCCGCAGTGATGCGCACGCCATCGGTCTCAATTTGGCCAAAGCCACGCGCCGAAAGGCGAATAATGACCCCTTTGACCCCGCCATCGCGAACAATTAGATTGGAGCCGACCCCAATCGCCATCACGGGCACATCGGCCGGGCAATCGCGCAAAAAAGCTGCTAGATCGTCTTCATCGGCTGGTTGAAACAGCACTTCTGCCGGGCCTCCCACGCGAAACCAGGTGTAGGGGGCGAGCGCAATGCCAGCTTCTAGCTTACCGCGAACGGGGGGAAGGCGATAAATCAGGTTCATGAACTTGCCTTAGCCCGCTCCACGCAGTGACAAAAGGGGCTAAAGATCTTTCATAACAGATAGGGTAGCGGTGGCTTCAAAGCCAAAGTCTAGCAAGACTTGTTGTGTTGGGCCATCTTGCCCACCAGTGGTGAAGCCCATTTCGAGACAAGGTGAGGCTTTGTCGAATTGGTTGGCTAAGAGATGGGCGACGCGTCGTGCGATGGCAGGTCCTGACTCTACCCATTGAAATGGCCGCGGTGTGGCGGCTGCAAGCTCTTCAAGAACCAATGGATAATGAGTGCAAGCCAGAACAATGACATCGATTTGATCGCCACGAGGTTGGTCCAATAAGCCTTGGATAGCTGATTGATATACAAGCGGATCTGGATGGCCGTGGGCCAGTTTTTCTTCTGCCGCACCAGCTAATCCAATCGCCCCATGTCGCAACACGATTTTGCCCTGGCTGAAACGGTTAATCAAAGCATCGGTATAAGGACGCGTGACGGTCTTGGGGGTCGCCAATAATCCAATGACCCCGGTTTGACTAAGCGCAACGGCCGGTTTGATCGCGGGGACCACCCCCACAACCGGAATGCTGACCTCAACGCGTACCTCTTCGAGGGCTAAAGTGCTCGCGGTATTGCAAGCAATTATAACCAGATCGGCTTGGGTTTGGGCGATACCGGCCCCAATGACTGAAGGGATTCGTTTGATCAATGCATCATCTTCACGCTCACCATAAGGGAAAAAAGCAGTATCGGCGAGGTGGAAAATGTCTGCACCAATCGACGCATCCATCAGGGCTTTAATCACCGATAAACCACCAAGCCCTGAATCAAAAACCAAGACACGGGGTCGCTTACTGGCCAAACCCATTGTGCGAATTTCCTTCGTTTACCAGATTATTCATGCTGAATAATCCCTTAAGACACACCATTTGCGCGCACTAAATTAACGACTGCTTAAACATGTCATGAGCATCTTCTTTGAACGATTCTAACATTACGTACTGTCAATCGCTTCGAGGATTCACACATGGCTATCCGCCTAAATGCACCCACCCAAACCGAACTTAGCCCCCGTATCGTCGTTTTTGGCGTTGGTGGGGCTGGTGGCAATGCAGTGAACAATATGATCGATTCTGACCTCCAAGGTGTGGAGTTTGTGGTCGCCAATACCGATGCGCAGGCCTTGGCGCGCTCCAAAGCCGAGCGACGGATTCAGATCGGTCTTAACACGACTCAAGGCCTTGGAGCTGGTGCGACACCCCAAGTTGGCATGGCAGCCGCTGAAGAAAGCCAAAGCGAAATACTCGACCATCTAGCCGATGCAAACATGGTATTTATCACCGCCGGCATGGGTGGTGGAACAGGTACGGGAGCTGCGCCGGTGATCGCTCGTAGCGCCAAGGAGCAAGGAATTTTGACGGTTGCGGTTGTGACCCGTCCCTTCCAATTTGAAGGACCTCGCCGCATGCGCATGGCCGATGCGGGCATTAGCGAACTTCAAAAATATGTCGACACTTTGATCATTATTCCAAACCAAAACCTGTTCCGCGTCGCCAATGACAAAACAACCTTCCATCAGGCCTTTCAATTGGCGGATCAAGTTCTTCATTCGGGTGTGCGTGGCATTACCGATTTGATGGTGATGCCAGGCTTGATCAATTTGGATTTCGCCGATGTTCGTTCAGTCATGGGTGAAATGGGTAAAGCCATGATGGGAACGGGGGAAGCTTCTGGTGAGCGCCGCGCGTTAGAGGCCGCGACTAAAGCCATTAATAACCCGCTATTAGAAGATATGTCCTTAAAGGGCGCACGCGGGGTGTTGATCAATATCACGGGCGGCTATGACATGACCTTATTTGAGTTGGACGAAGCCGCCAATCATATTCGCCAAGAAGTTGATCCTGATGCCAATATCATTGTTGGGTCAACCTTCGATGAAACTTTGGATGGCATGATGCGCGTTTCAGTGGTTGCAACCGGTATTGACGCGGCTTCCATGACTGAAACCTATCCACAGTCCAGTGGCGTGTTTGGATCAAGTCCTGCCTATCCTCCGATTGCACAAGGACCAGCCCCAACGGTTGTGCGGGTCAATAATGGCCGTGACCCTATGGTGCACCAGCCAATGGTACAGCGTCCCGTCGAAGCGCCCGCTCCTGTCATGCACAACTCAGGTGCCCCCACCCCAATGGTGCCAACAGAACCTGTTCAGCCCCCCCTGTTTCAACAGCCCCCACAGCCAGAGCCGTTGAACCAAGATGTTGGCGCCGCCCGCAGCGCTCAACAAGGGCAGAGCTATGCGCAGGCACCAAGCCAGCCACAGCAACGCCCTGTCTATCAGGCTACCCAACCCCGACCCCAAGTGCACGGGAACCAAACGGCGCGTCACGAGCAACCCCAATACGCTTCTCGCCAAGCCAGCCCCCCGCAGGATGAGCCACGTGGTTCGCGCAATTCGGGTTTCAATGGCTTTAATATTTTTGGCCGACCTAAGCCGAGCCAGCGTGAAGATAACTGGGAAGAACGCCCTGACCCTCCAACCAAATCCATCACCCAGACCCAACCCTTGTTCGGTGATGAGTTTGATGACGAGATCGAAATTCCAACCTTTCTCCGCAAACAGGCAAATTAACATAGGCCTCGTTCTACGCCTGTGAATAAACGCCGCGTTCCATCTTGTGCAGCGGCGTTTTGTTTGTCTGTCATAAATCGAAATAATGTTTGGTTTGTCAGTTGGCTCACAATGCGCCAAAGGGGGTAAATCGTTAAGTCCGTTTCATTTATAAGTGGACTTTGATTGGAAAGTTAACGAAGCGTGCACCATCAGATGGTCAGTACCCTGCAACATAGCATTGCAAAATCAACCTCATGCGTTGGGCTTGGCTTGCATAAAGGTAAGCCTGTGCGCTTGACGCTCAAGCCTGCTGGCGTTGACCATGGCATTGTGTTTGTGCGCGTGGATGCGCCAGAGTTTGCACGCAGAGTGCCCGCCCTCGTCGAAAAAGTAACCACCACGCAATTGGGGACAACCTTGGCTAATTCGGCGGGTGTGTCGGTTGCAACGGTTGAACATTTATTGGCCGCCTTGTTTGGGATGGGCATCGATAATGTGGTGGTTGAGCTTGATGGCCCTGAAGTTCCAATCCTAGATGGATCGTCAGCGCCTTTCATTGAGATGATTGAAATGGCCGGAATGCGGGCTTTGGGTGCACCTCGGCGCATGCTGGAAGTGTTAGAGCCTGTTGAAGTGCGCCTGGGCGATAAGGTTGCGCGCTTAGAGCCGTTTGACGGGTTTGAGCTTGATGTGGCGGTTGAGTTCACCTCCCGCGCCATTGGCCGCCAACGGGTTGTGTTTGATTGCACGCCTGAGAGCTTTGCAAAGGATTTGGGCGCAGCGCGCACCTTTGGATTTTTGCATCAAGTCGAAGCCATGCAGGCCCAAGGCCTGGCATTAGGCGGGTCTTTGGAAAACGCCGTAGTTATTGATGGCGATGCCGTCGTTAATCAAGAAGGCCTGCGCTTCGCCGATGAGTTTGTGCGCCATAAAGCGCTCGATGCCGTGGGTGATTTGGCCTTGGCGGGTGCACCGATTCAAGGGCGTTATGTGGCTGAAAGAGCTGGTCATGAGATGAACGTCGCTTTGGTGCGCGCTTTATTGGCCAATTCAAATGCCTGGCGGTGGAGTTTTGCAACTTTGCCAGTTGAGCTATTGCCTGCAGCTGGGGCATAAGCTCCGGACAGTCAGGCTGCTATCGCGCCAACTTATTTAAGGAATGATCTGATGAGCCGTCGCTATTTTGGGACCGATGGTATTCGTGGCGAAACCAATAAATGGCCAATGACCGCGGAAGTGGCCATGACCTTGGGCATGGCGGCAGGTAGCGTGTTTAAACGCGGTGAGCATCGCCATAATGTCATCATCGGCAAGGATACAAGGCGTTCAGGCTATCTGGTCGAGTTTGCCTTGGTCGCAGGCTTTGCCGCAGTGGGCATGGATGTCAAAATCCTAGGCCCCATTCCAACCCCAGCGATTGGATTATTGACCCGCTCCTTACGCGCCGATTTAGGCGTTATGATCTCTGCCTCGCACAATGGCTTTGCCGATAATGGGATAAAGCTCTTTGGTGCAGATGGGTTTAAGCTCAGCGAAGCCCAGGAAAGAGAGATTGAGCGCCTGCTCGATGATCCAGATAAGATCACGCGCGCTTCCCCCCATGAAATTGGCTTGGTCAAAAGTTTTGAGGATAGCCGGGGACGCTATGTTGAGTTTGCCAAAGGCGCTTTTCCGCGTGGCATGAGCCTTGAAGGGCTTCGTGTGGTTGTCGATTGCGCCAATGGGGCCGCCTATAAAACGGCACCTTGGGCCTTATATGAATTGGGCGCAGAAGTGGTTGAAATTGGCGTCAATCCTAATGGTAGCAATATCAATGCAGGCTGTGGCTCAACCGATACGCGCTTACTCAAACAAACCGTGCTGGAGCGCCGCGCCGATATTGGGATTGCACTCGATGGCGATGCCGATCGGCTGATCATTATCGATGAAAAGGGCCGTGAAATTGATGGCGACCAGATTATTGGGGCCATCGCGCGCGATATGATCACCGATCAGACTTTACGGGGATCGGGTGTTGTCACCACCGTAATGAGCAATCTTGGTTTAGAGCGTTATGTGTCGGACCTTGGCTCAAAGCTGATCCGCACAGGCGTGGGGGATCGCCATGTCGTTGCCCGCATGCGTGAAGATGATTGCAATTTGGGGGGGGAGCAATCAGGCCATATCGTGCTTTTAGACTATGCAACCACTGGCGACGGACTTGTCTCAGCCTTGCGGGTGTTGTCATCCATGGTCATGCGCGGTCGTACAGCGAGTGAAACCCTCTCGGTATTCACGCCCTCGCCACAGGTTTTAAAAAACATACGATATAGCGGCTCTTCGCCCTTGGCCGACCCTGACATGCAAGCCCAAGTCAAAAAGGCAGAAGATGCGTTGTCGGCCACAGGTGGGCGCTTGGTTGTGCGTACATCGGGGACAGAGCCCTTGGTGCGTTTGATGGCCGAAGGCGATGACCTTAAAAAGATCACCCAATTGGTCGATGAATTGGCCGCTACCTTGCAAAGTCGCAGATTGGCTAGTTAAGCCACTCTAAACGTCCAGCCGCACCATAATGTGCCGCTTTTTGCCAAGCGATAACTTGACTTCTTGACCCATGTGCAAAGCCTCCGGGATGGCGATGGCTACATTGTCAACTACGCGATCATTGACCCGCAAACCGCCACCCTTGGCTTGGCGCTTGGCCTCGCCATTGGACTCAACCAAGCCCGTCGCGACGAATAATGCTGCAAGTGAGCTTGGGGCTTCGTTTAGGCTCACGGTCGGCAGACCAGCTTCTGCGCCACCGCCACCAAATTGCGCCGCCGCGGTGGCTTGTGCGGCCTCTGCGGCTTCACGGCCATGCAAGAGCGCGGTGGTTTCAGTTGCCAGAATGATCTTGGCTTGGTTGATCTCCGCCCCACCCAAAGCCGCCAAACGGGCGATTTCGTCCAAGGGCAAATCCGTCATACGCTTTAAAAGTGGTGCGACATCAGCGTCGTCCACATTGCGCCAAAACTGCCAATAATCGAAGGGTGAGAGCATGTCGGCATTGAGCCAAACAGCGCCATTTGCCGTCTTGCCCATTTTCTCGCCCGAAGTATTCATCAGTAGGGGCTGGGTGACGCCTAGAACTTGGCGCTCATCCACACGGCGCACCAGCTCAACCCCTTGAACAATATTGCCCCATTGGTCCGAGCCGCCCATTTGTAAATTACAGCCATAGCGGCGCGAAAGCTCTAAAAAGTCATAGGCTTGCAGCAGCATATAGTTGAACTCAAGAAAGGTGATAGGCACTTCTTGGTCGAGTCGCCGCTTGACGATATCCAACGCAATCATCTTGTTGATGGTGAAGTGCTTGCCAATCTCGCGCAGCATATCAAGCCATTTGACTTCATCGAGCCATTGCGCGTTATCTACCATGATCGCATCGCGCGGACCGTCGCCAAAGGTTAGAAACTTAGCAAAAACCGTTTGGATGGAGGCTTTATTGGCGTCAATGACCGTTTGGGTCAGAACGGGGCGCGCTTCATTCTTATCGGATGGATCACCCACTTTGGTGGTACCCCCGCCCATCAAAGTGATAGGTTTGCCGCCACATTGCTGCAGGCGGCGCATCAACATAATCTGGGTCAGGCTGCCAACATGCAGGCTTGGGGCCGTGCAATCATAGCCGATATAGCCAGTTAGCGGTGTGCCGCCACACTCACTCTCAAAGGCTGCCGCATCTAAAGCGGCTAAATCTGTGGCTTGATAGAAATGGCCGCGCTCGATAAGCGTTTGAACGAACGCTGATTTATGCGTCATGGCCCTAGTCCTCTGATTTGGTGGTTGCATCGGGTGGGAGGGTGCGTTTAGCACGTAGTGCCCCAAAAGTTCAAAGGCTGGAGCCTGCAAAGATGCATAAGTGCGAAGACGCCCTTTTAAGCGAACCCGTCTGGGCCATTGGCCTGATGACCGGGACCGCGCTTGATGGCTTTGTCGATACTGCGCTGATCCGCACCGATGGCGTCAGCGTGGCAGAGTTTGGCCCGTTTGAGCTTTTTGCTTATTCAGATACTGACCGCGCTTTGTTGGCAGAGGCGATCACCCAAGCCCGTGCTTGGGCCTTTGAGGGCCCTGAGCCCGAGATTTTTGCGGAGGCAGAGGCGCTGATCACCCGCATCTACGCCGATGCCGTTCTAAAGCTGCTGGATAAAACCAAGATGCGCCGCGAAGACATCGCTTATACTGGCGGGCATGGGCTGACGGTTCTGCATCGCCCACAAATCGGCAGTGGTGGCCGCACGCGACAATTGTTGGACGGTGCAAAGCTTGCTGCACAGACGGGCATTGATAGTGTTTGGGACTTTCGTTCCAATGATGTGGCGATGGGCGGGCAGGGGGCACCTTTGGCACCGATTTATCATACTGCTTTACTGCGCCATGCCAAATTGGACGGGCAAACCGCGATTTTAAACTTGGGTGGCGTCGCCAATATCACCTGGTGGGATGGGCAAGACGCTTTGGCGGCTTTTGACACCGGCCCGGCCAATGGCCCGATCAATGAATGGATTGAAGCGCACGGAAAAGGCACGTTTGACCCTGATGGAATGTATGCAGCACGGGGGCGGGTGCATGAAGGCCGATTGCTGGAGATTTTGGACAATCCGTGGTTCGACGCGCCATTTCCCAAGTCGCTTGACCGGTATGACTTTGATGCGGGCTTGGTACGCGGCCTATCGCTGGAAGATGGGGCAGCAACCTTGACGGCCTTGGTTGCGGCCAGCTTGGACCTCGCGTTAAGGCTGTTGCCACAACGGCCAAAGCAATTAGTCGTCGCTGGGGGTGGACGGAAGAACCCGGTTTTGATGGACCAGATCGCCCAAAGGTGTGCGGTAAGCCTTCTAGACGCAGACGCCATCGGACTGCGCGGTGACGCCATTGAGGCGGAATGCTTTGCCCTTTTAGCTGTGCGCAGCGCGCGCGGCCTGCCCTTAAGCTTTCCCTGTACCACGGGGGTTAAGGAGCCAACGACGGGTGGGGTGGTTACACGGCTAGGTTAGCGCTTTGAGCCTAGGCGCGCCGCACAGAAGGCTCTCGAAACCTGTTTACAAAAATATCAAAATTTTATATTTTGAGCTTGGTACTGGAGTGCTACATGTCATTTAGCTATTCCCTTGGCCTCCACTTTAGCAATTTTTCCAAGAGCAATTAGCCAGTGATCGTTATGCCAGTGCCAGCGAGGTGGTGCGTGCAGGCCTTCGCTTGTTGGAAGAATATGAAGAAAGTCGGCAGGTGCAAGCTTTGATGCGTGCTGAAAAACTTGAATGGCTAAAAGCTGTAATTCAAAAAGGGGTTGATAGTCCCAAAGTGGATGGCGCTGAAGCCATGAAGGGCCTCAAAGGTCGCATCGCGAAACGCAATGCCGATCTGGCCGCGCATGAAACGGCTTAACTTTCAGCTTTTCGAAGTGGCGATTGAAGAATTGATCGCCATTCAAGATCAACTTTGGAGCATTCGGCCGGGACGATACGTCCTATTCACCCAACAACTAGAAAGTGTTATTGAACGGTTTCGTGTTTTTCCTGAAAGTGGGGAGGCAAGGTCAGAGTTAAGGGCCGGCATTCGCGCTGTCCCCCTTTGGCGATATATCGTTTTTACCGACTGGCTGAGGTCGTCTTGATTAATGAACATGTTATCCACGGAGCGCGTGATATCGAGGCGCTGATTTAAAGGGGCACTTGAGGCGCTTTACGACCGCTCTTTCCCCTATCCACACGCACTCAGATGGGCTACACGCGCCGCCATATCTGCTGTTTTAAATCGTGAAGAGAGCCCTCCATGAGCGTTGTCAGCCCGCTTCTGACCGTGATGATTGCCGCCGCCCGCAAGGCCGGTAAAGCCATTAGCCGTGATTTCGGCGAAGTCGAAAACCTACAACTCGCCAAGAAGGGCCCTTCCGATTTTGTAACCGCTGCAGACCTTAAAACCGAAAAAATCCTCTTTGAAGAATTACTTAAAACGCGCCCGGGATATGGCTTTTTGGGTGAAGAGCGCGGCATGGTTGAGGGCACCGACAAGACCAATCGCTGGATCGTTGACCCGATTGATGGTACCACAAATTTCGTCCATGCGATCCCGCATTTGGCGATCTCGATCGCTCTCGAACGCGAAGGCCGCTTGGTCGCGGGCGTGGTCTATAACCCGATCACGGACGATCTATATTGGGCAGAAACCGGACGTGGGGCCTTTCATAATGACAAGCGGCTACGTGTGGCGGCGCGCAAGACTTTAAGCGATTGCGTATTGGCTACAGGCATTCCATTTCAAGGCAAACCCGGCCATGCTCGAATGTTTAAAGAACTACATCAATTCACTCAGCGTGTTGCTGGTATCCGCCGGTTGGGCTGCGCGTCCTTGGATCTTGCTTGGGTAGCTGCTGGCCGCTTTGATGGCTTTTGGGAGCATGATTTGAAATTGTGGGATATTGCGGCGGGTGTCGTTTTGGTGCGTGAAGCAGGTGGTGTTTGTGCTGAGATTTATGGCGGCGATTTTATGGAAACAGGCTCCATCGTCGCGGCAAACGAAAAAATCCTTGCCTTGATGAATGAGCGTCTGTTGGCAGCCAACACTTCGTCCTGATCGGGATAGGAGTGCGCAGCATCTGCTGCACAGTATCCACATATACCCGAGCGCATCCCTTGCAAGTTAGAGGTAACAGGCATACCTAGATTATGGTGGTTCTGTGGTTCGCGTGGGGAGACTACGTCCCGCCGACCTAACTCACTCGTCGGGGGCTGGCGCTGGTTGGAGCCGTGGTTCCTGTCATCTGGCACCCACCTGGTTATCCAGGTCGCACGGGGACGAGTTACCTTCTCACGGTCCTTGCGGATCCACCAGCTTTTCGGCAGCGCGATTGGCGCAAGGTTAGACATTAAAGGTAGGTTGGCGAAGGCATGGTTGGGCGTTGATGAAAGCGGATCTACGCACATCCATGCTGATCAAGCGTAAGTATGCGTCGGAACAATACACGGATGCAGGCGCACGGCTTTGCACCCATGTTCCAAGTGATCTTATTCTCAAGCCAAATCCAATCCTCGCAGGCTATTTCCCTTGCAAGTCCGAGATCGATCCGCGCCCTTTGATGCGACTTCTCAAAGCCAAGGGTGCAAACCTGTGCCTACCGCGCACTCCGTCCAAGGGTCACGTTGATCAAGCCCTGACCTTCCATCTGTGCGACCCAGATAACAAAGGCCAGCTCGAAAAAAGCGCGTGGGGTGTGATGGAGCCTTTGGCTACGCGCCCGCAAGTGCGGCCCGATTTTGTGCTGGTGCCTCTTGTGGCCTTTGACCGTGACGGCAATCGATTGGGGCAGGGCAAGGGCCATTATGACCGCACTTTGGCTGCCTTGCGTGCGAGCGGCCCGGTCATCGCAATTGGGATCGCCTTTAGCGTTCAAGAAGTGGAACGCATTCCTACTGAACCCCATGATCAGCGGTTGGATTGGATTATCACCGAGATTGAGGCATACCGCGTTCCATCATGCGAATAGCTTTTTTTGGAGATGTCGTTGGTCGTGCAGGCCGGATTGCTTTATGTGAGCGGCTGCCCGAACTTAAGCGTCAGTTGCGGCTCGATTTTGTGGGCGTCAATGGGGAGAATGCGGCAGGCGGCTTTGGCCTAACCGAAGTGATTGCGAACGAGCTTTTTGAGGCAGGCGCCGATTGTCTTACCCTTGGTAATCACGCTTGGGATCAGCGCGAAACCATTGCCTATATTGACCGCGAGCCGCGTTTGCTGCGCGTCGCCAATTATCCACCCTTAACCCAAGCCCCCGGCAGGGGTGCCAATCTGTTTCAGCTGGGCGATCGAGCTGTGCTTGTGGTCTCTGTCATGGGACGGGTTTATATGGATGCACTCGATTGCCCGTTTAGCGCGGTAGAGCGTGAAATCAGCGCGAGCCCGCTTGGGCAAGTCGCAGACGCCATCATCGTTGAAGTCCATGGCGAGGCTACCAGCGAAAAGCAGGGTATGGGTCACTTTCTTGATGGTCGGGCCAGCCTTGTGTTTGGCACACATACCCATGTCCCCAGTGCTGATACACGGATTTTAACCGGGGGCACCGCCTTTCAAACCGAGCTTGGCATGTGTGGCGATTATGACAGTGTGATCGGCATGAATAAGCACATTGCTGTGCGCAAGCTCTCTTCGCGCATGCCTTATCAGCGTCATGAGCCTGCGGAAGGCCCGGGACTTGCTTCGGGTATCTTTGTGCAAACCGATGAGAAGACCGGCCTTGCCATCCGAGCCGAACCGATACGCATTGGCTTTGGTTTAAAACAAGCAATGCCGCTGATTGAGCCTTGATCAAGCGCAGCGCCTAGCAGTGGTACTTTTGAGCTCAGCCTGTTAAATCTGATGTCTTGCTTCTTTTTTGACTTCCAAGAGAACCAGACGACCATGGCCGGCCATTCAAAGTTTAAAAACACCATGCACCGCAAGGGACGCCAAGATGCTGTGCGTGCTAAGGCGTTCACCAAGATCGCGCGTGAAATCACCACAGCCGCAAAAATGGGTGTACCCGATCCTGCCATGAACCCACGCCTGCGATTGGCCGTCACCAATGCGCGCGCCGTTTCCATGCCCAAAGACCGCATTGAGCGCGCGATCAGTCAAGCTTCCGCTGTGGGCGGCGAAGATTATAAAATGGTGCGGTATGAGGGCTATGCCCCTGGCGGCATCGGCCTGATCATCGAAACCTTGACCGACAATCTTAATCGCACGGGCGGCAATATTCGCAGCTTCTTGAGTAAAGCGGGCGGCAACCTAGGCACCACCAATTCGGTCATTTCAGGCTTTGATCGGGTGGGCGAGATTTTGTACCCCGCTTCGGCCGCCAACGAGGATGCGATGATGGAAGCAGCCTTAGAAGCGGGTGCGGACGATGTGGAAACCAGTGATGACGGCTATGTCATCACCTGCACGTTTGAGACCTTAAGTGACGTGTCTTCGGCTCTGGCCGAGCGCTTTGGCGATGCCGAAGCCGCTAATGTCATTTGGCGCCCCCATGCGCGGATCGAAGTAACGGGCGATGCCGCCTTGAGCCTGCGCAAGCTCATCGACATCTTGGAAGATGATGATGATGTACAAAACGTCTTTGGCAATTACGAGATGACAGAAGTAGATGATTAAGGCTGACCTGCCTTTTCACCCCTTGTAGGGGTGGGTTGAATGCGTCACTTTGAAGCGATGACAGACCTTCTCTCAATTGCCAGAGCGCTCGCTCCCTCCATCGCCGCCCACGCGGATGAGATTGATGCAGCCCGGCGCTTGCCCGCAGATTTGGCTTACACATTGGCGCAAGCAGGCTTTTTTCGCATGTCACTGCCCAGCGAGTATGGCGGCTTAGAGCTGCCACCGGCGCAGACCATGGCGGTGATTGAGGAATTAGCGCAGGCCCAGGCTTCCGTTGGTTGGTGTGTGATGATTGGGGCGACCACGGCTGTGAACGCCGCCTATCTGCCCGATGTCTATGCCCGCCAAATCTGGGCCGATCCCAGCGTTATCACTGGTGGCGTGTTTGCACCCAAGGGGAAAGCGACCCTAGAGGGTGATCACTATAAGGTGTCAGGCATTTGGAATTGGGGCTCTGGCAGTGCCAATTGCGCTTGGCTGGTTGGTGGCGCGGTCATCATGGGGGAAGGCGGCCCGCAAGTGCGCATGCTGTGGTTTGAGCGCGAGCAAGTTCAATTGCTTGACACTTGGCACGCTGTGGGCATGAAGGGCACGGGCAGCGGCGACTTTGAAGTGGTGGACGCTTTGGTTCCAATAGACCGCTGTGTGGCTTTGATCGGCACCAAGCCACGTATCGCCCGCCCGCTTTACGCCTTTCCCGTCTTCGGCCTGCTTGCTTTATGTGTAGCGGCAGTGGCGCTTGGCAATGCGCGTGGCGCGATTGCGGATTTACTGGCGTTAGCCGACCACAAAATTCCAACGGGCTCACGGCGGCTCTTAGCAGAGCGGGCAAGCACGCAAATGGAACTGGCCAAAGCCGAAGGGCAGCTGCGTGCCGCGCGCGCCTATCTCTATGAAGCCACGCAAATGGCATTTGAGGTTGCTACACAAACAGGCAGCCTTAGCCTAGAAGACCGCGCCAACCTGCGCATCGCGGCAACCCATGCAACGCGCACCAGCGCGGACGTTGTGCGCACCCTCTATGATCTAGGTGGCGGCACCTCCGTTTACGAGACCTGCCCCCTACAGCGCCGTTTCCGCGACGCCCATGTGGCAACCCAGCACCTGATGGTTGCCCCCGGAACCTATGAACTGGCCGGCCGCGCGCTTTTGGGGGTGGAGGCAGATTTTTCCCAAATGTAGGTGCGTGCTTGGGGGACGGGACTGATCGCCTCAATTCCTGATCGCGCTTGCCCAAAAGGCGCAATGTTGCTACATATGTGGTAACAAAACGGGCAGTGAGAAACACCACATGGTAGAGCTCAAAGTAAGAAAAATCGGCAATTCGTTGGGTGTGGTACTGCCCAAAGAGGTTTTGGCGCGCTTAAACAAAGCCGATGGTGCCGCGCTTTATCTAACCGAAGCACCCAATGGCGGCTATCATTTGGTGCCCCACGATCCCTTGTTCAAAGCCAAGCTTGATGCCGCCGAGGATGTGATGCAGCGCTATCACAACACGCTGCATGTTTTAGCTAAATAGGGATGCCCATTTGGCTTGAAGAGGCTGAAGTCTGCATCATCCATGACCGCTTGCTATCGTTGCACGGCGGTGCGCCCGGGGTTCGTGATCTTGGTTTATTGCAATCGGCATTGGCCCGTCCCAAACAGCATGCGCACTATAATCAAAGCATCGATATTATTGAGTTAGCAGCCCTTTATACGCACGCCATTGTCCGCAATCACCCCTTTATGGATGGCAATAAGCGCACAGGCTTTGTGCTGGGCATCATCATTTTAGAACTCAACGGCTTTTGCTTTTCCGCCACGCAAGAAGCAGCTGCCCAAGCCGTTTTAGCTCTCGCAGCAAGCGAGTTGGATGAAATCGGCTATGCGCAATTCCTAAAGGCGGCCTCGCTCATCAAGTAGGGCGCGATTGGACACTTCAAACACAGACAAGTGCACCCCTTGGTTGACCATGCCGCCCGCTTGCCCCACAAGCCGTGACGGAACGCGGTCGTGGCGGAACTGGCAGACGCACTGGATTTAGGTTCCAGCGCCGCAAGGCGTGGGGGTTCGACTCCCCCCGACCGCACCATTCCTTGCGCAAAGCGCCCCTATGTACATGCCATTCATTGAATGCAACGAGGTCACGTAAACCATGGGAACTAAGCGTGGTGCCAAGCCAATTGGTTCTTAGGGTAATGGAGTAACTGGCGGCGGCTGACAAACTCCTGGACCTATGGCCAGCGAATAAGGTTTGTCGAAACAATTTCGAAGTCCCATTAATGCACGCGCATTAATTAGATTCCTTTGACCGGCCTTCCTGCGTAGGGTCTTAATCGAATGATCAAGCAGTAGTGGTTCTTTATTTAGGAATGCCCAAGAACCTAGAGCATAGGTATTCCAGTCGAAATTGTCCGGTTCTGAAGTTGCTTCTGATGGCCTTAGTGTGGCCAGGAATAGCGCAGACGCAACCTCATAGCGTCCGAGGTGCGACTTATGTTGGCCTAAATGCCAAATCAAGACATCCACTTCACGTCTGGAAAGACCAGAATGTTCAACAATATAACGTTCTGTGACATGGGCTGCTTCGGCATGGCAGCCTTTCATGGCAAGGTCCCTTGCTGAAGCAGGGTGGCCTCCTGTTTGGTCAAATGCACGAAAGTCTAATAAAAGTGCTTCTGCTTGTTGGATTTGTGAGGTGTAACAAGCATCGACTTTGCCCGCGGGAGCATTCTGAATAGGTCGCGCTAAATTAGTATATTGGCACGAAGACAACAGGACAATGGATGATAAAAAAAGGACCGAGGTCAGCAATGGTCCGCCAAAAAACTTCATTGTTCCCTTCGCCCCTTTTTTATAACCATGCTACTTAAAGCCATAAAATCACTCGACACATGTTTTGCACCTAAAAATGGCCGCGCTTGCCTAAACAATGTCTGGAAGCCTTTTGTTCAAATTGACTAACTTAGCATTTTGCTCTGGCTATTCTTTCTGAAACTCTGTTCGCCTTTGCTTTGGAACTGGCCAATTAGCTTAGGTTTAATAGCTAAACTGATCTCATCGTAACCAAGCCTAAGTCAGCCCATTGATGCGCGGCTGCCCCCGGTCTGATTAGTCTTGGCGGGCTAAATTTATCGCAGCAAGTTGCCGCTCATGATGCCTCGGCTTCAAGCGTTGTATCCAGTCCAGTTGGAAGTATGGAGAGCCGACCCCAGAATTGGCGGGATTTTCCATAAATGGGGATGAGACTTTCATATCAGAGCGGATCAACAATTAATCCGCAAGTCGCAACAACTTGGCCTTAATTGTCTGTTTTCAACTTAGCATACACGGACCAAAACCAAAATTGCTTCGTGTTTAGGGAAAAAATCAGCAAAGTCTTTGATAAAATGGTGGGCGCGACAGGGATTGAACCTGTGACCCCTACGATGTCAACGTAGTGCTCTCCCGCTGAGCTACGCGCCCGCTAATGCAGCGTCCGAGCCAAGTGGCCCGTCAACAAGGCGGGTCATAGCGGAGGGGTGGCGAAGTCGCAAGGGGGCAGCCACAGACCACTTACAGGGGACAAGCTTGTTGTGCACATGGTTTCAAGGTCATAGTGAATGGGTCTATTCTAATCTTAAGGATGTGGGATGATTTCTGTTTTGGACATTTTTCGCATCGGTATTGGACCATCGAGTTCGCATACGGTTGGCCCGATGCGGATCGCCGCGCGCTTTTTGCGCTATTTGGGCCATGCTGGGCACTTGGAAGCAACAGCTCAAATAATGGGTTTTATGCAGGGCTCATTGGCTTATACTGGGCCTGGTCACCGCACGGCGGAGGCGATCTGTTTGGGGCTATTGGGCTTTAATCCAGAGACCACAGACCCAGAGTTAGCGCAGGCCGCCTTGGATGAGCTTGAAAAAACCCAAGCGTTAAAGCTGCCCAATGGTCGGATAATTGCTTTTGATCCGCGCAAGCATTTGGTACTGGATTTTGACACTATTCCAGTTTTGCATCCAAATGGATTGCGACTGGTGGCAATGGACGCAACTGGGCACAGCCTTACCGATAAGACCTATTATTCAACTGGTGGTGGCTTTATCGCCAGCCAAAAGCAGCTCGAAACCCCACCCAACGACGATTTGGTTGGAAGCATGAAAGAAGGCCCGATGGCATTTATAACTGCTGCCCAACTCTTAGAGCGCTGCCACGCCATCGAGGGTGATATTGCAACCGTGATGCTGGCCAATGAGGATCATAGACGCACCCGTGACGCCACATTGAATGCTTTGGACGCAATTTGTGATGCCATGGCTGCATGCATTGAACGTGGGCTGCGCCAAACTGGTATTTTGCCAGGCGGCCTCAATGTCCGCCGCCGCGCGCCAGAGCTCTACACAAAGTTGACCCACGCCCCAAGCTCAAATGAGCGGGAGGCCTTGTTTGACTGGCTCAATGTCTATGCCATGGCTGTGAATGAGGAAAATGCGGCGGGAGGCAAGGTGGTGACCGCACCAACTAATGGTGCGGCCGGCATTATTCCAGCTATTTTGCGCTTTTATCTATTAGATGCCCAAGCACCTCGAGAAACCTTGCATACCTATCTCTTGACCGCTGCGGCCATCGGTATTTTGTATAAGCAGCGGGCCTCGATCTCAGGGGCGGAGATGGGCTGCCAAGGCGAGGTTGGTGTTGCTTGTTCCATGGCAGCAGGCGGGCTGGCGGCGGTCTGGGGTGGCACACCGGTGCAGGTCACCAATGCGGCTGAAATTGGGATGGAGCATAATTTAGGCCTAACGTGTGATCCCGTAGGTGGCTTGGTGCAAATCCCCTGTATCGAGCGCAATGCCCTTGCTGCCGTCAAAGCGGCCAATGCCGCAAGACTTGCGTTACAAACCCATGAGCCCGCGCGCGTAACACTCGATCAAGTGATTGAAACCATGCGGCAAACGGGCTTGGATATGTCGTCCAAATATAAGGAAACAAGCCTTGGTGGCTTGGCCGTCAATGTGGTGGAATGCTGAAGGGGAGGGCGCGGTCATGAAAATTCAACCTCGTACGATGGTGATTATGGCAGCTTTGGTGGTGCTCCTTGGCCTCGCCATGGCGATTGGCTGGTCCGATTGGCAGGGCAGTCAACGGGCGGGCTGGAAAGATGGGGATTGGACCTCGGTAGGGTCAAGCGAGGCGATCCAGAAAGTCCTCGATCAAGAAACCCGCGCCAATACCAATATCCCGGGGCAAATACTTTATGTGCGCGCACCCAGTCTTAAGCTAGATCAGGCCTGGGTGGCGGGGCCTGATTTGCGCACGGATGATGATGTGCGGGTGGCGTCGAACACCAAAACCTTCGTCGCCGCCATGGCACTGATGCTGGTGGAAGAAGGCACCCTAAAGCTTGATGCGCCCATCGGCCCCTATGTGTCACCCAAGGTTCGCGACATGCTACGTGCCAATGATTATGGGCTGGAGACCATAACGTTACGCCAATTATTGAACCACACATCGGGGATCCCGGATTATTTCGGCGTTGGGTTGTTTGCGTTTCTAGCACTTGTTCCTAACGCTTATGGCCTATCGGCCCATTGGACACCGGAAACCGAGATTTGGTTTGCTGTTACCTTTGGCCAAAAGGTGGAGCCGGGTAAAACCTTTGCATATTCAGACACCAATTATCTGATCGCAGCCGATATGATCAAAGTTGCCACCAAGGCCCCCAACATTGGTGTGGCAGCGCGCGGTCTATTGCAATGGCCAAAACTAGGCGCAGATGAGACCTATTGGGAGGCGCTGGAGCCCGAACCTAAAGGCACCCGCCGTACCGAGCAGTTTCGTGGCGGCATTCGCGATTCTGCGGTCGATGTATCCTATGATCAATATGGCGGTGGCGGCCTTGTGATGAGCATGGATGATCTGGGGCTTGCCACGCGCGCGGTGGTGTTGGGGCAAGTCTTTAAGGACCCCGCGCGCACCATCAAATTGATGCAGACAGCGGGGCCAGACCCCATCGCCGGAGGCTATGCCTTGGGGATAGAGCCCATCACACTTGCGGGCGAGACATGTTGGGGCCACGGCGGCTTTTGGGGTACAGCCGCTTTTCATTGCCCGCGTCTGGATATCACCGTCGCGCGATCAGTGGGCCAAGCCAATGCAAGGTTTGATATGAGTAAAGACTCCAGCCCATTGGCCCACCTCATCGCGCGTGCGCAAGCGGTGGAGCGGGCAGGGCGATAACAGTCAAGAATAAGCGCCGCCCAGATGAGCGGCCCTTGTTATCAAGCTTTGAAGCGGGTTTAGGCCGCCTTTTTAGCCGCTTCGCCACCAAAGCGGCCATAGAAAGTATCACCCTTTTTCGCCATGTCTTTCAATAGCTTATTAGGCTTAAAGCGAGGGCCGTATTTTTTGGCTAAGCGCTCTGCCTCGGCGACGAAATTGGCGATGCCAATCCCATCCATAAAGCTGACCGTACCGCCTGTATAAGGCGCAAAGCCCCAGCCGAGGATCGAGCCGATGTCCGCGTCACGTGGGTCGGTGATCACGCCCTCTTCAAAGCAGCGGGCGGTCTCAAGGGCTTGACGATACAAGAGACGGTTCTTGTAATCCTTGACCATTTCTGGATCGGCTTCGTAGATTTTTGTGGCGACAATGCCCGTTAAGCCCGGCCAAATCGCTTTGGTGCCGTCATCCTTATAATCGTAAAAGCCCTTTTTGTTTTTACGACCAAAGCGGCCAAGATCTTCTACCAATTTTGCAATAATGAGTTGGCCAGAGGTTGCTACCCATTTGTTACCAATGTCTTTTTTGGTTTGCTGTGTGACTTTATTCGCCAAATCAAGGCCGACTTCATCGGCCATGGCTAAAGGTGGCACGGGCATGCCGGTCATGCGGCCGACGTTTTCGATGATGGCGGGCTTAATGCCTTCGGCCAGCATTTCTTGGCCTTCGTCCACATAAGTGCCAAAGCAGCGGCTGGTGTAGAAGCTACGACTGTCGTTCACGATTATCGGTGTTTTTTTGATTTTTAGAACGTAATCAATTGCCTTGGCCAAGGTTTCCTTTGATGTCTTTTTACCCATGATGATTTCAACCAAGCCCATTTTATCGACCGGACTGAAGAAATGCACCCCGATGAAATTCTTGGGCCGCTTGGAAGCCTCTGCCAAGCCAGTGATCGGCAAGGTAGAGGTGTTCGAACCAAATATAGCATTCGTACCCAGCATGGCTTCAGCCTTTTGGGTCACATCGGCCTTGATTTCGCGGTTTTCAAATACAGCCTCGATAACAAGGTCCGAACCTTTGACATGGGCATAATCGGTGGTTGGGGTAATCAAAGCGAAAACGCCATCGGCTTTTTCTTGGGTCATTTTGCCGCGAGACACGGCCTTATCCAGAAGCTTTTTGGAATAATCCTTGCCCTTGTCGGCTGCTTCTTGGGATTGGTCGATCAGCACGGTTTCAATCCCTGCCATCGCCTGAACATAAGCAATTCCAGCGCCCATCATGCCCGCACCCAAAACCGCTACTTTCTTGATCGAAGTGGTTTCAAAGCCTTTTGGACGGTTGGCACCCTTGGCCAAGGCTTGTGTGGATATGAATAAAGTGCGTACCATGGCTTTTGCCGAAGGGCTTGCCATATTTTTTAAGAAATAGCGGGTCTCAATGCGCAAAGCCGCATCCATCGGTACTTGAATGCCTTCAAACACCGCACTCATAATGGCCAATTGGGCAGGGTAATTGGCATAAGTGGTTTTAGACAACATGGCATTACCGCCAACAAAGGTCATGCCGCCACCTGGCGTATAAGGGCCGTCTTTAACGCGGTATCCTTTCACATCCCAAGGGGCCACGGCTTTCGGGTTAGCTAAGACCCAAGCTTTGGCGGCGACCACAGTCTCACCGGCGGGCACGAGTGCGCCGACCAAGCCCAGTTGTAGTGCTTCTTGAGGGTTCATGCTGGTACCTTGGAGAAGGTGGGGCAATGCATTCATCACGCCGATCAGGCGCGGCAGCCGTTGGGTACCGCCAGCGCCGGGTATTAAGCCTACTTTAGCTTCTGGCAAACCAAATTGGATTTTTGGAACATCGGCTGCGACGCGGTAATGGCAAGCCAAAGCAATCTCTAAACCGCCACCCAAAGCCAAGCCTTCAAGCGAACACGCTACGGGTTTGCCGCAGGTTTCAAGCGCGCGTAACGAGCGATTGAGGTTAAAGCCTTGCTCAAAGTCTTTCTTAAGTTTCTCATCTGCAGATAGCTTCTTATGGCCATCCATGCTGCCGCCGCCAATCTCACCCAGATCAGCACCAGCGCAAAAGCCATTATCCTTGCCGGAGAATAAAACGACGCCTTTGATCGCGTCATTGGCTTTGATTTCTTCAACAAGCTTACCCAATTCCTTCATGACGCCACCGGTGATGGTGTTCATGGTCTTGCCTTGTACGTCAAAACGGACATGCCAGACGCCATCAGCGTCGAGTGTGGTGGTAAAGTTTTCCATTGCATTCATCCCTGAATTATAAGTGTGTTCCCTTAAGGCGTGCACCGAGCCAAGCGCGCCGTTAAATCCGTTGAATGATGGTGGCGGTCCCCATACCTGCACCCACGCATAGGGTGATGAGGGCGGTTTCTTTGCCGGTACGCTCGAGCTCATCAAGAACAGTGCCCAGGATCATGGCGCCAGTTGCACCCAACGGGTGACCCATGGCGATCGCACCACCGCACACATTGATCTTGTCGTGTGGGATCTCCAAAGCCTGCATGAAGCGCAAGACCACCGAAGCAAAGGCTTCGTTCAATTCAAAAAGGTCAATATCCTTTACCTTCATGCCTGCTTTTTTTAGGACTTTACGGGCCACAAACTCAGGGCCTGTCAACATGATGGAAGGCTCAGACCCGATGGAGGCCATGGAAATGATTTTTGCACGGGGCTTTAAGCCCGTGGCTTTGCCCATGCGCTTATTGCCGATCAATACGCCAGCCGCACCATCCACAATGCCCGACGAATTGCCACCATGATGAACGTGATTGATGCTTTCTAATTCGGGGTAACGCTGTTGGATCACGCCATCAAAGCCCGGCATCATCGTGCCTTGGCCCAAGAACGAGGGCTCAAGGGACGCAAGGCCCTGCATCGTGGTATCAGGTCGCATATGCTCATCATGGTCCAGGATAATGCCGCCCATTTGGTCCTTGACTGGGACGATAGAGTTTTTGAAGCGCCCTTCTCTCCAAGCCGTTGCAGCGCGCTTTTGGCTTTCAACCGCATAGGCATCAACATCATCGCGGCTAAAGCCGTATTTGGTAGCGATGGTATCGGCCCCAATGCCTTGGGGGGTGAAATAGGTTTTGATCGCAATGCTGGGGTCAGAAGCCCAAGCCCCACCGTCTGAGCCCATCGCCACGCGGCTCATGCTTTCAACGCCGCCACCAATGGCAAGTTCGGCTTCACCGGATATGACTTTTGCGGCGGCCATATTGCAGGCCTCAAGCCCGGAGGCGCAAAATCGGTTGATTTGCACGCCAGCAGTGGTTTGGGCGAAATCGGCAGTCAAAACGGCTAGCCGCGCGATATCGCTGCCTTGCTCACCAACCGGGGCCACACAGCCCAGCACCACGTCATCGACCAAGGACGTCTCAAGATTGTTGCGATCGCGCAGCGCCTGCAGCGTTTGGGTCGCAAGGCTAAGGGCGGTGATTTCATGGAGGGCACCAGTGTTGCGGCCTTTGCCACGGGGGGTGCGAACTGCGTCATAGATAAATGCTTCGGCCATATTGGCGCTCCCTGACTAGTTGTTTTTTGTGAGTTGCAGTGGCGTTATCGCCAAGGCAGAGGTGGCTTTGGCGGAGATTTTTCCCCGACAATCATAGAGGTCGGCCTGCGCAAACAAAACGCTTGGGCCTTTATTGGTGATATGGGCTTGCACTTCGATATTCCCTACCCGAACCGGGCGCAGATAATGGATGTGCAAATCTATGGTGCTGGCGACATTCTTGGGCGCGACTTTCAACATCGCCATCATACCCATCACGTCATCGAGCATGGCGGACAAAAACCCGCCTTGAATAAAGCCGGTGGGATTGGAAAATTCGGGCTTGCCCTCAAACGATACCCGCGCGGTTCCAGCCTTCACGTCCATCTCAATCAGCTTAAAACCAAGGGTCTGTGAGCAACGCGAGGGTTCGGTCATGCCGATATCCAAAAAGGCTTGGGCGTGATTGGTCACGGCTCGATCCTGACTGGGCATCTGAGTGAATTGCCGATGTAGCAGGCCTTGTGGGCCTTATGGTGCAGCAGATCGACATCGGCGGCACCTGGAATATCATCGCCACCCCAGGAGATTTTCGGGCTAAGCGCGATATCGATCAAGCGCTCCACACCCTTATCATCCTTGCCCAAAGTGCCAACGGGCGTATCTTCATAGCGATCGACGATAAAGCCGGCTTGCTTGGCGAACGCCAAAAAGAACATCATGTGGCAACTGGCGGTTGCGGTCACCACCATTTCTTCGGGATCAGCAGCGGGGATGGTATTGGATGGCAAAGGCAGTGCGGTCGTAACAGCAAGGCTGACGCCGCCGTCAAAACGCGCCTCATGGGTGCGGGCATAGTGGCCGTCAGAAAAGGTGGCTTCACCGCGTGTCCAAAGGATGGTGGCGCTATGGGTACTCACTGGTGCTGGCCCTCTTTAAGCAATTGGACTTCATAGGCCAAAATGCTGGTTTTCAACAGTTCAAGAACACTAGCCCGATTGGCAGGTTCCGCTTCTGCCATCATATCATCGAAGGTTTCTTGCAAACCCTCTACCGCCAGTTGCTCAATCTCATTCGTACTTGCCAATTGGGCTTCACCCAAATGTGCCTTGAGAAACTCAAGCTGCAAGGCATCAGGATCCGGGGATTTTTCCAACAGCAATGCGCACGCTGAGATGGAAGTATAATGGGGAGTCATTGATGCATGGTTTCCATATTGGTTTGGAACGCGGTTAAGTCTTGCATTTTTTCCTCCCCCGTTCCACAGGGGAGGCAGCCTGAAAGGCCGGAGGGGGTGTTTGGCTTGGGGGCCATGGTAGCAGCCAAAGCGGGGTCAATATCCATGTTCACAAAGTCCGCGCAATCAGAACCTTCATAACCTCATTCGCCCCGCCATAAATACGCTGCACCCGGCTGTCACGCCACATGCGGGCGATGGGCATTTCGTTCATATAGCCCCAGCCGCCGTGCAATTGCAGGCATTCGTCCATCACTTCGTTTTCGACGTCGGTTACCCAATATTTCGCCATTGAGGCGGTGGCGGGGTCGAGTTTGCCCTCAAGCAACAGCTCAGTACAGCGGTCACAAAAAGCGCGCGCGACTGTGGCTTTGGTCTTACACTCCGCCAATTTGAATTGGGTATTTTGAAAGTCTATAATCGATTTACCAAAAGCTTTACGTTGTTTCACATAAGCGATGGTTTCAGTAAGCGCGCGCTCCATCGCCGCGACGCCTTGAATGCCGATTTGCAGGCGCTCGCTGGCCAATTGCTCCATCAATTGAATAAAGCCCATTCCCTCAATTGGTCCCAAAAGATTGGAGGTTGGCACCCGCACTTCATCGAAGTAGAGTTCAGAAGTGTCTTGGGCATCATGGCCAATCTTGTCTAAGTTGCGACCACGGCGAAACCCTTCAACCTCTTTGGTTTCAACGACGATTAAGCTTGTGCCCTTCGCACCTTGGGTCGGGTCGGTTTTGGCGACCACCAAGATGATATCAGCCGTCGCGCCATTGGTGATGAAGGTCTTGGAGCCATTGATCACATAATGATTGCCGCTTTTGATTGCAGTGGTTTTGATGCCTTGCAAGTCAGAGCCTGCACCAGGCTCCGTCATCGCAATCGCGCCAACCAGTTCGCCAGAAGCCATGGCCGGCAGCCATTTTTGTTTTTGCTCTTCGCTACCGTAATGCTTGATATAAGGTGCTACGATGGCATTATGTAAGGATATCCCAAAGCCATCTATCCCCAAGGTGCCCATGACATCCATCAACACCGCTTCATGGCGAAAATCACCGCCGCCGCCACCAAATTCTTCGGGCATGGACACACATAATAAGCCAGCTTGACCAGCCTTGCTCCACATCGCCCGGTCCACAATGCCTTGTTCACGCCATTTGGCCACCACTTCGGGCGGGGCTTCCTTGGTAAAGAATCCACGCACAGAATCTTCAAACATGTTGAGTTCTTCAGTATCGCGCCAAGCGGCTTTGGGCAGGTTGATGGCTGTCATGGTGTTTCCTTATTGATTGAACTTGGGTCGGCAGCATGCCCACCTGCACCGGGCTGACCTTGTCCTCCCCTGCGAAGCGGGGGAGGGGGACCATACGAAGCATGGTGGAGGGGGCGCTTGAGTGCGCGCGCCGTCACCACTTCATCGATTGCACGCGATATCCTGGCTCGGTATTCATAGACTTGGTTATTCCAGACACGCATGATCTGCCAGCCCTCGGCCTCCAACAATCCCCTTCGTTTGGCATCGTAGGTTTGGTCTTGCGTTGACATATGTGTGCTTCCATCCACCTCTAGTACAAGCTTGGCTGCAACGCAGGCAAAGTCTGCGATGTAAGGACCGATTGGGTGCTGGCGACGAAAATGATGGCCATTAAGCTGCTTTCCTTTGAGGTGGCTCCACGGAGAAGTCTCCGCTTTTGTTAAAGTGCGACGCATCGTTTTAGCGAAAGTGCGGCTTTGGGTTTCTCATTCGCGCATGTTCCCCTTCCACCCCGCTTCGCGCGGTCCCCCTCCCCCGTGAATGGGGGAGGACAAGGCATTAAAACTCCTCCATGCCCAATGCCATCACAGGGGCAGCACCTGTTTTCACTTTGGTCAGATGGCTGGTGATTTCGGGCAAAATCCGGTCGATGAAGTAGCGGCCGGTTTTGATTTTGGTATCATAGAAAGGCTCGGTCCCCGCTTTAGCAAACGCGGCTTTGGCCATCAGTGCCCACATATAGGTCAGCCCAGTTAGGCCGAAAATATGGAGATAATCGTGGCTGGAGGCACCTGCATTGTCAAAATTGCTCATGCCATTGGCCATCAGCCACATGGTGGCGTCTTGGAGTTGCGCGCGCGCAAATGAGAGGCCGTTGATAAAGGGGGCTAAGTCCGCATTACCCTCATGCTCGGCCACAAAGGCGTCGATTTCAGCAAAGAAGGTTTGGATCGCGCGCCCGCCATTGGCGGCAAGTTTACGGCCCACCAAATCAAGCGCCTGCACCCCATTGGTGCCTTCATAAATCATGGCGATCTTGCTGTCGCGCAGGAATTGGCTAGCTTGATAATGTTCAGTGAAGCCAGAGCCACCATGGATTTGCAAGGCGTCAGATGCATTCTTATGGCCCTTATCGGTGAGATAGGCTTTGAGGACCGGGGTCAATAAGCTCATATAATCGCCAGCCTTTTGGCGGACGGATTCATCTGGGCTCTTGTGCAAGAGGTCGCCATAAAGGGCGGTCCAATACAAAAACGCGCGTCCGCCTTCGGTATGGGCTTTGATGTCCATCAACATGCGGCGCACATCGGGATGCACCAATATCGTATCAGCTGGCTGGTCAGGTTCTTTTGGCCCGGTCAGGCTGCGTCCTTGGCGTCGATCCTTTGCGAAAGCCAAAGCGGCTTGATAGGCAGACTCGCCAATCGCCATTCCCTGTAAGCCAACGCCGAGGCGCGCTTCATTCATCATCACAAACATGATGGAGAGGCCCTTATTGGACTCACCAATCAAATAGCCCGTCGCTTGTTCATATTGCATGACGCAGGTCGCATTGCCGTGAATGCCCATTTTCTCTTCAAGGCCAACGCAGGTGGCGGTGTTGCGCGCACCTAAGCTACCATCGGGATGAACGATGAATTTCGGTACAATGAACAAGGAAATTCCCTTCACCCCAGCTGGTGCACCCTCTATCCTAGCCAGCACCAAATGGATGTGGTTGGACGTCATGGAGTGCTCGCCACCCGAAATCCAAATCTTTTGTCCGGTAATTTTATAGGTGCCATCGGCTTGGGGTACCGCTTTGGTGCGCAAAAGGCCAAGGTCAGTGCCGCAGTGGGGCTCGGTTAAATTCATCGTACCCGCCCACTCACCACTGGCAAGCTTGGGCAGATATAGGTCTTTTTGCTGTTCAGTCCCACCTTCGTGAATTGCGGAGTAGCAGCCATGGGTGAGGCCCGGATACATGCCAAACGCCATATTTGCAGAAGTAGTCATCTCACTATAGGCCATGTTCACCACATGGGGCAGGCCTTGGCCACCATAGGCTGGGTCCGCACTCAAAAGTGGCCAACCAGCTTCCACCAAGGCATGATAGGCTTCTGTAAAGCCTTCAGGTACAGTAACACTGTGGTCCGGGTTAAGCTTACAGCCTTGCTTGTCGCCAACGGCATTAAGCGGCGCTAATACAGTCTCACAAAACTTGGCCCCTTCCTCAAGGATTTGGTCGCGTACGTCTTTTGGTGCATCGGCGAAGCCTTCTAGGTTGGAGAAACGGTCAATCTCCAGCACATCATCGAATAAGAATTTCATGTCGCGAATAGGTGCTTGATAACCCATGGGTGTTTCCTCTTGGTCAATTGGCCTTGGTTGGTTCGGACGTGGGCAGGATTGAACAATCAATCTGTTAGGATTTAAGTCAGTCTAGTGGGGCTTTGGTCGGCGAAACTTATGTTTTGTTAAGGCATGGGTGGATGAACCCGTGGCCACACCATCTAGACATGCCCGCGCTAACGCATCATAGGCGGAAGCCCCAGTAACAGCGACATCAGCGGGGTTTTTTGACAATTGCTCGGCCAGCCAGGCAATGCCTGTTTCTAATGTTTGGATGGATTCGATAATGTCTTCGCGTTGGCGCTTCAACAGGGCGATTTGCTTGATATATTTATCATGAGTTCGCTGCATTTGCGTGCGCTGATCGTCACCTAAATCATATAAATCTAGCATTTCGCGAATTTCAGCTAAGGTGAAACCAACGCGCTTGCCCCGAAGGATCAAGGTTAGGCGCGCGCGGTCACGCACCGAATAAAGGCGGGTCTGTCCCTCCCGCGCGGGACTTAACAGGCCCTTATCTTCATAAAAACGCAAAGCACGCGCCGAAGCCCCTGACTCACGCGATAATTGTCCAATTGTCCAAACTGTTTTCTTAATAGTCTGATCAGACATGTTAGTCTCCGGTGTCTTTATGGCTATTCATACTGTCTTACCTTTACGTTCACGTCAACAATAAAGGGTTGGCAGGTCAATTCCTGTAGGTTGATTTCCGCCTTGGTTAGAGCTGACCAGGCTGAAGTGGCTGGCTTTGATCGCGCCAATCTTATAAATCGAGTGAATGGTACCTTCGCCCCTCATTGAAAATGATACACGCTGGATGGCCTTTGCTTTGGAGTTAGCTCAAGAAGGGGCTAGGCAAGGGGAAGCACCTATAGGGGCTGTGTTGGTAGACAATTATAGTCAGAAGGTACTCGCTCATGCCCATAATGCACCGATCAGCTTACATGATCCATCTGGGCACGCTGAACTGTTAGCCATTCGAATGGCGACTTCTGCCCTACAAAACTATCGGTTGCCCCCAGGACTGACCCTATACGTCACCTTGGAGCCTTGTACGATGTGTGCGGGGCTGATAAGCCATGCGCGGGTTACGCGCCTTGTTTACGGGGCCAGCGATCCAAAGGGCGGGGCGATCGAGCATGGGGCTCGGTTCTTCGAGCAAAAAACCTGCCATCATCGTCCCAATGTAACCTCTGGTGTTTTGGCGGAGCCGTGCGGGGCGCTCTTGCGTGATTTTTTTCGGTCCAAGCGCTGAAACAGCCCTCGCTACCCTTGTGGGGAATCACTAGATAGAACCATTCAAGGAGCCTTAAGTATGTCAAACCCTCGCCACGCCCCCGTCCTCATCATCGGTTCAGGGCCGGCGGGTTATACAGCCGCGATTTACGCCGCCCGCGCCATGCGTCAGCCTATTTTGGTGGAAGGACCTCAACCAGGGGGACAATTAACTATTACAACTGACGTCGAAAATTACCCAGGTTTTGCGGACGTAATTCAAGGGCCTTGGTTGATGGATCAGATGCGGGCGCAAGCCCAGCATGTTGGCACTCACATCATTTCCGATTGGATCATGGAGGTCGATCTATCCACTCGTCCCTTCAAAGCCGTCGGCGATCGTGGGCAAATCTATACTGGCGACACTTTGATCATCGCAACTGGGGCGCAAGCTAAATGGTTAGGATTACCTGAGGAACAGGGCCTATGCGGGTTTGGCGTTTCGGCTTGCGCTACGTGTGATGGCTTCTTCTACCGCGGTAAGGAAGTTGTGGTGATCGGCGGCGGCAATACAGCAGTAGAAGAAGCACTTTTTTTGACGAATTTTGCCAGTAAAGTGACTTTGGTGCATCGCCGCCATGAATTGCGCGCTGAACGCATTTTACAAGACCGACTGTTCGCTAATCCCAAAATAGAAGTGGTTTGGGACAGTGCTGTAGAGGCCATTTTGTCCGATCCAGAACCAAAATCGGTAACCGGGGTACGAGTTAAGAATTTGAAAACTGGAGTGGTCAGCGATATGTCCGCCCACGGGGTTTTTGTCGCGATCGGACATAAGCCCGCAACCGATTTATTCATCGGTAAAGTCGGAATGCGGGAAAACGGCTATATTCAGGTTGAGCCTGGGTCAACGCGAACCACTTTGCCTGGGGTATTTGCGGCTGGCGACGTCGCAGACGAAACCTATCGCCAAGCAATCACGGCAGCGGGACTTGGCTGCATGGCCGCACTTGAAGCAGAGCGTTTTTTGGCGGAACATGGCTCGTAACTGGCACCCCGTTGCAAGTTACACGATCATATCAAAGCCATCACAACCTTGTGAATGCAATCAGGCTTCACCTTGGTGTTTTGGCACTTGTAAGCATAAATTGAGCACTCATATCAAAGATGTTGCAATTCGGGCCCCTCTGGCGATCAAGGCGTTGATCGTGATGTCGGATTGATTGTTCTCGGGCACACGCAGCCAAGATCAGGGGACCGGGGCCGATGGATGCCTTGCATTTTTTTACTGTTTATTATGCTGGCCAGCCAATTTGGATGTGGCTGGCATTTTTTGCGTTCATCGGCTTTTTGTTGTGGATCGACCTTGGGGTAGTCAACAATAAGGACGGTGTTATTTCAGCATCCAAGTCTGCAAAAATGTGGGCCTCCTTTGCCACCCTTGCCATCGCTTTTGGCGCTTATGTCTATTTCATCTATGTGCCCGACGCGATATATTATAACAGCTCGGATAATCTCAACCAACAAGCCGTTATTCAGTATTTTACAGGTTATTTGCTCGAAACTGCTTTAGCTTTTGACAATATCTTCGTCATTGGCATGATTTTCACCTTTTTTGCTGTCCCGCGCGAATATCAGCATCGGGTGCTATTCTGGGGTATTATTGGCGCGATCGTGTTCCGGGCCATATTTATTGGTTTAGGCTCCGCTGTCGTCAACCAATTCACTTGGGTGCTTTATATTTTCGCCGCCTTTTTGATCTTCACGGGCTGGAAAATGCTATTTGGTGGTGAGCATGAAGTGAAGCTGGAAGATAACCCGGTATTAAAGTTCGTCAAAAAGCGCATGCGGGTTACAGAAACCATCGATAATCACAATTTCTTTGTTAAGGCACCTCATCCAGATGGTAGCGGCAAATTGGTGGTGTGGGCAACACCGTTGTTTTTGGCCCTTATCATGGTTGAAGTGGTGGATATTGTTTTTGCCGTCGATAGTGTACCGGCCATCTTTGCCGTCACCCGTGACCCCTTCATCGTTTACACGTCCAATATTTTTGCGATTTTGGGCCTAAGGTCGATGTATTTCATGCTGGCCGAAGCGGTCGAGCGTTTCAAATATCTCAAATATGGCTTGTCTCTTGTGCTTGTTTTGATCGGCTGTAAGATCATATGGAACTTCGGTTTGTCCAAAGAACTCAAGCTTGTACCTTATATGGAACCTCATTGGTCTTTGTTGGCTACGCTGACCCTTTTAGGTGGTGCGATTGGCTTCTCGCTATGGAAAACGCGCTCGAAATCACCAGCACCACGCGATTAGACCTCTATTCTCACTCTTGGCCTCAAAAGCTAAGCTGGATCTAGCCTTAGGTGTGGCGGTCCACTACATAATCTGCCAAATCTGCCAATAGGGTTGGAATAACCCCTTCAGGAAGAAGGGCAAGGGCGGTTTTTGCCGCCTGAATATGATTGCGGGCTTCTTGCAAGGTCGCTTCTACGGCCCCATGGGCTTGGAGAATGGAGAGAGCTTGGTCTATGTCACCATCTCGGTGTTGGCGGGCTAAAACACGCTGCCAAAACAGACGCTCATCGCCTTCTGACCGTTCAAAGGCAATAATTAAAGGTAAAGTGGCTTTGCCCTCGCGGAAATCATCGCCGGTGTTTTTACCAAGAACTTGGGATAAGCCCCCATAGTCTAACGCATCATCGACCAATTGAAAGGCCAAGCCCAAGCGTAATCCAAATGTTGCCAGCGCTTCGACCCACTCTAAGGGTGCGCCAGCGGTAATCGCGCCTGCTTTACAAGCGGCTGCAAATAAAGCTGCGGTTTTGGCTTCAATGACTTGGTAATAGCGGCTCCGGCTGGCTTCCCCGCGACTGGTCGTTGCCAGTTGCAACACTTCACCCTCCGCGATCGTAGAGGCTGCTTTGGCTAGTATGTCGAGCACGTGTAAGGAATTAGTTTCAACCATCAGATTGAAGGCGCGGGCGAACAAAAAATCACCAACCAATACACTGGCTTTATCGCCCCAGATCAAATTAGCGGTACGTTTGCCGCGACGCAGCGATGAACCATCGACCACATCGTCGTGCAACAGGGTTGCGGTATGAATAAACTCAACCGCTGTTGCTAGTTTAACTGCCGCCTGTCCACCACCCCCGCAGGTACGTGCAGCCGCTAAAGTCAAAAGTGGGCGTAGCCGTTTGCCCCCGGCATCGACCAAATGATGCGCAACATCAGGAATCAGCCCAACAGGACTTGCCATGCGTGCCCCAATTTCTGCCTCCGTTGCGGCCAATTCTGGCGCTAAAACAGCAGCCAGCGCCTCTGTTGGACTAACAGAATGCGCATCGATTGGGCGGATTGTTAAATTCACAACAGCATGTTCCTCAAATCCCAATGTTTCATGCCCTTGACGGGGCCTGTCGGTCAAGCATCGTGTGTGCTTGGGCTCGGCGAGCTTAATACTTAGATTGACTCCTTAAGCCTTTCTTGTCTCATCCACACGATATTCATGCACACCAGAAACCACAATGCTTGCAACCAGCTTTGATCTATTCCTCAAGGGCGCTTTGACCATAGAGCAGCCCGTAAACGGCTATCGCGCCGGAAGTGATGCCGTGCTTTTGGCAGCTGCTGCTGTTTCGTTTGAAGGACACAACATGTTGGAAGCGGGCTGTGGGGTAGGGGCGGTGTTGTTGAGCCTAGCACATTTGCGGGGTGATCGGGATCTAACTCTCCATGGTCTTGAAAAAGATTCAGAAGTCTTGAGCTTGGCGTATCGCAATCAGAAGGCTAATCACTTGGCGGCCCACATTAAGTTTGAACAAGGCGATGTCTTAGCGCCGCCAAACCACTTAAAAGGCCAATTTGACCTTGTGTTCTCAAATCCGCCTTTTTTTGATGATGATCGCGCAATCCGTGACCCGCTGGCGGCGCGACAAGGCGCTTATATCATTGGTGCACCTTTGGCGGCTTGGATCCAATCCATGCTGACAATGGCTAAGCCTAAAGGGCGATTTTTGATGATCCATCGTGCAGATCGCTTGGCCGATATTTTAGCGGCACTCGTTAGCCGGGCAGGTGATATTGGGGTGTTTCCCGTGCGGCCAAGAGCAGGGGAGCCTGCAAAAAGAATTTTGATTTCAGCCCGCAAAGGTTCACGTGCACCATTGCGACTGCTTGAAGGGTTAGATATGCACCCAGATGCTGGGCTTGGGCGTTTCAGTCCAGCCTATCAAGCCATATGTGAAGGTGGTAGATTGAGCGTGTAAAAGGAAGTTGATTATAGCGATGGCCCATTGACCCGACCAGCAATCCAATTGAAGGAGCAAATCATAACAAGCTCAGGAGTAAGAATGACAGATGTGACTGCTTTGTTTCAGCCTTTGACAGTGCGTGGGCTGACGATCCCCAATCGAATTGTTATGGCCCCGATGACGCGATCCTTTTCACCCAATGGGATTCCTGGACAAAATGTAGCTGATTATTATGCCCGTCGCGCGGCTTCCGATGTTGGTCTGATCATCACCGAAGGCACGGTCATTGACCGAAGGGGTGCGTCCAATGACCCCAATGTGCCACGCTTCCATGGAGAAGATGCACTCCAAGGTTGGGCCAAAATTGTTCATGATGTGCATGCGAATGGCGGCAAGATCGCGCCCCAAATTTGGCATCAAGGCATGATGCGCAAACCTGGAACTGGCCATTATCCAGATGCCCCCACCGATAGTCCTTCTGGCTTAACCCATACCGGCAAATCGGTCATGCCGGCACCTACCACTGAAGAAGTCTGGGATATGGTCCAGGCCTATGCACGTGCGGCAGGTGATGGCGCTAAGTTAGGCTTTGACGCCATCGAAATTCATGGCGCTCATGGTTATTTAATCGATGAATTTTTCTGGAATGTCATGAATGTCCGCACCGATCGTTATGGCGGGACTTTGGCACAGCGTTCGACCTTTGCGGCCGAAATCGTCGCTGAATGTCGCAAACAAGTGGGTCCTGACATGCCCATCATTTTACGCTTTTCGCAATGGAAACAGCAAGATTATACGGTGAAACTGGCCCATACTCCCCACGAACTCGAAGCCTTTTTAGCTCCCATTGTTGGAGCTGGAGTTGATATACTGCATTGTTCACAACGTCGGGTGTGGGAGGCTGAATTTCCTGAAGTGGACGGGGAAAAAGGTCTTAATTGCGCAGGCTGGACCAAGAAACTAACCGGAGTTCCCACCATTACTGTAGGTTCAATTGGCTTATCAAGTGATTTTACTGGCTCGTTCCGAGGTGAAGGATCGGTCAAGGCACCCCTCGATGATGTTGTCCGTCGCTTAGAAAAGGGTGAGTTTGACATGGTGGCCGTTGGCCGGGCTTTGTTGCAAGATCCGCAATGGGCGAAAAAGGTCAGGTCGGGGTGCACCGATGATCTTATGGATTATGATAGCAAAGCGCTCGCAACTTTATATTGAGTAAGTTAACTTCAATGGCTGCTGGCCAAATCAAGCGCTATATCAGCAGACCTCATTTCATTTGCTTTGGCTTCTACAAGTTCAACAATATGCTCAATCATATCGTCATTAGAGAGCTTGTGATGGGCTTTGCCGGCCATATAAACCATGCCTGCTCCTTTGCCGCCACCGGTAAAGCCTAGGTCCGTATATAGGGCCTCACCTGGACCATTTACCACACATCCAATGATCGATAAGGAAATCGGCTCAGACACATGAGCTAAGCGGGCTTCGAGCGCTTCAACGGTGCGGATCACATCAAAGCCCTGGCGTGCGCAGGAGGGGCAAGCAATGATGTTGACGCCGCGTGTGCGCAGGCCTAGCGATTTTAGGATATCATAGCCCACGCGCACTTCTTCTTCAGGCTCTGCCGACAAAGACACACGGATGGTGTCGCCAATCCCGGCCCAGAGTAAGGATCCAATGCCGATGGCTGATTTAACCGTACCAGAGCGCGATGCACCAGCTTCGGTTACGCCCAGATGCAGCGGGCAATCAATGGCTTCTGAAAGAGCTTGATAAGCAGCAACCGTAAGAAAGGTATCAGACGCTTTGACCGAGATTTTGAACTCGTGAAAATCAAGGTCCTGCAAGATGCGCGCATGGTCTAGCGCGCTTTCCACCATCGCTTCCGGGCACGGCTCGCCGTATTTTTCCAATAAGTCAGTCTCTAGAGAGCCGGCATTAACCCCAATGCGGATGGAACAGCCATTGTCGCGCGCGGCACTGACGACTTCGCGCACCCGTTCAGCCGAACCAATATTGCCAGGATTAATCCGCAGGCAGGCAGCCCCTGCGATGGCCGCTTCAATCGCACGCTTATAATGGAAGTGAATATCAGCAACGATAGGAACTTTGGCTGCTTGAACAATGGTTTTTAACGCCGTAGTAGCTTCGGGATCCGGGCATGACACGCGGATGATATCCACACCAGCTTCTTCACAGCGCCGGATTTGGTCAATGGTGGCTGTCGCATCAGAGGTAGGTGTATTCGTCATGGTTTGCACGCTGATCGGGGCATTGCCACCTACAGCAATTTTACCCACCATGATCTGGCGAGACTTGCGCCTGACGATTGTACGCCAAGGGCGAATATGTTCTAGGCCAGCCGCCACGTGATTTCCTTATTCAGCTGTAACCACCCTATACCAAGCATGAGTACTGAGCGACAAGAGCGCCCATCTATCATTTAGGGTAATTTGATCTTTAGCTTGAAGATGAAGTTTGGCTTTAGACTTGTCCATTCAAACCAAACCCGATCGGACAACTAGTTATTGGGTAGATTGCGGGGCTGGGACTGTGGTTGAGGCTGGGACTGAGACAGCGGTCGAGGCTGGAGCTAATGAAGCTGGGGACTCTACTCCATTTGGAACGACATGAACAGGGTTTGTCTTAGATGTTTCACTCTTGCTCAAGACTGCCACTTCGGCAATGCTAGAAGCTTTGGTGTCTGCAGCTTTGGTGTCTGCGGCAGATTTGACTTCATCGGCTTTTGCTTTGGCGGCCGCAGCGGCTTCAGCGGCGATACGTTCTGCTTCAGCCTTGGCTTTGACGATCGCAATTTGTTCAAAGTCGGGTACGCGCCAATTGACCACCTTGTGGCCAGCTTCGCCAACAATCGCGCTTTGGCCGAAGCCGTTTGCGACTAAAACCCCGCCGATTGGTGCTGAAACAAACCAGCGACCCAAGCCGTCGGTCGAAAAACTTTCGCCTTTGCGTAAAATACGGTCAGTTACCAAAGCACCATCTTCCCCCCTAACGGTGATGCGCACATCTTCAAGCGCCGTTAAGACGGATAAGGGTTGGACATCGGATGTGGCATGGGAAGTCACCCTTGGGCTTGCTTCCGCCCAAGCCTTAATCTTGGCGTCGGGAGGGGCAATCATGTCGCCCTGTTGTGGTTTAAGCACATGAAGGCTGGCCCAAATCAATAGCCAACCTAAAAGTGCCAAGGCGATGACGATGCCAATTGGGGTTGCAAATTGGTTTGAAATAGTCTCAATTTCAGATTCACGCCGCCTTTGCATGGGTTCCCAAGCATCGCGATACTCACTGACAAGTCCATCGCAATCGATCAAACCCAATAGCTCACCATAACCGCGCACATATCCTAAAGCATAACCTAGGCCTGGTAATTTTTGAAATTGCATCGTCTCAATGGCGGCAACTTGTTCTGGTTTTAGTCTCAAAGCCAACGCAATTTGATGGATCGATAAATCTTGTTCACGACGCGCAGCTTGTAAGCGTGTTCCAGGACCATCAGCCTCTGGATTATCCACGGAACTAACCAGACGCAATCTGGCCCGCCCCTGACCCAGAGCTTTAGCAGCATCTAATTTTCGCGCGGCCTCTGCCGGACTCATCGATTTAATCCTTAATATGAAACTTAAACTGGGCGATTATGGGTTTAATCACTTTTGGCTTATCTTAATCATATTGGTTGGTGTCTGTTGACAAAACGTTACACTTTGTCAATTCTATTCTAGGATAACATTGTTTGTTTTGGCATATTTTTTCAGCGTTTGGCGTATGTTTTCGTCGCCTTTTTGCAGCAATTGTTTCAGATGTTTAGCAAACGCTTCCCCATTTAGTGACATCAGCATGCGCTTGACTGGGCCAATGCCACTAGCAGGCATGGAAAGGCTGCGATAGCCTAGTCCAATCATCGCCATAGCTTCGAGTGGGCGGCCTGCATGTTCGCCACAAATCGAGATGGGTGTATCACCTGCAGCATCGCGAATATGCTGCAAAAATGTCAAAGCGGGGCGAGAGAGAATATCATAGCGATCGGCGACTTTGGCTGTGCCGCGGTCTGCGGCAAAAAAGAATTGCATCAGATCGTTAGTCCCAATCGAAAGAAAATCAGCCTCCTTAGCCAAAGTAGCGGTATCCCAAGCCATTGCTGGGGCTTCAATCATGGCCCCCACTTTTACCACACTTGGCCCTTGGCGGCCATTGCTGCGTGCCCAGGCCAATTCTTTTTCTAAAAGCTCACGCGCGCGATAAAATTCATCAACGACAGCAACCAGTGGGAACATGATCCGCAACAGCCGCCCTTCGGCGGCGCGCACCAAAGCACGCAATTGATAGCGTGAGAGGCCAGGTCGATCCAATCCCATGCGAAGTGCCCGCCAACCCATAGATGGGTTCTCTTCTCGCTCGGTCGGCATATAGGCCGCCACTTTATCGCCTCCCAAATCAAGAGTTCTGAAAGTCACTGGGTGGCCTTTTGCTAGGTCTAGGGCTTCGGTATAGAGGGCCGTTTGGGCATCCAATCGCGGCAATGAATCTGCAATCATGAACTGAAACTCTGTTCGATAAAGCCCAACCCCGTGTGCACCTGTTGTCTCGATCTGCTCAAGATCGATGGCAAGTCCTGCATTGATGAATAATTGAATCGATTGACCATCTAAGGTTTGGCTCGGCGCATCCTTGGTGGCTGTAAACAGGCGTTGCTCTGCACTTTGTTCATCAAAGCGAAGCTTGAGGGCTGTTGCAACCATAGGGTCTGGTCGCAGATAGGCTTGGCCTTCATTGCCGTCGACTATGATGGTATCACCTGATTCCACACGTGAAAGCAGGTTTGGGAGTTGCCCAATCATGGGTACACCCATGGCTTTGGCAACGATAGCCGCATGCGAAGAAGGCGAACCTTCCTCTAAGAGAATTGCTTTGATCTTACCGCGTCCATATTCTAGCAATTCGGCTGGACCAATATCGCGAGCGACAAGAATTGATTCTTCAAAAATTTCGTTTCGATCTGCCGAATTTCCTGACAAATGGCGCAATAATCGGTTGTCGAGCTCTTCTAAATCATGCAAGCGGTCGCGAATATATCCGTCCTTAGCGTTTGACATGCGTGCTCTATGTTCAGAGCGAACCTGCTCAACCGACGCTTCGGCCGTCAAACCATTTTTAACACCATCACGCAGTCGCCGTTCCCAACTGCGGTCCTGACTTAAAAGATGAAAGGTCTCCAGAACTTCATACGAAGTGCCGCCCAAGGTTTGAACATCGCCAGCCAATAAAGCCGCCAGCCCAAGCCGTAATGTCTGCAAAGCGCTATCAAGTTTTAGCTCTTCAGCAATTGGATCATCGGATAAATAGCGGGTGGGCTCAACATCGGGATCGTGCAACAGGGCTTTACCGCTGGCTAGTCCTCGCGAATAGGCCCTGCCTTTGAGCGTTTCTGGTGTGGTTGGCTTGATTTGAAACTCAAAGAGCGCACCGGTTAAATCTTCAACCGACACAATCTCGGCCAAGACGGTCGCGATCAGTTGCAGCGCTTCGATTTCATCGTCATCATAGATCCGTGCATAGCGGTTTTGCACCACCAAAACCCCGACTACGCGGCCACTACGCAAAACCGGCACGCCCAAGAAAGACTGAAACGGATCTTCGCCAGTCTCAGGCCTATAGGAAAACCGATGATGCTTGGGCGCGTCAGCTAGGCTGATTGGCTCTACCCCTTCGGCTACTAAGCCAACAAGGCCTTCACCCGCTTTCAGCCTAGTACGATGGACAGCATCTCGCACAAGACCTTCTGTAGCAAACAATTCTAGGGAACCATCGCCGCGGCGCAAATAAATCGAGCAGACATCGGCAACCATGGTCGTGCCGATTTGTGCAACAATACGGTCTAACCGGGTCTGGGTATCGACATCTTGCACCATCACATCGCGCAGGCGACGTAGCAAAACGCGTGATCCCCCCCCGCTGCCAGATGTTATTGGTGCCATAAAACCCTCAGCCAAGTCATAATCAGCTTCTCTAACTCAATCTCTTCTGATTAGCACCACTCAAAGCTGTGGTGCGCCAAGAGCGATGAAGCACAACAAGTCATGACCGTTTGGACCGGCCCAGTTATTCACTTCACTGGGTATTCACGAGCATATAATGACAAATGATGTTTATTTATGACCTGATAATTCCTCAAAAACGGCCTTTGGTAACCAATTAACTTCAATAAAAATACTCATCTTCTTAGTAAATTTTGATTGGACATTAGGTTAAGCTGAATCTAGTCCATATGCTGTGTGTAAAGCCCGAACAGCTAGCTCTGTGTAGGAACTGTCAATCAGCACCGAAATCTTGATTTCGGAGGTGGCGATATTTTCGATATTGATGCCTTTTTTGGACAAAGCATCAAACATAATGCGTGCCACCCCAACATGGGAACGCATACCAACCCCAATCACCGATACTTTAGAGACATTCTTTTTGACTTCAATCTGCTCAAACCCAATTTGCGTTTGGGCACTGGTCATGAGGTCCAAGGCACGGTCGGCCTCGCGCTCTGGTACCGTGAAAGTCATATTGACAGTGCCTTCCGTGCGCGAAGGGGCCTGTACAATCATATCGACATTAATGTTGGCCTCTGCCAAGCGGCCAAAAATATCGGCCGCAACGCCTGGGTGATCTTGTAAGGCCTTTAATGACAGTTTGGCTTCGTCGCGCGAATAGGCGATGCCCGATACGATCTGTTTTTCCACGATTTCATCCTCATCACAAACCATAGTTCCAGGGTTAGGGTGGCCTGGCTCCACAAAGCTTGAGAGCACCCGCACTGGGACGCGCTTGGCCATAGCCAGTTCAACGGAGCGGGTCTGCAAGACTTTTGCACCCAAAGATGCCATTTCCAGCATTTCTTCATATGAAATTTTATCAAGCCGCTTCGCTTTTGGTACCAAGCGCGGGTCGGTGGTATACACGCCATCGACGTCGGTATAGATGTCACAGCGACCAGCTTCTAATGCTGCGGCAACCGCAACCGCAGATGTGTCGGAGCCACCGCGTCCTAAAGTGGTGATGCGATCTTCTTCTGTAACCCCTTGGAAGCCTGGAATAACTGCGACTTGACCAGCATCAATCGCAGCAGCCACTTCCCCTGCGTTAATATCGCTGATGCGGGCAGAGCCATGGGTATCACTTGAAGCGACCCGGATCTGCCATCCCTGCCAAGACCGGGCAGGAATGCCCATAGCGCGCAGTGCCAAAGCCAAAAGCCCCGTTGTAACCTGCTCACCGGTTGCAACCACCACATCATATTCATCGTCAAATTGTTCGGCGGGTAAACCTTCACCCGCTGCATTGGCGAGATCCACCAAGCGATTGGTCTCCCCCGACATCGCTGAAACAACGACGGCAATACCATATCCGGCTTCACGTTCAGCGGCAACCAGACGCGCGACGCGGCGAATGCGCTCCACATCGCCGACAGAGGTTCCACCAAACTTCATCACCAAACGCGACATGCTCGCATGCTCCTAATTGATCCGGCTTGTGGTCGGAGAGGTGTCCAAGGTTTTGCAGTAAAAAACCTCTATTTGCTCTCGACGCGCGCGCTCATCGCTCTATGAACTTGATTGGTCAATCCTTAGTTATGCTGCCAACTGCCTAATGAATGAGTATTTTCATGTCAAAATCCCGACATTCTAGTGATAATCCGGTGCAGCCAAAATCACCCTCCATTGATCCCGCAGAAGTGGCTAAGTTTGCTGCCATGGCGGAGGATTGGTGGAACCCCTATGGCAAGTTTCGCCCGCTGCACAAGTTTAATCCAATAAGACTGGCTTTCATTCGCGACACCGTGGCAGCCCATTTTGGGCGAAGCCCACTCGCACCTTTACCGCTTAAAGATCTTAAATTGCTCGACATTGGCTGTGGCGGTGGACTGTTAAGCGAGCCCATGACCCGGTTGGGAGCAATAGTTACAGGCGTGGACGCAACTTTGCCGAATGTTAAAACCGCTTTGACACACGCCGCACAATCGGGCCTCAATATTGACTATCGCCATGGCACGGCGGAAGGCCTATTGGCTGCCGGGGAGGGGCCATATGATATCGTGCTCAACATGGAAGTGGTGGAGCACGTTGCCGATGCTGCAGCTTTTCTAAAAGATTCAGCCAAACTCGTCGCACCTGGTGGTTTGATGATCATCGCCACCATCAATCGCACAATACGCGCGCTTGCTTTTGCCATCATCGGGGCAGAACGCATTTTGCGCTGGCTGCCTGAAGGCACACATGATTTTGACAAGCTGATAAAGCCAAGTGAGATTGAAGCGGCATTAGCTGGCCAGCCTGGCTTAAGCTTGGATGCCCCGATTGGGGTTATGTATAATCCACTCCTTGATCGCTGGTCCCTTGGGCGCGATACGGGCATGAATTACATGATTGTGGTCAAAAAGACATAAAGCCCCCCACCCTTTAAGGCAGGGGGCCTAAAGCGCTAGAGGTCGTCCATCTCGCCAATGTCAGAGATGGGTTCGCCAGCGAGAACATCTGCAAGAATGCCCGCATTTTGGCGAACTTTTTGCTCGATTTCGCCAGACATATCGAGATTGGCCTTTAAAAAGGCGCGGGCATTGTCTTTTCCCTGACCGATACGTGTGCTGTCATAGGAATACCACGAGCCTGATTTTTCAATGATCCCAGCTTTGACACCAAGGTCAATAAGCTCTCCCTGCTTGGAAATGCCTTCGCCATATAATATATCAAACTCAACTTGTTTGAACGGTGGTGCAACTTTGTTTTTGACCACTTTGACACGGGTGATATTGCCGACCACATCTTCTTTATCTTTAATTTGGCCAATGCGACGAATGTCCAGACGGACGGATGCATAAAATTTAAGCGCATTGCCCCCAGTTGTGGTCTCAGGGCTACCAAACATCACCCCAATTTTCATGCGGATTTGGTTGATGAAGATAACCAGCGTCTTTGAGCGCGAAATTGAGCCTGTGAGCTTGCGCAAGGCTTGGCTCATCAAACGGGCCTGCGAGCCGGGCAAACTATCACCCATATCGCCTTCAATTTCAGCTTTTGGCGTCAAAGCGGCAACTGAATCAATCACCAACACATCCACTGCACCCGAACGGACCAATGTGTCGGTGATTTCGAGCGCTTGCTCACCCGTATCGGGCTGGGAAATCAAAAGGTCGCTTAGATCAACACCCAATTTGCGCGCATAAATAGGGTCGAGCGCATGTTCTGCATCAACAAAGGCACACACACCGCCACTTTTTTGAGCTTCAGCAATGCAGTGTAACGCCAAAGTGGTTTTGCCAGAGCTCTCGGGGCCATAAATCTCAACAATCCGACCGCGCGGCAAGCCGCCAATCCCAAGAGCAATATCAAGCCCGAGCGATCCTGTGGAAACCGATTCGATTTCAACCGCAGCCCCTTGTTCCCCTAAGCGCATGATCGAACCCTTGCCAAAGGCGCGTTCAATTTGCGCTAAAGCCGAGTCGAGAGCTTTTTCCTTGTCCATTTCGTTTTTTTCCACCAAGCGAAGTGCTGCATGTGTCGCATGAGTTGCCATATGTGAACCCCTTTTCACGATTCCCGTCCAAACCGGTATCAAGGGCTCTATTGAGCTATATACAGGTTAGACTTAGTTGTGTCCTCCCCAATGTGTATCTGATATGTTCTTAGAACACAAGTAGAACATGACGATAAAAGTGACTTTACTTAACCAATATGTCCAATTATGACGTATTAAACCGCTGCCAATTCCATTTTCACCCGTTCGGCCAATTGCGCCAAGGTAAAAGGCTTGGGCAAAAAGGAGATAGAGCGCTCATCTTCTAAAGTTTGGGCAAAATCTTGCTCGGCATATCCAGACATGAAGACAACGCGGGCATGACCCAGATAGGGCTTAGCGGCTTTGAGCAGGCTTGGACCATCAAGACCTGGCATCACCACATCAGAAAGTACAAGGTCAAAATAGTCAGGCTCGTGTTCCAGAATTTCCAGTGCTTCTTCGCCATCAGCAGCCGCAGTCACTTGATAGCCGCGCTGGGTCAACAGGCGACATGCAATATTGCGCACACCTTCTTCGTCTTCAACCAGTAAGATCCTACCGCGTCCCGCCAAATCGATAGGACGAGCATCTGCGGGCGCTGGAACCGGGGCAGGCATTTGACCACCGATTTCATCGGGCGATGCCGCTGGAAGGAAGACATGAAAGCTTGTGCCTTCATTGGGGACTGAATCAAGCGCAATAAAACCGCCTGATTGCTTGATGATGCCATAGACGGTGGCAAGGCCAATGCCAGTACCCTTACCTTGTTCTTTGGTGGTGAAAAACGGTTCAAAAATCTGATTTGCGATCTCGCCCGGCATCCCAATACCCGTATCCTCAACCGAAATCATCACCCAATCCATGTCTTCCAAGTGCGCGATAGTGTGATCTTTAAGCGCAACACGCACGTCTTGGCTTGTGGCGCGACGTGTGCGGACGGTGACCGAACCCTTGCCCTTGCCCGACATTAAAACTGCGTCGCGGGCATTGGTGACCAAATTCATCAAAACGGTTTCAAGCTGTTGCTTGTCTGCGCGAACATTAGGTAAGTCCCGGCCGTGTGTGATGTCAAAATCAATACGTTCATCGAGTACTTGGCGCATCAACACAGCAAATTCAGTCAATACCGAGCCGACATCGAGAATATCGCGCCTGAAGGTTTGCTTACGCGCATAGGCCAATAACATTTTGACTAATTCAGCTGCGCGTGAGCTGGTATTCTGGATACTTTGAAGTTCTCCATAACTGGGGTCGCCAACGGGATGGCGGGCCAAAAGCGCATCGCAATTCAGCGTGATGACCAATAGGAAATTATTCAGTTCATGGGCCACACCACCTGCAATTTGCCCAACGGCTTGCATTTTGCTGGTTTGGGCAAGGCGCTGCTCCATATCGCGTCGACTGGAGACATCAATCAACAACAATGCCGCCCCGTCATCTCCATCGCTTAAGAGCCAGCCCTCACATGCTTGACCACCAGAGGCCACTAAATCTAATTCTACAGCACTTTGTATGCCCACACCTAAACGATCAAGATCTTCTGCATTGGCAGCCATCACCAAGTCCGAAAGCTTAGATCCAACACTTGCGCCGGTGATACGACAAAAGGCCGGGTTTGCTTCTTGAATGATCGCATGGCGGGCGTCACGGCAGTCCAATCTTGCAAAACCAATGGGGACTTCTCCGATCAGGCGCGACAAACTTTTGACCAGCGAGGTGGTTATGGCAGGTTCAGGGGGGATAATGTTAGGGCTTGTATCTGATAATCGCTGTGTTGGTATGCTTTCGACAATCGGGTGAACCACCGTCACACGCACCAAGGCCATGGCTCCGATCTGAGAGACGCGTATACGCGTCGATCCATTGGTCTCATCCAAAGTCTGGCCACGTCTGACCGCCTTTGAGGCACGAAATGCGCAATCAGGGTCAAGCAAGCTCATTAGTAAAGGGTCAATAGAAACCTTTCGGTACAGGGCATCATAAGCCAGATTTGAATTCATAAAGCGACCTTGGCGCGTGAATAGAGCTGCGGGCCCATCCACATTGTTGAGCCAATCATGTAAGTCTGAACGTGAAAACAGAGACATAAACCCAACCATACCGCCTTACCCCACAATCCAAGCCAGCATGCACCTAAGCCGCACTTTGGACTCGACTCTGGAGAGAATCACCTGATTTGCGTGCTGCGGCTACACCTAAAATCACGCCAATGATTTTTGCGACGGCTTCGTAATGTTGCGCTGGGATGGTTTCATCCAGATCGACACTGGCATAAAGCGCACGGGCAAGGGGCGGGTCTTCAACAATGGGTACATCTGCAGCTGTTGCTATCTCACGTATTTTGAGTGCGATATGATCTACACCTTTGGCCACGCAAACAGGGGCCGCATCTTCTCCTGCGAGATAGCGCAATGCAACGGCAAAGTGGGTTGGGTTGGTGATGATTACGGTTGCTTTGGGGACACTGCTCATCATGCGACTGCGGCTGCGCTGGATACGAATTTGGCGCACTTTCAACTTGATGAGTGGATCGCCTTCAAGTTTCTTATATTCATCTTTTTGTTCTTGTTTGCTCATGCGGTTGCGCTTGATCCATGAAAAACGCTGGATGGCGTAATCGGCAACAGACGCCACAGCGATCACACCGATTAGAGCAAAACAGAGTTCCAATAAAATTTTGACAAGGATTGGCATCAAGGCGGCTGGTTCCATCTGAACCAAAATGGACATTTCCCGTGCATGAGGTACCAAAATCACATAGGCCACCCAACAAATGACAACTAATTTAAGCAATGTTTTTGCAAAGGTCAGCAAGGATTCGGCACCAAACAAGCGCTTAAATCCGGCAATGGGGGAAATTTTGTGCAGTTTAGGGATTAATTTTTCAGCGCTAAATAGCAAACCCGATTGGACTAAATGCCCAGCAAGGCCAGCCACAATCATGGCACCTATCGTTGCGCTCAACACGATACCAATCTTGATCCCAATTGTAAAAGATAGATGCTGTAAGGCATTGCCATCAACCGCTATTTGCTCTGGCTGCTCGATAAACACAGTGATGAAGCGGGTAAGTTCGGCCGTATTCTTAAGTCCGAAAGTCAGTAATACCGCAATGCCTGCGACCAAAATAAACAAGGTTGCCACATCTTGGGATTTAGGAATATCGCCTTTTTTTCGTGCCTCTTCCAATTTATACTGGCTGGGAGCCTCGGTCTTTTGGCTTTCGTCTTCGTCCATCCAGGTACCCTTAATTCAAAGAGCGACCAGCTTCGGCTATGGCTTCAAGCCATACCAACATGCCAGCGCCTGCGGTTACCGCAAACAGCATAATCCCCAAAAGCACCTGGATGGGCTGGGCGATAAAAAAAACTTGGATTGCAGGGGCCACCCGATTGATGATGCCAAGCGCTATGTTTGTCACAATGCCAAAGAGCAATAAAGGAGCGGTAATTTGGATCGCTAAAGCAAATGCCTGACTAAAGGCACGTAATCCAAATTGAGCAATATCGCCCAGGGGCAAGGGTGCACTGGGTAGAAAATTATCAAAACTCTTGGCCGCTCCGGTGATAAACAGATGGTGCACATCGGCCTGAAACACCAAAGCTGTCCCCAAAAGGGCAAGGAATGTCCCAAAAACCGCGCCTTGTTGTTGTTGTGAGGGATCAAATGCCATTGCCATACCAAGGCCCGATTGCATGCCTGCAATCGCACCTGCAGTTGCGAGAGCTGAAAACAAAATCCGCGTGGTTAGTCCCAAGGATAGACCGATCACAATTTCCTTCAGGATGGCCAAGAACATGTCCCCACTATCTGTTGGCACCGGGCCAATCTTGCCAGACACAACCGGGGCCAATGTAAAGGCAATAAAGAGAGCGACGATCAGGCGTGCGCGCTGTGGCACAAATTGATCTCCAATCCCTGGGGCCAGCATCATCAACGCCCCAACCCGGGCGAAAACTACGCCAATGACCCAAACTGTTTGTGGCAGCAATTCCATTTTTTAGGTCATGACTTAATTGAGGCCGCTGGCAGCAACTTTAGCCATCATTTGGGTCATAAACTCACCCATCATGCCGCCCATCAAAGGTAAAAAAAGCAAAAAAGCAGCAAAAATGGCGAGGATTTTTGGCACAAAAACCAAGGTTTGCTCTTGAATTTGTGTCAAAGCTTGTAGGAGCCCAATCACCAAACCAACCGCCAAACCCACCAGCATCACGGGGGCCGACATCGCAATCGTTAACCAGATGGCGTCGCGTGCTACATCAAGGACTTCGGGGGGGTTCATTGTCAGTTTCTCCGACTTAAAAAAGGCAGAAACCAATCAGATTTCTGGAGCATGGAACACCACAGCATGGTTCATAGAATGAGCTTGTCCTAGTGTTAGACTGATTCACGATAAGGTCTGTGTGGTTTTTTCTTGAAATTCACATCTAAACACCACTCAATCATACCAAGTGATGGGTTGCGATACATAGACCCTCTTGGCCAAATAAGTAGGGACATAGGTAGATAGGGACTTAACAAGTGGTAGGTGATCGTAAAATGGTCCCGGTCAAGAGGGCAATATTACTTTATAGATCAATATCGGAATAGATCTATTTCGTGCTGCAAAGCCAAGAGAGCATGGGATTGGTGGGCTGTTGTGTCATTAGGATGATCTTATCCCCCTGGCTCATTGTTGTGGCCAGCCAAGGAATTAACCGCGGCCCCGGTAAGGTGGTACACCTTGATCTGGAATCCACACCCCATCAGGGACGGGGCCTGTCGCAAAAAAAACATCTATCGGAATGCCGCCACGTGGATACCAATAGCCCCCGATGCGTAGCCATTGTGGGCTTAAAAGGGACACCAGTCGTTTGCCAATCGCCACCGTACAATCTTCGTGAAAGGCACCATGATTGCGGAAGCTTGCTAAATATAGCTTCAAGCTTTTGCTTTCAACCAACCAGTTGGTGGGTACATAATCAATCACCAAATGGGCAAAGTCTGGCTGGCCTGTAACCGGACAAAGGCTTGTAAACTCAGGGACCGTAAAGCGCGCCAAATACAAAGTATTTGGATGCGGGTTTGCAACTTTTTCAAGCATGGCTTCATCCGGGCTCTTAGAGCTGCGGATATCTTGGCCAAGGGTTTCAAGACCCTCATAGATGGATTGCTTGCTCATGAGGATACCTTAGCCTGACTGGATCGATTTTGCACCTACTGGCTACATGCATGAAGTTACAGCTGGCACATCGCGCTTGCATATTCAAAACAAGGCAGGTGATTATTTGAAGCTTCTTTCAGTGGTGGTTTATTGCCAAGTGTCGTTGGGCGCACTAGCGTAGAACTTCAGTGGAAAAGCGGAACTTAAGTTCCGCACGCAATTGAACCTGATTAAGGGGGATACATGGCTGAGACCAAACCAGCGACTGGGCTAAATCGAATTTTTGCGCGCAAGTCGGTCGCTCAAATCATGAGTGAAAACGAAAAAAGTGAACTCAAACGTACCTTAGGCCCTGTTAATCTGGTGCTTTTGGGAATTGGCTGCATCATTGGGGCCGGCATTTTCGTGCGAACGGGTAATGCGGCAGCCCTACATGCAGGTCCTGCTGTCATGCTCTCCTTTGTGGTTGCCGGATTGGTATGTGCTTGTGCTGGTTTGTGTTATGCAGAACTTTCATCGACCCTGCCAGTTTCAGGATCAGCATACACCTATTCCTACACAACGCTGGGTGAGTTTGCCGCATGGATCATGGGTGCCCTCCTGTTGTTGGAATATGGTCTTGCGGCTTCTGTGGTAGCTGTCGGCTGGTCTGGCTATGTGGTGAGCCTTTTGGGCGATTTTGGTTTGGTGATCCCACCAGAATTTACTGGGCCTATGAACCATATGACCACCCTCAAGGATGGCACAAGTTTGACCACTTTGTTCAATGTACCGGCATTCCTTGTTACGCTCGTTTTAGCCGCGTTGTTGACTTTGGGCATTTCTGAATCGAGCCAAGTGAATAATGTGATCGTGGCGATCAAGGTTACTGTGATCTTAGCCTTTATTATTATCGGTGGCTATAAGGTTTTGACCCATCTACCTGAATTGTCTCAGAATTGGGTGCCGTTTATTCCACCCAATGAGAGTGAGGGCAAATTCGGCTTGGAAGGCGTATTCCGCGCTGCTTCCATCGTCTTTTTTGCTTATATTGGCTTCGAAGCGGTCTCAACCGCTGGTCAGGAAGCAAAGGATCCAAAGAAAGACATGCCCATCGGGATCATTGGGTCTTTGTTGGTCTGCACCATTCTTTACATGTTGGTGGCAGCCGTTTTGACTTTGATGGTCAATTATAGGGATCTCAATGTACCTGATCCGGTCGCGGTTGCGGTTGATTCCATGGGGTCTCAATGGGCTTGGTTTGCCATGACAATCAAGGCTGGTGCTATCATTGGCCTAACTTCAGTGATCTTGGTTTTAATGTATGGTCAAACTCGGATTTTTTATGCCATGGCCAGAGATGGCCTGTTGCCAACGATTTTTTCGCGCGTGCATCCCAAATTCCAAACCCCTTGGATCAATACATTGCTGGTTGGAATAATCGTGGCTTTTGCAGCTGGGTTATTTGACATCAACGTTCTAGGCGATGTGACTTCGGTTGGAACTTTGGCTGCTTTCGCGATTGTGTGCATTTCAGTGATGTGGCTGCGTCAGTCCCGCCCTGATTTGCCACGCGGCTTTAAAGTGCCCTTTTACCCGATTCTTCCAATCTTTGGGATTTTATCGTGTTTAGGGTTGATCTTTACGGTTGAGCAAAAGGTATTGGCCTTTTTTGCTTACTTCCTTATCGGGGCGATTGTGGTCTATTTTGTTTATGGCATGTGGAACTCAAAATTGGCCAAGGGGGAAATGATACTTGGTCATGAACCACGAGCTGGGGACTTACCCCACAAGCTGGATTAAGTTTGTCCCCATCTCATGAAGCGGCGGGTCAGGTGACTCGCCGCAACTTTATGGCTTGTGGACTTGGATCAATTCAGTTTTTGGGCTGGCTACATCTAGCTCTACACATTACACTTTTGGTATGGAACGACAAAGAGCTGATCTTTTATTGGTGTCGCGTGGCCTGATCGCAACCCGCGCTAAGGCTCGCCAAGCCATAAAGGCTGGACTGGTTCGCAGTGGCGAAAAAATCATCCAAAAAGCTTCTGAATTATTGGAGACTGATTGTCCCCTAACGGCCGAGCTGGCTTATCACTGGGTGTCGCGTGCTGGATTAAAGCTCGTGGCAGCCTTGGATAAGTTTGATGTAATGGTGAGCGATCGCTACTGCTTGGATCTCGGGGCCTCCACCGGGGGCTTTACCCAAGTTTTACTCAGCCGTGGGGTGGCTCATGTTGTCAGCGTCGATGTGGGGCGCGACCAATTGGACGCTAAGCTGCGCGACAACCAAAAAATAACGCTTTTAGAAGGTACCGATGCCCGTACCCTTAGCCAGGACGATTTGGGTGTGCCCTTACCCGATTTGGTGGTTATGGATGTGAGTTTTATCGGGTTGGAAAAAATATTGCCCCATATATTGCCTCTGGTGGCACCCAATGCCGATTTAATCGCCTTAGTGAAACCCCAGTTTCAAGCAGGCCCATCGCGGGTCGGCAAACGCGGGATCGTCGATCCAGATGTCGCGGCGGTCATCGCCGAAGAAGTGCGCCTTGAACTTGATGGTCTTTGCGGCTTTCAGGTTTTAAGCATGATGGAAAGCCCGATTGCCGGTGGGGACGGCAATCGGGAATATCTGCTCCATGCCCGTCGGGGCGACCTAAGCAAAGTCCAAGGTCAAGACACGCCCTAATTGGCTTTAGTTGCGAATGCTCCATGGACCTAGGTTTTCGCGGCACATCCAAACAGAATTGCGCTCAAAGCTGCCGTCAGGGCGACGCAGGGTCGCTTCGCCCCAACCACATTCCTTTTGGATTAGAACGGGGGGTGGCACGATATAGGTCGTGGGATAAGCGCGTTCGCGATGATAAGGGCCGTTAAAGCTATTGCGCCGATAGTCACTTGGCTGCTCTTCAGCTTCAGATGGACGATAAGCATTATCATCACACGCAACGCGCGCTTTACCAATCTGCGAACCTGCTACCGCCCCAACCAAGGCACCTAGAACCTGGCCTTCTTTGCGCGCATTGCGGGCAGCGAGTTGCTTGCCGATCACGGCCCCAGCGATGGCACCGATGGTGCCGCCAGCTAAGCCGCTATTATTCACGCTTTGCTGACATTCCTGAGTGACATCACCAGCATCATAAGTTTGCGCAGCAGCGATCGCGGGGGCAACGAAGACCATGGTGGCGGCCAGACTTGAGAAAATCAATGTACGCATCTTCATGCTCCTTTTTCGGGAAGGCCTCGACCTCGATTGGGTCTATGCAGCCCTTCTGTGTTAGCTAACTTGCCTGAACCAACCTGAACGGCGCATGAGCGGATATGAATAAAAACATTCAGGAAGCAGAATCCCTGCACATCGCCCACATCGGTGCGCGCGGCGACGGCGTATCGCGTGACCATGATCGCTTGGTGCATGTGCCCTTTACCCTGCCGGGGGAGATCATTTTGGCCAAACAACGCGGCGACCGCGCTAGCTTGGTTGAGGTTTTGACCCCTTCGCTTGAGCGGGTTACACCCTTGTGTGGACATTTTGGGGTATGTGGGGGCTGCGCCTTACAGCATTGGGATCAGGCCCCTTATCTGGCTTGGAAAGCCGATTTAGTGGCCCGCGCCCTGGCCCGGCAAAATATTGAAGTTGATATCGGCCCAACCGAGCCTGCGTGGGGGCAAGGCAGGCGCAGAGCGAGCTTTCATGGCAAGCACACGCCACAAGGCTTTGTTTTTGGTTTCGCCCAAGCCAAAAGTCACCAGATTGAGCCGATCGCCGCCTGCCCAGTGTTAACGCCGGGCTTAAATGCCGCTTTGGGGCGCCTTTCCAAGCTTGCAGAAGCCTTGGCATCCAAGCAAGCAACCATTGACATTGTGGTCACTGAAACCCCGGTTGGCTTGGACGTCGATGTGCTCCAAGCGGGGCGCCTTGAGACTTTTATGAAGAAGGGCTTGGAGCGCTTGGCCAGCCTTGCCCAAGCCGCTGATATCGCGCGCTTAACCTTGCATGGGCAGACTGCATTGTCGCGCAATACGCCCCAATTGAAGATGGGCAATGCCATTGTAGATCTACCTTCTGGCGCATTCTTACAGGCGACGCGCGCTGGCGAAGAAGCCTTGGCTGCGCGTGTGTTGAGTTGGACGCAAGGGCGCAAGCATGTTGCGGATCTGTTTTGCGGCGTCGGCACGTTTGCCTTGCGACTGAAAGAAACATCCATGGTGCGGGCTATAGAAGCCTATCCTTTGGCTGTAGCAGCTATGAAAAAGGCAGCAGATGGGTTAGCTGGGGGGAAGACCTTGGCGGCTGAAACGCGCGACTTATTTCGAGCACCCTTAGCCCCCCTCGAAATGAAGGGCTTAGACGCCATCATCTTCGATCCGCCACGCGCGGGTGCACAGGCGCAAAGCGAAGAAATTGCGCGCTCAAAAATCGATCTGGTTGTCGCGATTTCGTGTGATCCAACCAGCTTTGCCCGTGACGCGCGTATTTTGATCGCTGGTGGCTATAAATTGGCGCAGATTGAGACATTTGACCAGTTTCGATTTACCCCCCATGTTGAAATCGCCGCGAAGTTTGTGCGTTAGGTTGGAACGGATAAGCCCATGCCATTTTGGACCAAACTGACGCTGGCGCAAATGAACCAAGATCAATGGGAAAGCCTGTGTGATGGCTGCGGCAAATGCTGCCTCATCCGGCTGGAAGATGATGATAATGGCGAAATCCATACTACCGATGTGCATTGTCGCCTATTTGACAGCGCCACCTGTCGCTGCATCAATTATCCAGAGCGGAAAAAGCACGTTCCCGATTGCATCAAGCTGACACCCGATAAGGTGGGTCAGCTTCATTGGCTGCCGCGCACCTGTGCTTACCGATTGATCGAAGAAGGCAAGCCCTTGTTTGATTGGCATCCCTTGATCAGCGGCGATCCAAACTCTGTGCATGAAGCGGGCATCAGCGTGGCCAATCAGACTATTAATGAAGACAAGGTTCGGTTGCGCCACTTGGTCCGCCACATCAAGGTTTGGCCAGGCGAAGAAAGTGACTGATGACGTCGGCACCTCTTTCTATTGTCATCCCAACGTTGAACGCCATGCCCCGCTTGATAGGCTGCTTATCGGCTTTGGTGGAGGGCTTAAGCGCGGGGCTGGTGCGCGACGTTACAATTGTTGACGCGGGCTCAAGCGATACTACCCGGGATCTAGCACTTGATATGGGGTGCCGTGTTGTGGAATGTCCGCCAGAAGCGCGCGGTCGGGGACATCAATTGGCAATGGGCGCGCAGCATTGCCAAGGCGAATGGTTGCTATTTCTCCATGCTGACAGCTTGCTTCAAGCTGGTTGGATTGAAGCGATAGAAGCCCATATTGCACAAGCGCCAAACAAGGCCGGCTATTTTGTAATGAGCTTTGATGATGATAGTTCTGGCGCTAGGCGCACAGCTTTTTGGGCGAATTGGCGTGCCCTAAGGTTTGGGCTGCCATATGGCGATCAGGGCTTATTGATGCTGCGATCCCATTATGATGCTATTGGGGGTTATAGGGCACTTCCCCTGATGGAAGATGTTGATCTGGTACGTAAAATTGGAAAACACCATTTACGCCGTTTGCCTGCGATGGTGATTACTAGTGCGGATAAATACCGCCAAGGTGGATGGTGGCGGACCTCAATTCGGAACATGGCCTTACTTATGACCTATTTCCTCGGCGTGCAGCCAGCCCGATTCAAAGACTGGTATCGATGAGTTGTCATGTAATCATTTTTGCCAAATCGCCGCGCATGGGTATTTCAAAAACCCGTTTGGCGCGTGATATTGGTTTGGTGGCTGCCTGGCGGGTTAAGCGCTACTTAGATGCTTATACGTGCCAAGTTGCGCGCGATCCGCGCTGGACTTGTTTATTGGCCGTGGCACCGGACTGCGATGTCGAGGCAGCCTATCCCGGCGCATGGCCTGCCGAACTTGCGCGCATCAAGCAAGGAAAAGGCGATTTGGGTGAACGTATGACGCGGGCGTTGCAACGCTATAGTAGAGGCCCTGTTTGCATCATCGGTTCTGACTTGCCTGACTTGCGGGTTCAAGACTTGGCTGCCGCCTTCAAGGCTTTAAGGCGCAATGATGCCGTATTTGGGCCAGCCCAAGATGGTGGTTTTTGGTTGATTGGTCTTTCGCCCCGCGCCGCCAGACGATTTCACTGTGGCCCAGTTAGATGGTCTAGCCGCCATGCTTTAGCCGATATTCTGTCAGGGCTACCTGCGCATTGGCGGGTCGCATTTTTGCGTGAACTCGATGATGTGGATGATGGGAAAAGTTATTGGCGTTTAGCGCAGCGCTAAAGTGGGTGTGCTGGTTATCGCTACCCCAGCCGCGGATACGACATTGGCACCACCATAAGAAATATTGCTCAACATCCCCGCTTGCAATCCTGCCACGTTTTGGCGTGGATTATCTTGTGGTTCATAAGTTGGGGTCATACCACGTGCAAGTTTTTCCAGGCTTGGCGCGCGCTGACCAAAGCGGCGATGATAAATCCACATATTACTCATGACCCGCTCTGCATAAACGCGCGCTTGACCACTTGGAGCAGCCTCCATGAACATCAAAGTATCATCGCTGCCTTTGACGCTAGCACTCCAGCGTACAACATTGCCGGGGCCGGCATTATAGGCCATGAACGTGCGGGTTAGGCAGTTTGAAATCACCCCAACCGACATCATTTTTTCCAGATAAGCTTCGCCCAATGTCACGTTCAAGGTCGTGTCATTAAGCAGACGCGGATTATGGGCCAGTTCGCGCCGCCCTGTCATCCAAGCAGCTGTGCGCGGCATCACCTGCATCAGACCACGGGCACCTGCATAGGATGTGGCTTTGGTATCGAACTTAGATTCTTGTCGCATTACTGCTAAAATCACAGCGCGGTCGAGCACAAATTCCCCGCCAATCGGGCGAAACTGATCTGGGATTGGATAAAGGGCTGACAAGGCTGCGGAGGAGGATGCTTCGGCGATCTGCTTGATAGCTTTGCTTAGATTCATGTGACGGGCCAAGGCCATATAGCCTAAATCATCGTCTCCTTTGCCTCGACTCCAACTTAACAGCAGCTCTGCTTCTGCTTCGGATGTGCGACCAATTTCGTGTAAGGCAATGGCGCGGCGAACCCCAGCGTCATTGCGCACTAACCATAGTGCACGCTGAATTTCTTCTTGCGCATGGGGTACCGGCAATTGATCCCAACGGCCAAGTCGAGCTAGGGCTAATTGACCATAAAATGTAAGAGGGCTTGAGGCTGCTTGCTCTAAAAAGGCTTGCATGCTTATGGTATTGTTCAGTTTTTCCGCAGAGCGTGCTGCCCAAAATGCCCCTGCTGCCCGGGTCCAATCATCCCCAGCCTTCCAGCTTGCAGCCAAGCCGAATAAGTGCCTTGCGGTTTCAAAATCACCAAGCCTGTAGGCCGCCAATCCGCCAATCCATCCGGCTTGACCCGATTGTGGTCCATCGATCTCCGCGCGCGCCATGGCAAGCGCTGCTGCATCATCACCGGCGTAAAAGCGCGCTGCTAAAGCATCAATGCGGACCCGATGCTGTTTAGTGGCACCTGCGCCAATGGGTACGGGAATGAAACTTGGCTCGCGCAGCGCACCTATGGTGCGACGCAAAGGGACGTTTTTGGGTCGCGTTAAATTGAATAGGGTTGGAACGACGCCCATAAGGAGGGCCGCTTGCTTGACTTCCTCTTGGGCAGCCTGCGCTTTTTCATAAACAAGCTGCGCCCCGGCAACATCGCTCCAGCGTTCAAGCCATGCAGCCATGGCTGGCAGATCCGGGGGGTGATCGGGCGCTAACAAGCGCACACGTTCAAGATGGGGTCTAAGGGTTGAGTCATCAATTTTTGCCTCTAAGGCATCGAGGTCTACTCGTTCACTAGAGTTGGCGGCAGAAAAAGCCTGCCGATAGGTTTCTTGATCTTGTGGGCTTAACACTTCCGACCCATCAATGGATCCACGCAGCCCATAGGGACCTGTAGGCTTATGGGTTTGAGCATAAGCTCCCGTTGCCAGACATGTCATCCCAAGCAGGCCAACCAACCACGATGGCCGCCACATATACTGAGACCAGACAGACCAAGCCTTTGAGTTCATGATGGATAAGTTCATCTTGGATGGATTTCGTACTGAAGTCAGGTTTAGCCCCAATCAAAACCTTGATCTTGCCCAACAGAAAAAGGTGAGGGTAAGGCATTAGATCATCGATAGCTCATCAGATTTAAGGCAATTACCGTTAATGGATTATTAGCCATAAATCATGATTGATACCAATATTTGTTGCCAGTAATTGGCCTTAAATGGCAATTCCCATAGCTGATATTTTTTGTGCAAATCTCTTTAAATCTTGCCAGGCTGCGGCTTTTTCTATCGGCCGATTGAGTAAATAAGTGGGCGCAAACACGCATTGTGCATAGGTGGATGCACCTTGGGCATCCAAACCTAAGCGATAATCAAGTGTCTGTGACCGCAGTTTCATGATGCCGTCTGTGGAATTTAAGAGTGTTTGGCCCGTGAGCCCACCGACCATCAAAATCGCCTTAGGTGCTGCCAATTCGATATGGCGGACAACAAAAGGGCGACAAAGGGCAATTTCTTCTGCGGTAGGGCTGCGGTCACCGGGTGGACGCCATGGAACCAAGTTTGTCATATAACAATTGGTTGCCCGATAAAGCCCGATGCTGCCTAACATCTTATCCAGTAAACCCCCTGCAGGTCCTAAAAATGGCTTACCAGCTTCATCATCCTCACGCCCTGGGACATCACCAATTACCATAATCGAAGCGCCTTGACGTCCATCGGCAAAAACCGTGGTGCGGGCATTGGCTTTAAGCCTACAACCCTCAAAAGCGTCGAGCGCTTTATAAAGGGCGTCCATACTCGTACATGCGGCGGCAAGACGGTGGGCTTGAACCAAGGCTACTTGGGGGTGATGTGAGCCTTGGACCAGCCGGGCTGGGGTAAGATTAGGCTCTTGGCTTTGCACAATTGTTGAAGCAGTGAGGCCAGTCTCAGGGTTTCCGCCTCGAACCTTGCTGAGATCGGGAATTTCTAACCCCGCAAGTTCCCACCATTGCGCTAAAGCTAGAGCGGCACCTTGTGGGGTTAAACTTGGCCGCACTAACATCGACATTCTTATCCCCATGGCAGAACTTGCATGTAAATGGCCTTGACCTTGGTCGCTTAAGGCCCTGATAAGCAGTATCAAGGCTTTGGCAAAAGTACCAGCTTGATTTGTCCCTTATGGGTGACAATCGATGTCAGTGTAGCGAAACATCAAAGGGGGCGATAATGGCTTTGGACGCAATTGAGCGCGAATCGATGGAGTATGACATTGTGATTGTAGGGGCAGGGCCTGCTGGCTTGGCTGCCGCGATCCGTTTGAAACAAGTCAATGCTGATTTGTCTGTTGCCGTTTTGGAAAAAGGCTCTGAAGTAGGGGCTCATATTCTATCTGGCGTGGTGATTGACCCAAAAGCCCTTGATGAATTGCTACCTGATTGGCGCGAAGCATCCGATCGCCCATTATCGACACAAGTGACCAAGGATGAGCTAAAGCTGTTAGGGCAGGCAGGAGCTCTGGCCCTACCTCATGTAATTATGCCACCCTTGATGAATAATCATGGCAATTTTATAGGCTCCCTTGGCCATGTTTGTCGTTGGCTCGGGGCCAAGGCCGAAGAATTGGGCGTTGAGATTTATCCAGGCTTTGCCGGTGCTGCCCTTGTCTATGATGAGACGGGAACCGTTAAGGGTGTTCAAGTTGGCGATATGGGGGTAACCCGCGAAGGCGAGATGGGCCCTGATTTTACGCCTGGTATCAATATTCTCGCAAAATATACTTTGATTGGTGAAGGCGTGCGGGGCTCATTGGCCAAACAAATCATCGCCAAATATAGCTTGGATGAGGGCAAACAGCCGCAAAAATATGGTGTTGGCCTCAAGGAGGTTTGGCAGATCGCGCCCGAAAAGCATCGCCCGGGTCTGGTGCAACACGCCTTTGGCTGGCCGCTTGATTGGCATACGGGCGGGGGATCGTTTTTGTATCATTGGGGCGATAACTTAGTGTCGGTGGGCTATGTGGTGCATCTCAATTACAAAAACCCATGGCTTAGTCCGTTTGAAGAGTTTCAGCGCTTTAAACAACATCCAGAAGTGCGCCCAGTATTTGAAGGGGCTAAGCGCTTGTCCTATGGCGCGCGCGCCATCACCGAGGGTGGTTTACAATCTGTACCAAAACTGGCTTTCCCAGGTGGGGTTTTGATCGGATGCTCGGCAGGATTTGTAAATGTACCAAGGATAAAGGGCAGTCATAATGCGATGAAAACCGGTATGCTAGCAGCAGAAGCCGCCGCCGCAGCGATTGGTGAAGGCCGCGCTGGAGATGTGCTTGAAACCTATCAATGCGCTTATGAAAAAAGCTGGGTGTATAAGGATTTGCTGCTTGTTCGAAATGTGAAGCCTTTACTGTCGAAATTTGGTACTTTGTTAGGCTTGGCACTGGGTGGTGTGGATATGTGGTGCACCACTTTGTTTGGCGGCTGGTCGCCATTTGGTACGCAAAAGCATGGCAAAACCGATGCGCAAAGCTTGTTGCCCGCAGCTAAATGCGAAAAGATAGACTATCCAAAGCCCGATGGGGTGATTAGTTTTGACAAATTGTCGTCGGTTTTCCTATCTAATACCAATCATGAAGAAAATCAGCCGATCCACCTAAAAGTAGCTGATTTGGCGCTGCAAAAATCCAGTGAGCTCGATGTCTTTGGCGGCCCGTCCAGCCGTTATTGTCCGGCAGGGGTTTATGAATGGGTGGAGGATGGGGCCGGCCAACGATTCCAAATCAACGCACAAAACTGCGTGCATTGTAAGACCTGTGACATCAAAGACCCCAATCAGAACATCAACTGGACCACCCCACAGGGCGGGGAGGGGCCGATTTATCAGAATATGTAGGTCAAGCTCAGGGTAAATGCCGGGCTTTACTTTGATTTAGCTTTGCTATGTATAAATGCACTTGTGTGCTAGGCCATCAAGGGTCAAGTTAGGCAAGATAGGTGCGAATTGGACCTTTCCGTGATCGATCGATGCAGGATAGTGAATGTGTCTTAAAGTTAGCTTGATTGCCTATACAGTCTTGGGGGGTGCATTATGGGCATCCCCGCAACTGGCTAATGCTAGCGCACCCCCTGCGGTGGAGCGTATTCAAGAGGAGTCTCAAACAAAAGCCCTTGAACGAGAACGCACTTATGCTGGGCTATCGCTAGGTGAAGCGATACGTCAGGCATTGATCGATGGGGATTTAGACTTTGCGTTAACCACGATGGGGGCATTCGCACGTTCTACAGGCAATATGTCAACACCATTGTATTTTTCCGCCGTGCGGGCGTTTAGCCAAAAGAAGTATGACGCTGTTCTCTCCTCGTTGGAAGGCAGCGACAAAGATGATTTGCTCACCTCAGCCTTATTGACATGGACACAAGTAGCCCAAGGCCATTTAGAGACCGCTAAGGTGACATGGGATGCCTATGGTGGTAGTGGCCAGAAGCCATTTTACCAAGGCTATCGCGCTTTATTGGCAGAGTTAAGCGGTGATATTGACTTGGCACTCGCGTACTATGCGAAGGCTGCCAAACAAGGTGAATTGCTGTTTGCCAAGGATTTGGCACAACGCTATTGCATCCTACTTGCCAGAGCAGGAAATCCCGAAGAGGCCCAAAGCACTTTTGATGCCATTTTCGGTGACACTGATGAACTCAGCGGACCTGAAAGTGGTTTTCGCTCCGCTTTAGTCAAGACTGGCCTTCCAAAGCTGGAGCCCATGACACCCGCCAAAGCCCTAAGCACCCTTTTGAGCGATTATGGCGCAACCCTTCGACTATCGCGGATGTTAACGACAAGGCAGGACAGGGATGTTCAAACCAGTTCTATAACAAACCCTATAGAAGAACCTAATTATGATGCTATTTTTGTCAGCGACGCGATTGTGTTGCGTACAGCCTTAGCCATTGACCCGACTAATGTAGCCGCGCGGTTTGCGATGGCGCAATTACTTTCTTACCAGGATGAAGACGAAGCGGCGCTCAAAACCATTCAAATGATCACGGATGGACCAAAGGTGAATGAAGCCCTTTTGATGGTGGCTGACCTAGAGCTTGATCTTGAAAATCCGAAAGCTGGGCTCGCACGTTTGGAACTTGTGTCCCCACCAGATCGCGATTCAAATTGGTGGGGACTTAAAGCGGATTTATTGGCAGCGCGCGGCGATTTTGATGCCGCTTTAGAGGCCGCGCGCCAAGGTGTGGCGGTTGCACAAGACAAGGGGGAGTGGACACAAAGCGTCGCGCAATTGGCATTGGCGCAGGCCTTGTTGAATAAGGATCAGAACGCACAAGCCATAGCCATTCTGCGAACACTCATAAAAAATCTCAAACCTGACAATCTATTACGTGGCGCGGCGGGGCGGTTTTTGACCGCACAGACTGCAACTTTTGAAGAAGGCCTGCCAATTGCGCGCGAAAGCCTCAATGCTTTCGGTGCCAACGCCAAAACCCGAATATATCTTGGATCTGTTCTGGTAGATTATGCAGCTACGCGCGCCGAAGGCATTCAATTGATCCGCGATGGATTAGCTGCACTTCCTCGTTCTCCAATGGCGATGAATGCCCTTGGCTATGCATTGGTCGATTACGATATTGATCATAAAGAAGGTTTTTTACTTCTTCAAAAGGCTCATGATTTAAGGCCCAATTCGGGCACCATCACCGATTCTTTGGGTTGGGCGCATTATAAATTAGGGCTGTTAGACGAAGCGCAGCAATTGATAGAACAAGCGGTCAGACTGCGCGCAGACGCCCCCAATCCAGAGATTTATGACAATTTGGGCGATGTTTATTGGCATCAGGGAAAACGCGACAAAGCGCGCAAGATGTGGCAAAAAGCAAAGGATTTCGGGGGAAGTTTTCCCAATGCTCTTCAGTTGGATGAAAAACTAAAATCTGGACTGAAAGCCCCGGCACCTGTCAAGCAGGCCCCACCAATCTATGTTGAGCCTGGCAGTGTTTAAAGCGTTTATCAGGCACATCATCGCCTGTTTAGGTCTGATTAGCCTAACAAGTGTAGCGGTTGCCCAAACACCTACGGGATCGACAAATCTCTCAGAACCCGCGGCCAACATAGAATTGGTGCGTGCTCTCGATGTTTCGATTTTTGCCGCCACATTGGCAGGGCGTTATGGCGAGGCGACGGATAATTCCGCGCTGGCGGCGCAAGCTTGGTCTCGGGCCTATGCTCGCCAACCAAGTGATCGGGTGCTATTGCAGCGCGCCGTCCAGGCCAATGGCGAGATTGGCGACATTGGGGCGATCATCCGCCTCTCCAGACTTGCCCCAGCTGGAATTCGCCCACCCTTGGCAGTTCTGGCTTTGGCGACAGAAGCTTTTGCTCAAGGCCGCTATCACGATGTCACCCGCCTTTTGAGCAAACGTGATTTTCCCTATGGCCAAGATCTATTTGCTCAACATCTGCGTGCCTGTGCTCTGCTGGCACTAGGCCAAGTTGAGCAGGCTACAGAACTCACCAAAGTGTTGAGCGATGATGGGGATTATGATCAAGCAGCCATGATGTCGCATGCCATCCTCTTAACGCAAGCTAAAAAATATCAAGAGGCCTTAGGAATATTCCAGATGGCAAGCAAGAATGAACAGGCTACACCTTCTGGAATTCGCGCCTATACCAATCTCCTTATGTGGCAAAATCGACAAGGTGAGGCGATAGAGCTGTTGCGTCCCCTGGCGTTGGGTAGCTCGTCCAAGGCAACCCAGTTTCAAGGTACGTTAAAGGAGGCGCAAAAAGGCATAAAGGCCCAACCCCTTCGCAATCATCAAACCACAGCAACCTTGGGTCTTTTGTCCTTGGTAGAGGGGTTGGAGGTCGCGCGGCTTTCTCCCTCAAATGGAAGCGAGCTTCTCTTTTTGGTTGCTCATTTAAATCCGCAATCCCAAGAGGTTAGTTTTGCCCTAGGCCAAGCTTTGGCGGCGGGAAACAAAGCAGACTTAGCGGCCGGCTACCTCAGAAAAGTGCAACCTTCAAGCCCTGATTACGTCGCGGCCCAAATTGAGTTGACATGGATGGCTTTTTCTAAGGATCCTGAGTTTGCGCTCGATCAAGCACGTGCACTTGCGCGCACCAATCCAGCTTTTGCCACTCAAACACTCTTAGCAGATATGCTGGCCGCTAACCATCAAGATCGTGAGGCTGAAGCAACCTATGATCAACTTATTAATGAAAGTGAAGCGGCAGGGCGCACCAAGCGTGAAAACTGGCCACTCTATTTTGGGCGTGGATGCGCGCGTGAACGTCTGGGGCGATGGTCAGAAGCCTTACCCGACTTGCGGACGGCACAAGCTTCCGCCCCCAATCAACCCAATGTCCTCAATTATCTGGGATATGCGCTGGCTGATCGCGGTGAAAATTTGGATGAGGCACTTGCCTTGCTGCGCACCGCAACGCGCCTGCGTCCACGTTCAGGTGAGATTGCCGATTCTTATGGTTGGGCCCTTTATAGGATTGGTCGTTATGAAGAAGCGGCGAGTTTGTTGGAGCGGGCCGTCAGTCTGTCCCCAAATGTGAGCGAGATTACTGAGCATTTGGGGGATGTCTATTGGCGAACAAGCCGTCACATAGAAGCGCGGCTGGAATGGTCGCGCGCATATAATCAATCCACAAAGCCAGCACAAAAAAACGCGCTTGAGGTTAAGCTCTCGCAAGGCTTAACAACCGATCCAACTCAAGCCGCAGCTGAGGCAATTGCTGCCATGAGTCAGCTTGATGTGTCTGTGATTAAATATCCCCAATGACGATCAAAATCTTTGCGCCTGCCAAGCTTAACCTGACCTTGCGCGTTGGTCCCCCTGGATTTGAAGGCCGCCACACCCTCGACAGTCTGGTGTGTTTTACAACGCATGTCGGCGATGAACTCCATATTGAGCCTGATCGCCCATTATCCTTAACTGGTGAGGGACCTTTTGTTTCAGATCTTGCTTTAGATGATACCAATCTGATTTTGCAAGCTGCAAAAATCCTTGCTCATGAAGCAGACCAAAGAGTGAGGGGGGCCTTGCATGTGGTTAAAAATCTTCCATTGGCATCAGGGATTGGCGGTGGATCAGGTGACGCTGCTGCGGCCTTGATTGGACTGAACGAGGCTTGGGGTTTGGGCTATGAACGGGCACGGTTGGCGCAGCTTGGTGCCCAATTAGGGGCTGATGTTCCTGCCTGTGTCATGGGTGTACCTGTCCATATGACTGGGACTGGTGAAACACTCACCCCATTGGGAGACTTGGCCCCATGTGGCATCGTCCTCGTCAATCCCGGTATCGCTTGCCCCACCAGCCCCGTCTATCGCCACTATGACGCGCTTGGGGCTGGGCCTGAGCTTCTATCATCATCGGTGCCAAATTTGGCACACTTAGACGCACTTTTGCGCTATTTAGACGCCAACCCCAATGATTTGGAGGATGCGGCACAGGCTTTGGTGCCTGAAATCGGCGACACTTTAGAGCTTTTGGCGCAAAGCCCAGATGTACGTTTGGTGCGCATGTCGGGGTCGGGTGCTACTTGTTTTGGCCTATACAATAGCTATGAAGCTGCCCATATTGCCCATGATTTTATCGTGCGTGGGCTTGCCAATCCGCGCTTTTGGGTCAAGGCAGATCGTCTTAATGCATAAACCAAATCAAATCTGCACGGGAGCGCGCACATGCTAATTGTCCATCATCTCAATGACTCACGCTCACAACGCATTTTGTGGCTGTTGGAGGAAATGGGCACGCCCTATGAGATCAAAAAGTATCAGCGCGATCGTATAACCAATCTGGCACCACCTGAACTCAAAGCCGTTCATCCCTTGGGTAAATCGCCCATTGTGACCGATGGGTCAGAAGTTTTGGCCGAGTCTGGTATGATTATTGACGTGTTAGCGCGCCGCTATGGCTCGGACTTAGCTTTGGACGTGGCCTCGCGGCTTTATCCAGCCTATGCGCATTGGCTTCATTTTGCAGAAGGCTCTGCAATGCAGCCGTTCTTATTGTCGCTTTATACCAGTCGCTTGGGTGAGGCTGCCGCCCCTTTGCAACCGCGCATTGCCTCAGAAATCCGCAATCACTTAGCTTATATTGAAGGCCAATTGGCTGGTAAATCTTATCTTGTGGGTGATCACTTAACCGGGGCGGATATCCAAATGAGTTTTGTGGGTGAGATTGCAAAGGGCCAAGGTGCGCTCGCCCAATTGCCCAATATAAAGCACTGGCTTGAGGGCCTCCATGCCCGACCCCAGTGGCAAAAAGCACTTGAAAAAGGTGGCCCATATCGGTTTGCGTGAGGGAATACCCATTCAAGGGTAGTTGCCCACGAAGCAGACTGAAGGGGATATTTGAAACCAATCGCTTATCGTGGACCAGGCCCCAAGGTGCGATCGAAAAAGTTCATGATGGTCAATTGCACATGTTTGGCGCGGGCTTTTTCACGGATCCCGTGCTTTTGCCCTGGATACACCATAGCCTCAAAGGGAATGGCGGCTGCTTGAAGCCTGTCGAATGCGGCGGTGGAATGATCAAAGGTCACATTGTCGTCAGCCATGCCATGCAAGATCAATAAAGGCCGCTTCACGTTCTTGAGGTTTGGCAAGACGCTGGATCGGGCATAGGCTTCAGCATCTCCTTGCGGCGTGCCCATATAGCGCTCGGTATAATGGGTATCATATAAAGCCCAGTCCGTGACCGGGGCACCAGAGGCATAGGCATTATAGGCATCTGGCGCTTCGGTCGCCAAGCGCAACGTCATATAGCCCCCGTAAGACCAGCCCCAGACCCCAATGCGATCCTGATCGATAAAGGGTTGTGTTTTCAAAAAGGCCAAGCCCGCCAATTGATCTTCAATTTCTGGACCACCTAGTTTGCGGCTGATCGCGCGTTCAAAGCTACTTCCGCGATTGGGGGTGCCGCGGTTATCGATACGAAACACAATATAGCCGCGTGCCGCTTGCATTTGGTCGGTATTGCTTCCCCAATTGCGCTGGACCACCTGAACGCCGGGTCCACCATAGACATAAACAATGACTGGCCATTTCTTGCTTGCGTCAAATTGAGCGGGCAGGTGCATGGACCAGTTTAAAGGATCGCCTGAAGGGCCTATTAATGTGCCAAAACGCATTCCAGCACGGCTGGCAAGATAGGGCCACCATGGATGGGATGGAGAGAGTTTATTTTCTTCTATCCAGCGAATAAGGCGGCCATTAGTGTCAAAAAGGCCTAAGCGTGGCGGTGTAGCCGGGTCCGAATAGGTGCCTAAAAAGGCTTTCGCATTTTTGGCCATCGAAACCGACCATGCCCCACCTGCAGATGTAATCTCTGTGACTTTTCCAAGCTTATGCAATGGGGCACTATAGAGGCGTTGTTCTAAGCTATCGTCCTTATTCGACATGAAAAATACACGCCCACTGGCTTCATCAACGCCGCTGATCTGATTGACCGGCCATTTTCCTGCCGTAAGCACTTCAACGCGGGAGCCATCGCGGCTTCGCCGTTCTATGTGTCGCCATCCTGTGCGCTCACTGGTCCATAGAAAATCGCCTGACATCAAGGGAGTAAAATCATGTGTCAGACTTATCCAGTTGGGATCGGATTCGGTTAGAATGACTTTGGATTGCCCCGTTGACGGATTGACCATCAAAAGATCAAGTCGGGTTTGGCTGCGATTTTGGCGCTGCACATAAAGGGTCCCGCCATCTTTGGACCAGTCTACGCGCGCAACATAAATATCCTTATCGGTACCAAGGTCAATTGGGACGCTTTGATCTGTTTTGAAATCATATATAAACAGAGTTACCTGTGCATTTGCGGCACCGGCACGGGGATAGCGCTGATCCACAATTTGGGTGCTTGAAGCCCCGATTTCCAAGCGCTGCACGATCGCAACCTTGGTTTCATCGACTTTGGCAAACACGATCTTTAGATCATTGGGGGCCCACCAATAACCGGTATCTCGGTCCATTTCTTCCTGGGCGATAAACTCGGCCATGCCATAGGTGATAGCTTCATGACCATGTGGGGAGACGGCTTTTTCTTGACCATTGGCCAAATTCATCACAATCAAGCTGGCATCACGGATGAATGATACATAACCGCCTTGCGGCGATATTTGTGCGTCAGTCTCAAATTGCGGGGTCTGCGTCAGTCGGCGAGGGATTTGAGGCGTGTCTAAAGAAACATAATAAATATCACCGCCTAGAGGAGCTAAGATCGCCTGCCCCTTCTGGTCCCAATCATAAGATATAAGGCCGCGCGATCCGGCCATGCGTTGACGCTCACGCCGAGCTTTCTCGACATCGGATAATTCCCCTTCATCAGGAACAAGTGCTTTGGAATCGATGAGTTGAAAAGCCTTTCCGCCCTCAACTGGCGCTGCCCATAGATCTAAGCGAAGAAAGTCTTGGTCATTAGGGCGCAACCAAGTGACCAATTTGGCGTCGGGGGAAAATTTGGCCGCGCGCGGCACCGGGCCGTTTAGGGCTGGATCCTCAAACAAGCGGTCTAGGTTAAGGCTGGCACTCGAAGTTGGCGTCGCTGTTTGGTTAGGACTGGCGGCACTTTGAGCGAAGGCAATGCTGGGTGCCAAGCCTATCAAAAAAGCGCTCATCAAGAACGGGGCAACAGCCAAAATCCGCATTTGGACTTGGCGCGAAATCGGTGTGGGGTGCGTGGTTAAAGCCATACCCCAATCTGACCAAGCTTTAGCGATTGGGCAAGTCTTTGTGGTGCAACGCCCAGACACGTAACGCACTGGCTAGCGGCCTAGTTGCACGAATTGTATCAATATCGCTAATCAGGCCAGCCAAGGATTGTTGACGTTGACTCGCTTGGAGCTCCAACGCTGCCCAAAACTCAGGCTCTAATGCAACGCTGGTCGCATGTCCGCGAAGGGAAAGTGACCGTTTAACCAGGCTCATGACTTCTATGATTTAGGTTTTAGGTGTTGCGCACGGGATTGGGCTCTAGCAAGGCTTTTTTCAGTTGCGGTTTTCTCAAACTGGGGATGCCAAAATGCTAGTCGGTTTACTGCAGCTTTGATGCTATGTTCAAGACGCGATTGCTTGTTACGAATGAGTTTGCGATTGATTAAGTCGGCCATTAACACTACTCCTATTTGCCAACAAACATACCAAGTTGCCAAAAGTTTAACGGCTAACTAGGTACAAGCCCATATATTTAGCCTCACATATCAGCCAATGGTTTGTAAAAACCTAAACGGTGACGCCCAACCGTTTCAAGGCATCTTTGGCTAGAGCTGTTTGCTTATTATAATATGCAACGCTTCCAGCACTGGATTTGTTGGAATTCATGGCCGCCTTTATGGCATTTTGTTTGCGCAACTCTACTTGGGTAGGGTCGTTGGAAATCTCACGATAACCAATCCGAATGCGGCGCATCACCCCTTCAAATGAATCAGCCAAAGCTGCCGCCTTGGCTTTATCTGAAACATCGACCTCTGTTGGGATTTCCATAGCGATGATTGGGGGTGGATCATTGACCGATTTTGTCCCGGCTTTCGCAGGGCGAGCAATGGCAACCCCAGGCTCGAGACCCAATTGGGTTAAAGCATCTGCAACACCTGCAGTAGCCTTAAGTTCAATCTGAATACGCGCTTTAGGTGTGATCGCAATGCTTTCTACACCTTTGAGAGAACGCGCTTCAGCAGTGCCGTTGCTCATGATGATGCGATTGAGTTTAGCAGCGAGCGAGCGAAAAGTTTCCCCCTGATCGATGGTGATTTTGGTTTCCTTTTTGCCATTGATAATGATGCTGAATTGATCGCCAGCCCGCAAACCTGTCTTATCTGTCAAGGTCTCGCCTTCACCGTAGGCGATCGTACCTTGTGGGATGCCCATGGCTTCTAAACTTTTAGAAACACCATCTGAAAGTGCAATGGAAATCGGCGTGGTTGTTAATTGCTCTACCTTTTTATTGAAAGCCTCTGTCCCGGTTTCAGCATCCAAACCAACCACAGCGCTTGTTTTGGTCTTGCCCTCAGAATCTGTGTCAATGACAGTGCTTACATAGGCAACTTTGCCCCCCCCCGTTGTTAAGGCGCGGATTGGTTCACCACTGGTTTCTTTGGTATAGAGGACAGCTTCTGTCGATAGATTCATAGCCACGAGTTTATTGGCAACGCCACCTGTTTCCCTTGCTCCAGCTAGAAAAATCCGGCCACTTGAATCGGTGGCAACATGAGTGATGTATGACAGATTGCTAGAACTTAAATTGCTTGTCGTCCCACTCTCATCTCCAGTATTTACGTCAAATTTACTCATACGTGGTCCGTCACTCTGGTTCCAGATCGCGACAGCCTTACCATCTTGAAGCACTAAACCGGCGGGTGTGTCATCGCCTTCTGAGCCTAAAGACTTGGTGAAGCGAACTTTGCCATCCGTACCAATCGCCTGTAAAAAAACATCTTTTCCACCCTTGGCAAGAGCACCACCATATTCATATGTCGTCGTGCCCATGATATAGACGCTACCATCGTCCCCAACTTTGACTTGAGTAGCTTTGTCATCGCCCATGGCACCTTGTTGGTGATACCATTTGTCCTTCCCATCGGCATCAAAGGCTGCCACAAAAGTGTCCATCTTATCACCGGTTGTTGTTACTAACCTGTCTGCTTTGCCAGTAACTGCTCCTGCAACTGCAATGGTACCATCGGCACCAACGGCAACAGAAAACCCTTGTGCCGGTGCGGCTGAACCCAATGATCTAGTCCAAGCAACCTCCCCAGTCGTCGTATATTTAATCAGAACAACATCGCTGGTACTTTTAGGGGTTTGTCCGTTGGTTTTAGCTGTAGCATCCGCAATAACATAGAGGGAACCGTCCGGGCCGACAACAGAAGCCCGGGCGCTAGCGGTCTTATCTTTAGATGCCGAACTTGCAGCTAGATCTGTGTTAAATTGGGTCTTACCACTTGTGCCAGTCAGGTCTGTTAACCGGCTGATGAGGCTTTGGATTGAGCTGCTAACCACTTTACCTTTTTCGATCACATCAGCATTTTTCCCGCCTGCCACATAAAGTGCGGTTTGTGTGTCGCCGCTAACAGCATCAAACGACACCTTTTCCAAGGAACCCAAAGTGATACGTAGGCGCTGCTCGATCGTGGGTTCGCCTCCCGTGGTTTTGGAAGGCACTTTGGTTTCAACGCGCGATAAGCGGGTTTCAACTTTTTCATTTTCCAACTTCTTATTAATAAAGCTTGCGACATTGGTAATGGTGCGTTTGGTGTCCCCCATTTCAGCGAGGTCGATATTAATGGTCTTTACAATTGGAGTGTTGCTATTGGCATTTAATGTGACCGTGATCTTAAATTTGCGGTCACCCTCAAATCCCTCGGGGACAACATTTTCATCTCCCTTTGCTAAGGTCTTGGTATCAATTTGGGTAACACCCTTGGCAAGTCCTTCGCTTTCATGCTTGGCCAGACGGCGCCCGCCAATTAACAAGGCACCCTCCAGCTTAGTTCCCCGGACATAGGCTTCAAGTTCCGCAAGACCCTTTTCAATTCGTTCTTGGATTTTTTTTCGTGTTTCTGCACTGATCCCGTCCTTGGCAGCGGCATCAGCCAGGGCTTTCAATTTTTGGGTTGCATTATGCAAGACAAATAGGTCTTTATCATTTGCGTCTGTTATCCCTGATCCAGGCCCTTTTCCTAAATTGGGATCAACCAATTTCGATGATTTGAGGGCGTCAGCAGCAATTTTCGGCAAAGAGGGTGTAGGGACGCGCGTATCCCATGGGGCTAAACGCCTAGGGTCAGGCTTAGTATTGACCGGGGTCGTCCCTCCCGCGCCTGCGCTCAACAGCGTAGATAGGTCAATGGTTTGAATATCATTAAGGGTATTGTTGCTGGTGAACAATCCGGCATTGTATAAATTTACGTTGGTCATATTGATTGCCACGTGATTTGTTCCCATTGTTAAGCGCTAATTGACGGAACATTCTATACCAAAACCATAAATTTATAATGTAAATATCAATGCAATTGGTTAATGGTAGCTTAACAGTTGGGATGTCCATCCGTCAAATGGATTCGCCCAATAACCAATCATTGCTTGTATTTGAGAATTATTCGCATATACTAAATCCATGACCCTTTCTCGATCCTTACATGGACTGGAAGCTGGGGCGCAATTGGCGCTCCATGCAATGCGACGTGCCGCTGGATCATCGGTTTTCCGTTGCCCCGTCACGGCAGAACGGTTGGAAAGTGCACGTGCTGCGATGCGCACCTTGGCTGAAATGTTATTGGCGCGTGGGCGGTCTTTACGTTTGGGTGATTTGGGTGATTTGATGCCATCTCCAGATGAGCGCACTTTGTTGAATGCTTTAGCTGCCGCTCAATGTGACGATGAAGCGGCACTGGTAGCCGCTTTGCGGTGGCTTGCTGGGTGCGAGCCTAATCTAGAAATGATGCAGATCACAAAAGTTGCCGCCTTATCTTTCGCGCAAGCTGGCTGGACTTGGGAGACAACCCAAGCCCCACGCACCCCTGAACCACCCTTTGGCATCAGTCCCGTGCGGGCGGTTATCTGAAATGCCTTTTTGTAACCATGTATCCAAAATTGCTTCTTGGGGATGAAGTAGGCAAGGAGGAAGTGGGCCATTTTAAGCTAAAAGCTCTCTGCCATTTGGTGAGGCGCTTTCAGATGCAAAACTGCATCGCTGCAGAATGAAAAACTAATGCAGCCACCATTTTTTCATAGCCTTCAAGACAGACTTCCCACTTTAAGTGTGCTCGCACGGTGAAGAGATATACAAACTACTAAAGGGGCGTATTCAGATCTCTGATGTCTCTAGGAATTTGGGCCTAACAAATTCATATGGCATCGCGTCATTTTTTTTTGCAAAACCAAACATCTAATTGACTTTTACTCCGGGGGGCGGTGTCTCGGTATGACCCGTGAAACCATTAAAGCTCAGCTCTTGAGTCTCTGGCATGGCGGTGATCTGAACCGTTTCACCATCCTTGATCGCGCCAGATAGAATAAGCCGGGCTAGGGGGTCTTGCACGTCTTTTTGGATAACGCGTTTGAGTGGTCGGGCCCCATAAGCGGGCTCATATCCCTTATTGGCCAACCAGGTTTTGGCCGCATCATCAAGTTTAATCTTGATATCTCGCGAAGCCAGCAAAGCTTCTAATCGGCTAAGCTGGATCGGAACAATCCGGTCCATTTCGGCGCGTCCTAAGCGGTGGAACAAGATGATCTCATCGATCCGATTGATGAATTCAGGGCGGAAATTGGCACGCACTGCTTCCATTACCAAGGGACGTACCGCTTCTACATCTTCCCCATCTTCTTGTTCGGCCAAATAATGGCTGCCCAAATTAGAGGTCATGACTAAAATAACGTTCTTAAAGTCAACAGTACGGCCTTGGCCATCGGTTAAGCGGCCATCGTCGAGAACTTGTAGCAAGACATTGAATACATCGGGATGGGCTTTTTCGATTTCATCAAACAAAACAACTTGATAAGGCCGCCTCCGCACTGCTTCGGTCAAGGCCCCCCCTTCATCATAACCAACATAGCCTGGAGGGGCCCCAATCAAGCGGCTTACCGAGTGTTTTTCCATATATTCGGACATATCCATGCGCGTCACCGCGCTATCATCGTCAAATAGGAATAAGGCGAGGGATTTGGTCAGCTCGGTTTTACCGACCCCAGTTGGGCCCAAAAACAAAAATGACCCTATCGGCTTGTTGGGGTCTTGTAAGCCGGCGCGGGAGCGGCGGACAGCGTCTGATACGGCCTTAAGGGCTTCCTCTTGACCGACCACACGCTGGCGCAATGTATCTTCCATCCCTAAAAGTTTTTCGCGCTCACCCTCCAGCATGCGCTCAACCGGCACACCAGTCCAACGCGCCACCACAGCTGCGATTTGTTCCGCGTCGACGACTTCATGGACCATGCTTTCACTTGAGGATTCAGCGTCTTTAAGTGCCCTTTCAAGGTTTGGGATGGTGCCGTATTGCAACTCACCAGCCTTAGCATAGTCGCCTCGCCTTGTAGCCTCAGCCAATTCTAGATTCAGTTTTTCGAGTTCTTCTTTGAGTTTTGTGGAATCAGCCAGCTTAGCTTTCTCTGCGCGCCAAGTTTCGGACATGGTTTCAGATTTTTCTTGCAAAGTCACAATTTCATCTTCAATCCGCGCAAGTCGCTCAACAGATGCTGGGTCTTTTTCCTTGCCTAACGCACTGGCTTCAATGCGCAATTGTAACAAGCGACGGTCAATTTCGTCTAATTCTTCAGGCTTACTATCCACTTGCATGCGAAGCCTTGCTGAGGCTTCATCCATCAAATCAATGGCTTTATCGGGCAAGAAGCGGTCGGCAATATAGCGTTTAGACAATGTAGCAGCCCCAACAATGGCGGCATCAGAAATGCGTACCCCGTGATGGACTTCATATTTTTCCTTTAAGCCTCGTAAGATAGAGATTGTATCTTCAACACTGGGCTCATCCACAAAGACTGGCTGGAAGCGGCGGGCCAAGGCAGGGTCTTTTTCAACATGCTTGCGGTATTCATCCAGTGTTGTTGCGCCAATGCAGCGCAATTGCCCGCGCGATAAAGCAGGTTTTAGCAGGTTGGAGGCATCCATAGAGCCCTCTGATTTTCCAGCCCCGACCAAAGTGTGCATTTCATCGATAAAAAGCACAATACCACCATTGGCCGCTTCCACTTCTGTTAAGACAGCTTTCAGGCGCTCTTCAAACTCACCACGAAATTTCGCACCAGCAATCAAAGCCCCCATATCAAGGCTCATCAGTTTTTTGTCTTTAAGACTTTCAGGAACATCGCCATTAACGATGCGCAGTGCTAGACCTTCAGCAATGGCGGTTTTACCAACACCGGGTTCCCCAATCAAAACGGGGTTGTTTTTGGTGCGCCGCGAGAGAACTTGTACGCAACGACGGATCTCATCATCGCGTCCGATTACTGGGTCTAATTTGCCATCGCGCGCCGCTTGGGTTAGGTCGCGGGCGTATTTTTTTAAGGCTTCATAATGATCGTCGGCGTTGGCCGTATCGGCGGTACGCCCGCTACGCATCATGCCAATTGCACTATTGAGCGAGGTTGGGGTGACACCTGAAGCTTTCAGTGCTTCACACGCTTTGGTTCCACGAGCTGTGGAAACAGCGAGAAGTAGCCATTCAGCGGCCACAAAACTATCGCCAGCTTTGTTGGCTGCTTCCTCACTACCTTGAAGAATGCGCACGGTTTCAGGGGGCATGTAGATTTTATCGTCTCCACCCTCCACAGTGGGAATGCCCGCCACTGCCACTTCGGTGGCAAGCTTGGCTTCATCTGGGCGCCCGCCAGCAGAGCGAATGAGCCCAGCGGCCAATTGCTTTTCGTCATCGAGGAGTGCTTTGAGCAAATGCTCGGGCGTGAAATACTGGTGCTTGCGTTTGATGGCCTCCATCTGGCCAGCTTGGACAATGGTACGCGCACGGTCTGTAAATTTATCTAGGTTCATGCTGGGAAGGCCCTTAATACGAAATTTCTACTCTCAGTTAGGTGTGGCCTTTAGGTCACACAAGGGGTCGAGTCGGATGAGAGTTCCTATTTCTTTTTCACGTCGGAGTGGCCGATAAACGCGCATAATAAATCTATCAAATAAGTGTCATTGCACAGTCATCGCAACATGTCAGTTTTCTTCTCTTTCGTATTATCCCAAGATAGAGCATAAAATGCTTAACATGCACCCTATGCCAGCCCGCCCACCCAGATTTCAGCGCTTGTTGTTCTCTAATTGGCCAAAGTTACTGGCGATCTTATTCTTGATGTCTATAGCATTTGGCCTCATCTATACTGTAAGCCCTCATTTGGATTACGCCCTGTGGCTGGCAGGTGGGGCAGGGATTTGTTTGGCAATTGGCTATTGGGTTGGAATTTCGCAACCTGCCACAACGGCGGATAAAAAACGTTCCTACGAAGAAATTGCGCGCGAGATCGACAGCCAAGAAGGCGCAGTTATAGATGATAACCCCCAAGGCAATCCGTCTTTGATGACGATGGCTTCTAAGGGGAGGCCCGACCACGAAGCCATCCGTTTTGCGCGCGCTGCCATCGAAGCAACCCCCAATCCAGTTTTGATTGTCGATGGTTCTGGGCGGCTTGCGGGTACAAACCAAGCCGCACGGAAGCGCTTTTCCATCGATCCCAACCAAGTTCGCTTTAGTGCCATCATTCGGCGGCCTAATATGATCGACGCGGTCGACGATGTATTTGCAAGCGGGATTGCGCGTAGTTTGTCCTTGGAAAGCAGGGTCCCGATTGACCGTTATGAGAAGGTTTTCATTGCCCCCTTTGAAGCGGATCAACAACGATTTGTCCTGATATCCATTCAAGATGAAACCGAAGCGCGCATGTCTGAACGCATGCGGGCTGATTTTTTAGCCAATGCAAGCCATGAATTACGCACCCCCTTGGCTGGAATCATTGGCTTTATAGAAACCCTCAGAGGCCCGGCAAAGGATGATGGTGAGGCGCGGGAACGTTTCTTAGAAATTATGCATCTTCAAGCAGATCGGATGAGCCGTTTGATCTCGGACCTGTTGAGCCTTTCTCGCATTGAGTTGAATGAACATGTCACCCCCACTGCACGCTCTGACTTTGGGGCTGCTATTCAAGAAATCGTAGAAAGTCTGCCCCCCTCTAAACAAAAAAGAATCAAGGTTATAGCCCCCCAAAAGCCGCTTTGGATCATTGGTGATTGGGATGAGATTCAGCAGATTGTTACAAACTTGATTGATAATGCCCTTAAATATGGAGGCGATGACGGGATTGTTCGAATTGTTGTGTCCGGCTGGCAGGACCGCGAAACAGCTCTGCGGTTAGCCATGCGCGAATGGCAGGGTGGCGCGCGATTACCCTTGACCACGCCAGAAGTCGAGCATGATCTCCTTTATTGTACATTACGCGTTGAGGACCAGGGGCCAGGCATTGCGCGCCAACATTTGCCCAGATTGTCCGAGAGGTTTTACCGCATTGAAGAAACCGCCACCGGCAAAAGTGGGACTGGCCTTGGTCTAGCTATCGTCAAACACATTGTTAATCGCCACCGTGGTGGGCTGGTTGTTGAGAGTGTGCTTGGTAAAGGGACAGCGTTTTCTGTTTATTTGCCACATCCTGCCGAACTAGGTTCAAATTGGAGTGATGAGGCAGCTTTGCAACAAGATCTTGGGACACCATAACTCCCATACTGCCAAGATCAGCTATTTATAGGGTCTTTGCACGCCAAATGGGTTTGAACACAAGTGTGTGTCATATAAGTGTCATAAAAATGTAATCTTGTCTTCTCAGCAAGGGCTTAAATAGTCCGATCAACAGATGATCTGAACAGTCGGTATAGGGACGGGATTGAGATGAACATGTTCGCTAATCTGCCCGTAGCTTGGCTTGCTGTGGGGATCATTGTGATGTTTGGTATCTGGGCTTGGCACACCAGTGCAACTTACGCCTTGTCCATGATTGAGGGTGAAGACACTGGTCGACTTAGCCGATTAAATTCTCTGCCAATCTATCACGGTTGGTATGTCGTGCTTTGGGTTGTTGTCCCGGCACTGGCCTTGTTGTTGTTGCATGAGCTGATGGCTCAAGCAATGATTCGGTCGCTTCTGTCTCAATCCCTAGCGCCTGATATTTTAGCTTTACCCCAAGAGCGTTTAGATCTGTTTTTTGCCGATGCGGGTAAGATTGCCTTTGGTGGCGTGCCCAGTCAGCGAACGCCGGAGCTTTTGGCTGCGGGTGCGGCGATGGCGTCGATTTCTACCCATTTGAGTTGGGCTTTTGGGATTGGGGCTTTGGCCTTAGCCGTGCTTGGCTATAAGCTCGCGCGATCGCGCTTGAGCGTCGATTTTCGGGCACGAAATGCGGTTGAGGCATGGATTCAGGCTTTGATGATTGTGGCCTCTGGGATTGCTATCCTGACAACTATTGGAATTGTGTTATCACTCCTATTTGAGACCCTAAGGTTTTTTTCCACATACAGTCCTATTGATTTTCTCTTTGGAACTCACTGGAGCCCGCAGGTTGCGATACGGGCCGACCAAATCGGCCAGTCCGGCGCTTTTGGTGCAGTGCCTCTGTTTGCTGGGACTGCCCTGATCATGCTGATTGCCATGGCGATTGCTGTTCCTGTTGGGTTGGGTTCGGCCATCTATCTCTCAGAATATGCCTCATCGCGGTTTCGAACGATAGTGAAACCTGTGTTAGAGCTTCTAGCAGGGATACCCACCGTCGTTTTTGGTTTTTTTGCGCTGTTAACAGTTGCTCCTTTAATCAAGTCAGCTGGGATGGTTGTGGGATTAGACGTGTCAGCGCAAAGTGCCTTGGCAGCTGGTTTGGTCATGGGCATTATGATCATTCCCTTTATTTCCTCTTTGTCTGACGATGTGATCAATGCCGTGCCACAGGCCCTGCGTGACGGCTCATATGCGATGGGGGCAACCAAGTCTGAAACCATCGGTCGCGTGGTGATACCCGCGGCATTACCTGGTATTGTCGGATCGATATTGCTGGCCGTTTCCAAGGCTCTGGGAGAGACGATGATTGTCACCATGGCTGCTGGGCAAAATGCCAATTTAACGTTGAACCCTCTTGATATGGTGACCACGGTGACTGTGCAAATTGTCACATTGCTAACGGGCGATCAGGAATATGACAGCCCTAAAACCCATGCCGCCTTTGCTTTGGGATTCGTCTTGTTTTTCGTAACCCTTATTCTTAACATCATTGCACTGCGCGTCGTGCAAAAATATCGAGAGCACTATGAGTGAGCTCCTAACCCAATCCCGCACGGCGGTGCGGGATTTGGTCAACCGTCAGATCAAACGCCGCCACCGTGCCGAAATCCGCTCCCGCTGGTTTGGCTTTGCTATGGTAAGCATAGCCATTATTGGTTGTATACTCTTACTCTTATCAGTATTGACCCAATCTATACCAGCATTGACAGAATACCGCATTCATTTGCGGTTAGACGTTCAGGCGCAAAAGGCCGACCCTATTGGCAAGCGTATCCCTGATGATATTCGCGCGGAGGGCAATTTTTATGGTCTGGTGCAAGATGCTTTGATGAAGCGTTTTCCAACCGCCGAAGCCGATGGCAAGCTTGATGATTTGTTTGATATTGTCACATCGTTGGCGGCGGTACCGATCGGGAGGACCATCGCGGCTGACCCCAGTGTGATTGGCAAAACACTTGATGTATCATTGCCCATAAATGACGATTTGGATTTGTTTCTCAAGGGGGCTTACGGTAAAACCCGACTGAGCATGGGTTCAACACCTTTGACTTCAACCCTTTTAGCAGATGGCACTTACAAGCTTTCAGGTTTTGGTGAGCCTTTTGCCCTGCCGGTTGCCAATTTGCGCCAAGACCTCAAATCCGCGACCGCTTCCTTGCTAACAGGCCTAGCAGCTAAGGAGCATAGGCTTGAAGTCGCTCTCCCCCAATCGGCCGCCCTTAAAGCGCAGGCTATCCAGCTCAAAGCCAGTGGCGCAGAGGGTATCATAGCAACTCAAACCTTAGCCGATGAAGCCCAAACGCTGGTTGATACCTTGCGCGGGGAAATCGATCAGGATCGCGCTACGATTTTGGCTTATCAAAATGCCATGAAAGGGCAGGGCGGGGATATAATGCTTAATGACGACAAGCCCAGCATTTTAGTGGAAATTGGTAAAACCACCTATAAACTGACTTCGATTGCACCTGGTTCGGCACTAGGTATTCGTATCGTTGGGCCAGCTCATTTAGCAACGAGCCCGGTTTGGCAGACCGTTCAAATCGCTACACCCCAAAATGACCGCGTTGTGTCCGATGAAGTGATTGCTTTTGGTCGCCAACTTCAGGCAGACAAGGTGATACGTGCTGCCTTTAACACCACGATTTTTACCCGATCAGATTCCAATGAGCCGGAACTTGCAGGTATTTTGTCTGCTTTGGTGGGCACGATTCTGACTTTGCTTATAACCTTTGTCACCGCAGTTCCGATTGGTGTTGCGACTGCAATCTACATGGAAGAGTTTGCACCCAAAAATGCAATAACGGACTTTATTGAAGTCAATATCAATAATCTTGCCGCCGTGCCCTCCATTGTCTTTGGTCTATTGGGGTTTGCAGTTTTTTTGACCATCTTGAACATGCCCCGCTCTGCACCCATCGTCGGCGGAACGGTCCTGACATTGATGAGTTTGCCTGTCATTATCATTGCCTCGCGCGCGGCCCTTAAAGCCGTGCCACCTTCGATTCGCGAAGCAGCTTTGGGTGTGGGGGCTTCCAAAATGCAAGCGATTTTCCACCATGTTTTGCCCTTGGCAATGCCTGGGATCATGACGGGCTCTATTCTGGCGATGGCGCACGCCTTGGGCGAGACTGCACCCCTTTTATTGATCGGTATGGTCGCTTTTATCGCCGATGTGCCAACCAGCTTCACCGACTCTGCGACCGTTTTACCGGTTGAAATTTTCATGTGGGCTGGGCGACCCGAGCGGGCTTGGGAGCCGCGCACGGCATTGGCTATATTGCTCCTTCTCTTCTTTATGGTTTTGATGAACGCGGTTGCGATTTTTTTGCGCCGTAAATTCGAGCGCAGGTGGTAACATCGATGAATAATTTCTCTCAATCAAGCTCTGTTGGCCAAAGCGGAACAAGCCTCGGCCATGCGCAACAAACAACAGGCATTCTGCCTGACGCCGTTGCCAAGGTACGTGCACGTGACATCAATGTGTTTTATGGGACCAAACAAGCCTTGTTTGATGTCTCTATCGATGTCCCCGACGCATCGGTGACAGCCTTTATTGGCCCTTCAGGGTGCGGTAAATCAACTTTTTTGCGATGTATCAATCGCATGAATGACACCATCGAATCTTGTAAAGTTGAAGGATCGATACAAGTCGATGGTCGCGATATCAATGATCGCGCGGTTGATCCTGTGGTATTGCGGGCCTCTGTGGGTATGGTGTTTCAAAAGCCAAATCCTTTCCCAAAATCGATCTTTGAAAACGTCGCTTATGGGCCACGTATTCATGGTATTGCTCATGATAAGCCAAGCTTGGAACGTATCGTTGAACAAAGCTTGCGCAAAGCTGGTATTTGGGAAGAAGTCAAAGACCGCCTACATCAACCCGGTACGAGCCTATCTGGCGGCCAGCAACAGCGTCTGGTGATTGCCCGCGCCATTTCTGTTAATCCAGAAATAATCTTGATGGATGAACCTTGTTCGGCGCTTGATCCCATTGCAACAGCCAAAATTGAAGAATTGATCGACGAGTTAAGACAGAATTTTTGTATCATCATCGTCACCCATTCCATGGCCCAAGCCGCGCGAGTGAGCCAACGCACGGCTTTTTTTCATATGGGTAAATTGGTTGAAGCCGGATGTACCGACGAGATTTTTACCAATCCCCGCGATACACGAACCCAAGACTATATCACCGGCCGATTTGGCTGAGACTAGAAAGCAAAGTGCGATGACAGAACATACCGTGCGTGCATTTACCGAAGAATTGGAAGCCTTGGGCGCTGACCTTACGCGCATGGGTGGTTTTTCTGAGCAAGCTTTAGGCGATGCGGTGACAGCCATCGCGCGCCGCGATGCAAACTTGGCGCGCATCGTGATTGAGGGCGACAAGAAAATTGATGTGCTTCAGCGTGAAATTGAGCGAAAAATCATGCGCCTCTTAGCGCTACGCCAGCCAATGGGACGCGATCTGCGCCAAACCGTTGCTGCTCTGAAACTGGCTGGGGAATTAGAACGCATCGGCGATCTTGCCAAAAACATTGCTAAGCGCGCTTTAAATATTCAAGAGTTTGAGCCGATTGCTTTGACCCGAAGCGTCGAGCGTATGGGCAAGATCGCGGTAAAGCAGCTGAAGCAAATTCTCGATACTTTGACCTCGCAAATCGTTGCTGGCGCTGTGTCGGTATGGATGCAGGATGAAGAACTCGACGAGCACTATAACTCGCTGTTTCGTGAGTTATTGACCTATATGATGGAAGATCCCCGGATGATTGGTCCCGGCGCGCACTTATTGTTTGTTGCAAAAAATATTGAACGTATCGGTGATCATTGCACAAACATGGCTGAAGTCATTTATTATCTTGAAACGGGCGAAGACATCGGAACCGACCGGCCTAAAGCCGTTGACGCTGCTTTGCCGCCCATATCCCTTCCACCCCCCGCCACTGCTTAGTCAGGAGCAACTCATGACCCCTTACGTCCTTCTCGTTGAAGATGAAGATGCACTTGCAACATTGTTACGCTATAATCTTGAAAAAGATGGTTATCACGTCGGAGTTGCGAGTGATGGTGAAGAAGCTTTAATGATGGCGTCCGAGCGCATGCCCGACCTTGTTATACTCGATTGGATGCTACCCAAAATTCCAGGCATTGAAGTATGCCGACGGTTACGGGCGAAACCTGATGTACGCAATATTCCAATTATCATGTTGACTGCACGTGGTGAGGAAAGTGATCGGATCCGCGGGCTTGATATGGGAGCGGATGATTATGTCACAAAACCCTTTTCAACAACAGAGTTATTGGCGCGGGTGCGCGCCGTATTGCGCCGTATACGTCCAGGCCTAGCTGATGATCGCTTAGTTTTTGGTGATATCATAGTTGACAGAGTGTCGTACCGAGTCAAGCGTGGAGGTCGTGATGTGCATTTAGGCCCTACTGAGTTTCGCTTGCTGGACTATTTCATGCAACATCCAGGGCGCGTATTCTCACGTGAGCAATTGTTAGATGCTGTTTGGGGTTCAGATGTCTATGTGGAAGCTCGTACCGTGGATGTTCACGTCGGGCGCCTACGCAAGGCCTTAAATGAATTGGATCAAGCCGATCCAATTCGCACCGTCCGCTCTGCAGGCTATGCGTTAGATAAAGCAGGCTAAAGCGCCTTAAACGGCTTGCCCGGATACCAATCGGGTGGGGCGAGCTCAAAGGTTTCATAGCTAAAGCCCGGTGCTACCACACAGCTGACCAGCGTCCATGTACCCAAGCTTTCGGCCGTCTGCCACGCACCAGCGGGTACAACGGCTTGGGGGCGTTGTCCAGCACGCAAATCGGGCCCCAAGTGCTGTCCATAGGCACGTTGCCCATCCACACAGATGCTGAGCGCCAATGGTCCGCCAGCATGCCAAAACCAATGCTCACTGGCATCAATTTTGTGCCAAGCCGATATCTCACCTGCTTGAAGCAAGAAATAAATGCTGGTCGAGTGGCCCCGAGCATTTACCCCTTCTGGATCGCGAAACGTTTGTACATAATGGCCACCTTCACGATGGGGGGCCATGGCCAATAAAGCGATGATTTCGCTGGCGGATAAATCGCAATTGATGGCCCGCCCCATCAAAAATGATCCTTTAAAAGCCGGATCTGACCAAACACTTCATAGGCGGGCGCATGTGGGCTTGCGCCGACGGCTTGGCGCAGACTTGCCAGATTCGCCCGAACAAAGGGATTTGTAGCGCGCTCCAGCCCGATGGTAGTTGGAATTGTGGGCAAGTTTTTTGCGCGTAAGGCCGCTATCTCGGCTAAACGATTTGTCAGAGCAGGGTTATCCATTTCAAGGGTAGCGCTAAAGCGCGCGTTAGCGGCAGTATATTCATGCGCGCAATAAACCATTGTTTCATCAGGCAAAGCCATCAAGCGCATTAAACTGTCCCATGCTTGCGACGCACTACCTTCAAACAAGCGTCCGCATCCAAGTGCAAACATAGCATCGCCGACAAAAACTACTGCATCGGCTTCAAAATAATAGGCAATATGCCCCAATGTATGCCCACCAACATCGATCACGCGGGCGCGGCTTTCACCGAGGGTCACACTATCGCCTGGCTCGACAATGTGACTAAGCGGGCTGATCTTGGCGGATACTTCGCTTGGACCAAGTGCTATTGCCCCCGTCGCTGTTTCGATGGCTTGATTGCCACCTGCATGATCGGGGTGCCAATGGGTATTCCAGATCTGGTCAATCGACCAGCCTAATGTTTTGGCTTCTGTCATTATTTGTTCCGCATCGGGTGTATCGATGGCAGCCACCTTGCCCGTGGCTTGGTCTTGGATCAAAAAGCCATAATTGTCCGATAGGCAAGCAAACATGTGTATGATGAGCATGGCTGTCCTTTAATCAATAAAACTGGTTTATCCTAGTCCTTATGCGCCTTGATGTCCTTGCCTTACAAAGTTTCTATGCTGGCTCATTGGGCCAAACCGCAGCGACCATGGCTGGGCGGCGTATGGTGGATGCTTGGGGGGATTGTGCGGGTTTGGACGTCATGGGCCTTGGCTATGCCACGCCATATCTCAATGCGTGGCTGCCCACCGCACGCCGCGTGATCGCTTTGATGCCTGCCACCCAAGGGGTGGAGCGCTGGCCATCGGGTGGGCCCAATTTGGCCTGTATCGGCGATGAAGATCGGATGCCTTTCCAAGAAGCCTTGTTTGATCGCATCCTATGCGTGCATGCTTTAGAAGAAGCCGAAAATCCGCGCATTTTGTTAAGAGAGATTTGGCGCCTTTTAGCACCCGAAGGTCGTCTGATGATCATGGTGGCCAACCGCAGTGGTGTGTGGGCACGCGCCGAGGCAAATCCCTTTGGTCACGGTATGCCTTATAGTCGGTCACAAGTAGCACGCCTTTTGACTGAGGCGATGTTTCAACCTGTCGCCTGGTCGCGTGCCCTCTATGGGCCACCACTGCCATGGTCGATGACCACGGGTGGAGCTGCAGAAACGTGGGAAAGCTTAGGTGAACGGGCATGGCCAGCCTTGGGCGGGGTTATTCTGGTTGAAGCTGTGAAGAGGCTCTATGCTGACACTCTACCTAAAGGAGGACGTCGCGTCTTGTTGGCGCAACCAGCGCGCGCACGTTTTTGAGGCAGATTCTGATTTTCCAGCTCAAAGTTTATGCGTTTATGATGCTGGGCAGACACTCTCAGATCGAGCGGGTCACAAGAACAACTGATTGTCTAATCTAGTGTTGCATGGAATACTGGGTCCCGGCCATTAAGGGACTGTCTTCAAAGTGAGGGAAATAGGATGAAGCTTGTCACGGCGATTATCAAACCAAGCCGCTTAGATGCGGTGCTCGACGCTGCCACCGAAGCTGGTATTTCGGGGCTCACGGTGACTGAGGTGCGTGGTTATGGTCGTCAAAAGGGTAAGACTGAGGTTTATCGCGGCGCTGAATATGAAGTAAAGCTTTTACCCAAAGTGAAAGTTGAAACTGTTGTGACTGATGACATGGTCGATAAAATTGTTGAATCTCTTGCCGGAGCAGCCAATACAGGCAAGATAGGCGATGGTAAAATCTTTGTGGTCGATGTTGAAATGGCTTTGCGCATACGCACGGGTGAGAAAGATGGGGCAGCAATCGCAAGCTAGCCCCCCCACCGATTCAAGTGTTTTGGCGGGGGTAAAATTATTCCTTGCTAGCCTTAGTTTATTTGGCCGCATTCATGGCCAATACAGCTCTTTGTGGGCATGATGTTCACAGCGCATCTTAAAGCATTGCGATAATCAGGCTCTAGATTTTTGAGAACATTAAAGTTGCATTGGTGCCGCCAAAACCAAAAGAATTCGACATAACCGTTTCGATCTCAACATCCTTTCGTGCCAGTAAGATCGGTAAATCCTCAAAATCGGGGTCGATTTCATCAATATGTGCACTCTCGCACGCAAATCCCGCTTGCATCATTAAGATGCTATAAATCGCTTCTTGAGCACCTGCTGCCCCCAAAGAATGGCCGGTCAGGGATTTGGTGGAGGAAATCAGCGGTACCTGCTTTGAAAAAACCTCGCGGATCGCAGCAGTTTCCTTGGCGTCCCCTACCGGTGTCGCAGTACCATGTGGGTTGAGATAATCCACCTTGCGATGACCAGACATCGCCAATGCCTGACGCATACAACGCACCGCCCCTTCCCCCGATGGGGCGACCATATCAAATCCGTCCGAGGTTGCGCCATATCCGGTGAGTTCAGCATACATAGTTGCACCCCGCGCTTTGGCGTGTTCGTAATCTTCAAGGACCACCATGCCAGCCCCGCCCGCAATCACAAAGCCATCGCGGTTCTTGTCATAGGCGCGCGATGCCCTACTAGGGGTGTCATTATAGGCGGATGACATAGCCCCCATGGCATCAAACAAAAGCGATAAGGTCCAGTCCAAATCTTCGCACCCCCCGGCAAACATCACATCCTGCTTGCCCCAAGCAATGCTTTCATATGCATTGCCAATGCAATGGGCGCTGGTCGCACAGGCTGAACTGATCGAATAATTGACACCTTTGATCTTAAACCAAGTCGCCAAGGCGGCTGATATGCCCGAACACATCGCCTTGGGGACGGCAAATGGTCCAACCCGTTTAGGGGAGTTATATTCGCGGGTTTTGTCAGCACCTGCCACAATGGCACGTGTTGAGGGCCCACCCGATCCAGCAATAATACCCGTACGCTCGTTGCTGATTTCATCGGGCTCAAGTCCTGATGTGGTAATGGCTTGCTCCATGGCAATGTGGCCCCAGCCCATGCCTTCAGATAAAAACCGGGCAGCCCGACGATCCACTAAACCTTCCCAATCTAAGTCTGGCTTGGCTTGGACGTGGCATTTAAAACCATAATCAGCATGTTCTTGTGCAAAAGTGATGCCTGATTGTGCGGCACGGAGGCTTTGGGTCACCTGGGCCACATCGTTGCCTATCGACGACACAATACCCATTCCAGTTACAACAACACGACGCATGGGATTCATCCTTATAAGGCATCAGGCTGAAACAGACCAACACGCAAGTCTTTAGCCGAATAAATAGACTTGCCATCGGCTAAAACTTGACCATCAGCAACGCCTAACACAAGCCGGGATTTAAAAACGCGTTTGATGTCGATTTCATAGCGCACCAATTTCACTTGATTGGTGATCTGGCCTGAAAACTTGACTTCCCCAACGCCAAGCGCGCGCCCTTTTCCAGGTAAACCTGACCAACCCAAATAAAAACCAACTAATTGCCACATGGCGTCTAGCCCTAAGCAACCTGGCATAACTGGGTCGCCACGGAAATGACAATCAAAAAACCATAGCCCAGCATGCACCTCTAATTCAGCTTCAATCCTACCTTTGTTATGGGCCCCGCCTTCCTCTGTAATCGAGGTGATCCGATCCATCATCAGCATGTTGGGCAACGGCAATTGCGCATTGGCTGGGCCAAATAATTTACCCTCACCACAGGCGATTAACTGCTCATATCGATAGGAAGATTCGCGTGCGGGCACTGCGGTGTCGGGGCTATGCGTCAAAGAGATGCCGTCCTGTTACATATGGTTGCACCGAGTGGGTAGCATGGGCGGCCTAGTTTCGCCAAGCTCACTTTTACTTAACGAAGGCGCGAATTGTCAGCACCCCAAAGCTCATTTGCCGGTATCCAGCCTTTGTAACGCCCTGCCTTAACTTGCCGCCAACCGGGTCGTTCTTCTGTAATTTCAACAACAACCCCTTGCGAAGCCCAAGCAACAACCCGTGTATCGCTGTTTGGAATGGTGCGCATGGCGACACGCATGTCGCGAGCTGGGCGAACAATGCCGGTACGGCGACCATCCAACATACGTTTGTGCACCCAACTGACCGCACCATCTGAATCTTCAATTCTGCGCCAATCGTCGGTTTCGGCGATGACACGGACGGGCAAGCCTTTACGCTTATACACCCAGCGTACCGGATAGGCCGTATCGGGACCTATGCGGGCATTAATGGTGGTAAATTTGAGTGAGACAAATCGCGGCACTGGCTGCCCCGAGGGCGTCTCACCAGCTAGGCGATTAAATGGAGGATAGCCAACAGCGTGGGCCATACTTGCCGCAAGATTGATAATGGCCAAAATGGCCAAACAAAGGATGGAATTTAAAGTGCCCATCTCGTTATGTCATTCCCGATCAATTTCTTTGTGGGTTTTCTGTACAAGAATACCCCTCTTTGTGACCGATGAAGGTGAATACCCCCTTAATTCAACACTGAAAATGCAAGCTATTTGTGCGAAACTGCTTCGTCACAAGCTGATTAAAACAGATTGTTGGTTTGACGCTTGGCGATCCGTCTTGGCCTTGCTACACACTCCTATGCCCCAAACCAAAGCACTCCAATCCAAACTCAAAGTGATTGTCACCCGTAAACTGCCAGAGGCGGTTGAAACCCGCATGGCGGAATTGTTTGACACCGAGTTGAACGTTACCGACACGCCGATGACCTATGAGCAATTGGTGGATGCAGTAGGCCGTGCAGATGTTCTGGTGCCGACCGTGACCGATAAGATTGATAGCAAGGTGCTGTCGCGGGCGGGCGAGCGTTTACGCTTGGTTGCCCAATTTGGCGCGGGCGTGGATAATATTGATGTCGCGACCGCCATCGCGCGTGGAATAACTGTGACCAATACACCCGGCGTGTTGACCGATGATACCGCCGACATCACCATGGCCCTTATACTAGCGGTTCCTAGACGACTGCTTGAAGGGGTGCGGGTAGTCAGTGCGGATGGTTTTGAGGGTTGGTCGCCCACCTGGATGCTAGGTCGGCGGATCGCTGGGAAACGCTTAGGCATTGTGGGCATGGGGCGGATCGGTCAAGCAGTCGCTCGCCGGGCCAAGGCGTTTGGCCTGCAAATTCATTACCATAACCGCCGTAAAGTTCCCAGCCCAATTGAGCAAGAATTGGAGGCGACCTATTGGGAAAGCCTTGATCAAATGTTGTCGCGCATGGACATCATCTCTGTCAATTGCCCCCATACGCCCGCAACCTACCACTTGCTCTCTGCACGGCGTCTCCAATTGATGAAGCCCAGCGCCTATCTGGTCAACACCGCGCGCGGAGAAGTGATCGACGAAGCTGCTTTGGCGCGCATGTTGGATAAGGGACTATTGGCCGGAGCTGGCCTTGATGTGTTCGAACATGAGCCCACGATAAATCCCAAGCTCAAGAAGCTTACCAATGTGGTGTTGCTGCCCCATATGGGCTCAGCAACCATGGAAAGCCGCACCGAAATGGGCGAAAAAGTCATCATCAATATCAAGACATTCTTGGACGGCCATAAGCCGCCTGATCGGGTTATTCCTGCGATGTTGTAGGCGATATGGGGTGCGTGGCACTCCTGCAAACTCGCGCCCTTTAGGGGGCGAGGGTGAGGGGGTTCAATTCCTAAGCGGGTGGCCTTTGGGGCCTCCTAGACGTGCTTCAATCCGTTTGAGCCCTTTCTTCAATCGGTCGACTTCGTGGCCGACCCCAATGGGTTAGGGGTAAGAGCGCACTCCAATCTTGCGCCGTTATAATCCTATATAGGCATGAACCTCGCGCCGTGAGATGCATTCCATTCATGTGATGTCACAAAGTCCCACCATCCCCTAGGTTGCTTATGTTTAAGCTCAGCCAAAACATTTAGACCGGTTAAAGGCTGCACTCCGCTTGCCTTGAAGCCCTGTTTATAAATCTTGTGCACTCAAACTCGAGCACGTGCTTTACGAGGCTTAGACTGCGGAAAAATCGGTACATGTAACATAAGCCACAGCCGACATGGTCTTATATAGGTTGGTATAGTTCTGTCGTACTATACCGCCCTAAAGCGTCCCACCGCGCAGCACCCGCCCCATCAAGCCGAAGAGTTTGCGGCTGTTTTCATGGGCTTCAGGTTTCCATTCGGGATGCCATTGCACAGCAAGCACTGGGCCGCCGCGCGCTGTGCTGGAAAAGGCTTCCACCACGCCATCGGACGCGCGGGCCTCGACGCGCAGATCGGTACCCAACTTGTCCACACCTTGATAATGCACCGAATTGACCTCGATCTCGGCTTTGCCAATTGCTGCCAGGATCGTGCCACCTTCCTCAAGCGTCACGGAATGGGTATGGTCAAACATGGCGTCAAAGCTCACCCCGTCGGGCGCATGATGTTGAAAAGCGCGGGCTGGATCGGATAGATCGCGGCGCAGTGTACCGCCAAAATGCACATTAAGTTCTTGAAATCCACGACAAATCCCAAACACGGGCTTACCCAGTTTCAACATGGCATCGGCCAGTTTAATTGCCATCTCATCGCGTTTGGGATCAAATGGGCCGGGTGCGTCTTCCACTACTTCGCCGTAGCAATGGGGTTCCATATTTGAAGGGGAGCCAGTTAATAACAATCCTTCCAATCGATGGGCGATGATTTCGGCGTCAGCAAAATCGGGCAGTGAAGGGATCAACATGGGGATGGCATCTACATAAGGGCTAACACCATACAAATAGCGCTCCATTACAGCTTGGGCATATTCGGTGCCGACATGGCGTTGACAACATATCATGCCGAGAATGGGGCGGGCAGTCATAGTCAAATCTCAATTTTGTAATAAAACGGGACTATCGCCATGCCAGCGCAACCATACTGGATCATCCCATGTGAAGTCTTCTTGATCCCAACGTGATAGATTGGGGCGCGATACCTGCATCGTGCGGCCATTGAACAAATCGATTTGATATACGCTTTCGCTGCCCAGATAAGAGATTTGTCGTATGGTACCCGCAGCGACATTGCAACCAGCGGGGACATCTTCGGGTGTTGGTGGTGTGCTCCCCTCTTCACGCTTGAGGATTTCGACTTTTTCGGGTCGGATGCCGACCCACATTTTTTCGCCACCAGCACCAGAGACACCATGGTCAAAAAAGATCCGCCCACCCAATGCATCTGACTGCACGATGGCATGGTCTGGTTCATCAATTTCCAGCGTGCCTTCAAACAGATTGACGTTGCCGATGAAGTCCGCCACGAACTTATTGGCGGGAAACTCATAGAGATTAGAGGGGGTAGCAGTTTGCATCAGTTTCCCACGATCCATCACCGCACAGCGGCAGGCCATGGCCAAAGCCTCATCTTGATCATGGGTGACCATTACGAAGGTAATACCAATTTGGTCTTGCAGTTCCGCCAATTCAAAACGCATGGCTTCGCGCAATTTGGCGTCTAGGGCGCTTAAGGGTTCATCCAAGAGCAGGACTTTAGGTTTTTTTACCAAGGCGCGTGCTAAGGCAACGCGCTGGCGTTGGCCGCCACTCAATTGATCGGGTTTGCGTTCAGCAAGATGATCCAGCTTAACATCTGCCAGTGCCGCCATTACCTGTCCATATTGATCCGCTTTAGCAACTTGATCAAATTTCAAGCCATAAGCGACATTGTCAAAAACACTCATATGGGGAAAAACGGCATAGGACTGGAAAACCATGTTGACCGGGCGCTTGTTAGGCGGGATGGTTGACATATCGGAACCATCGATGATTATTCGCCCTTCGCTGGGCATTTCGAGGCCCGCAAGCATCCTTAGGAGGGTGGTTTTCCCGCAACCTGATGGACCCAAAAGGGCGAAGAATTCACCGCGCGGAATTTCCAATGTAATTTGGTCCACTGCTGTAACTTTGCCATATTTTTTGGTCACATTTTCAATTTTGATGATGGTGTCGTTTTCACGCATTGTTCATGTCTCTTTTGCGGGTCGTGTCTGCGCACGCAGGGCCAATATGGTTGCCAGCACAGTGATCAAGATAATGATGGTAGAAGCAGCATTCACTTCGGGCGTCACCGAAAAGCGCACCATGGAATAAACTTTAACCGGGAAGGTAATTGTCCCAGGGCCTGAAGCAAAAAACGTAATCACAAAGTCATCCAAAGATAAGGTGAAAGCCAAAAGCCCGCCTGCGATCAGGCCTGGGTACATATGGGGTATGATGACGTCCCGAAACGCTTGAAAAGGTGATGCACCTAAATCCAAAGCCGCCGCTTCGAGTTCGTTGTTAAAGCTTTCCAACCGCGCACGGACAACAACCCCAACAAATGGAAATGAAAATGTAACATGAGCCAAAATGATTTGGGTTAGATTAAATGGATAGGGCAGATCGGTTGGAAAGCCAATTCTGGCAAAAAATAATAAAACCGCGACGCCAAAGCAAATCTCCGGCACGACGATCGGTAGGCTCATACCACTTTCAAGTGTGCCCTTAAATGGGAACTTAAACCGCCAAAACACAAAGGCCATCAAAGCCCCAAGAACTAAGGAAATCACGGTACATAAACCCGCAATCAAAAGGGAATTGAACAAAGCTTCGCGCAATTGGGTGTTTTCAAATGCCTTCACATACCATTTGAAGGTGAAGCCCTTCCAGACAATATTGGCCTTGCTGTTGTTGAAACTGAACATAATTAAAATGAACAAGGGCGTGTATAGAAATACGAACACACCTGCCAACCAAGCCTTCATGGCAGGCATACCCAAATAGTCCAAGGGCGCGCGAGATCTGCGTTTGCGCATTAGTGAACCCCAACCTTGCCGCCAGTGCGCCCCATAAAGGCGCGGATCGCAAAAAACAGAAGCGTAATATACATCAAGATGAAGGATAAAGCGGCACCAAATGGCCAGTCATTGGCGCGTTTAAATTGTCGCTCAATCAAACTTGCGATCATTAAATCATCGGGGCCACCTAATAGATCCGGTGTTAAATAAGCGCCCAGAGCCGGAATGAAGGTAATGACAAGCCCAGCGGCAATGCCTGGTGCTGCCAAAGGTGCGATGATCCTGCGGATGGTTTCTATATGGCTGGCACCCAAATCTAGGCTTGCCTCGATCAAGGATTTATCCAATCGATCCAATGCAGCATAAAGCGGCAACACCATAAAAGGGAGGTGCACATAAACAAGGCCAACTACAACGGCGAATTTGTTATAAAGCAAGGGCAAAGGCTCAAACGGGGCCAGTGGTAGGCCTGTGTGGACCAAAAGGGTATGAACCCCGGCTAAACAGGTATTAATCACCCCCGAAGTCCGCATCACAGCGATCAGAGCATAGGTGCGGATTAACAGATTGGTCCAAAAGGGTAGCATGATCAAAAGCAGCAACCAAGTTTTTTGCTTTTGATCTGCAAATGTCATAGCCAGCGCAACGGGAAATCCTAAAACGAGGCAAATCAAAGTGGTTAATAGTGAGAGCCAAATCGAATCCCACATGACTTTAATCACTTCAGGGGAAAAAGCTTTGGCATAATTGGCAAACGTGCCGATGATGGCAACATCAACAGGGCCAACATTCTCACCGACCGAATAGGCCCAAACCATGGCCATAGGGACTACGAAAAAAAGAAGGAACCAAGCAGTCGGTAGCAGCATTGTTGCCCAGAAAAAGCGCTTATCCTCCCGCCAATCTCGCATCTTCGCCCTCAAACTGCGTCTGAGACCTAATTCAATCCTATCGTTGCGTATATGTCGAGAGCTGATGACCTATTTCGACTGAATTTGTTGTAACAAACTGAATTTGTTGTAACAAAATGTAGCTGGATCACATGATGTGTAAGGCCGCTTCAGTTGCAATCTTGCCGCAACCAAACTTTCACCCGGACGCATTCAACCTCCGCCCACCGCTTTTCCACCAATAGGCGCATCACTTGGGCGTCGTCGAAATAAACTGCACCTTTGATACCGTCTAACACAGCTTTGGCGACATTATCGAGATCGATCGCTGGATAGCCTGCATGGACATCAACCATAATTTCCACTTCAAACTCACCATACCGCGGGCGAATTTTGAGCTCAGTTCGCAACAATTGATCGAGTTTTTTCTTGTACATACGCGATTGAGTGGTGACTTCATGGATCACAAATTCGCACATGCCGCCAATAATACGGCCCTTGGTTGCGCCACTGCCTTTCCAAGGCGATTGAGAGCCATGCATGTCCATGCTGCCATTTAAATCAAGCGTGCGTTTAATTCAAAGTGGACCCAGTTAGGAGCTATTCACCTCAACCAAGCTCCCCATTCAGACCCATTGATATCTATCGGCAATGAGATCGAAACTTCACAGGAAACGCGCAACGAATTATCAATACTCCAACATGTATAGGTGGTAATTACAAATATACATTCATATTTTTTACCATGTGAATACTTAAAACTATACCGGAGGCAGACTGTGCCGAAATCTTCAACGCAGGAAGAACAGACAAAACTAATGGGTGTTCGCATTGATGCCGATGTGGCATTGCGGATTACCCGCACCTTGTGGGACGTACTGAGCGACCACGACCCAATGCTCAAAGTCAAGCTTTCCAAGGCTTTGCAAGCTGAAATTGATAGTTTAACCTTGCAAGAGGAACTAGATGAAGGCAGCCTAACCTCACATGACACGGCCATAGTGCAAATTCTCAAGCTCTATGCTGCCCAAAGTCATAAATAAGCTGCTAAGCACTTGACCCTTATCATGAAGCTTTTGCCATATCGGTCCGACGATCAAACCTACGTAGAACAAAGGCATGATCATCTTTTGGGCCAGCCGGAAAGTGCAATTGACTGATTTCGGTCCATTTGGCCTCATCAAGAGCTGGAAAAAAGACATGCCCCCTTGGTGCTGCATCGACTTCTGTCACATAGAGACGATCGGCAAAAGGCAGGCTCGCGGCATAAATCTGCCCACCCCCAATCACACAAACCTCTTTTACCCCGGTGGTGTGTGCCATGGCTTTGGCTGCCGCGATTGCAAGGGGCAGATTTGACCACACGGTGGCACTTTCCGCTTTAAACTGATCGTCATGCGTTATGACTAAATTGGGGCGATAAGGTAATGCTTTCCCAATTGATTCCCACGTCTTACGGCCCATAATTACGGGCTTGCCTAAAGTTAAGGTTTTGAAATTCTTTAAGTCCGTCCCTAAGCGCCATGGTAGATCATTATCAACGCCAATGACATTATTGCTGCCACGTGCCACAATCAGGCTAAGTATTATTGTCATGACATTGGTCCGATATGTGGGTGCGACAGAAGCGGCATGGACATCATGATCCTACAAACGCCTTTTCATAGACATATTGGCCAGGTTGGCTAACTGAGCCCTCGCTAAAGCCCGCCTCTTCAAACACGGCCTTGCACGAGGCCAACATTTCCATGGACCCACAAATCATGCCCCGATCCCGGTCAGGGTTGAACGGCTTTAGGCCGTGATCGGTAAAGAAGCTCCCGTCACGCACGCGCGCTGGAAAGCGGCCTTGATGTTTGTAAGGGACACGCGTTGCGCTGGTGTCATGGATTAGGCGGCCCGTGCTACAATACTCGCCAACCAGCGGGTCTTGTTTTAAGCTTTCCACAAGTTCAATCCCATAGCGTAACTCTTCCACGGTGCGGCATGTATGGGTCAAAATAACTTGTCCGAAACGCTCATAGGTCTCAGGGTCGCGGATGAGGCTGGCGAAAGGGGCAATGCCAGTGCCTGTCGATACCATGTAGAGTTGATCACCACCGATTAACGCGTCTAGCACCAAAGTGCCCACAGGCTTACGACCTACCAAAACAGAGTCTCCGACCTTTATGTCGCATAGAAGCGATGTGAGTGGACCATCTGGAACTTTGATGGAGTAAAACTCCAACTCCTCATCCCAATTGGGGCTGGCAATCGAATAGGCCCGCACCAAAGGCTTTGCATCGACCTCAAGACCCATCATCACAAATTCACCGGATTTAAAACGAAATGCAGGCGAACGAGTGGTACGAAAGCGGAAAAGGCGGTCGGTATAATGCTGAACAGCCAGCACGCTTTCCTGGGTAAAGGCAGACACGATTATGGGCTCTCTGGTCTTGGGATCGATTTGGTCAAATGGGCGTAAAATGCACTTGCCGCAAGTCAAACTCAAAAGAAACTGGCAGAAGTCATCAATTGAACTGCACCAAATCGGCGCTCAAACAGCCTTTGAGGGTTTGCACATCCACCCTACTGGCTTTTTACCCCCAAAACGGACTATAGAGCCAATTTAAAGCTGATGTGTCAGCTCAATCCATCGCCTGCGGCTGGGAGCCCAAATGTCAAAAGAAGAATTGCTCGAATTTCAAGGAACTGTGGTTGAACTTCTGCCAAACGCCACATTTAGGATCCGACTTGAAAACGAACATGAGATTATCGGTCATACGGCAGGGAAATTACGCAAAAATCGCATTCGGGTGCTGGCAGGCGACAAAGTGTTGGTAGAAATGACCCCCTATGACCTAACGAAGGGCCGGGTCACCTATCGCTTCCGGTAATGATGCGCTCATGAAGTTTATATTGGCGAGCGCTTCGCCACGTCGGCAGGAACTTCTCGCCAGAATTGGGATTGTTCCCGATGCCATTGATCCCGCCGATTTGGATGAAACACCTCTGCCCGGCGAGACAGGTCGTGCGCTCGCTCTGCGTTTAGCCAAGGAGAAAGCCCAAGCGGTTGCGAGCCGCCATCCAACTGCACTGGTTTTAGCGGCCGATACGGTGGTGTGTGTCGGCAGGCGGCTCTTACCGAAGGCAGAAACGCGCCAACAGGCATTAGAATGCTTGACCTTGCTATCAGGACGCAATCATAAGGTGATCACAGCTATTGGGGTCCAATTGGGTGCCAAGGCCGCCAGCCGCGCGGTGGAAACGCGCCTGCATTTTAAGCGCTTAAGTGCGCTGGAACTGTCGGGCTATCTTGAAAGCGGTCAATGGATGGGCAAGGCGGGTGGCTATGGGATTCAGGGGCTTGCCGGGGCCTTTTGTACCACCTTGCGAGGCTCTTGGGAGAGCGTGATGGGCCTACCTCTCTATGAGACAGTATGCTTGGTTGAGGGCTTTGGCTACCGGCGTCGTATTGAGACTGGCTAGGAATGAAAAGTGCTAAATCACCTACTCGGCAAATCGTCATTCACGAGCGTATCGGTGAGTTACGTTTAGCATTGTTCGATCGCGACCGGATCGTGGAATTGCGGTTGGAGCGGTGGTCGACACAGGAGACGCGCGTCCGTTGGGGCCAAATCTATGCCGGACGCGTCACGGCGATTGATAGCCGCATTGGTGGCGCTTTTGTGGACCTTGGTGTCGGTGAGCCAGCTTTTGCCCCATTTGGGCGTGAGCGCGATGCAGAGCTGCGTGTCGGGGCAGGGGTTGCTGTGCGCATCGTCCGCGAAGCCGAAGGCGGCAAGGGCCCGGCCTTAGCCTATGAGGGTCCTGCACCTGCCGGCGCTTGCCCAGCCTTGTTGGAAGATGCCTCGCCTTGGCACGGTTGGCCAGGCGAGCCCAGAGAAGCTGATGAGGATGAGATTGAGCGGATGGATGCCGCCTTTGAGGCGGCGCTAGAGCTTGATGCTCCCATTGCCGGGGGTGGGCGCTTGACCATAGAGCGCACCAGAGCGCTGACCGCTATTGATGTGGATAGTGCCAGCCGCGATATCGGGGGCAGCGATGCCGCCCGATTTGCCCGCAGCCTCAACCTTGCCGCCATTCCAGAGATTGTGCGCCAAATTCGCTTGCGAGGCCTTGGTGGCCTTATATGTGTCGATTTTAGTGGCCCACGCCGCAAAGGCGATGCAGAGGCTTTGACCAAAGCCTTAATCAGCGCTTTTGATGCAGAAAAAAATGGGGGCGTTGTGGCCCCCAAAACCGAAGTCTTGGCCGTATCACGCTTTGGCATTGCTCAAATCGCCCGTCAAAAGCGCCGCCAAGCCTTGGCCGACATTTGTCTGGATGCCTATGGCCAGCCTACAGCGGAAACACTTGCCATTGCGGGCATTGACCGCCTATGCGCTGCCCTAACCCAAGCCAAAGGCCGCGAAGTGACCCTCTTTGCCCCCGCAGCCGCCTTGGCGTTTCTAGAAGCCGATAAGATTGGGTGGCGTCAAGAAGTGGTTGACACCCTTGGCGGCACTTATAAGTTGCGCCTAGGCCGCCCAGGCCAAAGCGCTTGCGAGGTTGTTATCCAATGAGCCGCACCTGCCCTGAATGCAGCAAGCCAAGCGAGCACGCCTATCGCCCCTTTTGCTCGAAACGTTGCGCCGACCTTGATTTGGGCCGCTGGCTCAACGCCTCTTATGCTATTCCTGTTCATGAGGAAGATAATGGCATAAACGATGCAGGCGAACCAATAGACACAGGCAATCTGATCCGCTAAATCCCGCGTCCCGACAAGTTGCCCGGATAGCTCAGTCGGTAGAGCAGCGGACTGAAAATCCGCGTGTCGCTGGTTCGATCCCGGCTCCGGGCACCATTTTTTATGTCTCACGCGCTATTGGCGCTCCGACGGGGCGCCACATTGGTGCCGGCGGCCAGTCGGCCTTGCGAACCGCTTTACGGTTCGAGCCGCGTTTCATACCGGTTAGGATTTAGCTTTACGCGCTATTGGCGCTCCGACGGGGCGCCACATTGGTGCCGGCGGCCAGTCGGCCTTGCGAACCGCTTTACGGTTCGAGCCGCGTTTCATACCGGCATGAGACTATAGATTGGAAATCTCATTTGGTTTTATGCGATTAAGACCAGTTTTTCTGCCCTGTGGTAAACACGTGTGAAATAAAACGCCAAGCCCTTGCATGAAGGCCTTTGCCCAAAGCTGGTTTTGTGGTGATTTGTCGTCAAGGCTGCTGACAAATCCATTCTTGGCTCAAACTCAAGCCGATCAAGTCGTAAACCAACTTTGTACGGGGCGATGCAGATTAGAGATGAAGGCGATATAAGCGGGCTGAGGGCATGGATTTTGCCAGAATGTAAATCCAGAATGTAGATATTGTCATAATTTAGTTTTTGTCAGAATGATAAAATCCTATCATGATGATTATACCTTTCGTAGCGGCGCGATGGAGATGGCAACACGTGCTCAACGTCAATCAGGGTGCCAGAAGGCCTTAAAGTGTGTATAATCTAAAATCTATAAATCTCTCATGTCCATCAAGGCGCACGACGTAAAAAACTGAATTAACACAATTAGCTAGGCGGTATAGCTTATGAACACACTACCCAGACCCCGAACAAACCATAGCCAGCTGCTACAGCTCATGGTTTACCCACTGGCTAGCTTTTTGGTTGCCAGTTGCGCCCTCAACCCAAACCAAGCCAATCAACCAAGGACGGTAGCGCCATCAGCGCCATCAGCGCCGTCTGCGCAGTCGCCCCCACCTCTAACCATGATCACCATGGGCAGTTCAATTTGCCGACATGAGGCAAGCCGAATTTATTTCAGTGCGCACGAGGCGAAGCTTTCCAAATCTGCACGAGAGGTACTTGTTCGCCTTGCGGGTAGACTCAATATATGCGCCGATCAAACGATTGTTCTCATTGCTGTTTCAGGGGACGATGGACTACCTGCCCCGCCGAACATCGTGGCTGAGCGACTTGGCGTAGTTCAACAAACCTTAGTCAGCCAAGCCATATCCCCGGCTCGGATCGAGACTGTAACCGATGGCCCGCTACTTGAACGTGTTCCCAAAGGCCCGATTGGTGGCATCGTCATAGTGACTAAGCCTTGATGTTGAAATCAATCGGAGTTTTTGATCTGCCCTTGTTGAGATCAGACCTTTTTTATAAACATCAAAGCAAGAAAGTGAACAGGGCAGATAGAGGTTAATCTTGAACGTCTACTGTTGATTTCAACTTCAACTTTCACCTGTGATGCCCGGCTTAATAACTTTAGGTCCGTTCCAGATTGACATGCGCAACAGCGCCCAGAAAAGCTTACCAATCATTGTGCCCCTTCATCCTTCAGCTTTGACCGCACGCATACCACAAGAATCTTGAGCCGATTACCGCCTATGTTGTCCCTTTCATTGAGCTATCCTATATCTTGGAAGTCGAGTTGGATGGATGACTGGGCTTAAGATCGACACGGGATCGGTCTTTTCCCATCAAACATTGGTCTGGTCAGAGACCTTAAGTTCTCGACGCCCCCCTTAGGCCTTTAGGACGATCAAATCACACACACAAACTTCCTTGGCTTCAAATGATAGGGATTGCTCGGTGCAACCTCGCGATTGTGTTGGTGGGCGTAAGCACGAAGTTAGCTGGGTAAATGGGCCAAATCTTGGTTATAGTGTGATGAAGGCCGCGCGGCCAAAAACAACCCACACAGCACCAACAATAGTGACCTGATGAGAAACTTGACTGGATCAGCGAAGTAATACCCAATAGGATCTATTCGCACATGATCACGCTAGGGTCAGCTCCATAGCATCTTGATAGGTGCTGATTGTTAGCAGCCGGGATGGTTCGCACATTTTTCCATGATTGATTACAATAATTGTTTCTGGGGTTGAGATTGCGGTGATCTTGTTATATGCCTAAGCTGTGTTATCTATCTTGTGATGGTTTTGCAGCCAGACGTAGCTGCCTCTAACACCACCCACAATTGCTTAGTCCCAACTTGTTCAATGGAGTTTAGAATGACCAATGCGACCATCAAAATTCTTGCTGTCACTCTCCTACTAGGTGGTTGTACCACAACGGGTAATGTTGAACGTAACGCCGGGGGTGGGGCAGCGATCGGTGCCTTAGCTGGGGCTGTACTGGGCAATAATCTTGGCAATGGTGATGCTAAAAAAGGGGCAACCATTGGTGCACTTGCAGGTGGTGCGCTTGGGGCAGTGCGTGGCTACAGCCTCGACCAGCGCCGGGCAGAGTGTCAAAATGTGCGTAATCCTGAGCTTATTCGCGATCAAAGTGGTGCGTTTTATTATCCTGTCCCTGGGACTGACAGGACCTGTTGGGCTAAGGATCAAAGCCCTCGCTAAGGCAAATCATATAAGATTTCCATCTTCACCAAGTGCGTAGACGATTAGCTTGCTGATCTGTTCCTAGACCTGACTTGGCGCACTGGTTGCATCTGTGTATTTGCTGCATGATTGGGTGCGGCGGGCTTGTCATGGCCAACGCCAATTAGCCAAGTCGTGAGCAGGGTTTAGCACATAGGGCAGCTGCCCCAAACCATCTTAGATCATAGATCTTAGGCTGGGCATGTTCAGAAGACAGGGACACTAAGGCGTCGGCGGTATTGAATTCGTTCCGCGTAGTCGTATCACTTGTGTTGCTTTCATGTCTTCCCATGACCTGCTTAACGGCATTACCTAAATGATCTTTTAGAGCTCTTGGATGTTGACCAAGAAACACAATACCTTTTCAATAAGTCATTATTGGTCATCTTACCCTATTTGGATTGAGACACGCGTTTAAAAGGGTTGAATTACTTGCCCTAAATAAGATATAGTCAGGCCTTGTCCTGGCCAACATTGGCCCACCTTGCTCAAGCGCGTACCATTTCTTTGTGCTTGGTTGATAAAATCTTCCGACTGCTCAGCAGAA